>CAVWVT010000012.1:0-428058 GCA_963758535.1 uncultured Verrucomicrobiae bacterium | reverse complement strand
CCTCCGACTTCCAACTTTTGTTCCCCAATTTCAGCTTTCAGCTTTCCAGTTTTTCAGCTTTTTCCCTGTGAAGGCGAAACCAAAGAAGTTACCCTGCTTCCTGGTCTAAGTCCGCAGATCGCAATTTTGGTCGCCACGAAGTCTTTCCTTGAGCATCCTTTCGCTCTATGAAGTTCCGAGTGCAAACCTTAGTAATGATCGGCTTCATGGGAATTCTGCTGATCGCCCTCGCTACTGGGTGGTTGGTGTGGCTCAACTGGAACGATAAGGTTCAGGCGAGCCTATTCAATTTTTTGCTGCTTGGCGTGCTGACCGTTGCCGGTGCAACATTGCTGACTCTGCAGGAAACGGTGGTGAAGTATCCCCCTTCACCACGTCGTTACTCGTTGACGAAAAAACGGGGTTCCCGCCTTCCTTAGGCGACACCGATTTCGAAACGCCCCCAGCCGCAGATAATCGAATGTTTTCGCGGGCATTATGGCTCCTTTGGACGAATGACGTCTTTCACGGCGAGCATCCGCCAGCGCGACCTCTAACACGTGGCGAAAAACAGCGGCTCATCCTAGAGGTACTTCAGTATAAAGTGGCGATGATCTTTCTGGACATACAGCGAAAATGGTACGTCGAACACAGTGACATGCCTAAGCGGCAGCCGCCGCTTGTTGTCAGCCTTCCATATCAGCTGACCGAACATGAAACTGCCGCGCAAAATATTTTTTCCCCTTTCGCGAAAAGCCCATTCCGAGAATCCGAATTTTTCGCGTTTCTGCGCAAGCCCGATTTTTCGCTGCCAAAAAATACGGAACTGATTCGAACACAGGAAATCGTCCGCGACAGGGTCGACAATTACGGCGTGTTGATCTACAGACCGAATTTCTTCTTGGTGTTTATTGAGGTGGAGCTAGCGAATGCTATTCCTGCTGAACGAGCTCCTGACGGATACCGTATTAACCCCCCTGAGGCAATAGCTGATTGCTACACCTACTTCTTTGTCGTGCGGATGCGATCCCGATTCAGCCGTTGGACATCTGGCAACTGGAGAACAGAGGAGTATAAAGCGTGGACAGATTCAACCCTGAAAGAACTGCAAAATCGTCTCGCCGACTAAACGCACTAATAGATCCGCAATCTGGCCGCTTTTTCCTTCCTTTTTCCCTTTTCCTAGGCAAGGGAAACTCCGAACTCCGAAATTCTTCGCGAGCGGGGCAGCAGCGCAAAGAAGGGCGCCAAGAAGTCCGCGGTGAAGAAGGCTGAGTGCGAAACTGGACTCTCGCTTAATCGCCGCCGCTACGTTAATAGGTTGCGAGCTAACCGTTCGTAGCGAGATCATTCGTGAGCGACGGCGGACATCAAGTAATCTTGCGGTGCACAAGCGCAAGCCGCACGCCCGCTCAACAGTCAGGTGGACTAAGTCAGACCACCGATGTTATCGCAATAGCACTTGGCAACCATGCCGACGTGTTACTCAATCGGACGAGCGTAGAAGCGATTGGCAAACTCTGAATGAAAGAATGTGGCTCTAGTGGAGACTCCGCTTCATCCCAGATTTCAGCCGCAAATGCGATTCGCTGAGATGGAGGAACAGCATGTCCCGCAGAGTAGGCGGCGATTTGAGAGTATTTAAATTCTAACACCCAGAGATCGCCTTCGATCATATCCTTGTCACGAGCCTTTTCTAACTTCCATTTGCGACGGAAGAGAGGATAGCCCTTACTTCTGTCCCTCGAGCCGCTTAATGCCTTCGCTTCAGGGCCAGGTCGAATGGTAACGTTTACATCCCTGCAAGACCATTCACTTTCCGCAGCAGCACACACTGGCGTATCCCAAGCGATGCAGAGTTGAAGGTGCGGGAAGGAAGCTTCATTAACCCACGCGATGGGTATTGGGAGTTGCACCCGAACAAGATCATCTTCGTGCGCGATTGCACCTTGCCAAACGAAGCGTGCCCTTTGCTTATTCGCCTTCCGAAACCGCTCAACACCCGCTCGTCCGAATCCGATCGAACGCTTTGCAAGCGGCTGCAATGAGTCACTAAGCCTCTCGGCAATTCCATCCGCTGTGAGCGCCAAAACCGCCTTCACCGCGCAGGCAAATGGCCGTGAATCGTCGGGGCATCTTGGACCCAACTCTTCAAAGAGAAAGGCTGCTTCGCGCGCCAACAATGGCGCGGCTAACGACGTTCCAAAGTCTTCGCGTGGATCACCCATGGCCGAATATCCCCAGACTCCGGCGCCTCCAAGCGGACGATAGTCCATGCCCAGATTTCCAGCGGAATCACAAAGGTCGGGTTTCGGACTGCCCGCAAAGCCCGGACCAACCCGAGTAAATGGGCTTGGCGCGTCGACTTCCGGTGCGACTCCGCCGGCACTTAGTCGTGGCGACACGCCGCCACAGGTAAGTGCGTTGAACGCGCGCGGATAACTATGTAATTCCCATCCAGGATTATCAAAGTGGAGCGGATACCCAGGGGACGGAACGATTTGCTGCTGAGCATTTCCCGCGGCTACGACCAAAAGAATATCCTGGTCAAACGCGAAGTTATCGACCTCCTCGATGAGCTTTAACGTTTCAGACCTCTGTTTGGCAGGTAGATCGTCGAGTCTTTGTCTAGCGTCAAAGCTAAGGTTAAACACTCTTACATCAGGCGCAGAGACAAGGGCTGCTGCCAGCGCGCCGGAAACACTTTCGGTGAGAATCGTTCCTTCTGGACCGGAGCCCACTCGGATTTCGAGGAAACTACAAGTCGCTACAGGCGGTGACGCCAGACTGCCTAGGTCTGCATCGCCGAAGACAACGCGCGAAGCGACCATCGAACCGTGATTGTCGTTTTCAGTATTCGAACAATTGAGGCCGGTTATAGCATTGCCCCGCCGATACGATCGCAGCCACTTATGCTCTTGCGGAACGGCAGTGTCCACCACTCCAACACACGGCAACGCAGAAGAAGGTCTGCTTGCCGTCCGCACAGCTCTCGCCGGGGTAATTTCTGGCGGGAGGCTTTCTGTCAATGCGATAATCGGTGGATGAATCGATTGAATCGAAGTAAAGCGTTCGGCTAACTCTTTAACGGTTCTGGCATTCACAGTAGCGCGAAGGAAAAATCGGCCAAGGTAACTTCGCCCTACGCCTCGCAAACCTACGCCAGCTTGGCCACGAAATGTATGTTCGAGTGCGCGGATCACCAAATCAGCCTCTAACTGACTGATCAGTGGTTGCAGTTTAATATATCCTTCGGCTGTTCTCTGTCCGATCTCATCAAGCCATTCTTCATCAAATTTCCATTCGGCCGACAACCATTCGAAAGAGTCGAACGCCACAAACCGAGCCTGTTCCCGAGCACCCAGATCGGCAAGTTGCGACGTCTTACTCATGAGCTGCTCCATCCGTTCGGGTGTTGCGTGAACAGTGGCGACACCCGTGGGATGTACCTCGATCAAGTCCAGTCCAATTCGCTCGAACAGTTTCGATTGCTCCCCACTAAAGGTTACCGCTTCTATCTTTTGCCCCTTGATGGCGTCCTTGGCTTTGGATGCCTTTACAATTTGAGCGGCTGGGTCAGCAACTAGGTAGTACCTTCCTTTGTGCAAGCGGGTCGCGGGATTCACCCGCTCGCCGCCTTACAAGGTCCAGAGATTTGTGAAGCCGTCGCGACTTCTGCGGCCAGTTGACGTTAAGGTATTCTACCGGGCGGCCTCCACCGCCTTTCTCTTCTACTGAAAGCTCGTGGCTCTCATTAAGAAAATAGTTTCGTGGCTTCGATGAAGGAGGTGGCATAGCTCCTCAGTTAGCCAGAATGCGGCGACGAGCCTCAGCTATGACAATCTGTTCAGCTTCGGCGTAGGAAGACGCTTTTCGAGAAGCGGCAATTACGTTAGAGCCCGCCCGAAAACCAAGTTCGCGACATCGCCGTTTAGCAAACTTCGAGAGGCCGGCTCCGTTTGGCTTTGGAAAGGAAATGCGCAAGTCGAAGCGTCGCCAAAGTGCGTCGTCCAACACTCGGGGAATATTAGAGGTGGCGATTACAAAGCCTTCTCCGTGGGCGTGCTCCAGTTCCTGCATGAAGGCGATGACAATTCTATCGAGCTCCCCAACTTCCATCGGACTTCCTCGTCTTTTCGCCAGCGCGTCCACCTCATCAAACAACAACACGCAAGGGTTTTGCTCAGCAAATCTAAACAGTTCACGCAAGCGCAACGCCGTCTGCCCGAGGTACGCTCCGATTAAGGAGTCGAATCGGACGAGATAGCCGGGAAGCTTTGTTTCTGTAGCAAGCGCAGCCGCCGTAGCACTTTTCCCACATCCTGAAGGCCCGTGAAATAGCAACCTCCATCGCCGCGGTAAACCATGTCTTGCTAGCTTCGCACGTGCCCCCCATTCTTTGATTACGTCCGCCAAACTTGCTCGAACCGTCGAAGAAAGCTCTAGACCTGACAATTGCCGCGGTCCAGCAAGAGGCATTAAGGTATCGCCTACGCTCCACGTCGTCGAAAGGCTAACCTTCCCGTTGGTCGGCGACGCTCCGCCGTTTAGTGCACCAAGGAGATCGCGCTCCGCCCGGAATTGTCCGCGCAACCCATGTTGCGACGCAAGCTCACGAGAGAGAGCCGTTGCTCGCGTGAGATCGCGCGAACCGATAGCGCGAAACAACTCCAGCAAATCTCGAGTCTTTGGCATACTCCTACTTCGTCAGTTGCACGACTTTGCTCGATTCCCATCGGCTCCGTTCATCGAGCAGAAATCCAGACCGCACATCGAGCATCCTCCTTCGCCAAGGCTACGGCGGGACGTCGAATTGCGCGAAGAAAAATCATGTGGTTCAGCGGTAAGCCTGACGACGATGACGGATTCGCTGCGCTCGCACAACTCGAATCCGCGTAACCGCGTAAAAGGCTTCGCCTCTCGCCACGGCGAGTCCGTCCTGCGGCGGACACGCGGTTTCGGGGCTCTGACCCCAATCCGTCTTCCCAGGCTCGGATGGAGCGGCTACCTTACAGGCAAGAACTCGACACAGGAGGTGACCGATGAAGGCGATTGTGGTGACGGATCGGACTGCGGGAACGGCCGGAGCGAAGCTGGTGGAGCGGCCCGAGCCGCAGGCGGCGATAAACGACGTCGTTGTTCAGATTCATGCGGCGGGATTCACCGGGGATGAGCTGACGTGGCCCTCGACCTGGACCGATCGCGCCGGCCGTGACCGGACGCCTTCAATCCCCGGACACGAACTGGCCGGAGTGGTCACCGCTCTCGGCTATGGCACGACCGGGCTATCGATTGGACAGCGGGTGTTCGGCCTAACGGATTGGTATCGCGACGGCACGCTGGCGGAGTATGTGGCCGTCGAGGCACGCAACCTCACACCGCTGCCGGGCGACGTTGACTTCACGGTGGGCGCGGCCCTCGTGATGCCGGGCCTGACCGCGTGGCAGGGGCTGTTCGAGCATGGCCGCCTTCAGGCGGGGCAGAGCGTCCTCGTGCACGGTGCGGCCGGCGTAGTCGGTTCGATGGCGAGCCAGCTCGCACGTGAGGCCGGCGCGTACGTCATCGGCACCGGGCGCGCTGGCGCCCGTCAGACGGCTCTCGACTTCGGCGCACAGGAGTTCGTCGACCTCGATAACGACGCCTTGGAAGACGTCGGCCAGGTTGATCTGGTTTTCGATGTCATCGGTGGCGACATCGCGAAGCGGTCTGCCGGCCTGATTCGCGCCGGAGGAACGCTGGTGACCGTCACCGGCCCGACCGAGGCGCGGCCCTCTGGCGGCCTAACTATCGACTTCGTCGTCGTACCCGATCGCGCCCAATTGAGTGAGCTTGTCCAGCGGGTCCGGGTTGGTCGGCTGCGGACAAACATCGGCAACGTGGCAGACCTCGACGATGCGGTTGCCGCTTTCAACCGGACCGAGCGGATCAAGGGAAAGACGATCATCCGCGTTCATCAGTGAGGACAGGACGCGTAAACTCCGAAAGCATTCGCGAGCACGCGGCTGTCGCACTAGAGAACGGGATCGACGTTGAGTTCGGAGAGAATTTGGGCTTACCTTAAGGGCGTGAGCGCTGATCAAGTCATTCAGGAAATCCAGGGTCTAACACCTGCCGAACAGGCCAAAGTGATCCAATTCGCGTATCGTTTAGATGCCGAACGCATGTTGAGCGGGAAAGAGCTCGGCGCGCTGGCCAAACGCATGATCGAGGCCAGCGATCCCGCGGAAAAACTTAAGATTCGCGAGGAGCTTACCCGCGGATTTTACGGCACCAAGCCAGATGCCTAGAATTCGCCGTCGCGGTGTCCCCAGAGCGCTCCTGGAACATTTATGGCTCCGAGTTGACGAACGGGAGATTTCCATCTCTCAACTCGAACTCTTTGCGACTTGGCTCGACGGAGGCCCGGAAGTTCCGCACGGTAAATGGTTCAAGCGCTTTCCGGAGATGATCGTATGCGGCGAAGGCGAACTGATTAAGACCTTTCTCCGTCTCGGGCAGGTCGCCGAGGGCGAGGAAGTCGCCTGAACTTGTCGCCGAAAGCGCCGCTCATCGTTCCAAATAAATGATCGTCCATCTAATCGACGGCCGCGTAAAAAGCTTCGCTCCACGCGGCTGTCGCACTAAGAAAAGCGGGTGTTCTATGTGTATCTTTGCGGTCAGAGAGCGACTATGGTTTCTACATCGGTTTCTCGACGGATTTGAAGAGGCGGATGGCGGAACATATCCAAGGCGCTTCATTCGCCACGAAATCGCGAGGTCCATGGAAACTCATTTATTATGAAGCCTACACGGAGCGCGAAGACGCCGAAGGCCGGGAAAAATTCCTGAAGAGCGGTGCCGGACGGCGTTTCCTGCGGACCCAATTACGGCACCACCTGAAACGATTCCCCGCGCGCTCTCGCGTATCCGATCATGCCTCCAAGTCCCACTAATCAGCCGCGTGAGGCGAAGCCTTTTACGCTGCATCTAATCGACGGAACTTACGAATTGTTTCGTCACCGCGTAAAAGGACTTCGCCTCACGCGGTTGTCCGGTTAGGCATGCGGGATTCCAACATGATTGTGCATCTTGTCGATGGGACGTACGAATTGTTCAGGCACTTTTACGGATTGCGTCGGTTCACCCACGTAAAAGGCTCGCCTCACGTGGCGTCGATCGCCTACGGTGCGGTTGTCGGTGTACTGCAGACCGTTCTCCAAATAATTGACTCCGTAAAAGGCTCCGCCTCACGGAGCAAGGAAGCCGCCTACATCGGCGTCGCGACCGATCACGTGATCGAGTCGTTTCGCAATCGGCTTTGGGCGGACTACAAGACCGGCGACGGCATCGAGCGCGCGCTGCTCGCGCAATTCCATCCGCTCGAGGAGGCGCTGGCGGCGATGGGCGTTGTCGTCTGGCCGATGATCGAGCTCGAAGCCGATGATGCGCTCGCTTCGGCCGCGCATCTCGCGGCGAAGGACAAGAAGGTCGAGCGCGTCGCGATCTGGACGCCCGATAAGGATCTGGCGCAATGCGTGCGAGGGACGCGCGTGGTCCAGATCGATGGCCGGCGCAAAATCATTCGCGATGCGGCTGGCGGTACGCGAAAAGTTCGGCGTCGATCCGCCGCTCATTCCGGACCTGCTCGCGCTCGTGGGCGATGCGGCCGACGGCTACCCCGGCATCCCCGGGATCGGCGCCAAGACCGCCGCCCAGCTTTTGAATCGCTACGGTAAGATCGAAAAATTCCCGCCGAGACATTCTCGGCGAACAACGCAAGCTCGCGCTGCTCTTCAAGAAACTCGCGACGCTGCGCACCGATGCGCCGCTCTTTAAGAAGGTCGAGACGCTGCGCTGGCGCGGCGCGACGCCGGCATTCGCGAAATGGGCGAAGCGGATGAAAGCGCCGCGGCTGCTCGAGCGGTGTGACCGCGTAACTCCGAATGCTTTCGCGAGCGAGGAGCTGCGCCACGCGGCAAGCAAGGCGGCATCAAATGCACGAGCATCGGGCAAGCATTAGCACGCTTTGGTGGTGTAGATCTTGAGGGGCAAAAAGCTTGCGGTGGCGAGGCGCTTGGCCAAGCGCCTCTACATCTCAGAATTTACGGCGAACTTCGCGGACTTTTCCGTCTTCCAGATGATCACGGCATACCGCGGCGGCGCGGGCGAATGCGCCTTCAGCGCGGGAGACAAACGCCGGCGGAATTAAGAATTGGAGTCAGCGTGCAAATCTTGACACGTTCATCGCGCCATCATCGTCGCGCCCAGCATGGCCAGGACGTCGCTGAAGGCGTGTGCGGTGATGGGCTCGAGGGCCGAACGTCGGCGCAGATAGACGAGCGCGAAGATCACGCCCGATACTCCGGTCGAAATCGCGATCCCGAGCCCCTGGTAACGGTGGCCCCAGCCGAAGGTGATCGAGCTGAACGCGATCCCGAGAATGAGGCCGGGGCGCCCTAACCATTTCTCGAAGCGGGTGAAGATGAAGATGCGTTGCAGTTCCTCCACCACGCCGCCCCCGAAAATTCCTATCGGCAGCCAGGCCAGCAGATTTCCCGGTTCCTTGAAGAACGACATGATGGTGGGCCCGCTGGAGGCGGGCTGGGGAAACAGCGACCCCAGCACCGAGCCGAGCGCCACATTCAGCGCGATAAACATCGCCAGCCCGAAGAGCAGCCCGAGGCCGACATGGCGCGGCCATTTGTCGACGCTCAGGCCCAGCGCCTTCCACCCTTCGCCCTCGAGGCGGAGCAGCAGAAAAATCCCAGCGAAAATAAGAAGCTTGTTGCGCACGATGCGCCACACCAGCTCCGAGAAATGCGCTGGCAATGGTGCGTCCGGGCGTTGCGAAGCGATCTGGTAGATCGAGTAGAGCACAATCACGCCCAGCGAGATGCCTAACGCGGTTCTCTTCGATAGTGTCATGAGAAAAGGAAAATCGGGCCCAGAGCTTAATTACCTCGCGGATTTTTTGGTAATGATTTTACCATCGTTATCGGACACATCCACGTGTTGCGGCGGATTTGATCGCCAATCCATCAAATGAAGATGTAACCGCCACGCCGAATCCTCCCCATGTCAACATTGCTTGGAACGGGAATCGGTTGTCGATCTCAAATAAGTGGGACGAGACAGAGCGCATCCCTCCATCATTTCCGACGGTCATCGGTTCGGCGACCGGAACTGACGCTTCGGCACGTGAGCAATTCGCCGCTAACTTTTCCAACCATCTCGCGGTGTGGCACTCATGACCGGCTAGCATTTGCGCAGCGGCGACGGGACGCATTCGTCGAGCAATATCTTCACGCAGGCTGAAGCAGCGCGTCTTTCGATTGCTCTAAATCTCGGTGCGCCATCTCGCGGCTAACAGTTGAAAGCACTCGATGAATTCATCGAGAGAGTAATTATCTTCCAGATACTCGAAGAGCGTTTTCACCGGCACTCTCGTGCCCATGAAAACCAGAGTCCGCCGAGAATTTCGCGGTCAACGGTGATGAGCGAGTTGCGGGCACGTCGGTAGTATCATTGACGGAACTGTTCGGGTAAACATCGGACTCGCATGTCCATCTTGTATACCAGGAGTCCGCGATGGCGAGACACCATCGCCAACACGTGAGACGCGTGCGCTACCCGGACATGGCAACGCCTCGACTGAGCGAGGCGGCTTGTATCTTTTAATCGTGACCTTGTTCGTTCAGAACAGGGGAGGTGCGAGATCCTCGAGGCGGCGGCTTATGGCGGTGAACCAAGAGCGGTCTGTAGTTTGATCCGCATCTGCCCTTGGTTGGAACAAAACTCGAACAGTTACTGGAGCGACCAAGTCGGCCCACCTCAAGGGCAGGTCCGGCTTGGCCAGCTCGCATCTCACAAGCAGGAGTTTTTTACCACATGAAGGAGCAAAAAGTCTATGTCGGAATCGATGTCGCCAAAGCCTATTTGGACGTGGCCTCGGGGCAAGAGTCATGGCGCGTGACCAACGACGCTTTGGGAAGAAGTGCACTGGTGCAGCGTTTGGCCCAAATGGGTGACTCGGTGCAGGTAATCTGCGAAGCCAGTGGAGGGTATGAGCGTGGTCTCCTCCAGGCTCTGCATCGCCACGGCATTCAATCAGCCTGGTTCAGGCCACTCGAGTGCGCCAATCGCTCGAGCCAGTGGCATCTGGGCCAAGACCGACTCCATCGACGCGCAGCTGCTCTGTCGTTTCGGCCAAGCGATTCGACCTCCAGCGACCCCGCCACCCAAACCCCAGCAGGACAAATTGCGGGAATTGGAAACTCAGCGCCGACACTTAAGCCGTCTGTTGGTGGCGGAGCAAAATCGCCGTGCTCAACTTACCGACAAGACTCTGCTGAGTTTAAGCCGGCGTCTCCTCCAGCAGATTCAAAAGCAGATCGCTCAAATCGATCTTCTTATTAAGCAACTCATCGAGCGCTCCGAGGAGTTCTCCTCCAAAGCACAGAAACTGACCGCCATCACCGGAGTCGGTCCACGCACCGCTGCTCTTCTCCTGGCGCAAATGCCCGAACTGGGAGAACTCAATCGCCGTGAGGCGGCCGCTCTGGCGGGACTTGCTCCCTTCAACCGTGACAGCGGTAAGGCTCAAGGCCAACGCGCCATCTTTGGCGGCCGTCGCGCCCTGCGCACCGGCCTCTACATGGCAGCCTCAGTCGCTACCCGCCACAACCCCATCCTCGCCGCGTTTTATCGGCGCCTCCGATCAGCCGGCAAACCTCCCAAACTCGCCCTCACTTCCACCATGCGAAATCTCCTCATCGTGCTTATCAGCTCCCTCAAACCCAATCCACTCCTCGCTTGAAATCAAGACAGTTACTACAGATTCGGAGAACTCTCGCGATTTCCGGCCTTGTTCCAGAACTCCATTGTCTTCGCAATCCGCTTCGTCGCCTCCTCGACAGCTCTTGTTCGGCGGCGTATTTCCTCACGTCTTCGGTGATCTTCATCGACAGAAGTGCGGGCCGCACATGGAGCAGAAGTGCGCGGTCTTCGCGCCTTCTTGCGGCAAGGTTTCGTCGTGGAACTCGCGCGCGGTTTCGGGGTCGAGCGACGAGTTGAATTGATCTTCCCAGCGGAATTCGAAGCGCGCTTTGCTAATGGCGTTGTCGCGGTATTGCGCGCCGGGATGGCCTTTCGCCAGGTCGGCGGCGTGGGCGGCGATCTTGTAGGCGATGACGCCGTCTTTGACGTCTTTCTTGTTCGGCAAGCCGAGATGTTCCTTGGGCGTGACGTAGCAAAGCATCGCGCAGCCGTACCAGCCGATCATCGCCGCGCCGATGGCGCTGGTGATGTGGTCGTAGCCGGGCGCGATGTCGGTCGTTAGGGGGCCGAGCGTGTAGAACGGCGCTTCGCCGCACCACTCGAGTTGTTTCTCCATGTTCTCTTTGATCATGTGCATGGGGACGTGGCCCGGGCCTTCGTTCATCACTTGCACGTGATGTTTCCAGGCGCGCTGGGTCAGCTCGCCTTGCGTGTAGAGTTCGGCGAACTGCGCTTCGTCGTTCGCGTCCGCGATTGAACCGGGCCGCAAACCGTCGCCGATGGAAAAGCTGACGTCGTAGGCGGCCATGATCTCGCAGATCTCGTCCCACTTCGTGTAGAGAAAACTTTCCTGATGATGCGCGAGGCACCATTTCGCCATGATCGAGCCGCCGCGCGAGACGATGCCGGTGGCGCGGCGCGCCGTCATCGGGATGTATCTTAATAGTACCCCGGCGTGGACGGTGAAGTAATCGACCCCCTGCTCCGCCTGTTCGATGAGGGTGTCGCGATAAATTTCCCAGGTCAGTTCTTCGGCGCGGCCGCCGACTTTTTCGAGCGCCTGATAAATCGGCACGGTGCCGATGGGCACGGGCGAATTGCGAATGATCCATTCGCGCGTGGCGTGAATGTTTTTGCCGGTGGAAAGATCCATCACGGTGTCGGCGCCCCATTTCGTGGCCCAACGCATCTTCTCGACTTCTTCTTCGATCGACGACGCGACGGCGCTGTTGCCGATGTTGGCGTTGATCTTTACGAGGAAATTGCGGCCGATGATCATCGGCTCGGATTCGGGATGGTTGATGTTGGCCGGAATGATGGCGCGGCCGCGCGCGACTTCCTGCCTAACGAATTCGGGGGTTGATTTCTTTTGGGATCGCGGCGCCGAATGATTCGCCGGCATGGGCGAAGCCCAAATCATTTCTACTTTCTACTTTCTCATTTCTACTTTGCAGGCCGTGATTCTCACGGACTGCAATGAATTCCATCTCGGGGGTGATGATTCCCTGTCGCGCATACCAGAGTTGCGTGACGACTTTGCCGGGCTTCGCGCGTAACGGTTTGCGTTGTAATTTCGCATTTCGCATTCCGAATTCCGAATTTCCGTTGCGCTTCGCCGAATGCTCGGCATGCGGAACGGATAGATATCCATCGTCCTGTGGCCTAACGAGTCGGCCTTCGATTTCGTCCACATCGCCGCGGTCGCGAATCCAATTTGCACGCAGTGATGGCAATCCTTCTTCGACGTCGCCGCGAAAATCCATGTCGCCCCACGGGCCGCTCGTGTCGTAGACGCGCACGGGTTCGTTAGGCTCGAGTGTTCCGTCCATTGATTTCGTGGGTGCGAGCGAAATTTCGCGGAATGGAACGCGGACATCGCAATGCACTTCTCCATTCACGTAGACCTTGCGCGAATTCGGCAATTGGTCAGAGGACGACACGGAGGTCGTCCCTCCATTTGGAGAGGAATTCGATTCTTTCTTATCTGTGTTCATCCGTGTAATCCGCGGTTAAAACAAAAACCATGCGCGGGAAAACGCATGGCTGAAAATGCCTGTCCGGCATCGGACCCTCGCTTCCTTCGGCGGCATTACCCGCATCAGGTTCAAGGGGTCGGCTCGCTTTCGCGAACCTCTCAGCCACTGGCTCCCCCGCTATGTGAATTACGCTAAAGTCAAAATCAGAATGGAGCAAAGGGAATTGCGACATAGAACGTAAAGATGATTGCGGCAGAAACGCCAAAGCTCTTTGACGATCCTGGATGAACCGATCGCGGAGTTCATCCGATGGGAGTTCATGCTCGCAGCAATAGCGAAATTACGTCAGCCTGTTGAATCATTATGAACGGCGGGCAAAGACGTCATTTGGTTTTTTGGCGAAATCGCTTTGTGCCGGCCGTGGCGTTGATTTGTTTTGTTGCACGCCCGACTTGTACGATCGCCCAGGATATTTCTATCGAACGTTTGCTAAGCAAGCTTCCGCCACCAGAGAGCTTGGTGCGCCCGCCCATGCAGAAGGCGTTGGGGCCGGACGATCCTGCCGCGAAAGATCCTCTCGGCCAACAAGCGATCCGCGAATCCAATCAGGGGTATATAGTTGAGGCACTCCATGCAGCTCGAAAATTAGCGGCAAGATATCCGCACAGCTTTGGCGTCCAGTGTTTGCACGGACTGGTCGCCTGGGAGAATCGACAATTTCGCGAAGCGGCGGCAGCGTTTCGTAATGTCACCTTGATTGATCCCAATGCTGCTTACGGTGAGTATGGGCTGGCCCTGGTCGAAGCCAGCCAGGGGCATAACGAGGCTGCGGTTTTTCATCTCAAGAAGCTCGCCCAGATCGACCCCAGCTCGCCGAGTCTTTATTACCAACTGAGCGAAATGGCGCTACGGGCAGGTCATAAACAGGAGAGCATCGATTACGCAAAAAAAACGACGACGATGATACCCTCCGACTGGTCGGCATGGTACCAACTGGCGCGAGTTGAAAGCTGGTCGGGCAATCGGCAGGCGACGCTGGATGCCCTGGTGAAAGCGGCGGACGTAGCGCCCGACAACGATCTCATCCTGATCCTGCTAGGTGTTGCTTACGCCGATCTGAATCGCGTTCGCGAAGCGATTCCGCCACTTGAGAAGGCAGCGGTCCGCAACCCGCGCGATTATCTCGCCCATGTAGAACTCGGCTATTGTCTGACGGTCATCGGCCAAACCGACGCGGCAATCGACCATTTGCGAAAGGGAGCGCACCTGAATTCTCGTTACTCGCCAGTTTGGGATTATTTGGGACTGGCTTACGAAAAACAGGGACGGCATCAGGACGCCATTAATTCTTTCGAGAAGGCGACACATCTCTCACCCAAGTGGGCAGCACCCTGGAAACATCTCGCCGACGAATACCAGGTGGTAGGACGCCTGGCCGACGCAGAACGCGCCGCGGCCCGAGCGCGTCAGTTCGGAAACAGCTCGCAAAAAGCGAAAACGAAATAGCCGAACTTATCTCGGCGGACCGTTGGCGCGATTTCGCAAGTCACCGCGCTGAAAAATCGCACCAACGTTGCGACTGTCTTGAAGCGCTGAGTACGCCGGCCGCTACTCTTTCTTCTGCGCACGACTCGTGGCACCAGATTCCGCTTTCACATTCGTGTGAAAGATGGCTAGCCATGCGCCGTTCTCCATTTTCCAGACGGACCCGGCGTTGTAGGTGCCCGAGGCGTCCTTCCCATCATAGGTGCCCTTGAGGGTTACCTTGTAGCTCGTGACCATGATGTCCTTTTCATCGGAATGAGCCTTGAAATCGCTGATCTTGAACGATTTCATGTTCCACTTCTGCATATCCTCTAATTCTTTCGCCATACCGGATATGCCCTCCGCGTAGACGCCGACCATGTCGCCATCCACAACTTTCTTGAAGCCAGCGGCGTCCTTGTCTTTAAACGTCTGCCAGGCCGACTTTTCCTTCGCCATGATCTCGTTCTTGTCCGGCGCGGCGAACGACGCGGCGCTGGTCGCAAGGAGGATTGCCACTGCGTATGTCATGTATTTTTTCATCGGGTGTTCCTTTGTTGGTTGGATTTGATGCAATCTAGGAACGGTTTCAGCAAGTGGTCAATTCTGAACTGGGCTCTCTGTCGCCCAGGCCGGCAGCCAAGAGTAAGAATTCGGCGAGTCGCCGAAATCGGCACGTCGCCCGCCACGGCGGGCAGGCAGCGCGCTCCCCGGAAAAAAACGATTAGTTGCTGACTGGGAACGACGGGCGGCGCGGGCGGCGGATTCGGGGCGGTCGCGTCACGTGCCATCAACTCGCCGGAATTCATGCGGCGATAATCGGCGGCGATCATTGGACGTGTTTTTTTGTCGGCGAGATCGCGGTAACCTTCGATGCCATCGCAGATCGATTGGGCAAGTTTGCCGCGCCAATCTTTACTCGCGATGAGCCGGCTCTCGCCGCGCTCGGTGAGAAAGCCGCCCTCGATCAGGACCGCCGGAGTTTTCGTTAGGCGCAGAACGGCGAAGCGCGCACGCTTAATGCCGCGATCGAATTCGTCGAAATGCCCGACGAGCGAATGATAAATGCTCGCGGAAAGTTCGAGGCTCTGCGCATCGAAGGGACTGCCATTCTGGCGATTGATGAAGCTGAGAGCGAGATTGTCGTCCTGCGACGAAGGCGAACCGACTGGCGTAAGCGAATAGATTTCAAAGCCATTCGCGTCCGGATTCCGATCAGTGGCGTTGAAATGGATGCTGACGAAGATGGAATCCTTCTGCGCATTCGCGATGCGGGCGCGCACTTCCAACGGAACGAAAACGTCGCTTTCGCGCGTCATGATAACCTTGAATCCTTTTGCCTTGAGCAGCGGCCGCAACTGACGGGCGACGTCGAGCGCAAAATCCTTTTCGCATCCATAAGCGCTGGTCGCGCCTTTGTCGTAACCGCCATGGCCGGGATCGAGCACGATCGTCTTCACTTTGCCGAGATCGGGGATCATTTGCGGACGCAGTTGCGGTTCGAGCGTCTTCGCCAGATCGACGCGAGAGATGAGCAACTCGCCACCTTTTTCCATCACCGGAAACGAGAGCCAATTGCGCACGCCGTTAATCATGATCTCGCGACTGTTAAGGCGCGCGTCCAGTTCGTTGTGACCGTTGCCGAGCCGCACTTTCTTGAGGACGGGATCGGAGATGGTCAAGAGCCCGTAAAATTTTGCGATGTTATCGACGCTCAGATAATCGCGACTGCCGACTTTGATGACGTGCCAATCGACAGCGGCCTTGGCAAAGGCGGAATGCGCGGCAAACAAGCAGGCAAAGAAGAGGGCAAGCCCCCGGAAACGTGTCATGCGAGCCCTTATTATGGAACAACGGACTAATTCTGGCAATAGGGTGAAAAAGTTACCCGCGGACACGGCTTTTTTGAGAACTTGGAGATTCAATTCCCGTAGTTAATGAACAGAACCAACTACACCTCCATGCCTTTCCAACGACAATTCTCTCCACTGCTGTTTACCTATCTATTAATTACCCTCGCCAGTTCGGCATTATGCAACGCCGCGAAGCGCGGCCACCGCTTGCGTGTGGCGCGTAACGAATGTTCCGGTGCCATTCTATCTCGTCGGAACAATCCACGCTTTGAGCGGCAACGATTATCCGCTGCCGAAAGCATACGATCAGGCTTTGCATGATTCGCAGCGCCTCCTCTTCGAGCTCGACCCCAACCCCAAAAGCAACTTTGGGAAAATATTTGTGCGGGCGGCGGTTTACCCGAAAGGCGACACCATGCCGCGTCACCTTCATGCCGAGACGTGGAAGTTTCTGGCAAAGAATCTCAGAATCTCAAACTACATCGGTAAGAAGCAGTGGCGTTGGGGCGATTTTCAATTCGACACGATCGAAGAGATGCGCCCGTGGGCAATCGCCTATTATATATGGGGCGTCCACGGTTATAACGACGTCTTTGGTCGCTACGGCGTCGACAATCATCTGGCGTATCAAGCGCGACGAATGGGAAAAGAGACCGGAGGTTTGGAGACTGATGAGGAACACGTCAAGGTGCTGAGCGGCATGAACGACATCGAGTCGGAGCTCATTCTTCTTAATGCGCTCACTCGCGGTGACAAGCGCCGGGATGATTACAATCTAACTACGGGCAGCATGGAAAAAAGGGGACATCGCGACGATCTGGGCCCACGAACAGCGTTTTCGGAATCTAGCCCCGGGAGCTGAGCTCCGGTTACTGGACGAGCGCAATGTGAAATGGATTCCTCGCATCAAAGCGGAGATGAAAACAGGGAAGCCGACCGCCATCGTGGTTGGTTGTGGTCACATGCCCGGGCCTAATGGGCTGCTCGCGCTGCTGCAACGGGCCGGCTACAAGATCGAGCAGTTGTAGCCCGGGTTTGACAAGGCGGCAGCCGAGGCCGTACCGGCGAGGAGCATGGCTGCCAATGCTCACATTGGTTTCGGGATTTTCATCGCCGCGGCGACGAGCCTGTTTTCAATTTCAGCGCACGCCGCCGATCCTCCCAGGCATTGCATATGGCGCGTGACGAGTGTCTCCGTGCCGTTCTATCTCGTCGGGTCGTTTCACAATTTGCGCGGCGATGATTACCCGCTGCCGGATGCGTACCGAAAAGCATTGAGCGATTCGAAGCGTCTGCTTTTCGAATACAACCCGCGAGAGCACGAACTGTTCGCAAAAAATTTCCGCGCTACCGCAAAATATCCGCCGGGACAGGATATCAGGAATGATCTCCGGCCCGCCACGTTCGCGTTGCTCATGAAATATTTGTCTTCACATCGGATTTCGTTTGATGACGTAAGGAATCTCAGACCGTGGGCGCTGGCATTGCGTCTCTGGACGACGCGCGGATATGCCGCCGCGGTCGGAACGCGTTCGGTCGACGACTACCTTTCCTATCAGGCGGAGCGGTTAGGCAAACAAGTGGGCGGTCTGGAAAGCGTGCCGGAACACGTGGCTTTCTGGAAAAATATGTTACAGGAGGATGGAGAAAATTTGTTGCTCGCGACCATTCTGCGCGGCGATCAGATCAGAATCCGATTCGATGAGACGCGCGCGGCTTGGAAGAGAGGCGACGTCTCAGCGCTCGCGGCAACGAATGCGAGCTTGCGAAAAGGAGATCGCCAGACCGCGCAGCGCTTGCTCGATCGACGCAATCTCAAATGGCTTCCGCGCATCGAAGCGGAAATGAAAACCGGAATACCGACGGCGATTGTCGCGGGCGCCGGACATTTTTCCGGTGCGCACAGTGTTGTCGACCTGCTGCGAAAACGCGGCTACAAGATCGTGCAGTTGTAGAACCAGTTTAGTTGACCAGTGCGGAGCGATTGGCAACGCGCGTCATTTTTCGATGCAAGGTCGCCTTGTCAGCATCGCGTTCCTGGTAGAGCACTGCCAAGAGACGGTGCGCATTCAGGATGTCTGGTTTGAGGACAAGACTGGTTTCCAACGCAAGAATGGCGCGTTCGTCCTGACCAAGGCGCGTGAGCGCAAGACCGAGATGATAATGCGCAAGCGGCATGTGATGCGAAAGCGCGATCGCGCGCAAACAATGCTCCGCTGCCTCCTCATTGCGCCGCAGATTTAGCAAGGCGATGCCGAGACCGTGATGGCTAGCGGGATCGTCATCGTCGATTTGCAGTTCGCGGCGAAATGCATTTTCCGCTTCCGGAAATTGTCGCAACTTCAAGTAAGCGCGTCCGAGATTTTGCTGGAGATGACGAATGTTTTGCTCGAGCGCTTCAGCGCGCTGCAAATGTGCGAGCGCTTCAAGGGTTTTTCCTTCCGCAAAACAAACCAAACCCATAAGCAAATCGACCTGCGGAACAATGCGCGCCTGCTTTTGTCCGATCGCGGCTGTGCCGGCGTCCTCGTCATGCGCGAGCATCTCGGCGAGGTGTCGGGTTTCGACGAGCCGGCCTAACGAGAAATAACAGTTTGCGAGTGTGAGCGTAATTGTCATGCGCTTCGAGTCTAGCGAATGCAATTCCTCGAGCAACGGAAGCGCTTCGGCTGGACGGCGAGCGTCGAGCAACGAACGCGCGAGATTGAAACGCGCTTCGCGCACAGCATCCTCAGCCGCTTTCGCCTCATCCTCGTCGGGCTTTTCGATGTAGCCCAGAGCAACGAGTTGCTGCAACGCCGCGCGGGAGGGCTCGGAGTCTGGCGGGCGATCGGCTGGATGCATACCACAGTGTCCGCTAGCGACAGCGGCGATGGTGAAATCGGTGGTGCCCGGTGTATTGGAAAACGAATGCCCGCCCTCGATTTGAATAAAGCCAGGCAGACCGAAGGTCTGAAGGGCGCCATTAGTCGAGCCGCCATTATTTTGGAAAGTCCAGTTACCAACGGTATAGGGTCCGATGAAATCCGCGCGCGCGAGCGAGGGCAAGGCGGCAGCGATACTTGTGCCTGCGATCACATAACGTGCAAGGGATCGGTCGAGTGCGGCTGAGACGGTGATTTTGCGGCGATCGGTTTTTCGTGGAGTATTCATAAGGTTTGCCTAACGAGACGTTGACGAAGGCACGCCAAACCCACGGCGCCGAGCGCGAGCAGCGACAACGTACTGCCCGAATCGGGGACCGAACCGGTCGGCCCGTTGAAATTCGAAACACCGAGCATTCCCGCGCCGAAGCGGTTGTTCGTCGTGTAACACTCAAATCCGAAAATGTCACCCTGATTGACGGCCATGGAAGCCGCACTGTTATTCGTTGCGAAATCGGGACAACAAAATCCCGGAATTGATTTCGACGGCGATGGCGCTGTTCGCCGTGAGATTTCATAACTCCCTCTTACGCAACGCTGTTTTCAAATTGATGCGTCTGGCACGAGCCGTGCAATATTGCGGACGATCTGGCGTCGATCATCCGGCGTCTTATACATAACAACCCGCAGCTAACGACTGGATAAGGTGGCTTGCTGCCATCTCGTCGCGTCGTTATCTCAAAAACATTACTTATGATCAAAAGACTTCTTCTCACTGTGGCCTGCTTGTTAGGCGCAATTTCTTTGCGCGCTCAAACCCAGCCGGCAAAACCGGATGCTTCGCACTCTTCGAAAAATCAAGCGCCGCCGGCGTTCGACACGAAGAACATGGATAAGTCGGTGAAGCCCGGCGACGATTTTTTCCGCTACGCGAATGGCGGCTGGCTGAAGCGCACTCCGATTCCTCCGGAGTATGCACGGTGGGGAAGTTTCAATGCGTTGATCGAGGAAAATAACGACGCGTTGCATAAGATCGCGGAAAAAGCGGCAAAGGTCGCGCCGAAAACAGAAGACGAGGGGAAACTGGAAGAAGCAGGCGCCGCGGATTTGCAGAAGGTCGGCGATTTCTACGCGAGCGGGATGAACCAGAAAGAAATCAACGCCGCACGCGTGAAGCCGTTACAGGATGAATTTCAACGCATCGAGGCGATGAAGGACACCGACGATCTCGTGAAAGAGATCGGACATTTGCACAGCATCGGCGTGGGCGGGCTGTTTGGTTTCACTTCCGGAAACGACGACAAAAATAGCTCGATGGTGATCGCGCAGGCGTTCCAGGGCGGACTCGGCATGCCCGATCGCGATTACTACACGAAGGACGACGACGCTTCGAAAAAACTGCGCGACCAATACGTGGCGCACGTGACGAAAATGTTCACGCTGCTCGGCGATTCCAAAGACGTCGCGGCGAAGAACGCGAAGACAGTGATGGATATTGAAACCTCACTGGCGAAGGCCGCGCGCACGCGCGTGGAGTTGCGCGATCCGCAGAAGAATTACAACAAAATGCAGCAGGCCGAACTGCAAAAGCTCACGCCGGATTTCAATTGGAACGAATATTTTGAGGCGACGAATCTGCCCGCAGCCGGCGACATCAACGTGGGCCAGCCCGACTTTTTCAAAACGGCGGACGAAGTTTTCAAAACGGTCTCGCTCGATGATTGGAAAACGTATTTGCGCTGGCATCTCGTCCACAGCGAGGCGGCAGCTCTCTCGGATGATTTCGAGCAGGAGGACTTCAACTTTTTCCAAAAAGCGCTCACGGGCGTGAAGGAACAGAAGCCGCGCTGGAAACGCGTGGTCACCGCGACCGATAACGAAATCGGCGAAGCGCTCGGCAAACTTTATGTGGCGGATAATTTCCCGCCCGAAGCGAAAGCGCGCGCGCTGGAGATGATCAACAATCTGAAGGAAGCGCTGGCTGACGACATCAAGTCGCTCGATTGGATGGACGAGCCGACGAAGCAGGAAGCGTTGAAAAAACTCGCGGCCATCACGGTGAAGGTTGGTTATCCGGACAAGTGGCGCGATTACTCGCTGCTGAAAATCGATCGCGGACCGTACGTGATGAATGTCATGCGCGGCGAGACGTTCGAGGTCGCGCGCCAGTTGAAGAAAATCGGCAAACCAGTCGATCGCAGCGAATGGGGAATGACGCCGCCGACGGTGAACGCGTACTACAACCCGACGATGAACGAGATCGTTTTCCCGGCCGGCATTTTGCAGCCGCCATTTTTCAACGCGACCGCGGATGACGCCGTCAACTATGGCGGCATCGGCGCTGTCATCGGACATGAGATGACACACGGCTTCGACGATCGCGGACGGCAATACGATGCGGCGGGAAATTTGCGTGATTGGTGGACGCCCGCGTCGGCGGAAGCTTACAAGAAGCGCGCGCAGCTAGTCGTCGCGCAATACGCCGCCTACGAACCGTTGCCGGGGCAACATCTGAATGGCGAACTCACGCAAGGCGAAAACATTGCCGACATTGGCGGATTGAAGATCGCGTATCTCGCGTTGCAAAAAGCGCTCGCGAAAAATCCCGAGGAAGCGCAGAAGAAAATCGACGGCTTTACGCCCGAGCAAAGATTCTTCCTCGGCTTCGCCCAAATCTGGCGCGCGAATCAGCGCCCCGAAGACACGAAGCGCCGGATCATGATCGATCCGCATTCGCCGGGACAGTTCCGTTGCAACGGGCCGCTCTCGAACATGCCTGAGTTTGCGAAGGCTTTCAATGTGTCGGACAGCGCGCCGATGGTTCGCCCGCCGGACAAGCGAGCCGCCATTTGGTAGATCGCGGAAGCACCAAATCCCAATGCACCAAACATCATTACCCGCACGCGATTTGAAGCTTGGAGCTTCCTTGGGGTTTGGTGATTGGGGTTTGGAACTTTAATCGCGCTCCTGCGCGATTTTGCCGCCCCAGGAAAGGATCTTTGCTTTCGTGCCGGCGGCTTCGGCTTCTTTGATGTCGCCGTTGCGATTGTAAAAAAGCGACAGGCTCGTCCAACCGATTTGGTCGTTAGGCCGCAATTCGGTCGCCTTTTTCCCGGCTTCGATCGCTTCGGGAAAGCGGCCGATTTTCATCAGCGCCATGCCGAGCGCGTGCCAGCCGTCGAAGAACGCTGGATCGAGTTCAACGCAGCCGCGATATTTTTCGACTGCGCTTTCTAATTCGCCAATCGCAAGATCACCATTCGCGTCGTCGAAAAGCTCATCACGCGTAGGCATGATCGGCGTCAGCTCGTCACGAGTTGGAAATTCGCGTCGCGCCGGCGATCGCGCAGCCATTCGTAGAACACGATTCTTCCCATGTTCTCGTGCATGCGACTTTCGAGAAATGCGCGCTTCTTCGCGAATTCCGTTTCCACAATTGGTTCGCGTTTTTCCAAGACAGCGATCAAACCGCCATCTGCAGTCGAAACAAACGATGAGACTTCTCCTGGGCGCATCTCGGCTGCGGCTTGCTTGATCGACGGCAAATCCGGCGCCGGTGCTTCCTTCGTTTCCTTTTTCTTGTCCGGAGTGGCCGGCGTATCATCCATGAGAGAAAAGGGCGGGATCGTTTCCGCTTTCAAGCCGGCTTGCTGAATCGCAGCAGCGACAGAGGCGCCCGCTTTCATCTTCTCTTCAATCTGTCGCTTCGCCTCCGCTGCTTTGCTCGCGAGCATCTCGTGAGTTTTTTCCTGCTTGAGTGTTTCTACAATCTTTGGCTTGGCTTCATCCAGCGTCAGCGGACGCGACGTGTCCACGCCGGCGAGATGGAGAATGTAAAATCCGTCCGATACTTGCACCGCATCGCTGTTCGGCTGCTCGGTTGAAAGTTGAAACGCGGTCTGCGCGAGCTGCGGATCGGCTTTCAATAATGGATCGGGCGCAGCGGCAGTAAATTCGCCGGTTTCTTTCACCGGTTCCTGGAATTTCGCGGCGACTTTTCCAAAGTCGCTCCCCTTCTCGAGCAACGCTTGTGTGAAATCGTTTGCCCGATCGGCCAATTTCTGAAGCACATCGATGCGCGCTTTGTCCTTCAATTTCTTTTGCTCGTCGGTGAGCGCAAAATTTACGAACTGAACTTTGCGCTTCTCCTCCGTTTTCAGTTCCGCTTTGTGCGCCTCGTAATATTTCGCGATCTCCTCGTCCGTGACTTTCACGTCCTTGGCGAAATCCTCATTACGAAATCGAACGACGGCCACATCCATTTTGCCAAAAGCCTCTGCATATTTCGCTTTGCTCTCCGATTCGGAAACAACGGCGCCGGTAGCCAGCAATTGTTTGATCCGATCGAGATTGATTTGATCGGCCGCGAGTTCTTCGATCTGCGCTTCATTAAAACCGAGTGACGGCAGCGTGTTTTGCGTGAAGTCCGTGTATTTCTTCAAATCGAAACCCGCATCGCCCTGGAAAACGCGAAAGCCCTTCACGACGTCCGCGATCTCTGTGGTGGTCGGATGAATGCCGAGCTTTTCGGCTTCATGCTGAAGGATCATGCGATTGGCAGTGAATTCAACAAAGGCTTCGTTTTCGCTGTTCGCGCCGGCGACCATGTCCTGCAACATTTGATACATGCCGAGTTCGCGCGCGAGATTGAAGAGTCGCGCGTTTCGCTGGAACTCGATGCGACTGATATTGCGATCGTAAATGCGTCCGACCTGATCCGAGTGCAGCGCGCCGTAATCGGGTTTCTGGACAAAATAGAAAACGAACGGGATCGCGAGAATCGCGATTACAATCATCAGCCATTGCCGATGCTTGCGGAGAAGTGTCATCATAATCTTAAAGCCTGTCTTCTGTAGCGGCGGTCTGCGACCGTCGCACTAATTCGATGCGAAGAGAGCAGAAATTAGCGACGGTCATAGACCGCCGCTACAATTAATTGCTCAATCGCCGAAAGAAATTTCGACGGCCCGGGCGGTACTTACCATTTCACCGTCAGGTGGAACAAGACGCAGCCGGTTCACGGCGTCGGCAATCGGCACATGGCGTACCTGATAGTTCTGATAACTGACCATCGAGCCGAATTGTCGATCTTTGATCAACTGGACAGCCTTTACGCCAAAGCGCGTGCCGAGAATCCGATCGAGGGTCGTCGGCGCGCCGCCGCGTTGGAGGTGACCCAAAACGCAAGAGCGGGTTTCCTTTTCTGTGCGTGCCGCGATTTCGCGCGACACGATGTCGCCGATTCCACCCAGGCGAAATTCGCCGGCTTCCATTTCTCGCTTCACCTGTTGACCATCTTTTGCGCGCGCACCTTCCGCGACGACGACAAGAGAACTCAAATGGCCTTCGGCATCTCGCTTCTTAATGGTGTCGGCAATTTTGTCGTAATCGAACGGAATTTCCGGGATCAGGATTATGTCTGCGCCACCGGCGAGTCCGCCATGGAGAGCGATCCATCCCGCGTGACGCCCCATTACTTCGACTACCATCACGCGCTTATGACTGGTCGCCGTCGTATGCAATCGATCGAGCGCGTCCATCACGGTCGCAACGGCAGAATCAAAACCGAAAGTCATCGCCGTTGCTTCCAAATCGTTATCAATCGTTTTCGGAACGCCGATGCAGTTGATGCCGTTTTCCTGCAACTGGAGCGCAGTCGCCATCGAACCATCGCCACCTACGATGATGAGTGCGGTGACGTTGAGCTCCTCCAAGACCTCGCGCGCCTGCTCGATCACGTGCGCGGGGACCACAGCACGATCGCCCGGACCGATTTTGGCAACGAAATGTCCGCGATTAGTTGTCCCGATAATTGTGCCGCCGAGTGCCATGATGCCATCGGTCGCGCGTCGATCGAGGATCATGTAATTGCCCGGCGGCAGCAATCCTTCGAAGCCGTCACGAAATCCAATGACTTCCCAACCAAGTCTTTCTGCGGCGAGAACGACACCGCGCAAAACAGCGTTGAGCCCTGGACAATCGCCACCGCTCGTCAGAACGCCGATGCGTGGCTTTGTCATGCTAACGTAAACTTAATCGAGAAGTCTTTTCGGATCAGCCATGCGGCCGCCCGCTGCCCATTCATCGTAAAGCTGCCAGCCCCGCGCAAGCAACTGCCTTCCTTCGCCAAAGCGATCGCCGCTGCCGAGCAAAACCACAATGAGATGACGCGGGTAAATTTTTGTGATCTGTCCGTCGTGAACGATTTCCGATTCGCGAGTGGCGGAGAGAATAAGACAATCTCCCGCGCGCGTTGTGCGACCGGTCTTCACGCCGTCGATGCCGTTGACACCCAAAAGCTCGTTTGTGTTACGCAAAAGATAATTGAAAGCATGACCGGCGCGCCGGAAGGAAATCTGTCTGGTTTTTTGTGAGACGTAGAAACGAAAGCCCGCGTTGCTCGTTGCATAACGAGTCAGCCGCGCCATATCGGCGGCGGTGGAATACGGACGTTCCTTGTCATCCAGACCAGCGGGATTCAGGAAACGCGTGCGTTCCATTTTCAGTCGCTTGGCCAGCGCGTTCATCTGACCGACAAAAATGGCGACCGGACTCGGTCGCTCAGAGGGGACTGTCGGGATGACAGATTGAAGCGCGACCCCGACGTGATTTGCCAAAGCATAAGCGGCGATGTTGTCGGATTGGACAAGCGCTGCGTAGAGAAGATCGCGCAGTGTAATTACATCGCCGGGTTGAAAACCGATGTGATTTTCGCTCGTGCCAACAAAAGCTTCGGGCGGGATCGTCGCCAATTGGTTGAGATCGCCACCGCGTTTCGCCGCCCAATCCAACACGACCATCGCCGTGGCGATCTTCGTTAGGCTGCCAACCTGGCGTTTGTCTTGAGCTTTCTGTTCATCAAGAACATAGCCGGTTTGGGAATCGGCGATCATGTAAGCTTGCGCTGCATGCGCGCTCGTGCCGCCTGCGATTAAGAGAACGAGCGTCGCAAAAACCAGAAAGTTACGTTTCAAAAAAAACACGGCGGTGACGTTAAGCGAGCGATTCTTCTTCGCAATAGTAAACGGGCGAGCGAGCAGCCGCAGCCGTTTACTGTTAACGCAATGTGAGGTCGGCGCGAGCACCGTATCGGAAAGGATCCTCGCTTAAAGCCAGATAAATTCGCTCGGCGGCATTCTTCAAATCAAATGGCGTCGCTCGTCCCAGCCCGCTCGCGCGCAACGTGCCCAGTTTGCCCTGGAGTTTGCTGCCACCCGCCACATCGAATTCGTAAACGACCGATCCGCGTTCCACATCAGTCACGCGGACGTGCAGTGCGAGAAGCGATTGGCCTGCGCCAAAATTGCCGAAGAAAAATCGGCCGAGCTTGCTGCCGCCGTCCACAATCTCAAATTGCCCCTCGACCAGCCATCCGACGCGCGGCGCTTCGTTTTCTTGCAAGATTCGCGCGGGGGCAATTTTCTCGAGTTGCTCTTTCAAATCCGTCGCAAACTCAATTGGAGCGAGCGCCTTTCGAATCGGAACCTCGCCGTCAGAAGGTGCGATGTCCCCCTTGAAAGTGGCGGTATCGACGCAGAAAGGCCGAATGTAAATCGCGACCGGATGACTGGCGCCGATTCCGCAGTTCACAACGTGAATGTCATTCTGCGACCCGAAATCCTTGGCATCGATCGCAGCGCTACTGCTTGAAGCTCCAACTTCGCTCTTCGTCACATACATGTCGGCGCAGGAACAAAGGAGAAAACTAATGGCGAGGGCGATCAGTGATTTCATAGAATAGTCAAATTCAGGCGTTGCCGGCACGGCGCCGGGCAAATCCATTGCGCTTTTTGATGCAACTCCTGTGCCGCTTCCTAAGAAAATTACGGATCAGTATTCGACTCAATCAGCCGCGAGTGGCTTGAGCGCGAGCCTGTCGATGTGCTCGCGTGCGTGTGACCGTCCACCGACTGAGAAAGTAGATCGCGATGGCGCTTGGCAGAGCCAACAAGAGCGAGCCAACAAAAGCAGGCCAAACAAGGCCGACGAAAACATGCCAATCGAGATAATCCCACCATCCAAGGTTGCCAAAATGTACACGACGCGGTGTCGAATGATGCAATAGCCAGTAACCGATCTTGTATTCCGCCAGATAGATCGCCGGCATGAATGGCAGAATGACATCATGCAACGTGACGCTAATGGCTGCGGCGATCTTGTTGCAATTAAACAGCCAGGCGACGCCAATCGAAAGCAGCGTTTTCATGCTCCAAAGGGGCGTGAATCCGAAAAAAATGCCGATGGCGAGGCCGAGAGCGATTGAATGCGGCGTATCCTCAATGGAGATCAAACGCTCGTGATGCGCTCGCCACCAATCCTTGAACCGCGCCCACCTGCTCGATCGAGCGGGTGTGCCGGAAGTTTCGTTTTCGTTAATGTTTTGCAACAAGTTCTCCCTACCGCGGCGGAGTTTTTAGGGATTTGTCCGGGAACTGCGCGCAATCGCAACGCGGCACCCGGAGCGAAATCAAAATTTTTGTTGTTGAGAACGACATGAAGCCCGCGAGCTCAACGCATCAGATCTCGAATTCGCTCAGCCCTTCCGATTTCGCTGCGACTTTAATCCTAATCGAAGCCCGCGGCGACTGTTTTCCCTTCGAACCGCTGTGCGCGTTTCGCACGCGCGTCGAAAATAAGTTAAAATGCGGATTCGTGATCGCGTTCCAACGGCATCCCGAAATAAGAAAGCTTGAGAGACAAAGGCGCACGAACGCTCAACCGGAGAGCGCGGATACGATTGGTTGCGGGGGCGGGATTTGAACCCGCGGCCTTCAGGTTATGAGCCTGACGAGCTACCAGGCTGCTCCACCCCGCGTCTTGAAACATTGCTTATGCTGAATCTGAATCGAATGCAAACGTCAATTTCATCTTGAGCTCAAGAAGGGACTTGCTGTCGATATACCCGTGGGCAAGATATACGCCCTTCGAACGAAGTTCCGAAAATCCAGCGTAGCTCAGTGGTAGAGCGGTCGGCTGTTAACCGATTGGTCGTAGGTTCGAATCCTACCGCTGGAGCCAACCATTCATGCGTTTCAATCTCCGAACGCCGTGAAAATTCCTGCCGGCTCGCCACGCGCTCCCCGATAAAGCGCCTGCTTTGCGGGGTTGGCGTCAAAAATAGCCCGGCGGCTCAGCACAAAACCGCCCTTGGCACGAAAACGATGCAACTGAAACTCGTAAGGGAGGCGTAAGTCTATTGGGAACAGTGATTTCGTACTACGACAACAGGTTTCCGGCGATGCACATAGCAATCTTCCGGAATTGAGTTTAAAAGGATTTTGTTCTTCGTTCGGCAGCTGGCACGATAGATGGTAGAGATAGTGGTCCCGTTGCGAGAATTAGTTCGCAATATTAAGTTTTTAGAAACCGAAATGCAGATGTTTGGATCATATAATTAAGTTGACTCGCGAGGATGAAATGTAGTTGGCTCTAGAGAGTCTAGCGATTATAGCCCACCAGAAACAATAAGGGGCAAATACAGTCACAAACTTATATGCTTAGAATGAATGGTTCTGCCCAAAAAGCGAGGCGATGGACCAAGGGCGGCAGCTTGCCGCGTTCCCTTGGCGCCGGCGTTTCGCAGTCCTCTTCCAAGGTGGCGGACGGGCCCTCGAAGGCCGCTCCATTTTTCCGGAATGTGATTTTAGAATTTTTTTCTTCGCAAGATCACACCAATACGGAGCGTAGCGCGCCGAATGCTTCACAATCTCATCCCGTGAATCGGATGCCATCCGCTAATTTAGGTTTATCTATCGGCCAGCAGAATTCGACCACTGGGATTGAAAAACAGCCGGCTCGATTGGCCCGTTGGAAGCGCGTTCTCGATCTTACACTCGTTTTCGCGAGTTTTCCTCTTTGGCTGCCTCTGATGACATTAGTGATGATCTTGATAAAACTCGGCTCGTCGGGACCAATTTTTTATCGCCAGGAGCGCGTCGGTTATCGAGGGAAACTTTTCATGATTTTCAAGTTCAGGAGCATGAAAGTAAACGCCGAAACGAGCAGCCATGAGCAGCATCTCGCAAGTTTAATGGGAAATGATTCGCCAATGACTAAGCTCGATGCCGCGGGGGATCCCCGCCTAATACCCCTTGGGCGCATCTTTCGCGCTACGGGGTTGGATGAACTCCCACAGCTCTTCAACGTCATCCGTGGAGAAATGAGCCTTGTCGGACCTCGTCCGTGTCTAACCTACGAGTTTCAGCGATACGAACCGTGGCAGCGCGAACGAGTCAATGCCGCGCCGGGTTTGACCGGTTATTGGCAAGTAAACGGAAAAAACAAAACCACTTTCAGCGAAATGATTGGCATGGATATTTATTACACCCGGAACATGTCTTTGTGGCTCGATCTCACCATCATAATCAAGACCATCCCTGCAATCATAAGGCAGGTTGTTGAAGCACGTGCACGAAGTCAGCGCGTTGATTCTGAGACAATCCGCCGAGAACCATCGAGATTAACAACATAAGAAAAGCGGGGATCGAGCAACTATGAGAGCGCCTATTTCAGTCGGCGTGGTGGGGTGCGGATATTGGGGTCCGCTTCTCGTACGCAATTTTAAGGCTGTGCCTAATTGCCGCTTGAAAGCGGTTTGCGACGTGCGCGAGGCCCGCTTGAAACATATTCGCGGTCTCTATTCGGACGTCGAAGGCGTGACGGGTTACGATCAGCTACTCAATGGCCTCGGATTGGACGCAGTCGTGATCGCGACGCCCGTTAAGCATCACTTCAGTCTGGCGAAGGCGAGCCTGGAGGCCGGCAAACATACGCTCATTGAAAAGCCGATGGCCGCATCATCGAGCGAATGCGAAGAACTTAACGAAATCGCGAAACGAAAAGGCCTGGTTCTAATGATCGGCCACACCTTTCTCTATTCTTCCGCCGTGCGGAAGATCGTGGAGATTGTCCGATCTGGCGATATCGGAGACATTCGTTATATCAATTCTCGTCGCCTCAATCTGGGCTTGTTCCAGAAAGATATTAATGTCGCCTGGGATCTCGCGCCGCACGACATTTCCATTATTCTTCACATTTTGGGAGAATTTCCTCTCTCGGTTAATTGCTCGGGAAATGCGCATGTTACTCCACAAATCGAAGACGTGACCAACATGTCTCTGTCGTTTCGACAGAAACGCTTCGCCACGATCCAGAGCAGCTGGCTTGAACCACGAAAGGTTCGCGAGATGACAATCGTAGGTACGCGTCGAATGATCGTTTACGATGATTTGCAACCGCGGGAACAAATTCGCGTATATGACGTGCGCGTCGAGCGCCCGCCGCATTACAATTCCTTCGCTGAATTCCATTATTCGTATCATTATGGGGACAGCTACATTCCTCACATCGATCAAGAGGAGCCGCTCAAAACCGAGTGCCAGCACTTCATCGATTGCATCGAAACAGGCAGCGAACCGATCACGAGCGGGCACGACGGTCTTGAGTTGGTAAGAGTCCTCGAAGCTGCTTCTCTTTCGCTCAAAGCTGATGGCGCACCCATCAAATTCTCGCATTCGCGCGAAAGAGTGCCTCCGACCGAATTGTCCGAGTCAAAGAAGATTGTGCGCGCTGCCGTATGAGCGGCGTGCCGCCGGCCAATCAGAATCAACTGATCGCGCCTGATGTGAAGCTGGGCCGCAACGTCCGGCTTCAAGCTTTTGTAAACCTCTACGGGTGCGAGATTGGCGACGATACGAAAATTGGCACCTTTGTTGAGATTCAAAAAGGAGCCAAGATCGGTCGCCGTTGCAAGATTTCGAGTCACACGTTCATTTGCGAAGGCGTGATCATCGAGTCGGAAGTCTTCGTCGGCCACGGCGTTACTTTCATTAACGATCGATACCCCCGCGCGACAACGCCCAGCGGCGAGCTTCAAACCGACACCGATTGGAGCTGCCAGACAACCCTCGTCAAGCAAGGGGCTTCCATTGGTTCGGGTGCAACCCTGCTCGGGGGAATTGTCATTGGTGAAAGCGCAATTGTCGGCGCTGGCAGCGTCGTGACATCCGACGTGCCACCCGGTGCTACTGTAGGCGGAAATCCAGCCAGAATCCTTAAATCATCAAAACCTTATGCCGATAGAAGTTCCTTTTCTCGATCTTAAAGCTCAACACGCTCCATTACGCGCTCAATTTGATCGCGCCATCGCCAGCGTAATCGATAGTGGAGCTTTCGCCGGTGGACCGTTTGTCACCAAATTTGAGGATGAATTTGCAGCGTTTTGCGGCTGCAATTACGCGATTGGGCTGGGTAATGGTACCGATGCGCTGTGGCTGGCGCTTCTCGCCCTCGGCGTGGGACCGGGAGATGAAGTCATCACGGTTCCGACGACCTTCATGGCTACGGCCGAAGCGATCTCGTATTGCGGCGCGACCCCAGTCTTTGTCGACATCGATGAGAACACTTACACCATCGATCCGGCAAAAATTCAAGAGGCGATCACAGATAAGACAAAGGCGATCATTCCGGTTCACCTTTTTGGTCAGCCGGCAGATATGGACCCGATTCTCGAGATCGCCCGAGTGCACAACCTCTTCGTGATTGAAGATGCTGCCCAGGCGCACGGTGCGGAGTACAAGAATCGTAAAGCTGGAACGCTGGGCGATGCAGGTTGCTTCAGTTTCTACCCAAGTAAGAACCTCGGAGCATTCGGAGAAGCAGGCGCTGTCGTAACCAATGATTCCAAGTTACAGGAAAAAATCCGAATCCTCCGTGACCATGGCCAGACACGTAAATATTGCCATACCATGATCGGGTGGAACTGCAGGATGGATGGGATACAGGCGGCAGTGTTAAGTGTGAAACTGCAACACCTGAAACGGTGGAACGACCTTCGCAGAGACCATGCGAGAAAGTACAATGAAGGGCTCGCCAAAATTGAGGATCTCGTTATCCCGTTCGAGGCAAGCTACGCCCGACACATCTACCACGTGTATACGGTCCGCGTGAACGAAAGAGATAGATTCATGCAGACTTTAGCGGACAAGGGCATTGGATCCAGCGTGCATTATCCCGTCCCGATTCATCTTCAGGAGGCATACCGAGGCCTTGGCTACAAAAATGGAGCATTCCCAATCGCAGAGCGAGCGGCGGAAGAGTTCGTTTCCCTGCCAATGTTCCCGGAGCTGACTGAAGCACAGCTTGAGCGAGTGGTCGACGTAGTGAAGGATTGCAGCAGTGTTCCTGCATTTAGTTGAACACGGCTGAAAACTGCGCCGCTATGACTGCTGAACTTGCGGCATTGGATCCCAACGTTTCTACCTCAAGGCGAGAGCCGGAGCTGTCTCAGCAGCGATGGGAGATCTTAGATCCTCTTTCCGATCGTCGCTGGGATCAACTTGCTACACTACATCCCGGCTGTGATATTTTTCACAGTTCTGCTTGGGCAAGAGTGTTGTGTAAGACTTACCGACACCGACCGTTCTACCTTCATCTTTCGCAAGGAAGCAGGACGCGGGCTCTGGTTCCCATGATGGAGGTCGCGAGTATCCTTACCGGCCGCAGGGGAGTTGGCCTTCCATTTTCTGATTTCTGCGGTCCACTGCTTTTTGACGAACTCGCATTGCCATTGGTAGTGCGCAAGATCTCGGAAATCGCCGAGGGAGCGGAATTGGAAGTATTTTGAATTCCGCGGCGGAAATAAACCTTCCACCTCCGCGGTTCCTGCTGAAGTATTTTACGGCCACAAACTCGACTTACGCCGTGACAGCAGCCAGCTTTTTGCTGGGTTCGCGAGTTCGGTGCGCCGTGCGGTTCGAAAGGCCGAGAAGAGCAACCTGGAAGTTGAGATCACGAGAAGTCGTGAGGCGCTCAGCACTTTCCATAGGCTTCATGTCAAAACGCGCAGGCGTCATGGCCTCCCGCCCCAGCCGATTTCATTTTTCCTTAATATTCACGAAGAGGTCCTCAAACAAGATTTGGGGTTTATCGTCGTGGCTCGCCGCAACTCGCTGCCTGTTGCCGCTTCAGTGTTTTTTCACACTGGCGCAAACGCCATTTATAAGTACGGAGCGTCGGACGACAAGTTCCAGGAATTTCGCGGAAATGATCTTGTAATGTGGGAAGGCATCCAGTTCCTGATCAAACGCGGCGCATCAACGCTGCATTTTGGCAGGACATCCCCAGATGGCGAGGGCCTGAGACGATTCAAGATGGCTTGGGGGACCGTAGAAGAGACCATCGAGTATTTTAGATTTGATCCCCGGGCGAATTCGTGGCTTACTGAAGGTGGTCTCCCCGGCACTTTGCACAAAAAAGTCTTCGGCCGACTCCCTTTGAAGCTTAACCAGCTGGCAGGCAGCTTGATTTATCCGCATCTCGACTAGAGCATTATAAGATGGCAGCTTCCCTGACCATTCCCGAAGGACCAGCGCCCGCGGCGCATTCTGGCTTCAATGTCACCGACGTCCTGGCGGCCACCTTCAAGCATAAGGGAAAAATTATCCTCTGCGGAGTAGCTGGCTTGATCGCAGCGGCAGCCGTTTATATTTTCTATCCGCCGCTTTACGAATCCCAAGCCAAGTTGCTCGTTCGTTACGTGCTCGATCGAAGTCCCGTGGATCCCGTTGACGGTGGTTCAAGTTCAACTACCGGCTTCGGCAAAACTACCGACAATGTAATTAACTCCGAAGTGGAGATCCTCAAAAGCTGGGACCTTGCTGTGCAGGTCGCCGAAGCTATCGGGTTTAGAAAGCTCGTCCCCGAGATGGGGGACGCAGCCAACGTCAACGCAGCCGCGTTTGCCGTCGCCTCCGGGTTGGAGGTAGGGGCTCAAAGAGGAAGCGACATTCTATTTGTCTCCTACACAAACCGGGATCCACAGCTTGCAACCCAGGTTTTGGATGAGCTGGTAAACCGCTACTTTGTTAAGCATCTTGAAGTACACCGTTCGGCAGAAGCCTTCGATTTTGTTAGTCGCCAATCGGATCAAGTGCGCGCTCGTTTGAACCAGACCGAAGATGCCTTGAAGGCCTTAAAAGCCAAAGCCGGCATAACTTCAGTCGCAGACAACAGTGGTACCTTGAGCGCTGACGTAGTTAAGATTGAAGATCAATATCTTGCCTCTGAAGCCGAACTAGCGGAACAGACCGCACGCGTGAAAGAAATCGAGGAATCGCTCGGCGCCTCTGGTTCGACTCCTGCAAGCTCGAATTCCAAAACTCCAAATGCTTCGAGCTCTAAGGATGGGAAGCCACGTTCACCGGCCTCTCCCGAGGAATTGCGGCAATACAAGGCAATTACCGCCAGACTGGATCAGCTGCGCAAAACTGAGCTCGATTTGCTGTCGAGATATACCGCAGAAAGCGAGTTTGTGAAATTGAACCGCGCTGAAATCAAAAAGATCGAGAATCAAAAACGCGATCTCGAGAAAAAATCGCCCGACTTGATTACCCAAGGCGGCGATTCGACCACATCGCAAAGCGGCCCGGTTGATATCGGCGCTGAAAGAGCTCGTCTCGCAGGAACCAAAGCCAAAACGGAAATGCTTAAGGCGCGCCTGGATGAACGAACCAAACAACTTTCCGATGTTGGGTCGCAGATCGCAGACTTGGAACGAAAGAAAGAATTGGAAGAGGCTAACTACAAATATTTTGAGGGCGCCGTTGAAAAGGCTCGGATCGATGAAGCGCTCGATCCCTCAAAAATGCCTAATATCAGCGCGGTGCAAAGACCTTCTCCTCCTGCTCCCGTATCGGGGAAACGAAACAAGATTGTTCTAATGCTGGCTGGCGGCGGTATTGCGGTTGGATTTGGCTTCGCCTTGCTTATGGAATTGGTGTTGAACCAGACAATCAAGCGCCCACTTGAATTGGAAACGCAGTTACGCGCGCCGCTGTTGCTCACCATACCTTTTACTCGCGGAAATGGACGCCTGCCGAACTCTGGAAGAAAGCGCCTTCAAAATTCCGAAGGAAACGGCGACCGTTCGCCCGTCGCGCCGTGGGACGTTGATCACTTCATCCGTCCGTATTCTGAATCCATCCGCGACCGGCTGGGCCTTTATTTCAAGCTCAACGGCATGACACACAAACCGAAGCTCGTTGGCGTGACGGGTTTTTCTGAAGGCTCAGGTGTCTCCACTCTCGCTGCTGGTCTGGCTGCAGCGCTTTCGGAAATGGGCGATGGCAAAGTTCTCCTGGTCGATGTGAATGGCGAGAGCGAGGATGTTCACCCATTCTTCAAAGGTAAGTCGGCCCACTTACTCACGACAGCGCTTGAACCTTCCGCCACCATTTCTTCCGCTGCGGATGGGCTCTATCTGGCAACCATATCGCGCCCCAACGAAACGCCGATGCCGTTAGCTCTGAAGAAATTTTTCGAGTTAATGCCCAATCTAAAGGCCAGCGATTTTGACTATATCATTTTCGATATGCCCGCTCTTAGCCAAACGAGTCCTACCCTTGGCATGGCGGGTTTCATGGACAAGACATTGGTGATAGTTGAGGCGGAAAAGAGTAACCGTGACGCTGTCAGGCGCGGTTACGCTGAATTGATTGCGGCGCGGGCCAACGTCTCAATTCTTCTCAATAAGACTCGCACATACGTCCCGAAGTGGCTCGATACCGGCTCCTAAGCCGATCGCAATCGCTCGCTACTTATATGAAATGGGACCTGCTCACTTCAGGTCCTATAGCCATTCATGCTTCGGAATAAGATTTATTATCGATTAAAGCCGTTTATTCCTACCGCTTTGCGACTGGCGATAAGAAAGCGGGTCGCGCGCTGGACGCGAAAGCGAACGCGGAATGTTTGGCCTATCATGCCAGGATCGGAACGGCCGCCTCGAAACTGGCCTGGTTGGCCGAACAATAAGAAGTTTGCCCTCGTCCTCACCCATGACGTCGAAGGTCCCAGCGGACTACGCAGATGCCGACAACTCATGCAATTGGAAATGGAGCTTGGTGTTCGCTCTTCCTTTAACTTCATTCCAGAAGGGAGCTATCGAGTTCCAGGTGAGTTGCGCGAAGAGCTCAGTCGGAATGGATTTGAAGTGGGCGTGCACGATTTTCAGCACGATGGTCACCTCTTTGCTTCACGGCGCGAATTCGCCCGCAACGCCGCTCATATCAACCACTATATCAATGAGTGGGGCGCAGCGGGATTCAGGTCAGGCTTCATGCTGCACAATCTGGACTGGCTCCACGATCTGGACATTCAATACGACGCTTCCACTTTCGATACGGATCCGTTTGAGCCACAACCGGACGGGCGTCACACAATTTTTCCTTTCTGGGTTCCTTCATCGTTAAGGCAAAGGCGGTCCGGACCGAGTCGAAAAGATGGTTACATCGAGCTTCCTTATACTTTACCCCAGGATTCAACTCTGTTTTTGCTACTGCACGAGCGCACACCGGACATCTGGCTGCGAAAGATTGATTGGATCGCCGAACACGGCGGCATGGCCCTCTTGGATACCCATCCCGATTACATGTCGTTTGATGCGACTTCCAAAAGAAGCGGTGAATTCGACGTTAACTTGTATCAGCAATTTCTTGAATATGTCATCGAAAAACACAAAGGCTCTTTCTGGAACGCTCTTCCGCGCGATGTCGCTGGCTATGCTTTCAAAACGTTGGAAAGAGAGCGAATCGAAGTTTCGCCGCAAGCAAGTCTCCCCGAATCTTCAACACCACCAGTTAAAGTGTGGATCGATCTCGACAATACTCCTCATGTGCCGTTTTTTATTCCGATTATTCGAGAGCTGGAGAAAAGAGGACATCGCGTGGTCGTTACCGCCCGCGATGCTTTTCAAGTTTCCGAACTAGCTGATAGGAAAGGTTTGCGATGCCAAAAAATCGGTCGTCACTACGGAAAAAATTCGATCTTAAAAGTAGTCGGCCTGTTATGGCGAGCTTCGCAATTGATTCCTTTCTACAGGCGCGAAAAGCCGGATATCTCACTTTCACATGGAGCTCGATCACAGCTCTTTCTGAGCAACCTTTTACGTAAGCCGACGATTCTCATTTCTGATTACGAATTTGCGAAAACCCCCTCTGCTTGTTAAACCTCGCTGGGAAATTGTCCCAGACTCATTACCGGATGAAGGATTGCACTCAAAGGCGTCGCGAGTTCGCAAATATTCTGGGATCAAGGAAGACGTCTATGCGCCTGAATTTGAGCCCGATCCGAGTCTGCTTCAAGAATTAGGACTTAATCCTAATCACATTATCATAACCGTGCGCCCTCCAGCTAACGAAGCTCATTATCACAATCCAGAAAGTGAGCTACTACTCAATGAGTTAATGAAGCGGATCTGCGAAACTCGAGATGTTCAAGTTGTCCTGCTTCCACGAAATGAATCCCAGGAGAAAGCACTCAGGCTTGCACATGCCGGTTGGTTCACAAATGGCAAGACCCTGATCCCATCAAGAGCTGTCGATGGCTTGAATTTGCTCTGGCATTCTGACCTGGTCGTAAGCGGTGGAGGCACCATGAATCGCGAAGCGGCAGCGATCGGCGTTCCAGTCTATAGTATTTTCCGCGGCAAGATTGGAGCGGTAGATCGACGGCTGGAACAGGAAGGACGATTGGTGATGATTCGCACATCGGCCGAGGTTCAAACAAAGATTCTTTTCAGGCGTCGAGATAAAAACGATTACCGAAACGGTGAGCCGCGGCTGGCTCTAGTGGACATTGTGAATCATATCGAGGAGATCGTTAGGGCGGAATACGCGATCGTTACACCGCGCAATGGACGCAGCCAGTTGATTCAGTCCAACTCTTAGGGATGAAGAGATTAAAGATCTTGGTAATCGCCGGTGCCCGGCCCAACTTCATGAAGGTGGCGCCGCTACTTAAGGCTATTGACGCGCACAATCGCAGTGATAGCTGCTTCGCCTTCGACTGCCGACTAGTTCACACGGGTCAGCACTACGATCAAAAGATGTCAGATGTTTTTTTTAGTGAACTCGGTATCGCAGCACCAGATATCAATCTCGAAGTAGGCTCCGATTCTCACGCCGTTCAAACTGCTAACATCATGTCCAAATTCGAGCCGATTTGCCAAAGCGAATCGCCCGATTGGATCGTCGTCGTAGGTGATGTCAACTCAACCATGGCTTGCACCTTGGTCGCAGCCAAACTCGGCATAAAGGTCGCTCATGTAGAAGCAGGCCTTCGGAGTTTTGATCGCACCATGCCCGAGGAAGTGAATCGGATCGTAACCGATGCTCTGGCAGACTTGCTCCTCACACCGGCGATCGATGCCAATGAGAACCTGAAGCATGAAGGTGTCCCGGAACAAAAAATCAAGCTTGTGGGGAACATCATGATCGACACGTTGGTGGAGAACCTTGGGAAGGGCAACCAACGCAAAACGCTCGAAATGCTAGACCTTACAGAAGGCGCCTTTGTTTACGTCACCTTGCATCGGCCGTCGAATGTAGATGCTAGCGACAGCCTGCATGAGATCATGCGAGAGCTAACCGCGCTTTCGCATCAAATGCCGGTCGTTTTCCCCATGCATCCCGCGCACCAGAAAGATGCTTTCCGAGTTTAAGATTCCCGCCTCTTCCTCAAACGGTATGAAGATCATTGATCCAATTGGGTATCATGATTCTCTTAACCTTACGAAGAACGCGCGCCTGGTCCTGACTGATTCCGGAGGGTTGCAGGAGGAATCCACTTATTTCAGGACGCCTTGCCTTACACTGCGTCCTAACACCGAACGTCCGATTACCATAACACTGGGCAGTAACAAACTGACCTCCGTCTCTAAGTTACGGTCGGATATCGAGCAGGCTTTATCTTCCTCAAAACGGGTTGGAACGGTCCCTCCACTTTGGGATGGACAAACCGCGAAACGCACGGTGCAAGAGATAATCACGGCGTCGAATAGTTAAGGTTGCGATGATTAACAGCCGATCACATCGGTCGCATGATCAAGTGCCCTCGGCACTAGACGTCGCCTCGAAACTTCTCGCTTACTGTCGGGCAAACGATTGGGCAGGATACGATCCTTATGATGCTCTCAACAGCGAACTATTCAACTCCTTGCCCTTATCAAATACTCGGCTTTTTCGTTTAATGTTTACGCAAGCATTAAAAAGGTCGCCGGTTAATCTACGCCCCCTGCTCCGTGTAGAAAGGACACAAAATCCCAAGGGCTTGGCGCTTTTTCTAACTGCCGTACTCAAGTTGCGTAAACTGGCCATCCTTCGAGATGACCGTCTCGCGCGAGAATTGATTGCCCGGATTATCGCGTTGCGCTCTACTGGTACGAAATACTGGGCCTGGGGATATAGCTTCCCGTGGCAGACGCGCACAGTGTTAGTTCCACGCGGCGCGCCAAATCTAGTTTGCACAACTTTTGTTGCGGGCGCTTTGCTCGATGCCTACGACGAATTCGGCGATACTCGAACTACTAGAAGCCGCTACAAGCGCTGCAACTTACATTTCGGACGAACTCTACTACACTAGCGGTGATTCCGTTGCCTCTTTCAGTTATCCCCTTCCCGCATCTAAATCAAAGGTTCATAACGCAAACTTTCTCGCGGCAGCCCTACTATGCCGGGTATGCCACTATACTGAAAACGACAAACTGTTGCGTCCCGCGCTTACAGGTAGCGCGCTATTCCGCTGGAAAACAGAGAGATGATGGATCATGGAGTTACGGTGAGCTTCCGAACCAAAGCTGGATAGACAATTTTCATACTGGCTACAACCTTTCGGCCCTACGGGCAATTGACCGTTACTTGGGTACATCGGAATTTGAGCCACATGCGCGCCGTGGATTCGCTTTCTATCGAGATCATTTTTTTCGGCGAAGACGGAGCCGTCCGTTACTTTCACAATCGCACGTATCCAATTGATATTCACTGCGTAGCGCAAAGCATTCTTACATTACTCGAGTTCCAAGATCTGGATTCAACTAACCTTCGCACGGTGGACTTGGTGTACGACTGGACGATGAGTAACATGTGGGACAAAACTGGATTCTTCTACTATCGGATGCTTCGCATGGTAAAGATTCGCACCCCTTACATGCGCTGGTCGCAAGCTTGGATGCTGCTGGCTTTGACCGTGTTTTTGGAAAAACTTGGCTCGGCCGAAACGCCGCCGCCTGTGAAACTCGAAAGCAAAGTAATGGCGGTTACGGAGTGAGCGAACTTAGATTGCGTCCTAATAACTCGCAATTGGCAGCGTTATGAACGTAACAGACTCGATAATCACGTCGGATGATCTTGTGCTGGTTACGGGATCGACGGGCTTTATCGGAATGCATCTTGTCGAGAAGCTGATCGAGAATGGTTGCCGCAATATTCGGTGTCTCGCCCGGCCATCAAGTAATACTGCCAGACTCGAAGACTTGGGACGACGCGAAAACCTAACAATCAGGATATCACGTGGTAATCTTCTTTCTCGGGAAGATTGCATAGCGGCGACGGAAGGAGTCTCGGTGATCTATCATCTGGCCGCGGGTACAGGAACAAAGTCCTTTGCCGATGCCTTTCTCAACTCGGTTATTACCACCAGAAACCTTTTAGAGGGCGCATTAATCCATAGAGTTTACGACGATTTGTGAATGTGAGTTCCTTCGCCGTCTACAGCAATCAACACAATCCTCGTCCGGGTGTTTTAGATGAAAACTGCCCAACTGAGTCCTCGCCCGTCCTACGCCACGACCCTTACTGCTTTGCCAAGACCAGGCAAGACGAATTGATAATTGACTACGGGAAAAACTTTGGCGTGCCTTATGTCCTCGTTCGGCCTGGCGTGGTCTATGGCCCCGGTAAACGAAGGATTCATGGACGCATAGGTTTAGACACCTTCGGCCTCTTTCTTCATCTAGGAGGAGCAAATACCATCCCTTTGACTCATGTCGACAACTGCGCCGCAGCGATCGCGCTGGCGGGAATTAAAAAGGACATAGAAGGTCATGTCTTTAATATCGTGGATGACGATCTTCCTACGAGTAGACAGTTTCTATCTATGTACAAGAAGGAGGTTTGCTGGTTCCCGTCTCTGTACCTCCCACACGTCTTGAGTTATCTCCTCTGTGTTCTGTGGGAGAAATATTCGAGTTGGTCGCAAAGGCAATTACCCGCGGTTTACAATCGAAGGACATGGAGAACCTCGTGGAAGAAGACCTGTTATTCGAACGAAAAGATAAAGACAATGCTAGGCTGGAAACCTCAAATCTCTACCGCGGACGGTTTACAACACTATTTCGCAGCTTGCCGCACTGCCCTAAGCCATGCTTAAAGTTGCCATCATCGGCTGTGGCAAGATTGCAGATGATCATCTGCAGCAAATTCACCGAATCTCCGGATGCGACGTCGTAGCTGCATGCGACCTCGAACTACTAATGGCCACACAGCTATGCGATCGCTTCCAAATCGCGCACGCGTTCAGCGATGTCGCCGAAATGTTGCGAACCTGCTTGCCGGATGTTGTTCACATTACCACGCCACCGCTTAGTCACCTTGCGCTCGGGATGCAATGTCTTGATGCCGGATGCCACGTTTACATCGAAAAACCATTCGCACTGAATGAGAGTGAAACGCAAACCATCTTGGCTTTTGCCGAGGGTAAAGGGCGAAAAGTCACCGTAGGACATGACCTGCAGTTTAGTCCAGTGGCGAGACGCATGCGAGAACTCGTACGCAAAGGCTATTTAGGTGACGCGCCAGTCCATCTCGAAAGCTACTATTGCTACGACCTTACTGATCCAAGTTACGCAAAAGCGCTACTTTCGGATAGTAACCATTGGGTGCGTAAACTACCTGGTAAACTGTTGCATAACATCATTAGTCATGGCATTGCGAGAATAGCAGAACATTTATCCGGTGACTCACTGCAAATCCTAACCCTCGGTTTTGTGAGCCCATTATTAAGAAGTATAGGGGAGACCGGAATCATTGATGAATTGCGTGTCACGATCTCCGATGCAAATCGAACGACTGCCTATTTTACCTTTTCTTCACAGATGCGCCCTTCCTTAAATCTTTTTCGAATCTATGGATCTAAAAATGGACTCGAGTTAGATCAAGATCGAGAGACATTGCTAAAGTTACGCGGAGACCGTTTTAAGAGCTATCTCGAGAAATTTGTTCCTCCCGTAAATCTAGCGGCTCAGCAACTAGAAAATGTGGGTACGAACTTGGGAAAGTTTCTACGGAACGACTTCCATATGAAATCAGGTATGAAACACCTGATTGAATCATTTTACCAATCCATCGTTCATGATGGACCTCCGCCGATACCTTACCGGGAGATTCTCTTAACAGCGCGGATTATGGATACCATTTTCGCTCAACTAAATGCAAAGGACCCTGTTTGTACTTACCGAGGGGCAGCCTTCTATCAAGACAGCCGACGGTGGAATCCTTCCAGGACGCGGAGCACTAGAAGCGGTGTCCACACCAGGCCTAGGATATTTCAGCGATCGTTAATAATAATTCCGCGATAGAGTCGGCACACATTTCTGTCTGTGTGTGTACATTTAAACGCCCTGTACTTCTAGGAGACCTACTCAAAGGTTTACTTGACCAGATTAGTGACGGGAAATTCACCTTCTCAATTGTCCTAGTCGATAACGATCGTAACGAATCGGCTCGATCCATGCTGGGACCATTTGAAGAAACGAATCGGGGGATCATTAATTATTTTGTCGAGCCAAAACAGAGCATAGCCTTGGCTCGAAACAACGCAGTTGCTCATGCCAAGGGTGACTACGTCGCCTTCATTGATGACGACGAAGTGCCAGCTGATGACTGGCTGCTAAAAATGTACGAAGCCTTGATTAAGTTTCAAGCGGATGGAGTGCTGGGACCTGTTAAACCTCGCTTCGCTGTAGCGCCTCCTGAATGGGCTCTTAAGGCTGGGATTTTTGATCGACCGAACTCACAAGATTATCCATCGGGATCCGTCCTGCATTGGAGCCAGACCGGCACTGGAAGCGCACTAATCCGACGCAGCGTTCTTAACGATGTTGAGGGTCCGTTCGCCACGGCATTCGCTGGCGGAGGAGAAGATATCGATTTCTTCCGGAGGGCGATGGGCAAAGGAAAGACCTTTGTATGGTGTGCTGAAGCGGTCGCTCATGAAACCATTCCAGCGGAAAGAATGAGCATCTCGTTTCAAATTAAGCGGGCGCTCCTGCGTGGCAAGGCTTCATTAGCGACCACCGCCGGCCGTCCCTTCGGAATACTGAAATCAGCCTTCGCCTGTGGTGCTTATACCCTCTTGCTCCCGCTCTCTCTGCTGGGGGGGCGGCATGTCTTCCTCGGATACCTAGTTAAGAATTGCGATCATCTTGGTAAACTCCTTGCTTTCGCCGGCATCGATGTTGTTAAGGAGAAATACGTTTCATAGCACAAGGCTGTAGAATCACGACACACACGCTTCTTTGAACACATCCGTTAAGCGCACTAACCAATAAAACTATATGTGTGGAATAGCAGGCATGTTTCATTTTGACACGGATAGGACTGTGGATAGGACGACCTTGGAGCGAATGACTAACGTCTTGTTACACCGTGGACCAGATGGAAAGGGATTTTATATCGATAAGAGTATCGGATTGGGTCACCGGCGACTCGCTGTCATCGACTTGTCCACCGGCGATCAACCGATGTTTAGTAAGGATCGCAAAATTGTGATCATTTTTAATGGCGAAATTTACAATTACATAGAGCTCAAAGAAGAGCTGAAAGGATTGGGTCACAAATTCACGACGACATCCGATACCGAAGTCATTCTCAGCGCCTATCAAGAATGGGGAGTTGATTTTCAGAAGAAACTTAATGGAATGTGGGGGTTTGCGCTCTGGGACGCGCGCGAAAAACAGTTGCTTCTTTCGCGGGACCGAATTGGGGAGAAGCCGCTACACTATTGCCTAAGAGATAATTCGATTTTGTTCGGTTCCGAGATCAAGAGCATTCTCGCAGCCGGCTTCGAGCACGAAGCGGCGACACACCTCTGGCATCTCTATCTGTCCCTGGGGTACGTGCCGGCCCCTTATACTTTCTACAAGGATATCTTAAAGCTTTTACCTGGCCATTTTTTGATAGTTAAAGATGGAAACATCAAGGACGGCACCTATTGGGATCTGCCTACTCTGACGGAAGAAGACATGCGGAGCGACGCTCCGAGAGTGTACGAGGAATTTGAACAGTATTTTTCCGATTCGGTGCGGATCAGAATGCGGAGCGACGTTCCTTTTGGGGCTTTTCTAAGCGGAGGACTGGATTCATCTGGCGTTGTAGCGGCAATGGCGGAGGAGACTACTACGCCCGTGGAAACCTTCACGATTGGATTTACAGAGAAATCGTTTGACGAGCGTGATCTCGCTCGCGAAGTCGCGGAATGGTTTCACACGAATCATCACGAGGAAGTCGCGGAGCCTGAAACTTTCGATGAATCTCTTCAAAAGGTTCTTCATCATTTTGACGAGCCATTTGGAGATGCTTCTGCGGTGCCGGTCGGACTGGTTTCAAGTCTCGCCAGACAGAAAGTTACGGTAGCGTTGACCGGCGATGGAGGAGACGAAGTTTTGTCAGGCTATACAAGCTATGTCACCGAGAAGCTAACAGGACAATACCGGAAGCTTCCCCGTCTTGTTCGCAGCGGCGTTTATCAATCAGTAAATCTTGGTTGTTCTCTCGCTAGAAACGGCAATCGCTACCGCTTCAATCGGATGAAGCGATTCTTGGAGCTTTCCAACGCTTCCTTTGACGACAGATTTACCTCCAAACTTTCCCTCCTGGACCGCAATTCCATTCGAAATCTGATCCCGCGCGAGATCCCTCAACTATCAATCGAAGACTATCTCGCGGATGTTTTTGCCAAGTGCCAGTTCACTGACCCGTTTTACCGACTAATGTATTTCAACCTCAAGGTCTCGCTCCCAGACGACATGCTGGCCAAAGTAGACCGCATGAGCATGGCACACTCGCTGGAGACCAGGGTTCCTTTCCTTGATCATCGTCTCGTCGAGCTAACCTTCGCCGTGCACAAAGATATAAAGTTGCCCGGTTATAATCGCAAAAATTTACTGACACAAACCTATGGAAAAAAGTTGCCGCCATCCCTGTTAAAAACCCCCAAGAGGTCCTTCAGCGTCCCCCTCCGCGAATGGTTCAAGCAAAAAGGTTTTGAAGAGAAGTTGAAAACTTTGAAAGAAAGGGACTTTGGCCTCAATCGCACCGTTATAGCGGACATCGTAACCGCGAACAAAACCAACAGGCAGGACTACGGAGATTTTATCTGGCGACTATTTGTTCTGCAAAAATGGGTTAATGACGAAGTGTCTGCCGCTGTTACTCTTAGTTCGGCGAAAGGCTGAGGCACTGTGCTGGTTGGTTGTAGCTTGTTACAAACAAGTTCTCGACCACGATCGCGAGAAGTTGATCAAGCTGCGCCGCGAGTACGATTAAATCTATGCGGACAAGTTCCTCCTTCGGCAATTTTCGCCGCTCTGCAATTGGGAAACGTGGCAACAAATGTCCGAAAATGCCCGACGATTCGAATCCTTCTATCGATCGATCGTCGATAGCCTGCCGCCGCCAATTCCGCGAGATTCTGCTCATGTCGCGGATAATGGAGCAAGTTTTCGAACAGGTAAGCGACGGCTTTCACCAGAACAAAGCGCGTTTCATCGTCGCGTAGAATGACGCAATCATGTTTATACACTTTTCCACGCACAGGCGTCAAATGAGCGCATTGATATGACTCGCGTCCTTCTACTCCATGGCAAAGCTATTCCGCACTATCGCGTTCCAATTTACGGCTACTTGAGTAACTATCTCAAACAATATGATTTCGATTTGCTAGTTACTTCAAAAGGGATTCAGCCGGACAATCCTCACCCGATCGATTTTCAGTATGAGGAAATGCATATCTCGGCCTTTAGCATCGCCCGGCTTAATTGTTAGGCGGCAAATCGATGTTGTTATCCTGTTTGTTGACATGGGACACTTATACTTGTTTCCGACTTACTTGATTACAAAAGGACTTCTGCGTCGAAAGATGATCTATTGGGGACAAGGGCTCGACCTTGCGAAGCCGCAGGCTATCAAGAACTATGCATATGTGATTGAACACATGCTTTGCGATTCAATTATTCTTTATGCTGAACATCTCAAAAAATATATTTCCCCTCGGTTCCACAAGAAAACGTTTGTTGCCAATAATACGCTTTGTTTTAGTTATTCCGGCCTGTCGGCCGAAGGAAGGGATAAGGTACTGGCAAAATACGGAATTCGGAGTAGAAAAAACATCATTTGCGTGGGACGCCTTCAGAAAAGGAAAAGATTGGAGCATCTTGTGGCGGTACACGCCTACATGAACCGGCCGGATGTTGGCTTGATTCTCGTCGGTCCGGACACGGATGGCGTTCTGAAACAAATTGATGGCCCCGACATTTACAAGATAGGCCCTGTATATGGCGCTGAGAAATTTGACTTACTCTCGGCGGCTGACGTCTTTTGTATTCCTGGCGCCGTCGGCTTAAGTATCGTTGATGCTTTTCACTGTGGCCTTCCTATTGTAACGGAGGAAGGAGATGAGTCGGCGGAAATGATGTACCTCAGAGATGGCGAAAACGGTTTCGTCGTACCTCGTGGCGATGTAGCTGAGATGGCGGGAAAACTGTTGCTCTTGCTGGACGACTCCTCGCTTAGGCAACGATTCTCAGAACAGGCAAAAAGAGAAATTTCGGAGAATGGTCACATCGACAAGTTATGCGCGGGGTTCCGAGATGCCCTCTGCCATGCCACCGGCCAGCCCATTGCCAGCGTGAAACTCGCTCCGACTCACGCGTAGAATAACGCCTCCCGATTCAGCGATTTTCTCTCAGCCTCGATAGCAGATGGTAGGTTTATTGCCCAGGGATCAATGGCAACATCACGTCAGTGATGTTTTTCGCGCTTTGGCGGCTGCTTTGAAACCTGGGAGTCGACGCGAACAGCTTTTCCTCCCCGGGCTGGGGAACTGCATTCCCGTGAGATCGGGACGAGCCGCGTTAGTCGCTGCTATTAAAGCTCTCGATCTGGTCCCGGGAGCAAAGATCGGAGTGCCTCTTTATTGCTGCCCAGTGGTTTTTCGAGCCATCGAGCTAGCGGGGTGTTCAGTTCGATTTATTGATGTTGATGAAACCACGTTTTGCATGTCTGCCCAGGACCTGTCGGCAAAGCACTCTGAACTCGACGCCGTGATTGCCGTTCACATGTTCGGTAACATGTGTGACATGCCTCGCTTACAGGCCGCGGCGCCTGACAGACCTTTTATTGAAGACTGTGCCCAATCTCTTGGCAGCGAACTTGAGGGAAAAAGGGCCGGCTCATTTGGCGCCATTTCTGTTTTTAGCTTTCGGTCCGGCAAGTATGTTTCTGCCGGAGAAGGAGGCGCTTTGTTTTCGAATAATGCCGACATGTGTTCCAAGGCGGCAGAATTTGTTGCGGCGCTACCGGTTCCAAGCTTCGTCGAGGAATGGCTGCATATCACGAAAACGTATCTGAAATCACTGCTCCGGAGCAAACCGCTTTATGGCATTGTCGGTTACTATCTATGGGAGGGTTTGAATAAGAAGCTGAACTTGTCCGCCAAGTCCGATGTCGTTTTGGCACAAATCTACCGGTCTGATCTCGCGATTACCAAAGCGCGCCTTCCGTTCCTGCCGTCAACAATCGAGGCACACCGTGCTAATGCCACTTTATATTCGCGGAATCTGAAGCTAGCTCCTGGAATGTTATGCCATGAACCTCCTGGATACTTCTATAATTGTCTTCAGTATCCCGTTATTTTTCCTTCAGAGGAATTACGAAATACGGTCGCGGACTATCTGTTCGAGCAAGGAATCGATACCATCAAGTATCTCGACGATATTGTTGGCATTGCTGCTAGAGCCTACGGATATACTGCGGACTGTCCCGTGAGCGAGCGGCTTGCGAAACGAGTTCTTATTATTCCTAACTATCGCAGCTTGCGACCGGTTGATGTTCGGCACATTACTGAACACTTAAACGCAAAGTGGAGTCAGATTAGTCATAACAGGTATAGCGTTCCCGGCGCCACCGTGCGTCCGCAGGCTGAGGCAGTAGGAACGCCCTGATGAAGTCGGGGCGATATAGGAACCTTCGATGACGGCGGCTCCCATAGATATTGATTGGCATTCGGGACTTTCCGTTTACGCCTCTAAGCAGTTCCTCAAGACTGTCGGCGACGAATATGGCTGGATTGGCGGAACCGATTCCTCAAAAAAGCTTCGGTGCATTTTGCCATATACTATTGTCCGAAAGGCAACGCTGCGGATGGTGCGTTTTCGTGTTGAAACCATTCAACTGGACATGGGATTACCATCCAAGAGGAGAAGTCGTTCTTAAACGGCGTGGTCGCATACTTCCGTTCCATTGGGGCAGACGTGATTATTCCGGCAAGCACGAATGCCATTTTTCGCACATATCCCGACGACGCTACCGCTGCTCCTTACGGCACTTACATTATTGACCTCGGACAATCCGAAGAAGCCCTCTGGCAAAACGTTCACTCAAAACACCGCAACGTCATTCGTAACGCGCAAAAGAAAGGCGTGCGAATTCTTAGTGGGATGAAATACGCAGAGGCGGCGCATAACCTGGTACAAGAAACATTCAAGAGATCGCGCCTTCCTTTCATGAGTTATAATGCCTTTGAACGGATGATCGACGGCCTCGGCGACAACGTAAGAATCTTTGTGGCCGAGTACCAGGAACTCATCCATGGCTGCGCAGTCATTCCATTTAGCGGACAAAGCGCCTATTATGCCTATGGTGGCACCATTCCAGAGCCACTGAGCGGCGCAACTAATCTGTTGCAATGGGAAGCTATCAACTGCTTTCGCAATCTCGGTGTAAAGCGCTACGACTTTTGCGGGGTCCGAATCAATCCTGAAAAAGGTTCGAAGGCGGCTGGGCTGATGATGTATAAGCAACGTTTTGGTCCACAGCTGCTTCAGGGATATCTGTGGAAGCACGCTCTCAAGCCTCTTAAATCCGCGATTTATTCCTGGGCCGTCCGTCTACTTAGAGGAGGCGACATCGTAGATTGCGAACATCATAAGCTCCTGGAAGGTGAACGAGCGCTTGTCCCCGCACCGCTCTAGACGCTTAAACTATCCTGGATCGCATCCTCCTTATTTAAGACTCGACCGCCCATGCTTGAATGCGCTTTTACGATTGATTACGAGATTTACGGAAACGGCGACGGGTCGCTGAAGGAGCTGGTCCTGGAACCTGCCAGGCAGCTAAAGACGATATTCGACAGGGCCGGAGCAAAATTCGTAGTGTTTGTCGAAGCCGCCGAGTTCGAGAAGATAGAGACCGAACGAACGGATCCTGCTATTAGTGAAGTCAAAGACCAAATCCGCGAATTCTACCAAGAAGGATTCGAGATTGCATTGCACCTACATCCGCAATGGTGTAACGCTCGATATCAGGACAACAGATGGAACCTGGACTACATGGAGTATAATCTGTGCACATTACCGGAGCAAAGAATAACTGAGATAGTAGGCCGCTCGATTGCTTATCTGCGCAAGGTCGTAGACGTTCCGGATTTCACTCCGCTTTCATTCCGCGCGGGGAACTGGTTGTTCCAGCCTACGGCTGCAGCAGCTCGGGTCTTGGCAAAACATGGAATTAAAGTCGACTCCTCCGTTTTTAAGGGCGGTCGACAGCACAAACACAATCTCGATTACCGTTTAGCTATCAACAACGGCGATTACTGGAGGTTCGGAGACGATGTAACAATTCCCGATCCGGCAGGTTCCTTACTCGAAATTCCCATCTACACAAGAATGGTTCCCTTTTGGCAAATGATCACGGCTAAACGAGTCGGCTTGCAACGAAAGGCCAATGCCGGCGCAGCTACGGCGAAATCCCGGTTTAATCGCGTCTTGGATTTGCTGCGCTTCCGGCAACCACTAAAATTCGATTTTTGCCGAATGACGTTGGACGAGCTCGTGGTTATGATGAACAAACTGATCAAGGAAGACCAACGTAACCCTGAACTAACTCAAACCGCTCGTTGCAATCGGACACACGAAGGACTTACAGGACTTCGACACGGTTGAAGCGTTCCTGTCGTACCTGCGGCAAAAATCGATCAGGATTACGACTCTTGAGGCAATGGAGCGCGACTTCAATCTCGGCAACGCCGTAAACAAATCATTCGCTTCGACATCTTAAGCCTCTCATCACTTAATCTCCGCTTATGCCTCCGCTGCTGGCGCTAATCCTTTGCACCACGTTTGTCGTCTATTGCCTTCGGGCCGATCGGGCAAATGCCCATCGGGTATCCATAAGCCTTTGGCTTCCGACATTATGGTTGATGTATGGTGGCTCGAGATCCCTTGCCATGTGGCTCGGCAGCGGCAGGGTCTCATTAGATTATGACGCCGCGATACAAGAGGGCAGTCAGGTTGACCGGCTATTCCTGGGTAGCCTTATCATCTTAGCTATCATCGTGCTCGCGAGACGTGGAATTCAGTGGAGAACTGTGTTTGCCCGGAACCGCTGGCTCACGGCTCTGTACTCGTATGCTTTCATCAGTATCATGTGGTCTGAAGTGCCCTTCCCTTCTCTAAAACGGTTTATCCGACTATTAGGTGGAGTGATCATGGCCTTGATCATCCTTACCGAAACATCGCCCCGCGAATCATTAGAGATCGTGCTAAAGCGGTTAGTCTACATTCTCATTCCTTTTTCGTTACTCCTGATTAAGTACTTTCCACACCTCGGTATCGCATATAGAGAACACACCGGAGGCAAGAGCTGGATTGGCGTTACCATGGGCAAAAATCAGCTCGGTGTTTTGTGCATGGTGTCCGGATTGTATTTGCTGTGGAACTTTTTTACACTGCGCCGGGAACGGCTGAAACGGCCAAGTGGGATAGAGACAACATCATATCTCTTGGTTTTTGGAATGACGATTTTCATGATGGTGGGGAGGGCGCATACAGCGCGACCGCTCTCGCGTGCCTGCCGGCCGGTGTCATTACCTTCTTCTTACTGCGCGCGGCGAAGAGATACCGCCTCCGCATCGGCCTTAAGGGATTGGTTATCCCTGTCGTCACCATATTTCTTCTTGCAGCGTCGCTTCCATTTGTTCAAAGCTCGCCTATATCTGGAGTTACGGGATTACTCGGCCGGGATGCGACGTTCACCTCAAGGACCGGCATTTGGAAAACCCTGACCCCTCTAGCCTTTGACGACGCATTTTTCGGTCATGGCTTTGGAGGCTTTTGGAATGGAAGGATATTTGCAATTCTCGAGGTTAATGAGGCGCACAACGGGTATCTCGAGGTAATCTTGATCTTAGGTGTAGTCGGTTTGCTGCTGCTTTTTGCTTTCCTGATATCATACTGTGGTTACGTCTATCGGTGTTTGCAATTGGGTCGCGACGCGGACTGGGCTATTTTTGGATTTTGTCTTCTCATCATGCTAATTTTACACGAGGCGACTGAAGCATCGTTTCTCTCGGAGACCGACCTCCTTTGGACGAGCATAATATTTGTCTCAACGAAATATTGTGCCGTCGACACGTCAGAGATATCTGCGCCAGAAGAAGGTGCGATTAACGCACTTGGAAACCAAGTGCACATGGAAGAAGTTTCGTACCCTTGAATGTTAACCAGATCTGCCATAGTTTCCCGTCTTTTGGCTCATTAACTGCTCTTAAAAGAAAAGGGACTTCGTGTATATGACAATGAAACTCTCCATTGGTATGCTCGGTTTCTGCTTGAGCACGGTCTGTGTCCAAGCCGCTACTCTAACAGCTAACAGCTCTTCATTTTCGGATGTAAATGCTGCTGTATCAGCAGCAGGCCGTGGAGACACGGTCGTTGTTCCAGCTGGTTCTGGATCAGTCACATGGGCGAGCACTCTCACGTTAACCAAGGGCATCTTTTTGAAAGGTCCGGGACGAGATTCGCTTACAATCACTCATGGCACCACGGCCGCCATCCAGATCAGTCCAGATAGCACTGCACAGGCGAATGAAGAAGTAATTCGCGTGGAAGGATTCACTATCGATGGGGCCGAGACGCGCTATCAGCATATTCAGGTTAACGGGTGCTGGAGCAAGTGCGAACAAGCCTTTAAAAATCTTGCCATAGGTAACAACCGATTCAAGAACAGTGGACCATTGCTACGTCCGGCAATGGCGCTATCTTAACCACAGGCCAAGTTCGAGGAGCTGATTTACAACAATATTTTTGACCGCTGCAATGGTATATTGAAAATTATTGGCAACGATAATCCAACAGAATGGGCGAATGGTCATTTTCCGCAATCATTTGGGACATCAGATAACCTATATTTTGAAAGTAACACTGTTCAATATTCGTCCAGTTTCGGCGGGAGCGACCCCGGCTGGACGGAGATCGAACAAGGTGCGACGGATAGTGATGCGTTACAACACCTTTAATTTTGCCAATGCGACTTGTGCGGAGTATTGGGACATTCACGGATTCCAAAACTGGCCTGGTAATGGCCAGACCGGGACGATGGTTGTAGAATATTACGGAAACACGCTTTACAAACACTACGGGGTATCGCTGGATCGCGCATCGGGGTGGATGGGGGTTATTTTTTGACAATATCTTAACTGGATCAAATGGCGGTTCAGTACAGGCATGGGATCAATGGGGTGAATGCCCGGAATCAGTGCCGGGAGCTACCCTCAATTTATGATACAAGAGTGAATAACACATACTGTTTTAACAACATGAAGGTGGAGTAAGCGGAACGATGATGGGCATGTATCGGTATTTTTCTCAATCTATCCACCTACCGGCGAATATACTCCTTGTGCAAGTCCCCGACGCTTGAGAATCAACAGTTCTACAATTACAACGCTAGTTCGTGACGGCACAAATGGAATTGGGCGTGGAGCATGCACTCCAACGACGTAAGCGCAACTGATGGCGTGGGTTATTGGAAATGTTCCACTCCAACGCCAACAACTGATCCTCCCATTGACAGACGGGCCACCTATACAAGCGCATCAACGGCGCATGGGTCGATTACTACACGCCATACACCTATCCGCATCCGCTGGCTTCCGGTGGACCTCCGTCTACGCCGACTCCTACTCCAACGGCAACTCCTATACCAACGCCCACTCCTACTCCATTAGGCCTATCCTTCAATTCCACGCAAGGTGATATCACTTCGCCGTTTGCAGTCAACACGGATAATAGTATTTCGCAAAGTGTGGAGACGGACGATCCGACGCAAGGCGGTAAGGCAACCTATAGTTTTGCCGTTACTGATGCGGGCGATTACACGATATTGTGCTATTGTGAATTGCCCGGGCTCGGACAGTAACTCATTCTTCGTTGATCTCGACGGCGATCCAATTTCGACGATGGTCTGGCAGATTGCCAGTGACATCCGGGTTTGAATCAAGAACGGTTACTTGGAGTGGAATTACAACGCCTCGCTTTTGGACGCTAACCGCAGGTGTCCATCAGCTCGTAATTCGCGGCAGGGAGGCCGGCGCAAAAATCAAGTCGATTACGCTTGTGGCGCGACCTGCACCCCCCGCATCTCCTCAAGTCGTGCCCGGTGGCGGGTAATTAATCGAGTTACGAGAGATATACTGAAGCCGCGCGACTGACATTTTCGTTGTCTATATTTGTCGCGTCCATTAACAGACTAAGTGGCCGAAGAAATCGTCGCTAGAATTCGCTGCGGATACGCCTTGGACTAAATTGCCTTTCAGTCCATCTCTACAAAAACGTTGTGTCTCTTAAAGAAGACCATTCCGTATCTCGGAAATGCCAAGCTCCGAAATTTTTGCTTGCGCCTTCAGCAAGAACCAGTTACACGATTTGTGACCTTCCACGACATTTCCGATGGAGCCGCCGCAAGATGGCGCTTCCCCTCCTGGGTCCAGAACATTGATTGGGACCTCAAACCATTATGGCTCAGGCCAGGCCCTTACTGCCAGCGATCGCCAGTTCATTGTTCGCGATTTGCGAGGCAAGCGCTAAATTACCTCAGATTACGATCCTCCTTGCGCTGCCAATCCAGAAGACTTTTCCACGGTTAGGTCAATAGTTCCGGCATTATTACGGGCGTCGTGCTTCTTGAGTCTAGAATGAGTCGCAAGCTGCAGTTAGTGTTGATTGTTTCCAGTGTAGTTGCCATATCTTCGGCAGCAAGCCACGCTGCTGTCCATTGGCTCGGAATTAAGTCCACGTGGTCCGGTTACCAGCATTATGGGCCGCAAGAATCGCTCGTGCGAACGGTTCTGCACGGTTCTTCTCCCGCTTACTCCGACTTGGATTGGACGCAGATTTCTCATGTGCTGGGCGGATCTATTGAGAGTTGGGCAACAGCTGGTTCTTCTCCTTCGGAGTGGGAGATTCAGTATCGCCGATCCCCAAATGCGACCCGCGCCTTCGTTGTTGTTTCTCCCGCAGATCTGAATGAATACTTCCTCTGCGATTTTCGAGGAGACATCGTGCCGCTGCTCCAGACGATTCGAGATTTGTGGCAATCCCGCACCAGTTGGGAACTCAGCAGAAGGATCTTGGGTCAATACGCTGTCTCACTTGTCCGCAAATTGTTTCCAACCGTTGGGCGTTCTGACGGAGTGATGGTGGGAATTCGGACAAAGCTAAGGATGTGGCTCGGGCACTCAACAGACACGAATGCGGAGGACGCTCCGAAGTTCGGCGCTACTGCTCCTTCAGAAGACAAGGAGAAGCTCAGTGGCTGGCCCGAAAGCCGCGTCCAACGACGATTGGTTTTGTTCCGTGCGTCCTGCAATGGGAGACACGCCTTTAACGGACCGAAGAAGCTTGCCCTTGAACGGTTATTAGAACGAGCTGAAAAGCAAGGCCAAGTGACACTGGTAGTTTTGCCTGTATCTCCCACTTACCGAAATGCATTTCCTTAGTCCGCCTGTGATGCACGACTTTGAAGCAACCTTGATCGACGTGCAGCGACGCTGCCCGCGCGTGAAGACGATCTTCTTGGACCAATTGCCCGATCTGAACAACAACGATTATTATTCCGACTTCGTCCACATGAACATGTACGGTCAACAGATCGCAACGAAAGCTTTTTTGGAGCGCTTGAAGGCACTAGGGATCGCTCCCTGATTATCAGACCTGACAAGGGAACGTCGCATCGTGCCAGGACCTGTTCTACTGCAGATATAAGAATGCCTCGGAAATCCGTTGCTAGCTTATTTACAAAGTCGTAGCGGCGTTTTTTAACCAGAGATTAGTGGGGCCGCCCGTCCACGAAGAACTTTTGGAAGGATAGAAAATATTCGGGAGAAGCGTCGCAGTAATTAATAACAATGAATTTCACTCGATGATAGAATCCGCTAAAGGTATCGTCTTTCTCTCTAATGCACTGCGTAGTTACAGATGAGCTAGCTAGGCAGATATTTTTCGCCCAGGATGTTCATATCCGAAGAGCTGTATCTCTTTAATGACTTTCACGTCGATCGAGTTTGTCCTGTTCTTTTTGGCAATAGTGCTATTGCGCACGTTTGCGCGCACTAGCACACGCGAGACATGGCTCCTTTTGGTAGCGAGTATCTGTTTTTACCTAAGTTGGAGCATTCCATGTATCTTCTTGATCCTGTTTACCTCCATGACGGACTACTTTATCGGACGGAAATTCGGGCGCATCACGGAGCCCGTCTCTCGTAGATTATGGCTTCTGGTAAGCCTGGTGGTTGATCTTGGATTGCTCGGATTCTTTAAATATAGCAATTTTTTCTTAGATAATCTTCTTGCGGCACTGGGTGCTCTAGGATGGCACCTTGCGCCCATCCATCTCAATCTCGTTCTGCCGCCGGGCATTTCGTTTTATACGTTTGCTAGCATAAGCTACGTGATTGATGCGTATTACGAACGAATTCCTATCTGCGACAGCGGGCGAGATTATACGCTCTTTATCACGTTTTTCCCCAAGTTGTTGTCCGGGCCGATCGTGCGAGCTGGCGAGCTGCTGCCGCAATTCAAAGAGCGCGTGCGTGCTAGCGCGGAAGATATCGAGATCGGGCTGACCTATTTCCTGATCGGAGCTGTCAAAAAATTGGTCATAGCCGACCAGGTCGCGGGCCATGTAAATCTTATCTTCTCAGCGCCCACCCAGTTTGACGGCCTTACATTGCTACAGGGATTATTGGGCTATACTGTTCAGATCTATTGCGATTTCTCCGGCTACTCGGACATGGCTATTGGCTGCGCCCGAATTCTGGGGTTCCGATTGCCCGAGAACTTCCAAATGCCGTACAGCTGCAGGACTCATCACTGAGTTTTGGCGACGATGGCACATTACACTCTCGAGATGGTTTCGTGATTATGTTTTTCTTCCATTGGAAATGGCTACCAGAAGCAACCCTTATCCCACACTTCGGGTCTCGATTAACATTATCTTAATGATGCTTCTGTGGGACTCTGGCATGGTGCCAGTTGGAACTTTGTGATCTTGGGCGGAATCCATGGCGCTGGCCCTGGCGATTCACCAGGTCTGGACGGTTGGAATCCGCTGGCGAGGCTTAAAGGACCGGCCGATTATCAGGTTATGTGGACCCTGTTTTCGCATCTGCTGACGTTGGCCGTGGTCCTTGTTAGCATTCGTTTTCTTCCGGGCCGCATCCGTTTCGGATGCGCTCGATTACTGTGACCGGCATGCTTCGTGGGCGCATAGCGGGACGCGGCTGGGTTCGCCCTACATTCTGGCGGCAGTCGGCGTCGTGTTCCTAGTCCATTTACTAGTGGGCAAGGATCGAAATCTGGCTCTTGAGTTACCACAATGGCGGTTAGCTCCACGCATTGTTGGCTATGCAAGTCTGCTGCTTTTGCTGGTCTTGCTAGGGGCGACCGATGCTTCGCCGTTCATTTATTTTCAGTTTTAGAGACTCATGCTTTTTAAAGAATTAAGACGAAACCTGAACAAGGATTTCACCTCGCTGCCGAAGCGTCGCTTGGCCCTCTTGGGTGATTCGGCCACGCAGTTTCTGCCCAGGCGATTAAAGCCTATGGGTATGAGGAGAAAATCAACTTTGAGATTTTTGAAGCAGATTTTGACCAATTAAATCATCAGATTCTGATGCCGATTCAGAACTTTATCATTCCATCCGGAATTCATCGTCCTTTATCTTTCCGCGGAAAGGCTTTGGGATCGTTTTGCCGCAACCGAGCTCAAGGCGCAGGACCAATTTTGCCGAACAAATGCTTTCCGAAATCCGAGACTGGTGGAAGGCCGTCGCGACGCACAGCAAGGCAAAAATAATCCATTTGAATTTTGTTGAAATCAATGACGCTGTTTTTGGCCATTTTGCGGCCAAAACAACAGTCTCTTTCCCTTATCAAATTAAGAAAATCAATTTTGAGTTGATGAATCTGGCACAGGAAGAAAAACATGTTTTCATCGCCGATGTGGCCGGGCTTTCAAGTCAGGACGGGTATGTCGAATACCCATGATCCCAGACTCTATGCCGTAGCCAAAGTGGCCTTTGCATTGGATTTTCTGCCGGTAGTGGCCAAGGCCATCGTGGACATCGTAAAGGCAATTAGCGGCAATATTAAGAAGTGCCTGATTTTCGATTTGGACAACACCATCTGGGGCGGCGTTATCGGCGATGATGGCATGGAGAACATTCAGATCGGCGAATTGGGTATGGGACATGCCTTTGATGGGCTTCAAAGGTGGGCGAAGGAACTCAAACAACCGCGGCATCGTTCTCGCTGTTTGCAGCAAGAACGAAGAGGACACGGCAAAAAGCCGTTTCAAGAACATCCCGACATGATCCTTCGCCTGGAGGATATCGCTGTCTTCGTAGCGAATTGGGAGAACAAGGTGGATAACATCAAGTATATCCAAAAGATCCTGAATATTGGCTTTGATTCGATGGTGTTCCTGGACGACAACCCCTTTGAGCGCAATCTCGTTCGCGAACTGCTGCCGGCATTGACCGTGCCCGAACTGCCGGAAGATCCGTCGCTCTTTGTCTCCCATCTTTGCTCGCTTAATTTGTTCGAGACGGCCTCGTTCTCCGAAGAAGATCTGCACCGCACCCCGCAATACCGCGAGGAGGTTACCCGCAGTAGCTTTCAAGAAGCCTTTACGTCGATTGACGATTATCTGAACAGCTTGGAGATGATTTCCGTGGTCAAAGCCTTTGACGATTTCTCTGTTCCCCGCGTGGCCCAGCTTACCCAGCGCTCCAATCAATTCAATTTGCGCACGGTTCGCTACACCGAGGCGGAGATCGATCGCATGAGAAAGTCGGATGAATTTGTTACGCTCTCCTTTCAATTGGAAGACAAGTTTGGGGACTATGGATTGATTGGGTTGGTGATTTTAGAAAAATTGGACAAAGGAATGGCCTTTATTGATACGTGGATCATGAGCTGTCGCGTCTTAAAACGCGGGATGGAGGAATTTATCGTCAACCAAATGGCCAAAGAAGCCCGGCGAGATGGGAATCGAACGCTTGATCGGCGAGTATCTTCCCACCGCGAAAAACAGAATGGTCAAGGATCTTTACTCTCAAATGGGATTCGCGCAATCGAACGGGAAATGGGAATTGGACCTCCAGCAATTCAAAGAATTTAAGACCTATATATGCGAGAAATAAACGACCGCACCGGCTTTGGAATGCCCAAGGGCACCACTTTCAAGCAGCGGTTTGTTGTGTCGCAAGCTGTATACACCGGCTTCATCCAGACCTTCAACGACCGAAACCCCTACCACGTGAGCGACGCCGCGGCCCGGGACAAGGGTTTTGCCGGCAAGATCATGCACGGGAACATACTCAACGGGTTTTTGTCGTATTTCATCGGCGAGTGCCTGCCCGTCAAAGCCGTGGTGATATATTCGCAAGAGATCAAGTTCCAAGAACCCGTGTACCTGGAGGATGCTCTTACCCTGCACGCAGAAGTAGCGGATTTCTTCGAGTCAGTCAAGACGGCAGAGATCGCCTTTCAATTTCTGAACCAGCATAACGTTAAGGTGGCGAGGGGTAAGATATCTATCAACCTTATATGAATATTCTGATTACCGGCGGCGCCTCGGGCGTAGGGGAAGCCATCACGCGAAGATTGGCGGGAACTGGGACGAACGTGGTCTGGTTTTCCTACTGCAGCTCCGAAGCAAAAGCCCATGAGTTGGAGCAAGCGTTTCCCAATGCTCACGCCATCCGCTGCGATTTTAAGGATCCCTTAGACATGGCCGGTTTGCTCAAGACGATGGATGAAATTAGCCTGGATGCGCTAGTGAATAATGCCCTATCCGTCCCTATTGCGAAAACGCACTTTCACCGAACCGGTCTTGACGTCTTCAGCCAGGGATTTGATCACAACATCCTCCCAACAATCGAAATTACGCAAAAGGCGATCGCCCGCTTCCGACAAAAGAAAGGCGGCCGGATCCTTACACTACTGACTGCGACCCTGATCGGGAAACCACCGGCCGGGTATTCGGAATATACTGCCGCCAAGGCTTACCTCCATTCTTTGGCGAAATCCTGGGCAATTGAAAACGCCGCCTTCGGCATCACCTCAAACTGCATATCGCCATCGTTCATGGCAACTCGGTTAACCCGCGACACGGATGAGCGAATTGTGCGAGAAATGGCGAGCCGCCATCCATTGAAGCGTCTCTTAACGCCCTCGGAGGTGGCTAAGGCCGTCGAATTCTATGTGAATTCCCCAGCGCAAATCAATGGGACGAATCTCATTATCAACGCAGCATCCGAAATGCTGTAACTCCATCAGTAATTTACCGTAAATCGAAAGAACCCATGCCCAAAACCTACGAGCAGGTATTGACGGAGGTCACCAAGATCTTCGGTGAAGTATTGGACGACGACTCCATCCAACTCACATACGAAACGACCGCTAACGATGTTAAGGACTGGGACTCGCTCAATCATATCCAACTGGTGGTAGCCATCGAAAAACATTTCAAAATCAGGTTTAACTTCGCCGAACTGCAGAAATTCAAAAATGTTGGCGAATTGTGTGACAATATAGCCGCGAAGTTGAACAGCGTTTAAGTCGACAGCTATTAGCGAAATTCACAAGAACAAAGTCTCTCACCGGCTTAGCATTCCGCGTTTCTCTTTGTGTTGATTGAATGCAACGGCTGATTTCAATCTTAATACCAGCCTTTAACTCCGAACGTTGGATCGGTGAAGCAATCGAATCGGCGCTCGCTCAAACCTGGCCGAATAAGGAAATTATCGTCGTGGATGACGGTTCCACGGATAACACACTTTTGATTGCACGCACATTTGCTTCAGCTTCAGTGTCTGTGGTCAATCAGACCAATCAAGGAGCTGCCTGCGCCAGAAACGAGGCTTATTCCCGTAGCCAGGGAGATTACATTCAGTGGCTGGACGCCGACGACGTCCTTGCCCCGGATAAAATATCACAACAATTGGAATTGCTGCAATGCGACGGAACCAGTCGCACGTTAGTCTCTTCCGCTTTTGGCCATTTTTGGTATAACACTCGCAGGGCCAAATTCTCTCCAACGTCACTTTGGCGTGATCTATCTCCCGTTGACTGGATCACGAACAAGCTCAAGGATAACGCTTTCATGCAAACGGCAACCTGGCTGGTGAGCCGAGAGCTAACGGAAGAGGCGGGCCCGTGGGATACACGCTTGCTCGGAGATGACGATGGAGAATATTTCGCACGTGTTATCGTAGCATGCGATCGCATACGGTTTGCAGGACGATCAAAGATCTTCTATCGCCGAGTAACATCTAATCGATTGAGCCACGTCGGACTATCGGACAGGAAATTGGACGCTCATTTCCTCGCGATGCAATTGCAGATTCGGTATCTCCGTTCTCTGGATGACAGCACCAACGTCCGGTCGGCCTGCCTCAAATTTTTGCAGCGGTATATGATCTATTTTTATCCGCAACGGCCTGATATCGTTGAACAGATGAATCAGCTCGCGATCGACTTGGGTGGTCATTTACAGATCCCCCAGTTGTCATGGAAGTATGCTTGGATCCAAAAACTGTTTGGGTGGCAGAGCGCAAAACGAACTCAATTAGTGTACAACGAATGCAAGTCATCGGTTCTAAGCTCCTGGGACGCTGCACTGTCGCGTCTGAAAATCTAACGAACCTTAACCAATTGTTGCGTCATAATTAGACGTATCTCGAGGTCGGATCAGTCGTAGCTTTACATCTTTGAATCATTTTGATCACCCTCACGCCTAAAACAGAGAAGAAATATCCAAGCCGATGAACGTCGCATTTATTTGTGACCCAGATCAGGCTTTCAATAGGTACATAGCGTTGGACGTGGCACGCAATCATGATCTTGTAGCATTTCTTCAACCACTGCAAACTAACGTCAACCGGAAGAGCAAAATTACGCGCGTGCGTGAGAACGTTAAATCTCACGGACTATTCTACTTCATTTTAGAAAAAGCGGGTACGAGGCTTGGTTGGAATGAGCACAGAGATTTTGCGGAAGCGAAGAGAAGGCTTTTGCGAGACATGGATCAGGTGGCCGTTCCGTTCCCGATTCATAAGATTGGTGACATCAACAGTCCGGAAGCTATAGAACTCATCAAGAGCTTAAATGTGGACGCGGTCATCTGCCATGGAGGGCCGATCTACAGAGAACCTTTGATTCGCTCAATCCCTCTGATGCTAAACTTTCACACCGGCATATCGCCCTTGTATAACGGCGCCTCCACAATCCTCTTTGCTTTTGCGAACGGCCACCCGCACCTCTGCGGTGGGACACTGATGACTATGAGCCCCGTGGTGGACGGGGGGGGCATCCTGGCGCATTTCCTACCTTCCCTCGAAAAAGATGATACACCAGCAACCCTATTTCTTAAGTCAACCATAGGGGCCGCCGGACTTTTCAGAAAGGCGTTATCTCACATAGAGCAGACCCGAGGATACACCGCCCTGCGGCAGTCCCCTCCGCTCTTTTACTGCCGGAGTGCTGACTGGACGCTTTACCAGAGCCTTCGAGTCTCCTCTTTAATAAAGAAGGGCATACCTAAGCGATACTTACGTGAGGCAGAGCAAGTAGAGTATTTTTCACAGCCGAGTGAAGAGGCAGCGCACCAGATTTTCGTTTCAAAAATACTCGAGCTGCTTGGGATAGAGTCACTATGAAGGCCACGGCGAAAACAATCATAGGTAAGGCGGCCCAGATGCCGCTGGTAAGAATCGCCACGCGTCGAAAATTGCGCAAGAAGCACTAATATCATTTACTACCATTACTTTGGCGAGCCCAGTGTCTTCTCCGATACTTATGAAGATTGCTCAATTCAGAAATTCGAGGCAGACCTGCGCCTTATAAAGGAGCATTTTGACTTTGTGCCGCTTGCCTCCGTTCTGGAAAATCACCTGTCCGGACGCGAAGTGAACAGGCCACAAATCGCTCTCACCTTTGACGACGGCTTTGACATGTTTAGGAATGGTGTAGCCGATCTGTTGGACGCTCACGGGATTAAAGCCACAGCTTTCCTGACTACTGCCTGTGTGGATAATGGGCACCTGATGTGGATTAACAAGCTCACCGCGATTGGAAACCTGAGGCCTAATTCCTGCGACGCGCAATATGATGTGCTAATGAGAAAGGCGGGCTTGCCTCTTGCTCGACGATACGAGATTCAAGGACGTTGCAATGAGAACTTGGCCAATGTCCAGAAAAGAAGAACTCGTCAACGAGCTGTGGAGATGCTGCGACATGCCAGCACTCGACGAGTTTCTGGATCAGTACCGGCCATATTTTTCGTGGAAGGACATCGAGGAGTGGCTGAGGCGTGGTCACTCGGTAGGCCTCCACACGCATACGCATCCGAAGTGTGAGAACATAGACGAGAACTTGGCTGAGCAAGAGATTAAAGTTCCGGGCAAATTTTAAAAGAAAAATTTGGGCTACCCTGCTTAACTTTGGCATACCCTTTCGGTTCTCGGCTGAATCCGACCTGGAGAGAAAACTGTATGAGGAAGGCGCCTTTGATTTCGCCTTCGGGATTAGGGGATTCTCCCCCAAAGGAACCGAACCTTATAGGATGGAGAGAGTGTGTGGAGAAGATGAGTTGGAATTCAGCGTATTCGGCAAGCCGCTTCTTAAATGAGTCCGGCAACATTTCACCGTAAGGGTCAAATCGCAGCAGTTCTTTCCGAAAACTCTTCGGCTGGACTGCTGCCAAACGATCCCAATCACTGATAACCAATGCAAATCATCGGTCATGAGTTCTGGGACAATGCGCTCTTGCGTCTAGAAATCTAAGATGCCCAGCCGAATCATGCATGAGAACACAGCCCTGTCATTTCTAAATCGAACGACTTCGTCGAGAAGTCACGACGTGACCGTTGGAGATTTTTATCAAAGAGAGAACGCTGGGGTTTGACATGGCAAGGATGGTTAGCTCTGCTCTTGGTATTGGTCTTAGCGACGGTAGCTTTTCTCACCAGAATTCACCCTTTTCTCACGCCTACTCATAGAGTGGAAGTCCGATATCCTCGTCGTCGAAGGTTGGGTCCATGACTACGTTATTCAAGCAGCCGTGAAGGAATTTACGGCCGGCAACTATCAACGTGTCTTTTCCACGGGAGGACCAAGCGCCGGCAGCGGTGGATATACTTGGGATGCGGACACGTCGGCCAGCGTCGGAGCGGGTCAATTGCGAGCAGCCGGCGTTCCTCCGACGTCGTTGCAGATGGTTGCCGTCGCACGTCATTGGTCGAGACCGAACCTACTATTCGGCGGTGGCACTACGAGACTGGTTCCACGAACATAATATGAACGTGAAAAGTTTTAACATCGTCGCCGAAAGTACCACACGCGCGCCGCACGTGGCTTCTTTTTCAGGAAGCCTTTGGCGATAAGGTTAAGGTGGGAGTTATCGCGATCCAAAATCCAGACTACGATGCAAAGCATTGGTGGCGTTCGAGCGATGGCGTTCGCGAGGTTGTCGATGAAACGGTTGCGTATGTATACGCAAAGTTTTTTTTCCATCCGAGCGACGCTTCTAACCGCTGATTACAGCTACAGCGTGCCGTTGTTTTGAAAATAAACGATGCCTTCACCACAGATTTTGTTCGTTTCCCAGCATTGGCCGCACAGGGCTAGCTCTGCTTCCGAATTACGTTCGTTCCATGTCAGGCGCGCTTTGGAGGAAATTGGTGAAGTAAGTGTTATTGTCCTCGACGTTGAGCACGGCGAAGAAGGTTGGGACAACGGTCAGAATCAGGGATTTAATCTCGCTGATGTGATCAAAGTTCACGAACATACTGAATCGAGGCGTATATGAAAAACTCCGCTGGGCGTTCGATCCCCGCAGCAATCATCCGCAGGGTAAGTGTGTTGGCCCTGAAGGCACCGACCGCGTTCTTCGGCAGATTGAAAAATATGATCTCATTTGGTTCAGCAAAATACGGACAGCGAGCATGCTGGCGCAGTGGTCCTGGCCTCGGTCAGTCCTGGATCTCGATGATGTGCCAAGCGCTTTTGAAACGTCCGTGCTGCAAAACGGGGGTTCCATTCCGCACAAGTTCATGACAGGAATGAGGCGCTGGAGCTGGCGACGGAGGGAAAAATTACTGGACGAGCGCTTCACTACGCTGGCGGTATGCAGCGAGAAAGATAAGCGCTATCTGCAAAGCTTGGGCATTAACACGCCAATTCATGTTATTCCAAATGGATTTGAAGAACCGATCAAGGCATGACCGTTACGAACTCCTGCCATGCCCGCCAAGAATTGGATTTGTTGGTATTTTTGATTATTACCCTAATGTCGAGGGGATTCAGTGGTTTGTACGGTAGCTGTTGGCCGCAGTATTAAGAGTAAATGGCCGGATGTTAAGCTTCGATTGGCGGGTCGCTTTAGTAACGGTTCTCTGCAACTGGCAGCCACGACATTGAAACGTTGGGCTGGGTTGAGAATATCGATGATGAGGTTGCGACCTGGTCATTGATGATTGTTCCTTTGCAAAAGGGAGCCGGTACCCGCGGAAAAATTGCCTTCGGCTTTAGTCGCCGTTGCCCGATCGTGTCAACCTCGGTTGGCGCCTACGGTTATGAAATTGAAAATGGTCGTGAAATTATTCTTGCCGACAGGTCGGATCACTTTGCCGAAGGCTTGCCTAACAATGCTTCAACGGCCGCAGGAAGCCGCCGATATGGCAGAGCGAGCAAACAAGAAGTTTCTCGAAAAATGGACCTGGGAAGCGATCCAGCCTCGGATTTGGGCGGCAGCTGAAGACTGCCTGCGGAGAAGCGCTAATCCCTCAGCTCAAGATCACGCATTCCTGATTGAACAATCAATTTGCGACCTATCAAAGAGCTTCAGACCTATGGGATCGAGTAGCACCTCGTTAGATCGACCGGCTGAATCTCAGCCGGTTTTGGAGCGAAATCTAACCAAGCGTGAAACGATGAAACCAGTCGTCTCCATTTGTTTGCCGAATCTCAATAACCGTCCCTATTTGGAGGAACGGCTGCAAACCATCCTCGCTCAAACATTTTCTGACTGGGAACTGATTGTTTACGACAATTACTCGGACGACGGAGCGTGGGAGCTTTTGCAGACAGAAGCGAGGAACGAGCCACGAATTCGAATCGCGCAAGCTCCGCGCGCCGGGATGTACGCAAACTGGAATAACTGTATTCGCGCGGCGCGAGGGGAATACGTTTACATCGCCACGAGTGACGACACAATGACTCCGGACTGTCTCGAGAAAATGGTGGAGGCTCTCGAGCGAAACCCAGATTGCGGTCTATGTCATTGTTCCCTGGAGATTATTGATGAGACTGGTCGCGCTGTCGATTCCGATACGTGGGAGAGTTGGGAATCGCAAAAATACTTTGGCGAATGGATTGATATACCGCACGTCCGTCGAGCTCCGCATGATGGACTGCTCTACTTCGGCCTCGGCACGATCTACACTTCCATTACACAGCTGTTGATCCGAAAACGTGTCTTCGAACAACTCGGCCTTTTCCGAACCGACTGCCACTCCTACGCCGATTTCGAGTGGGGCATGCGGGTTGGACTCAATGAAAATGTGGTGCACATCCCCGAGAAACTAGCGACCTGGCGCAGGCACAGCACACAGGCGACGCAAGCAAATCAGATCTTGAATACTCGCGCGCTGGGAGAATTTCATCGGCTAGCTGGCAAAGCGGTTGAGTCCCTCAATAGCCGGAATCCGAAGCTGGCTCATTCATTAAAGAGAAGCACTCTGAACCGTTACTACCTCGCAAATGAACTAGGCGCGCGCAGAGATCTTAGTGGATCGAGATTCGCTGAGATTCTAACAATCGCCGGTTTCGTGATTAAGCACCCAATATTCTCCTTGTATTGGCTGTATTGCAAAATGCTCCGTCGAAAGAGTGTAACCGGGGACTTCCGTGAAGCGGTCAATCAGGAGTTCTCCAGACTGGGTCTGAACAATTTGTTGGTGCGGCTCGATCCGTGGTGAGCGTTCTTATTTGACGATCTTGCCTCTGCCTACCAGGCATCTCATAACTGGCCCATCATTCTGAGCGCAACGTGCGCATTTGAATATCGTCGGCTGAAGGGAGCGGTGATGCGGACCGAACTTCCTCTCTCGTTTCTGGGCTTCATCTACTGAGTTGAGCAGGAAAACGCGACAACATTAAGAAGGTAATTGCAGCGTTGAGCATTTTGATGCTCCTGGCGCTGGCGGTAAGTCATCGACTGCTTAGAGAGGACCCAGCCGTTTGGCGTCCGCATGTCCTCGACAATGTTGAAAAGGTAAGCCAGCGGGGTCGCGCCGCCGGACCACTGAAACACGGGACTGCCAGCTCTCCTTACTTCACTGATGGCAGTGGAAAAGCTGTTTACCTAACCGGTTCGCACGTTTGGAATAACCTGCAAGAGATAGAGCCACCTCTGAAGATGGACGATCATGGGGGATGGATCGAACCGGGGAACGAACCTGTCGTAGAATTTAATTTCTCAGATTACTTGCGCTTTCTCGCAAGAGAGAACCACAACTTCATTCGTCTTTGGTCATGGGAAGAGCCTGAGTGGTTATCGTGGCTGAACTCCAAGATAGCCATCTATCCGTCTCCGTACGCGCGCACAGGTCCTGGTGTTGCTCTTGACGGTCTTCCAAAATTCAACGTCCAGGAATTCAATCAGAGCTACTTCGATCGATTGCGCAATCGAGTTAGTGCGGCCGGCGACCGGGGTATCTACGTTTCAGTCATGCTTTTTCAGGGATGGAGCATCGACAGTAAGGGTATGTCTGGCAAAAATCCCTGGCAGAGTCATCCCTTCAACCGTGCGAATAATGTCAACGGCATCAACGGAGATCCTAACGGGGATAGTGAAGGCGTTGAGGTTCACACGCTGCAAATTCCTGAAGTGACCGCCTTACAGGAGTCCTATGTGCGTAAGGTCGTAACGACGCTCAACGACTTCGATAATGTCCTCTACGAAATTACCAACGAGAGTCCGCCCGCTTCCAAGGACTGGCAGTATCATATGATTAATTTCATTAAGCACTGCGAGGCCGACCAGCCCAAGCAACACCCAGTGGGAATGACGGCATGTTTCCCATCGAGTGAAAATGCCGAGCTTTTCGCCAGCCCTGCTGATTGGATTTCACCAAATTGCACCGCAAAAGAGGACTATTGTAAGAACCCGCCCGCGGCTCACGGCAACAAAGTTGTCATTTCGGATACCGATCATCTTTGTGGAGTGGGATGCGATCGATCATGGGTTTGGAAAAGTTTTGCTCGCGGGCTGAATCCAATCTTTATGGATCCGATTTGGATGCCTGAATGGGAATCGACTCGCAAGGCGATGGGAATGACCCTGGCCTATGCGAATCGGATGAATCTATCCACCATGAGACCTCGGGGGGATTTGGCTTCCAGCGGCTATTGCCTGGCCGACCCTGACAACGAATATCTGGTCTATCTACCGTTCGAGGCTCACAAGCTCGAATCGACCCCGATAATCCGCAGGTTTAGACATCAGATCAGCAATTTCCGCAGGTTGTTCAATCAAACGGTCACGATAGATCTTTCCAACGCTTCCGGGAAGTTCCTCGTCGAATGGTGCGATCCATCCAGCGGAGAAATCACGAAGGGCACGGCCGTACGAGCGGGCACGAAACGTTCCTTAACCGCCCCGTTCGAGGGAGATGCGGTATTATATATGCTAAAGCAAGCCGGAGGTTGAGAGGCCGCCGATTTGAGATTAAAGTCGCGAGAAATACCATTCGACCGCAGACCTCGGCGAACGAAGCCGGAAGGATCGGTTGCATTAAATTCTCAAGCTCAGTTCTTGCTCCACCCAATTGATAGTCAAGACACCACGTATCAAAGCGATTTAGTTTTGCACCAGATGGAGAAAACTTAGCCTTTGTACCACATAATCACGCAAACTTTGCCAAAACTTCATGTCGTCCACTAGCGCCATCGTAGTCGAAGATCTCGGAAAGCGTTATATCATTGGCCATCAGTCCGCCAAGAGCGATGGCTTGCGTCACGCGCTGGAGAGCGCTGTGCGAGCTCCGCTTCGATATTTCGGTTCTGGCAGATCAAGAAACCGCAGAACCCTGGAGGAGTTTTGGGCGCTGCACGATGTTAATCTGGAAATCAAGCGAGGCGAAGTTGTAGGAATCATCGGACGCAATGGCGCCGGCAAATCCACCTTGCTTAAAATCCTGAGCCGAATCACCGAACCGACGAAAGGTCGTATTCGATTACTTGGCCGAGTATCAAGTCTTCTGGAAGTCGGCACGGGCTTCCATTCAGAACTAACCGGGAGGGAGAATATCTTCCTCAATGGCGCCATCCTTGGTATGAGCCGTTTGGAAATTATCCGCAAGTTCGACGAGATCGTGGCGTTCTCGGGAGTGGAGAAGTTTCTGGATACACCGGTCAAGCGTTACAGCAGCGGAATGTATGTTCGTCTGGCATTTGCAGTAGCTGCTCACTTGGAACCAGAGATTCTGATTGTGGATGAAGTTTTGGCGGTAGGTGATTCGGAATTTCAGAAGAAGTGTCTGGACAAGATGGATGATGTTGGGCACTCCGGTCGGACCGTTCTTTTTGTGTCCCATAACATGCAGGCGATAACCCGCCTTTGCACTCGATGCGTTTTGATGGAGAAAGGCGGCATCCGTATGGACGGCGCACCGCTGCGCGTGACGCAGACCTATCTAAAAACGGCTTCCAACCTGTCTGCCGTTCGCGAGTGGCCCGATCTCAACACGGCACCGGGTGATGAGGTGGTCCGGTTGTGTGCCGTGCGAGCAGTCTCCGAAACGGGCGGGCCAGCGGAGGCTTTCGATATTCGACATCCGGTTGGAATTGAACTCGAATATGAAGTGCTCGAGCCAGGATATGTTTTCCTTCCTCATTTCCTTGCAACGAACGATTCTGGTGTCGAATTATTTGTCGCGAATGACATGGATCGCGAATGGCGCGGACGCAAGCGTCCGGTAGGTCGGTATGTGAGCACGGGATGGATTCCTGGTAATCTGCTGGTGGAAGGAAGAGTAACGATAGGAACTGCGCTGATGACGCTTGATCCTGAAATTGTTCACGGAATCGCGCTGGAGGTAATCGAGTTTCGAGTGCTGTTTCCCGCCGGCGCAAAAGACACATCTCGCGGCGACTTTTGTAATGTGAGCCCAGGTGTCGTGCAACCGATGCTTCGGTGGAGCACTCGATACCAGCCGAAAAATCAACCGGCGACAATGGTGGAATCGGAGGTTAGCGCCGTTTCGTGAAGACTTGAGTCGAAGCACGACAAGTAACATCATTGATAGCAGACCGACCGAAGGCACTCATTCACAAGAAAAAAGCCAGATAATGCCTACAGCAACACAAGGCTTGGAGGAGATTGTAGCCTCTTCTGAAGAGCTTGGCCTATACCAGCGGGCGATCACCATCCGTTCGGTTGAGCAGAAGCTTCTTGATCTCTTCGCCGAAGGGAAACTGGTCGGGACAGTTCACACCTGCATAGGACAGGAGTTTACCGGCATTGCAGTCTGTGGTGCACTGCGTCCAGGTGATCTCGTCTACAGCAATCATCGCTGTCATGGTCATTTCCTTTCATTTACCGATGATGTGACCGGTCTCTTAGGAGAAGTCATGGGTAAACCGGGCGGAGTATGCGGCGGTCGCGGAGGCAGCCAGCATCTTTGTTCAAAGGGCTTTTATAGCAATGGCATTCAAGGCGGAATTGTTCCGGTGGCTGCGGGCCTTGCGATGACGTTGAAACTGCGCAAGCCCGGCTATATCGGCGTCGTATTCATCGGAGATGGAACATTGGGAGAAGGAGTAATTTACGAGACGATGAACATCGCCTCAAAGTGGCAGCTTCCGCTCTTGATAGTCCTCGAAAACAACCTTTACGCGCAAAGCACATCACAGACACAAACTCTCGCCGGCGATATCTGCGCTCGCGCAGCAGCCTTTGGAATAGAAACCACGCAGAGCAGCACATGCGATCCATTGAAACTCATGCAGGCGTCGAAGCAGAGCGTCGATCGAGTGCGGGCCGAGAGCCGCCCTCACTTTCTATGTATCGACACGGCGCGCCTCATGGCTCATTCCAAAGGCGACGACAACCGCGACAAGCGAGAAATCGAACAATACTGGACGAAGGATCCTATCAAAAATTTCTTCGGTCGATATCCTGAAGAAGCACACCACATCCAGAATGAAGTAACGCAGCGAATCGATTCCGCACTGGCCGACCTGGAAACGGACGAGTTGCCAGTGGCAGGTCGCAAGGAGCGAGGACGCGGTCATTCTTTCACCATGTCACTGGCAACCTACGACATTGGAATCCGAAGAACGCATGGTGGCATTGTTGTATTCCTGCTTTCAGCGCAATCTAAAGGCGAATGATCGCATTGTAATGATCGGTGAGGATATCGAAGGCTCTTATGGCGGCGCCTTCAAAGTTACGAAAACTCTGAGTCAGGAATTTCCGGGACGCGTTCGCAACACGCCGATCAGTGAGGCGGCGATCGTCGGCCTTGGTAACGGACTAGCTTTAGGCGGTATGCTGCCGGTAGTCGAAATCATGTTCGGCGATTTCCTCACATTGGCTGCAGATCAGATCATCAATCATGCGGCGAAGTTCCGTTTCATGTATAACGACCAGGTCACGGTGCCACTAATCATAAGAACCCCGATGGGCGGAAAGCGCGGTTACGGCCCAACGCACAGTCAGTCGATCGAAAAACATTTTCTCGGGTCTACCAGACACGATGATGATCGCATTGAATTCGCGGATCGATCCCGGATTCATCTACGACCGGTTATTCGCCACGATCGATCGTCCGACTATTGTCATCGAAAACAAACTGCTCTATGGGATGCGACTGTGCGAAAAGGTCGCACCGGGGTTTGTTCTCGAACATACGGACGAGCGTTTTCCCACCACGCGATTGCGTCCCGAATCGACACCGCATCTTACTATACTCTGCTATGGCGGAATGCTGCCAGAAGCGGAACGCGCGGCGGATCGCTTGTTCGAAGAACACGACGTGGTGGCCGAGATTATCTGCCCTGTGCAACTGTATCCGCTGAATCTCTGGCCAATCATGGAATCTGTTCGACAGAGCGGCCGGCTTCTCGTCGTTGAAGAAGGGCTGGGTTTCGCAGCTTTTAGCGCGGAAGTAATCGCGCAACTTTGCGAGCATGCGCCTGGGATGCTGCAAAAAGTGTGTCGCCTTGCATCAAAAGGTCATCCCATTCCGGCATCCCGTGAGCTGGAGAATGAGGCGCTGCCCAATACCGAATCGATCGTGACGACTGCAGCCGAATTTTTGAAGGAAAGCTGACGATGCAGGCAGTTCTCGCACCTCACGAATTCGTGAACGACGAATCCGTCCTGCTGGTACAATGGCTGGTCAAGGATGGCGAAAAGGTTTCACAAGGCCACCCACTCGTAACGATCGAGACCAGCAAAGCTACACTGGATATAGAAGCGCCCGCCGCTGGTTATGTTCGTTTCGACGTGCCGAAAGGAACGGAGGTTAAGATTGGCGAAGTTCTTTGTTACATTGCGGACAGTCCCACTGCTCCGATGCCAGTGACTGCTAGCCACTCTGCAAGCGCACCCAAGAAGCAGCGCCCATCCGCTGTTTTACCCGCGACGACAACGCGCTTCAGTAGCAATGCTTCTACTTTGTTGAAAAAGCATGGACTAACAGAGGAGCAATTTGCCGGCAAAGGTTTGGTTACGGCCGAGGACGTCTTGAAACTCGTGAACGGGCACAAGGTTGCCGAGTCGCGGATTCCCCTGCCCTCCACTGGCGTTCCCATCCGAGTAGAGGAATTGCCGCGTCGCAAGCGCATCGAAGGAAAATATCTGATGGCTGGCCAGAATGCCGCCAGCAGTCTCGTAAATGTCATTTGCTCCACACGCGGATTGAAGGCGGCGACGCAAACCCATCCGGAATTGCGCGGCGGTCCTTTGCCTCTCATTCTTCACGAGGCCGCGCGGCTATTGCGGAAGTATCCAATCTTTAATGCGTTCTACGATGACGGCAAAGTCCACTATTACGAAGCCGTAAACATTGGCATCGCCATGGATGCAGAGCACGGACTAAAGGTGCCTGTTTTGACGAATGCCGATCGCAGATCGATTCCGGAAATCAGAATGGAAGTAGAAAACTTCGTCTTGAGCTATCTCGACGATACCCTGCCGGTGCAAGCTTTAGCCGACGGAACGTTTACTGTTACCGACCTTTCAGGCGAAGACGTTTATTCCTTCGCGCCGTTGATCAATCAGGGACAGGCCGCAATCCTCGGGATCGGTGCAGAATATTTTCCACCCGGACTTTCCGAGGGCGCATTCAATCTGATGCTAGCTTTCGACCACCGATTGACGGAAGGTCGGACAGCCGCAGCTTTCTTGAAAGATCTGCGCGATCGTCTCGCCGCCTACGAAAGAGTATTGCGCGGACACGATCCGGAGCCATGTTGCACGCGCTGCTTGCGGACCAGCGCCGAGTTAGCCGAGTTACACGTGCCTCTGCTTCTTGGAATTCAATCGGGCGGAGAAAGTGCACCGATTTGCGGTAATTGTATTTTAGGTTGGTAACATGGAAGCAAAGGAACAGCTCCGTAAGATTGTGGCTCAACTCGCCGGATTAAAGCCGGAAGCGATTGACACAAATTTTTCGTTGAAGTCGCGTGGCTTGCAAAGTTCCGTTCGCCGCGCGGCTCTAGCCGCTGCCATCCGCCGCTATCTCGGAGTCAACGTCGCGGATGTTTATAGCGTCGTTAGCTATCGTGAACTGGAAACGGCAGTCTTAGAAGGCGGAGCACAAGCAAGCGTTTCACATGGGAAACCGGGTGACAGACAGAATCCAATCGCCGTTTCTGCCTTAAGCGGCGTCGATGATCTTGCTTGTGGCATCGACATCGAAAGGGTCGATGCCATGCCGGTAACGGATGACTACTGGGAACATGAATTTTACAAAGAATCCTTCTCCAAGGACGAAATTGCCTACTGCTTATTGCAGGAAAATCCACGCATGCACTTTGCGGCTCGCTGGTGCGCAAAGGAAGCGCTGGTCAAATGTGATCCTGCGTTCAAAGGCCAACCCTTTGCTACATTGGAAGTCATCCGTAATAAAGCGGGGGAAGTGTCGCTGGCTCATCACGGAAATGGCACCTCAGAAAAACCGGCGCACGCGGTCAGCATCTCGCACACGGAGACCATGGCGGCGGCCGTCGTGGTAAGGAGACAAAAGTGAATTTAGTCGCACAATGTAGAGAATACTGGATTCGCGGCTGGATGAAGCTAGCCGGCCGCGGACCGTTCGGGCGAGTCGCTACACGCCTGGCCACATGGTTCGCCCCACCCTTTTTCAAACGAAACCGTCTGGCAAAATTTAGCACCAAGGGTTATGTCTCGCCGAAGGCCGCGATCGATCATTCCAAACTCAGGCTTGGATCCTACGTTTTCATCGGCGATGAAGTCAAAATCATCGAAGGAGACGAAAGCGGCTACATTGACCTGGCCGAGGGCGTCGAGTTGCATCGAGAACTTACGCTACACACCGGACAGGGAGGCAACATTGAAATCGGGCCGCGTTCTTCAGTTCACGCAGGATGTCATCTGATCGCTTACAAGAGTTCGATCCGAATTGGAGCCGATGTCCAGATCGCTTCGAACTCGGCCTTTTATCCCTATAATCACGGCTTTGCCCCAGGGATGTTAATCGCTGACCAGCCCATAACGAGCAAAGGAGACATTGTTCTGGAAGACGATGTGAACATTGGATTTGGCGTAATCGTTCTCGATGGCGTAACCATCGGGAAAGGAGCGGCCGTTGGGGCCGGAAGCGTCGTTGTGCAAGATATTCCACCTGGAGCCATCGCGATGGGAGTGCCCGCGCGAGTGCTAAGAATGCGTTCCGATTTAGAGCTGAGTCGCAACGGCAAAAGCGAAACGATTCAAATACCTAACGAATCTGCAAACATCCCGCAGCCAACGCGCGTGCCGTAAGTAACCGGCTCACGCACTGCTGTAGCCACAAATCATGATCAAACTACAAGAGCCAAAATACGTTTATATGGGAGGCGGTCTGCGTCTCTGGAAAGAAGCTACTCTGCACGTCGGCTGCGAAGCGGTTACGAGAAGCCTGAATGTCTTTGAAGGTCTCAAAGGTTATTGGAAACCGAATGGTCCTTTTGGAATCGTGCGACTTCGCCATCACTACGAGCGGCTTTGTCGTTCTGCGCGGCTTCTGCACATTCCTTTTGATTCTACTTTCGAACATTACCGCGACGCCATCTGCCTGCTCGCTAGTGAGCTACTTGAACCGAACCGGGATATGTGGTTCCGCACTACTCTTTATGCGATCGAGGGCCAGTGGGGAGAAGGCACCGTCGCCGACCTTGTTGTCACGGCGTACCATCAAGATCAAAAGGTCCCGAGCCCGATCAAACTTGGAGTTAGCACATGGCGGCGCAGTCCGGACGTATCTCTTCCCGCACGTGCCAAGTCCGGCGCCAACTATCAGGTTGCGCGCCTCGCACGTATCGAAGGCCGATCGCATGGCTGGCAGGACATGGTTCTGCTCAACAATTCCGGTCGCGTCGCCGAAGCAACGGGCTCATGCCTGGTGATGGTACGCGATGGCACTATATATACTCCTCCCGCGACGGAGGGTGCTCTCGAGAGTATCACGTTGGACATCGTCGAAGCTCTTGCGCATTCGATGAAGATGCCTTTCATCCGACGCCCGATCGATCGAACGGAGCTTCTCGTGGCAGATGAGATTGCGATCTGCGGCACTCTCGCTGAACTCGTGCTTGTAGAATCCATCGAAGGTCAGTCGCTCAACCCGAACTCTCGCCTGTTGCGCTCATTGCAAGACAGATTCTTTCGGGCCGCGCGCAACATCGAACCACATCCGTTCGTTGAACTCACGCTGGTCGAGCCGAAGGCGGCGACCAGCTCAACAGCCGTTCGCAAGCTTGCGAAGACAGCCTAAGTCGACATGCGTCTTCTTCTTCTTCTGAATAATTGGGGCGCCTGGAAGGTCGCCGACTGGCTGCGGAAACGCGATGAAAACATCGTTGGCCTGGTCCTGCAACCGCCCGATGATCGACGCTTTGCAGATGAGATTCTTTCTACCCTCGACATGCCTCCCGATAAGATCTGGCTCTCGACTCAGCTACGTGATCCAAATACTCTTGCCGCGCTAAAAGAACTTCGTCCAGATATAGGTATCTCCGCGTTCTTCGGCTGCATTCTCAAACCGGATATGATCAATATGTTTCCGAAAGGATGCATCAACCTCCATTCGGCCCTTCTTCCCTACAACGGCGGATGGCACACCAATGTCTGGCCTATTATCGAAGGAACACCTGCTGGCGTTACCATCCATTACATCGACCCTGGGGTGGACACCGGCGACATTATTGCGCAACGTCAAATCCCCGTGGAACCAACAGATACGGGTGGCTCACTGCACGAGAAAATTACGCGAGATCAAGTTGAACTCTTTAAGGAAACGTGGCCTCTCATACGTGAAGGCAAAAACTCGCGCACCGCCGCAAGATCTTTCCAAGGCTACGGTCCATCGGAAATCAGAAGTCGCCAAAATCAGTTGCATCGAGCTCGATCGCACTTACCGCGCTGGCGATTTGATAAACCTTATTCGCGCCCGCACCTATCCTCCCTACCCTTCTGCATACTACATCGAAGGTGACAGGCGCACTTATGTTCGGATGGAATTGCTCCGCGAAAATCAGCTATCCGATCCGGAGCTAACACGAACGTTTCCTCAAGGTAACCTTGACGCTCAATTTCGTGCGGAGGATCTGTTAAATCTGCTCGGCATTCCCGAAAGCTCGCCTAACCACTTCGTCCGCTTCGCTCATGAGTCCGGCCCGATCTTCGTCCGTAGCTACATCGTCGATGAGCGCGAATTCGATACGTCCGCTTCGCCAGCATGGATGAACGAGCCTTTGAAGGTCGCTGCAGGCGCATGCTAACCGACGATGTCGTAGGACTGATTCCCTGCGGTGGCCTTGCTACCAGAATCGCACCTCTTCCATGCAGCAAAGAGTTGTTTCCAGTCGGCCTGCGTCGAACCACGGATGGATCGCTACGCCCAAAGGTTGTCTCGCATTTTCTCCTGGAAAAAATGCGTCAGGGCGGAGTGCGCAAAGTCTTCTTTATCTTACGGAATGGGAAGTGGGATATACCGCAATATTATGGCGACGGCAGCGGAATCGGGATGGACGTCGGGTATCTCATGATGGGCCCGCCCCACGGTCCCCCTTACACACTTGACCAAGCCTATCCTTTTATCAGAGATTCCCGCATCGCTTTTGGTTTCCCCGATATATTGTTTCAACCGGATGACGCCTACGAACAGGCGCTTAAACGTCTGACTTCTACGCGGGCCGCTATGGTTCTGGGTTTGTATCCTGCTCACAAAAGCTGGACGTGGCACGCGGTTGAGACTGATCGCACCGGCCGCGTGAAGAAAATCCTTATGAATAGCGGCCAAACGAAATCAAAACTAGGATGGGTTTTTGCCGTCTGGACTTCGAAATTTACGGCATTTCTGCACAAGTATCTCGCTACGTCCGAACATCGCGCCGAGCCAGCCGCAGAATTGACCGTCGGAGAAGTGATCCAAGCCGCGATCCGGGCGGGGCTCCGAACGCAGAGTATTGTTTTTCCATACCGAGACTATCTTGACATCGGCACTCCGGCAGATCTGCAGCGCGTAGCTTCAGGACGATGGTCAGGCTAACAAAGTCTCAATTTCATTCATGAAAGTAGTTATTCTTGCAGGAGGATTCGGCACCCGCATCAGCGAGGAGAGTGCCGTCAAACCAAAGCCGATGATCGACATCGGGCATAAGCCCATTCTCTGGCACTTAATGAAGATTTATTCCACCTATGGACTGACGGACTTCATTATTTGTTGTGGTTACCGAGGAGACATCATCAAGCAATATTTTGCCAACTACTTCCTGAACAACGCCGACGTAACCTTTGATTTGCGAAAGAATGATATGCGAATCCACCAACCGCACGCCGAGCCATGGTGTGTGACTTGTGTTAATACCGGCGACAAGACGATGACTGGTGGACGAGTAAAGCGAATCCAATCCCACGTCGGTAACGAAACTTTCTGCATGACATACGGCGACGGAGTCGCCGACATAAATATCCGTGACGTTATCGAATTCCATCGCGCGCAGAAGACCTACGGAACCCTGACGGCTGTCCAATCACCTGGACGTTTCGGAGTTTTCCAGCTCGATAAGGATCAAACCGCAATTTCGCGTTTCGCCGAGAAGCCCACCGGAGACGGAGCGTGGATTAACGGCGGGTTCTTTGTCCTCGAACCCCAAATCTTCGATTACATCGAAGGCGACGATACGGTTTGGGAGAGAGGACCGATGGAACATCTCGCTCGCGACGGCCAGCTCTCTGCCTTTCGCCACAATGGTTTTTGGCTGCCGATGGATACCCTGCGCGACAAGATGATACTGGAAGATCTCTGGGCGCGGAACGTAGCTCCATGGAAAGTTTGGGATACGCCGAAAAGCGACAAGTGAATTCGCTCATAACAAGAGATTCCGATGACCTATGATTATGCAATCGTCGGCGGTGGAATTGTAGGACTTGCAACCGCCATGGCGTTGAGCCGCCAATGTCCGGCGGCGCAGATCTTGTTACTCGAAAAGGAACAAGGTCCGGCGGCACACCAAAGCGGCCGTAACAGCGGAGTTATCCACTCCGGCATTTACTATAAGCCAGGTAGTTACAAAGCCAGATTTGCTCAAGCGGGCGCGACCTCGATGGTGGAGTTTTGCCGAGAACATGGCATTCCACACGAAGTATGCGGCAAGATTATCGTCGCCACTCAAGAGAAGGAGCTAGCCGGGCTCGATAACCTGTTTCAACGCGGACAGCAGAACGGATTGCCAGTTAGCAAGATTTCAGCGGAGGAGGTACGTGAGATCGAACCGCATGTTCGCTGCCTGGCCGGCATTCGTGTTCCGACGACGGGGATAACGGATTACCGTCAGGTCTCACAGAGATACCTCGAGCTCTTCGAGGAACAGGGCGGCGAGGCCAGGTTCGGAAATGAGGTCTGTGGCCTAACGAGTCGGAGCGGAAAACATTTTATCGAAACGTCCGGTGGGGAATACGAAACCAGATTTCTGATAACTTGCGCGGGCCTCTACAGCGATCGAGTAACACGCCTGGCAGGAGCGAACCCAGGCGCAAAGATTATCCCCTTTCGCGGTGAATATTACGAATTGACGGCGAGTAAACGCCATCTTGTAAAGACGTTGATTTATCCAGTCCCGAATCCCGCGTTCCCGTTCCTCGGCGTGCACTTTACAAAAATGATCGATGGATCGGTCCATGCCGGGCCGAATGCTGTTCTCGCTTTCAAGCGAGAGGGATACAAAAAGACGGATTTCAATCTGCGCGACTTTTGCGAGACCATGTCGTTTGGCGGATTCTGGAAACTTGCCTTCAACAATTTCGGGGAAGGGATGAAGGAAATATATCGTTCTTTGTTTAAGAACGCCTTCGTTCGCAGCCTGCAGCAACTCATCCCGGAAATCAGGTCCGCCGATCTGATCCCTTGCAAAGCCGGTGTTCGCGCACAAGCGTTGCTCAACGATGGCAGATTAGTAGATGATTTCCTTATGATTCATGGGAAGAATGCACTCCATGTCTGTAACGCACCCTCACCCGCGGCCACAGCATCCTTAGAAATCGCCAAGGCTATCGTCGCCCAAGTTGCAGAAATCCCCGCGAGAGATAACGCCGCACTGGTATCATGAAAGTAATCGTTACTGGAAGCGAAGGTTATCTGGGCGCCCTTCTGACGCCGGTCCTTTTGGAACGTGGTCACGAAGTCACCGGCATCGACACCGGTTACTACAAGACCGGTTACCTTTACAACGCAAAGGGACATGCTCCGCACACACTCGCCAAAGACATTCGTCGTTTGACCGCCGACGATCTGCGAGGCCACGACGCCATTGTTCACATGGCGGAACTTTCCAATGATCCGCTGGGCGAACTTGACTCGACGGTTACGTATGAGATCAACCACAAAGGTACGTTGCACCTCGCTAACGCGGCGAAGGCTGCGGGGATAAAACGATTCATCTACATGTCTTCGTGCTCCGTTTACGGAGTAGCAGCTAACGGTGAAGTAACGGAGGCAACCAAGCCTAATCCGCAAACGGCCTACGCGATTTGCAAGACTCTGTGCGAGCGGGATATCAAAGAGCTAGCCGATAAGAATTTCGTTCCCTGTTATTTTCGCAATGCTACGGCATTCGGCGCATCTCCACGACAGCGGTTCGACGTGTTGCTAAATAATCTCTGCGGTCTCGCGTGGACGACAAAGGAGATCAAGATGATCTCGGACGGCACACCGTGGCGTCCTCTCGCTCACGGACTGGACATTGCGGATGCTATCGTCTGTGCACTCGATGCGCCGGCGGACGCTATTTACAATGAAATCTTCAACGTCGGGAGTAATGCTCAGAACTACCAGGTTAAGGAAGTTGCCGAGAAAGTGGCGAAAGTTTTTCCCGGTTGCAAACTTACCTTCGGCTCACAAGGCTCTGACAATCGCAGTTATCGGGTAAACTTTGATAAGATCAGCAAGCACTTGCCGAAATTTAAATGCACGTGGGATGCCGACAAGGGCGTGAAGCAGTTCTATGAACTCTTCCAGCAAATCGACTTTACCTTGGAAACGTTCGAATACCGCGCCTTCACGCGCCTGAAACAACTTCAGTATCTCGTTCGCACCGGCCAGCTGGATCAGAAGTTCTTTTGGAAGACCGCATTCTAATCTCCGCCGCGGCTCCTATTAGATCCGAATTTATGGACAAACCCAAATGTCGCTTTTGCTCCGCGCCGCTTTCTCATGTGCAGTGCGACCTTGGCATGTCGCCGCTGGCCAATTCCTATGTGAAATTCGAAGACGCGCATAAAACCGAGAAGCTCTATCCCCTCAAGGTCTGGGTATGCGATCAATGCCTTCTCTCTCAACTGGAAGAATTCGAGTCGCCGGATGCCATCTTCAGCGACTACCTCTATTTCTCCAGCTTTTCGACCAGCTGGGTCGAGCATGCGCGGCGCTACTGCGAAATGATGGTCGAGCGTTTCCACTTTGATGCGAATAGCCAGATCATCGAAATTGCCAGCAACGACGGGTATCTGCTTCAGCACTTCAAGAACAAGGGCATCCCTGTCCTGGGAGTGGAGCCGGCGGCCAATGTCGCCAAGGTCGCATGGGAACAGAAACAAATTCCGAGTGTCGTAAAGTTCTTCGGCGTTCAGACCGCGAAAGAACTCGTTGCCGATGGCAAGTCCGCCGACCTGCTATTAGGATGCAACGTTCTCGCCCACGTACCCGACATCAACGACTTTGTCGGCGGCCTCAAAATTGCCCTCAAGCCGGCTGGAGTTATCACCTTCGAGTTTCCGCACTTGCTGCGGCTTATCGAGACACAATGAGTTCGACACGATTTACCACGAGCACTTCTCTTATCTCTCGCTATTGGCCGTGGAAAAAATCTTTGCACACCACGGCCTCACCTTATTCGACGTGGAGGAACTACCTACACATGGCGGCTCTCTGCGCATATTTGGACGTCACACAGAAAATGCGTCACTTCCAGTCGCTGACCGCGTGAAGCAAATGAGGGAAAAGGAGACGGCTTTTGGTCTGACCAAGATGTCGACCTACACCGATTTCGGCGACAAGGTGAAAGCCACCAAGCGCAAACTGCTCGAATTCCTCAGCGACGTGAAAAGCAAGGGCAAAACAGTCGCAGCCTACGGCGCCGCGGCAAAGGGTGTAACGTTACTGAACTATTGCGGCATCCGCGACAATCTTGTCGATTACGTGGTGGATAAAAGCCCACACAAGCAGAACCATTTCATGCCCGGTGTGAGGATTCCGATACATTCCCCGGAAAAAGTATTCGACACGAAGCCAGACTTTCTGCTTATATTGGCGTGGAACTTAAAAAAAGAGATTAGCGATCAAATGGCTGGCATTCGCGACTGGGGTGGCCAGTTCGTGGTGCCGATTCCTGAAGTTCGGGTCTTTTAGGAATACGCTGCGATATCAGCCCAAGACAGGGCTTATCGAGCGAACACAATCGAGAGCAATAAAATGAAACCAGAATTTTGGCGCGGACGGAGAGTATTTGTGACGGGACATACCGGCTTCAAGGGAAGCTGGCTTTGCCTCTGGTTACAGGAGTTGGGCGCGATCGTGACAGGCTACGCTCTGCCTCCGGCAACGGAACCGAGCATGTTTGCACTCTGCAATGTCGCCGAAGGCATGAACTCTGTCTCCGGAGACATTCGGGATCTTCCTCACCTGCAACGAACCATGAAAGAAGCCGCGCCCGAAGTGGTATTTCACATGGCAGCTCAGCCCTTGGTGCGCGCTTCCTATGACGCGCCGGTGGATACATTTCACACAAACGTCATGGGATCTGTTCATCTATTGGAGGCAGTGCGTCATACGAAGGGGATCAAGAGCCTGGTCTTAATTACCTCCGACAAGTGCTATGAAAATCGTGAGTGGTTCTGGAGCTACCGGGAAAAATCTACGCTAGGCGGCGACGATCCTTACAGCAGTAGCAAAGCTTGCGTCGAACTCGTATTCTCTTCCTATCAAAAATCCTTCTTCCATCCTGACCGTTACCCCGAGCATGGCCTGGCGCTTGCAACCGTGAGAGCTGGCAACGTTATCGGAGGAGGCGATTGGGCTACCGACCGCCTCGTGCCGGATATTCTTCGTTCTTTGATGGCGAATACGCCGGTTGAGATCCGAAGTCCGCATGCCATTCGGCCGTGGCAGCATGTGCTGGAGCCCCTTCATGGCTACATCAGTTTAGCGGAGCATCTTTACAATGATGGTTTACCATTCTGCGGTAGCTGGAACTTCGGACCATATGAAACGAGCGAGAAAACAGTTTCATGGGTGGTTAACCATCTTTACAACTGCTGGGGCACCGACATGAAGTGGCACCACGATACCCGTCGCCAGCCACACGAAAATATCTACTTGAAGCTGGATTCATCAAAATCGCGCACGCTTCTAAGGTGGCGTCCGAAACTAAACCTGGAAACGACCTTGGAATGGATCGTAGATTGGACGCGGAAATTCGAGGAGAAGGCAAACATGCGTGCGATTACTGCGCGACAAATCGGCCGCTTTGGCCAACTTCTCAAAGCTGTGGCTGCAGGAGCCGCTTCTTATGCCGTTCTGGAAGAGTTGGTCGACTTTGTCTTGTAAGTTGTGGTTTTTACCGAAACTCCGCTTCGCGGCGCTTTCGTAGTCGAGCTCGAAAAGCGGATGGATGAACGCGGATTTTTCGCGCGGACATTTTGCGTCAACGAATTTGAAACGTACGGACTTAATCCACATCTTGTTCAATGCAGCACTGCTTTCAATCTTCGACGTGGTACCTTGCGCGGCTTCCACTGGCAGGCTGCTCCGAAAGCTGAGGACAAGGTTGTTCGTGTCACCCGAGGTGCAATCCACGATGTGATTGTGGACTTGCGTTCCGACTCTCCGACATACTTGCAGCATGTCGCCGTCGAACTCACCGCCGACAATGGACGAATGCTCTATATCCCCAAAGGTCTCGCGCACGGTCTTCAGACACTTACGGATAACACAGAGGTTTTCTATCAGATGTCTGAATTTTTCGCGCCTGAGTGCTCTCGTGGTGCTCGCTGGAATGACCCCGCGTTCGGCGTCACGTGGCCCCTACCCAATCCAATCATGAACGATCGGGACCGTAATTGGGAAGATTTCGCGAAATGACGTTTGCCACGGCTGACAAGCCGGCGAATTTGAAAGCGCAGACAGTGTCATCAGCCGGAATAGGTAGCGACATGCACGCGCTCATAACGCGGCTTTATCCCATCTGTCGCAGCATCACCGGTGAAGGCGTGCGGGAAACGCTCCGAATCCTCCAGGAACACATTCCATTGGAGGTTCGCGAAGTACCGACCGACACCCAAGTATTTGACTGGACGGTGCCGCGAGAATGGAACATTCAAGATGCCTGGATCAAGAATGCAGCGGGCGAGCGACTGGTCGACTTTCGGCGCCTCAATTTGCACGTGGTGAGTTACAGCGTGCCAGTTCGTCAGCGCATGCGTCTTGCCGAGCTCAAAGAACATCTTCACACCGTTCCTGACCAACCCGACTGGGTTCCATACCGCACATCCTACTATAAGGAGAGTTGGGGCTTTTGCGTAAGTCAAAACCAGCTCGCGCAATTGAATGACACAGAAGAATATGATGTCTGTATCGATTCATCGCTAGTTAACGGATCTTTAAGTTATGGCGAGTATCTCCTGAAAGGAGACACGGCGGAGGAGGTATTAATTTCCTGTCACATCTGCCATCCATCATTAGCTAACGATAACCTCTCGGGAATTGCGGTGGCCGTTGAATTAGCGAGATACCTCGCGACTACATCGCGACGCTATTCCTATCGATTTCTTTTCATTCCCGGCACTATTGGTTCAATCACATGGCTCTCGCAAAATGAGGATGTAGCTAAGCGTATTCGTCACGGGCTAGTTCTAACGTGCGTGGGCGATCCCGGCAGTATTACCTACAAACGCAGCCGGCAGGGTAATGCGGAGATCGACTGCGCTGTGCTGCACATTCTGAAACGGAGCGGACAACCTCATCAAGTAACTGATTTCTCGCCTTACGGCTACGATGAACGCCAATATTGCTCGCCAGGCTTCAATTTGCCGGTGGGCGTGCTTATGCGATCACCCCATGGAGAGTTCGCCCAATATCATACGTCGGCGGACAATCTCGATTTTGTTCGACCCGAAGCGCTGGCTGATTCACTGACGAAATGCCGCGACGTCATTGCCGTGCTTGAGCAGAACCGCTTCTACGTTAGTCTCAAGCCAAAGTGCGAGCCGCAGCTCGGTCGCCGCGGCCTCTATGAGGCCATAGGCGGATCCACGCATACGAAAGAACGGGAGATGGCACTCTTGTGGGTATTGAACTTGTCTGACGGGAGCCACAGTCTGCTCGACATTGCGGAGCGTTCCGGACTTGCCTTCCCCGTAATCGCTGAGGCAGCGAAACGCTTAGCCGAAAAGGAATTGATTGCAGAATGTCAAGCTACGTCCGACGTTCATTTGTGATCGACTGCAATTTGGAATTGTCCAAGATGCAACTTCTCCCGCGGCGTCGGCTCTTTGTGCTAGCCTAGCGCGAGATCGCCTTCTGTTGAAGAACACTCCTATGCGAACTCCCCGCGCAATACTAATGTGATGTCGGAATTGGTTACAATTGGAATTCCGATCTACAAGCGGCTTGAGTACCTTCCGCGTATCTTGAAGATAGTCGAGGCGCAGGATTATCCTTCGATTGAGCTAATTGTTTCTGATAACGGTCAAAACGGGGACAAAATTAGGGAAATTCTCGAGACTAACTATTCCCGGCCTTGCACGTTTCGTGCGAATCCTTCCACCGTCAGCACGGCAACGCATTTTAATCAGATCATTCGCGCAGCTTCTGGAAAGTACTTCGTGTTGTTGATGGACGACGATGAAATCAGTTCTAACTATGTGTCAGAACTCGTTAATCAATTTCAGCACTTTCCCGGTGCATCGATTGCATTTGCCGGACAAGAGAATATAGACGAGACCGGTGCCGTTACAAAGGCTTCGAAAAAGTCCCTGCCTAAGTCACTGACGGGGCCAGATTTCATCCGGTCAATGTGGGGTCGTTATGAGTTGGGCTTTGACATCGTCGCTACGTTTCTTGCCAGGACCGAGGATATCAAAGCATGCGGCGCGTATCCGGACTTCGCGCGCGGGGCCCATATCGAGAATGCACTTGTGACAAAACTTTGTCTGAGTGGCGATGCTGTCTTCGGCTCCGAATGTGTATTCCGCTGGCGAGTAGTTGAATCGAGCTATGGCTGGACTGTGAGTATTGGCGAGTTTGCCGCGGCCACGCGAGCCTTTTTAAGATTTCTCCGCAATGATCCTATTGTTCGGAAGTTTACCACTAGCATATCCTGCTCAAGGCGAAGAGGTCAAAAATTGTCTGATTACGATGGCGTGGGGGACCTATCTTTGGCGATGGAGAGATATTTATAAACGCAAACTGTCACGGGTTCGGTGGGTCGTCGCAGCCTTCGCGATGCCCTTTATTGCGGCTTACTATAAAGAAGTGGCACGTGTCCTGGCTCATGAAGCAATAGGTGCACTTAAAGGACCAGATGGAAGTCTTCCACTGGCGGTCGGACAACTGAGATCAACCCGGCTATTCTCGGCACGCCATAAAGTTTCCAATCTTCTTGGACGCGGCTTGAAGCGTATTGCCGCGATGTTAAGCCTGCGAAATATTATTCTGCGCGTTGCAGTAAGTCCGCGGATTGTTCGCTTGCGCATTCGGACAGAGGGAAATCCCCTGCTTGGATTAGTCAATCTTCCGCAGGGTACCCTGGAGCACGCATCCAAGATCGTTGTTGTGCGCCTGGACCGCATCGGCGACGCCGTCTTGTTCTCAAGTTTTCTGCGAGAACTGCGGAACCGCGCGCCGAAGGCGGAGATTCACCTGGTATGTTCTCCTGTCGGTTTTCCAGTATACAAGCACTGCCCTTACGTTAATCACGTCCACGTGTTTGATCATGGAGAACCAGTGTGCATCGGTTTAGCGCTGCACACTGCCCGTGAGCATGGGCGACTCTTTAACGCCGCAAAGGCTTTTGCTCGCGAGCATTTGGCCCCACTTCACGCGGATCTCTTGTTGGCACCGCGGTTCGAAGTGGACTGTTATGGCGCAACGCACCTGGCCGCGTTTTCCGGCGCGAAGTTTTCGGTTTCTTATTCCGAGAAAGCCACCGATATCCGGCGACTTGTTAATCGGGGACACGACAGACTCTGGTCAGTTATTATTCCAAGTGCCGGAGTTGAACACGAAGTGCTTAGGAATGCCGCGTTTCTTAATCAAATCGGCGTGAGCGCGAGCCCGCCAACCCTTGAGTTTTGGCCGACGACCGAGGAGCGAGATACCGCGAACACATTTCTGGCACTTCATAAGTGCAGAGAACGCCCCGTTGTCCTGGCGCCGTCTGCTAGTGAACCTCGCAAACAATGGCCGGCCGAACGGTTTGCATCCGTCATACGCTCGCTGGAAGAGGCCGGCAAGGATGTGGTGCTTGTCGGCTCGGCATCTGATGCTCCGTTATGTTCCTCTATCACGCGAAAACTCCAGTCTGCTAGAGTGCACGACGCCAGCGGACAGTTGAGCCCTGCTAATTTGTTTTGTTTACTTCAGCGTAGCTGCGGCTTCGTTGGCAATGACTCAGGTCCGGCACACCTGGCAGCCGCAGCTGGGGTTCCTGTTGTAGTAGTATCCTGTCATCCACGGAGCGGCCGGGACGATTACCATCAAAGTCCTCTTCGCTTTGGGCCGTGGGGCGTGCCGCACCGTATTCTACAGCCACAGGACGCGATTCCGCCCTGTACGGACCATTGTTCGGCGGACCATTCGCATTGCATTGAGCAAGTCTCCGTGGACCAAGTAGTCGAGGCCGCGCTCAACCTTCTGATTGGACAAGGAGTGAGCCGCGCGAGCGCGTCGCTCTGCGCAAGTTCGCGACAATAGTAGTGGTGGATTCGGGCGCTCGACTTATTTGTAGTTACCATGGTGATTCTCTACGACGGTTACATCTTCGAGATTCAGCGCACCGGTGGGATAAACCGTTATTTCAGCAACCTTATCCAGCGACTTCCGCCAGATGTCACTCCACTTCTCACAGCACCGGAGCAACGCGAGCATTGTTTCCCAAGCAATCCTCGGCTGCGCTTATACTGTCCGCCCAAAGACGTATGCGGATTAGGCAAGCTAACGAGGTTGGTGAAAGGCGTTTATTTAGAGGCTGTCGAAAGATCGCATCGCGTGGACGTAGCCCATCCGACTTACCACGTGTTATTCTCAGGCAGGGCGATTTCAAAGTATCGGTCTCCCGTAGTCGTGACGATTCACGACATGATCAGCGAACGATACGGCCTACGGTTCGACCCGAGCGGGCGAGAGGTTAGCGCAAAGAAGGCGGCAGTGGAAGCTGCCGACGCCATAATCTGCGTTTCAGAACATACTAAGTCAGATCTGATGGAAAGGCTTCATGTGCCTGAAGAGCGAATCACTGTGATTCCAAACGCATCTGAATTATCGGCTGAAATGGCCGACCATGAGGCGTCAACCGTATCCGCTCCGTATGTGCTATTCGTGGGAAGCCGGGCGTTTTACAAGAATTTTGCTCGCACGGTGCTTGCCTTTGGCAAGGCCGCGACAATGTGGCCGGAACTGCGTCTTGTCGTCGTGGGTTCTCCTATCACCCAAATTGAAGAGGAGTGGTTGAGTGCGTTGCGCCTCAGAGAACGCGTAATTGAAAAGGTAGATATCGGTGACCGCCAGCTCGCAGCCCTGTATCGGGGCTCTGAAGCTTTGATCTATCCGTCCTTATATGAAGGTTTCGGGATCCCTTTGTTAGAAGCAATGTCCTGCGGGACAATTCCGATTGCGGCGCGCACTTCGAGTATTCCTGAGGTAGTTGGCGATGCCGCCATTCTATTCGATCCGTATTCAGTGGATGAACTAACGGAATGCATTCTCAGCCTTAGACAGCTCGGGGGCCGGCGAGAGGAATACCTCCGCAAGGGGCAGCAAAGGACTGCCAACTACTCATGGGATTCGACTGCAACTAAGACGCTCGAACTTTATCGCCAACTTGCCGGCTGATTTTGAGATGCACGGATTCTGCTTGAACGACTCTCAGCGCCCGCTCGAATAAATCGAGGGAACGGGCTTGGAATAATCTAACAACTGCAAGCTAGAAATTCGCCAAAGCTGACCGCCAAAGAAATGACGCGATGGATGACTTGATTGAAACGAGCGACCGCGTACCTACTGAACGGCCAGCTCAAACAACTGATGTTGGCGAGTTAGTCGAGAAGGTTCGGGTACGCGACCCGCTCGCAGCCTCTCGTCCTGAACAACATCACGCGCATTCCGGCGAAGCCCGCTGTAACGATGAGATACAACCATGTTTATCCGTCGTGATGCCAGTTTACAATGAAGCAGCGACTGTTGCTGACATGATCAAGATAGTGCTAAACCAACGTCCCGTTCGGCAGTTAGTAATTGTGGACGACGCTTCCACGGATGGAACTGGAGAAGCGATAGATCGGATTGTCGGTAACGATCCGCGGATGAAACTTCTTTCGCATTCTAAAAACTGCGGCAAGGGAGCGGCTCTGCGAACTGGGTTCGCTCATGTAACTTCTCCTATCGTAATTGTTCAGGACGCCGATGCGGAATACGATCCGTCCGAGTACTATTTGGTATTAAATCCCATTTTGAGCGGCAAAGCAGACGTGGTCTTTGGCTCCCGGTTTCTGGGCGCTGGATCGCGGCGTGTTCTCTATTACTGGCACTCTGTGGGCAATAAAGTTCTGACTACCCTGTCTAACATGGCCACAAACCTGAACCTTAGCGACATGGAGACCTGCTACAAAGTCTTCCGTCGAGAAGTGCTGGAAAAAATCGATATCCAGGAGGATCGATTCGGCTTTGAACCGGAGATGACTGCAAAAATATCAAAACTAAAACTCAGAGTCTTTGAAGTGGCCATTTCCTACAATGGCCGAACCTATGCCGAAGGAAAAAAAGTAGATTGGCGAGACGGCATGCATGCCCTGTGGTGTGTCTTCAAGTACAACTTCCTGGCGTGAATGCGTCGACCCAGCTGGAAAGATTGATTCACCAATCAGACTTCGAGTTCCCCGCTCTCGAGCAAGCCAGGAATTACAGGATCGCTTTGCTCCGAATCTTTGCCGAACATCTTACCGGGCGCGTGCTAGAAGTCGGTGCCGGTGTCGGCCAACTTACCCAACTGCTCCTAAAGTTTCCGACCATTCGTCAACTTGTCTCAATCGAACCAAACCCCCAATTCTATCAACGCTTACGTATCGCTCTTCCGAATCACTCTATCGTTGATGGTACGATCCACGATCTGAAAGGTGGGGAAAATTGGGATGCCGTGTTGAGTGTCAACGTGCTTGAGCATATTGAGGATGATGTCCGTGAATTGGGGGATTACCATTCGCTTTTACGTCCGACGAACGGTGTCTTTTGTTTATTTGTTCCGGCTCGCCCGGAAATTTACGCTCAGCTGGACAAAAATTTCGGTCATTTTCGCCGTTACACGCGGCACGGTCTGAAGCAGAAACTTCAACGAGTCGGTTTTCGCGTCATCGAACTCTACTACTTCAATTTTGCAGGCTATATAGCATGGTGGTTGAGTTTTTGCGTGCTCAAGAGGCGATCGTTTAACCCTGTCGCCGTCTGGTGCTTCGATCGATTGCTTTTTCCCGTTTTATACGGATTTGAGACGAAAATACTCCATCCTCCCATTGGACAAAGCTTGGTGGCGGTTGCGCGCGCCGAATAGGCCGAAATGCCGGCCCCACGCTACGGGCCGCAAAGAGCAACCGGCAATGGCGCGTTTGGACGGTAGAAATCCGGCGATACGCTTGAACAAAACATGTTCTTAGAGCACAATTCCCTCCCCCAAATGACACAATCGTTCATGAAGCGTTTTCTCCCTATTTTTCTCACGCTTCTGGCGCTTGGGTCGGCTTTGCTTTCTGCCCAAGCGGACACGCTGGACTTTTCCGGTCCGGCTGGGTTCGCGGATTCGAGCTCGCTTCTGAACTTCAATGGCTAGGCCCAGATTTCGGGGACCAAGGCGCGGATCACGGATGGCGGGACGCTCGAGGTCGGCAGTGCTAGCGTTCCGCTGACCGACGACGGGGTGTCCCTTAAGCAGACAGCCACTGCCAATCAGACCAATGCTGACTCTAGCAATAGTTGCGCGGTTGACCTACCGGCACTGCCTCGTAGAAAGAAGGTTGACGTCGGTTTTCCCCGGGATGCGGGTCGTGCGAGATCCGGAAAACACATTGTCACGTCGACCTCCTCGGAAACATCTTCTCCATATAGTGTGCAGTTTTCCGCGTTTCCCGCGTCTTTGCAGCTCTTTCCTCGAAACAGGACCACGAACACCGCCGCGGTGAGTGTTGCGGGAACGGAGGTTGCAGGTGGCTTCACCCAGGCGGTGCTGCGGGTCTATCGTAACGGCACTCAGGTCGGGACTGATCAGGTTCAGGCGCTGAACTACACAGGCGGGTCAGCTCCATTTTCGTTTATGACTACGATCACAGCGGAACTTGCCGAATACAAGATTGAGCTACTGCTTCGTGACGGCATGGGCCAGGAATTCGTCGTTCAGAGCGCGGACAACGTCGTCGCGGGAGACGTGTTCATTATCGAGGGGCAATCCAATGCCACCACCTTCCCCTCGTCGACTGCTGCGGATGGCTACATGAATGAGTTCGTCCGGACATTTGGTTCTGGCAGTGAAGACCCAAATGCGACGTTGAACGTCACTTCCTGGTTTGTCGCGAATGGTCAGGGCAGTAGCCCGGATGGAAGTTTGGACGCGTTGGGAGCTGTCGGACAATGGGGGCTGGTTCTGGGCAACCGGCTAATGACGGAAAACGGCGTTCCGGTAACAATCTTGAACGGGGCACACGGCGGAAGCCCGATCAGTTATTTCCAGCGGAATGAAACGGATCCTGCGGACCTTTCCACCAACTACGGGCGGCTTCTTTACCGGATGCAGCAATCCGGTCTTGTCGGCGCGGTGCGTTCGATTTTGTACTTCCAAGGAGAGTCTGATCTGGGCAATGCGGCGCAATACGAAACGGGTTTCGTTTCCCTTCATGCTGACTGGCTTGAGGATTACGCATCCACGGAGCGGCTTTATGTTTTCCAGCTGCGGGAGGGTTGCGGGGTATCGAGATTCGACCTGGACCTTCGAAATCGGCAGCGATTGTTTACCGATGAGTTCCCCGATGTGTCGGTGATGTCAACCAATGGGCTGGATAGTCACGACGGCTGCCACTTTGGCTTTTCAGACGGCTATGAAGAAATAGGTCTGAATATTGCGCGCATGGTGCAACGTGATCTCTACGGCGGGCCGAGCCTTGCCAGCACCGATGCACCCAATCCCGCTTCCGCGGCAGTGATCTCGGGTGCAAATCACGACCACATCAAAATTCCGCTGCGCAACATTACGGACACCGTCACTTTCGAACCCGGCGCGCAGAGCGACTTTGCGGTGGTCGGGGCCAGCGTCTCCGTTCTGAGTGGTACGGTGAGCGACGGGGTGCTCGATTTGCAGCTTTCCGACAGCGCGGCGAATGCTACCGCGGTCATGTACACCGGCCACAGCGGAGATGGCGGCCAAACCGTCGTGGGGAAGTGGGTTGCCAACGCTAACGGCATCGGTTTGCTCAGCTTCACCGTGCCAATTGTTGCGGACACGCCGCCGGTGATTACCCTGCTGGGAGCTAACCCGCTGGTGGTGGGCGTTGGGGAAACTTTCGTTGATCCCGGTGCGACTGCGATGGATGTCGCGGACGGTGATCTGACGGCGCAGATCGCGGTTGGTGGTGGGACCATCCGGATTAGTTACGTCTGCAACACTCCCTACGATGAGGGCTTACTCAGCGGCGTGGAGGTGTGGCAAGCGCATGAAGGGCCACCTCCGACAACGACATTTTACCGTGCGATCAATCTTGGCGGGCCGGCAATGACCATTAATGGGAACAATTGGGAAGCCAACACGGGCTCTACAACAAATTTCACGGTGGTCGGCACCGCGGCGGGGCCAAATACTGTCACATTCAACCCTCCGCCAGGAGCTTACGAGCCGATGCTGCACACCTTCCGCTACGGTACGGGTTTGCACATGGCCCTTACTCATGTGCCCAGCGGCAGCTACGATGTCTATGTATGGGCCGACGAGGACGGGCCATCGTCCGTCAACGCCACCCTGTCAATCAATGGTCTCACCGTGTTGGGAAGCTACAATACCGGAGCGACCGGGCATTGGGACCGGCTTGGACCATATCGTGTTACATTGAACGGCGGCCCGGTGGTAACGACAGCACCCGGCACCTTCACGCTGACCTACAACGTGAGCGACTCAGCCGGGAACGAAGCCACTCCGGTGACCCGGACAGTCAAGGTGGTTGACCAGACGGCGCCGGTGATCACGCTGCTGGGCGAGAATCCCATCGAGGTGAATGTGGGGGCAACTTTTGTAGATCCCGGGGCCACGGCACTGGACAATGTAGACGGCGATCTTACAGGGCAGATTGCGGTCAGCGGCGGCCCCGTGGATACCAGTGTCCCCGGTGACTTTACACTGACCTATAATGTGAGCGATATTGCTGGTAATACTGCCACGCAGGTTACTCGCACCGTGCACGTGAACCCTAACGGTTCACCCACGGCCGACCCGCAATCGTGTTCGACAAACGAAGACACACCGCTGCCTATCACCTTGACCGGTAGCGATCCCGAAACGATCCATTGAGTTCACAGTTGTAACAAATCCGACCCATGGCGCCTTGAGTGGAACGCCGCCCAACCCTGACCTACACTCCGGCCGCCAATTACAACGGGCTGGACAGCTTTACCTTTATAGCAAACGATATGACGCATCACTCGAACACGGCGACGGTTTCCATCACTGTTAATCCGGTCAACGATCCGCCAACGGCCAATGCGCAATCGGTTACGACAAACGAAGACACGCCGAAAGCTATTACCCTGACCGCTCGGACATCGATGGAGTGACGTTGACCTTTATTGTGGTTACACAGCCCACGCATGGCGCCTTGAGCGGAACCGCGCCGAATCTGACCTATACGCCAGCCGCAAACTACCACGGACCCGACAGCTTCACCTTCAAAGCAAACGACGGCACGGTTGACTCGAACATCGCAACAGTTTCGATCACTGTTAATCCGGTAAACGATGCGCCGACGGCCGATCCGCAATCGGTGACCACCGATGAAGATACGGCCAAAGCCATTACCCTGACGGCCACCGATGTCGACGGCGATCCACTGACCTTCAGCGTGGTGACACAGCCAACCCACGGCACCTTGAGCGGAACGGCACCTGATTTGACCTATACGCCAGCCGCCAATTACAACGGACCGGACAGCTTCACCTTTAAGGCAAACGACGGAACGGTCGATTCAAATACGGCGACAATCTCGATCACAGTTACAGCCGTAAATGACGCACCTACGGCGACTCCGCAATCAGTCACGACCGACGAAGACACGGCAAAAGCTATTACCTTGACTGGTACGGATGTTGAAGGTGATACGTTGACCTTCAGTGTTGTGACTCAGCCAACTCATGGCGCCTTGAGCGGGACAGCGCCGGATCTGACCTATACCCCAGCGGCCAACTACAACGGACCGGACAGCTTCACCTTTAAAGCAAACGACGGGACACTTGACTCGAACTCGCAACCGTCTCGATCACAGTCACCGCCGTCAACGATGCGCCAACAGCCGATCCGCAAACAGCGACAACGGACGAAGACACGGCAAAAGCCATCACCCTGACTGCCACCGATGTCGATGACGATCCGCTGACCTTCAGCGTGGTGACGCAGCCAACCCACGGCACCTTGAGCGGGACGGCACCGATCTCACCTATACGCCAGCCGCCAATTACAACGGACCGGACAGCTTCACCTTCAAGGCAAACGACGGAACGGTTGACTCAAACACGGCAACAATCTCGATCACAGTTACAGCCGTAAACGACGCACCTACGGCTACTCCGCAATCAGTCACCACTGACGAAGACACCGCAAAGGCTATCACGCTAACTGCTACGGATGTTGAAGGTGATGCGTTAACCTTTAGTGTGGTGGCGCAGCCCACTCATGGCGCGTTGAGCGGGACAGCGCCGGATCTGACCTATACCCCAGCGGCCGACTACAACGGACCGGATAGCTTCACTTTCAAAGCAAACGATGGGACCGACGACTCGAACATTGCTACGGTGTCGATCACAGTCACCGCCGTCAACGATGCGCCAATAGCCGATCCGCAAACAGTGACAACAGACGAAGACACGGCAAAAGCCATCACATTGACTGCCACCGATGTCGACAACGATCCGCTGACCTTCAGTGTGGTAACGCAGCCAACCCACGGCACCTTGAGCGGAACGGCACCTGATTTGACCTATACGCCAGCCGCCAATTACAACGGACCGGACAGCTTCACCTTTAAGGCAAACGACGGAACGGTTGACTCGAACACAGCAACAATTTCGATCACAGTTACAGCCGTAAATGACGCACCTACGGCGACTCCGCAATCAGTCGACGACCGAGGAAGACACTGCAAAGGCTATTACCTTGAGCGGCGCAGATGTTGAAGGGGATGCGTTGACCTTCAGTGTTGTAGACTCAGCCAACTCATGGCACCTTAGAGCGGGGCGGCACCGCGATCTGACCTATACGCCTGCGCCAAACTACAACGGACCGGACAGCTTCACCTTTAAAGGCAAACGACGTGGGACACTTGATTCGGCTCCAGCAACCGTCTCGATCACAGTCACTGCGGTCAACGACGCACCAACAGCCGATGACCAATCAGTTGCTACTAACCAAAACACATCACTGCCCATCACATTGACCGGAAGCGATCTGGAGACTCCATCGGGCAGCCTCACTTTCAACGTTACTGTTCCACCCGCTCACGGCACACTGACGGGGACAGCACCAAATCGTACCTATAATCCGACCACGGACTACCACGGCTCTGACAGCTTCAAATTTACGGTGACAGATACCGGCGATGGCGCATCTCCGCCGTTAACCAGCGCCGAAGCGACGGTTTCTATTGCGGTCAATGGCGTGCCAGAGATCGCCGTCGAACAACCAACAGGCAGCGATCTCATTGATGGCGAAAGCACTGTGGACTTCGGGAATGTCAGTATCGATGGGGATAATTCACACACGTTCACAATTAGAAATCTGGGAACCGCGGATCTTACCGGTCTCGGAATAACAATTGATGGAGCAAATGCGGGCGATTTTACGATCACAGCTAGTCCAACCGCGCCAGTCGCGCCAGGCGGAAGTACAACGTTCACGGTCAAATTCTCTCCGACCGTATTAGATGCATGCAGCGCCGCCCTCCACATCGCCAGCAACGACGGGGACGAGAACCCATTCGACATCGCTCTGACCGGCACGGGAATCACGAACTTGCAGGCATGGCGTCTGCAACATTTCGGTAGCATAGACAACAGCGGGCACAGGGGCCGATGTAAATGACCCAGACTTCGATGGCCTTTCGAATCTGCTAGAATTCGCGACAGGAAGTGATCCGGAGCAGAGCAGCCCGATGCCAGGCGAGATAACTCTTAACGGCAGCACCATCGAATTCGTCTATACGCGCGCAGTGGCCGCGATGAACGACGGGTTCACCTTCAGCGTCGAATGGAGCGATGATCTTTCGTCCCCGAACTGGAATACCGTGGGCGTCAGCGAGGAGATCCTCAGCGATGATGGCACACTGCAACAAGTTAAAGCGTCTGTGCCAGCGGGGAATGGGGCGCGAAGATTTCTGCGCCTGAAAGTGATTGAACCGTAAGTTTAGAGGACGATCGCAAGCGTCCGCGATACTCTCGGTCCATATTCAATTGAAAGAGCCAGGAAGCGTATCACCTTGCGGTTTGAAGCCTGCGAAGCGTCAAAATCTCATCCCAAATGCCGCAATTACCTGCCGAAGCCGAAGCCAAATGATCCGCGCCTGGGTTGAACTAGTTGGCTGACTGTCTCAATCTAAGGGAAACTAACTTGTCCATCGCGAAAAACCTTCGATTACTGCCGGGCTTCGAAAGCGTCGATCGATATCTGCGTCGAAGGTATACGGGATCAGACCGCCGCCCGTTTGCCGCGCCCGGCTCCTATTATTCACCAGTGCCAGACCGTGAGGAGGTTAAGGCCCGGGCTGATGAATTATTCGACGGTAATACCGACTTAGGACCGGGAATTCGACTGCGCGCTGACGAGCAGAAAAAACTCCTCGATGAACTCGCAACGTATTACGAGGAATTCGACTGGTCGGAGAAGCCTGGGATCGGACGACGGTTCTACGTGCCCAATATTTTCTTTGAGATTGGAGATGCGATCGTTCTCTACGCCATGCTCCGGCGGTTTCGCCCCAAACAAGTCATAGAAGTGGGCTCGGGCTTCTCTTCGGCGCTAATGCTGGACACGAACGATCTATTCCTCGGTGGTAGTGTCCACTTCACATTCATCGAACCAAACGCAGAGAGGCTATGCTCTCTTTTAACCAGCGAGGACCGTGGCCGAGTCCAACTCCTCGAAAAACCCGTCCAACAGGTTGCGGCACAGGTTTTCTCTTCACTCGAAAGTAATGACGTGTTGTTCATCGATTCTTCGCATGTGGCTAAAGTCGGAAGCGATGTGAACTACCTGTTCTTTAAAATCCTGCCATTATTACAGCCTGGGGTGTTGATTCACATTCACGACATAATGTGGCCCTTTGAATATCCGCTGGAATGGATTATGGAGGGGCGTTCGTGGAACGAAGCATACATCCTTCGCGCTTTCCTACAGTACAATGAGGCGTTTGATATCCTGCTTTTTAACAGTTATCTGGGACATACGCATCGGAAAGTGTTAACCGAACGGATGCCGAGATTTCTCGAAAACACCGGGGGTTCTCTTTGGCTCAGAAAACGCTAGATCAGTAGAATACGATACTGCATTTCCTCCGATTAGCGCCTGAACCACTTGTTTACAATAAAAGGACATGAGATTTCTGACCACGCTTAGCCGTTTTCTTTTTCCGCAACTAACATGGGTCAACCAAACATGAAAATTTCAATTGTCGGTCTTGGTTATGTTGGATTGCCACTCGCGATTCAATTTGCCCGATCAAATTCCACCGTCGTGGGTCTTGATGTTGATGACGGCAAGGTCAACATGATTAACAAGGGGCAGAGTTATATCAAACATATCGCTCCGGAAACGATCAAGGAAATCGTCGACAATAAGAGCTTTTCCGCATCCACCGACTTCAGCAACATCAAGAATGCTGAAGCTGTGATCATTTGCGTCCCCTCACCTCTTAATAAGAACCGGGAGCCGGATATTTCGTTTATCATCGAGACGGGCAGGATGATTGCTCCCCATTTATCAAAGGGAACATTGGTTACTTTGGAATCAACGACCTATCCAGGAACTACAGATGAGGATCTGCGCGCAGTGATTGAGAAAGGTTCAGGATTGAAGGCTGGGGTTGATTTTCATCTGGCCTTTTCTCCCGAGCGCGAGGACCCAGGTAATCCAAGCAGTGTCGTGGCTACGATTCCAAAGATCGTTGGCGGACTTACGCCAGCTTGCTTGGAACGCGCCATTCAGGTTTACTCCATAGCGATCAAAGAACTGGTGCCTGTGTCTTCCTGCCGCGTGGCGGAGGCGGCCAAACTACTGGAAAACATCTTTCGCAGCGTAAATATCGCTTTGGTTAATGAGCTAAAGCAGGTTTATGCAGCAATGGATATCGACATTTGGGAAGTAATAAACGCCGCAAAGACCAAGCCGTTTGGTTTCATGGCATTTTATCCTGGCCCGGGTCTTGGTGGCCACTGCATTCCGATCGATCCATTCTATCTCACGTGGAAAGCGCGGGAATACGGAAAGAACACGCGCTTCATCGAACTCGCAGGTGAGATCAATACTCAGATGCCGGAACTTGTCGTGCATCGAGTCTCCGAAGCTCTCAATGAGACGGGGAAGGCTGTAAAAGGAAGCCGGATACTCATTTTAGGTCTCGCTTATAAACCGAATGTGGACGACGAGAGGGAATCGCCAAGCTACGTCCTGATGAGTCTACTGAGTAATCGCGGAGCCGAAGTGGATTACCACGATCCTTACGTCCCAGTTATCAGGCAGACTCGCGAGCATTCAAATTGGGCGGGAAAGAAGTCTGTCGATTGGAATCGAGCCAACATTTCGAACTTCGATCTGGTGCTCATCGCCACAAATCATGCCTCGGTTAATTATCAGGAAGTCGGTGACTGGGCTCAGTGTATTGTCGATACGCGAAACGCCATGGCGGGCATCGCGGTTCCTCCCAATAAGCTTTGGAAGGCATAAGTCTGCAACCTCTCCGGAACGGCCGATCGCAGTCCGTTGGATTGCGCAACCCGATTATTGATTCAGCGAGATGAACAACGATCCCGCCCTATCCGACAGCGTTCCTCGGCCTCGAAGGGTCCATGACGCTGTCCGAGCGAGGCTGCTTTTCTTCGTCGTCTTTGTTCTCTTGCTGAGCCTGTCATTCTTCGTCGCCTTCAAGTCACTCGCGTCGCTTGCCATGCACGACGAGTTACACTCCCATGTCTTTCTGGTGCCAGCCATCGCTTGCTACATCCTCTATATCATCCGCGATCAACTACCGAAGACCTATCATTCGTCTTTTGCCTGGGCGACCCTTGTTCTGATAGCGGCCGTTTCATTTCTAATTATTGCCTCTAAGTGGGACGCCTATTGGTTAACCGCGAGTATTTTGTCCTTTGTTTGTTTTCTCGTCGCTGGGGGTTTTGCCTGTTTTGGAAAGCACTGGATGAAGGTCGCTGCATTCCCGTTTGCTTTCCTTCTTTTCATGACACCGCTTCCCGTCCCCGTCGTGCAATGGCTCGAAACCGCTTCAAAATTGGCTTCAGCCGATTGTGCGAGATTCTTTTTCTACCTAACGGGAACACCAGTGTTACGGGATGGCACAATCTTTCAGTTGCCTGGCATTGTTATTGAAGTTGCTCAAGAATGCAGCGGTATTCGATCGAGCTGGGTTCTTTTTATCGCCAGCGTTCTTGCCTCATATCTTTTCTTAAGGCGACCGTCTCATCGCTTAATTCTGGTGCTGGTCGCCATTCCACTCGGAGTTTTGCGCAACGGTTTTCGGATTGCTGTCATCGGGTTGCTGTGTATTCGGTTCGGCCCGCAAATGATCCATAGCCCCATTCACAGGCGTGGCGGTCCGTTATTTTTTGTGTTATCGTTAATTCCCCTGATTGGAATTCTTTGGGCGCTCAGGCGGCGCGAAGATCGATCCCGCTCGCAAACCAAATATTGAGTACCGGCGACGGAGTCGGGAATACTTACGAACGATTGAGGCGCACCGCTTTGCATCGCGCATGAGATTTAGCGAAAATCGCGTTGCCGATGTCGGCATCATTTGGGGACACGAGGATTTTCGACCAAATACGCGGAACCTAATCAGGCACGTTGCCTGCTTTTTGGGTGGTTATAAAATTGAGGTTCACTGAAATAGCAGCGAGGGGCCAACCAATCTGTATTGCTTGTTTGATGTTCACCAGTTGGCGATGGACGCAACTCGATTGCGCTGGACTAAAGGAAAAAACTCCCTTCTATTGCGTCTAAGCTAGACGTACAAGTTCGCAGCGACATAGTGGCCCCGAAAAATATCATGCGAATCTCATTTACTAAAATCAAAGGAATAACCGGCTTGGGGCGCGCAATCCATCCGTTCCTTCAAATGACTCTTTACTGGAATCGCACTTCTCCCCATCAGCGTGTTTTTGTGCAGTTGCGAAATGCCCATTGTCAATCCGCCGCCGGAACAGATGGCCGCGCCTACGTCCGTGAACCTGGTTTCTGGTGACGTGATCAAACTGACGTTTCCGGGAGCGCCGGAGCTCAACCAATCGCAGAAGATCCAGGCGGACGGCAAAATTAATCTGCCATTGATCGGAGAAGTTGACGCGGCCGGGAAAACAATTGCGAGCCTGCAAAGCGAATTGGCGTTGCGTTATAAGCCACAGCTGCAAAGTACGACGGTCGTAGTTACTTTGGAAACCGCCGTTACGCAGGTCGTCGTATCTGGAGCCGTGAGCAGACCATCAAAACTATCATTCGATCGACCGACGACAATTTTTCAAGCCATTATGGAGGCGGGCGGCGTGAACGAATACGGGAGCCTCAAAAGGGTCCACTTGGTTCGCATCGTAAATGGTCAACAGCACACGCAACTTCTAGATTTACGACCTACTTTGGGCGGTCAGACGACTCGCCCTTACTATGTTCGCGACGGCGACGTGATTTATATTCCATCGAGTGCCTTTTGACGCGGACAGAAGGAATATTAGTTATCTAGATTGTAGACTTCTACCAGAGCGACGCCCGTAGTGTTGCCTACCCCGCGCACGATGGCGGTGTAATGCCCAGGCTGCAGGTTAGCCAGGATCGCAGATTCTCTGTTATCAGAAGGCGGAATTCCCGTGGCCTCGATCTGCTGTTGTTGGGAACTTCGCCAGTTGTCGTTCGCGAAAATGAGCGAACCAGTCGGGCCGTGGAGCTCAAGTTTGGGATCCTGCAGGGCATTCGAAATATGGCTGCTGGCGAGCGACGGTCCAATGGCACGGATAAGAAGCTTCGTGGGCTGGTCGCCTCCGATAATAAATCCACCTATCATTACGTTTTCGCCCAACCCCACTTTCCCGCGAGTAGCAATATTGACAAGGTGTGAGCTGGCCACGTCGAGATCGTAAAGTTCAAAGAGAGCAACACCGGGACTGTTTGTTTTGCTCCGCAGGACGCAAGTATAATTTCCTGGTGCTAACGTCGTAACGATCGCCGACTCGCGGTTATCGCTGGGCGGAATGCCCGTCGCTATTACTTCGTCACGATGAGTTGTCCAATTGTCATTTGAACCAATGATAGTTCCCCTGGAATCGTATAACTCCAAGAGGGGGTCGGCCATCGCGCCAGCAATACCCGCTTGTGCAAGCGACGGGCCTATGCCGCGAACGATCACTTTCTTGGGCTCGTTCCCTACAATGATGAAACCACCAATCATTACCTCTTCACCATTTTGTACGAATGTTCGAGTTGACACGTTCAACAGGCTTTGGCGAGCTGGAGGAGGAGTTGGCGTAGGACTGCGTTGCGGATCGTGAGATCGTAATTTGTCCTACTTTCAAATTAGCTTCCCTTCCACGTAGAATCAACAAGTGTGTGCCGGCGCTAAGCGACCAAATCTTCGGCGGCGGACTCACACCTCCGGTTCCACGCCAGGTAATCGGTTTGCTCTGGAACCCGGAGCTCACGGGAACGTCCCAGATCATCGTAACGGCCGGCTCAGCGTCCATATTCGCAAAGAGCGAGTTGGCGCCGGCATCCGGGGCTTTCACGTTAATGGTGACGATGTGGGGGCCCGGATTCGTAACAGTAAATGCGTAGACAGCTTTGCCCCCATTAAGTGGGTTAAGGGTCTCAATAGTCTGTGAGACGGTGTTATCCGTATTCCTAGCGAACGGAGATGTAATAACCCCCTGTGTGGACCCAAATGTAAGCCCGGCTAGTGGCGTTGGTGTTGCTGTGGGAGCGGGCGATATTGTAGGACTGGGGGTTACCGTCGGTAAAGGGGTAGGAGTTGGCGTGGCACTAGGGCTGGGTGTTGGCGTAGCACTAGGCTGGGGGTTGGCGTAGCACTGGGCTGGGGAGTTGGCGTGGCACTAGGGCTCGGGTGTTGGCGTAGGCACTGGGCTGGGGAGTTGGCGTAGCAGTGGGCTCGGGGGTTGGCGTAGCACTGGGGTCGGGAGTTGGCGTAACAGTGGGCTCGGGAGTTGGCGTAACAGTGGGCTCGGGGGTTGGCGTAACAGTGGGCTCGGGGGTTGGCGTGACACTGGGATCGGGGGTTGGCGTAGGTGAGGGCGACGGTTCGATGCTGGGCGTCGTATAGGAAATTTCGTTTGAAGGCTGGCTCTCAATGCCGGCAAGATTATAGGCTGTCAGCACGATAAAATACTGCGTGCCCGCCGTGAGATTGGAAATTGTCGCCGTTGTTACGTTTCCAACGTCGAGATTCTCCGTGTAGTTTCCACTCGCGGTTCCGTAATAAAGGCGGTAGCCCCCAAGATTAGGCTCAGAATTTGGGGTCCATGCCAGCGAAACGCTGGTGGCGTCCTGTGGAGAGAAGGTTATTTCGGAGGCGCCCCGTACCGAAAAGGTCAATATGATCAAAAGAATCCAGCAGCCCGCTATGCGCAGACAACGCCGAAGATAATAAGTATATAAATTGCTGCTGATTATAGAAATTATAGCATTCCATATGCCGTTTACGTCTTCAAAACCAAATAGGCGATGTCGCTAAAGGGCTTCTCCGCTTCCGCGTTTGAGCAAGCGCGCAGAAATGTCGAAAGTGAAATGATTCAAAATACCTTGAAGGAGCACTTCGACCGGATTAGCTCGGCTGCAGCGGAATTCGGCATCAGTCGACCAGCTTTGTATGAACTCATGGATAAAACTGGGGAATCAAGGAGGCGGGCGCCTTCGTTCGAACTTCCTCGACACAGGACTGAGAAAGCACGTTATATGAAGGCAATGAAGGTGAGAGCGCCACGAAACATTTTTGTTCGTCGAATTTTGATCGCATTGGTTGTGACAGCGATTGCCACTGGATGTTCCCAGGAGGCGAAGAAGGCTCGCCATTTCAAGCGAGGCTGAGAATTACTTCAATTCGGGCGAATACAATAAGGCGAAGATTGAATATCTCACGTACCTCCGATTAGACGCGCAGAACGCAACCGTCTTTCAGAGACTAGGGACCATTTGGTTCGAACAAGGCGCGCCTGTTCGAGCGGCGCCATTCTTTCTTAAAGCGCGGGAGCTTGCACCACACAATGTGGATAACCGACTCCAGCTAACTCGCGTGTTTTTATCATTAGGCGACGCGTCCGCTGCGAGAAAAGAGGTGATTTCTATCTTGAAAGAATCGCCCAATAATGATGAGGCGATCGCTCTTCTAGCGGAAACCGATCGAACGAAGGAAGACATCGCTTACACCGAGCAAATGCTCCGCCAGTTTCATGATCGCAACAAGGCGTCCTATCAAATGGCGCTGGCCAACATCGCTTTTCATAAGGGAGATACCGCTGCCGCGGAAACCGCTCTGCATCGCGCATCGCAACTCGATCCGAAATCTCCCGTTCCTTATCTTGCACTAGCGACTCTTTATTTCCAGGCTAAGGACAAAACACGAGGCCTTGAGGAACTAAAGAAAGCGGCGGACCTTCCGCTTCCCCGCTCGACCGCCAAGGTGAGGCTTGCTGAATTCAAAGTGCTGAGCGGTTCCGCGGAAGAAGCGAAGAAAATACTTAAAGAAATCACTCAGAAGACTCCTGATTTTTTTCCTGCCTGGCTACTCCTCGGAAGAATCGCGCTGGGTGAGAAACACTACCAGGACGCCACTTCTCTGCTGGAAAACGTGCTTGGCCAGGACCCGCAAAACATTGATGGTCGGCTGCTGCAGACGCAAGTTCTCTTGGGACAAGGCGAAACCCGTAAAGCGACCGAAGGTTTGGAACAGTTGAGCAAAACCTATTCAGGAGTTCCGGGAATCAAATACCAGCTGGCTCTCCTTTATCTGCAACAGAATAACCTGGCCCAGGCGAGCGACGTTCTCAAACAAGCTGTGGCAATTAACCCGAACAATATTGAAACGGCGCTACTTCTCGCGCAGGTCAATCTTCGGAGCAACAATTTCCCTGATGTCGTCTCGGCGATGAATGACCTGCTCAAGAAGCATCCGGATCTTCGAGCAGCACGGCTGCAGCTGGCGGAAGCCTATCAATCGATGAAGCGTTTCGACGATGCTGTCGCCACTCTTCAAGAGCAATTAGCGAAGACTCCGAACGACTCACAAGTTTATTTCTTTCTCGGAGCCATCTTGCGTCAGCAAGATAAAAACGAGGAAGCCCGTCAAGCCTTTGAAAAGTCGAACGAATTGGCACCGGATAATCCCGCGAGCATTGAACAACTCGTCCAGCTTGATCTTGCAAAAAAGGATGTCAGTAGTGCGACGGCCAAAGTCCAGCAATTACTTGGAAAAACGCCCAACTCAGCAGCTGGACATTTCATAGAAGCGGAGGTCTACATGGCAACGAAGACCTGGGACAAGGCCGAAAGCGCACTCCTGAAGGCAGTCGATCTGGATCCCAAACTCTCGCGTGCCTACGACGCGCTGATCTCTGTTTATCTAGCCGAAGGCAAAATGGACGATGCCCTCGGTAGGCTAGAAGCGCTGTTGGCAAAAAATCCAAAAAACACCGCGGCTCTCATGACCTCCGCGATGCTTTACGAGCAGCGGAAGGATTTCTCAAAAGCGCGCGATGCTTATGAGAAACTACTAGCGGAGAACCCGGACTTCACTCCAGCCTTGAATAATTTGGCTTACTTGTATGCCAGCCAATTTAAGGAGTTAGATAAAGGCCAGGAATTGGCCAAAAAAGCCCATCAGTTACAACCCGACGACGCTGCGGTGGCAGACACACTGGGTTGGATTCTTTACAAGAAGAGAGACTACCCACGCGCTCTAAGCCTCCTCCAGCAGAGTGCTGGGAAGCTATCGGATAATGCCGAGGTAGCGTTCCATCTCGGCATGGCGAATTACATGATGGGCCGAATTGCACCTGCGAAAGAGGCCCTCGAAAAAGCCGTAAGCTCGCCAAAGGATTTTCCGAATAAAGAAGAGAGCAAACGACGTCTGGCTTTGCTGCAAGAAGGAGGGGAAGAGGTCTCGATCGACCAAATGAAAAAATTCCTCGAGCAGGAGCCTAACGACCCGATAGCGCTCCAACGCATTGGCGACTTGTTTGAAAAGCAGTCCAATTTCGCCGAGGCCGCCACATCTTACGAGAAAGCTGTCAATCTCAATCCAAATCTTCTTGCTCCTACGATAAAGCTGGCGCAACTGAACGCCGGCCCACTGAAGAATGCTACCAAGGCGATGACGTTCGCCAAACGCGCGCGGGAATTAGCACCCAATGATCCGAAGATAAGCGGCCTCCTCGGGAATATCGCATTACAAGCCGGTAGTTTTGATTGGTCTTACAGTCTTCTGCAGGAAAGCCTGCGACGCTTGCCCGACGACGTAGACATACGTCGTGGGTTTGCGTGGGCCGCTTACAGCTTGGGTAAGGTAACTGAAGCCCAGCAAGCGATGCAAGAGGTTGAAAAGACAGCTCGAGATCCGCGGCGAGTTGAGGAAGCGAAATCGTTTTTGCTGCTTACATCTTTCGATCAAGGGGCGGGTGACGCAACTGTTCTCGGGGCTGAAGCAGAAAAGACGTTGCAGACCGATCCTGACAATGTCCCCGCCCTCATGGTTCGGGCCGATCTGGCGAAGGAGCAACACCAGGACAACTCTGCGATCGATATTTACAAGAAGGTTTTGGATCGCTATCCGGATTTCACGCCAGCGCAAAAGGATCTCGCAGCTTTGTACGCAAATAATCCGGCGACTCTGGACAAAGCCTCTGATCTCGCGACCAAAGCCCACAAACAACTTCCGGAAGATCCCGACTTAACGCGAATCCTTGCCGAGATTACTTACAAAAAGAAAGATTTCGCTTACGCGCTTCAATTACTAAAGGAAAGCGCTGCGAAAAAGCCTCTGGACAGCGTGGGGTTGTATTATTTCGGAATGTCGAGCCTGCAGGAAAAACAAAAAGCTCAGGCGCGTGACGCATTGGAACGCGCATTAAAGGCAGGCTTGCCGGAACCTTTTTCCGCCGAAGCAAAGCAGGCAATATCGCAGTTAAAATAGACGGCGTTCGGAGCTAGCACGCTCCTCGCCGGCTTTCATTTCGCAGCGGTTTTTTACGCGCGACTCCCGCGCGCCCTTGAAAAACGTTATGTCGACACTACCTTCGCCATCGAAAGTTGGCATCATGACTTATTCCCGTGCGCAATTGGCGCTTATCGAAACACCGCTTTGGTTTTGTTTGAAATCGCAGCCGAAGCGAGAACATCTCGCTGCCATGGGGCTGCGTCGCCAATTGGATGTCCCCTGTTATGCGCCCCGGTTGCGTTATCGCAAAATGACCACCAGAGGCGCAGTATGGTTCGTCGAGGCGATGTTTCCTGGATATTTGTTCGCGCAATTCGTTTACCCGCTTCAGCATCGCCGAGTCAGTCACTCGCCAGGAATTCAGGGCATTGTCCAATTCGGCGATGATTTGGCGACGGTAGATTCAGGAACGATCGTTACGTTGCGAGAGACGAGTGACGACGAAGAGATCGTGACAATCGATCCGGAAATCAAAGTGGGCGAGCCTGTTCGGATTACCGAAGGTCCTTTCCAAGGATTGGAAGCGCTCGTCACTCGCCTTCTCCCAGCGAAGGAACGGGTTCGCGTCTTACTCGCTTTTCTCGGCCGATCAGTGGAAACGGAAGTGTCAATCCCCCAAGTCCTTTCCCTGTCGCCTCGCAAAATTTAGTCTCATTCGCTTTTGGCAGCGGTAACGAAAGTGTCTTTTTGTTGACACTTCTGTTCAAGAAGGCGACGCAAACTATCATTACGGGTTCGCCACGGTGGTTTTGCACGAAGGTAAAACGACAAAATCTCAGCCGACCGTCTTTGGTATTGATCCTGCTCATTGGGAAAACATGTTTTTGTTTGGAGTTTTGACAGTCACTTCGATCTCTCTGGCGACCATCCTCGCTGCTTTGCGGAACGCACCGGAAGGTTATGAGGATGAGACCGGTTTCCATATCATTCAGGGACGCGCTCGCTATTCAGGCGCATCGATTCTGCCGCGCCGCTCGAAAGATCCCGAAGCGGTCAGCGGAAGGCTGCATCTGCCATTGCCGGCGGGCGCTGCCGGCCACTTTAAAGGCTAGTCACAAATCGAGGTCTTCCCTGTTCGCGAAGGTTCGCGGCAGCCTTAGCCCAAACTTTTTAGCAACGTTTTCCAGCGCGTCCAGGCATCCTGGCGCGCTTTTTTATTTGCGTCGGTCGAGTCCGGCATTTCGCCTTCGCGCATGAAACCATGGGTGGCGCCTTTATAGATGACGGGTTCATATTTCTTCCCGGCCGCTTTCATTAATTCCTCCGCTTTCGGAATCGTGGCCTTCACACGCTCGTCGTTCTCGCCGTAAAATCCGTAAACAGGGCACGAAATCCTGGCGATTTTCGATGCTTCATCCGGAGCGGTTCCGTAAAACGAATACGCTGCTTTTAGTTTTGGATTCTCGTTGGCGTACGCAAAAGCCCATCCCCCGCCCCAGCAAAAACCGCAGACGGCAAGCGTACCGTTCGCTGCGGGAATTTTCAGAGCATAATCGGAAGTCACATCGAGATCAGCTTTGATCTGTTCCTTCGGCAATTCGGAGATCGCCTTGCGCGCACCATCGACATCCGAGAACGTTTGCCCGGACAAAAGATCGGGCGCGATGGCGATCACGCCGTTTTCTGCAAGCTGGTCGCATACACCACGAACCCAATCGGTCAGCCCGAAAATTTCGTGAATGACGAGCATTACCGGCGCCTTGTCTTTGCGCTCGGGATAAACGACGAATGCCTTAATGGTGCGATCCGCTGATTTGAGATTCACCCACTCGCCATGCCGCGGCGATTTGAGGAGCCTCTCCTTAGCCCAATCCTGTGCGAAAAGCGACGGCGCCACGCTGAGGGCGAAGAGAATCAGAACGAATGTCATTCGAATCGGAAAGAAGGAATTTTTCATCGGATACTTGGTTCGGCCAAGGAACGACGTATTGTGGTCGCTCGCAAATGATTCTGCGGAGCACGCCAACGCAAGAGATGGCCGCCGCACTTGCGCAAGAGAAAAGCAAAGGTTAGTTCCGGCGAGTCGTTATCATGGATAAAAAGTTCCGCGCGCAATCGCGCGCCATTGCAGTTGCCCTTACGTTAATTTGTATCGGGATGACCGGTTGCAAAAAGCGAGCCCAGACGGCGCCCGGAGTCGCGACGCCGTCCCAACCGTCGCTGGAAACCCACGCAGGCAATGCACCGAAAACAGTCGAACCGGCGACAGTTGGTCGCGAAGAGGGATCGTTCGCGAACTACATTCATTTCCCGAAGGATGCCGCAACAGGTGAAGCGGCGGTGCAATTTTATTGTGATGTTTCTGCCGAGGGTGTGGTGACCACGAGGTATGCCTTGATCGGCAATCTCCCGGCGTTCAAAGCGGCCGTGCAATCGGCGCTGGATTGGGGACACTTCAATCCGGCGAAAGTAGATGGCAAACCGGTCGCCGTCTATCTTGGTGGCACGGTATTGTTCATGCATCAAGACGGAGAGCCTGTCATTCTGGTGTCGCTGGCAACGGCGGAACGCGAGCGCGTTGGGAAGTTGGCCAATTACATTCAGCCGCAGCTGATCGGCGGCCTGGCCGATCGTCTTTATCATACCGATTCCACTCTCATGTGGAATCGCCCATGGTCCGGCGCAGCCGAAGTCCTTTTCAAGATCAGCGAACGTGGTCAAATCCAATCGAGTTCCGTCATATCGGAGATTCCGAAAGATAGTGGGCTGGGCGACCTGCTTCAAAATATGACGAAGGATGCGCAGTGGACCCCCGCCTACGACAACGCGAAACCCGCTGCTGGTCAGATCAACGTGGTGGTGAACTTCGGCGAGTATTGATGAGGCGATTGCGATCGTGATTTCTCTTTGGGATAGATTCGAGCGGTACTTTCTGCGCTACGACGATCTCGATTTTACGCTCGATATCAGCCGCATGCGTTTTGCCGATGATTTCTTCGAGAAAATGAAGCCGCGCATTGCGCGCGCATTCGCCGACATGGCAGCGCTGGAGAAAGGCGCCATCGCAAATCCCGACGAGCAACGCATGGTCGGCCATTATTGGCTGCGCAATCCCGAGCTCGCGCCTAACGCGCAGTTGCGCGCGGACATCGAACAAACAAACGCGCGCATCAAGGAGTTTGCTGCGCAAGTGCACAGCGGTGTCATCTCGCCCGGGCAACGAGAAAAATTCGAACATGTACTGCTGATCGGTATCGGCGGGTCCGCGCTCGGACCACAGTTCATCGCAGATGCGCTGGGTAAGACAGACGATCCGGCTAATATTTATTTCTTTGATAACACCGATCCCGACGGATTCGATCGAGTCTTTGCAAGAATCGGTGAGGAGATCGCGCGCACGTTGGTCGTTGTGATTTCGAAATCGGGTGGCACAAAAGAGACACGTAATGGAATGGTCGAAGCGCAGGCCTTGTTCGAAAAGAACGGTTTGGATTTTGCCAGGCACGCGGTGGCCGTCACTGGTGCAGGCAGCGAATTGGACAAACATGCCCAGCAGGGGAAGTGGCTGGCCCGCTTTCCGATGCACGACTGGGTGGGCGGGCGAACCTCGGTGATGAGCGCGGTCGGCCTTTTGCCTGCCGCCTTGCTCGGTTTTGATATTGATAGTTTCCTTGCCGGCGCCGCAGCCATGGATTCGCATACGCGCGTTGCAGACGTGCAAAAAAATGCGGCGATGCTCCTCGCCCTGATGTGGTTTTATGCTGGCAACGGTCGCGGCGAAAAAGACATGGTGATTCTTCCTTACAAGGATCGACTCGCGCTTTTCACCAGGTATCTCCAACAACTCGTCATGGAGTCGTTAGGCAAAGAGAAAGATCTCGATGGCAAAGTGGTGCATCAAGGCATCGCCGTTTATGGCAACAAGGGATCGACCGACCAGCACGCCTACGTGCAGCAGCTGCGCGACGGCGTTCTTAATTTTTTCGTTACCTTTATTGAAGTGCGCCAGGATCGGGCGACGCCACGATTCGAAGTCGAAAAGGGAATCACCAGCGGCGATTATCTTCATGGGTTTCTGCGCGGAACGCGCACCGCTCTTTACGAAAATGGGCGGGAGTCAATTACCATCTCGATTCCGGAAGTGAACGCCTTCCAAGTCGGCGCGCTGATTGCTCTTTATGAGCGAGCGGTGGGATTCTACGCCTCGCTTGTGCATATCAACGCCTATCATCAGCCCGGTGTGGAAGCTGGGAAAAAAGCGGCAACGCGCCTGCTCGAATTGCAGCATCGTGTTCGGGCCGCTCTCGCACCGTCACCAGGGCGAACGGCGGTCGAAATCGCGCGCGCGCTCGAGGCCGATCCCGAAGACGTTTACCACGTCTTGCGTCACATCGCCGCCAATGACTCGACCGTGCAAACTGTCGCGTCGGAACGCCCCTCCCTGGAAAGTTTTTTCAGCACGTGATGTCTTCCGCGCCTGGTCAATCACCACCCTCCCTGGGCACGCACGACGTTCCGTGGAACGATGTCGTCCGCTTCGTTCGTCAGTTAAGCCATGATTTGCGCAATCATCTTAACGCCATCGAACTGCAGTCGACTTTTCTTTCCGAATTGGCCGAAGACGCCGAACTCAAGACAGAAGTCAGACGCCTGCGCGAAATGATCTACGAGATCGGCATCGCCCTCCAAAAACTCACCGGCTCGATGGGTCAATCAACTCCGCAGTTAATGACTTACCGAGCAGCAGATTTCGTTGACGATCTCCGTGAAAAAATTGCCGCGGAGCGACCGAAAGAAAACGGGGAAATCGCTTGGAAGGTGCAATTGGCCGACGAAACTTTGCAGCTTGATCCGCAACTCATGCAGGAGGCGATTCTTGAACTTTTCACAAACGCCTTTTACCACGATCGGGCTGAAGGAAATCTGGCCGTTCATGCCGGAGTTGAAGGCGATAATTTCGTTTTCGAGTTGCGAGAGCCCAAAAAGAGTTTCACAACTCTCACGGATAACTGGGGTCGCCAGCCGATGCTCAAAGTGGGTCGGGGTCATTATGGTCTTGGACTTCATCGTGTGCGGACTATCGTCGAGAATCATCACGGCCAGTTACAAGCACACTATGTTTCGGCAACTTCTTCGTTGCATACGAGAGTTACATTGCCGCTGTTTAGAGGTCCGGCATAGGCCGGGCCGGAAGAATCTCGTGGTATGAGTGCTGAGCACCGTCGTATTCTCGTAGTAGACGACGAGCGTCCCATTCTCATGACGCTCGAGGCTTTGCTTAATCGGCACGGATACGTTACCGATACCGCTGGGACCGCATCGCTGGGACTGCGAGCAATTAAGGCCAGGCCGCCCGCTGTCGTCTTGCTCGATTTGCAATTACCCGATGCTGAAGGTTTGCAATTGCTCGATCAGATCAAGCGCGAGCATCCCGAGATCCAAGTGATTATTCTCACAGCGCACGATTCGCTAAGTAATGCGATCGAATCGATCAAGCGGGGCGCCTATCATTTCATCAGCAAGCCTTACGCGCCTGAGGAGCTTCTTAGTCTCGTGGAGAAGGCGCTCGAGAAACAATCGCTGCTGCGCGAGACCGAAGCATTGCGTCAAAGAACCCAGCAACTGGAAAAGCGTCTTGAGATTGCTGAAACGCAACTGGCGCCGATTTTCACCAGTAAAGTCATGCAGGAAATCGACGGACTGATCACGGCAATGGCGCCTTCGGAAGCGAACGTTTTGGTGACTGGCGAAAGCGGAGTCGGGAAGGAAGTCATCGCCAACGTCATCCACAGCCGCAGCCTTCGCGCGGACAAGCCGATGGTAAAACTGAACTGTGCAGCGTTTCCTCAACAAATGATCGAGTCCGAGCTTTTCGGTTACGTCAAAGGAGCCTTTACCGGTGCAATGAACGATTTCTCCGGAATGATCGCGGAGGCTGATGGAAGCACCTTGTTCCTGGATGAGATTTCGGAAATGCCTCCGGAGCTACAAACTCGCTTTCTTCGCGTATTACAGGAAGGCGAATATCGCTCGTTAGGAAGCACACGCACAATGACATCCAATTTTCGTGTCATCGCCGCTACCAATAGACCGATTCAACAAGCGCTCGCCGAAAATCGCCTGCGCTCCGATCTATATTATCGACTCAATACTTTTCAGATCGAAATACCTCCACTACGCGAGCGCAAACAGGATATCCCACCACTCGTTGGCACGTTCGTAAAGCGATTCGCGCAGAAGTTGGGGAAAGCGGAGCCTGAGATCACACCCGAAGCCTTCGAAAAACTTCTCGATTACGCGTGGCCGGGAAATGTGCGCGAACTACAGAACGCGATCGAGTACGCGGTCGTCCTCGCGCGTCAAGCTTTGATCACGGTGAAAGAGTTGCCGAGCGAAGTGCAACTACCGGCCGTGCTGCAACAGGCCGAACGCGGCGAACCGCAAAGTGCGAAACCGCAAAGCCTAAATGAGATGGAACGCCACGCCATCCTGCAAGCGCTCGCCCAAACTCACGGTAACAAGAAGAGAGCTGCGCAGTTGTTAGGTATTCAACGGCCGACTCTCTACAACAAGATGAAGCGCTTTGGCATTCAGCTTTAATCGACCGACTAAGGCAACGCTGTCCCAGATTGAGCTTTTACGATTGAAACATCTGAGCTGTTTATCTGGCCGCTTACCGACACGTCAGTGCGGAAGTTCGCCGCGCTAAGGACGGCCCCGCTTTGCAACTTGGTCTGACTAACATCGGTACTGTTGACCACTCCGCTTGCAGTCGTATCGCCGAGAAGAATGCTCATGGGCACAACGACGTTCGCCGCCCCGTTGCCGTCGTTCACCCCGAACAACGTGATCGCGATCGTCTGCGCGTTTGGCACTCCACTCAGATTCAAGATAACATCGTTTCCCACAATGCTTGTTCCGGAAACGGAGCCTGTCCCCTGCGTTACGGCGGCTGAAGAGATCGTAACAGGCGCGGCAAACGTTACAACGACCTGATGTTGGTCCGCGCCCGCTCCCTGCCCCTGGCGACACTCAATCCCGGCCTTGCCAGATAAGGGAAGAGCGACATCGAAAGGCGTGGCACCGTGCGTTTTTCGCGACACCGCTCCCAGCAACGCCGGGTCGAAGGTATATCCCTGCACAACATCAATAAGGTTAAAGAGCGAACCCCCGATGCCGCCAACAGACGGGACGGTATTGGCAGGTTGAGTCAGCGTCATCGTACTTGCAGTAACCTCGTGCAGGCGCCGATCGATCGCGCCCGCATCCGTCACCATGGAAAGTGGAACATCAATGGTGATCGTTCCGTTCACCCCCAAGGTGGATCTGCAATTTGTAGCAGGCAGTGCAGTCGCCCCTCCCGGGTAAGTCAAAGTCACGCCTCCACCTACGATGGCAGCAGCATTTTCACCGACGTAGCATTGTAACGCCGCACCATTTAATGATTCTGCGTAGACATGGAAATTTTTGCCTCCGTTAGGATTGGTGGTAGAAGGGACCAGCCACTGCGTGAGCCAGACCAAATCTGGATCTGGATCTTGCGCGGTAGTAGGCGCAAGACTGAGATTGTTTACCTTCATCACGACCTCGTAACACGGAGCTAACACCGAACAAGGTGCGGTCGTGATCCTGGTGATGCTTGAATTCAGGATGTCGAGCTGAGGCATATTCGCGCTACTAATCCCATTTACCTCATACTTACCATCGCCGCTCGGATCAGATGCGGAGTTAAATGGCGTCAGTCCAGAGATGTTAACCGGGGAATCGGAGGCGAGCAGACCATTGCCGCCGTTTTGCCTAACGAATGTGCCGTGCGGGGCGACGGCTTCTGTGATGTTATTAGAGTCGGCGTAACCCACCTGAATTTCACCGAGCGAACCCATTCGCGCCTGCAAGAAATCGCCTAACGATCGGTCACCGCTCTGCCCACCGAGGAGAGTCTGGATGCTTCCGCGATGAATGAAGTGTTCGCTCGCCAGAATTGGAGCGGTAAAGGCCGGAGTTACCGCATGTCCATTTAATGTCTGGACCATCCATAAGCTCCAGTCACACGTCGATGGACACGAGTCCGGGCCGCCCGACGGAAATGCGGGCGCACCGGACGTCCCGTACCAAACGATAGCCACTCGTCCATCGTCGCCTGCGGCCATCCAGGCGAAAACATTGGTATGCAAAGCACCAACCGGTGAGCCCGATGTATCGATCGCGATCGGAGTCGCCCAGGTTCTACCTTGATCGATCGAGTAAGAATACTTGAGCACCGTATCGCCGTTAATCATCCCACTCGCGTCGATAGGCGCCTGCTCCCAAACCGCGTAAAGGTTGCCGGCTTTATCGATCGTCATCGTTGGAAAATTACCGCCAGTCTTTGCGTTCGAACCGAGATCGGCCACCAGAGTATCTGTGCAATTCAGCCCCGTCGGGTCGCTGACGTTGGCAACCGGTGCACCAAAAGCGACAGGGAAGCACCGACCGACAAGAATTTTATTTAACTGCGCGTTATCATGAATAACGAAGACATGCTTTACCGCTGCAGGCAGCGTCGCAAATCCGCCGACACCGTCCGGTTGACCCAAGGTAGTAGCGACCGGGCTTAGCTCGTTATTACCCATGATGGCTTCGTCACAAGAAAGGTCCGCCGTAATGTGGTTCGCCGGACCAAATTCGATGCCTGCAGTAGCACCTAGACCGCTTACCGGTGAGCGATACATAACGAGGACGTTATTACCAGTGCTGCCTCCGCACATTGCTCCGCCGGGTCCTATCTCATCATTTGTAAGGTAGATGCTCCCACCATTAGTTGGATCGCCATCGATCGCATACCATTGGCGATCCACCGCCGTATCGGGGACGCCAACGTTACTGCAGGTGAAGGTAGCGCCAAAGTCGTCCGAACGAGCGGTGCTAAAGTTAGCAAGCGTCAGATCGTTGAAATAAAGATGACCCATTATATCCACGCCAAGTTCTGTATCCCCGCCACCGTTACAGGTTGTAACTTTGCCTTCCAACGCCGTTGCTCCGACCACCCACTTGAAAGTCTTACCACCATCGAGGGAATGCCACATCCAACTCGTGTTGGCCGCTGCCGTTCCCGGCGCACTAGTGTACAGCCGGTTGGGATTCGAAGGATCAAGTCTGAGATCCTGTTCAAAGCCAACCCCGCCGATCCCACTGATAATCGGATGACCAAAAGTTGGCGTACCAGGGACAAACGGCAGTTGAGGTTGAGCAACGACTTTTGCTGTCCGTGCTGTGTCCGCGAAACTAAGCATCGCTAATGAGACTGCGATTGAACAAAGAAGAAAAGCGAGCAACATTCGCCGTTCAAAGAATCCAAACATCGCTACATGCTTCGTATTCATCGCTACTTGTTCCTTTTTCCTTCTTCCCATCGGTCGCTTTTCATTACTCCTATTCGGGACTCACCGCATGTTAGCTGTATTTAATTTTAGATCACCCAAACGGCACCCCCATGATAAAGAGGCATCAGCTATAACAGCAAGCCAGGAAGCCTTACGATTTTGCAATACTGATTAACGAGCCGCTATTAGCTTATGCTCAACGACTTAATGAGAACTTCGACGACTCGACTCTCCATTTAGAGAATGTTTCTTTCGCACCTGGCTTGTACTTCGTGCGGACTTCGGCACGAATGGACGCACTTGCAAAATCTTTGCACCAAGTGCGAAAAGCCGCTGGTTGCCAGATACGATCTCGACTCCGCGGCAAAGGTTTTAGAACCTGCGGGCCTAACGAGTCGAGACAAATCTCTGTGGCGATATCGCGAACTTCTGCCGTTGCCGGCGGACGCTACACCGATTTCGTTAGGGGAAGGTGACACACCGTTGCTCCGTGCAGAACGTTTTGGGGCAAGAATCGGGATGCGAAACCTTTGGATAAAAGACGAATCAGTGAATCCGACTCAGAGTTTCAAAGCGCGGGGAATGTCCGTTGCAGTCTCCATGGCAAGGCACCTTGGTGCGACGAAGCTCGCTGTGCCTTCAGCTGGAAATGCCGGTGGCGCGCTGGCAGCGTACGCAGCACGTGCAGGTCTGGAAGCGCACATTTTCATGCCGCGCGACACACCGCGCGCGAACATCGTTGAATGCCGGGAGCTCGGAGCTCACGTAACACTGCTCGATGGTCTTATTACCGATTGCGGCGCTGAGATCGGGCGACGCAAAAGTGCGGAAGGCTGGTTCGACATGTCCACACTCAAAGAACCGTATCGCGTCGAAGGGAAGAAAACACTTGGTTACGAACTGGCGGAACAACTCAATTGGAAATTGCCCGATGTCATTCTTTATCCCACGGGAGGCGGGACTGGTCTCATCGGCATGTGGAAAGCGTTCGATGAAATGGAAGCGCTTGGATGGATCGACAAGAAGCGTCCGCGAATGATTTCGGTGCAGGCCAATGGCTGCGCTCCAATCGTGCGCGCCTTTGCCGCTGGCGATTCCAACGCATCTGAAATCCCGAACGCGCACACAATCGCTTCCGGTTTGCGCGTTCCGAAAGCAATTGGCGATTTCATCATGCTAAAAATCTTGCGCGAATCGAATGGTGGGGCGGTCGCAATCGATGATGCAGACATGATACACGCGGCGCGCGAAGTTGGTTCTTGCGAAGGTGTTTTTGTCGCGCCGGAAGGCGGAGCTTGTTTTGCTGCGCTAAAGTCTCTGCTCGGCGCAGGAAAAATACTGCCTAACGAATCCGTCGTCGTCTTTAACACCGGCTCGGGAATAAAATATCTCGAATGCTACGAATGATCCGTGATTAAAACCCATCCGCTGCTCGACAATTTTGCCGGCCCGTTCTTCGCGGGAGTTTTCCTGGTGCTGCTCTTCTTGCAGTGGCGATTCCCGTTGAGACATTGTCATCTTTCCTGGCTGCGCCGCGCTGTGCGCAATGTCGTATTTTCTGGCGTCGGCTTTGCGCTCGCGCGCATCTCGTTAGTCCCAATCCCGCTGTTAGCGTCGGTTTGGGCGGCGAATCACCACTTTGGATTGCTGCATTTGCTCCCGTTTCAAGTGCCACACTGGCTGCTCATCATCGTCGGCGTTTTGCTGATGGATTATCTGTATTGGTGGTGGCACGTGGCCTTGCACCTTATTCCTTTCATGTGGCGTTTTCATAATGTGCATCATTCCGATCTCGACATGGACGTGAGCACGGGAGTGCGCTTTCACTTTGGCGAAGTGATCATGTCGGTTCCCTTTCGTGTCGCGACCGTCGCGCTCCTCGGCATCGACTTCTGGGCTCTGATCGTTTTCGAGTTCCTGTTCGAATCGATCAATCTTTTCGAACACTCGAACTGGCGGCTGCCGATTGGCTTCGAGCGCCTCTTGAACCACATTGTGGTCACACCGCGCATGCACGGGATTCATCACTCAATTGTGCAACGTGAAACAAACTCTAACTGGGGCACGATCTTCTGCTGGTGGGACATACTCCATCGTACTTTGCGTCGCGACATTCCGCAGGATGCCCTCATCATCGGCGTCGCCGGCTATCGCGACGAGTCCGAACTCACGTTACCCAAACTTTTCGTTTTGCCATTTCGAGCGCAACGTCCCTGGCGTCTCCCCGACGGTCGCGTGCCGGAGCGTGCCGCCCAACCCGTCGACCAATTGGTACCGTGACTGCGATGTCATCCCGGTCGATCATCGCCTTTTCGTTAGGGGTAACGTTGTCTTTGGCAGCAGTTGCAAGCGGCTATTCGCAAGGACTCAAATGGGCGATCGTGAATTTTAAAGTTCGGCACGATTTTCCAACGGTCCGGCGAATCGACTCCCAACATCTGGCCCAATGGTTAGGCGACTCTCATCGCGTCAAGCCCGTTCTATTGGATGTGCGCACAAGAGAAGAATACGACGTTAGTCACATTCATGGTGCGCAGCGCGTCGAGCCCGGCTCGAGCGTCACTTCGATCGCAATTCCGCGCGAAAGACCAATCGTAACCTACTGTTCGGTCGGTTATCGCTCCGCCGCATTCGCCAAGGCGCTGCAGGATGCTGGCTTCAAAGATGTGCGAAATCTCACCGGCTCAATCTTCGATTGGGCGAACGAGGGGTTCCCGATAGAACGACAAGGCCATCCTGCCAAGAAAGTTCACCCTTATAACGATCGTTGGGGCAGCCTCCTCAAAAAAGAATTGCGCGCGAACGTGCCTCCCGTGGACCCTGGAGGCTAGCGCTCGTCCTCGAGGCGCCGTCCGTTGCTGGAGCTAATTTCGGGCTCGACGCGCGGGTTCGTTTCATGACAGCTTCTTTGTTCGATGAAGGTGTTCCCCTCCCTTCTCCTCGCCAGCGTCACCGCGCTTGGCATTTTCTCTTCCGTAGCGTCGGAGCCTGACGAGCGGCGTCCGCCAGAAGCGATCGTATCTCACATTCGGCGTGAAGCTGTCGATTCGAGTGCCATCTTCTCCATTGGATACAGCAAACGAATGCACGCGCTGGAAATCGAATTTGTTAACGGTGCGATTTATCGTTACCTCGACGTACCCGTTTTTTTGTATCGCAAGTTAATGGCCGTCGAATCCAAAGCCCGGTTCTACGACAAGAATATTCGCGGACGCTATCGCTCAATCCACGTCAGACCGCGCAAGAGAAAGTGAATCCGAAACAAAAGTCACCGCGCCGGCAGATTTTCGTTCTCACGCCGGAGGAAAGAAAGGCAATTGCATTTATCTTGTGCGCGTTAGTCCTTGGAACAGCAGTAATGCATTATCGCGGCACGCATCCGCGTTCGCCACGGCCTCTGTCCGCTAAAGAACAACGGGTAGCCAGGAAAGCGCGATCGCACAAATCACCTTCGAGTCCGACAACGCCCAGCGCGAAATAGCGCGGCCTGATCGATCCGATCGTCAGACATATTTGTTCGGAAGAGAGTGTTCGAGGCTCTCGTGTTGCCAATAAACCGTCACGATCCACCAGCGCTTACCGTCATTGAATAACTGAATACTATTGATCCCGCGCATGAAGGGTTGCGGATCATTCGCGTCATGCCGGGACTCATAAGTGCTCCAAACGTGCGCGATCCGTCCGAACTCTTCCGTACGTCGCGCTATCTCTTTTTCGTAGAATCCTTCCTTTTCGAAATAGGGACGCACGCGTGCAATGTAATCTTCAACATCAAGCGTCTGCGGCAAGAGATCGAGATCGCGATTCAATTCCCCGGCATTCTTTGCCGTCGGAATCAGCCGAGCACCAGGGAAAAAAAGCGAGCGCTCGCGATCCCAGTCACGTTCCTTCCCGGCCGGACCGGAGATGACGTCATAAGCGGCGGTGATGATGGCGTCGATCGAAGCAACATCATTAGCATCAGCAGAAGGCGTATCGATCGTGCTTTGAAGGTTGATTTTCTCCATTTTGTCGGCCCACCTGGCCCTTAACCATCAACCCTCAAAATCTCTTTAGCGAATCATTTTGCGTGCACAAAGAACCAGCCTAGGGCAGGGCTGTGCCCGATTTGGATTTTACAGAGGAAACATCCGAGCTGTTGATTAAGCCGTTCGTAGTCACATCATCTCGGAAATTATTTGCATTTGCGACTGCCCCGCTTTGAGCCTTGGTGGCACTGACATCCGAGCTATTCACGGAACCATTTCCCGTAACATCGCCAAGAAGCACGCCCATTGAGAAACTAACGTCGCCGCGATTGGTCCCATCGCTGACATCAAAAATTGTAACTTGAAGCCTTTGAGCGTTCGTAACGTTCGTGAGATGCACTGTTACCTCCGCTCCGTTAACGGTGATATCGTTGCCATCGGCAATACCAGCTGTGCCAACCTGGCCGGTTCCCGACATAACTTGCGCTCTGACATTTCCATCCCCACCAACGGTAACTGGAACGGGAAACGTCACGACAATCGTATGATCTCCAGTGGCGCCTCCGTTCCGGCATTCGATTCCAGAAGCCGGCGGGTTCAAGTCCACATCAAACGCGCCGGCATCACCATGGGTCTTACGCGAGACAACGCTTGATGGAGTGGGCGGCGTTATTGTCGGTCGTTCCCACACTTCCACTCCGCTGATTAAAACATCATCGCCTGGAGTGTTAGATGAATAATCCACTTGGACGGTTCCATTATTAACCGTCATCGGATAAGGGCCTAATCGGTCCCAGTGACCTGATGTTCCAACATTATAGTTGGGCACGACAACTCTCCCATTTACGGATACCGTGGCGCTGGAAGATCCGCCGTTCGCAAAGACCCACAGGTAGACATCGTAGCTCCCATCGGGGACATCGGTCAGACTAAATTCCAAATCGGTTTGATATCGAAAAGTCCGCAGCATGGTCCCATGGTCCGGAGTATCCGCCGGTGGATCAAAGATGATATCGGGATTCGCACTAGCGATGCCGTTTGTTAAGAAGTTGGACGTCGCAGATGTATTGGCTTCCCAATCATGTCCATCGATGGTCATCGCCGGACCACCCAAATTGATCCCACGATAAAATGTGCCTTCCGGAGGCGTCAGTATTGGCGGTGTCGGTGTCGGTGTCGGTGTCGGTGTCGGTGTCGGTGTCGGTGTCGGAGTCGGAGTCGGTGTCGGTGTCGGTGTCGGTGTTGGTGTCGGTGTTGATTCTTCCCACACTTCTATGCCACTAAGTAATCCTTCATCGCCTTGAGTGTTACATAAATAGTTCACCGTTAAAGTTCCATTGCTCACTGTAGCTGGAAACGGCCCTAACCGATCCCAGTGTCCGGCCGCACCAGTGTTGTAACTCGGTAAAACAACATTCCCATTGACGGACAAAGTGGCATTCAATGAGTTGTTGTCCTCGAAGACCCATACATACACGTCGTAAATGCCACTAGGTACACTGGTCAGGCTTGCCTGTAGATTGGCATTATAGCGAAATGTCCGCAGCATGGTTGCGTGGTCCGGAGTGTCCACCGCTGGATCAAAAACGATGCTAAAATTAGCGCTAGAGGAGCCGTTGGTGGTGAAATTCGGACGTCCCCGTTGTATTGGCTTCCCAATTGTGCCCGTCGATGCTCATCGCTGGACCACCCAAGTTGATCGCGCGATAGAACGTGCCCGTAGGTGGTATCAAGACGATTGGTGTCGGTGTCGGTGTTGGTGTTGGTGTCGGTGTCGGTGTCGGTGTCGGTGTCGGTGTCGGTGTCGGTGTCGGTGTCGGTGTCGGTGTTGGTGTCGGTGTTGGTGTTGGTGTCGGTGTTGGTGTCGGTGTCGGTGTCGGTGTCGGTGTCGGTGTCGGTGTCGGTGTCGGTGTCGGTGTCGGGCTGCCTTGCCAAACCTCTACGCCACTAAGTAAACCTTGATCGCCTTGAGTGTTGCATACGTAATTCACCGTCAGGTTTCCATTGCTTACGGTCGTTGAATACGGTCCTAACCGATCCCAGTGTCCGGCCGCACCGGTGTTGTAGCTCGGTAAAACGACATTCCCGTTTAGGGATAAAGTGGCATTTAAAGAAGTCGTATCTTCGAAGACCCACACATACACGTCGTAGAGGCCGCTAGGCACACTGGTAAGACTAAACTGGAGATTACTTTGGTAGCGAAATGTCCGCAACATGATGTCGTAATCCATAAGGTCCACGTCTGGATTAAAGACGATATTAGTATTCGAAGCGGACGAGCCATTGATCGTGAAGTTCGGCGTAACCGATGTATTAGCTTCCCAACTGTGCCCATCGACCGTCATTGCCGGTCCACCCAGATTGATTCCACGATAAAACGTGCCTGTGGGTGGTAGGATTTGCGGTGGCGCTCCTCCCTGTTGCCACACTTCCACCCCACTGAGTAAACCCGCATCGCCAGAGGTATTACACAGATAGCCAATTTGGATCGTTCCATCGCTTATGGTTACCGGATACGGACCTAACCGGCTCCAGTGCCCAACCGCGCCGGTGTTGTAACTACCTACTACAACTCTACCATTAACGGACAGCGTAGCATTCAAGGAATTACTGTCCTCAAAGGTCCACACATAAACGTCGTAGTTCCCGCTCGGTACGCCGGTTACACTAAGTTGCAGATTGGGGTTGTAGCGAAAAGTCCGTAACATTGTGGCGTGATCGGTATCTAACGGCGGACTAAAGACAGACGCTACCATTGGCAGCAGAGGAGCCATTGATGGAAAAATTAGGCGTCACGGAGGTGTTAGCCTCCCAATTGTGCCCATCGATAGTTATCGCGGGACCACCCAGATTGATCGCGCGGTAAAACGTGCCGGCAGACAGCACCAAACCAGGTTGTATTGATGCCGGCTGTGCTCCCATGTCGGTGAAGATGTTCACAGTCGCCTGCTGCATCCGCGCATCGGGAGCGGGCCCCGTGAAGTCGTGAACCGAATCCAGCCCCCACGACCATTGCGTAGTGCCTGCGCCAAAAACGAGCGCGCCACTATTATGACGATAAACAGACAAACTGTGTGTGCCAACACCGGGAGCAAAGGTCGACCCGTAATCTATTAGATATCTGTCCACTGAAAGCGTGGTGCGTGACAGTCGAACCAAGCCGGACGGCAGGACGCCATTATCCTTTACTTCGTCCCATTCGAAACCCAATACGCCGGCTGGTAATTGCGCGATCTGCCCCGCGGGCAGAGTGTCGATTCCGGTATTCCGCCAGAACCTCTCCTTCCCTTCGGTGGAAGAAACGTACATCGGATCGTTCCGAAATGCGTCGATCGCGTAAAGCTGACCCGTTAACGAGTTTTCGGGACGACCGCCATCAGAAGGCGGGCTGAAACGCGGATCTCGCCATGAGCCAGTCCATAAAGGGCTCGGGTCGATCTTGGCGCCCGCGTGTGTTTCCTTATAGCAGACCAAAGTGCGATAAGGAGTATTCGTGCCGTCGATGCTGCTTTCCCATCGCGTTTTCCAAAACAACTCATTTCCGCTGAAAAATCCGAGATGAACACCAGCTGCACGAGCAGTCTCTACGTTGGTCCGCTGCTGCCCGGACCAATACTCGTCGTGCCCTACGGACAGGAAGATCCTATGCTGCATGAGAGCGTCTGAGCCGCGCCGCTCTGTATCGACGCCTGTCGCATAGCTAAGGTTATACCCGTTAGCTTCGAGCCAACGAATCATGGGATACTCGGAATCGAACAGGAATCCCTCTTTTTCGCCCGTGCCTACTTCAACGCGATTAGTGAAAGGTCTGTTATAGCTTAATTTGTAAGCACGACCGCTGGGAGAAGGACCGTTGCCCCAATAGAGGCTAACGCCGCCGTAACGATTGTAGGCCTGCCATGTTGTATCGCTCGTTTGAAAGAGAATGTCCGATTGACCTGTGTCGTCGCGCACGATGAAGACGATGTGGCTTGCTCCGCCCGTATCAGTCCGAACCAGCCTCGCAATATAAACTCCCGAGACGGCAGTTGATGGGACATCCCAACTGGCAGATGCGGCCCAGTTGCCGCAATCAATAAGTCCCGTTCCTGGGTCACGCAGGCAGGTCGGCTGAGTCTGGGGCAAGCTGACCGAAGGGTTTACCGTCGCTACCTTTCGCGCACCAAGACCTCCGTAATAGCCCAGCCGATAAATATCAATGCGGTATGCAGTCGCGTCGGTGCTGACCTTGAACGTGATCGTCTGGCCATGATTCACGCTTATGTCCGTCGCGTATCCCTGGATACTTGCATCTCCAGCTCCGACATCCCATTCGCTCATGGGATTTCCGGGGAGCGCGTTTTCGCAGACGATGGGATTAGAAGTGCATCCTTGACCGAACAGGCGAATTCCGAAACTCAAGAAGACTGCGACAGTGAAGAAGAAAAACGTCAGCTCTCCGAGCCCGACTTGTTCGGTTTCATCTCGAACTGGGGGTGAATACGAATATCGGCGATATATCACCAAGCCGCTCGTTGTTGGAAGATAAATTTTTAGACCGTTTTTTAATACTTTTTTAACCTCAAAGGGCGGCCAAAAACGGACGCCTCCCGCACGCTCTGGTCACGCGCGTTCCGGTTACGTGCAATTCCCGAACGAGCGCTGCCGGCAGCAATGGTGTCGCCCCGAAATGCGATGCAACGAAAGCGCCCAAGCGACAGGCGTTTACCAAAACTTTTCGCGTATCACTTTCCCGCGTGAGCCCGACCATCAATCCCGCCATGAATGCGTCACCGGCCCCGACAGTGTCTTTTACGGCGACTTGCGGGGCCGGGGCGGTAACGATATTACCGCGATCCCAAAGCGCGGCACCTTTTTCCGCAAGCGTGACGCAAATGCGAGAAACATTTGTTGCCTCCGCAAGCGTCGCGCACGCCCGAGCGACTTCATCCGTCGAGCGCGGCGTGCTGTGCGTCAGCTCGCCGCTACGCAACCACGACGCGAGCATTGCAAGTTCGCCATCGTTGAGCTTGATCACATCAGCACGTTTCACCAGATCGATGACGCGCGCAGGATCGACAAACGGCGGGCGCAAATTCACATCGAAAAACTTTAGCGGCCCCTTCACTGCGAGAAGCCGATCCAATTGTTCGCAGGTTGTAATGCGAGCGACCGGCCAGCGAACCAAAGGTCAACGCGCGCGCTTTTGAAACCGCGTCCAATGCTTTCCCGGTAACTTCTATTTCATCCCAGGCGGCCGGCTGAACCAGTTCGTAGGTTGCGTTGCCCTTTTCATCCAGAGTCGCGATTGCAGTTCCCGTAGGAAGACCAATCCGCACGCGACTGACGAAGTCGACATTTACACTTTTGTCGCGCGCCACTTGCAAAATTTTATCGCCTAACGAGTCGCGACCGACCGCCGAGATGAGTGAAACTGAAACGCCGAGTTGCGCGAGATGCGCGGAGACGTTGAATGGAGCGCCGCCAACATGCCGCCCTGACGGAAGACAGTCCCAGAGAATTTCACCGAAGGCGTAGAAGTCGGTATTCATCTCTGCGTGAATTTCGTCAGTCGCGCCGTCGATCGATCGCGACGGAATCGCGCCTGAGGTTAATCATCGTTGCGAGCATATGGCACGGAAACTTCTCCGAAATGCCTCATGATGCGGGTTCTCATCGCCGACGATCAGCCAAGCGCGGCGACTTTACTCGCTGAGATGGTTAGCCAATGCCGCAATGAAGTCGTCGAGATCGTCGGATCCGGCTTGGAGGCCATTCACGCATACGAACGTCATCGGCCGGACGTCGTTTTGATGGATTATCGAATGGCTAAACTCAATGGCGTCACCGCATGCCGCCACATTCTCGCCAAAGATCCGGCCGCAAAAATCATTCTCGTCACCGGTTGTCCGCCGCCATGCGAAATCGAAGCCCTCGGAGCAATCGCTCTTCTCACAAAGCCCGTTCATTTGCATCGGTTGTACGAAGCTCTGCACGTAGCAGCACATCCGCCGGTGGCCGCTGAAGCTTCTACGGTTCCCTGACCGAAACCATTATCCTCGCAACTTCTTCGTTAGGGCTTTTGCGGTTATTTTACTTTGCGCCAGACGACGTCTTCGTTGTTTCGGCGATCGATAAGAGCGTCAACTTTGTCGCCGTTGTCGGCGCGGAAGAGAATGCGACCTTCGACCCCTTTACGGAAAAAGATGTCGCAAGATTCCGGATAGAGTTGCTCGCGTTTTCCGTTTCGCTCAACGAACAAATTATCGCCCGCGATCGTGACAGACCTCGTGTTGCCTGGCGCTAGTTCGTAAGTGCCCACAAATGTTGGCAACTTTTTGGAATCTGCTTTGCCGATTGCGGGATCTTCGTAATATCGAAACGCTTGCGCCGCGACGATCTGCCACGTGCCATTGCGTCGGAGCCACGTGTCGGTTTCGTGATATCGCGCTTTGAGATTTTGGCCGAAGATCGTTTCGGTTTCGTCCAGATCGTAACTGAGAACCGCAGCATCCCCAAAGATGCGACTTTGCGGTCTCACAATCTTGATGTCGCCGGAGTAGCCTTTCGGCATCGGCGTGATATCCGCGACTAATGCTGTTTTGTTCAGACTGCGTCCTTTTTCATCCGAATAAATGGCGTCCTCGGCGTAGTGTTTTTTCCACGGCTCCGGATTACCCGGAACGACGGCATCAAAAAGCTCCTGAGTGCGACGAACGAGCTCTTCCTGCGTGATATTTTCCTCAGCAATAACCGGCTTGAAAAGGCAAAGAACGGCAATCGCGGGCAATAGGAAGGCTTTGATTTTCATGACGGGACAATTCCCTCTTCGAGGAAAAATTGGCGAGCAAAAACGAGTTTCGCAGCGGTCGCCAAATTCCGAGCCGCAGATGCGCGTTGCGATGGCAGTTTCGCGTTGCCAGCGGACTAAAAGCCACTAATGTCTGCCCCTTCACGCGGGACCCTTTATGATTTTGCTTGCCCTAACGATGCTTGATTCCGGCATAACCTTTTCCATCGCTTGCGCCGTCGCCGGTCTGGTCTTCGCATTTCTTCTCATCGCATCGATCCTGCGGCAGTCTGCTGGAAATGAGCGGATGCGCCAGATTGCGGCCGCCGTTCAGGAAGGCGCGAAGGCGTATCTCAATCGGCAAGTCATCACGATCAGCGTCATCGCCGTGATCATTTTCGCACTGCTTTTCTTCTTCAAAGATCACCCGACGGCGATTGGATTTGTCGTCGGCGCCGTTTGTTCGCTTGCCGCTGGATTTATTGGAATGCGCATTGCCGTGCTTGCGAATGTGCGCACGACACAAGCGGCGATGACGTCACGCGTGAAAGCAATGCGCATTGCCTTTAACGGTGGTGCGGTAACGGGATTACTCGTTGTTGGACTCGCGCTGCTGGCCGTCGGAATTTTCTATTCGGTTGCGAGCAAGATGCTCGGCGCAGACTTGGCTGTGCGTAGTCTGATTGGACTGGCGTTGGGCGCGAGTCTAATCAGCGTTTTCGCGCGACTGGGCGGCGGCATTTACACCAAGGCGGCAGACGTCGGCGCTGACCTGGTCGGCAAAATCGAAAGCAATCTCGAAGAGGACGATCCGCGTAATCCAGCCACAATCGCAGACAACGTCGGTGACAACGTCGGCGATTGCGCAGGGATGGCGGCCGACGTTTTCGAAACGTACGCGGTGAGCCTGATCGGTGCGATTCTAGTTGGCGCGTTGACTCTCGCCAGCACGCCGGCGGCGATCGTTTATCCTTTTATTCTTGGCGGCATTTCCGTGCTCGGCGCGATTTGCGGAATTCTTTTTGTGAACGTGAGCGGCGGCAAACCCGGCATGGTTTTAATGGGCGCGGTGGGCGCGAGCGGATTGGTTTCCGCGATCCTTTTCTGGCCCGCGACACATTATTTTTTCCCGGATGGCGTTACCATTGGCGGCATGCTGAGGTCGCCAACCCAGCTCTACTGCGCGTCTCTTGTTGGAATTCTCATGACCGGCGTCGTGGTGGTGATTACCAACTATTACACGTCGATGCATTATCATCCGGTGCGGAAAATTGCGAAGGCGTCTGAGACCGGACACGCCACCAACATCATCGCCGGTCTCGCTGTCGGACAACATGCGACCGCGTTGCCGGTTGGCTTCATTGGTCTCGCAATCCTGTTTAGTTTTCATTTTGCCGGGCTCTACGGAATTGCAATCGCGGTGATGAGCATGCTTTCGATGGCTGGAATCATCATTTCGCTGGATGCATTCGGTCCGATTACCGATAACGCCGGCGGGATCGCGGTGATGAGCAATCTGCCGAAAGAAGTGCGCAACGTGACGGATGAGCTCGACGCCGTTGGCAACACAATGAAAGCGGTGACGAAAGGATATGCCATCGCCTCGGCTGGTTTGGCGGCACTCGTGCTTTTCGGTTCTTACGTTGAAGAATTGCGCACTCATCTCATCGCCTCAGGAAAAATTTCTCCGGAGCACTTTTTCCAATTTTCGCTGCGCGAACCAAAAGTCATTGTCGGCTTGTTCATCGGCGGATTGCTGCCGTTCATTTTCACGGCGTTTAGCATGGATGCGGTGGGCAAGGCTGCGGGCGCCGTGGTGCGCGAAGTGCGCCGGCAGTTGCAGGAGAAACCCGGAATTTTGCGAGGCGAAGACACGCCGGAATACGGCACATGCGTCGATATCGTGACGAAGGCCGCGTTGCGCGAGATGATTGTGCCGGCGCTGTTGCCGGTCTTGTTCGTAATCCTTGTCGCCGTCATCAAACCTCTTGGCCCGGTTGTGCTCGGCGGAATGCTGGTCGGGACGATCGTCACCGGTTTGTTCGTTGCGATCGCGATGACTTCCGGCGGCGGCGCGTGGGATAACGCGAAAAAATTTATCGAGGAAGGCAATCTTGGCGGCAAAGGTTCCTTCGCGCATCAAGCGGCGGTGACGGGTGACACGGTGGGCGATCCTTACAAGGACACGGCGGGACCGGCGATTAATCCGATGATTAAGGTGGTAAATATCGTTGCCATTCTGATCATTCCGATATTCTTCTAAGAGTTGGCGAATGGCCCTGGCGCTGTAAACCATTTGCCTAACGAATAGAGCCAATGGAGAAACCGCGTGATTACCAACTCGTCTCGGCAGCCGAGCCGGCCGTGACGAAGAAGCAAAGCTTGTCCGTCCCCGATGTATCCGGGACGCCGTTCAAGGTCGTCGTCGATCCAGATATGCGCCTGAAGCTGAAACGTGCGTTGATCGATCTGATCGATTATCACGACGAAGCGCTGGCGGAACATTTCGCCGAAGGCAAACTCGCTCTCGAATCTGTACAAGGAATACATCGAGCTCTTCGCACGCAGCTTGAAGGAGACAATGGAAAGCCGCGAAGGCGTGGCTTATCTCCTGCGCGCGGCCGGTTTCGAAGTGCAGCCGGAAGAAATTAATCTCGCGCCGGAGTTGCGTTGGAAACGTGGACCGGGCGCGTTTGGTTCGAGCTTGCTTTAATCAGCGGCTGCGATAAAACGCTCTCTCCAAGCTGAGGCTGTCCATGGCTCGTGTTCTCATCATCGACGACGACGCCGATAGCCGGCGCGCGGTGGCGGAACTTTTTGCAAGCGAAGACTGGAAAGTATTCGAGGCAAGCGATGGTGATGCCGGCATTCAATCGGCTTTGCACAATCAACCCGAGTTGATTCTGTGCGATTTGCTCATGCCGAAATCGAATGGGTTTCAGGTTTGTCGCGCTATTCGCGAGCAGCTTCAGCCGGCGAAAATCATCGTCGTTTCGGGCCGCGATTATGCCGCCGACAGAGCGAACGCATTCCAGGCCGGCGCAGATGATTATTTGCTCAAACCCATCACGTGTGGATCTTCTTTTTGGCGTGATCGAACGATTACTGCCAGAAATTCCGCGACGGCCTCAGGTAAAAAAACCGGATTGGGAATCGGCGCCGACGCGCGTCAAACTCTGGGGTGTGCGCGGTTCGATTCCGACGCCGGGACCGGGCACGGTCCGCTATGGCGGAAACACGAGCTGCGTGGAAGTGCGTGCCGACGGGGAAATCATCATTCTCGATGCCGGCACAGGTATTCGCTTGCTCGGTCTCGCGCTGGACAATGAATTCGGCGCTCGATCGATGAAGCTGACGCTCTTGATTACGCACACGCACTGGGATCACATTCAAGGGCTGCCTTTTTTCTCGCCCGCATACAATCAAAAGAATCTGATTCGCGTTTTGGGTTACGAAGGTGCGCGGGCCGGTCTGGGAACAATCCTTGCCGGACAAATGGAGACGCCGTTTTTTCCCGTTAGCTTGCGCGAACTCCCAAGTCATCTCGCCATTGAAGAACTGAAAGAGATGGAGTTTTCCGTCGGCACAGTAAAGATCCGCTCCAAATTTGTTAATCACCCCGGGATTTGCGCGGGTTATCGCCTTTTTACCAGCTCAGGATCGATCGCGTACATGCCGGACAACGAACCTTACGAATCGCTCAAGCTCCAACTCGCATCGCGCGATGGCATCAGCGAAGAAGAAGCGCGCAATTTTGCCGTTTCGGAGCGCGCGAAAGTGGTTGAGTTCCTGCGCGATTGCGATCTCGCCATTCTCGACGCGCAATATACCGACGACGAGTACAAGGAACATATCGGTTGGGGTCACAGTTCGTTAAGCAGTGTCGTCTCACTGGCGCTCGAAGCCGGTGTGCACAAGCTCGTGCTTTTCCATCATGATCCGAATCATGATGACGCCATGGTGGACAAGATTGTGCAGCGTGCGCGAGAATTGGTGACGAAAAGCGGCAAGCGCCTGGAAGTGGAAGCAGCGCGTGAAGGCGCGGAGTTATTGCTCGGCGCGAAGGCTTCAGTGGGCTAATAGCGGGGCGTAACTTGCGGTGCGGCAAATACATCTTAATTTTTCGCCCGCTTGCCTCGTAGTGTAATGGTAGCACCAGAGATTCTGGATCTCTTTGTCTAGGTTCGAATCCTAGCGAGGCAGCCAACTTTCCACGCGCGCATTTCAGGCTTGACGTTTTCCCTCGTGTCCCGTGATAGTGCGCATCTCGCGCCCCCAAGACTTAAAATGCGTAAAATAAATCGTTTCTCCCTCTTTGGTTCATTGTGCTCTTTTTTGCTGGCTGGAAGCCTTTGCACGAACGCCGCACAAATTTTCGATAACGGCTCTCCCGATCTGCTAAACGGCTTCGAAATGAGTAATTGGATCGAGGCCGACCAATTTATCCTTAACCACCGGCGCCACGATCCAGAACGTCAAGTTTTGGGATCTCGAAAAACTTGGGTATTTCCAAAGTACGATTCCGTGGGCAATTTATTCCAACACCGGAAACAACAAGCCGGGAACTCTCATCGCCAGCGGCTTTTCAAGCAATCTCACTCATACAGCTCACGGGACGAAACGACGGGTTCGGTTTCTTCGAATTTATCAGCACGTTTGATATCACTCCCGTTACTTTGCCGGCGGGCACCTATTGGTTGGCGTTGCACAACGGGCCGTTGAGTTACCTGATCCAGCAAGTTTATTGGGAGACGGCGGTCCATTCCAGCACGATACCGAGTCAAAGCGATATCACGCCTTTTCTCGGAGTCTGGGTGGCAAACTTTGGTCTTACGAACCCCGCGCCCAAGCTCGCCTTCCAGCTAAACGGCACCGTCGTTAGCCCAGCCACGCTCCTGAGTGCTGTTTCTCGAAAGAATCACGGCACGGGCACATTTGAAATTCCTTTGCCGCTCACTGGCAATCCCGGTGTTGAATGCCGGTCGGGCGGCGCCAATGGCGAACACGACGTGGTCTTCAAGTTTGCGGATCCGTTTGCAGTCACGGCCACCGCCACCTGGAACGGAAATGCAGCGACCACCAGCACCGCCGGCAATGAAGTCACCGTGCACTGTAGCGGCGTCGCAAACGCACAAACAATCTCGGTCGCGCTCAACTCCGCTGCAGGGAATTTTTCCGTGCAAATGGGCGTACTGCTTGGCGATACGAACGGCAGTCACAACGTCAACAGTACGGACGTCAGTCAGACTAAAGGGCAGGCCGGTCACGTCGTCGACCAATCCAATTTTCAAGAGGATGTAACGGTTAACGGGGTAATCAACAGCACCGATGTCTCTATCGTAAAAACCGCTTCGGGCACAGCGCTTCCATAGGACTCGTTAGGCGATCGGAGATTTACCCCGCCAAAATTCTCTACGAAGGTGGCAAGATCGCGCGCCGCGCTTTGCCCGAAAAAAACTTTGCAGTAGTGCGCCGCATTCGTCGCGTAAAACGCCGGAAGTAATTTCGCATCGATGATTTAAGGCGGGCAGTTGCAGCAAATTCATGATGCCGCCAGCCGCGCCGCCGCGCTCGTCGATGCAACCAAAGATCACGCGCCGCATGCGCACGTGAACCAATGCGCCGGCGCACATGGGACACGGTTCTTTCGTGACATAGAGATCGCAATCGGTCAGGCGCCAATCGCCGACTGCCGCCTCGGCCTGTGTCATCGCGAGCATTTCCGCATGCGCAGTCGCGTCTTTCAAAACTCTCGACCTGATTGCAGGCGCGTCCGATGATTTTCCCTTCCCGCACAACGACCGCTCCTACCGGAACCTCCTCCGCTTCGTAAGCTTTACGTGCAAGGCGCAATGCTTCGCCCATGAAATAGGCGTCGCTTTGCAGATCGATAATTGTCTCCATTCGAAAACGCGTCCGTTTATTGCCGACACGCCTGGCTAAAGGAATGTCGAAGCTGCCGCAGAGGAAAGAAAAATTTCAACATCCCCACGACATTCGCCCGGAAGTAAAAGGGTAAATACATCCGTCACGAGAGAAACGAGCGAACTACTATTACCATGATCAAACGCTTCGCTTTAATTCTCGTCCTTTGCAGTTTCGCGCTCGTTACTGTCGGTGCCATGACCGAGCAGGAAATTGTGAACCAATCTGCCGGCATTATTCGAGATTTCCGGCACATGCCCGAGCAAAGCATTCCGGAGACGGTGCTGAGCGAAGCACGCGGTCTCGCCATTATTCGCGTTTTGAAGATTGGATTCGGCATTAGCGGCAAAGGTGGGCAAGGCGTGGTCGTCGCGCGCACGGCCAACGGGTGGTCGGGCCCATCATTTATCGGAACGGGCGGTGCAGGTTTTGGTTTTCAAATCGGCGCGCAAGTGACCGACTTTGTTATCGTGCTCAACACCCACGCCGCCGTGCGCGCTTTCTCGCGTGAAGGCAACGTGACGATTGGAGCAGATGCGAGCGCCGCCGCGGGCCCAGTTGGTCGTGATGCGCAGGCTGGAGTAACACCGACCGCCGCACTGTATACTTACAGTCGCAGCAAAGGTTTGTTCGCCGGTGTCTCGCTCGAAGGCGCCATCATCGCGACACAAAAAGACGCGAACCGGGCGTATTACGGACGCCGCGTAAGCGCGCGTGCCATTTTGAGCGGACGGGTCGCCCCGCCTGCCGGTGCGTCGCATTTCCTCGATGTGCTCGGTCGCTAGCACAGCCGACAATTTTCTTTACAAAACAGGGCTCGCTTCGTCAGCTTCGGCGAGTGCGAACGCTAACCGCATTATTGGTGTTGAGTGTCATTTTGTCTTCCGCTCGTGCGCAAGAACAGGAGTCCCGGCTCGTCGATCGGTTGCTCAGGCCGGATATGACTTTGCAAAATAGCGCGCAAAACAAAAAGGTCAGCACGCATGCGCAAACATTCGACAAACAAGCTGAAGTCCGCCCATTTGCTGTCGCAAAGGTGGCGCGGACGAAAGAGTACGTTAATCAGCGCGACTTTTCGGCGAAGGAATTTGCGGCACATCATTTCCGCGACGGCGAAATTGCTTCGACCATGCAAACGCGCGGCCAACGTGTGAAAACCTTTGCGGTAAATGATGGGACAGGTGCTCTATCCGTGCGCGATGTTCCCGACGGTGCCAGGAAAGTCGCTTCCCGTGAATTCGCCGATAGCCGCCCATTCCTGGACAAAGGCAAGAGCCAGAAAGCTCTCAGTCAACACGACGCACCATTGACGATCGAACAGGTGCGTGAGTTGCTGAACAAGAATAAATAACGCGCCCGCCCGTTGCGGCACGACGCTCATGCAACCGGACGAGGCTCTCGCATTTCTCAAACACGGCAGCGCGCAAATCATCAGCGAGCCGGAGTTGCGCGAAAAATTGCAACTCAAACGTCCGTTGCGCGTGAAACTCGGAGTCGATCCGACAAGTCCCGACATTCATCTCGGGCATTCGCTCGTTCTGAAAAAATTGCGCCAGTTCCAGGACCTTGGGCATCACGCAGTGCTTATCATTGGCGATTTTACGGCCATGATCGGCGATCCGAGCGGACGCTCGGTCACGCGACCGCAACTCACCCATGAGCAGGTCATGGAAAATGCGAAGAGCTATCAAGAGCAGGCGATGAAAATTCTCGACCACACACGCAGCGAGATCGTCTTCAATGGCGAATGGTTCAAGAAAATGAACTACCAGCAGGTGCTTCAACTCAACAGTCGGATCACGCTTCAGCAAGTTTTGCAGCGAGAGGATTTTCGCGCACGTCTCGAGAAACAGGATCCGATTCACGCGCACGAAATTCAATATCCGCTCATGCAGGGATGGGATTCCGTCATGGTGCAGGCGGATGTTGAGCTTGGCGGCACAGATCAACTTTTCAACATCCTCGTGGGGCGCGATCTGCAAAAAGAACAGGGCTTGCCGCAACAGGTCGTCTTACTTCTGCCGATTCTCGAGGGCTTGGATGGCACAAAAAAAATGAGCAAGAGCCTTCGGCAATCACATTGCCGTCAATGAATTGCCTAACGAGATGTTTGGAAAATTGATGAGCATTTCCGATCAGATGATGGCCCGCTATTATACGCTTCTACTTGATCGCGAGTTGCCGGCTGAGACTCCATCCGCTGGAAGCGAAGAAGCAGCTTGCGCTGGAAATCACTGCGACCTATCACACAGCCGAAGTCGCACAAAAAACGCTCGCAGATTGGAATCAACGCTTCAGCGAGAAACGGCTCGCGGATGCGAATCTGCCCGAATTTGCCGCGGGCGAAACCGCCGCTGATCTCCTTGCCGTCGTGGCGGCGGTGTATGCGAAGGTTTTCGGAATAACCAAGTCGCGGACGGACGTACGTCGCTTGATCACACAAGGCAGCGTTCAGGTCGACGGCGAAAAGATCACGGATCCAAAAGCTCAGCTCTCGTTGCGTCCCGGCCGGGTCCTCCGGTTGGACAAAACCCGCGCCGTTCGCATCGCCTAGATCTCCGTACAGCAAAAGAGCGCGAAGTAATTGACTCCGCGCTCTTGTAGATTCTTCGACTCGTTAGGCGGTGGCCGCTTCCAGCATCGGCAGACTGTGCAGATGCTCGACATGCGGAGCCGCGATGCCTTCGAAGTGCGCGCGGATGCTGCGCAATTCCGAAGTCAAAAACGCGTCGACAAAGTGCAAACGCCGATCGAGCCAGGCAAAGAATTTATTCTTTATCTCGTAGTGCACTGCGAGCGAAACCTCAGTGCAATGCGGACGAATCTCGCTGAAATCGACGAGGCCCATCAGATCGATATTCCCACCAACCGATTCAAATGCGAACTGGTCAGGCGTCTCGCTGTCGATCGCGAGCAACACCGTGTGCGCCTCGAAAGCCAGCGGCCCCCGGAAACTAAAATCAACTGTCTTCGATGAAGTGACGGTCGCTTTCGTCACCATCAAAAATTGGCGACGATATGATTGGATACTCGCCAGGCGGCCTTTGCATTCCGCCAGCGACTGATTCATGTGAAGTGTTTTTTGTAAGAGCATAGCAATAAGGTTGATGCGAAATGGTTAGCAACCGAAATGCCACCGCTTCGTTCCCCTCGTGAAGGCCCGTCGACCCGGCGAACAAATGTATTCGAAATTTACACTTGTGTCCGCGATTGGGACGAATCCGGAACACTGGCCGTGTCGCGTCACTTGCCAACAAGTCGGCGTTTCCGACAGTCGGAGACCGCAGCTGCGGAAGATAATTCAAGCGGCGCGCGCTTCGCCTGCGCTGATCGCTTCCATCATCGAGCGAAAGATCTTCGCGCCATCCGCGCTGCCGAGGCGTGCTTCCGACGCGCGGTCCGGATGCGGCATCAAACCGAAAACATTTCCCGCGCGATTACAAATCCCCGCAATATTTTCGATCGACCCGTTCGGATTAGCATCAGGAACAACGCGGCCTGTCGCATCGCAATAGCGCAAAATAATTTGCCGATGCGCATTCAGCTCGCGCAAAGTCGCTTCATCGGCAAAATAACATCCCTCCCCGTGCGCAACGGGAATGCGCAAGACCGAGCCAACCGGCAAGCCACGCGTAAATGCGGTATCGGAAACTTCCACACGCAGATTCACCATTTCGCAGACGAAATGGAGTGAGCGATTTCTAACCAGCGCGCCGGGCAACAAGCCGGCTTCACACAAGATCTGAAAACCGTTGCAAGTTCCGATGACAAGTTTTCCTGCCCGCGCGTCTTTTAAGACCGCCTGCATGATCGGCGAAAAGCGCGCAATCGCTCCGCAGCGCAGATAGTCGCCGTAGGAAAATCCGCCGGGCAACACAATTGCATCAAACCCTTCGAGAGATTCCTCCTTGTGCCAAACGTATTCGGCCCGCAAACCCTCGATGCCGTTGATCGCAGCAATGCAATCCTGATCGCAATTCGAACCCGGGAATTGGACAACGGCGAATTTCATTTTTTCTCCGGTATCAACTGATAGTCCTCGATTACCGGATTCGAAAGAAGGTCGCGGCAAAGATCATGCAATCGCTTTTCAATGTCGCCATCTTTTCCGTCGACTTCGATTTCGAGATACTTGCCGACACGAACATCGCGTACTTCCGGCATACCTAGATGTTGCATTGCATCGCGGACAGCGGCGCCTTGTGGATCGAGAACCGCGGCCTTGGGTGTGACGACGACTTTCACTTTCATGCCTCACAATATTGACGCGACCGCGACGGTCACAAGTTGAATATGGAGAGACACGCGCTGTCATGTCCCAATTTTTGGGCGCCTTGCAACCGCGACACAATATCCGGAGGACATTCGCAAAATGATCGCCGAGCGCACCGCGAAGATGAATCTCGGACCGTTATTCTGGTACCCGACGATCGAAGGTTTTCTCAATTATCAATCGCTCATCGCAAATCCGGAACCGCTCGACGATCTCGCGTGGCAGCTTGATGTGCCAAAAGACATTGTCGAAGATATCAAGAACTCGATCCGTCATCCGGGACAGTGACCAACGTTGGCGGGGGCGAGTTTATCCGCCCTCCGTCAACGCCGAATTTCATTCGCGGTTCCAACCGCTGATCAAGACCTTAAGGTAATGCGGTACCCGACTTCCCTTTCACCGCGGAAACGTCTGTCGCATTGATGCTCCCGTTCACAACCACGTCCTCTCGGAAATTCGAGACGGTGACTGCTTGTCCCGACTGTGATTTCGTCTGACTGACGTCGGTCGAACTTACGGAGCCATTACCTGAAGTATCGCCCTGTAGGACACTCATCGGCACGACCACGTTACCCATGTTAACGCCATCGTTCACGTTATTGAGTGTAACCATGATCGTTTGAGAGTTCGTGATACCGGTAAGATTAACGGTAACTACGTTACCTGCCACAATCGGACTGCCGGATACGCTTCCTGTTCCAGAAGTCACGGCCGCGCTAGCCACTGTGACTGAATTCGCAAACGTAACGACTATCTGGTGATCCATGCTGCCCGCGCCTTGACCCGAGCGACACTCGATTCCCGGCGTACCAGTAAGCGGTAGGTTAACATTGAAGGTGCCAGCTCCACCGTGTGTCTTTCGCGAGACCGCGCTCGTGACGGCTGGAGCACTAACGCAGCAGGCGTAGCCTCCAGAGATTACGACGCTGTCCACTCTCCAGCCCGCATGCGTCACCGAGCTATCCGACCCCATACGCCAGCGTAGCTTTACGGGCTGGCCAACACCTGAGGGCGGAAGGTTCACAGTAGTCGTGACAAATCCTCCAGAAACTCCGCTCCAGTTCGGTCGACTCGGCAGCAGCGGATTGCTGAAGCCCCCGTTTATTCCCGTTTGGTTGTAGCCACCCGTAACCCAGCTGCCACCTGCATCGATGATGTCAGCATATGCTCCCCCGCTAATCGAGATTTCGAGAACCCCGGCATCGTATGCGATACCCGCTGAACCCGAAACTTCGAGGTCGTAGTTCATCCTGCAACTCATTGTAGCCGGGCCTGAATACATGAACGTCGGCGTGTAAAGCCGATTATCGCAGGGTATTAGACGGATCCTGGGTGAAGGCTGAGTTGGGGGCACTGTCCGCAATCGGTGTAGGTGTGCCCGTACTTGAGATAATCCATAGGGGCGCTCCGGCTGCATTAACCCCTTGGTCAGCCGTCCATCCAGCCGGCAACGTTGGTGCCGTGACACCATCGAAGTTCTCACCCAAGGTTACCTGTAGCACACCCATGGTGAAGGTGAAGGTGACATTCCCCAAATCAGTCGCTCCATCCTGCAAGTGAACAGTCCCTGTAAGTGTTCCGCCACAACTGCCACTGGCGGTAAACGTGAAGTCGTGACAAACGGCGGCGCCTCCCGCGATCAAAGCGCCGTAATTTTGCGGTCCGCTCGGGTTTGTTACTCCGCCGCTAGTCTGAAGGGTTCCTACCACGTTAGCCGCGTTCCCCCGTGCCGACATTCTGCAAACAAACACTGACCGTCACGGTCTCACCTGGATCAATGACACCGTTTCCAGGACTGCAGTTTTCAGCGGTAAGTGTCGTTCCCGCAATTAGAAATGACAGGCGTTGGCGTTTCCGTGCCATTATAGACAATGAGCGCAAAGTCTTGATCCAGCGGATCTGGCATTCCCTGGCACGCCGTCGCCCGCGATGTTCGTTGCGGTTACCTTGACGACATAAGTGCCAGAAACTCCGGCCGGAACAAAGACGCTCTCAACATTGTCTCGGGTATCAGCCGAACCACCGGTAACGGAGGAAGCGCCGCTGAAGACGTTACCTTTATAGGTGTTACCACCAACAGTAACCTCAAGGTCCAGGTTATTGATGTACGAATTGCCCGAAGTTGGTCCGGGTGGTTCCGTCCAGGCAAGCGTAACACGAAATGGCTTGGCCGTTGTTGCTCACGCTGCCAGTGATCGTCCGCTGCTGGCCGCTAGCTGTGAAAAGATCACCTGCTGTCTCATCGTGGAGCACGTGCGCAGTTGCGAAGATGTCGAAGAAGTTGTTCGAGTCTGCTTCACCCATGCCCTGGCTGTTCGACCACAAGGTGTCGTTGGCGCCGGTGCCATTCATGTAGCGCGCTGAGTTCATCAGGAGTGCCTTGATCAAAGCAGGCGATGGCGGTGTCAGCGCGTTATTGATGAAATACTGGCGGTATAGTGCAGCCGTTCCCGCGACGGCCGGACATGAGTGGCTCGTGCCGGAAGATGCGGTATACCATTCCTGGCTTAGAGGCCAGTAGAGGCTCGGGCTAGGACCACCACATACGCCACCAGCGTTCCAGCATGTAAGATGAGCGCCGTTACCGGTACGTGCGGTGTTAGCCGCATTTTGCGGTACCCCGCCAGACACGTGTGTCCCAGGTCCGACGATCTTCAGGCTTCTTGCGCCTGATCGGTCGTCGGTCCACGACTGGAGAAGCTGATAATATCATTAGCGCTATCCGCCCCAGAATCAGCAATCCCGCAATTCGTATCGGAGCCGCCAAAGGGGTTCACGTTTTCCGCGGCACCAACTGTGATAATATTCTTTCCAGTTCCCGGCGAGCCAATCGTCTGCGAGCCGGAACCGCTATTTCCCGCCGAGAATACAATCGTATATTCCTGGTTACCCACTAACGCCGGGTTGAGCATCGCGGACCAGCGCGTCATATTGTTGCGAATCCGAATTGTAAGCGCCGCCGACGGCAGCGCCCCAGCTATTGCTACTGACGCGCATGCCCGCCGCGTAGGCTTGGGATTCCAGAGTTCGAGTAGGTTGGATTCGTAAAACTCCCAGTAGTCGTAAAAATAACTGACATGCCCAGCTTCACGAATGGCGCAATGCCAAGACCCCATCGAAATCCGGACGCATCGGCATGAGGAAATGCTCCGAAATTGACACCACCAGATCGTACCCGTGGGAACATATCCGCAAATGATTGTGGAATTCAGATTCCCATGGCCGTTGCAGCCTTGCAGATCCGTAGCCGTGCCAGAACCCTGATTAACGACGTAAGCGACGCGACTGTTGGCGGCGCTAGTGGGATCACCCTGCGTGTAGAGTTCAAACTGCCAGGGCGTGGTAGTTCCGTTATCGAGACCAGAGTCCGAGATGTTAACGCCGAATGACGCAGCCGCGTTCACGTTAAAACCCTTTCCAGTAAGATAAGCCAGATAATCGCCCGGGAGTAGGCGAGTTGCCGGTCAAGTTACCCGCCATAATCATATCCTGTCGCTCGTCTCAACATCACAGGTGTCACCCACTGTTGAATCGAAACCACGTCGTTACGCTCGAGCGATCTGATTGATGACGGCATCCCTCGGCAAAGCGACCTTCACATTCACATAACCAAGTGCGCTCTCCTGCTTGATGATTGGCTCGAGCTTCAGCTTGTCGATCAACGCCAGCGTGGCCTTGTTCTCGTCTGCGATCCTGCACCCATCTGGATAACGAACTGTTCGTTGCCTTTCGCTGGAAAGATTCTTTTTTTTAGCAAGCCTTTGGCGCGTACTTAGAACTTGGCTCGCCGTCATCCGCCGGATCAAGCCGATAAGCCGCACTATAAGCCCCGTCCCATTGGACCGATGGATTTGTTAGCAGCAAGATTTTGCACGTTCTGCAAACGATCGCTCGTGCCATAAACCAGATAGGAATTGCTGGGAATATAAGTGACAATGTGAGCTCCCGTCGCCACCAGTGCCTGATACCACTCGGGGCGAATCGGACCCGCAAATTGAATGAGACGCATGCCCTTGCCGCCTCTTGTGTTACTCGCCGTGCGATTCGCCTGCGCATCTGCCGTGGTCGTGTCGATCGCACCCGCATTCAGCGACACGACGTTGTTGCTCATCAACCACCTGCGCGCCCTTGGTGCTGGCGAGCGCATCGTTGGCTTCCAGCAAAACGTAGCTGCCGTAATCAGCAATCACACGCGCGCCCTGCGAAGTGAGGGCATTTACAGTTTGCCGATCGGTCACCGACACTTTGTGCAGTCCACCGGGACTACGATAGTTGCCGGCCGCCAGCGCGCTGGATGAGGGTGATTTTTGGGCGACTGCTTTTTCCTTCGGCGTGTGTCAATCTTACCTTTTCGTAATGCGCAGAAACTTGCCTCTCGCCTGCTTCCGTCTGAGAGAAAAAGCGTGACATTTCCTCACGCCGTCGACTAACCTCCATGTCGCGCCGGGACGCGTGTGCCGTGTGATCGCCGGCAGAAAGGGGCAGCGATTTTGAAAAAGCATTTCAGCTCTCAGTTCGGATTCTTCAATCTGCGCATTTTAATAGCCTTCACATTTTGCCTTGCCGGAGTCGGTCTGGCTTTACTTAGCGTCTCCGCAAAGCCACCGACTGGCGTCACAGCCTCAGGTGCAAAGTCTTCGCGCGATTCGGTGACGGCAGAGCAAATTCGCCACGGCGTTTATCGTGGCCATCCGGTCACCTACGTCGTCAAAAACGGCAAGGCCATTTACCAAGGTGATATCATCCTCGAGAAAGTCGACTCTATCGATCCCCGGCACCCGTTGTCTTCCTTCGGCGTCAACTCCCTCAGCCTAGACTACAGCCAATACCTGTGGCCGCGAGTTGGTAATCAATACCAGATTCCCTACATCATCACCGCGGGAAGCGGCAATCTCACCAATCTCAATACCGCCATCACCCAGTTCAACAGCACTTTTTCCATCATCAAATTCGTCGCCCGGACCACGCAAACCGACTACGTCAACTTCTACTTCGATCCCAACGACAACAGTGCCCAAGGCGAAGCCACCATCGGCCGCGCCGGCGGCGAACAACCCATCCAAGGCGCAGGTGGATCGTTCAATCCCTGCACGGTCGGCACCATCCTGCACGAAATGGGACATGCCGTCGGTCTTTGGCACGAGCAGTCCCGCCCCGACCGCGACACCTACATCTCGGTCAATTACGGCAATGTGGTCAAGGGCTCGTTTTACAACTACGACCAAATCTACGACGACGCGCAGCAAACCACCTTATTCGACTACGCATCGATCATGGAGTACCCGGCATTCTCCTTCTCCCGCAATGGCGCGCCAGTTATTGAATCCATTCCGGCCGGAATCCCGCTCTCGAACCCTACTGGCTATAGTGCCGCCGACATCGACGGCGTCAGGCGGCTTTATGGCGACCCTCCTAGCGCCGTTACCGTCACCAGCAATCCCCCGGGACTACATGTCGTCGTCGATGGCTCCACCATCACTACGCCGCAAGTTTTTAATTGGGCGCTGAATTCCACCCATACGCTCGACATCCCATCTGGCGTGCAGAGCCAGCCGGGATTCATCGTCGGCAGCAACGTTGCCACAACCTTCTATTATACCTACGGACGCTGGAACGATTCCACGACCGCCTCCCATATGATCACCGTTCTTCCTGGCAATGGTAACCTGGCTACTCCCGCCACATCTCCTGCGGTAACGACTTACTCGGCCAACTTCATCCAGCTGGTCCCCTACGCCGCCACGATATTCCCCGCAGGTACAGGAACCGTTACCCCGTCTCCGGCGCCCCAAAGCTATCCCGGATCCGGGCTCGTCTTTTACACCGCCCGCCAGCAAGCCACGCTTACTGCCACTCCCAATGCAGGGCAAAACTTCTATGACTTCAACAACGGGCCTTTCTGGCTTGCCGGTGGCCTCGGCGCTAATCCCAAGACTTACTACGTTCCGGATACAGGTCTCACCGTTAACACTACGGTCAGAGTTCTCTCCCAACCCAGTCTATACCGTCAACGTCTCGCCGAATCCCTTCAGTTCCAATATTTACATCATCGCTGATGGCGGCTTCTGGTATGCGCCGAAGAACTTCTCCGCCTTCTACGATTCTGGCTGGACTTCCGGCAGCAGCCACACCTTGAGCGTGGATAATCCCGAATATCCTTATAGCTTCGCTACCCGCTATGCCTTCAGTAACTGGAGCGACGGAGCCGTTACTGCGAGCCATAGCGTCGTTCTGCCGCCCACCAGCACCACCTACACCGCAAACCTCACGCCCCAGTTCTACGTCATAGACTACGTTAACCAAAGTTGTGCTGGCTCCATCAATGTAAGTCCCACTTCGCCCACCTTTGACGGTTTCTATCCCAGCGGCACCGCACTCACCTTCACCGAAACTCCTAATGCCGGATGGCTCTTTACCGGATGGCGATACGACTTCAGTGGAACGGCAAACCCAAAAATGCTCACCGTCACCGACGAAGTTCTCGTCACCGCTGACTACAACACCATCGCGACGCCGCTCAATCTTACCAGCCTTAGCCCATCGCTCAGTCTTTTCTGGAAGCCCCGGTTTTACGCTGACCTTGAATGGCACGGGTTTCACGCCGAACTCCCTCGTCTCCGTGAACGGAACATTTCCCACCGTAAGTTTCATTAGTAGCACGCAACTCACTGTACCCGTAACCGCCGCGTTGGTCGCGCAACCAGGAGTATTCCAGGTCTGGGCTTCTAACTTCCCCAATGGATCGCCTTGCGTCGCCTTCACCGCTCTTCCGTTTAACGTCGCCAATCGCCTAACGAGCGTCGTCTCCCGCATGACGCACGGCGGCGCGGGAACTTTCGATATCAATCTCTCACTCACCGGGCCTCGCGGCATTGAACCTCGTAGCAGCCAGGCGCTCGGCGTCGGCAACTATACACTCGTCTTTACCTTTGCCGATAACCTGACCAGCGTAGCTGGAGCCAGCGTGACCAGCCACGATCCGGCCGGCGGAACCGGGTCGGTGCTCAATAGCTCGCTTGGTCCGAATGCAAACCAATGCACGGTGAACCTGACGAATGTAAGCAATGCCCAGTATATCACCGTCACCTTAAATAGCGTGCTCGATACGGCCGGCCGCAACGGCGACGTCGCCGGTCCACAAATGGGTGTGCTTATCGGCGACACGAGTGGGAACGGTTCGGTTAACTCTGTGGACATAGGCCAGACCAAACAGCAATCCGGCCAGCTAATCACGGGAACAAACTTCCGCGAGGACCTTTCCGCGAATGGCTCGATCAACTCCGTAGATATTGGACTGGTGAAGTCAAAAAGCGGCACAGCCTTGCCCTAGTGACCTTGGATGGTAGGGCAGCGGTGGATCGAGCTCTCCGAGCTCGATGCTAATTTGGCGACGTAGTCGCATTTGCTTTACCATCGCCCGCGGAGCGGCCGATCCACCTGACGCGCGACCACAGTAAAATCCGGGATTGAAACGGGAGACGCATTTTGTGAGTATCGGTGTTTTCGAAGGGAGACATCATGGATCGACGAGAATTTATCCGCGGTGGTTTAAGCGCTTTTGCTCTGGGAGCGCTTGGAAACAAGGGCTTAATTGCAAGTCAGCAGCGGCTACGATCGTGCGCGGCTTCCGGGGCGTTGCCGATCGATGCGACTACGCCGTTTCTGGAAATCCCTTCGTTGCCTCACTCGGTGATGGTCGATGGAATCCCCTTCGCCACGTGGTTCCTTGGCGATGATTTCGCCAACGACAAGATCCCGTTCCATTTCATCACGGATTATTTCAACGGCGGGCCGCCGCCGGAACCGGCGGAGGAAATCGATGTCGCCGTAGTGGGCGGAGGATTGTCGGGATTGGCTTCGGCTTATCTTCTGCGCCATCACAACACCGTTCTCTTCGAATTGCGCAATCGCTTCGGTGGCAACTCCATGGGCGAAGTGTGGCAGGACATCGATTACTCGATGGGCGGCGCGTATTTTATAACGCCAGATCCCGGCTCGTTCCTGCACCACTTCTACCACGAGCTCGGGCTGCATCGTCTGATTCGCATAAATAACCCGCCGGACCCGATGGAACTCAACGGCGTCATTCGCGACGACTTCTGGAGCGGGGCCGGGGCTTCGCACGAGGAGAAGAGAGCGTTTCGCCGTTACGCCGAGGTTGTCACCGATGTTTGGGACAATCAATACCCGGATATCCCGCTGTCCAAAGATCCCGTCGAGGCCGCGCGGGTCCGCGCCCTGGACATGATCAACTTTCGCCAGGACGTCGAGCAACGGATGGGCATGCCATTGACTCCGTTGCTTGCGGCCGGTGTGCAATCCTACTTTTTTTCCTCGTTCGATGCGCCCATGGAAGATATCTCCGCTGCCTGTGGCTGGAATTTTGTCGCGGCGGAAGAAGGCGGACGGTGGGTCCTGCCGGGCGGGAATTCACGATTCGTTTACGAACTTTGGCAACGATTAAAGGAGCGTGAGGATGAGGTGCGGCCGGAATGCCGTCCGCACTTTCTGCGTGGCGGGTGCCGTGTGATTGACGTGCGTCCGCGAGACGAGCGCTTGCAGGTGACCTACTACGATTCCAGCCAGAACCTGCGTTCGGTCAGTGCGCGCTTTGTCATCATGGCTGGTTCGAAACACATTGCGAAGTATGTGCTTTACGATCTGGAGCACTGGGACTGGGACAAATTGCAGGCGATGAATCAGATCTCTACCTCCGCCTATCTGGTGGCCAATATCCTTTTGGAGTCGCCCATCGAACGCGATTTTTACGATCTCTTCCTGCTTGGAGATGGCGTGCATTACCCGATGAATAGCGCGGATCTCGAGCAAAATCCGATCGTCACGGACATGCTGCGCGCCGATTACACGCGCGAGGGTGGTCCTCGCAGTGCATTGACTCTTTACTGGCCGCTTTCATTCGCAACGGCGCGGGTTTCGCTGATTATCAATGAACCATGGAAACATTACACAGGGTTACTCGTGCCGCAGATTCGCCGCATGCTTGCGCTCCTTGACGTTCCAGACTCCGCCGTGCGGCAAGTGCGGCTCACGCGTTGGGGACATGCGATGCCGATCCCGCATCCGGGATTCATCGCCAATGGCACGGTCGAAACGGCGCATCGACCCATCGGCAATAACCTGTACTTCGTGAACCAGGACAATTGGGCGCTTCCGGCCGTGGAAAATTCCTTGTTGGACGCGAAATCCGTCACCGACACGATCCGCGGATTGCTCTAGACGGTAGTTCTCCGATTGCGCCTAACGAAGACGTGTCGGGCGACATGACGTAACTCGCCTTAGCTTTCCACCCAACCCTTAACCCGTTCCGCTCAAAGCCGACCGAACGGAACGAGCATCGGAACACGGCGACGGTAGGAATCGTATGCCTCAGCGCCGAGTTGTTCGCGTAGGAAGCCTTCTTCCAGTTGCGCCTTTATCCAATACCCGAGCACCGCTATCAGCGCGCCCGCTACCGCAACCAGCGTCCCTTTCACCATCGCCACGGCAATCGTGGCCACGATGATGCCGGTATAGATCGGGTGGCGCACGATGCCGTAAGGGCCAGTATCTATAATATGGTGGTCGCTTTTTCTGGTAACAAAGGCAGACCAGAGTTGCCCGAGATGAATGCGCGCCCACCAGGCGAAACCAAAACCAACGAGACAAACTATCGGCATCCCCCACGCAGCGCCCATCGGTAGCGTCCAAAGACGAAACGGCCACTGTTGCCGCTGGTTTTGAACGCCGAAAAGGAAGATGTAGCCAATGATGGTGATCAGGCGATAAGGCAATTCCTGCGCGACGCCCGCGCGTGACTTGGCGCGGCTCGACCAAGCCGCCGCCAACCACCATGATACGGCCCACACGATCCAGATACCGTAACAGGCACGCACTGGATCGGTCGTGAATTTGGTTAACATTCCGCCTTACTAGGTTGCACGTTCCGTCGCTCCGTCAAAAAGCGCGAGCGAGGAGTTTGACATGGTTTCCGCGATTTTCCCTTTGTAGCGGCGGTCTCCGACCGTCGCAAATGGCAGGGCACCAAGTCCTTCTTTTCAAGGAAACCATGCACATCCATTCCCCTCGCAATTCTTGCGTTGTGGCCGCTGTGGAGTCCATATTTGATTTCTGCGATCCAGACGGATATCGTTTTGGGATGTCGTTGAGTCCACACCAAGAACGAACACTAGTATGTGATGTACAACCACGGGCCGGCGCTGGACAGTGACTTCAATGCGCCCCATTTGCGTCATTTGGAGTAGAGCATACGTTATCTTGTCACCGCAGGTTTAACTTAGACCGTGAAGGAGAATGAAGAGATATGAAATCGAAACTCGTACTTGCATTGCTTATTCTTGGGACGGTTTGGTGGGGAATGGGGACTCTTGCTGCCCAGGGCACCGCTCCATCGCTGGCTGGCTCGTGGCAGCTTACTTTGACATCTGCCCATCCCAGTCCCCCTGTCACCGCGCCAACGATCTACGCCCTCGCGACGTTTACATCGGATGGCAGCGTGATCGAAACCGATTCGAGCGGAGGGGCATTGCCATCGGCGACGCTGAGAGCAACTACCCGTACGACGAACGGGCACGGCATCTGGCAGCCCGCCCCTGCGGTCGGAAATCTCTTCATTCAATTCATCAACCTCGTTGTGACTGAGAGTGGAGGTCTTTATGGTCGGAAGACTGTCACTATCTCAGGAGCGCTGGACGCCGCCGGCAATAACTTCAGCGGCACTTACTCCTATGTGCTGGCTGACCCAGCGGGCGGCGTTCTGGCTACGGGGTCCGGCATGGTAACCGGGCAAAGGATTCCTCACCCGGCCCTGCCTTAAACAACATGGATTCAAACCAAAAGGCAGTCAGGTAAAAAGGCCGCCTTCCCGAGGATCCTTTCACTCTGTGCAACGCTTGCCGCCGGTCTCGGTTCGCTTTAATTTCGCGAACGCAATTAAGTAACAAAGCCCGCTGGGAGATTCCAACGGGCTTTTTGTTTGTTACCTGCGTTTCAGACAACTACTATGGCAGCGCGGTCCCCGAGTTCGATTTCACCGCGGCAACATCCGTCGCGTTGATGCTCCCGTTCACAACCGCGTCCTCTCGGAAGTTCGAACCGGTGACTGCCTGCCCTGACTGCCCTTTGGTCTGACTGACATCAGTGGCGTTAACCGTTCCATTGCCAGTGGTATCGCCGATAAGCACGCTCATCGCCACAGGCACGTCGCCCGACAGAACACCGTCGCTTACACCCATTAGTTTCATGAAGACGGTCTGGGCATTGGTAATGTTCATGAGATCGACGGTGACCGTTGCGCCGGCGGTGGTAAATCCGCTGACCGAGCCGTTGCCACTGATGAGACTGGCCGAGGTGACGGTAACCGGGTTAGCAAACTGCACTATCATTTGGTAGATGCCAGATGCGCCGCCGCTACGGCATTCGATGCCTGCCGTAGAGAGTGGCATCAGATCGATGTCGAAGGTTCCAGCTCCGCCGTGTACTTTCCGCGAGGACGCTGCCGTAGGTTGCGGCGGTTTACACTTGCCCGCGGTTCCGGCGTTGAAGATAGCAGCGATTTCCGATGATGAGAGTGCGCGGTTATAGATTTCCAATTCATCGATCAAACCCTGCCAATCGATTGAAGGGTTAGTTACGTTCCGGCCAATAACTAACGGATCGGTCCTCGGATCGATAGTTCCTGAGGCTGGCATGTTGGCTTTCTCGACTCCATCCACATAGATCCGCATCGTCGTGCCGTCGTAGGTGGCAGCCACGTGGTGAAACGAACTCAATGGTAGAACATTCGCCGGGGTTTGAAGAACCTGATATACGCCGCCGATCATGATCGCCCATTGCAAGCCGTTATCCGGGCCAAAAGGAGAGTTGGTTGTCTCAAATGTATACCCCCCAATGTTAGAAACCGATCGCTTCTGCGCTATCGGCCGCCCATGGCCGGACGAACTCATGTTAACCCATGCATCGATTGTAATCTGCGTACCACCATTCTGGTTCGCATTATTCGGCACGACTATCTGATCATCGAAACCATCAAAGCTAAAGGCTTGCCCCACCATCCCGGCGGCGAAAGTCGTTCCATTTTGCAACGCGCCATTATTACCGCCGCCAATATCGCGGCCATTACCCTCACCCGGATACCAGGCAATCATGTTTGAAGGCGGCGGCGTGCAAACCGCCGCGACGTTGACGGTACCGACCATGCCGGAGCCGCAGTGGGCAGCACAATAGTAGGAGAAAGTTCCAGCTTGCGCGAAGGTGTGCTGATAAACAGTCCCCGTGTTGGAGAGAGCGCCGGCCGAGCAATTCATGTCGTTAGGCGAGCAGAACTGTGAATCGGCCGTACAGGAAGTGCCGCTGGTCACGCTGTGGTTGGAGCTCGCCCAGGTCCACTTTACCGTGTCGCCCACTGAGATGTTTACCGTGCTCGGCGAAAATATACGACTCCCACCCGGCCCAACCGAGACATCGACAATCTGACTGGTGGCTGACGGCTCAGCGCCGGGATCCGGTTGACCATTCTGATCGACAATGTTGATGGCATGAGTGGCGCGATCATTTCGCGACAACGCAGTATCCTGCGCACCACCAAACACCGGCGCTGAAAAGGTTACCCATCCGACCACCATTATAAGTGCAAGCAGACATCGCTTTAGTGCGTTTGATTGTTTCATATTAAGAATCTCCGTGTGACCGCCAAAGCCTTCCTCTGGCGGGCATCGATGCATGACGACCCAGTCATGCGATTACCTCGATCGTGTCCAGGATGAGATCGCCGCGATTATTCTGCTTTTGCGGCGGCGGAGTCAAGAATCAAACGTCACCGACAGCCCGGCGCGCCGCCGCGGACGATCGCGCAAAGGCGTTATCGTCTTCGGTCCGACCGTTATGTCGAGCTCTTTTGTTTGGTCAAACAGCCCTATGTCCCAGCTGAACGTTGATTCGTTAGGAATCTACGGCAGCGCGGTCCCTGATTTCGATTTGACCGCGGAGACATCCGTCGCATTGATGCTCCCGCTCACAATAACGTCCTCTCGGAAGTTTGCGCCTGTGACTGCCTGTCCCGACTGCCGTTTGGTCTGGCTGACATCTGTGGCAGTGACCGAGCCATTGCCGCTAGTATCGCCCGCCAGAACTCCCATCGGAATGAAGACATCGCCGGTGGCGGTTCCATTGTTTACGTTCGCAAGCGTAACGCCCAGTCGCTGTACGTTAGTCACTCCAGTCAGGTTGACGGTGATCACGGCGGTGCCGCTCCCGCTAAAGCTGCCAACGCTGCCAGTGCCTGATGTGACCGAGGCCCCAGTCAGCGTGACAGATGTGGGAAAGGTCACCACCATCTGGTGCTCTCCCGACACTGGGCCAGTGCGGCATTCGATTCCAACGGCTCCACCGATGGGAACCAGAGGCAAATTGATATCGAAGGCGCCCGCTCCGCCGTGGACCTTCCGCGAGACTGCATTACTCGGCACCGGCGCGCAGGGTGGTATCGTGTAAGTGCGCGAGACGTTCTGCACCGGAGCGGGATTGACGCAGAAGTCCTGGGTGAAGAACCCGGTTGCCCCTTGCACACCGGACACGTAATTGTGGTTAGCCCCAGTCGTGGTCAGCGCGCCGATGATCACGTCAAACCGCAGATTGGTGGCTACCGAGTTCTCATACAAACGCGCCTCGAAATTCTGCAGGGACGCGGTGTTGTTAAAAAGCACCGTGCGCCATTCGATATTGAAGATGCGATTGGGCGCAACTCCTGAGACCGAGGTGAAGATGCCGCATTGTCCACCCGGGAAACCCGAGCAGCCGCTCTGAGAGTCGGTGCGCATATCCTCCCACAGGGGGAAGATGGTGTAATCGTATGGCCCAACGTTAGGCGGAGCTGGCAGACACGCCGTGACATAGCCGCCAGGTTCGTTGGTCGTCACGAAGTCGAGGCGTCCGTTGGAATTAACCATAACCGAGGTATAGGTGTTGCCGTACAATTGGAACGGGAACGGCAACGCAACCATCGTGTCGCTGTCATCGGCGTGGTTTCCTGTGTCCGTCGCGCCCGCCACGATGGTGTCGGTTCCCGAGGTGATGACGTATTGGCTCGGCGGACAACCTCCGATTGTGTAGTTGCCCGTGAAGGCTGCGCTACCATTGCATCCTGAAGAAGTGATCGCGCCGGCCGCAATGCTCAACGTTGCGCTACCTCCGAAATTGAAATGCACCGTGAACCGGGCAGTCGTGTTACCGTTGATCACACTAACTGCTGTAACGCTACCGCCAGCATTACCCGTGATCGTGAGATCACTCGTCGCGACTGACGCTGGATCAATAGACTGGTTGAAGTTCACGTCATAGGTGTAGTCGCCTGGCGCTGGCGGGGTGAAGGTGCCGCCAACAGGTGGGCTAGTTGAGGTCACCGCTAGCTGCGTTGCAGCGTAACAGAACGTGCATGTGAAATCCGCCACCGGGTTACCGCCCGTGTCGTTAAAAGCGCCCATGGCAATATGCATTGTCTGGACACCCTGCGTCGTGACCGGCGAGGTATTAAAGTGGAACGTGATCTGGGTATTGGCACCACCTATCACAAACGAGTTCGCCGGAATCCCGTTTACGGTGAAATCGCTTGCCTGGACTGTGCCCGGATTGACCGCGGCGCTCAGATTGACGATGAAGTCCACAGGCTGAGTATTGATCACGCTGCTGCAAGCCGGAACGGTCGTGGTCACGAGAAAGGCGGCGAGGGGGAGTGAGTTCCTATACAGGTCAAACGCGCTCAACGTGCCGTTCGCGTTCGTGCCGTCGCAGTTCGCGTTGTCTGCCCACACCGTGTAGAGCTTGCCCGCGTGCGCAGCCTGACCAACGTAGTCGCCAAAGTCGATGCCATTGCCAGACGCCGCCGCGTTCGAGAAGCCGCCGCTCAAGCGCGTGTTCGGCGCAAAGGTTACGCCACCATCGGCGCTGAAGGTGCCATAGTATTCGGCGTCGTCGTTAGGAGTGTTGTTCGTCCCGCCGGAACCGGGCACGCCGTTGTCATTGCGACAATCGTGGAAGCCTACTGCGACCGTTCCAGTTGTGCGATCCAATGCGACATAAGGCAGGAATTGGCTTCGGATCGGCGAAGCCGGGTCGTCGTTCACACGCACCGGCGCGCTCCACGTCGCGCCGTCATCAGTCGACCTGCGCATCATAATGTCGGTATCGTTGTTTTCGTTGACGGTCTCCTCGGTGTACACCAGGTAGATGCGATTGTTGAACGCCCCACCGGTCGCATCCCATACGACTCCGGCCTCAGCGTCGATCGAGCGTCCGTTCTGCGCCGGGATAAAGTCGAAGCCGCCCACGTTGGTCGTCGTCACGGTGACGGCTGCGCCGAAACCGCCCGCGCCCAGGCCGTCTGCGTCTACGTTGGCAAAGATCGTCGCGGGACCCTGCCCACCGGTCGGGCTCTGATAGGTCACGATGACCTTGCCGCCGTTCGGGCCCGGCCCAACAGCGATACCGCCGAAACTGCCGCTAGCGGACGGGATCGTCTGTAGCGCGTTGAAAGGTCCCCAAGCACCGAGACCGGTAACTGGCGCGCCCACGCGCGACCATACTTCCGCTCGAATTCCAGTCGACCCACACGCTACCGTTGCCCACAGCGATCGACGGTTGGTCAACGCTGCCAGTGCCGACCGTTGTTGGAGCACTGAATGTAACGCCGCCGTCCGTGCTCAATATGACGTTGATCTGGTTGACGCTGTTATTGATGTAGACAAGAAACAAGTTGCCGAACGTGTCCCACGCCGCCTGTCCGTCGCAGCATGCTACGTTGGTGGCTACAGTGCCACGCGTCCAGGTCGCACCGCCGTCATTCGAGTACGCGCGGAAAATGCTGTTCTCGCTGGTCAGGTTTGAAAAGGCCACGAGATTGTTTGTGTTGGTCGGGTTGACTACCACGAAACTTTCAGACTCATTGCCCGACCTGGCGCTGACGTTTATTACGGGCGTTACGCAGGCCAGCGGCTGCAACAAATTTTTGAGTATCGGGACCTGGTTCTTGGGCTTTATGCATTTGCGTGTGCCGTCGGGCACATACTTGTTCTGGTTCGGCGAAAGCATCTGGGCGTGCAGGGTTGGCGTGGTCGGCGCGATAAACGCGAAAACAGCTGCAAGCATGGTCAGGCGGAGAGCGTGTGTTCATATGTGTATTCCTATTGACGCGGCGGTAAGAGCGGATTGAAGAGAATTCGCAAGCGACGCGATTCTTGAATGATTACCGAACGAATGTCCAGCGTTGTTTTTGCTGCGGCGCAAACTGCTTCGCCGTTTGACTGTTAGACTAACGAGTAATATGCACTGGAGTAGAGTCACCGCGGACTCGTCTTGTGCAGGCTTGTCCCGTCGGCCAAAAACGAGCGGATAACCTTACCAAAGTGTAATCAAGTTGGGCTCGATAAGGGCTATTGACAATTCACGCTGACTCAGATGAAGTGAAAAGATGAAAACGCGACGATTAATTCTAGCACTGCTTGCATTGACATTTGCTTTGGCTCCGCTATCGCCTGGAACCGCATTCGCGCAGACTCACAAATGGACATACGGTGCCAGACTGATTTCGCCGAGAGCCGGAGAGGTTTTGACTCCTGGTAAAGTTGTGAGGGTTGAATGGACGGCGAACTTCCCAGGCGTGGACCTGTCGATGTGTGAGACGGAAGTTCTTCTTTCGCTAGATGGCGGCAAGACGATCTACAGCTTCTTACAGAGCAGCGTAACCCGAAGGTGCAATATTTCGATTGGACCGTCCCGAATACGCCCACCAACGAAGCAGTGCTGGACATTCGCTTCGGGTGTCTGAATCTCTACCCGGAAACGTCAAGCCTTCAATCCGCTTTTGTGATCAGATCAGCTGAGAAACGGTGAGGGCGCTGCTTCACTCTACCTTGCCAAGGTGAAGTGGCTCATTTGCGACACGGCTCTAGTCTCGACGCTTCGAACTCTTATGCACCTCCTGCGCAGCATCATGCTCTCCCTCCTCGCTTCACTCAGCCTCCTGGCTGTTTCGGCCACGGCGCGGGCGCAAGTGACAAGTGAGGGAAACAGCAACCACGCCGCCGACGCGCCCTCACTAGCTGACGCGGCCTCGCTGCAGAAAAAAGCCGCTCAAGCCCAGGCCCGGATTCGCGCCAATAAGGACGACCGCGACCAGCTGATGAGAGCGATCAAGCTTAACGAGGTAGCCCTGGCCAAACAAGTCCTACTTAAGAACGGATTCACCGCTGAAGATTTGCAAAATGCGAAGATTACTCTACGGACGGGCGGAGGAAAGGGAGGCGAAGACGAAATAGAGATATCTGCCACCTGTTGTGATCCCAAGGAAATCACAATTCAACGATCCCTGGAGTACTTCACAAAGTAACCGTTACAGAAATCCGGTGAATTTGTCTCCCCGTAGCCTTTATGGTGGTGATCGTGGCGCTCAGACCGCTGGTTAGAGTGAATGTTGGTCTGCTCTGAACAGCGCGTCGCGTTAATTTTGGTAAGAAACGGTTCTATCGCTCTCTCCGAATCGTAAACTTCGTTAGGTCCTACGGTAGCGCGGTCCCTGATTTCGATTTGACCGCTGAAACATCCGTCGCATTGATGCTCCCGTTCACAACCACGTCCTCTCGGAAGTTCGCACGGTGACTCCTTGCCCCGACTGCCCTTTGGTCTGACTGACATCTTTGGCATTCCGAGCCATTACGCTAGTATCACCAGCCAGAACTCCCATTGGAACCATGACGCTGCGGGATTCGTTCGATCGCTCACGCTCGAGTAGGGTAACGCCGAGTCTTTGAGCGTTTGTCACTCCACCGAGATTGATGGTGACTACTCCGCCGACTACACTGGAGCTACTCACGCTTCCTGCGCCCGTCGTCACCGACACACCGCCCACCGTTACGGGGCTGGCAAAAGTTGCCACCACTTGGTGCACGCCCGCTACTCCCACGCGGTCCTCCACCCCAATGGCCCCACTGAGGGGTCCAAGAGGCAACGGGATATCAAATGTTCCAGCACCGCCGTGCGTCTTGCGCGATACAGCGGAACTCACCGCGGGAATGCTGCCACCACAAACTGGTTTGACGATGGATATCGTGCTCGATGCGCGATCCGGGATTGGTGCCTGGCGCGTCGAAATTGTCCGATCCTTGCCGCCACTTTAATTGGATGTTGTGTCCGGAAGCCGCTGCCGGTAGCGTGACAATGGTGGTGATGTAGGCCGGCTCAAAATCAAACCCGCCGGACAATCCAGTCCAAGCCATGCGACCGTGCAGCGGGTTACTCGGATCGGTATCAAGCGTCGAGTTGTAGCCGCCAGTGACAAAGGTCCCCCCTGCGTCAAGGATATCCTGAAATGCTCCGCCATCGATGCTGATTTCCAGCACCAGACCGTCAAAGGTCGGCTCAGTGTTAAAGAGATTTCTGAAGATCAAGCGCGACGCCTCCCCTGCTGCGATAGCTATGGTCGGCGATGTCAATTCGGACAGGCCATTGCTGCCATGTTCAGTCAAAAACGCATCGTTAGGAGCCGTGTCGGGAGAAGTCGCAGAGGTGCCCACGGCGAGTCCGCTGCCGGAAAAACTGGTTGTCCAGCCAGGCGGTAAAGCAGGCGCTGAGACGCCGTCGAAGTTCTCCGTGTAGCTGGGGCCAAGGTTACCGGTAATGAATGTGTAGGTGAGTGTGCCGTAGTTGGTAGCTCCATCAGCCATGACCAACGAAACCGTGACAGCACTGCCGCACGGGAGACCCGGGTCAATGGTAAAGCTAAAATCGCGGAAGACCGCCGAGCCACCGGAACAAAGCGTCCCATAATTCTGCGGAGCGGAAGGCGCTGTCACGCCACCACTGGCTTGTAACGTCCCGATAAGTCCGGTCGTGGTGCAAACCATACCTGGCCCTCCGACGTTGCGTGCGCCCAGGGAAACCGTGACACTTTCACTTGGATCAAGGACTCCGTTTGCACCTGCGGAGACAAGCGAAGAACCTCCACTAGTAATGAAACTCCCTGGAGCATTTAAGCAAAACAACTTTTGATTATCATTCGTGCCTTGGGAACCATCGCACTCCGTACATCGTCCACCCAAGACATAGAAATTTCCGTTTAAGACCGCGCCTGTCGGTTGTGCTCTTGGGGCCAGCATATCCGGATCTGTCTGCCAGGTATTGCTTAGCTGGTCCCAGGAAATGACGGTATTTGAAATATTTGCCGGCGTCTCATTACCCCCGACATATCCTCCAGCCAGGACTGCATCGGTATATAGGGCTGTAGCAGCACCCCAGCGCGTGGCTGGCAGATCGGCTATTGCTGCGTCATCCCAGGTATTTCCCACCGGGTCGTAACGATAAGTTTTCGCTGAAGGGACGTCGCCGGGGATTTGAGTACCGCCGGCCCCGAAGATAAAGCCTCCCTGTGTCCAGGCGCCTATGAGACTTATCGCTACCGGAAAGACCGTGCCTGCCGCCCAGGTATTATTCGCCACATTATATATTTCGAGAGTATCGGTCGAGCTGCCGCTAGTGGCTGGGCCGGTACCACAAAACTTATAAATCTTGCCGTTAAGATAGACAGCTGCGTGGCCCCACGTCGCGATGTTAAAGGAAGCCAATTGCTCATAGGTATTCGCGATCGGGTTGTACCTGTAAAGCGTAGCCAATGTTGTAAAGTTTGAATTAACGCCGCCCATAATAAAAATATTCGTTCCGTCAGTAACGGCGGCCGCCAACTCCACCGCGACCGGCAGAGGAGAAATCGACGTCCAAGCGGTCCCATCAAATTTATAGGATTCGGCCGACATCGTGTTGCCCCGTATCTCCTCCGAAAACATATAGAAAGCCGCCCAGGCTCACCGCAGCAGGGGCAAGAACGGGAGTTGGCAGCGCCGTCGCGTTGCTCCAGGTGCAGTCAAATATTGTATCCAGACTTGTACTCTTGTTGAGGGACTGCACCAGCACAGGCTTCGCCGCTTGGATCTGCATGGTCAAAAGAAGAAAGAGACCAGCCAGCAAAAAAAACGGTGTCTTGTTCCGGGTCATATATTTTCCTTTTTGCGATATGTCGCAAACCAAGAAACGGGGAGACACATCTGATGCGTCAATTGTGCGCAGGTGCGCTTTGCAATGTCAATCGCCATGAAAGCTCTCGCCGAACTGCTATGCGACTACCGAACAGGGTATTTGCTCTGTTGCGAATTACAGTGTCCACACTCGCTGGTCTCAGCCCTCGCGTATGACTTCGCTCGGCTTCTTATCTTCGCGCAAACCGAGAAATACCGGCTGACGCAATTTCCCATCTCGCGTCCACTCCGCGAATTTGATCTGCGCAACGAAAACGGGATTGAGCCAATGCATTTTGCGCATCATGCCGGGCGTGATGCCCTGCACCCATTGCCCGCCTTGTAGTTTGACGGCAGATCGGCGAAAGGACAATCCTTCCGCTCTTCTTTTTTAAATTTCTTGTGAAGCACCGCAAGCATCTTCGTGTCGAATCCGGTTCCGACCTTTCCGGCGAACCGGAGGGACGCGCTTCCGCGCGTCCTAGGACCTGCGGAAGCAGGTCCCTCCGCATAATAACCAACCAGAATCGCGCCGAAATGTTGCCGCGCGCCCTGCGGCGGCGTGTAACCGCCGATGACGAACTCCTGTTCGTTTAGGCTCTTGATCTTTACCCATGCTCCGCTTCGTCGTCCCGCCTCGTAAACGGAATCGCGCAGCTTGCCGATGATGCCTTCGAGCCCGCGGCGCTTTACTTCCTTCAACAGCGCGTTTGGATCGTCACCTAACGCACCTGAAACACGAAGCGGATCGCTCGTGTTTGCGCAAAGCTTTTCCAGCAACGCTTTGCGCGCATACAACGGCAAACTCGTTAGGTCTTTGCCATTCAATTGCAGAAGATCGAAGACGTAAAAGTAGATGGGCGATTTGCGATTCTCCATTTCGCGCGCCTGCAGCAATTGAAACGACGATCGCCCCTCGTCATCGACGGCAACAACTTCGCCATCGATCACGAAATCTTTCGCCGGCAACGCTTCGAGCGAATCGACGAGTTCCGCAAAGCGTTGTGTCAGATCGTTCTTGTTCCGCGAGATCAACTGCATCTTCTTTCCGTCCTTGATCGCGAGCAGACGAATGCCATCGAACTTCAATTCATAAATCCAGTCGCCATATGTCGGCGGATCGTCCACCAGCCGCGGCTTCATCGGCTCGATGAACCGCGGTTTTGCTCTTGGTAGGGGCAGTTCACCGAACTGCCCGTCTAGATCAGCGCCGCTTTTTTCGTGCGCTCCGCGTCTTACTCTTTCTTTGCCGTCCGCTTTTTCGCGCGACTCTTTTTTTTTAAGTGCGCTTTGAATCCGCGATTTCAAATCTGAAACCGCGCTTTTATTCGTCGGGGTGTCCCGATCTGATTCCCATTCCGCATCGCGATCGTCCGCGATCTGCTTCATGGTCCGACCACTGATGACTGATTCATCATCACGCTTCTTCGAAATCGGTTTGATACTCTTTGTCGCTTTTAGAATGAGCCATTGGTTCTTTTCCTCATTCGAACGAATGCGAATCAGCGCCCACTCCCCTTTCGCTTTCTCGCCGTCGAGCACCAGATGCAGCCGTCCCTTCTTCAACGCGCCTGACGGATCCTCGCCATAAACGTAATACGTCCCGCGATCCCAAACCATCACAGTCCCGCCGCCGTAGTTCCCTTTTGGAATGATTCCCTCAAAATTCTCGTATTCGATCGGATGATCTTCGACTTCGACTGCGAGATGTTTCTCGCCCTGTCCCCACGGCAACCCTTTCGGCACGGCCCAGGATTTGAGCACGCCATCCATCTCCAACCGGAAATCGTAGTGCAACCTGCTCGCGTCATGTTTTTGAATCACGAACCGCGACGCGCCCTTCACTTTCTTCGGCAGCGGCTTGCCGCCTTTCGGTTCCGAAGTAACCGCAAAGTTTCGTTTCGCTTTATATTTTTCCAGCGCCATCGCCGTTAAATCTAACCGCGGATTTCGCGGATTACACTGATTTCAGAATAGGTCGATCGGCCGCCCGCGGGTGATGCCAAACTCATGCGGCTTCGCCGCATTCATTCCACTTGTGCTCCGCGTCTTTGACGTTTCTCGGAGCCCAATGACGTTCCGCCATTCAAGCGGCAAAGAATGCGCGCTTTGTTTCGAAACCTTTCAGCTCGTGCTCGCCTAACGAACGCGCGGGCAAAAGGTCGCCGAGTTTCTTGTGGGCGGCTTCGCTCAAGCCACATTCTTCGCCTAACGAGCCGGCAAGTTTTTCGAAACGAAAGATCAGGTTCACTTCTTTGCCCATCAGGCTTTCCTCGCCCATCGATGCAATCCCACCAAGCGCAACCAGTCCAAAATGGATCACGACGCGGAAAGATGGCGCGCGTTTCTGCTGAAATTCCTTCAAGGCAAAGATGGTGTCGGCTATTTGCTCCGGAGTCGTGGCCGCTTCAGACCAGTAGGCGAGGAAACCATCTCCGAGATATTTGTTAATGCTGCCGTGGCGTTGCTCGATGATTTCCTTGCAGGTGGAAAGCCATTCGCCGAGCAGAAGGTCGAGCCCTTCGCTATGCATGGTGCGGCTGAGCGGCGCAAAATCGCAAATGTCGGCGACGAGCAACCAGCACGGAACATTTTCGATTTCGCGCACGGTCCGCTGCGCCGCCTTCGTTTTGTATTCGTTGATGGCTTTTAGCGGTTGATGAAACTTCAGGTCTTCATCGCCGATACTGATGTGATCGCCGTCGCGCAAACGAGTCGGCGAGTTAATGCGGCGCTTGTTGAGAAAGGTTCCGTTGCTGCTGCCAAAATCGATCAACCAACATTCACCGATGTTCTGTAAATGGATCAGGGCATGGCGCCGCGAGATCTTGGGCGATGCCAGCACGACGTTGTTTTCCGCTTCGCGCCCGAGGGAACATGCGCCGTGGATCGGATAGCGTTTCCCATCGACCGTCTCCAGCCAGGCTGTGACCTCTTCGGATGAACTCACGCTTGTTCTCTAAACTCAGTCCCGACAAAGGCAAAGTCCCGCGGGACTTTTTCGCTCTACATTTTCGCCTTTTCGTCCGACCACTCCCACACAGTTCCTTCCTCGGGATCGATGACCGATCCTTTGAGAACAAAACCGAGCTTGCGCAGGATGCGCGTGGAAGCGTTTTCCTCGGCCAGCGTCTGCGCCGTAATGGAAACACCCGGCGCCGCTGCTTTCGCGATCGAACGAAGACGCTCGGCCATTCGCGTGGCGATTTTTTCTTTGCCGCTGTTCAGCGAACGCAATGAGCCTCTCCGGTGTGTCTTCAGGACGACCGAAGAGGCTATCGCGCGGATCTCAGTTAAACGCGGCGCCGATTCGATCGATCAGTGCACAGAAAGACGCGTGGCATGGACCGTCCCCGCGACCTGACCCGTCAAGCTTCCATTCAAGTCGTAGAATTTTTGAACGAACGTGCCCTGATATGTGTTGCCGTTGTGGCTGACGGTATTTGACTGCGTCTCCTCGATGTGTCCGATCAACACCCCGTTGGCATCGAAGTTCCAGATTACGTGGAAGAGTTTCACACCATCATTTCCGATCCTTTTCCAGGTCCCCTGGCAGACGGCGCCCGGGTAAATAGAGTTAACCTCGAATTCCAGCCCGTCACTGTGCCATTGATCGTAGGTTTGGAATAACTCCGTTGTCCCTTGGAAATAATGAACATTCCATAGGCCTACGATGGGGCTTCCCTCGCATCCTCCTCCGCCTCCGTCTGCTCGCGCTGTTACGTTAGACAGGAAAGTAAGCGCCAGCGCCATGAGAAGCGCTGGAATTATCCTGCAGTACTGCATGTTTCGATTTTTCATGATCTTGATTTTTTTTATTTATTATTTTGGCCTTCTTTGACTTCTCCCATCCCGCCTGGTCCACGCATTCGCGTAGCTACGGCCTGCCAAGGAGAAGTCATTTCCAGCCGTTCACCTTTGTACTGCGCGAAATGTGGCCAGGTGTTACACAGAACATCTGGGAAACCCCAGTTTCAGGAACGGAGAACTCGCATTAGATGCAGGCGATTGAAAGTATTCAGCCGTCACGCTAACCGAAGCGTGACGGCTGTTTTCGGATTTGCCAGTCTGGCGGCGGGGATGAAGCCGGTCTTAGCTTAATCGACTATTGAATGTCGCTCGCTTAATGGCCATGCACCGGGACCAGCACAAAGTCATGGAGTGCTCCGTCCTTGAAGCCGTTGCCGATAATCTCCCCGCGATTGTTAACCGCGCTGGCGAACAGGGTATCAAGGTCCCAGCTAGAGCCGGCCGGAAAGAATGTGCTTAGATCGATGGCCTGGCTGGTAGCACAAAGCCAGAGTATGGGACGTTGTCTCGCGAAATCCTGGTCATATCCAAAGCCCACAATCTGGCCGTTGTCATTGATGCCTGCCGCAAAGGTGTTGGTAAAGTCGCAAACTGTGCTGAGAATCATCGCCGGGCTCGAGCTACTAGCCCAGTAGACCGCGCGCACGACGGAGCCGTCGGCATTATATGTGAGACCAACCATTCTTCCCGCATTATTGATGGAGGGACCGGGCACTATGTCAGTATAAATGAAATCACCTCCCGGCGAGGCTAGCGCCACCGGGTTGCTGGTGCTCTTCGCCCAAAACACCGCGTGGCATTCAGAGAAGTCTGCCGAGCAAGAGTCACCATGAATCTTGCCGGAAGCATTGATGCTGGTGGCAGCGCTCAAGGGCAACGCAGCGCTCAACGGACGGAGATAGACAGGCGCGGCGTTATTCCTTGGCCAATACACCGCTCGCTGTACTGAATTGTCCGAGCTATAGAACCACCCGACGATCTGGCCTGATGGATTGATGTCGAACGTCCCTCCTTGCAAGCTAGCCGGACGACCGGGGAGTTCGACTGGGCCACTGCCAGGGCTTGCCCAAAACAAGGGCCGGTTAACAGATTGATCGTCACTAAACGCATTTCCCACCATCTCGCGCCGAGGGTTGATGGCCACGCTACCGCTATTGAGACCAAATAATGTGCCGAGATCAATCGGTGCGCTCTGGCTGCCGGACCAATACGCGGCATGGAACCGCTCGGGGCTTGAATACTTGGTGCCAACGATTTCGCCGGACTCACTTATGTCGATCGCCCGTCTCCCTCCGAGGTCGATTAGCATGTATTGCACTTGCGGCGGCGCCGGGTGCGCGGACGAGACCAGCGCTTGATTTTGTTGAGCCGTGCTATGGGGCCGCGCGAGAATGCTGTCGCCCCCTAGTCTACCGACGCGATCAAACCTCCTCGCCACTTGCGCATCGGTTGCGCCAACAGTCAGTAACACCGCGAGTAGCAGTGTGAGTTCCACTAGCAGATTTTGCTTTTTCATAAAATCATTTCCTTCCATTGGTTTGGCCTTCGTTAGCTCCGAAGATCGGAGTTAGTTGTGGCCGTTCACTGATGTACTGCGCGAAATGTGGGCGCGTGTTACGCGGAAACTGTGAGAGTTTCCGCGGGGCGGGAGATTAGCGATCCGGGCTACAAGAGGAAAAGTCGCAGCGCTGCGAGCGAAATCCGCTATAGCTCTTTTCTCAGGCTGACATAGACAAAGCGGCCAGTCGAATCATAGGTAAAGGCGGCGTAGTTGACGGTGGTATTGGCCCGCGGCGGATCGTGGCCGAAGACGTTTGTGCAACCGACGGTCATGGTGGTCCGATTGAGCAGGTGCTTCCAGGTTTTAGTCGCGTCGCCGAAGCTCCACTTGTAAGATCCTTGAACATCAAAGAACCACGTCTGCTTTACCCAATGTTCTTTGATCCCGTTAGTAAACTGCGGACCGAAATTAAGGATCTCATGAAAGCCGTCGAGATAATGCACCGTCGTTGAGAGATCGAGGCCGCGCCATGCCCAATCGATGGTAGAGTTAGCCCGCCATTTCAAGTAACCTTCGGCTGCGCCGAAAAATAGCTCGCCCCCGGCCAACTCCTGCTCTGGCTCACCAGGGAAAGGCGCAAACTGGAAGGAATCGAGATAAGTCGCCTGAGTTTGCGAGGTAAAGGTTCCAACGCTCGTGGGCAATTGATACTGGAGGCCAAAATCGATTCCGCGCGCTTTCTGTGACCCGCCATTTAGGTAAGCCAGGCTGATCGAGGTAAGATTGCCATTGGCGTCCCGGTTAACTTCTTCCGTCGGGAGCAGGCGACCGGCAGCGGCGCGAAAGAGGAGGTCCTGGATGTCGGGCGAATTCACCCGGCCGGTGGTCTCAATATCAAACAGATCAACGGTAAGAGTTAATCCCGAGAGATACTTTGGCGAATAAACAAAGCCGCCAGTGAAGGAACGTGAGTCTTCCGTTTGAAGACTGGGGTTGCTCCGCAGAGTCGTTGGGATTTCGAAGACTACAGTCCCTTTGACTGGATCAAATACATCGGAAAAGAATTGTTGCGGACTGCCGAAAAGCTGGAACAGGGATGGCTGGTGAAATCCTTCACCCCACGTGGCACGGATGGTGAACGAGTCATCGAAGGGTTGCCAGCGCAGGCCAAACTTGGGGACTAGCACGTTGGTTGAGTTACTGAGGGTTTCTTCGAAGCGGAGGGCGGCGGTGAATTCCAGGGTGTATAAACCGGGAAGACGGAAGACGGGACTAAAGACCGGCAAACTGGATTCGGCGAACAACCCATAAGTATTCCGGCTGGCGTTGGTGGGTGTTGCCGGTGGGCTTCCGATGATATCGCCGGTCGCCAATAACTCGTTCGGCATCTGGGCGAGTCGTTCTCGCCGGAATTGGCCACCCAAGCCAAGGCCGACCCCGCCAGCGGGAAGTTTGAAAAGCGAGGTCGTGTAAAGGTTAAGATCTATAACGCCGAGTTTGGAAAGATCTTCCCCGCTCGCATGCACGCTGGCGAAGCCGGCCAGCAAAGCGTTACTTTGGATCGGGACACGAAAGTCACCAAAAGGATTGTACGGAACCGTGGTCCCGATGTACTGGCTCGAGTTCGGATCAAAGATTGGATCAGCAGCGTTAAGGATGCGATTGAAACGGGAGGCGGAAACATCCGTGCGATCAGAAGTCTCCTTGATCTGGCTATAGCGGAAACTGGCGTCATAACCCCAGGTGCCATCAAAGAGTTTGTCGCCCTGGAGCCCGATGGTGGAAAAGAAGGCATCCGTTTCATCGTTCAGGATCCGATCACCGAATTCGACCAAGCGCGCTCGGGTTCCACCGGAGATGATTTGCTGAAAGGGATTGAAAGGGTTAAAGGCGCCAGAGGGGACACCCGTCTCACTATAGGAAGGACCGCCTAAGGTTGCCCCGGGCGCATGCGGTGGGATGGCCAGGGTCGCAAAGCCTGGAGTTGCGAAGTCACCGGTGGCGGAGGCTGCGAGCACATTCCTGGTCTGGACATTTTGGTAGAATAGATCGGCATAAAGCTTCATCTGTTCGCCAAAGATTTTGTGCTCCGCATTGACGAAACCGCCGTAGCGCTCCGAATCGGGCAGCGAACCGGAGAAAGCATTGAAATTAAAGTCGGCCACAGGGTCCGGCAAATAGGCGTAGTCGGAAGCGGGCGCCAGGCCGTGCGTGAACAAAGGCGGCCGACCAAAGAAAGTGTCGCCCAGGTCCGGCGAGGGATTGCCGCCGGCGGCAAGGACGGCGCTGCGCGATAACTCAAGATTGGGCGGGCTGGTGTTAGAACTTGGAATCGTGGTTACCGCCGAGTAACCCCGGTCGCGGTTATAAATAGAGTTCCGGTGATAATAGTTTAGCACGCCAGTAACGCTGTTATTGGTATCGCCAACGCCGAAGACTAACGAACTGGCAAACTCGCTCGAATCCTTATCGAGAGTATTGCCGTATTCGACGTCTGCTTCTGCGCCGTGATAGTCATGGCGCAACTTGATGTTCACCACTCCAGCCACGGCATCGGCGCCGTAGGTAGTCGAAGCGCTGTCCTTCAGGATTTCGATGCTTGCAATCGCAGCTTTCGGAATGGAGTTGAGATCCACGAAGCTTTCGGTGCCATCGGCTCCAATGGGATAATTAGCCACTCGGCGTCCATCAATTAGAACAAGAGTATCACTTGGATCGAAACCGCGGAGAGAGATAGAGGATGCACCGGGAGTGAACCCGGTCGCATCATTTGAGGTTGGGACACCGTTAGGTCCAGCCACGGTTAGGTTCCGAATCAGTTGCTCGGTCGTGCGTTCGCCGGATTGATCGATCGCTTCACGGCTCAAACTCAGGATTGGATCAGGCCCGACTTCAGCCGCAGATGGAATAGAGGAGCCGGTGACAATGACGCGTTCGGTTTCTGGCACCCCCGTCGGGCTCGGCGATGGTTCCTGGGCAAAGACAGGGGTAATTAGGAATAAGCAAGTGGCTGAAAGGTGGAGCAGAGAAAAGGCATTTGCATCAGCTCCGCACCTGGCGGTCATGTCTTCGTTTACCAACCCGGCTTATAGTTAGCCATCGCAATCTTCGCCGCCAGTCGGCTAAAATTACTTCTGGCTCACGTTAGGCGCCAGGGAGGCGACGATTTTTTCAAAGCGTGGATCGCCGCGGAGAGAATCCCAGTATAGGCTGAAACGGGCGTCGCCGTAGGTTAGGCCGCCCGGGATTTTCGCGAGCTTTTGTAGCTGCTCGATGGCCAGATCTCGTTCGCCTGCCCACGCGCAGGTGACCGCATAGAAATAGAGGACATCCGCACCATCCAGAGAATCCTTTGTCAGAGGAGAAAGCTCGAGTGCCCGGCGCCCCTCCTGCAACGCTTCCTGGTTTCGCCCGAGCGCGGCATCGATCATAGCCAGTATACAGAGACTTGGACCGTAACCAGGATCATCGCGATGCTCTTTCTCATAAAATGCACGCGCGGCCTCAAACGCTTTCTGCGCAGCGGCTGCATCCCCCTTGATTCGGGCTACGAGACCCTCCATGACATGCCTGTCGAAAAACGCACCGCCGACGCTGTAACCGCCTATGCGTCCGACAAGATAGGTTTGCGTTTCTGGACCAATCTTTTCCAGCGCAGTCAAAGCCTGATCAGCGCCGATAGTATTCCGCTCGTACAAAGAGAGATCAAAGTCAGGGCGTCCGAGCATCTGGTAGTAAGCATGCAGTGCTCGGGTATCTCCTCGTTCGTCAAAGTCGATCCATGCACGCCATTTTCGCCAATCACTGTTATTTGGTTCGAGGGCGATGAGTCGATCACTGGCTGCTCTTGCGCGTGCGTAATTCCGCATTAATTCAGCGGTCTCGCCCACACCAATGAGAATCTTCACGTTGCGCGGATCCAGCTCGATCGCGCGTTCCAGATCGCGTGCCGCATCATTCCAACGGTTCGCCCGCCGATCGATCAATCCGAGCCATTCAAAAATGCGGGCATTGTTAGGCTCGGAACGAAGCGCGATCGCTAGCTCGTCACGGGCGCGATCGTAATCAAGGTAGCCATGGTATAAGTGCCTGCCCAGAGCAAAGTGCGCTTGGCCGGAATCTGGCTTCAGGCGAAAAGCTGAATCAATCGCGGACTTAGCCAGCGCCAACCGGTTCTCGGTTCGGTCAGTGTTATCGAAATAAAGTTCATCGTGTGCCTCTGCCAGGCTGCAATAGGCGAGAAGGAAGTGGGAATCGCGCGCGATCGCCTGATTAAGCAATTCTATGGCTTGAAAGAAATACTTTCCTCCCTCCTCGCCTTTATATGCACCTGCATGGATCGAGGACACCGCGCGAATGTAATAGTCGTAGGCAACGAGGTCATTGGTCGGTCGCTCCTGCATCGCGGCCTAGCTTCGCGAGCGGAAACTTTGGTTCTAAGTCGGTTTGGCGATTGACTGTGCGACTTCCGTTTCGATCGCGAAGACATCATTCAAATCCCGGTCGTATTCGTCTGCCCAGATATCCTCGTCGGTGCGAGTGTCCACTAACTGCGCATTGACGTGCAGCTTTGCTGCCAGAACGTCGCACCGTTCCTTCCAGAACGTGTGATACATGCAGCGCATTGCCGATCTGGCGCACACCTTGTTTACCGCGATACGGCATCACGCTGCTGCGGCTGATTACCTTCAGGTCGGCGATTTTCGCCAGCTTGGTCAAAATGTCGTCCTGCACGCCGTCGGCAAAAAAGGCGTGTTCTTTCTCATCGCTGAGGTTTTCGAAAGGTAACACTGCTATGCCAGTGGTTAGGGGACGACGCGTGAAATCACTTTTCGAGATAATCCATCCAGCCGCCACTGCGAGAGCAACAAGCGACGCCGTTAAAAACGCGCTCGTTGGATTGCGCCGCATCCATTTGTGGCCTCGCGCGAAAATTCCAGTGTGGCGTGCCAGGATCGGCTCGTGTTTCAACCACCGCTCGAGATCCTCAGCTAGGGCGAGAGCGGTAGAATAGCGATGCTTGGGATCCTTCTCTAGACACTTGAGGCAGATCGTTGAAAGGTCGCGATCGATCTTCGCATTCCAAGCCCGCGGCTGTCGCGGCTCGGTGTCGAGTAGTAACTTAATGGTCTCGTAGGTTGTTCCTCCGGCAAACGGTGGATGGCCGGTAAGCAGTTGGTAAAGTACCGCGCCAAGTCCATAAACGTCCGTGGCGCTGCTAACGGCATCGTTATTTCCTACAGCCTGCTCAGGGGCCATGTAACTAGGCGTTCCCAATACGTCCATCGTGCGTGTGACTGTGCTCTCCGATTCGACCAGGCGGGCCAGACCGAAATCGGTCAGGTGCGGTTCACCGGTTTTATCGAGCAAGATGTTTCCCGGTTTAATGTCGCGATGCAGAATCCCATGCTCATGAGCGTAATGAACTGTGCGCGCTATCTTCGCGATTAATTCAACTGCGCCTCGTATGGGTATCGGCTCGCGCCTAACGACCGCATCGAGCTGTCCACCCTCGACAAACTTCATGCTGAAATAGCATGATCCGTCGCGCTCGCCGACTTCGTGGATCGGCACGATGCCGGGATGTTCCAGACTTGCCGCGGCTTCCGCTTCCAGCCGGAAGCGTTTCAGGTGCGCACTGGTAGCCCATTGGCCAAGCCCAATGATCTTTAATGCGACCGTGCGATTGAGACTCTTTTGACGCGCCCGAAATACTATGCCCTGACCGCCGCGACCGATCTCTTCCAGCAATTCGTAGTCTCCAAAGTCGCCGAACGTCTTTGCACGATTCGTAGCACGGTCATGCGGAGGTGCTCGGGCAGTATTGTCTGTGCTCTGATCGTCGTCTAAGAGCGGACCAAGGCCTGTCTCGAACAGGCAGGCTGTGCAAAGACCTTCCGGTGCGTCAGTGAGAATCTTCGCTCCGCACTTTCGACAAACTCTAAGTACGCTAGTCATCGAAGCAGAGTCGCACATGCGCTCGCCATTTTGTACTGCGCGAAATTCACTCACACGTTACGACCGCAACACAGAAATCAGATAACGCAGCTCGTCTTCGATATCGCTGGCAATCGCAACCGTGTGCGCGATTTCCTCTCGCAATAGTGCTTGATAACGCTGACGAAAACGATGGAACGCTTGCCGGACTGCATTCTCCGTCATACCTAACTGGACGGCGATCTCCGCTCGAGATGGCGCGCCCGGTTCGTCCGGCAACAGCTGTTTTAGCAAATTAAACAGTGCGGTATTACCCGCGGCTTCGTATTCGTTCTTTAATCGCCCGAGCACCTGTTCCATTAGGGTCAACGCCCAACGACGCTCATACATGCGATCGGCGCTCAGATGATCCAAGGGTTCCAAGTCTGCGAGTCCAGTCGCGGCAAGTTCGTCCAGCGCCAGCGGCTGTTGTCCCTTACCCCGCTTTGCCGTCACCGCTCGACGATGTTCACTAACGAGGAAATGCTTCAGCGACGTCAGGAGGTAAGAACGTAATCGTCCTTTCTCTTTGCGAACAGCGTCGAAGTCGCGCCGCTCCAGCAGGCGAGCAAAAAACGCTTGTGTGAGATCTTCCGCTTCCTCGGCTCGAGTGCCTTCTCGTCTGATGAAGCTGTAAACAGGTCGCCAGTAGGTGCGGCAAAGTTTCTCGAGCGCGTGGTGGGCTGCCGGCGACTGACCTTGCGCTTCCAAAACCACGCTCCACTGCGTCGTGGCAAACGCCACCGGGCTACTTTGAGCGCTCGGGCCAGCCTCTCCCGATGAATCAAGCCGATCATCCGCAAGCACCCTCCTATCTAGCTAAGCGGCCCTTCTAAAATCAACAAAATACGCCTATCGATGGGACCATGGCAGAAATAAATTTCTGTATCATTCGTGCTACATTGCTTCCGAACGCGGATTCTTTCGGGTCGGCGCGCGTAGTTGCTCGAATCCATCGCTGTTCAATGTTGATTCATCGGCCTGCGATTAGATTGTATTTCAATAGGCAGGCTATCGCCTCCGCTGCCCCCCATTGGCCTGACGCGAAATGTATGTCTTGGAATCCTTAATTTGGTGGCATTGATTTGGAGAATCCGGCGAAAGTTTAGACGAACTTTCGCCGGATCTCCATCCGAGGTGAACAGTCGGCTTGGTCTCTCTTACTTAATGCACCACGAGGCGGGTGGAGTGGATCGTGCCCATGTCCTCGGCGAGGAGCTTTCAAAACGCGTGGCCGATGACCTGCAGAATTATTCCCGCTGGCAGCCTTACCTGCATGATCTTGGGGAAGCAGAAGTAAAACATGGAGTTCGCGTCCATGTTGTAAATCTCTCTGGCGATGATTTCGGCAATTCTGCGTTGCCAGCAAAACTACGCGACATACCGCAACCACCCGTTACTAGGGCAAAGCCTAACAGAATAGGATGGCTTATCGCGGCAATCTTAGGTTTGGCGGTAATAGCAGGCACAAGCGCGTGGCTCTTGTCTCGCATACCGAAACATAACGCAGTTAACGTTCCCGATAAGAGCATTGCCGTTCTTCCCCTTGAAAATCTCACGGCAGAAAAAGAGAACGCCTACTTTGCGGACGGGATTCAAGACGAACTGCTTTCCGATCTGGCCAAGATCAAAGACTTGAAAGTGATTAGCCGCACATCAGTCATGCAGTACTACCGACGTGGAAACACCTGCTTAACGACACGACCATCAAACTGGGCTGCAACAACGTCTTCGGCCACGATCCACCTGATGCCGCAGCCATAGCGAACTACGCCGATTTCCTTTACGATTCGACCGGCCGTTTTGTCTACGTCAGCCTAACGAAGGAATTTTAGCGAACCTGCCCAACGCAATCAAGATGCCGACGCGGATTCCAGCGGTTCGCCCACGAGATAACGCGTGAAACGGCGGATGACGATGTTCTCGCCGAGCTCGGCAATCTTGGTCGCGACCAATTCCTTGATGGTGTGGTCGGGATCTTTGATGAAGCCCTGCTCGAGCAAACAAACCGTGCCGTAAAATTTATCAAGCTTTCCGTCGACAATTTTGTCCACAACGTTTTCCGGTTTGCCTTTCACCTGCTCTTTGTAAATCGCGCGCTCACTCTCGATCAAAGCGGACGGAACATCTTCGCGACTGACATACAACGGATGCGCCGCTGCGATGTGCAGCGTGATGTCTTTGACGAACACGCGGAAACTTTCGTTCTTGGCGACGAAGTCCGTTTCGCAATTCACCTCAACAAGCACACCAACTTTCCCCTGCAGATGAATGTAGGAAGCGACGATGCCCTCTTTCGTCGCGCGCGAAGATTTCTTGCTCGCACCGGCGATTCCTTTCGTGCGCAAAATCGCTTCTGCTTTTTCCAGATCGCCGCTCGGCTTCCGTGAGCGCGCGTTTGCAATCCATCATGCCGGCGTTGGTTTTTTCGCGCAGTTGCTTAACGAGTTGAGGATCAATTTCCATTACTTGCATCGAATGTGAATCGTTAAATGGTGAATCGTGAACTAGCCGTTTCGCGCCGATGCGTCGTCCTTACGCCGATACGCCGGCCATCTCGACTTGTTCGCGAATATGCGCTTCGCCCGTAGCAGAGACAATCGCGTCCACCAATTTTTGCAGAAGAACTCTGATCGCACGAATGGCGTCGTCGTTCCCGGCGATGGGATAATCGATCAACTCCGGATCGGCATTGGTATCGACAACGGCGACCACGGGAATCCCAAGCCGGCGCGCTTCGAGCACGGCGTTCTGTTCGCGCTGGGTATCGATGATCACCATCGCATCCGGCAATTGCGACATTTCCAGAATCCCATCGAGGTTGCGGCGCAATTTCGCGGCTTCGCGATTCAATGCCGCCAATTCCTGTTTGCCCATCTTTTTGTATTCGGGCGATTTTTCAATTTCCTCGATGTACTTAAGGCGGCCAATGCTTTTGCGAATGGTGGCCAGGTTCGTGAGCGTTCCGCCGAGCCAGCGCTGGTTCACATAAAATTGTCCGCAGGCCACGGCCGCTTCTTTCACTGCTTCCTGCGCCTGTTTCTTGCAGCCGACAAAAAGAATCTTCCCGCCACGACGCGTGACCTCCTGCAAAAACTCGGTGGCGCGATGAAGCTGACGCACGGTTTCATCGAGGTTGATAATGTAGATCGCGTTGCGCTTCTCAAAAATGTACGGCTTCATCTTCGGGTTCCAGCGTTTGGTCTGATGACCAAAGTGGACACCTGCCTCGAGAAGTTCAGGAACTAATTCTGTAGTTGTCGACATAGGTTTCTAAAAACAGCCGCGAGCAATCGCGGCGGGGGACGGGGAAGATGCTACACACCTCTGTAGGGAAGGCAACTGCAATTTCAACACTTCGAAACGAGGATTCCCGCACCGAATGGAGTCTAATTGTCGACAAGATGCACGAAAAGCATGGATCGAAATTCCAGGCGACAGGGATTTTCGGGGGACCGAAGAAAGCTGCTGTTCCAGCAGCGGATAGCTTGAGTCAATTGGCCGGCCCCCTATACTCAGGTCGATGCGCATTCTCCTTATCGAAGACGAAAAAAAGGCAGCGGCCTTTCTGGCCAAAGGTCTGCGCGAAGCGGGTTTCACTGTCGAGATCGCGGGCGATGGCGAGGCAGGACTCGAACGCGCGCTCTCCTCACGCTGGGATCTCCTCATTGTCGACGTCATGTTGCCGAAAAAAGACGGTTGGTCCGTCGTTTCGGAGTTGCGTGGCGGAGGGGTTCACACTCCGGTGCTCTTCTTAACGGCGCGCGATAGTGTTCCGGATCGAGTGAAGGGACTCGAACTCGGAGCGGATGACTATCTGGTGAAACCATTCGCATTTTCGGAATTGATTGCGCGCGTCCGCTCTTTGCTGCGCCGCGCGCCGACACGGCAGGCGGACCAGCTGCGCGTGGAAGATCTCGAAATCGACATGCGTCGACATCGCGCAACGCGCGCCGGCATCGCGCTTAATCTGACCGCGAAAGAATTTCTGTTGCTCGCTCACCTGGCGCGATCGGCGACTGAAGTGGTCTCGCGCACGGAGATCGTCGAGCAGGTGTGGGACATCAATTTTGATTCCGGCACGAATGTTGTCGATGTGATGGTGCGACGATTGCGCGCGAAAGTGGACGATCCTTTCAAGACCAAGCTGATCCACACCATTCGCGGCGTCGGTTATGTCCTCAAAGCCGGCTGAACCGCGCTCGATCGCGTCGCAGCTGGTCTTTCGCTTCACACTTGCGGCGGCGCTGTTGCTCTGCTTTGGACTCGTCGTACTTTACCTGATCGTCGTTAGGCACGCGTTTGAAGAGGATAATGTTTTTTTGGCGGACAGAATTGCCGCGCTGCGTGCCGATTTGAAGAACGTTAGCGGCCCCGAAGCGCTGCAGGGGCAACTGCGAATGCCGCAGATCGGCAAGAGCATGACTTATTGGATACGTGCTCTCGATTCAACCGGTCAGCCGATCGCGGAAACGCCCGGGATGAAAGAAATGCTGCCCGCAGACGTATTTCCCGAAACGCGAACCGACACGCTGATGACGAAACCCAAGAATTATCGGGCGCATGGCAAGTTGTTCTCGCTTGCGGCGTCGAATGAAAAAATTAACGGACGATCCTATCTGATTCAGGTCGGACAGGATCGGACCGTCGATGAAGAATTCACCCGGGAATTTGGGGCGCTTCTCGCCGTGGTGCTTTTGATCGGAATATTCTTGTCGGCGATGATCGCGGCGACCGTTACGAAGCGCGGCTTGCATCCGCTTGCCGCGATGACTCGCTCGCTCAAACGCGTCGGGCCAACCCATCTCCACGAACGTACGCCGCCAACCGCGTGGCCGCGCGAGCTACAACCGCTCGCCGCCGCTTTCGACGACATGCTCGATCGTCTCGAAGATTCCTTTACGCGGCTCTCGCAATTTTCCGCCGACATTGCGCATGAACTTCGCACTCCCATTGCGAACATTCGTGGCGAGGCTGAAGTGGCCCTGACACGTCCGCGTTCTCCCGAGGAGTACCGGGAAGTCATCGAGTCGAATGTGGGAGAATGCGAAAGGCTGTCGGGAATCATCGACAATCTCCTCTTTCTGGCACGAGCGGAAGCGGCCGAGGGACACACTCAGTGCACGCTCATCGATGGACCGGCGGAAATTGCAAAGATCGCGAGCTTCTATGAAACACTCGCCGACGAACAGCAAATCACCATTACCGCCACCGGCAAGGGACGCATCTACGCCGATCCCATGTTGTTCGGTCGCGCGCTAAGTAATCTGGTTGAAAATGCCCTTCGCCACACGCCGCCGGGAGGGACCATTGAGATTTCAGTAGAAACCCGCGCGAACGATTCCGTGGTTCGCGTCAAAGATACGGGCTGCGGCATCGCACCTGAGCATATTGCGCGGGTCTTCGATCGATTCTATCGCGTCGATCCCGCAAGGAGCTCACAGGGCTCTGGTTTAGGTTTGGCCTTGGTGAAATCCATCACCGAACTGCACGGCGGTTCCACCAAACTCGAAAGCGAACTAAATCGCGGAACAACCGTAAGCCTCACCTTTCCCATCGAGGCGGGTGGCTGATTCCAGCTCACCATCCTTTAATTGTCGTTAACGAGATGCTTTCGCGTTCTTTTCGGAAAAGCGCTCGAGAAGCCAGCACAAGTCCGAAAGCCGATTTAGATAACGCAGGATCTCTTTGTTAAAATCGGCGACGTCCCGGCCGAGCGTTGCGACACGCCGCTCCGCGCGGCGGCATGTAGTGCGGGCGAGATCGAGCGCAGCCGACGCCAGAGTGCTACCCGGAATCGCCCAATCTTTGAAATGGAGCAATTTGTCCTTTTCCAGATCGTCGATTATGGCGGTAAGACGATCGACCATCGCGGCAGTCGTTAGGCTAAAACCGTCTTTGGTATAACGAGCGAGATCCTCGGGAGCGGTAGCGAGTTCCCCCATGACGACGATCAATTCTTTCTGCACCGCGTAAATCTGCTCGGAGACAAAGGAATCGGACGCTGTCACGCGCGCGAAGCCGAGTGCCGCATTGAGTTCGTCCACGCAGCCATAGGCATCGACTCGGGTGTCGTCTTTCGGCACGCGCCGTCCATACATCAGCGATGTCTCGCCCGAATCGCCCGTTTTTGTTGCGATAGACATGCGACAGTTATCGCTCAAAAAAACACGAATGACGAATCAGCTTTCGCCGATTCGTCATTTCGCACTTACATGTTGTAGCCTACCGCCGTCACCAGCGGCAGACACCGAATTCGCCTAACCAGTCGCCGGTTGCGCCTCAGGTTCTTCCATCAGCGGCGCTCCAACTTGTTCGCCCAGCTCCACGAGTTTGATCTCGCGATGTTCGGGGAAACCAGTTCCAGCCGGAATCAGATGGCCCATGATGACATTCTCTTTGAATCCGCGCAGACGATCGATCTTGCCCAGAGTCGCCGCCTCTGTGAGAACGCGAGTCGTATCCTGGAACGAAGCTGCGGAAATGAAGCTGTCGGTTTCAAGTGATGCCTTCGTAATGCCAAGCAACACCGGTGTCGCTTCAGCGGGCTTGCCGCCTTGCTCGACCACGCGATTGTTCTCCGCTTCAAAATCCAGACGATCAACTTGATCGCCCCAGAGCAATGAAGTGTCGCCCGGATCTGTGATCTTCACCTTGCGCAACATCTGCCGCACGATGATCTCGATATGCTTGTCGTTAATCTCGACACCCTGCAGACGATAAACTTCCTGCACTTCGTTGACCAAATGCTCCTGCAAATCCTGCGGTCCACACACTTCGAGAATTTCGTGCGGAACGACAGGGCCCTCGGTCAATTGCTGGCCCTTCTTCACGAAATCGCCCTTGAAAACAATGATGTGTTTCGTGAGCGGAATGAGATGTTCTTCTTCCGATCCCGTATCAACGTCTTTCAAGATCAGCTTGCGCTTACCACGCACGGTCCCGCCCATTTCAACCGTGCCGTCGATCTTGGCGATCTCGGCCGCATCTTTCGGGCGACGCGCTTCGAATAATTCCGCCACGCGCGGCAAACCACCCGTGATGTCTTTCGTCTTCGCAACTTTTCGCGGCGTTTTCGCGAGCAAAGCACCAGCGCGAACCTTTACCCCCTGCTCGACCACCACGTGGGCGCCAGCCGGAATGGAATAACTTGCGACCACTTCGTGTTTGTCGCCAACGATGACAATCTGCGGATGCAAATCCTCTTTGTGCTCGATGATGACCGTTCCCATTAAACCAGTCGCTTCGTCGACATCGCGTTTGATGGTGACGCCGGCGATCATATCGCGGAATTCCACCTTGCCCGCCTTATCGGTCAGGATCGGAACGTTATAGGGATCCCATTGCACGAAGGTTTCGCCCTTCTTGACGCTTGCGCCCTCGGCTTTCGAAATGACCGAACCGACAACGACATTGTAACGATCGAGTTCGCGGCCTTCCGCGTTGTGCACACTGACCGAGCCGTTCTTGTTTAAAACGATCCAACTGCCATCGAGCGCCTGCACCGTGCGCAGATCGTTGAACTGCAGCGTGCCATCATTCTTCGCTTTGATGATCGGCTGCTTGAAGGTCTGACTCGCCGTGCCGCCGATGTGGAATGTCCGCATCGTCAACTGTGTGCCTGGCTCGCCAATCGATTGCGCCGCGATAATTCCGACCGCTTCGCCGAGTTTCACAAACTGCCCGGTGGCAAGATTGCGTCCGTAACAAAGCGCGCACACGCCGCGACCGCATTCGCAGGTCAGGACCGAGCGAATCTTCAAGCTCTCGACGCCAATACGCATCAAGTCTGCCGCGATTTTTTCGTCGATCAATTGATTAGCCTTTACGATCTTCTTTTTCTTCTCCACCGGATCGACGACCGTTTCGCAGCTCACACGACCAACGATTCGTGTCGCGAGATCGACGACTTCTTCGTCGCCTTCATAAATTGATCGGACCACAATGCCGTTCACCGTCCCGCAATCCTGTTCGTTGATAATTACATCCTGCGACGCATCAACCAATTTGCGCGTGAGATAACCGGAGTCCGCCGTCTTGAGCGCAGTATCGGCCAAACCTTTACGCGCACCGTGCGTGGAGATGAAATACTCGAGCACGGTCAAACCTTCGCGGAAATTCGAGGTGATCGGTCGCTCAATAATTTCGCCGGATGGCTTGGCCATAAGACCACGCATACCCGCGAGCTGACGTACTTGCTGCCGATTACCACGCGCGCCAGAGTCCACCATCAAGTAGACCGGGTTCAGTTCCTTGCGCCCTTCGTTGTGTTCGAGAGTGCGGAACATGACGCTCGAGATTTCGTCGCCAGCGTGTGTCCAAATGTCGACGATCTTATTGTAGCGCTCGCCATCAGTGATGATGCCTTTGCGGTACTGCTGCTCGACCATGTTTGATCTGCTTGTAAGCGTTGGCGAGTTCGGTTTCCTTCTCCTTCGGAATGATCATGTCGGAAATTCCGATTGAAATTCCCGCCTTCGTTGCTTCCGCAAATCCAAGTTCTTTCAGCCGATCGAGCGTTTCGACCGTTCCTTCCTGTCCAGCAACCTGATAGCAACGCCAGATAATGTCGCTGAGCTGCTTCTTGCCGGCCGCCTTGTTGAAAAATCCGAGCTTCTTTGGCCAGATTTCATTGAAAATGACTCGACCCGCAGTCGTCTCCAGAACATGAGTGGTCGGATCGCCATAGATCGTTTGCTCGCCCACATCGGGGTTCTGGAACCGGATGCGATCATGCGTTTTGACTGCACCATCAGTCATCGCGAACTCCACTTCAGTCGCATTTGCGAAGAGAGGGAGACGTGTTTCGGCAGACGCTCCTGCGGCGCGTCGCGGATTCTGCGTCAGGTAATAACATCCAAGCGTGATGTCTTGCGATGGAGTCGTAATCGGTTTGCCACTCGATGGTGAAAAAATATTGTTCGGCGCGAGCATCAACATGCGCGCTTCCATTTGCGCTTCGACCGAGAGCGGCACATGCACCGCCATCTGGTCGCCATCGAAGTCTGCGTTGTAGGCGGTGCAAACGAGCGGATGAATCCGGATCGCTTCGCCTTCGATCAATTGCGGTTCGAAAGCCTGGATGGAAAGACGGTGCAACGTCGGGGCGCGATTCAGCAGCACCGGATGCCCTTTCGTCACTTCTTCAAGAATGTCCCAAACCTCGGGTGTCTGACGCTCGATCATCTTTTTTGCGCTGCGCACCGTGTGCACATAGCCAAGGTCTTTCAGGCGCCGAATGATAAATGGCTCGAAAAGCACGAGCGCCATTTTTTTCGGCAACCCGCACTGATTCAGTTTCAATTCCGGACCGATGACAATGACGGAACGGCCGGAATAGTCGACGCGCTTGCCTAACAAGTTTTGACGGAAACGTCCGCCCTTGCCCTTGAGCATGTCGCTGAGCGATTTCAGCGGACGATTGCCCGCGCCGGTAACGGAACGGCCGTGACGCCCGTTATCGAACAACGCATCAACCGCTTCCTGCAGCATGCGCTTTTCGTTGCGGATAATCACGTCCGGCGTTTTTAATTGCAGCAAATTCTTCAGACGATTGTTGCGATTGATGACGCGGCGATAGAGATCGTTCAGATCGGAAGTCGCAAACCGTCCGCCTTCCAGCGGAACGAGCGGACGCAAATCCGGCGGAATTACCGGCAGAACATCGAGCACCATCCAGTCAGGTCGCGCATGCGAGGATGCAAAGCCCTGCACTAGTTTCAAACGCTTCGCCAATTTCTTGCGAATCTGTTTGCTCTTCGTGTTCCCCATCGCCACTTCGAGCTCTTTGTTGAGCTTGTGCAGGTCGACTTCAGTAAGAAGCTTCTTCACCGCTTCCGCGCCCATTCCCGCGACAAAATCTTCGCCGTATTGGTCCTGCGCTTCGCGATATTCAGCTTCATTGAGCAGCTGCGTCTTCGTCAGCGGCGTCTTGCCCGGATCGATGACGATGTAGTCCTCGTAATAAATCACGCGCTCGAGCTGCCGCGCGCTCATGTCGAGCATGAGCCCGAGACGCGAAGGCATGCATTTATAAAACCAAATGTGCGAAACCGGGACGGCGAGTTCGATGTGTCCCATGCGTTCGCGACGCACGCGTGCCAGCGTGACTTCCACGCCGCAGCGATCGCAAATAACGCCCTTGTGCTTGATTCGTTTGTATTTTCCGCACGAGCATTCCCAATCGCGCGTCGGCCCGAAAATTCGTTCGCAAAAGAGACCGCCCTTTTCCGGTTTAAACGTCCGATAATTGATCGTCTCCGGATTCTTGACTTCGCCTTTGCTCCACGAACGCATCGTATCGGAAGACGCGACACCAATCGCGACTTGATCAAAGCCAACCGCGCGTTCTTCGCCCACTAACTCACGCCAGGAATGTTCGTTCATTATTTTAGAAAAGTTGAATTGTTAAAAATTACGCGACGTTCTCGAGGAAAGGACTCGGCGCGTGGCCACCGACTTTAACGTCGAGGCCTAACGACTGCATTTCCTTGATCAAAACGTTGAAAGATTCAGGTGTGCCCGCTTCGAGCGAATTGTCGCCCTTCACGATGGACTCGTAGATGCGCGTGCGTCCCTGCACGTCGTCCGACTTCACCGTCAGCAATTCCTGCAAGGTGTAAGCCGCGCCGTACGCTTCCAGCGCCCACACTTCCATTTCGCCGAAACGCTGGCCGCCGTACTGCGCTTTGCCGCCGAGCGGCTGCTGCGTGACTAACGAGTAAGGACCGACCGCGCGCGCATGGATTTTATCCGCGACCAAGTGGCCTAGCTTCATCATGTAGATGTAGCCGACGACCACTTCCTGATCGAAAGGATCGCCCGTGCGTCCGTCGAACAAGCGCGACTTGCCGTTCTCCTGCACCCATGTAAATCCGTCGACCTTCTTCGCATCCTTCAGGTATTCGCGAATCTTTGCTTCCGAGATCCCGTCGAACACAGGCGTTGCGACTTTGAATCCCAGCGCTTTCGCGGCGACACCCAAGTGCGTTTCCAAAACCTGACCGACATTCATACGGCTCGGCACGCCTAACGGATTGAGCACAATCTCAACCGGCGTTCCGTCCGCGAGGAACGGCATGTCTTCTTCCGGAACGATTCGCGCGACAACGCCTTTGTTTCCGTGACGTCCCGCCATTTTGTCGCCAACGCTCAATTTGCGTTTGCTCGCGATGTAAACTTTGACCTGCTTGATCATCCCCGGATCGATGTCATCGCCGCTTTCGACGCGATCCATCGAGCGCTCACGCTCCAGTTCGAGCTCCGCAAATTTGTGCTCGTACGACGCAATGATCTCGCGGATCTTGTTGCGGATCGGGCTCGGATCGATCTCGATGTGATCGTAAACCATCGCCAGCTTGCGCAGCAGCGTCTTCGTGATCTTGCGATTCGCCGGAATGATGATCTCGCCGGTTTCGGCGTTCACAACATCGAGCGGAATCTTTTCGCCGAGAAGAATGTTCGAAAGCGAATCCGTTAGCTGCTCCGTGAGCTCTTCCTTCTTTCGCTTGTGATCTTCGCCGATCGATTTGATCTGGCGCTTCGTTTCCGTCGGCGTCAGTTTTTCGCGGGCGATTTCGCGACGCGATGAAACCTTTACGTCCATCACGATGCCGTAGGTTCCCGACGGAACAGTCAGCGACGTATCCTTAACGTCAGCAGCTTTCTCACCAAAGATTGCGCGCAGGAGCCGCTCTTCCGGAGCAAGTTCCGTCTCACTCTTCGGCGTGATTTTGCCGACAAGAATATCGCCGGGCTTCACTTCCGCGCCGACGCGAATAACACCGTCCGGTCCAAGATTGCGCAGTGCTTCTTCACTTACGTTCGGAATGTCACGCGTGATTTCTTCCGGGCCAAGTTTGGTATCGCGCGCGCCGATCTCAAATTCATCGATGTGAATCGAAGTGTAGATATCTTCCTTCACGACCTTCTCCGAGATCATGATGGCGTCTTCGAAGTTGTAACCATTCCACGGCATGAACGCGACGAGCACGTTCCGGCCGAGAGCAAGTTCGCCATTGTCGGTATTTGGTCCGTCGGCGATGACCTGACCCTTCTTCACGTGCTGTCCTTGATGGACGATCGGCTTTTGATTCACGCACGTCCCCGCGTTCGAACGCATGAATTTTCTCAACTCGTAAACATGAATGCCGGCGTCGTGATCCGTCTTTAATTTCTTACGGCTTTCGGGCATGTGCCCATCTTTGGTAACGATGATTTGATCGGCAGTGACCGACGCGACTTTTCCACTTTCAATCGCCAGCACGACCGCGTGCGAATCGCGCGCGACTTTTCCTTCCAAACCGGTCCCGACAAGGGGCGCTTCCGAAACAATCAAAGGCACGCCCTGGCGTTGCATGTTCGAACCCATGAGCGCGCGGTTGGCGTCGTCATGTTCGAGAAATGGAATCAAGCCCGCTGCAACTGAAACGAGCTGCTTCGGCGAAACGTCCATGTAGTGAACCTTCGACGGTTCCACTTCCAAAAAGTCTCCGCGATAACGAACGGAAACTTTTTCGCCAGTGAAATGTCCCTTCCCATCAATTGGCGCATTCGCCTGCGCGACGAGGAAATTTTCCTCGCGATCGCCGGTTAGATAATCAACTTGATCGCTGACACGACCCTTCTCCACTTTGCGGTACGGAGTTTCGATAAAGCCAAACTCATTGATCCGCGCGAAGGTGCTCATCGAGCTGATGAGACCGATATTTGGACCTTCCGGTGTTTCAATCGGACAAATGCGTCCGTAGTGCGAAGGATGAACGTCGCGAACTTCGAATCCCGCGCGATCGCGGCTCAAACCACCAGGCCCGAGCGCCGAGAGACGACGTTTGTGCGTCAACTCCGCGAGCGGATTCGTCTGATCCATGAATTGCGACAACTGCGAGCGTCCAAAGAAATCGCGAATCACCGCGCTCAACGCTTTCGGGTTAATCAATTTTTGCGGCGTCATGCCGTCGACGTTGATGTCGAACAACGTCATGCGCTCTTTCACGAGACGTTCCGTGCGGGCAAGACCAACGCGGCATTGATTGGCCAGAAGTTCGCCAACTGTTCGCACGCGACGGCTGCCGAGATGATCGATGTCATCCAGCGTGCCTTCGCCACGGCGCAGATTGATCAAATATTTGATCGCGGCGATGAAATCCTTGTCGGTGAGAATGCGCTCGGTGAGATCGACATCGATTCCCAATTTCTGATTCAGCTTGTAACGGCCAACGCGGCCGAGATCGTATTTCTTCGGGTCGAAGAAAAGGCGCTTCAAGAGCGCACGCGCGTTCGCCACTGTCGGTGGATCCCCAGGGCGTAACTTCCGATAAATATCTTTGAGCGCTTCCTCCTGATCGTGCGCCGGATCTTTCTTCAGCGCTTTTACGACGGTGTCGTCATGCGAAATGTCGATCACCTTTACGTCTTTGATGCCGAGAGCCATGATCTGACGCACCGTCGCAGCCGTAAGCGGCTCGAACGCGCGTGCAATAGTCGTCTCGCCATCGAGAACTTCCGCCGTCAGCACTTTCGTTGCGAGTTCCTCTTCGCCGACCTTCTCGCTCAGCTTCAGAGTCTCGATATTGTAAAAAAGTTTGATGACCTCTTCGTCGGGGCCATATCCGAGGGCCCGAAGAAAAGTCGTCGCGAGGAATTTTCGGCGGCGTTTGCGGCGATCGAGATAGATGTAAAGAAGATCGCTGGTGTCGAATTGCACTTCGATCCAGGAACCGCGGTCCGGAATGATGCGGAAGCTGTAAAGAACTTTGCCGTTCAAATGGATGCTCGATTCGAACGCGATACCCGGGGAGCGATGCAACTGGCTGACAACCACGCGCTCCGCGCCGTTGACGACAAAAGTTCCCTGCGGCGTCATGAGCGGGATTTCGCCCATGTAAACTTTTTCTTCTTTGACGCCCTTTTCTTCGCGCAGCTGAAAAGTCACGTGGAGCGGCGCGCTATAGGTTTGCCCTTCGCGCTGCGCTTCAAGCGAAGTCAGTTTTGGCTCGCCGATTTCGTAATGACTAAAATCAAGAACCGCCTTTTCGTCGTAGCTTTCGATCGGGAAGACTTCCTTGAAAACGGCCTGCAACCCGGAGTTTTTCCGTTTTGCGAACGGCACGTTCTTCTGCAGAAACTCGACGTATGAATTAAGTTGAACCTCGATCAGGTTTGGGGGCTCGATCCCCTCTTTAATAGTTCCGAATTGAATTCGTTCTGACATAGTTGGATCTGGCAACGACAGAACCTCTACGGATGTCTAGTAGACAAAGCCGCGAAGCTCGGGCGGTTAATGGTTAGGGCATTTACCCCGAAGGCGAAGAGCGCAAAAATGGCAGCAAATCGGTGGTCTGTCAAATCGACCTCACCGTTTTGTTGCCTTTCCTGTTTATTGTTCCGTCGTGCGCCGGGTTAAAAATAATTCCTATCTTTAACGAAAAGAGCTTTTGCCACACAGGGAGCGAGCGCGCAAGTTTTTTCTGCGCGCCGCTCGCTGCTAAAATTTTTCGATTACTTGATTTCGACCTTCGCGCCGGCCGCTTCGACCTTTTTCTTGATCTCGTCGGCTTCCGCTTTGGTCACGCCTTCCTTGATTGTCTTCGGCGCGCCTTCGACAAGCGCTTTGGCTTCAGCCAGGCCGAGGCCAGGAACAGCGGCGCGAACTTCCTTAATCACGCCGATTTTGTTCGCGCCCATTTCCTTAAGGATGACTTCAAAAGTGGTCTTCTCTTCCGCTGCTGGCGCAGCTGCACCGCCACCACCTGCGGCTGGAGCGGCCATTGCCACTGGAGCAGCAGCGCTCACGCCCCACTTCTCCTCGAGTTGTTTCACCAAACCAGCAATCTCGAGAACGGTTAATCCGCTGAGTTGCTCCACGATTTTATCTGTATCTGCCATTTTGTTTTCTCCAATTGCCGCGCACGAAAGCTTTCGCGCAATTAAGATCGACAGCCGCCGACCCGGTTAATTTTCTGTTTTGTTGCTCGCAACACCATCGCGGCGTCGCGAAAATTCTTATGCGCTTGGCTCCGGTGCAGGTGGTTCTTCGTTCGTCGGTTCGGCCGCGGGCGTCTCCGCTTTCACTTCAGGAGCCGGCAATTCCTCGGGGGCAGCCGCTTCAACCGGAATTTCCTTTACTTCCGGCGCAGGCGCTTCTGGTTTCGCGGCTTCTGGTTTCGCCGATTCCGCCGCCGGCATCTTGCTCGCTCTCGCCTTCAACAATCTCGCGAACGCCGAGCCCGGTTCGTTTAGAACTCTTACCAAACGCGTCGCCGGAGCGAGGAATAGCCCGAGCAGTTGCGCCTGGAGCACTTCGCGCGATGGCAGATCGGCCATCGTCTCCAAATCTTTGGTCTCCAAGATCGCTCGATCGACAATTCCAATTTTCAGCGTCGCGATCTTGAATTCCGCGGCGAACCCCTTCAAAACCTTCGCTACAGGCGCCACGTCCTTCTTGCCTGTCACGATCGCAGTTTGACCCGTCAGGGTTTTACCAACATCGGGAAGTCCGGAGTCCGCGATCGCACGCTTCAAAAAGCTGTTCTTGATCACGTGCATTTCTGCTCCCGCGGGCGCGAGGCGATTCCGCAGCTCGCTGAACTGATCCACCTTCATCCGCTGATAATCCGTGACGAGCACGAACAGCGAATCCTTCAGCTTCGCCGAAAGATCGGAAACAATATTCGCTTTTTCGGGTCTCATAAAAATTAAGTGCTCAGGTATGGCGACGGATCGAGATGCAAACCGGGAGACATGGTCGCGCTCAAAGTCATTCCTTCGAGGAAACGCCCTTTCGCTGTCGCCGGGCGCGCGCGCACGACTGCCTCGATGACCGCCGTTCCGTTTTCCACCAATGCAGTTTCCGCAAACGAAAATTTGCCGACGGGCACAGCGACGTTGCCGTTCTTGTCGAGTTTGAATTCCACGCGACCTGCCTTCACTTCGCCGACCGCCTTCGCCGTATCGTCGGTGACCGTGCCGGTTTTCGGATTGGGCATCAATCCGCGCGGGCCTAAAACCTTGCCAAGTTTGCGGACTTCAGCCATTGCCGCCGGCGTCGCGATCGCGACATCAAAATCCTGAAAACCCTCCTGGACCTTTTGGATCATATCCTTGAAACCAACAAACTCGGCACCAGCCTCACTCGCCTCTTTTGCGGCCTTGCCTTCGGCGAAAACGAGAACGCGCACTGCTTTGCCGCTTCCATGCGGAAGCGGGCAGGTTCCGCGCACCATTTGATCGGACTGCTTTGGATCAACTCCCAAGCGAATTGAAACGGTGACCGTCTGATCGAACTTTGTCGGCGGCAATTTCTTCAAAATGGAAACTGCATCAGGCAGGCTGTACGATTTTCTTCGATCCACCTGCTCGGCGGCGGTGCGATAACGTTTGCTGCGATTTCTTTGCATAATGATTTCAGTTCAAACGAGCCACAAAGGCTCTCCTGATTTAACCGCCGCTTATCGGAAGCGATGGGGCGCGTAAACTAGCCGTCAGCGTTTCGCTGTCAAAGAAAAGTTCATACTCGAGCGCAGGGAGTTCTGCTGGCATCTCAGCCGCCGCAGTTGTGGGCGGCGCCGTGGGACCATTTCGAATAATCTTGCCGTCCTTCATCACGAAAGACACCCGCTCAGTCGCTGTGATATCCTGCGTCGGATCGCCAGGCATCGCGATGATGTCGGCCAGTTTTCCCTTTTCCAGCGTTCCGAGCTTTTGCGAAACGCCTAACAAGTCAGCATCCACCGAAGTCGCCGAGCGCAACGCATCAATCGGCGTCATTCCGAATCCGGTCATCAATGCAAACTCCTTCGCGTTTTGTCCATGCGGGAAAACGGCCGCATCCGTCCCAAACGAAATCTTCACCCCGATCTTCACCGCGTTGCGAAACATTTCCGAGCGCGCATCCGCCGCCGCTTGCGCCTTCGCCTGCACCGCGGGCGGATACGTTTTCAAACGCGGCATGATGTATTCCGTCGCCAGCAACGTCGGCGTGAGGTAAGTGCCCTTGCTCTTCATTAGATTGAGCGTGTCCGGTTTCAAAAACGAACCGTGCTCGATTGAATCGACGCCGGCCAGAATGGCATCGTGTCCAGCCTTATCGCCATGGCAATGCACTGCCACCTTTTTGCGCAGCCGATGCGATTCATCCACCAACGCCTTCATTTCGTCTGGAGTAAATTGCGGCACATCCACTTCGTCTTTCAACGACAGCACGCCGCCGGAAACTGCCGCCTTGATCACGTCCGCACCATTTTTCACTTCGTAACGAACAGCCTTACGAATCTCCTCCGGACCGTCGGCAATTCCATCCGTCCAATCCGGTTCGCGACCGAAAAGCATATCGCGAAATCCACCGAAAGGATCGAAGTGTCCGCCCGTCGCGCCAATGCCATGCGTCGCCACCTGCATGCGCGGACCTCACAAGGATTCCGCGATTGATCGCATTGCGCAGTGCAACATCTGGAAAATCGTGCGTGTTCGTAATGCGGCTACCGACATCGCGCACCGAAGTGAAGCCCGCTTCGATCGTCGCCCGCGCGTAGGCTATACACTCGTATGCCATTTCGGAGACGTTCAGATCGAGTTCCTTCAAGCGGCGCTCATTATAGTTACCCGAATAATCGAGCGTGAGATGCGTATGAGCGTCCATGAAACCGGGCGACAAGGTCGCATCGCCCAGATCGATCACCTGCGCATCCGCAGGAATCTGCACGTTGCTACCGACATCGGTGATCTTGTTGCCTTGCACGAGCACGACTGCGTTGCTCATGAGCGATTTCGATTTGCCATCGAAAAGGCGCGCTGCTTTAAGCGCGATGATGTGATTCGTGCTATCCGCAGCCAGAGAAACTGTCGCGATGGAGAAAGACTAACGCGAAGAGCACTCGCAAAAGACGAAGAGGATTCATCGAGCGCATATAAGAATTCGCGACATCAAAGCAAGCGAAGTTTTACTTTCGCTAGCAGGGAGCAATTCTCCGCAACCCAGCGCAAATATTCTGGCGAGCCATCATCGATGCGAAACGAAATAATCTCAGGCGTTTCGTACGGATGCAGCGATTTCAACTTTTCCTGGAACGCCGGAAAGCGCGCTGCGGTCGTTTTGAAAAACACGAGCACTTCGCTCGCCGTTTCCACTTCGCCCTTCCAGCGGTAGATGGAATCCACGGCTGAAGCGACGTTGGCGCAGGCAGCAAAGCGACCATTAACCAGTTCCTCCGCGATCCGCTGCGCCGTTGCCGCGATCGGGAAACGTGCTCAGCACAAGCAAAATTTCATCTGCCAATTCGTTAGGCTGGAACGAGCGCGGCGCGCCGGCAAATCCAGCCGCCGCCGAGAACGACATCACCGTCATAGATCACCGCAGCCTGACCCGGCGTGACCGCTTTTTGCGGAGAATGCAATCGCACTTGCGCGCGGTTTCCGTGGTAGCGATGTCACCGTCGCGCGCGTGCCCGGATGGCATAACGAATCTTCACGTCGCATTCAACCTCTGGGGAGCGCACGCGCCTCGCGTGCCCATCTCGGCGCCTCGCCGAGATGTTTCTCCAGAGCGATCCAGTTTACGCGATCGATTTCAAACTCATCAGAAACCACATCCTCTGCGCCACCGACTATTATGCGATTTGTTTCCGCATCGATATCAACGACGTAACGCGGTTGCGCCGATCCTCCCGGAAGCCCCTTGCGTTGTCCGACTGTGAACAGCTCAATGCCATCGTGTTCGCCGAGAAAATTCCCCGACAAATCGTAAATTCCACCCGGATGAAATTCATCCTCGCCCATATGCGAGCGAAGGAACGCCTTGTAATCGTTACCTGGCACGAAACAGATTTCCTGACTGTCCGCTTTGTCGGCCACCTTCAAGCCTAACGAGCGTGCGATTTCGCGAATCGCCGGCTTCGACATTCCGCCGAGCGGAGTTAACGCGCGTCGCAACTGCGGCTGTCGCAGACTAAAAAGAAAATACGACTGATCTTTACCCGAATCGATTCCCTTCCGCAGCACCGCGCGATCGCCGTGATGTTCGATGATCGCGTAATGTCCAGTCGCGATGTAATCGCAGCCGAGCGCTTCCGCCTTGTTCCAAAGATTGCCGAACTTCAGCTTCTCATTGCACATCACACACGGATTCGGCGTCCGGCCTGCCTGGTATTCGCTCGAAAAATAATCGATCACGAGCTTCTCAAACTGGTCCGCCTCATCGACCACGTAATGCGGAATGCCTAACGAGTGAGCCACATTGCGCGCATCGGCCACCGCCTGCGGCCCGCAGCATTTATCTTCCGCGCGCGAGATACAATCCTGCGGCCAGACCTTCATCGTCACGCCGACCACGTCGTATCCCTGCTCGCGCAAAAGATAACCGGCCACGCTGGAATCCACTCCACCGCTCATGCCGAGCAAGACGCGCTGTTTGTTGTGTACCATGCGAGCGATAAGTTGGACGTTGAAAATCGCGCGTCAAACAGCACTCCGGGTAGCGCACGCTCTCGCGTGTTGGCGATGGCGTCCTCGCCATCGCGGACTTTCGAAAGTTTGTTTCAGCGAGACGCGTGCGCTACCCGAAATCGTGTTGTGATCGCACGTCAGAATCTTACCCTCCGACTAACGAACGGGCTATCGCGCAATGAAAACCGCCAATGAAAATCTTTCGATCGACTGATTCCGATACGCGGATCAGCTACAACAGAAATATCCCACTGACTCGCGCGCGAGGAAATGATGTCGCGGATCGCCGCACAAATCGATTTCGTGGTGGCGCGCGTCGATATCGAGCGCTTGCGTTAATTTGCCGGGACCCGAACACAAACGGCGCAAATCTTCGACGCCGCGTCGCGATTTCATCAAACTGATTCCGCGCGTTGGCTCGAGCGCGCGAATCAAGATCAATCCATTTCGCGGGCCGCCCTTCACCAGCACGTTGAGCATCCAATGCACGCCGTAGTTGAAATAAATGTAGCAAGCGCCCGCTTTATTTCGCTCGATGAAACTGCGTGCACTCGGACGACTAAAGGCGTGGGAGGCTTCGTCGTTTTCCGCAAGGTACGCTTCCGTTTCGACGATCAAGCCCGCGCATCGCCCCCACTCAAGAGTTGTTCCGATTAGCTCGGAAGCACAAACAAGCGGATCGGTTTGAAAGAATTTACGCGCAAGCACGGACTCGTTTAGGCAACGCTGCTCAACCGTTCCTTGGCGCGGCTAAAGAGCTCGAACGTCGGTGCAACCAATCCAAGTTGTTGGAAAAAGCCGAGCGACTCCACCAAAACCCAGTCTTCCGCAATTTTTCCACGCGCGACTCGGTGGACCGTCATCATGCGAATCGTGACCGGCTTGTTGGTCGGCGGAATCTCGAGCCACATACCCGTGTGCGTGCCTTCCATCACAGTTTGCGTGAAGACTTTGTCTTCCGCGGAAAATACCTGCTCGATTGTGAATTTCAGATCAGGAAAACCACGCAGCCACTCTGCGACATGCGCCTTCATCTCCTTCGGTCCGCGAACCACCGATGTGATGGCAGCACCGGAGCGCAGTTGATGCGTCCGGCAATCGCGCGCAATTAATTTGTCGGCCAAATCGAGTTTGCGGCCGTTCCAAAGTTCCTCAATGAACCGCCTAACGAGTTGTTGATTCGCGTCCGCTTTCGAATCAGGCGGTGCGGCCGCAGCAGTTCTTGTATTTTTTCCCACTTCCGCAAGGACACGGTTCATTACGGCCGACTTTCGGCATCGCACGGCGAACGGGCAAGTCGAGCTTCACTTCCCCTGCTCCGTCGCCATTTCCCTCCACGCCGGCGATGGCGCCGACCGGTTGCGGTTCACGAACGCGATCCGATGCCGCCGTCGGCGAAGTCGGCGCGTGTTCGCGCATCAGAAATTGCGGCAAGGTGGCGAGGAAATTTTCGAATGCCTGCAAGTTTGATGTGCTGCGGAAAAGGTTGTTCAGCACTTCGTTCTTAATGTTGAACATCAACTCGGTAAACATTTCGTAGGCTTCGGCCTTGTATTCCACGAGCGGATCCTTCTGCGCGTAAGCGCGCAGATAAACGCCTTCGCGCAACGCGTCCATGGCATAGAGATGTTCCTGCCAAAGTCGATCGATCGCGTTAAGAATGATGTAACGCTCCAGACTTTTCACCGCCGTCGGTTCTTCGTGCGAAGATTTCCGCTCGTAAGCGTCCTTGATTTTCTCGATCAAAAATTTCGTATTCTCTTCAACCGATCGAGTCTCGAACTTGGCGCGTTCATTCGTTAGGCCGAGCGGGAACGTCGTGTTCACCCAATGCAACAAGCCGATGTAGTTCGGCTCCGCCGTTCGCTCGTCGCCGAGATATTCCTTCACTTTCGCGGGCACCGCTTCATCGATGACTTCGTAAATCAGCGGACGCGGTTCTTCCGCGTCGATCACTTCATTGCGATAGCCGTAAACGACTTCGCGCTGATTGTTCATCACGTCGTCCATGTCGAGCGTGCGTTTGCGGATGAGATAATTGCGTTGCTCGACGCGCTTCTGCGCGGTCTCGACCGACTTGTTCAGCCACGGATGCTCGAGCTCCTGGCCTTCTTCGAGACCGAAGCGCTCCATGATTCTCGTCATGCGATCGGCGGCGCCGAAGTTGCGCATGAGATCGTCTTCGAAGCTGACGTAGAAACGCGAATTACCCGGGTCGCCCTGGCGCGCGCAGCGTCCGCGCAATTGACGATCGATGCGGCGCGATTCGTGACGCTCCGTGCCGATAACGAATAATCCACCCGCGTCGGGAACGCCCTGGCCGAGTTTAATGTCGGTACCGCGACCCGCCATGTTTGTAGAAATCGTGACAGTACCCGGCTGGCCCGCGCGCTGCACGATCTCCGCTTCCTGCATGTGAAATTTCGCGTTGAGGACGTTGTGCGGAATCTTTTCGCGCTTCAACATTCGGCTCAGCAGCTCACTCGCCTCCACGCTCACGGTGCCGACCAGCACCGGTTGCTGTTTGGCATGGCAATCTCTGATCTCGTTAATGACCGCGTTGTATTTTTCGCGACGCGTTTTGTAGATGCGATCGTTATGATCTTTGCGCGCGACGGGCCGATTCGTCGGAATCACGGCGACATCGAGTTTGTAAATGTCGTGGAACTCGTTCGCCTCCGTCTCGGCGGTTCCAGTCATGCCGGCGAGTTTGTGATAGAGCCGGAAATAATTTTGAATCGTGATCGTGGCCAGCGTCTGCGTTTCGCGATCGATCTGCACGCCTTCCTTCGCTTCCACCGCCTGGTGCAAACCATCGCTCCAACGGCGACCCGGCATTTTTCGTCCGGTATATTCGTCAACGATGACGACCTTGTTTTCCTCAATCACATACTGCACATCTTTTTCGAAGAGGCAGTAAGCGCGCAGCAACTGCGAGATATTGTGGATGCGCTCGGCTTGCGCGTCGCAATGCTGCTGGCGGTCCGTTTTCCTTTTTTCTTTTTCCTCGTCGGAGAGCGCCGGGTCCAAATCGATCTCGGTAAATTCGCTGATCAAATCCGGGAGCACGAATGAATCGGGGTCGTCAGGATTCAGGAATGCGCGCCCTTGTTCCGACAAATCCGATTCCTGCGATTTCTCGTCGATCGTGAAAAACAATTCTTCCTTGAGCGCGAACAGTTCCTCCTTGCGCGAGTCCTGATAAAACTGCAGCTCGGCTTTATCGATGGCCTTGCGCTTCTCCGGATCTTCCATCATGCGCAAGAACTGCTTGTTGCGCGGCTGCCCGAGTTTCACCTTGAACATGAGCAACCCGCCCGCTTCGAGATCGTTCTTTTCGAATGCCTCCTTGGCTTCACTCGCCAGGCGATTGACCAGCATGTTCTGCTTGCGCACGAGCTGTTCGATGAGCGGCTTCCACTTGTCGTATTGATGCGTCGAAACCGTCGCCGGTCCGCTGATGATGAGCGGCGTGCGCGCTTCATCGATTAAGATGGAATCCACTTCATCGACGATGGCGTAATTGTAACCGCGCTGGACTTGCTGCTCGCGCGTCGTGGCCATGCCGTTGTCGCGCAGATAATCGAAACCGAATTCGGAATTCGTCCCGTAAGTAATATCCATCGCGTATTGTTCGCGACGAACCTCGGGCGGCTGATCGTGTTGAATGACCCCAACCGTGAGACCGAGAAACTTGTAAAGCTCGCCCATCCACTCGGCGTCGCGCCTGGCGAGATAATCATTCACCGTGACAAGATGCGCGCCGCGTCCGGTCAGCGCATTGAGATACAGCGGCAACGTCGCGACCAAAGTCTTGCCTTCACCGGTCGCCATTTCGGCAATGCGCGCGCGATGCAGAACAATGCCGCCGATGAGCTGCACATCGAAGTGCACCATGTTCCACGTCGTCGGCTGTTCGCAGATCTCGAAAGTGTGCTGCCGTTCGGTTAAACGCCGCGCCGCATTCTTCACCACCGCGAACGCTTCCGGCAGAATTTCATCCAGCTTCTTCCATTGATCCGTTATTTCCGGGATGGCAGCCAGCTCCTGCCGCCAGGCAACAGTCTTGGCGCGAAGCTCATCGTCCGAGAGCGCCTTAAACTGCTCGTCGAATTCGTTAATCTGCCGCGCGATCGGTCTCAGACGCTTGATCTCGCGCTGATTCTTCGACCCAAGAATCTTCTTTAAAATCCAATTGACCATGAGCTGAGTAATATCGACGAGATTGCGCGACGTTCAATTGCCCTCACACGAATCTTCCTCTACCTCTTCTCTGAATCTTCGTTCCGATCGCGATGGTCAAATCGAGAGCGAGACTAAGAGGAAGAGGGAGCCACATTGTGCGAGAGACTTTTGCAGCTAGAATCGGCCCAATGAAGAAAATCATTTCGACAAACGAAGCGCCGGCTGCAGTCGGACCGTATTCACAAGCCGTTCGCGCGGGCTCGATGGTTTTTTGCGCCGGCCAAATCCCGCTCGATCCGAAAAGCGGTCAAATTGTTTCGGGAGACATCTCGGCGCAAACGCGACGCGTGCTCGACAATATTACCGCCGTTTTGAAGGCCGAAAGCCTCACCTTCGAGCACATTGTGAAAACCACCATTTTCCTGACCGACCTGGACGATTTCCAAACGGTAAACGAAATCTACGGCTCCTACTTTAAGCAACAGCCGCCTGCGCGTTCGACGGTGCAGGTTTCTGCATTACCCAAAGGCGCACACGTCGAGATCGAAGTCATCGCGATGGCGGAGGAAAATGTGCCAGGCTGGCGCAACCGTGAGCGACACGTCCGGTTAGTTTTTCTGTAGCGGCGGTCTATGACCGTCGCTCGATACCCGAGCGAGAAGATTGCGACGGTCATAGACCGCCGCTACATCCGGTTAATTCTCTCTATAGCGACAGCGTCTAGCTGTGGCCACCAGGTTATGGCGCGGCCAGACTCCATCCAGACGGAAGTGTTGGGCCGTATGCGCCGCTTACCAAGACATTATTGTTCATATACCAGATGGCTGTCGTACCTGAAGCCGGGCCTGTAGATCAGGTAATCGGGTTTGCCGTCGCGGTTGAAATCGGCCGACCCGTTAAGCACATAGCTGCTGGTAATGCTCGGCCCATACGAGCCGCTGACCAACGTCGCCCCCGACAGATACCAGATCGCTGACTGCCGTGTTGCAGCGTTAAACAGCAAATAATCGGGTTTGCCATCGCGATTGAAATCGGCCACATCGACCAATTTGAAGCCAGCTGTCAACGTCGGTCCGAAGCCTCCTGCAATATGCACATTGTTGTTCATGTACCAGATCACCGTTTGGCGGGTGCTCGGGCTGTGAAGAACGAAATCGGGTTTGCCGTCGCGATTAAAATCCCCTGTCCCCACCAGTTCCCAACCGCCGGGCATCGTCGGACCATAAAGGCCGCGTATGAGAACGTTGTTGTTGAGATAATAGATCGCCGTTTGATGGGTGAAGGGATTGTAAACCAGATAATCCTGCTTGTGGTCGAGGTCGAAATCTGCCGCTCCCACCAGTTTGAAACCAGAGGCCAAAGTCGGTCCGAACACCGCTTGCACAAACACGCTGCCGTTCATGTACCAGATGACCGTTTGATTGGTGCTTGGGTTGTAAATTACGTAGTCGGGTTTGCCGTCGCCATTGAAGTCATTTCGAACGTTCGACGTCGTCGTAGCAGTCTTTGGATCGTATCCGATCACGTCGAGGTTGATGCCCTCGGGCGATGTAGCGGTCACATCGGAAGATTGACCCTGACAGAGGAAAGCGTTTTGCACGTAAGGATGAGGCTGCGGACACGATGGGCTCACCCAATCGCCGCGATCTCCGTTTGATTGTTGATTGAAATCAACGATGCGAGTGGTTCCGCCATTGATAGAGAAGTAACGCAAACCAGTTGTTTGGTTGCTTCGGTTGCCCGCCGATGACCAACTAAAAAGGTCCTGAGGCCGCAACGCATTGTTATTCTGGCAATAAGGGCAATCGTGAAAAGTCCCGAGGCCCAGGATTTCATCCATTTCATGCTCCAGCGAGCGCTGTGCGTCGTAGTTACTAGCGCTGGGCGGTCGGGTGAAGGCAAATGGATTATTTGAAACCAACGTAATGATTCCGTCATACGGTCCGCCGTTTCCATTGGTCCCGTTTGCAAACGTATTGGGCGGTGTATTCAACCCGATGGCCCGTCCATTTGCGGTGGAAATAACGATCCCGGTAATCCCCGGGGGCGGAGCGGTGGGCAAGCCGGCGTTGGCGACATTATCGTTCGAGCTTTTGCCATCTGCTCTAAGTGTGCTGAGGTAAGTGTTCCATGGGAAAAGGTTGATCCCATATTGGCTGTGCGCATTGCCAGAGATTGGAGAACCATCGGGATTGACCGTTGAGTAGCGAAAACGAATCTGGACGGTAATAGCGTCGTTGTAGAGGTTCTCGATGGCCGAGATCGCCCGGTTAATTGACGCCTGGATAGCGGCCGAGTTTGCGCTGCCGGTAATAGACGTATCGAACGTCGGATGGATGACCAGACCGGCCACAGCAACAGTTGTCACACTTGTCGTCTCCGAAACGGCGCCGGCGCTCCCGCCTGCCGCATACGCTCGCACCCGATAGTAGTAGGTCTTACCCGGATTTAAGCCGGTTACGGTAGCGCCGATCGTATTGCCAACGTCCAAATTCTCATAGCCCTGCAAATAGCTGTTAAACGAACTGCTCTTGGATACGTCCAGCCGGTACCCGATCGCTCCGGCCACACTCCGCCAGCTTGCCACAAAGGTGCTGCGAGTCGGGATTGTGCTCGCCAGCGCAGCAGTAATTTCTTCTGCGTTCATTTGCCTCTCCGGCTGCCAGGCCTGCTGCTGCCCGGTATCGTTATTCCGCGTGGTGTGACTATTGCCACCCGCTGAAATACCAGCCGGTTGACTTGGAGCGGCCCAAAGCATCGCGATACCAAGAAAGGTCCCGGTGAGGCAAAGTGCCAGACCGATCAAGAGACGAGGATCAGAAAAGGCAGAGTAGAGGACGAACGGTTTCTTCATAGGTGAGTGCGTTGGTTATGTTGTTTTATTACCTTTCCCCGCGAAGCACGAGAAAAAGTTGTGAAAATAAAGATGGATGCTTCTCAAAGCCGACCTTTTTGGTGCCGAAACGCCCGGTTCCAAAGTTCGAAATCGAGCAAAGATTTCTATGCATCATCCCCCACTCTTACAATGCGAAATCCAGTCGCCAAAAGGGCCATTTTTTGTGCAAATGTCCTCAAATCGAAGCCGAAAAGTTACGATCCTTTACTTACCCAGACAAATGCGAACTCAAAAAACTGTGGTTTCCCGCAAAATAATTTTCCTTTCCCCTTGCTGCGAAGCATGGAATAACCGGAACGGAAATATGTGAGGTCTGAATTCGCCGCAGGCCCTTTGGAATTCTGAAAGAACGGCCGACATCCATGAGCGAGGATTTGTTGCAGCTGTTTCGCAAGACCGGTGCGCTTCTCGATGGCCACTTCATCCTTCGCTCTGGCTTGCACAGCCGGCAATTCTTTCAGTGCGCGATCCTCCTCCAGCATACCGACATCGCCGCGCGGGTTTGCGGAATGCTGGCTGATCGCTTGCGTGATATCGATTGCGACAGCGTAATCTCCCCCGCTCTCGGCGGAATCATTGTTGGCCAGGAAGTCGGCCGCTCGTTAGGTAAACGCCATATTTTTGTCGAAAAAGAAGCGGGCGGGCTGGTCCTGCGCCGCGGATTTACCATTTCGCCTAACGAGAAATTCATTGTCGCAGAGGATGTGGTCACACGTGGCGGTCGTGTGCAACAGACCATCGATATCGTGCGAGAACACGGCGGAATCGTTACCGGCGTCGGCGTAATCGTCGATCGCAGCGGCGCACAGTCTCCGGATTTCGGTTGTCCTTTCCTTAGCTTAGTGCAACTGAATGTAGAAAACTTCGCAGCTGATAACCTGCCCGCTGATCTCGTTTCCGTACCCGCAGTAAAACCCGGCAGTCGATGACGCAAACCCCAACACGTCAAAAATCTTGAAGCCACCAACCAATACGGCGCTTTGCATTGCGGGCGCGCATCGCTCAGGCACATCGATGTTAACTCGTTTGTTGCATCACTGCGGCCTCGAGCTCGGCCCGGAATCCGATATGATGCCGGCCCGAGCGGACAATCCCGATGGTTTTTGGGAAAATCTTCGTTTTGTTGCGATCAACGACGAGGTGCTCAACGAGCTCGGTGGCGCGTGGGATTTGCCGCCGCCGGCCGATGAAAACTTTGCAGACAACCGGCTCGATGCAGTACGCAGCAAAGCGCGTTTCCTGATCGATAAGTTTTCGACGGAAAAAAATTGGGGCTGGAAGGACCCACGCAATAGTTTGACTCTTCGGTTTTGGCAGGGACTTCTGCCGAAATTGAAGGTCGTCCTCATGGTGCGCAATCCACTCGAGGTCGCGTATTCGATGCGCAAGCGTAATGGAACATCGTACGCTTTTGGCTTGCGGCTTTGGGAAATCTACAATCGCCGTGTGCTCGAGACCGCGAGAAATTCCGAGCGGTTGGTGACTCACTACGATTCTTTTTTCGCGAATCCGGAAGCCGAGTTGGAGCGGATCGCCGCGTTTGCTGGTTTGCCTGCCGACAGGATCAAAGACGCCGCCAAGCTCGTGATCATGCAAAAGCGGCATACGCAATTCAGCATCGATCAGCTCCTGGATGCGCGCGTTTCTGATCAACTGATCGAGTTGTATCGCAACCTCGTCGCCGAATCGACTCGTCCTTTGCAGGCGGATTCGACCGCGCCCAAAAAGGGCGACGCGCCGGCACGCTCATCGCCTGACGATCTGCTTCCCGGAGCGAGTAATCGCCTCAACGTCGCGGTTCCTGATTCGGAGACGATCCGCCGCGAGCTGGCTACCTTACGGGGCGCACAAATTGAAAACCGGGTTGCCCTGGCGGAGCGCGATGGACGTCTCCGTGAAATGGAAGCGACCGTGGCGCGACAGGAAAAAGCGCGCGCGGAATTGGAGCGACACGCCGGGGCGCTAAACGCGGAGATCGAAATGATTCGCGACCGTTTCGCGCAAACGAATCAACTTTTGCACAGCAAGAGCGTTAGCCTGTCGCAAACCGAAACGCATCTAAACGAATTGACCGAACATCTTCGCCGGCAATTGCGCACAACGAAGCGCTTCCTGCGATTGCTCGACGATACCAGCGCTGCCGCGAAACGACTGCGTTCCTCGCGCCGGTGGAAGATGGCGAATCCAATCGCTGCGTTAAAAGGACTATTTGGCGGCAATAAGCACTCGTTAGGCTACGGGCACCTGGAAAAAATTGTGGAGGCATATTCCGCGTGGTGCAAAACGCACCCGGAAGCCGTCGCCATTGACGAAGCGATTCAGGCGCTGAATTCACGCACGAGCTCCGCTGCGACAGCCTTGCCTAACCAACAATCGAACAGCCGAAGGGAACCTCGAGCACCAACAAGACCGATAGAGTTCAAGATTCACGACGAAGTCGATGTCTCGATCGTTATTCCTGTCTTCAACCAGTTTCATTTCACGCAAGCCTGTCTTGCTTCGATCCAGGAACATCAGGGAGCCGAGCGCCTGGAAGTGATCGTGATTGATGATTGCTCGACCGACGCAACGGCAGAAGTGATCGCAAAGTTGCCGGGCGTCGTTTATCTGCGCAACGAGAGTAATCTGTGGTTTCATTGCGTCGTGCAATCGCGGCGCAGAGAAGGCGCGCGGTGAATTTCTCGTTTTCCTGAACAACGACACCGAAGTAACGCCGGGCTGGTTAAGCGCGCTGCGCGAAACTTTTCAGTTCGAGCCCGAGGCCGGATTGGTGGGATCGAAATTGATTTTCCCGGATGGACGCTTGCAAGAAGCCGGCGGAATCATTTGGCGCGATGGCTCTGGTTGGAATCGCGGCAAATTCCAGGACCCGCGAAAGCCGGAGTATAATTTCCTGCGCGAAGTCGATTACTGTTCCGCGGCTTGTGTAATGATTCCGAAATCAGTTTTCGAGAGCGTGGGCGGCTTCGATTCGAAATACGCTCCCTGTTATTACGAAGATACCGATCTTGCATTCAAACTCCGGCGTCAGGGTTTGAAGGTATTTTATCAGCCGGTAAGCGAAGTCATCCATTATGAGGGCGCGACCGGCGGCACCGACTTATCGGCCGGCGCAAAAAAATATCAGGAAGTGAATCGCGAAACGTTCGCCGACAACGTTGGGCGAGTGAGCTGGCGGAGAAACCTGCGAACGGCGATCTGGTCGCGTACGACCAACTCAAGCCGGGACAAAAGCGGATTCTGGTCATCGACCATCATCTTCCCGATGCCCGATCGAGATTCCGGCTCGGTCCGCATGTCGCAAATTCTGAACATTCTTCATCGCCTGGGACATCGCGTGACATTCGTCCCTGACAACGCGGCCGATATCCCGCCTTACACTGGGGAATTGCAAAAACGCGGGATCGAGGTCGTCTGCTATCCTCATATTAAAACTGTCCGCGAATTTCTTGAGCGCGAAGGATCGAAATTCGATGTCGTCATTCTTAGTCGCTGCGATTTTGCGCAGAAGCATATGAGCGATGTTCGCATCCACGCTCCGCAAAGCCGCGTGATTTTTGATACGGTCGATCTGCATTTCGTCCGGACGACCCGCGAAGCAGAGGTAACGCGAGATATGCAGGTCGAAGTGATCGCGCGCGAGACGGAAGCAAAGGAATACGAGCTGATCGATCAGGCGGACGAAACCTGGGTCGTGAGCGAATGTGAACAAGAATTACTTCGCGGCGAACGACCGGATAAATCCATCGAGGTCGTTTCCAACATTGTCGATATTCCGGGTTCGACGACACCATTTCAGCGGCGGCGCGATTTCCTATTTATCGGCGGCTTTCAGCACACACCTAATATTGACGCCGTGCTTTTCTTCATGAGGGAAATTTATCCGTTGGTGCAGCCGACAGCTTACGGACGCGATGTTTTACGTCATCGGAGACAAAGCGCCGCCCGAAATTATCGCATTGGCGAGCGAGAAAGTTATTTTCACGGGGATGCAGCCCGACGTTCGGCCCTATTTCGAAAGTGTGAAGCTATCAATAGCTCCGTTGCGGTGGGGAGCTGGCGTTAAAGGTAAGATCAATCAAAGCATGGCGTTTGGCGTTCCAGTGGTCGCAACATCAGTCGCGGTCGAAGGAATGTTTTTGACCAACCGCGAGGACATTCTAATCGCAGATACTCCGGAAGATTTTGCACGGGCGTTGATCGAGCTTTACCAATCGCAGGAACTCTGGGAGCGCATATCGAGCAACGGGATCGAGAAAACCAAATCGACGTATTCCGTGGAGGTCGCAACGAAACAGTTATCGCGGCTCCTGAGCGATGAGCACATGCATCCTTCGGCATCGTCGCCGTTGCGAAACGAAAGCATCAAACCAGCACCGTCAGGTCGCAGGCGAAATTCAGCACGGTGCCGCGAGGTGAGTAAAGCCACCACGCCAGTCGGCTTCAGCGGAAAAATCACCGCCAGGCCCAACCCGCCGCTCTCCGGTTCAAAGACAAAAATAATCTGGGAAACGAACGATCCTTTAGGAGCTGAAGTTCACGTCATCACTCCGAAAGACGGCGACAAATTAGTCACGCCGAGGCCCGAGCGGTTTTGTTGAGGTGGATTGGATCGTGGGATCGACCCCTTACGGCTTCGAGCTTTATGGAGTGAGTGATCTCGATAGGTGTCTTGATCGCGTCACAGTCCGGCCGGGCGACGGTTCACTCACGGGAGTCTTGAACAAAGTCGCAGCCGAAGCCGCCAAAGGAAATATCGACCTCGAAGAAATCGCACGGCTTTGTCGCTGAGGTAGCTCCTCGCTGCGTGAACAGCGCGCGTTATCCGGAATTTTTTCGGCTCTGGGAAGAGCGCGGCGTGCATCTCACTCCTGTCCACTTTTACCAACCGATTCCCGATACGCGCACGCTGCCCGAATCGCTTTGGGAAAAGCGAAGCGAGCTACGCGGAATCGACATGAACGATGCCACGCAGCTGGATCTGCTGCGGAATTGCTTTCCAAAATTTCGCGAAGAATACGAACAATTCCCCCGCGCCTCGACCGGGGAACCCGCACAGTTCTATTTCGATAACGGCCGCTTCGGTGGAACGGACGCTCTTGCGTCGCGTATTGCATGGTCCGTCATTACAAACCAAATCTAATCATCGAAGTCGGGAGTGGTTATTCCTCGCTTAATCTCCGGTCAGGCGGCTGCGAAAAATGGGAATCACCCCTCTGATCTGCATCGAACCGTTTCCTCTCGATTTCTTCGCTAAAGGCTTTCCCGGTTTGCGATCCTTGATCGAAAAAAAAGTTCAGGACGTAGATCTGGATTTCTTTTCTCAGCTTCAATCTGGCGACATTCTTTTCATCGATAGCTCTCACACAGTGAAAATAGGTGGAGACGTTAACTACCTGTTCCTCGAAGTGCTGCCACGCTTGAATCCCGGCGTAATCGTCCACATTCACGATATTCTTTTCCCGCACGATTACCGGCGCGATTGGGTGATGGACGAACTTCGCTTCTGGTGTGAGCAATATCTCCTGCAGGCGTTTCTCGCGTTTAATTCCACGTTTGAAGTCTTGCTTTGTAACAGCTATCTGGCGGATCGTTACCTTGAGGATTTCAAAAATACCTTCCCTGCTTCGCCGTGGTGGGGCGGCGGCAGTTTTTGGATGCAGCGCAAGACTTCTTGAAGATTCCAGCATTTGCCTGATCGCATGAACCGGCCCGAACTCAGCATCGTCATTCCTTTTCTGAACGAGGCAAAAGTGTTGCCACTCCTGCGCGAGCGTTTGGAGAAAATATCCGATCGGCCCGCCTCATGGGAATTGGTTTTCGTGAGTGACGGCTCGACCGATGAAAGCATCTCGTTCATTGAAAACTGGGCACAAGCTGACGCGGCAGTGAAGCTGATTGTGCTGACGCGAAACTTTGGACATCAATATGCGCTCTCCGCCGGCTTATCCCTCGCATCGGGTGAGTTCGTCGGCATTATGGACGCGGATTTGCAGGATGAACCCGAAGCTTTGCTGGAGATGTATCGCATCCTACGAGCAGAGCGATTGGAAGTGGTTTACGCGGTGCGACTGAGCCGACGCGAAGGAAAGGCCAAGCGCTTTTTCTATCGTCTCTTCTACCGCCTTTTTGCGTTCCTCGCCGACACGCCAGTGGATCTGGATAGTGGCGATTTTTGCGTGATGAGTCGTCGCGCCGTGCAGTTGTTGTTGGGACTTCCAGAAAAATTGCGCTTCGTCCGAGGACTGCGCGCATGGCTTGGGCTGCCCAGCAAACCGTTTCCTATTTCGCGGGCGGCACGCGCCGCAGGCGATCCGCAATATTCCCTCATGGGATTAATTAAGTTAGCCACATCGGGACTTACGTCCTTCTCAACCAAACCGTTGCGCCTCGGTTTTATATGCGGTGCACTACTCTGTTTCCTCGCGGTGATCGGGGCTCTGGGTTACGTCGCCCTCGCTTTTTTAACAAATGCGCACATCGCCGCTCCTGGCTTCACGACGTTAGTTGTCGTTCTTCTGTTTTCGAACGGTCTGGTATTTCTCTACCTGGGAATTCTCGGCGAATATATCGGGCAAATGTTTATGGAGGTAAAAGCCCGCCCCTCCTATGTAATCGAGCGCACCGTCAATCTGGAACAATCCCGTCCTGAATGAGTGCGCATCGAATTTCTTTCACCGGCCACGTCGGTTTCGATGGCCGATGAATGGTTCGAGTTCGCTCGTGCCGACCATTTTTGGATGCAATGGCGTCAGCACGTCCTACTTCGCGAACTCAAACGCGCGAACGCTTCGATCCAAAATGCGTTGGAAATTGGCTGCGGCCATGGGGTGGTGCGGGAAATGGTCGAGCGCGACCTGAACATTCCGGTCGATGGCTGCGATCTGAATCAACACGCGCTTGAAATGGCGAAGAATGGAAAAGGACGCCTTCTCGTTTACAACATTTTCGACCGAGATCCTGCGATGCTTCACCACTACGATCTCGTTCTCCTTCTGGATGTGATTGAGCACATTGACGACGACGTTGCGTTTCTAAAAGCATCGCTCGACCATCTCCGACCCGGCGGTCTCGTTGCAATTAATGTTCCCGCACACATGGCTTTCTACGGAAAGTACGATGAGGTGGCGGGACATAAACGCCGTTATAACACTGCCGACATTGAATCGCTCTTCAAAAAACGCACATCACACCGATCAACATTGTCTCGTGGGGATTTTCGATGGTGCCAATTCTATATGCGCGGAAGATTGTCCTTCGCTTCGTGCCGCGCGAACGCACAATTCGGACGGGCTTCGCCGAACAGAACGCGCTCGTACACGGAATCTTTCGCACGTTGCAGCGGTTGGAAACAAGCATGCCGTTTCGCATGCCAGTCGGGAGTTCCTTGCTGGCGGTGGGCCGGTTAAATAGTTGACATCGCTCGAGAACAAAGGCCCCATGGGCTTATTTTATTTGCATAGTTAGGGCAAATTTGGTTTCATCGACACCGCGAAATTGTTCGGAATGATTTGCTGTCTTGCGCCTCCAGAGTTTTTCAATTCGAGGTGCGCCGGGTTGTAAATGAATTCTCAAAGGAACCATTGGCTTATGAAAAATAATTCGTCTTCTGTTTGGTTTAACATCCGTTCCGTTTGGAAATGCGCGGCAACGCTTCTGCTCGGCTTCGTGCTGTGCACACACGGATCTGCCCAAGTTGCAAACCGAGTCGCAAACCAACTCGCATCCAACACGCGGAATGAAATAGCTGAGCTTCTGCGAGAGAAAGCGACGCGCACTCCCACGCAACAGAAAATAAACACGCAGTTGCTGTACGCGGCGAAGGAGCGCCGTTTTGGTTTCATCAACAGGCGTGTTCCCACACTTCGAGCTTCCCTAAAGACTCAACTTTCGGATAGCGGCAGGCGCGTGAAAGTGGATATCGATGCGACTGTCACGGACGACTTGATTGCGGCGATCAAGGCTGCCGGCGGAGAGATCCTGGAAAATTTTCCAGATTACCATGCCATCCGCGCGATACTTCCTCTCGATCAAGTCGAACCACTCGCAGGGCGAAGTGAAATCAAATTCATTCGACCGGCGGTGGGAGCCACAACAAATACGGGAACCGTCAACGCAGAGGGCGATGTTGCGCACGGCTCGAACCTTGCGCGGCTTTACGGTGCATCTGGATACGGCATTAAGGTCGCGGTGTTATCCGATAGTTTAGACGATGGCCACAGCGCGTTAGCCCATTCGCGGGCCACGGGAAATATTGGACCAGTGACCATTCTTCCCGGCCAGGCTGGCAGCGGTGAAGCAGAGGGCCTGGCGATGCTTGAGATCGTGCACGACCTCGCGCCATCCGCGACCTTTACTTTGCCACTGGCTTTGGCGGGCCGCCAGTTTCGCGCAGAACATTCGTAATCTGGCGGCAGCGGGATGCAGAGTCATCATCGACGATGTCACGAACTTCAATGAATCGCCATTTCAAGACGGACCGATCGCGCAGGCCGTCAACGATGTCTCAGCCCAGGGCGTGCTCTTTTTCTCGAGCGCGCGTAATTCCGGCAACAAGGACGATGGAACTTCCGGCACATGGGAGGGCGATTTTGTCGATGGCGGCGATGCGTCTTTCTATGATGGCGCGGGCGCCCGTTACCATGCTTTCAGCGCAACGGATCTCACGGATACGGTCACCATGACCGATCAGCCACGCGCCGATCTCTTTTGGGCCGATCCACTCGGCGCTTCCACGAACGACTATGATCTCTTTATCGTGGACAACAATGGCAACGTGCTCCGGAGTTCAATCGACACCCAAAATGGAACGCAGGATCCCTACGAAAGCGTCGACACACTCAACGTCAACGAGCGCATCCTTATTGTTAAATACTCGGGCGCGGGAAGATTTATCCATCTCGATACGGGTCGTTGTGAGCTAAGCATCAGCACGGCGGGTTGCGTGCGCGGTCATAATGCCTCCGGTGCCGCTAATGCCTTCTCGGTCGCCGAGACAAACGCGGACAACCGCACTACCCTATTCACCGGTGGCGCGGCTAATCCCGTGAACACGCAAAGTTCCGATGGGCCGCGACGCATCTTCTTTAATCCCAACGGAAGCGCCATTACACCCGGGAATTTCTCCTCCACCGGCGGCCGCGTGTTGCAAAAGCCCGATATCACTGCGGCCACCGGAGTTAAGACATCGCTGCCGACCACTTCGGGATTAAACCCGTTCTTTGGGACAAGCGCCGCCGCACCTCACGCTGGCGCCATCGCGGCGCAGATTTTATCATACCGTCCGGGCCTTACGCCCGCGCAAGTGCGTGTCGCACTGAATCATTCCGCACTAAATATCGAAGCGCCCGGATTCGATCGCGATTCCGGCTTCGGTATTATCATGACGTTACCCGCGCTCAACTACGCCTCGACCAAAGGCGATTTTAATTTCAACGGCAGGTCGGAAATCATTTGGCAACATACTTCCGGAGCCCGCAGTCTTTGGTTTCTTAATGGTTACAACTATGGCAGTGCGGTTAGCCTGGGTGTAATCTCGCCCGCATGGAACATCATGGGCCTGGCCGATTTCGATCGAAACGGTAATTCCGACATCCTTTGGCAAAATACAGCCGGCGGCCGCTACATTTGGTTAATGCAGGGCACCAGGATCCTCCGCTCCGTACATATCGGCGACTTATCGACGGCTTGGAACTTCGCGGGCGCAGGGGATTTTAACGGTGATGGCAAACCTGACATTCTCCTGGAGCACTCGAGCGGTGCGCGCGGCGTCTGGCTGATGAATGGCATCCTGTTCAGCGCAAGCCGAAGCCTCCCCTCTGCAGCGCCCTCGTGGAAATTTATGGCGTCCGGCGACTTCAACCGAGACGGCAAGACTGACATCGTTCTGCAAAATACTTCCGGCGCCGTCCAAATCTGGTTGATGAACGGCACTACTTTACTACGAACTATAAATTTGGGTACCGTTGCTACGACGTGGAAGGTGGCGGGTTCCGGCGATTTCAACGGCGACGGGAAACCGGATATTCTTTTTCAGAGCACGACAGGCGCGCGCCAGATCTGGATCATGAACGGAACCGTTCGTGCGGCGACAGTAAACTTACAGGCTGTCTCACCTACTTGGACGATTAGAAATTTTTGACAGACCTGCTTTAGCCCGCGTATCGCAAACCTGCAGATTTGTTGAACTAACCATTGCTGCCCGTTAAGGTCGCCGTCGCGAATTCCTCCGCTGTCGCCGCGGTTGGCTATGTGAGCGCGCGAGGTCTACAGTGCAACCGATCGGGATTAAGAATGCAAAGTAACTCCGGCTTACACCGTTGGTTGAAGTTGCCAGCTGTCTATAACTTGTTTCAGGACGCCATCGGAGGTAATGCACTTCGGCGCCGGTTCATCCGGGATCATGTTCAACCTAAGGCCGGAGATAAGATTATCGATATCGGATGTGGGCCCGCACAAATACTTCCCTGGCTTCCGCCTGTGAGTTATCTGGGCTTCGATGTCAGCGAAGCCTACATTGAAGCAGCAGCGGATCGGCATGGTAGCGCGGGCGTCTTTGTAGTCGGCGATACAAAGACAGTTTGGAATGATTCGCGATTTCGCGATGCCGACATCGTTATAGGCCTCGGCATTTTGCATCACCTTGACGATGCAGAGGCCGCACACTGCATTCAGTTTGCTCATCACGCTTTGAAAAGCGGCGGGCGATTTGTTTGTCTGGACGCCTGTTGGATGAGCAACCGAAAGAGTATTGCCGCCTACGTTATGTCGCTGGATCGTGGACAGAACGTCCGCACCGAGGAAGCTTATCGTCGCCTCGCAGAGAATGTTTTCCAGAAAGTGAAAACCTCTGTGGACATGAAGCCCATGCGCATTCCCTACATAACAGTAGTTTTGGAATGCCAGAAATAGCTTAGGCTACTACTTCAGGACGTCTCTCTTCCAAGCAGGATCTTCCAAATCGCGACCAGCGCGAGGAGAAGAAAAGTAACTCGTTGCAGAATCAAGAGATACCAGAAAAGCACTGGCTTGTATTCGAATTCCACATACTCCCGTCCGGCTGGCAGCGCCACGCCGGGTTGAACAAAATTTACGGGCAGCACTCTTTTCGAAAGAGAGTTCACTCTCACATGCCAATCACGACTCCATCGCTCATTCAAAATCAGGATACCAGGACGATTTGAATCGACTAGAAAACTGACAAGGTTGTGTAAGTGTCGTATGGGCTCGACCACTTCGTCAGAATCGCCCGAAGACGCTCCTGCCTTACCCGACTTTTCCAGGCATGGGAGGCAATCGAAAGCCCGTGGCGATTCCGCCGATGTGTTGATAATCGAAGCCTTTAATGATGGTGTAATTCCGGAAAGCAGTCTGATCGCTAAAGGTCTGTGTCCTGTGCACAAGCTCGTATGGTTCCATTGCGTTTGGCACTTCGTAAACACGGTAGCCGCTTTCTTCGAACAAAAGTTTGGCATCAGGGTCCATCGGTTTCGCGTCCTGCCCGCAAATGAAATATTTTCCGCCTCTCAGTTTCCGGATCCCTTCCGCCTTTTCATCGAACATTTCCTTGAACTGATCGTATGGAAGAGGCGTAAACTGGAAATAAAAGGTTCGAATACCGTAGAAGCTGGCATTGTCCGCCCACGTCATAGGTCTGAATTGGTTATCGAGGATTACAACGCGGTATCGGTGAATGTCCGGTATTTGCGCGACACGACGAAGCACGCGATGAGACACCAGGTTATCCGTCCGCAAATACTCGGAGCTGGAAAATGGAAGTGTGCCAGGAGGAGATAGCGCAGAAGCCAGGCACGTCAGTAAAACAAGCGCGCCAGCAAAAATCGCAAATCGCCGTGAAGCTGGCCAAAGCAGAAGTAGCGCCAGCGGCACAATTGCAAACACAATCAAATTTGTCGACTTATGCGGCCAATCGATGGCGACAGCTATGGCGAAGACAACCAACGCCACTGTAGTAGCTACCCAAAGGTACCGCCGCCAACCACGGCTGAGTTGTTGCTCACCGAGAAAAAGATCGATCAACACCTGAAATCCCAGACCAGCCAAGCAGCGCGGTAAGTGTAGTAAAAATAACAAGGTAACGCGCAGCCTCTCGCATGCGATTGAGGAGTGGTATGTGAAAATGCAGATAAGCCAATCCAAAGTGCGTCCCGAATCCCGCAATCAAGCAATACAATCCTATAAGGGCGAAGGTCGCGATTAAAAATCGACCGAAAGCTGTCGCGCGGTCGGTAGGCGAGAATGCACATCAATATTCCCAATAATGCCAGTGGACCAACATAGGGGCTGCCCAATGCTTTAGTTTCGGACCTGTTGAAAAAAACATTCTTTAATGCTCTCGGTTCCAACTGACTCGCATTGAAACTCTCCCACGGAAGTGATGCATGACCGATGAGCGGCGGATGATTCCCAACCGCCCGAATCATTCTCCCGGTCTCGATCGCCATTGGAAGAAACGCGACCCCGGCCAGGGCGAAGGCGAGGACACCACCAATGACTAATCCCAAAATCAATTGCCTCACCGCTGTGAATCCGTCGTTTCGCCAGCGCCAGATAATAGCCGCCGTAAAAAACAAGAAACAAACAAAGGCCGACTGAATAACCGGCTGGGCCGGACTAGCAGTACATATCAAGGGCCGCGGCAAGAGAAAACACCGCGATGCTTCGGAACGCGAGCGGAGCGCGGACTAACAGAATCATTCCAGCAATCAGTAGTGGGAACCAACTGAAGGCGGCGCACATGGTTAACCAGTGGGCGTAAATCTCAGTGTTGCCGCTGACGAGGCCTATAGTAGCTCCGCAGAGAGAAGCCAGACCCCTGGCGCCTGCGACACGAAGCATGATGTAAAAGTTAAGATAAAGAATAAGACTATGAAAACACGCCAGGTAACTCAACGTGTACATCACGTCGATTGCCTTTCCATAGTTTAACAACCCAAAGAAGTAGAACGGATAGGTTACCGAGAAATGCGGCGTGCAATAAACGGGAAATCCGCCGAGGACCGTATCGATCCAATAGGGATAGCTACCGTCAGCGCAATTTCGGATGTGCGCGAGAAAAGCGAACCATAAAGCCAGACGTTATCCCGGAAAGGCGCATAAAGTTGTCCATGCAGAAACGCGGGCCAAAAACGCAGAGCAAACAGCGCCAGCATCAGAGCTAGAAACACTCCATCCTCACTCCAGAAGCGGCGGAAACGAGAAGCAAACGAAGACGTCATGTGGCAGGCGACACGAGTCGCTGGCAAAATTCTGGAGACCAATGTCGGAAGAAATGCGTTGGCCCGCGATAACTGGGATGCCGGCAAATCGCCATCATGCGAGTTGGTTTCAGATAACCGACATCGCACAAGGTATCGTTCATGAGCTGCACAGCATCGATGAACTCCCGATCCTCGGCGGAATCCGGCTTGAAATTGTCTCCAAACCCGCGTCCTACGAATGGATCAGTCAAACCGCCATACCCGAGGAAATATTCGAACGAAAAATTCTTAACCAGCAGAGGCAGGATGTCCTGTGCACGAACTCCTTCGAACCCTTTTGTCGAACAGTCGAAATTCGGAAAAGTGGCGTAGTTCTTCTTAAACTGGTGATGAAACTTCTTTTTTGTCGAAAGATTTTTCCACAGAGATTCGATGATTCCGAGTGCTTCCGGCCACAGGAGGTGTCCGTTTCTCCCAATCACATCGCATGTGATAAAGATTCCAGTGGTTCCTATGCATTGAAGAATGCCGGCAAATATTTTTTCCAGCTCAACGAAGTGATGCAGCGCCTGATGAGCCATCACAGCATCATATGCTCGATCAGGACTCCAGCCATTGAGGTCGGCCCGCGAAAAGAGCATCAGGTCAGAAACTCCTTTTTTTTCCGCCTCCTCTCTCCCTCTTTTGAAGGAGGGCATCGGATAACTCCAGACACTCGAATTGAAACTGATCCAGACCGCGCGCTCTTAACTCATGAGCGATACCTACCTCAAGTTTGCAGTCGCCTGCACCCAAGACTAAGGAAACTTGCTCGTTCATTCGAACTACCACGTAAAATATCCTCGAAAGAATTTGCGTAAAGGTACCCCCGCCTTGGCTTGTCATCATAAAACACGTGAAAGACACGCGGTCCGATAAACTTCTCAAACCAGTAATCACGTATAGCTGGTAATCGATGTAATAATTCGACACTGGCATACTGCTCCAACTGTTCGCTTATCTTTTCCTCGTAATTGGACTCTGTCTTCAACGTGTAGCTACTTTCTCGATGGCCCGATGTGAAGTCTACCGAAAAGACTGATTACTTATCGGCTTGAAAAAGGATTTGTTCGGTTCCGAGATAACCGAATTCGCGTGACCAATAAAGGTATGCTCTTGCTTCGCGGAAACCGGCGGCGCGCATATCATCCAGTAATTCCCAGCCGAAATGGTAGTAGCACAGACAACCTTCTTTGCGCAGCGGATCGCCATGATACTCCGCTGGTAGCAGGTGTTCGATGGTTCCATCGTCGTGCTCCTTGGCTCTCGTAATGTTGTGCGCTGAGTCGCGTCGGAACGGCACTGTAATGAGCAGGCTGCCGCCATCCTTGAGCACGCGAGCGCATTCACGCAAGCCCGACTTATAATCGGAGAAATGCTCGAAGCAGTCGAAGCTCAGAATAAACTGCATCGATCGACTGGGAAAACTGAGCGCCGTGAGTGACTCGTGGCGAATGCCTTGTTCATCGATGGTTCCAGGTGACGTATCGGGACCGAAATACTCACTTCCAATAGTGTTCCGATACCTTCGTTTCAACCATCCGTAGAGCGGCGCATATTGTTCGGTAATAAAGATCGAATCGTCCTTACGCGGTCGCAAGAACTGCTCAAACAGATGCATCGAAGCCCGCATCCGATTATTATAAACACCGTGCGAAAGAAGACTCTCTCGCCAGTTAACCCGAGGACGCTGGCCGGCTTCCGTCGCCGGGAATCAGCGTGACGGAAAAATCTGTATATCGAGACGTCAGATAGCAATATCCTGGGACGGTAAACTCGTGAGCTTCCGTTAACAGAGCTTCCTCTATCTGCCGCCGGCGCTGGTATTCCCCCAGCTTTTCAAGTTGGCTGGCAATCTCTTGATAATGCTCATGCGAGTAGGCACACGTAAGCCTGAGGGTTGAAAGCGATGGGCGTGGTTCCTGATTCATCAAGCGATTCGCCTAATCGCAGTCAATCAAAGTCCTACCTGTTCACAAAGCTGCCGGAAGCGGCGGATCCCATTCAAGTAGATCCTGGTGTCCAGATCGTTAACGGCGAGGATGCGTTCGCGAACGCCGGGCGCGAGTTCGTAGAAACCGTGCTGTCGCTCAGGGTTTGAGTTCTGAATACCCGGCGCGACTTTCGCATCCGGAGAAATCAGCCTGCGGAACAATTCCAGGCTGCGTTCATATTCTTCTGTGATGCCGACAAATGCGAACCCCTCCATGGCGACCGGTGCGAGAAATCTATTCTGCACGTTGCGCGCGATATCGAGGCGCGCAAAGTCCTCCAAAGTCATTTTCTCACTGATGACTCGATTGCAAAGCGGATCTTCCATGAAGGGCGTGCGCTGCCAGAAAAAATAGTGAGACGCAAGGCGCTCAACCGGATCGCGCAACCAGGTCACATATGCCGCGCGCGGATATTTCTCGAAATATTTGCCAGCTCGGAAGTGCCCGTGGATGACACTTCGCCCTGGAAGGGACTCGATGTCGGTAATCGATTCGAACGGCTCTTCTATTCGTTGTCCGTATCGATAGAGTCCGGTGGGATTAATGCCTTTTCCGTAATCCAGGTAAAGGAACTCTTGCGCGCTTGCTTTGAGCACATCGAGAAAGGTGGTCCCACCAGTCTTGGGGATGTGAATTGATATGATCAATTTTGCATCTGCCGGATTCATTTTCTCTCCAGTGTTGGAGGAAGATACTCCCGGCGCTGAGACTGAGTCCGATAAATCTCTCTCTCCAGACATCTTGATTTCAGATGCAAAATTCACCCTTTAGCGTCGTAGCTCGAAGAAATGAATGGCAGGCGCCCAACGCCAGTTCCAGTTGAAAATGAAACAATCCCACTTCGATCCTGCGAATGAGGCTGTGATAGAAATGACTTGATGGCAAACGCGGATCGATAACCTCCGGAAGAAAATGATTGAGCGAATGCGGTCAATTCCTGATCGATTTGTTCTCGCGGGACTACGAGATTTTCGGATCGCCATCAGCCGCGCTGGTCCAGAGACGTTTGCGCGCATCGGCGTAAGCATTGCGCAATGCGCTGTCGGCGCCGCGTTCGGCCAATCGCCGCGTGAGCAAAGCATCGGCGACCTGGTGAAGGAACATGTCCAGTTCGTTAGCCTGCAAGAGGCGATCCGCCAGATCATGGCCGAGGTCGCGAACCAACTCATCGAGGATTGTCGTCTCGTCGATCTTTTCGCGATTGGTATCGCTTACGTTTTTTCGCACAACTTTTAGGGAGATATCGGGAAATTTCTCCGCGAGAACTATCTGTGCCAGAGCAAGCCAATCACTATACCGCTTCACTGTCCCGACGATGTGAACCGCATCCAGATTAGCTATCGCTTTTTGCAAATGCGATTCATCGACCATGAAGAAACGCTTGGTTGCCTTTGTTCGAGAACAAAAGTGAACCTGAAAGTTGCACAATATCCACGGAGCGGTGGCTAGACGCCACTCGACATAGCCTTTGAAATCCAACTCTTTGGCCCTGGTTGAACCAGGCAAAGTCTTTTTTTGCCGGCGTTCAAACGAATAAATGGAACGAATCCGGGCGATCGGATCACGAATCAAAATACTCGTAACAATATCACGGCCGGGAATGTTGGGAGCCGGTAATGTTCCCTGATGACTGGAAACCACGGCCAATTCCGGCGCACCCATGACGTAGTCCAGGATATCATCCCCTGAGAGCACGGTGCCCGGCGCCTCATCGTATCTTCTGAAGCGCTCGCCGAAATTTTGTTCGAGCGAAAATTCATAGGAAAGACCGGCGTTCTTGAAAATGTGGTAATGAAGAAGCAACGGACCAGTTCCGGCACCGCGTGACGGATAATCCGCAATGCGCCTGCGCCGACCCCGGGATTTTCTCCAGGACCGCGGCACACCTGGCAACCGACAAAATCCCACCTCAACTATCCGGGCCGTGCTACGGAAAATCCCATTGCCATGACGGGCGATGGAGATAACACGGTTGATCAGTTCTGGCAGGTGATGATGTAAACTCACAGGTTTCGATTTTGCCGGTTATGCCCGTCGTTTCCAGAAAAAATTACAAGATATACTCATTACAATTGACCGACTCATCCTCGAACCTAACAAATCGACTGATCAACATTGGAACCCGAAAATCGAAACATGGCGCGCATCGTCGACGAATTTCAGCTCCAGAAAGCACCTGTGCCGGAACGGTGCCTTGACACGCCAGAAGCGATTTATAATTTCAATTCGTTCAGCGCGCCCACCGGCCGCGGAATATCTACCGTGACCGCTCAGTACGCCTTCTATAAGTCCTCAATCGGGAAGAAGTTCATTGTCGCGATCACGGGGATTATTTTGATCCTGTTTGTCATCGGTCATTTGCTTGGAAATCTGCAAATTTTTCTCGGGCCCGATTGGGTGAATGGTTATGCGCAACATTTGCGTGATTTGGGAGCGCTGCTTTGGATCGTGCGCGTCGTTCTGCTGGTAACGGTGCTGCTCCATATTTATTTCACGATCCGCCTTGCCATCGAGAATCGCCGCGCCAGGCCGAAAGGTTACGCTAAGAAAGAAAACGTGAAGGCCAGTTTCGCCTCACGCCACATGGTCGTGAGTGGACTCGTTGTCTTTGCCTTCATCATTTTTCATTTGCTGCATTTTACAGTGCGGAAGATTGATCCGCGTTTTGCGCTTCTGAAAAACGATCCGCTCAATCACTACGATGTGTATTCGATGATGGTTTACGGCTTCCAGAATGTTTATGTGTCGGCGTTTTATGTTGTCGCATTGTTTTTACTCACGCTGCATCTCACTCACGGCTCTTCGAGTTTCTTTCAGTCGTTAGGTTTAAATGACAAAAAAATGACCCCGCGCCTGGCGCTCGTTGGGCGAATTTTTGCGTGGGCGATTTTCGTCGGATACACATCGATTCCCGTCGCGGTTCTTCTTGGGCTGGTGCAACCGGCACAACAATTATGATCGGCCATTTGGATTCACGCATTCCGTCCGGGCCGCTCGCGGATAAATGGCGCAGCCACCGAGATCATTCGAAATTGGTCGCGCCGAACAATCGTCGAAAATTTGAGATTATTGTAGTCGGGACTGGACTCGCCGGCGGATCGGCGGCGGCGACGCTCGGCGAACTTGGCTACAACGTTAAATCCTTTTGCTACCAGGACAGCCCGCGCCGTGCGCATAGCATCGCCGCGCAAGGTGGCATCAACGCCGCGAAAAATTATCAGAACGATGGCGACAGCGTGTTCCGCCTTTTTTACGACACGATAAAGGGCGGCGATTTCCGATCGCGCGAAGCGAACGTTTATCGCCTGGCCGAAGTCAGCAATCTGATCATCGACCAATGCGTCGAACAAGGGGTGCCGTTCGCGCGCGAGTATGGAGGATTGCTCGCGAATCGATCTTTCGGCGGCGCGCAGGTTTCACGCACATTTTACGCGCGCGGACAGACTGGACAGCAATTGCTGCTCGGTTGCTATCAAGCGCTCTGTCGACAAATCGCTGCCGGCACGGTGCAAATGTTTCCGCAGACGGAAATGCTCGATCTCGTCTTAGTCGACGGTCACGCGAAGGGCATTATTACGCGCAGTCTGATCACCGGAAAAATCGAGCGACATGTGGGCGATGCCGTTGTGCTGGCGACCGGCGGATACGGAAACGTGTTTTATCTCTCCACCAATGCGCGCGGCTGCAATGTCACGGCGACGTATCGCGCCTATAAAAAGGGCGCGCTGTTCGCAAATCCCTGCTTCACGCAAATCCATCCCACCTGCATTCCGGTCGCCGGTGATTATCAATCGAAGTTGACGTTGATGTCGGAATCCCTGCGCAACGATGGCCGTGTTTGGGTTCCGAAGCGCAGAGAAGATTGCATCAAGCCGCCTAACGAGATTGCAGAAGCGGATCGCGATTATTACCTGGAACGAAAATATCCGAGCTTCGGAAATCTCGCGCCGCGCGATATCGCTTCCCGCGCAGCCAAGGAAGTCTGCGACGAAGGTCGCGGCGTCGGCCCGGGCGGACGCGGAGTTTATCTTGGTTTTGCCGATGCGATCAATCGTCTCGGCGAAGATACGATTCGCGAACGCTACGGAAACCTGTTCGAGATCTATGAAAAAATTACCGGCGAAGATGCTTACAAAGTGCCGATGCGCATTTATCCCGCGGTGCATTACACCATGGGTGGATTGTGGGTGGACTACAATTTGATGAGCAATGTTCCCGGCCTTCACGTCATCGGCGAGGCAAACTTCTCCGATCACGGCGCGAACCGGCTGGGAGCGAGCGCCCTCATGCAAGGTTTGGCCGACGGATACTTCGTTCTGCCTTACACGTTGCCGAATTATCTGGCTGCCCAAATCAACAAGCGACCGTCGATCGATCATCCTGAATTCGCTAAAGCGGAAGAGGACGTTCGCGCGCGCATCAAGAAACTATTGAGCGGAAGCGGCAAGCGTTCCGTCGATTCGATTCATCGAGAACTGGGTTTGCTGCTTTGGGACAAATGCGGCATGGCTCGCAACGCGGAAGGCTTGCGCGACGCGCTCAAACGAATTCCGCCATTGCGCGAGGAATTCTGGAGCAATGTGAATGTTCCCGGCTCAGGCGAAGAATTTAATCAATCGCTCGAACGCGCCGGGCGTGTCGCGGACTTCCTTGAGTTCGGGGAATTGATGTGCACCGATGCGCTCACGCGTGATGAATCATGTGGCGGACATTTTCGCGTAGAACATCAGACGCCGGACGGCGAAGCAAAGCGCAATGACGAGGACTTCGCTGCCGTTTTCGCCTGGGAATTTCAGGGCAACGGGCAGGTCGCGCCGCCGAAGCTGCATCGTGAGCCGTTGCACTTTGAGACCGTGCAGCTAACACAGCGCAGCTACAAATGAGAGCGGATGACATCGAGCAATTCCGGGAAGGGCACGCGCCCTCGCGTGCCGATTTCGGTGCCTCGCCGAAATCTACCTTGGAGGGACATGCTTCCGCATGTCCGGGACGAGCGGAAGCTCGTCCCTCCACCAGCACGCGAGGCGCGTGCGCTCCCCTAACGAATAATGAATTTTAAGCTCAAGATCTGGCGGCAGAAAGACCCCAAGAGTAAAGGCAAGCTCGTCAATTACGAAGCACGCGACATTTCGCCGGATACATCGTTTCTCGAAATGCTCGACATCGTGAACGAGCAGTTGCTCGATCGCGGCGAAGAACCGATCGCGTTCGATTCTGATTGTCGCGAGGGAATCTGCGGAACCTGTTCGCTCAACATTAACGGAGAAGCGCACGGGCCCGATCATCCCGGGGCAGCGTGCGAACTTTACATGCGAAAATTCCGCGATGGCGCGCGGATCGTGGTCGAGCCATTTAGGGCACGCACGTTTCCGGTAATCAAGGATCTCGTTGTTGATCGTAGTGCGCTCGATCGCATTGTTCAGGCCGGCGGTTTTGTTTCCGCACGAACCGGTTCCGCGCCAGAGGCGAATTCTATCCCGGTCCCGAAACACAACGCCGATCTCGCAATGGAAGCAGCCGCCTGCATCGGATGCGGCGCATGTGCCGCTGCCTGTCCGAATGCATCGGCCATGCTGTTTACTTCAGCGAAGGTTTCCCACCTCGCGTTGCTGCCGCAGGGTGACGCGGAACGGACCCGCCGCGTTCTGAGAATGGTTGAAGCGATGGACGCAGAAGGTTTCGGAAACTGCACCAACACTTACGAGTGCGAAGCGGTTTGCCCGGCAGAAATCAGCGCGAGCTTTATCGCGAAGCTGAATCGCGAATACGCGCGGGCAAAGTTGCAGCAGAAGCGCCGGCGATTGATTCTGGGGAGCGCACGCGCCTCCGCGTGCTGGCGACCGCGCCCTCGCCGTCGCGAACTTTTCCGGATGGCAGGATTTCGGCGAGGCGCCGAAATCAGCACGCGAGGGCGCGTGCGCTCCCCGGAAATTAAAGCGTCCCGCACGTGCAGATCCAAAGTTGCGGATCGAGTTCGATTAGCGCGCGTTTCTTCAACGCATCCGAATCCGCGGAATTCTTAAGCACCGCGAAAACAGTAGAGCCTGAGCCGCTAAGCAAAGCCGCACCGACCTCCGGTTGACGCTGAAGCCATCGTTTCATTTCTGCGAGAAAGACAAATTTCTCGAAAACCGGACGCTCGAGATCATTTACGAATTGCGCGCCATTAAATTCCTGGACCTTGTAGGAAACGTCCGGCAGTTCGCGTGAATCTTTCCAGCGCGAATAGGCCCACGGCGTCGGAACGGAAAACTCCGGTTTAAGTAACAAGAGCGACAAAGGCGTCTTCAGCTTTGTTGGCGTGACGATTTCTCCTCGTCCGCGACACGTTGCCGCACTTTGATAAATAAAGAACGCGACGTCAGATCCGATTTGTGCGGCAAGTTCGCCGAGCTCTTCCCGTCCGAGATTTGCGGCGAGCAATTCATTTAAGCCAAGCAATGTCGTCGCGGCGTCGCTACTGCCACCACCCAGCCCGGCACCGTGCGGGATATTTTTCTTCAGGTTAATTGCGACTGCGGGTTTCGTTTTCGTTTTTTCAAAGAATAATTCGGCCGCGCGCACGACGAGATTATCGCTGCCCGCGAGCGAAGCGTTGTCGCAATCGAACTGAATGCCAGACTTGTTAGGCTCAATCGTGATCTCGTCAAAAAGCGAGACCGGCGCCATCAGCGTTTCGATTTCATGGAAGCCGTCTGCACGACGTCGAAGAATGCGGAATGAAAGATTGATCTTCGCCGGCGCACGGAGCTGCATGGCTGCCAATTTGCTCGGCGCAATTGTCATGTCGAGCGAAGTCGCCTGCCGCGCCGTAGTGAAACGAAGGAGGGAGACATCTCTCCCCGTTTTGCGCTCGATCTTTGACAATGAGAGGTTCCTCGACTTCGCTGCGCTACGCTCGGAATGACAAAGATGGCCGACAAAATCATCGTGGCGCTCGACGTGTCCACCGAAAGAGAAGCACTCGACCTGGTTGAGCAGCTTCGCGGCGAGATTTCGATTTTTAAGATCGGCTTGCAACTGTACACGGCGGCAGGACCAAACGTTGTCCGCGAAATTGTCGCCAGAAACGCGAGTGTTTTTCTGGATCTTAAACTGCACGACATTCCAAACACCGTTGCTGGTGCAGTCGCAGCCGCGAGTGAGTTAGGTGTGCAAATGCTGACCGTGCATTTGAGCGGTGGGCGCGCAATGCTCGAAGCCGCTATCGCTGCAAAAACTGCAGATCTCTTGTTACTCGGTGTGACCGTCTTAACGAGTGCGGACGAATCAACCTTGCGTGAAGTCGGTGTAAATTCTTCGGTTGAAGAACAGGTGATGCGACTGGCGGAGTTGGGCGCAGCCACTGGAATCGACGGCGTGGTTGCGAGTCCGCATGAGATCAAAGCGTTGCGGACACGCCTCGGGAATAAGCCAAAAATCGTGACGCCGGGCGTACGGCCAAGCTGGGCTGCACCAGGCGATCAACGACGTTTCGCGACTCCGAAGGAAGCAATCCAAAGCGGCGCCGATTATCTCGTTATCGGGCGACCAATCACGGCGCATGCAAATCCACGCGAAGCCGTGGAAAAAATTCTGGAAGAGATTTCTGCCTAACGAGCGCATGAGCGTGTTCGAACGCCTCGATGTCTATCGCGACGACGTGCGAGTGTCGGCCGCGCTCAATATGGCAATCGATGAAGCGCTGCTCGAAACCGCCACGATACCGGCAATTCGATTCTACGGCTGGGCGCGTCCATCGGTTTCGTTCGGATATTTCGGGAAATTCGCGGAAGCAGCTCGAGGCAGGCGAAAGCCGCGAACTCGTTCGCCGATGGACGGGCGGTGGGATTGTCCTGCACGGCGAAGATCTCACCTACTCCATCGTAGTTCCCGGAACGGATCGCTATTCGATTCGCTCCCCACACGACTTGTATTTCGATGTCCATTCGGTAATCCGTGCGGTCCTGGTGCAAGACGGTGGAGATGCAATTCTGGCGGATTCCAGTGCGCAAAAAATTTCGGACGCGTGCTTCGCCAATCCGGTGCGCGCAGATGTATTGATCAACGGCGAGAAAATCGCCGGCGCGGCGCAACGCACGGACGCGCCAGGGATTGCTGCAACAAGGCAGCATTCAATATGAAAGGCTGACGCCGGACTTCGCAGACAAGTTTGCCGACGCGCTCTGTCCATTCTCGCAGTCGCGCGTCATTGACGATGGAATCAGGCAACGCGCAGAGGAGATTGCGGGGCGAAAATACGCGCTCCGTTCCTGGCTCGAGCGCCGATAAATAACTGGTTTTCGCAACGTCTGGGGCTTTGACATCTCACGCCGTCCCCTTCTATTCTGAGGGCGTGGAAGTATTCACACACTCGGCTGCGGCCCCTGCGCTTCCCGAAGGACCGCTTAACCGGGTCGCCCAACTTGTCCAGCTTCAGCTCGACGAAGTTGAGGCGCGCATCGCGAAGCAGGCCGCCGCGTTCGATCCCGCCATCGAAGGTTATGTCTCTTATGCGGTTGGAAGTCGCGGCAAACGCCTGCGCCCAATCCTCGCGTTGCTAAGCGGTGGCGCGACGGGTCCGGTCAATGGCGAACATATCGATCTCGCCGTCATCGTTGAATTGATTCATCTCGCGACGCTCGTTCACGACGACATCATGGATGAAGCGGAACGACGCCGTGGACAGCCGACGGTGAACGCGCGCTGGGGAAATTCTCTCAGTGTGTTGTTAGGCGATTGTCTTTTCGCGCACGCGCTCAATCTGGCGACGAATTTTGATAATGCGGACATCAGCCGTGTTATCGCGCGAGCGGCCCGCGAAGTTTGCTCGGGCGAAATCATTCAAACCCAACACCGTTTTGATTTGCATCTCGCGACCGAAGATTATTTGCGAATCGTGAAGATGAAAACTGGATCACTTTTCGCGGCTGCTTCCGAACTGGGTGCGACGATTAATTCCGCTGAACCGGCCGTGGTATCCGCACTGAAGGATTACGGAATGAAAATCGGCGCGGCCTATCAGATTTACGATGACTGCGTGGACATCGCGGGCAGCGAGAAAGAAACCGGCAAGACGCTGGGGACCGACCTGCGAAAAGGCAAACTGACGCTGCCGGTGTTGATGCTGCTGCAATCAGCGCCGGCAAATGATCGCGAGCGTTTCAGTGCGCTCATTCTCGATGATAAATCGGACGAGATCGGGAACCTGCTTAAGTCCGCAAACAACAATGGAGCGCTAAGCGCGTCGGTAGATCTGGGCCAGGAATTGATTCGCAAGGCGCAACAGGATTTGGAGCGTTTGCCTGCCAATCAATACACGGAGGCTCTTTTGCATCTTGGCGATGCGTTGCGTGAATTGCTCGATCAATTTCACGCCTGATTGAAAATGGCGGGACCCCAGCGTTCCGACGCAGAATGATCGCGGCGCTAAGGCCGCTCCCACATTAAAAATCCGCGAGATGCCGTTGGACGAGCGGCCGCGCGAAAAACTGGTGGCGCGCGGAGCGGCCGCGCTGAACGACTCGGAGTTGATTGCGATTCTGCTTCGCACAGGATTGCCCGGAGCGAATGCGGTCGATGTCGCGCGCAAACTTCTCGCGAAATATGGATCGCTGAGCGGATTGAGTCGCTGCACGGTAAAAGAAATCTGCGGCATCCCAGGGAATCGGTCAGGCGAAGGCGGTGCAACTCGTCGCGGCTTTCGGCCTGGGTCAGCGATTGGCGCGAGAAACACTTGCGCGGAAAAAAATTGATTCGCCCGAACTGGTTTGCGATCTTGTCGGCGCAGAAATGCGCATGCTGCACAAGGAATCGCTGCGCGTGATTCTGCTCGACACGAAATACCATTTACAGCGCATTGAGGAAGTGTCGGTCGGCAGCGTGAACGAAAGCATCGCGCATCCGCGCGAAGTTTTTCGGCCGGCGATTATCTCGTCGGCATATGCTGTGATCGTGGTGCACAATCATCCTTCGGGCGATCCATCGCCCAGCCAGTCCGATCACAGCCTAACGAGACGCTTGAGCGAAGCGGCGGAGCTGTTGCAGATTCGCCTGCTCGATCACATCATCATCGGCGCGCCGGCGGAAGGCCGCGCGCCTTACTTCAGCTTTAAGGAAGCCGGCGTGTTGTGAACATTCATCCGACTGCGTTGGTCGATCCGAAAGCGCAGCTCGGGAAGCGATGTAGAAATTGGCCCGTATTCCGTCGATTGGACCGCAGGTTGTCATCGGGGAAAAATGTGTGATCGGCTCGCATGTCGTCATCGAAGGCGATGTGAAAATGGGCGAGCATAATGTGATCGGACATGGCGCGATCATCGGAAGCGCGCCGCAGGATCTCGCCTACAGTTTTCAGACGCGCAGCGGCGTTCGCATTGGAAGCAACAACACGATCCGCGAACATTGCACGATCCATCGCGGAACAGCGGAGGGAAGCGTGACGACTCTCGGCGACAAGAATTTTCTCATGGTCGGCGCGCATGTCGGCCACAATTGCACGATTGGCAGCCATGTTATCATCGCGAATAATTGTCTTCTCGGCGGCTACGTTGAAATTCAGGACAACGCATTTCTCGGAGGCGGATGCGTATTTCATCAATTCATCCGCGTCGGGCGGCTAGCGATCACGCAAGGCGGATCTGCGTTCAGCGTAGACGTTCCGCCGTTTATCATGGCCGCGCAGCTTAATTGCGCGATCGGACTTAATGCCGTCGGGTTGAAACGCGCCGGCTTTACACGCGAAGAACGCGATGAACTAAAAGCGGCATTCAAATTAGTTTATTTGAGCGGACTCAATACCAGCCAGGCGTTGGAAAAAGCAGCGGAGAAGAATTGGGGCGCGCTTGCGCGTGAGTTTTTTGATTTCATCGCGAGCGCGAAAAAGCGCGGAATCTGCGCGTATCGCGGGAGCGATCGCGACCGCACCGGTTAGATCAAACGACGCAGTCATCCCGAGGTCGCCGCGGCGACCGAGGGACCTCGGGAACATCTGACGTGCTATCGCGAGGTCCTTCGCTTCGCTCAGGATGACAAAACTGGTGTGGCGACCGCAAAAAAACGACGGACCAATTCGTATAGGGAGGCGGAGGGACGTGCTTCTGCACGTCCTGGACGAGCGGAAGCTCGTCCCTCCGATTAATCGAGCGCGAGCAGGGCGAGCATTCGGCCGGTGCGCGCTTTTTCGGCGCGATAGGAATAGTAATGATCGAGATCGCAAGCGGTGCAGATGTTGGAATCGTTCACGTTTTCAACGCCCGCGTCCCGACATTGTCTGACGATCTCGGCCGCGAAATCGACTTCGTAATGCGGCGGCCGAATGCAGGGACTCAATTGCACGATTAAGTCGGAGGCTTTAGAGCCGAAGCGCTCTGTGCATCAATGCGATCGCTTCCGTAACGATCCGCAGCTCGGTTCCTTTTTTTCCGGAATGCGCCAGGCCGATGGCTTTCCGAATTGGATCGAGCAAGGAAAACGGCGCAACAATCGGCGACGTAAATTCCAAGACACACGTCGCGCTGGTTGGTCACCAATCCGTCGCAAGAATCGAAGCAGCGATCGACTGAAACCGGCGAATCGATCACCGCCACTTTCTTGCCGTGAACTTGTTCCGCGGTAAGAAAGGTTGCCCGTCCGAGCCCTAACGAGTCGCGCACTTGCCGATGGACAGCATCGAGGCGCGCAAGCACTTCCGATTTATCATAGGAAACATCGACACCCGGCACGCGACGAACGAACGCGTGCTGAAAACCTTCGCGACGCAAGGCCGCGAATTGCTCGACCGGCAGATTGCTATTTTCCAGACGTGGAATGCCGCGTAGTGGTGGTCGTCCGTGTGGTTTCCTGCGGCTCGTTTAGTTCGCATCGGCGTCGGTTTGGGCGCGGGTGTGGGAGCAGCAGTCAGTTTTCAGCTTGCTTCGCGTCGCAGGTTCATCGAGTAGAGTCGAATACTGCACCTCGGTCGCAGTTACGCGATCGAATTCAGCGACGGCCGTATTGTAAGTATAGAGCGCCTGAAGTTGGGTGGATTGCGCGGTCGTTAGCTGCACGCGCGCGTCCAGCACTTCGAGTTGCGTTCCGGCTCCGGCGCCGAGTCGCGCGCTGGCCAAACGCAACGCTTCATTGGCCTGCTCCACATTTTTTTCCTGGCTTTGAATTAACTCGCGGCCCTGCTGCAAGTTCGAAAACGCCTGCTGCACTTCCAGCTCCACCTGTCGCACGTCGTCGTCGAGCGTGATCTTCGATTGTTCGAGAATCGAGCGCGCCTGTTTCAATCGCCCATAAGTCGCGCCCCAATCCCAAATCGCCCACGTTCCAGTCGCGCCAAAAATGTAACCATTTTTCGCGTCGCGAATGTTATCGGTGAAACGGAGAACTGCGCAGTTGTTCGCCGGCGGTAGCATTGATTTGAGGGAAAAATCCGGAGCGCGCCACTCCGATCTGTGCGCGGTTGGAAAGAACGGTGGCCTTTTGCTGTTTGATGAATGGCCGATTTTGTTTTGCAACCGCGATCGCCTCGGTGATCGGCATCGTCCGGGGGACGTAAGTTAATTCCCCGATGACATTCGAGCGGCGCAGCGCCGCCACGACTCGGATCGAAATCGAGGCCAAGAGTTTTCGCGAGCTGCAACTGCGCGATGCGAAAATTATTCCGCGCGGCGATCAACTGGGGATATTGGTTGGAAAGCGCGACCTGCGCCTGAAGCACGTTGAAACGCGGGACGGTTCCCGCTTCAAACCGATTCTGCTGATCCTGCAACTGGCTCTGCAAAAGATTGACCGATTCTTCCTGAACGCCGATGAGCGCCTTGTCCAGCAAGACGAGATAAAATTGCTGACGAACGGTCGAGACGATGGAATCGATCGCGTCGCGAAACGCGTAGTAACTGCTATCGCGTTGAAAATCGGAGGAGCGAATCTGCGAGATGATGCGGCCGCCGGCAAAGATAACCTGCGTCACCGCCAAGCTCCACGCTATAGCTGCGCTCGGTGCCGAAGTTATTGTTAAAATTGATCCCGTTATCGATGCCGAAAGTTCCTCAGATGCGGATCGGTATCCTGAAATTGCGCGGTCGCGCCGAGCTGCGGCAAAATACCGGCACGCATTTCAATGTAGAGACCTTTTGTCCGCTCGATGTCCTGGCGCGCGCGCAAAATATCGGGGTTCCGCTGCAAAGCAGTGAGAATGGCTTGATCCAGATTGAAGCGCGGAATGCCAGGGCGCGTTTCCGTGTACGTTTCGGTTGTCGCAGCGGTCTCGCCTGCTCTCACATCGGATGCCAACAACAAAACCGCCACGGAGAGGAAGCAATTTACAATGGTAAGTCGCATGATTCTTTGAAAGGTCGGGCTGGAGCGCGCAGTCTAGCGGGCGCGCCGGAAATTCACAACTAACTCTGCTAACGGCCAGCCGCCGCCTGTTCCGCCTGACAGACGCCGTAAATTTTCGTGTAAATCTGAAGCCATGCTTTCTGCTCCTCCGGTGTCAGGTGCGCCATCATCTTAATCAGGTTGCCCACCATGTCTTCGCGAATGCGGCGGACCAGCGCAGTGCCTTTCGGCGTGATGCAAACCATGACCTTCCGCCGATCTTCCCGCGCGCTGGAGCGCACCACGTAGTTATGACTTTCGAGACGCGCGACCAGGCCGCTGGCCGCGGCCGTGGTATGCCCCATCTTCTGCGCGATCGCCGACATGGTGGCCACTTCCTTTTGATCGAGAAAAGCGAGAAGGAAAAATTGCGGGAAGGAAACGTTGCCCGGAGCGAGTTCCTTGCAGATATGGAGGACGAAGCAGCGCTGCATCTCCATAATGATGTGCGCTAATTTCTCCGCATCCGCCCGAAATTGGTCCGGCGGTGTACTCGTGAATTTAGTAGCCAACGAAGTGTTCAACGCGCGCTTAAGCTAAAATGCTCGTGGGGAGTGTCAACCCGTCGTTCAATTCCATAAATACACAGAAACGCTGCTCCCAGCGGGGATTTGTTCGCCGGGAGCGAGGCGCAGAAGCGCGTTCGAGCGGCTCAAACCGTAAAGTGCATGCGATTCCTGACGACCCACCGCTCTAAATTCCCCGTCGCGCAGCGTCCCGCGGAAATAATGCACGCGATCGCCGTCATTGCTCATGTCGCCTGCCAAACGAGCGACCGTCCCAGGCAAACACAGCGCGTCGTTCGCTGCGCCCATCATTTTGAGAATCGCCGGGCGCACAAACACGAGGAAAGTAACGAAAGCAGAAACGGGATTGCCGGGTAAAGCGAAGATGGCGCAGTCGCCACGCCGCCCGAACAAGAACGGCTTGCCCGGTTTAATTGCGACTCGCCACAAATCGATTTCGGCGCCGAGTTCTTTCAAGAGCGGTCGAACCAGATCGTGGTCGCCGACCGACACGCCGCCGCTAATGATTAACACATCGCATTTCAATCCATCGGACAACGCTGCTTTCAACTCCTCCGCACGGTCCGGAACGCTGCGAACGAGTTCCACCCTCGCGCCCGTCCCTGCCGACCAGTGCCCGCAACAGCACAGAATTGCTCTCGTAAAGTTGTCCCGGCTGAATCGGTTTCCCGGGCGGCACAAGTTCGTCGCCCGTTGAAAGAATTGCGGCGCGCACCATGCCGCCAACTTCGATTTCCGCAAATCCTTGCGCAGCGAGAAGAGCGAGGTTCTCGGCACGCAAACGCTCGCCAGCAGAAAGAATTTTCTGCCCTTCGCTTAGATCGCATCCACGACGTCGAATAAATTCGCCCGGCTCAACTTCTGTGTTCACCACAATTTGGTCGGAGTCGCGTGTCACATCTTCCTGCATCACGACCGCATCCGCGCCCGAAGGAATCGGCGCGCCGGTAAAAATTCGGACCGCTTCTCCGCTGCGAACACGAAGATGCCGGTCAAGGCCTGCGGGCTGTTCGTCCACGACACGCAGTCGTTTGCCTCCCACGCAATCCTTCGCAATGACGGCATAGCCATCCATCGCTGAATTATCGAAGAGCGGCAGCGGCAAACGCGCCGCAACGTCACGCGCGAGAAAACATCCAGATGCCTCCTCGATTGCAAGAGTGCGTGGCGGCAACGGCTGAGTTCGGCTCAGAATTTTTGCAAGCGCCTCTTCCTCGGTGATCATTTACAATCAATTGCGTTGGCAAATGAAAATTGGCAATCGCCAATTCATGCCATATTTTCGCAACCCATTGGTGAGGTGGCTGAGTGGTCGAAAGCAGCGCTTTGCTAAAGCGCCGTACCCAAAAGGGTACCGAGGGTTCGAATCCCTCCCTCACCGCGGTTTCTTCTCTAATCGGTTCGTGGGCTCGCAACGACTATTCCGGTAAGGAAAAAAATAATCGCGGCGGAGAATAAACAGTAGCGGCAGTAAGCATGCAGTAGAAATGCCTGCACAAACAGAAACCACAGCGTAGCCGCAAACATCGCGCACACAGTCAGAGAAAAAAAAGTGCGCGCGCGTTTCGAACCAAAAGCGGTGAAGGTGGCGAAACTAAATGCGCTGAAATACGCGAGCGCGCCGAACGCCGCGACCGGGATGCCCCCGATTTTCGCGAAATGACTGCCCAGCACTTCGAAACAACCCGAGGATCCTTCGCAGATTGCCGTTTCACCGGCAAAAGATTGCACGGCGAGATAAACTGCTTCGGCAAGACCAACCAGCGAAAGCAGGGCCGCAATAGTATAGATAAAAGTCCGGACGCGTGAGGCTGTCATTTTGGTTTCGAAACTGAAGTTTCCTTTAATGCTGAATCAATCGCGGCGCTTAATCCCACTTTCGTTAGATCGCTCGGCAGGAGCGCGCGGTCATTGACAAAAACAGTGGGCGTACTTTTAACACCGCGTTTCTCCCCTGCATTATGATCGCTTTCCACCGTATTCTTGACGGCAGCGCTCCGCATATCTGCTTTAAAACGATCGAGGTTTAACCCGAGCATGCCGGCGTAACCGTTGAAAGTCTTCTGCGCGTCCGTCGTATTGCTCCAAACCGATTGCTCGCGGTAAAGCAAATCGTGCATTTCCCAAAAGCGACCTTGCCGCCCCGCCGCTTCCGCTGCATATGCCGCTTCCGCTGCGTGCGCGTGCATCGGGAGTGGAAAATTGCGGAACACGACGCGCACTCGCGGGTGATACGCCCGTTCGATCTCATCAATCATCGGGGAAAGGGTCCCGCAGGGCGGACATTGGAAATCGCCGAACTCCTCTAACGTCACCGGCGCATCGCGCTCTCCGCGGATGTGAACTCGATCGGACTCGGCTTGCTTGGAAGCGGCGCCGGAATTCCCTCCGCGTGGCAGAAGAGCCTGGCCGTTTCGAACGGTAGAGCATCGCGCCACTGCCCACGGCGAGGAGCGCCACCACAATAACAATGAAAAAAGGAAGATATCGTTTCATTTCGCAAAGTCCGACCCTAGCCGAGTCGCGCTATCGCCGCTACATCCCCTTGCAGAATATTTCGCGTTCAGAAACGCCCCGGCGGTCGAGCAAAATTAGAGAATAAGCCGACGTTTTGCACATTCATTGCTGCGTGATGACGCTCAAGTCCGATGTGATCGAGATTGATGCATGATTCCCGCGTTTTGTCGCTTTGCGGTTGCTTTCAGGTTGAATGCCCTGCGGAAGGCATTACTGTGCGCGCCTTTGTGAACCCGAGATCCTGTTTCAGCATCGCGTGCGTTTTTTGTGCATTTATTTTTTGCACCGGCTGCGCAGAGTTGCCGACGCAATTAGAAACACCACGCCGCGTCCTTTCGGATGCCATAAGAACCGTGCTCGCCGCACCACACGGCAAACCCGCGTATTGGCGTCCGGATCATTTCAAAGGTGCCCCGAGAATCGTCGTCCATCTCGATGAACAGCGCGCCTACTTTTACAAAGGAAAACATCTCATCGGCGAATCGAATATCTCGACCGGGAAAAAAGGTTACGAAACTCCCCCCGGCAGATACCGCGTCATTCAGAAGGATAAAGATCACGTCTCGAGCGAATATGGCGACTACATCGATGCAGACGGCCTTGTGTTGGAGAAAAACATCAGTGTTCGGGAGAATCCGAAACCGCCAGGAGCGATCTTTGATGGCGCTCGAATGCCGTACTTCCTTCGTTTCACTGGCGGCTACGGAATGCATGCGGGATTCGTCCCGCGTTATCGCGCATCGCACGGTTGCATTCGCATGCCTGGCGAAATGGCGAAGCATTTCTTTGAAGCCGCGCGCGATGGCACTCCGGTCATCGTGAAGGAATAGCTGCAATATGGGAGGGACCTCAGTGTCCTGACTCCCGGCCTGCTCATTGCAATCGGGACACTGAGATCCCTCCCACATTTTACCCTGGCGGCCACGCCATTGTGCGCCCGCCGAGCACGTGCACATGCAAATGCGGAACACTCTCCCCCGCATCGGGCCCGTTGTTAATCACGACGCGATATCCATTCGTTAGGCCAAGATCCGCCGCGACTCTTTTGGCTGTCAAAAGCAGCTTCCCCAAAAGCGCCTCGTCCGATGCGCTCGCCTCCGATAACCGCGGAATCACTTTCTTCGGCACGATCAACACGTGCACCGGCGCCTGAGGATTTACATCGTGAAACGCCAGAACATCGTCATCTTCATAGACGATTTTCGCCGGAATCTCCCGCGCGATTATTTTCTCGAAGATCGTCATCGGCCGGTTCTCGCGGCTAACAAATAGAACAACTCAGTTCCTGCCGCGCTGCTGTGGCCGCCAGTTTTTCCCGGACAAAGCAGACCACTTCCTCGCGCAAACGATCGCACGCGCGCGACCACGCTTTCGCGCCTTGCAAATGTTTGACGCACGGCTGCAGCCCGCGAAGCCGCAAGCTATCGATGCCGATTCCCACAAGCGCGTTGATCCTTTTCTCCAGATGATCGAAAAACGCCAGCTCGTATCCCGCGCCCGCCTGTTGTGCGATCTCGAGCAGCGAAATCGTGATCGGCGGAAGCGCGGGTTCGAAATAAGGAACGATTTCCTTGTAGCCGATTACCTTCAAAACGTAGCGCACGGTTTGCGATAACTGACTGAACGCGACGACCGGCTCGTCCGCGCGTAACCGCAGATAAAAGGCGATGCTTTCCGTCACATGATCCGTTAACCACCAGCTCGGATAACCCGCCTGATCCGCCGCGCGCGTGATCGCCTCACGCAGCCAGGTGCGATCGAACTCGAAGAGCTGCCCCGACTCGACACGAAGATATGGAAATTCTCCCTTAAACGCGACCATGAGTTGCCACCTCTGGCGGAAATAATTCCTTTTGCGCCGCGTTCGTCTTGATCCGGCGACCGAGCGCTTGAATCGCTTCCACAAACTCGTCGACCTCCTTGAAATGTTGATGAATCGACGCGTAACGCAGATACGCCACCTCATCGATCTCGCGCAATTTCGCCAGCACCTTCGTCCCAATCTCCGCTGAAGTAACTTCGCGTCCGCTCGTTTCGAGTTCGTGAATGATCTCGTCCACCGCCTGTTCCAACGCCACCAGCCCGATCGACCGTTTCTCGCACGCCATCGCCAGACTCTTCACAAGTTTTTGCCGATCGAACATTTCATGCGTGCGATCGCGCTTGATCACGCGCAGATCCGAGCGCTCGACTTCTTCGTATGTGGTGTAGCGATAAGAGCACTTGAGACAAACGCGCCGGCGACGGATCGCATTACCATCACGAGACTGGCGCGAATCGATGACCTTATCGTCACGAAATCCGCACTTGGGACAACGCATAGTGCTGCGTTCGTAAGTAGCACACCACAACTTGTGGCGTCAACATGCTCTTTGTCATTTCGAGCGCCATGCCGGTCCGGCTCGGACCGAGAAATTTCTTACTTCCATTTCACAGGTTCGAAAAGGGACGCGTATTTCCTAAATCAATCAGGAAACCAGGAATCCGTTTCATCCACAGATTTCCGGCACCCTGATTCCCTCACAGATTACGGATGGAGCAAGAGTAAGAGCACGAGCAAGAGTCCCTCCGGGAATAATCTGTGTAAATCTGCGCAATCTGTGGATCCAAAAAAGCAGCGTTATCCGGGAAATCCGCGGTTGATCTCAAACACGCAGAATTTTGGTCTCGCTTCAACCGTTTCGGGGTGATTAATCTCAAGGAATGGCACCCCCCGGACCGTTGGTTTACGATATTGTTTTTCCGATCAACTCCAGTGCTCATGTTGCGCACCCCGAAGAAGGAGACATTGGAAGCGTGACTGTTCGCATTGAAGTTCCCGCCTTCCAAAAAAACACATGGCGTGAAATGGAAGAGCTGGCCGCTCCTCATGCGCGAGAGAGGATAGCTAAAATGGTCGCGCCCGGTGGCGGGATTGGTCCAGGCAAAGTTACGAGCGTTATGGTGGCGGGCGCGGAAAAACGACCAGGCGAAGCGTGCGAAATTCCCGGCCACAAGGATGCATTCGTTTGGGAAGTTTCGATTCAACAAAACGAACCGGGATCATGACGACGGGCGCGACAGAAATCCTGCGCCAACTGCACGCACCCGCCATGAATCTGGTGTTGATTCGATTTCACCGCGTGTAATTAGCCGATTGACGCGAGCAGTGAAGGCGCTGACACAAGAGGATGCTTCCCCTCTTGTCATTCCGAACGAAGCATCGTCATGTTGAGCGAAACGCCAGTCCGCTTCGGACCGAAACATCTCTCACTATCCCTTCTGATGAAACCGGCTCTACTTCGGCGATAATCTCAAATGGCTTTCTGATCGGAAGGAATTTCCCGACGAGAGTATCGATCTTGTCTATCTCGATCCGCCATTTAACTCGAACGCGGATTACAACGTTCTCTTCCGTGAGACCAGCGGCGCGGTAAGCCAGGCACAGTTCCACGCTTTCACCGATACCTGGAGTTGGGCCGACGCTGCCGAGACTTATCATCAGTTTGTCGACAGTTGCCCGAATGTCGCAGTGATCGAAATTATGGAGGCCTTCCACAGCTTGCTGAAAAGCTCACCATTGCTATTGAAGGCCTGCTCAATGGCACCGAGCGCGTCGACTCTCCGGGCCAGACAAATCCCTTCGCAATGGCCGCGCGCGAAGCGACGGAGCATAAACAGACAGAGATGCTGTAGGCTTCTCCGGACGCGAATTTTGTTGCCCTTAGCACGCAGACTGGATAAAAACCGCGCTGCTGCTATCCGCATCGCTCGAAAATGCCATCCATATGTCGCGCCCGGACGCCAATCCGCCTACTCGCCCTTTTCGCTCTGTTTTTTCCCATTTTCGCTGACGCGGCGACGACGAATGTTACCATCGGACAGGGTGGTAATAATTTCAGTCCCAGCTCGGTGACGATCCAGGTCGGCGACACGGTGAAGTGGACGTGGGCCAGCAATAATCACAGCGCGACGTCCGGAAATCCAAATAACCCCAATGGGATATTTGACTCAGGAATACACAACAGTGGGTCCACTTTCTCATTCACGTTCCCGACTGCCGGGACGTATCCCTATTACTGCAGGGTTCATGGAGCGATGATGACGGGAACGGTTACCGTCGCAGCTCCAACGCCGACACCAACTCCGACAGCAACGCCCACTCCAACAGTGACACCAACACCAACGCCACGCCCACACCGACACCCACCCCTACTCCGACGCCGACACCTTTCGCTTCGCATCCTTTGATCTTCCCGCCCGTCGCCACCGCCGCCAACATACCCATCAGCGTCCAGGAAAGTTACGTGCAAATACTCGATGGGCCTCCCACCTACATGTGGACCTACGGAGGCACATATCCCGGTCCCACAATTCGCAGGCCCGGCGGGCAGACGACGACAGGTCACTTTCACCAATAATCTCAATCCGATCGCCGGCTCGTTAACGGTGCATCACCATGGAAACCACTCCGCTTCGATAGACGATGGTTACGTAACCGGACCCGATTACCTCATCGGAACTGGAGCCTCGCGGACGTACACCTTCGACGGGATCGAGAATGGTGAAAATGAGCGTGGCGCCACGCAGTTCTACCACGATCACAAGCTGGACGAGACCGGTATGAAGGTGTGGATGGGACTCACGGGTCTTTACATTATCGATGATCCAGCGGATCCGGCGACGCTCCCTTCCGGCGCCTACGAGCTACCTTTGGTGATAGCTGACCGCCAGTTCGACCAGGACAACCAGCTGGAATATTTTTATGACCGCTTTGGTGTTATTGGCGACAAGATCCTGGTCAACGGCGTCTACCAGCCGTACTTCGATGTGGCAGACCGCAAATATCGTTTGCGCATGCTGAACGGTTCCAATGCCCGCTTTTACATCCTCACTTTGAGTACGGGCGACGCATTCACACAAATCGGAACGGAGAGCGGTCTGTTGCCGGCGCCGGTGTCACGCACAGCGATGGACTTCGGTCCGGCGGAACGGCTCGATGTTGTTGTCGATTTCGCAGGAAAAATGGGACAGGAGATTTACCTGATGGATTCGTACAAGGTGACGCCGTTGCTGAAGTTCCGAGTTACACAGCATGTCGTTGACAATAGTACGATTCCGGCAACGCTTCGTGCGCTGCCCGATATCGGCGAACCCACGGTGACGCGGCACTTCAGCTTTGATCAAACTTCGGACCATTGGACGATTAACGGTCTCACATTCGATCCCAATCGCATCGATGCCCATCCCGTCCTCGGCACGACTGAGAAATGGATCTTCACTAATCCCACCGGTGTCACCCATATGGTTCACATTCACGATGTCGATCAACAATGCATCAGTCGCGATGGCGGCCCCTGTTACCCGTATGAGACAATGAAGGAGACCTGGAGCCTTGGTTCCGGTGAGACTCTTGAGCTTAAGATGAAGTTCACGGATCACACCGGTATCTACATGTTCCACTGCCACATCCTGGAACACGAGGATGACGGGATGATGTCGCAATTTGAGGTGGTGGCGCCGATAGCTCCTACGCAGTTGGTCTCCAGGAAGGTACATGGCAGCGCCGGAACCTTTGACATTAACTTGCCGCTGACAGGCAACGCCGGAATCGAGTGCCGCAGCGGCGGAGCGACAAACGATTACCAACTAGTCGTTAACTTCGCCAATGCTGTTACTTTTGACCACGCATCACTCACGTCGGGTATTGGCAGCGTTGCCGGCACCAGTGGAAATGGCACAAACGCAATCACGGTAAATCTAACTGGCGTAACTAACGCGCAAACCATCAATGTTACCTTGTTTGGCGTAAACGATGGTACGATTACAAACGATGTTACCGCTGCAATGGCTATCCTGGTGGGGGATACATCCTATAACGGCACCGTCAATTCATCCGACGTGAGTCAGACCAAGGCGCAGTCAGGATCTCCCGTCACCAATTCGAACTTCCGCGAAGACGTAAACGCGAGCGGCGCTATCACCAGCACTGATGTCTCTTTGGTAAAATCGAAAACCGGCACGGCGCTGCAATCGAATGTTCCGCAATCGCCAAGCATCTTGCCGAAAAAGTGACCTGGAGCGCCCGCCGCGGGCGGCAAACCTCCCCTGCCAGCTAGGGCAGAGACATACCCGATCGTAGTTTCACCAAGCTGACGTCGGTCGCGTTGATGGAGCCGTTCGCATTTACGTCCTCGCGGAAGCTGGAGGCACCGACTGTTTGTCCCGACTGCATCTTAGCCTGGCTGACATCCGTCGAGTTCACGGTGCCGTTTCCAGTAGTATCACCAAGAAGAAAGCTGGCCGGAACGGTAACATCACCGAAGCGGACGCCATCATTTACGCTTGTAAGCGTAACGGTAACGGTCTGCCCGTCCGTCACGTTGGAAAGATCAACGGTGACCATTGCTCCGCTTACGTTCTGTGTAGCAGTAGCAAGTCCATCGATACTGCTCACTGTAACTCCACTGTCCGTGACCGGTGTGGCGAAGGTAACAATGATTTGATGCCCATCGGAGTTCGGCCCCGAACCGCTGCGGCATTCGATTCCGGCGCTACCAGTAAGTGGAAGCGGGACATCAAAAGTCCCAGCGCCTCCGTGAGTTTTCCGAGAGACTGCGCTCAGCGCCGCTGGAGCTGAAGGAGCGACGCGAACATAATAAATATCTTCTTCCCCGTTGAACGTGGCGCAGTAGGCAACGTTACCGCCGGTATTGTCGGAAACGATCGTCATATAGTCGCCCATCTTGTTTTGATTGGGATAGCCGATCAATGGATTGAAAGAATTACTCACCTGGACATTGGGAGCCCAGGTATTTCCGCCGTCGAAGCTATAGGAATAGAAGAGCTGCGAATCGGTATTGTTCGCCGCGTTGCGCGTATCCAACCAGATGACATCGATGCGCCCATTCGGCGCGACCGCGAGCGTGCCCATCCAATGCCATTTGGCGTGATTGACTGGGTCGTCGTTGATCCGATGAGGGGCACTGAACGTCTGCCCGCCATTTGTGCTACGCACGAACATCGTGTCGCTGCCAGTGGTGAAGCCGGTCGGTAGCACGCTCGCCAGCATGTAAACATTGTTGTTCGTGCGCGCCGCCGGAGCGATCCACCGTGAGGAATAATTGCCCGACTAGCCCTACCGGATTTATCGGTTCGCTAACGTCGATGTCGCCGCCAAGATTCACGGCCGTGCTTTGGTCGAAGCTCGGTGTCACAGCGCCGTTCTTTGCATTACTCGAGCGTTCACACCAGACCTGGCCGGTGTTGAAATTCACGCCGACAAGAAAGAGATTGCCGTTCGTATCCACATCGAGCGTCCCCCATGCGGGAGAGTTAGGGATGTTTATCGGATTCAACCAGGTAACGCCGCCGTCGGTCGAGCGCGTGAATTGTCTGCCACCGTAGTTGTTGCCGTCTGTGCTCCAGGACTGGTACTGGAATCCGTGACCAGTGCTATTCGTGTTATCGATTGTGAACCACTGCTTATCGCCACCTTTTGCCGGGGCGATATTCAACCATGACTGACCGCCATCGATCGACCGCCACATGTTGTCGAAAAATGTCTGGAGAAGACTGAGATAGAAAAAATTTCCTGTGTCGGTGGAATCCAGCACCGGATCGCTGCGGAAGACATTATTCTCGAGAACGCCCGGGAAGGTCCACGTAATGCCGCCGTTGCTCGTGTATCCGACGCCTGCCTGTCGAAAATTTGAAGTGACGCTATTAAACTGCCTCCAGCCGATCGCCATCTTGTTGCCGTTTGTCGGGTCAACGCAGATCGATGGCTCGTTCGCCGCATCACCGGTAATATTCAGGCCGTTCGCATCGATGTTAACCTGGTAACTCGTGAAGGAATTGAACTGCGAGATCATTCGCGGTGACAAGCCTGTCCGCGAAAGTAACGCCGGTGGATCGCCGTATTTTTCGAGTTCTTCGCGCGGAAGCCGCTTGTGTCGCGCCGTCTGACCGGAAACGGCAGCAACTACAGAGAGCAAAACGAGAAAACTGAAGACGCTTGCCTTGGACATTTGGAGAAACCCCGCGCGCAAGCGGGTATATGATCAGATTGACGGCCCTGTCGTCAATGCAAACCCGCGAAACTTCGGGGCCGAGCGTCTCTCACTCTGCCGCCGGTGACGGCGGCAGCTACACCTCGGCTGGCTTCTTGACAGCCGCACTCTTTTTCGCGCGCGGCTTTTTCTCGGCAAATTCGAAACCAATTTTGCCGTTTTCCAACTTCAGATGCGCGGAGAAGGCACGACCTTTTTTGGAAATAAACTTGGGAAGCAGATCGGTCTTGCCCGTCGCGATGAGTTTCTGCACCTGCTCTTTCGGGATTTCGCGCTGCAAAATCACTTTGCTCACGCGGAAGGTGCAAGTTTTCTCGGCGGAAACGGCGTTTTCGCAGGCGTAAGCGTTGTCGAGAACATAGATCTGGCCTTTTTGACAGATCGGACAGAGACCCAGCGATTCATGTTTAGCGGGATCAATCGTGATCGCCGCGCCGTTGCTACCTTCGCCGAAGTCGAATTGCTTGTTTGAAATCTTCACCGAGCTTGACGGTCGCATTAAAGGGCCGGCCCATCTTGCTTCGAAATCCTTCGAGCGGACCGACAGATCCTTTCGTGAGCAAGGTTTCGACTTCGTGCTCATTAAACAACCGGCCCGCCATCGTCTTCCAAATGATCAAACCGCAACTGCGGCATTTGAAGGTGCGATAGTCTTCATCGTAAGGACCTTCGCCACACTTCGGACATTTCACATCCACGACCGTGAAATTGCCGCCCACGCTATCGCCCTCGAACGTCTTGGCCTTCTCGACAATTTCGCGCGTGAAGTTCTTGATCTCAGCCATGAATTCTTTGCGCTTCATCTCGCCTTTGGCCATGCGCTTGAGTTTGTATTCCCATTCGCCGGTCATTTCCGGCGAGCAAAGCGCGGCCGCGCCAATTCCTTGTAACAACGTGATGAGCGCCATTCCCTTCGCCGTCGCAATCAGTTCCCTGCCCTGCCGGTTCACGTAACCGTCATGCAGAAGTCCCTCGATGATGGCAGCGCGTGTCGCCGGCGTGCCGAGGCCTTTCTCGCGCATCGCTTCGCGCAATTCTTCGTCATCAACCAATTTGCCGGCGCCTTCCATCGCGGACAGGAGCGTCGCTTCGTTGAAGCGCGCAGGCGGCTTCGTGTCGTCCCGCTTAACTTCAACATCCAAAACTTTAGCTGATTCGTTAGGCGAAATCGGCACGAGAGATTTGTCGTCGTCCCCGTCCGCAATCGCGGCTTCGCGGCCGTAGACCACTAGCCAGCCGGGATTGATAATGATCTTGCCATCAGTCTTAAACGCGTCTTTTTCGACACGCGTGATCCGAGTCGTGACTTCAAACTGCGCCGCGGGAAAAAACACAGCGATAAACCGCCGCACAATCATGTCGTAAATTTTTTGCTGCCATTCATCGAGGCCGTGTGGCGCAGTTCCAGTCGGAACGATGGCAAAGTGATCCGAAATCTTGGCGTTGTTAAATATGCGCTTCGATGGTTTGACCCATTGATTATCGAGAACTTTGCGCGCATGAGTGCCGAGCGTCGGATCCTGAATTTTGCCGAGCGTCGACTTCACCGTGGCGATGTAATCTTCCGGCAGGTAACGCGAATCGGTTCGGGGATAAGTGATGACTTTGTAGCGCTCGTAAAGTTGCTGCGCGATTTGCAGTGTTCGTTTCGCGCTAAATCCGCGCCCGTTCGCTTCTCGTTGCAAACTCGTTAGGTCGTAAAGTAACGGCGGCGCTTGTGTGGTTGGCTTTCGCTCTTCGGTGGCAATGCCGGTCTTGCCTGTGCATCGCGTTTTGATGTCTTCGGCCAAAGCCTGATCCCAGATGCGCTCCGGACGCGCATCTTCATCACCGTTCTTGGCAAAGTCTTCACGGAACCAGCGGCCGCGATATTCGCCCGCTGCTACTTCAAAATCCGCGAACACTTCGAAAAATGTGCGCGGCTTAAATTCGTGAATCTTTTCTTCGCGCTCGGTCAGAATGGCGAGAGTCGGCGTTTGCACGCGGCCGACTGGCGTAAGTTGAAAGCCGCCGGTCTTGTTATTGAACGCGGTCATGGCGCGGGTGCCGTTGATGCCGACGAGCCAGTCACTTTCGGAACGGCAGACCGCTGCTTTCGCGAGCGGAATCATTTCTTCGTCGGTGCGCAAATGCTCGAAGGCGGACCGGATCGATTCTGCCGTCATCGATTGTAACCAGAGCCGCCGGACCGGTTTCTTACTTCCGGTTATTTTGACCAGATAACGGAAGATCAGTTCCCCCTCGCGCCCGGCGTCGCAGGCGTTGATGAGCTCGGTCACATCGGGGCGCTTGATGAGCTTCTTGAGATAATTGAAGCGCGACTTTGATTTCTCGATCGGCCTCAAATCGAACTCGTCGGGAATGATCGGCAAATTCGCGAAGCTCCATTTGCCCCGCTTTACGTCGAGTTCGCTTGGCAGACAGAGTTCCACCAGGTGGCCGATAGCCGAAGAAATGATGTAGCGATCATTTTCGAAATGTTCGTCCGTCTTCTTGAAGCCACCGAGAGCGCGGGCGAGATCACTCGCCACGCTCGGCTTCTCAGCGATGATAAGGGATTTAGACATTTAGGATCAGAACCTTGCGGGATCAGGAGCAGGTCGCGGACGAGGCTACGCCAGCTTCACGAAATACTTTCCGGGCAGCTGCTTAACGAGCCGCTTTAGTTCAAGGCGGAGGAGAGTAGAAGAGACCGTCCCGCTTGGCAAATGGCATTTTCCGGCGATGTCGTCGATGGCGGTCTCGGTCGCCTCGATGGCATCGTAGACGCGGCGCTCGTCCTCGGACAGAACTGGCAGGGGCCGCGCCGCCGCTTCCGGCGACGGTTTAGTCTCGGGCAGAAGGATTTGTAGATCGTCGAGAATATCGCTCGCATCCATCACAAGCTTCGCCCCTTGCTGGATAAGGCGGTTCGAACCCTGCGCGCTGGGCGCGTTGATGTGGCCTGGCACGGCATACACGGAACGACCTTGCTCGAGGGCCTGCGCGACGGTGATAAGGGCCCCGCTATTGAGCCCAGCTTCCACGACCAAAAGGCCATGGCTCCAACCACTGATAATTCGATTGCGCATGGGGAAGGTTTGGCGGTCGGGTTCTATTTCCATCGAGAACTCGGACACTACCGCGCCATTTCCGTTGCGAATTTTTTCGGCAAGCGCAGCATTTTCCGGCGGATAAAGCCTCGACAGTCCCGAGCCAATCACCGCAATTGTGCGACCTTTCGCGGCGAGCGCGCCCTGGTGCGCGGCGGTATCGATTCCCCGCGCCAGGCCGCTGATCACGGTGAGACCAGCGTAGGCAAGCTGATAAGCGAGCTTCTTTGCCGATTCGGTTCCATAATGAGTAGTGCGCCGCGCGCCGATGATTCCGATCGCGTGATGATCGCGCTCCAGCAATTCACCCCAGACATACAAGACGATCGGTGGTGCGTGAATCTCTCGCAGTTGCCGCGGATATTCGGGCGAGTCCTGCGTGATAACTTTCGCGCCGAATTGCCGAATGCGTTCAAGTTCAGATGAGAGATCGACGAGCGTTTCCCAATTTACGATTTGCTCGACAACCTCTTTACCAACGCCCTCGACTTTGCGCAGTTCGCTTCCGCGGGCTGCAAGCACTTGTTCCGGCGTCTTGAAAACCTCGAGCAGTTTGCGTAAACGCACCGGCCCCATCGTTGGCAGCATGTTGAGTGCGATGCAGGCTTCGGTGGCGTTCATACGAAGCTTTGTTTCATCCGCGAGAGCGGAATCCGGCCTAACGAATAATTCGTCAGGCTAAAACGGAATCTCGTCGTCGTCCGGTTCGGCTGCGGCCGGTTTTGGGGGAGGCGTGCTGGATCTCGATGCGCGTGGCGCCCCGCCGCCTTCGTCCATATCGCCTCCGGCACCGGGCCGAGAACCGAGCATCTGCATCATTTCGCCGATGACCTTCAACTTGCTGCGCTTTTGCCCCGACTGTTTGTCATCCCAAGTATCGAGCTGAAGCCGACCTTCGATGAAAACAGGCCGCCCTTTTTTCAAGTATTCGCCGGCGACTTCTGCGGTGCGTCCCCAAAAGGTGACATCGACAAACGTAACTTCTTCGCGTTTTTCCCCGGTATCGAGGGTGTATTGACGATTCACGGCGATACCGAGATCGGCGACGGCACTGCCTTTCGGCGTGTATCGCACTTCGGGATCGCGCGTGAGATTCCCTAGGAGGAGAACTTTATTAAAACTAGCCATGCAGCGTTTCTAACGCAGTTATTTGGCGGCGGCGACCTTTTTTGCAGGACGTTCCTTTTTCGGGCGCAATCTCTGGAAGTGTTGACGGTAAACTTCTGGATCGAGTTTAAATTTCGAACGCAGTTTCGTGATCAATTGCGGGTCGGCATGGAAGACGAAGTTCACGTAGAAGCCTTCACCGAGTTCGCCCGCAACATAGGAAAACTGCCGCTTGTCCATTTTCTGGACCTGCTCGATTTCAGCTCCTTCCTTTTGAAATTCGGATTCGAGCCGATCTACCACATCCTTGACTGTATCTTCTTTGCCCTGCGTGTTGAGAACGAGGAGCGCTTCGTAACGATTCTTCATGTTTCTTGAGCTTGGTTGAAGGTGTTCATCGCGGAAACCATGCCTTTGTCAATTGCGCAGTTCACCGCTTCGACCGCCCGGCCGATGGTTGTCTTGAGGAGCGGCATTTCTTCTTCGAAGAAACGGCCGAGCACATAATCCACGGCACCTTCGTTGGGAGCAGAGCCAATGCCGATACGGAGTCGCGGAATTTCCTCGCTCCCGAGCTCAACAATGATGGATTCGAGGCCATTATGTCCGCCCGGACCGCCATCGGGACGCAGACGCAATCGCCCGAGCGGCAGCGCAAAATCATCGAGCACGACAAGAATTTCTTGCGGCGCAATCTTATAAAAATCCGCGACCGCGGCGAGCGGGTATCCGCTGCGATTCATAAAGCTAAGCGGCTTCACAAGGATTCCGCGCTCACTTTTTGCCCAATGAGCCTCCCATTTTTTTGAGTGCTCCCAACCGATTCCCCAATTGCGGGCCAGTTGGTCGAGCACGATGAATCCGACGTTATGACGCGTTTGCTCGTATTCGGCTCCGGGATTGCCGAGCCCGGCAACCAAACGAATGCGCGAACTTTCAGTGAGCAAAATTCTCTGGCGAAGAAAGCGATCGAACGATCACTTCTTCGCTTCTTTTTCTTTCGGCGCCGCCGAACCCGCTGCAGGTGCCGCTGCGGGCTCTTCCTTCTTCTCGCGAATCACTTCCGGTCCGGCAGCCGCACCTTCCGCAGCAACTTCCGCCACTGGTTCTTCTTCCACCGTCGGAGCCAAGACCGAAAAGACAGTCAGGTCCGCGTGGATTCTTGTACGCACACCTTCCGGCAAAGGAATGTCGCGAACGTGGATTGAATCCCCAATGTTAAGCGCCGAGACATCGACGGTAAGTTTGTCCGGCAAATCTTTGGGCAAACATTCGATCTCAAGCGCACGCACACTCTGCTCGAGAAGACCGCCGAAGTTCTTGACGCCATTGGCAATGCCAACCGGCTCGAGCGGAACTTCCGCCTCGATCTTTTCATCCATGGAAACAGCGTGAAAGTCGACGTGCAAAACGTCGCCACCAACGGGTGAATGCTGGACTTCCTGCACGAGGGCGAGACGGTTTTTCCCGGCGATTTCGAGTTCGACGAGAATGTTTTCACCAGCCGCGTGACTGAGGAGCGCGTTGATATCGCGACGTGAAACCTGCAATGCTTCCGGTTTGTCTTTCGCGCCGTAAATGATCGCCGGCACCGCGCCTTGCGCTTTCAATTTGCGCACCGCCGAACGGCCCACCGCCGTCCTTCGTTCCGCCGTCAATTTTACTTGTTTAGCCATGGGAAAAAAATACTACTGTTTGCCGTTATCAATCTTGAACAGCGAAGAAACCGATTCGTCATTGTGAATCCGTTTCATGCCTTCCCCGAGAAGCTCGGAGATGCAAAGCACCGTGGTTTTAAAATTCTCCACGGCCCGCACCGGCGTGCTGTTGGTCGTAACTAGTTCCTCGATTTCAGATTTTTGCAACCGCGGAATGGCGGCATCCACCAGGACGGCGTGAGAGACGCCGGCGTAGATTTTTTGGGCCCCGCGCTTTTTCAAAAGCGTGGTCGCAGAAGTGAGTGTGCCCGCCGTTTCAGTGAGATCGTCCACGAGCAGCACATCGCATCCCTCGACTTCGCCGATCAAATACAATGCCTCCGTTTCGGTGGCGCTTTTCCGCTGCTTGGCTACGATCGCCAGGTTCGCACCGAGTGCCTGCGCGTAGGCCGAAGCCATTTTCAATCCGCCCACATCGGGCGAGACAACCACCGTTTTTCCGGTCAACCGCGTCCGCAGATACTTGATCAGCACCGGCATGGAATAAAGGTGGTCCACCGGAATATCGAAAAAGCCCTGCACCTGTTGCGCGTGCAGATCCATCGTCAGCACGCGACTCACGCCCGCCGCGTGCAAAAGATTGGCCACAAGCTTCGCCGTGATCGGAACACGCGGCTGATCTTTTCGATCCTGCCGCGCATAACCAAAAAAGGGAATGACGGCAGTAATGCGATCCGCACTCGCTCGCCGCGCGGCATCGACCATGATGAGCAATTCCATCAAATGCTGATTGGTCGGCGGACAAGTCGGTTGAATAATGAAAACGTCACGTCCGCGGATGTTCTCCTCGATCCTGACGTAGGTTTCGCCGTCCGGAAACGAGCTGATGGTTGCCTGACCAAGCGGCGTCCCGATTGCTTCGCAAATACGCTGCGCCAGGTCACGGTTCGCCGAACCGCTAAAAACTTTCATCTCGGGTTGGCGCGCAAACATAATCGGGCGGCTACCTTGCCGCTAGCCGGACGAATTGGCAACGCCCGATTGTGAAACCGCCAGCCTAATTGTTTGGCCTTCGGCTGAAAAATGTCTACTGCCCCGCGGACTCAATGCCACTGCAGCGAAATGAGACTCCCGCGAAAAGGTCGATTGACCTTCTCAAAATTTTCCTTCCTCGCGATCACCCGAAACTGAAGTTGAGTATCTTTGAGATTCAAAAAAAGCGCGCCGAGGCGGTAATCCTGCCCGGCCAGATCATATCCGATCGTCACAGCGTAGGTTGGCTGACCACTAATGGTGATCGGGTTACGTTCTTCCGAAATAATAACCGCGTTTTGACTTCCGGGGGGAATCGACGCTAGAACTCGAGTCTCGCAATAATTTTACCGTAGCATCATCAAAACTCGCCGGTTCCGTTAGCGGCGATTGAATGATATCAGCTTGGGCTTGCGCAAATTCCGACGGTGTAAAGCGGATGTGAGCAGCGTCACCGGATGTACTTCCATCCCCGTGGCTGTTCGTAAGTGATCGGGCGGCCATTTTCATGGAAAATCAACTGCTTGAAAACAATCCCCTCGAGAACCCGCTCGCCACTCGTCGGCGTGAAATCTATAGCAGCTCCGGCTGGCGAACCGGCGGACGACACCAGAACGAGACCTAACCAACAAAGCAAGCGGGAGAAAATTCTGATCGGAAGCACGGGATACCTAAGGAGCAGCTTCCAAGCCCGACTTACTTAAGGGTAATCGGTGATCTGCGATATTTCGTTACTCCATAGACCACCGCCCGCGACGGTAATCGACGTCGTAGGGTACTCCCGCGGGCGGATTCGATAGAAACTTCGTATCGAAATACCAGGCCCGATTAGGTGCGACTATAAACATTGGCTGCACCCCAATGGCCGGTAGCTTGCTCGCTCTTGTAAAGCTCGATCATCGAGCCGTAATAAGTTAATGTCTTGCCGCTCCAGTTTTCGAGGAAGCGCGGGAAGTTCTCCGCCCCACCACTGTAGTAACCATTCCCGCTTGGAACGATACCCGCGATAATCGCCGTGTTAACAGTAGTATTGGATGCTGTGCTATTGGCGGGGTTTGAATCAGACCACGAATTGGATAGAACGGTGACCGCGTCGGCAATGACAGCAGCAGGTTTACGCGTGTAGTCTGATGTAGTAGGCGAAGCGGGATTAGCCGATGGCGCGTTAGTGGCATCGGGATTTGTATTGGATGGCGGTTGGTTACTGCCATTTCTTCCAGTATTAAAATCGCCCTGAATATAAACCGGATTCGCGCTTGCCACTGTTAATCCGGCGCTCGGGAGAATGGAGCCGTTTTTCAGGCGAACACCGCGCTGCTTCGTCGGATCGGTCGGATCCGCACTGAGATCTGCGATGTAGATAACCGGATTTGTTGAGAGATCGACCTTGTTATAAGTGCTACTCGTCAGCCCCGCCGTAATCACACCGATATCCAGACTGGCGACGCGGACCGAGCTATTCCCTGAGGCAGACCCCTGTCGATTGTCTGTGATGGTCTGGTTAACCGTCACAGCGCTCTTCATGAGAGTAGCGAGTTGATAGTTAGCGTTGGTGCTGCCGGTCGCATTGGTGATGTCAGTGCCACTCGTGTTATAAACCTTCACGCTGTTATTGGCATCGATCGTAACCTTCACCGCGTAATTCGCCTTGTTCGAATACGCATAATTATAGAGAGGATCGCTCGAAGGGACTGTCGGCTCGATCAGTGTGTGATAGTCCGTGGCGCTAACGCCAAATGGTGTTTCGGATTGCTCTTGAGAAGGCGGGTTGCCTGTCGCCCAATGAGGCGAAGCGGGGACATCAGATTGATGCTGATTATCGCCAGCCATGAAGTCAACGCTCCACGACCCTGAGTAGGTAGTCGTGCCATTAAGAGTGAGAGTGTCGTGGGCAGTATAAAGACTACCATTGGTATGAACGTCGCCGTTTACGACGAATGTTGGGCCAGGATGAATCTCCAAGTCGTCTTTGTAATCGATCGCCTTATCGGTTTTGTTATGTCGGTATTTTTCGAAAATGCGACGAACATGAGCCACAACGTTCGCTCCGTTAGAATCGTCGTTCTTGTAAGAATTGTTCGCCACGCTGGTACTTGACTGAGTCATCGTGGGAATGATGACATCAGCCGAAGCCAAATAGTAATAGCTATAGTTTTGTGGATTCTGTCCCATCGTCTTGGGAGGGACAGTGTTTATGATCGCGTTATCGGCGCCCACGGTAGAGTCAACCGGGACGACCGAGAACGTCTTTAGGGTGTATTTACTTACACCGGGAAAGTTGCCCGGGCTCGGACTTGGCAATTCGGCATTCGTATCAAAATATTTCCCGGGCGGCGCGGCGAGGCTTGCGTTCTTGATACAAATGGCGCGCCAGTCTGCAAACGCCATCTCAGTCGCGGCATCGCCGATGTTGATGGCTTGCCGAACCAGCGTGCTGCGCTGGACGTTTCTGCCGATGCTGCGGGTGTAATCAATGGCGAGCGCGATGAATCCTGCAACTACCGCGATAGTAACCATTGTGATGATGAGCGCATTGCCACTCACACTGAATCGTTGAGTTTGGTTTCATAACTGAGTGCTATTGACTGATGGTTAGTTTGGAACGGAACGGAATGTAGGAATCGATAAACATGTTTACCGCTGCATAACCGCGCTTGGAATATTGCGGTTCAGCCGTCGAGAGATCAACGGCAGCGACTGAGCGAAAATCGGCGCCGCCCGCTTGATTGAACAATACCTTAAACGGTGTGGGAGACTGGCCCGAGGTGGGAGAAGTTACATTCCGCGCAATGACCTTATAGGTCTGCAGATTGTTCGTCGGATAATAGCGAAGCTCATAATATGGAGAAGTGCCTGCTATCGCATAGCTAACCCGGCGAGTTATAAAGCCGGCGATATTGCTGGTGCCGTTGCCATTCCCATTGCCATTACCATTGCTGTTAGGATCGCTGTCGTTCACGAAGATCTGGGTCCCGATAGCACTGGAAAAATTGATGGTGCGATAGTTGCCGGAGACGGTAATCGATTGAATATCCTTCTCGATACCGTGCGAGGGAATATTAAAGCGCAATCCAGCGGTGTCTGTTGAACTGGGAAGAGTCGGCGGGCTAGTTGAAGGAACGGCTATTACAACGAACGTCTGAGTCGCAGTCGCGTTCGCGGTGGTCGACAGAAGATAAGGGCCGGAATCGAATTTTTGAAAATCGATGCCGGCGGCAGGACCTGTCCCGGGCGGAGGAATGGGCGCCAAATTTTGGTCTACTAGCTGTGGAATCGAAACAGCAGCGTGAATATTGGCCAACATCTGATCGACACCCGCCCTGGCCTGTTGATGCGCCGCATTGATAGCGGTGTTCTTCGCATAAAGAGTCATTCCCGAATTCAAAAAGAAGAAAATCAGGGCCCCGGTCAAAGTGAAGACGACGCTGGTTATCATCAGCTCAACGAGCGTGAATCCAGCAGTTGGTTTTGCCTGCGAGGGTTTGTTCATATTATGGCTAGCTGCCTTCCGCATCCGAAGCCCGCATGGCATTCAATTGCACTTGATGCTGAGTTGATGGAGGAGGTGTGACCCCTGCTTTCGACGGGGGATAATAAAACGTCACTACCACTGTCGCGTAGTAAATGTTAAGAGTACGACCGCTTACCACCTTGGCCGGATTGTCGGTGGAAACCGTAGTAACGCGCTGAGCAGTGACCGTCTGGCCGTTAGGCTCGGAGTATATCGTTACGGTGTCCGCCGCGTGAGTACCGAGTGCGAGCTCCGCGGGGATTTGAGGATCGGCAGTCCCGTCGTCAGCGAGATTTTGGGGATTAAACGGCCCCCTGGACATAATAAGGTCAATTTGATTTTGTGCGGCTAGCTGTGCGCCGGTGTAGAGCCGGGAGAGTGCTGCGTACCTATTCGCCTGGGTTAGCGTCCACAAAGCGCCGCTGGCAAACAGCGCCAAAAGAGACACCGCGATTACAACCTCGACCAAGGTAAATCCCCTGCTGGAGTGACCAATCGGAAGGCCGCCTAACGATCTTTTGTTGAAACGCATTCTTTGGTCGAATTATACAGCACTGGACATGCCGTATTTTCCATAATGAGTATGACTTTTATGAATGTAGTAATTTGATACGTTTGCGTATCATTTATTAGCGCGATCCTGTTTGCAGCCGCGTTTTACACTGAGCATCAGACAGATGGCTTGGCCTCGGATGTAGTGCGCCGATAACGCGTGACAATCTACGTCGGGTCGCCGCTGTCCCTAACTTTGTCGCAGGCCCGGCAAACCTGTCCGGAAAACATATTGACTCGACCGCAAAATAATTGTTTGTGCGCTTGGGGAAATTTGATAAAACAAGTTGCAAAAAACTGCGAGTGGGGCATGCAAATACTTGTTGACCCTGAGAGCCAATTATGAGAATTATTGTAAATCTTAGCAATCAACCGGCACAACAGAGCTAATAATCGCACGCATCCGACAATAAACATGACGACCAAAAACCGACGATCGACTCGTAAGTCAGGTTATTTTACTGCCGCATTTTGCGCTATCGCCAGCGTGATCGCCGCAGCAGCCTCTGCTTCAGCCGCTGTTACCACGATGAGTTGGCAGCCGAATCCGGTTAATATGAACGATCTCGATCATCATTCGGTTTACACTTGGCGGATCGATAACATCAATGTGAATCCCGCGACGATCACCAGCGCGACAATCACGTTCAACAACATCCAGAATTGGGACTCGAATTATAACGTCCTTCACATGCACTTGCTGGATACGGCGAGATTCAGCGGAGTCGCTTCATTTATCGACGATCCAACCAATAGCTCGCCAGTCACGGATTATACCGACGACTTCAGCAACCCTCGCTTTCATGGCAACTCGGACTGGCTGGTTGCGAATGGCACGGCCGATACGTTCCTGAAGGACAAGACCTTCTCGAGCACTCCGACCAATTATACTTACACGTTCACCGGCGCTCAGCTCACCGCCTTGGAGCAATACCTTGCCCATGGCGAAGACATCGCTCTCGGATTTGACCCGGATTGCCATTATTTCAACGATGGCATCACCTTCACATTAAATTTCACGCCTGTGCCGGAAGTGGCGAACATGCTTCCGATCGCCCTGCTGCTCGCGGCCGCGATTGGATTCGAGATTCGCCGCCGTCGGCGCGCGACCGCCTAACGACTTTGCTGTTTGTTTGATTAGGGACGGCCGTTCCGAAAGGAGCGGCCGTTTTTCTTTTCCGCAAGCCTGGAAAATCAGGAGCCGGAAGAAACCGTCGTTTCGCTGGATTTCACGCGTCGCTTTGCCTGATCGAGCAGGGCTTTCTCTTCCGGCAAGAGACGCGCCTTTTCCCCGCGCTCTAGATATCGGCGGGCTTTTTCCCCTTGCCCGCTCGCCGCCAGAAAAATCCCGTAGTATGCGCTCACGGCCGGCTGTTGCAGCTGCTCTTCCGTCAGGTTCTGCATAACTTTCATCGCGCCACTCAAATCGCCCTTCGAATACAACGCGTAAGCATAGGTAGTCGCATAGAGAGCATTCGATGAATCTTGCCGGTAAACTTCTTCCGCGAGTTTTCGCCCGTAGGCAGGTTCGGCATTTAGGAGCAAAGAAATTTGCGCGAGGTTGTTCTTCGCATCGAGATCGCTCGAGTCGCTTTCGCTCATTCGAAGAAGCACGCGATACAACCCCTGGGTGTCATTCGCAGCGGCATACCGCAAATACAGATTGCGCAACGCGTCGGTTTTCTTTTCGGCAAACTTTGTCAGCGCCCAGAGCAACTCAATTGTCTCCGCATCCCATCCCCAATCCGAGACTGTTTGCGCCAGGGAAGAAAGCCTATCGCTCTGCGTGCCCGCTTCTTTTGCCGCCGCGTTCCATTCCGTTTGCGCCGCGACATCTTTGCCGAGCCCACGCCACGCACGGGCGAGACAAGCGTGGCGCATGAAATCGAAATCGCCCCAATTCGCGTTCTTGGTCAACTGTTCCAAAGCCGGCCAGTCACTCAGGCGAGCATATGAATCAGCCAGCACGACGGGCACGGGCCATTTGTTTACCGATTCGTTAGGCAAACCTTTTGCAAAATCAATCGCCAGCAAACTCAATTGATTCTTATTCATCCAGGAGAGCAACGTGGCCAGCTCCGAAGCCTTTGTCGGCGCCTCTTTCTCAACCTTCGTCAGGTTCGCGGTAAATTCCGGATCGTGAAGCTCGCGCAAAATTTCCAGATAAAGCATGCGATCGGCAAAAAGCGCGCCCGGTGACGACTGCAGCTCTTTCGATAAGCCGCGCAACTGCTCCGCGTCCTGATGCCTTGCGACGCCATCGAGTATCAACGCGCGAATAGCGGGCGCCCCCCACTTTGCGTCGTGTCGCAACGATTCGAGAGTGGCGCGAGCGGATTGTTGCTCGGCCACATTCGGTGACGCGAGACGGCAGGAGGCAAGTTGTAACTGATAAGATTTGTCGTCAGGCGCGAGCTCCACTGCTTTCGCCCAATGTTGCGCGGCTTCTGTCGTGTTCTTGTTTGCCTGGGCAAATTGCGCCATCGCGGCCTGATAAGCAGCCGTTTGTTTCGCCCGCTCACTGAACTGATCCAAAGTTTTTTCCGCCGTCAACATGTCGCCTGTCTGGAGCGCGCACCTGACCACGGCGAGCGCGTCTTCACTCGAATCGGGCTCGAGCTCCAACGCTTTGCGCCACCAATCGATCGCCGCGCGATCTCCCGAACGTTCCGCGGCTTCGGCAACGACACGGGCTGCTGCCGCCTTCGCGGGATCCAATTGAAACGCATGACGGCCGGTGAGAATCGCGGATTTGAAATCGCCGATATTCAGGTAGGCCGCGGCGCGCCGGGTAAGGCGTTGCGCCTGCCATCCCTGAAAGAAACGCCATCCGCCCCAGCAGAGGAAGATTAGCAGGAGAAATCCAAACAGCAGACCAAGCGAAAGCTTGATGTAAGACCGTTCGATCTTTTGTAAGGTAACTTCCACGATAATTGCTTTGAGCAGTTACACCGCCAACGCCGTCACAAAACTTGCGCCTGCATCGAATGTTCGCGATTATTAACGTCTCGGCATCTCTTGCCTTCGCGAAACATGAACTCTGATCCCATCGTAGTCGAACGCCCGAAGACCGACTCGAAATTTTTCGCGCACACGCGGTGGGACATCATTCCCGCCTGCGCCGGTTTGTTTCACTTCGCGTTTTTCCTGGCGCTCTTCTTTTTGTATCCGCACACCCCACTCTGGATCATGCTGATGCTGGGTTTTGTTTACGCGTTAATGGTTAACGCCAACATCAATGGAGTCGCACATAACTTCATTCACAATCCTTTCTTCCGCTGGCCGCTTCTGAATCGGCTTTTTTCCGTCACGCAATCAGTCGCGTGCTGCTTTTCGCAGACGTATTACGACGCCGTGCATATGCAGCACCACAAGGGAAATTCGGATCGACCGGACGAGACGGGTGAGACAATCGATTGGCTTTCGATCTATCGACATGGACACGACGGCGAAGCCGAAAATCCGTGGAGTTACGTTTTCCTTAGCGTCTTCCGCGAGAATCCAGCCGCCATTCGCAAAGAACTTCGCAAGCGCGACCGCGCCGATCTGATTTGGGGAAACATCGAGCTGGCCGCGTTCGCTACCGCCCTTCTCGTCATGTTTCTTTTGAACTGGCGCTACGTCATCTTTTTCTTCCTGCCGTTTTGGTACCTGGGACATTGCTTCAGTTATCTCAACGGTTACTTCCGCCATTATGGCGCCGATCCGGACAAACCGATCGCGTGGGGCGTGAGCAGCTACGGCAAAATCTATAACTGGATTTTCTTCTATAACGGCTATCACGCGGAACATCATTTTCGACCAAAGGTGCACTGGACGAAAATGGAAGCGTTCCACGCGCGCATCGCGGAAATGCAAAGGAAGGAAGGAGTTCGCGTCATCAATCACGCGCACATGCTCGGCTTCCTCGATCCGAATCTTCCGCCGCGACGGGAAACAGGGCCCGCGATTACGGAACCGGCGTCGTAGCTATTTCGCGAAAGTCGCGCGCAGCTTTTCCTTTTTCGCTTCGCAATCTTCCTGCAGTCGGCGGATCTCGTTCGTCAATTGTTGTTGAAGCGATTCCGCCTCATCGAATTTGCCTGCCGTTTGCGCCTTGCGGATTTCATCTTTCAAGAACAATTCCTTCTCCGCGATGCGCGCTTTGAACGTGGAATCGATCTCGGCGATCTGGTTTTTCTGCTCCGCCGTCAACGAAACCGTTGGCGCCGATTCTTGTAACCGTTCCATTGCGAGTTCGTAGGCCGATTTCATTTTCTCCTCGTCTGCTTCGTGCTCTTACTCTTGCTCCTGCTCGTAATCGAATCAATGTAAGATCTTCGATGGACATCAAATTGCTCAGCACCGATTTTGACGGCACTCTCGTCGCACACGATAGCGAGCCGGTCCTGCATCTGCCGTGCATGGAACTCATCGGCCAGCTCCAACAAGAAGGTGCGCTTTGGGCGATCAACACCGGCCGTTCCGTCGAGCTTCTCGAATCCGGTCTTCTCGATTTCGAATTTCCGATTCGCCCCGATTTTATCCTAACGAGCGAACGCGACGTCTTCCGTCCTTCGCAAAATGGCGGCCGCGCGTGGGAACCCTTTGGCGATTGGAACCAGCGTTGCGCGCGCGAGCACATCGATCTCTTTAACTCCGCGCAATCCGTACTCGCTGAAGTCGTCGACTTCGTCAGTCAGAAAACGAAAGCACGACTGATTTATCACTCTGAGGGACTCGAAGGTTTGGTCGCCACGAGCGAGAACGAGTTGGATCGCATTACGAACTTCATCGACAAGGCGCGCGCGAAGCAACCGAAGTTTAACTATCAACGCAACACGATCTATCTCCGCTTTTGTCATGCCGATTATCACAAAGGCGCAGCGCTTGCCGAACTCTCGCGTCTCCTGGAAATTCCGCGAGAAGAAATCTTCGCCGCCGGCGATCATCATAACGATCTCTCCATGCTCGATGGCCGCTACGCCGGCTACCCGTCCTGTCCCGCCAATGCAATTCCTGAAGTGAAAGACGCCGTCCGCACAGCGGATGGTTACGTCGCGCAGAGCGCATGCGGCGTCGGCGTGCACGAAGCATTGCTACATTTTGCAGCGTGGGGCGACTGACCCAATCGCCCGCGGGCGATTCGGTGAACCACCTCTACCTTGAATCCGCGACTGAAAGCGCGATTGGCGCGTCGGCTGCAATAGTTCCTGAAAACTTGTTTGTCATGTAGGTAAGGATCAACACCCAAAACGTGAGCGCGAGACTGAAGAGCGGGAACTGCAAGGCGAGCGGCACGGAATAGATCACCGCCACCAGCGGAATCCACACCGCCCACGTCGCGAGCAACGTCGGCACAATTTTATCGCGATAATGTCCCCACGTCAGAGCACGCCGCACCGACCACCACGAGATGCGCGTATTCTTCCATTCGTAAACCAGCACCTCCGAAGGCGCCGCGAAAAAGGGATTGTAGCCGAACATATCGATACAAACCTTTGCCACCACCACGGGCCACGTCACCACATCGCCCAGCCACGCCGCCATCCCGCGATACATCAGATCGACCAGAATCCCATCAATCGCCCACGTCGGCACGGTAAAGGCGAGATTGCGGAAATTCTGCGCGTGCACCCGGCCTTTTTGGAAAAACAAAACCACGAATAACTCCGGCAGCAGCGCACCGGCGGCGATCGCGGCCAGCACCACGAAGACGAGCGCGTGCTCTCTTTTGTATTCCGCGATCCGATTGAGCGTCGATGCCGTCGCCGGACTGATGTAATACGCGACCAACAACGCGATCATCGCGGCTTGCAGGATGAATGCTGGCACCGCATTCGCCCGGGCCGCTTCCCAGCCAAGAGCGAGCGGAGTTCGAGAGCGACTGTGCGGCATCTTGCGTGGACGTTGTCCTCGTCGCCACTACATTGGCAAGTGCAGAAACTCGGCGAACCGGCTATCAAATCTCTCTTGCTTAGCGAAGTTGCCGCGCATCTCGCTGAGCAGAAAGAGCCGGCGTATCGAGCACAACAGATAATCGATTGGATCTACCGCAAACGCGTGAGCTCACTCGATGCGATGACCGATTTGCCGCGAGCGTTGCGCGAACGGTTCGCTGCAAAATTTTGTTTTCGCGAATTTGAAACGGTGCGCGTGCTCGGGTCGAAAGACACGACGCAGAAATTCTTGTTCCGGTTAGGCGATGGTAATTTGATTGAGTCGGTCTTGATTCCGGCCTCGCCATCACTTTACGGCGAGCGCTCGGATCGGCGGACGATTTGTGTTTCAACGCAGGTAGGCTGCGCTTATGGCTGCAAATTTTGCGCGAGCGGTCTGGAGGGATTTTCGCGCAACCTTCAGCCGGACGAGATCGTCGATCAGCTCATCGCCATCGAGCGAGAAAGCGGGGAGAAGATCGACAACGTCGTCTTCATGGGAATGGGCGAACCGCTGGCGAATTTCTCTAACGTCATGCGCGCCATTCAGATCATCAACGCTCCGTGGGGGCTCGGCATTGGCGCGCGTCACATAACGGTTTCTACGAGCGGACTCGCGCCGCAAATCCGGAAATTCGCGGACGAGGCGATGCAGATCCGGCTCGCGGTTTCGCTCCACGGCGCAACGGACGAGGTGCGTGATCAAATCATGCCCATCAATCGCAAATACAATATCGCGACGTTGCTCGATGCTTGTGACTACTTCGCGTCGCGCAGAAAGCAGCGCATCTACATTTGAATACATTCTCATCGCAAACATGAACGATAACGAGGAACAGGCGCACATGCTGGCGCGCCATGCGCGGCGATTATCGGCGAAAGTGAATCTTATTCCCTATAACACCGTAACTGGCCTCGAGTGGACGCGGCCTTCGCGCAACCGACAGGAAAATTTTCTCGCGATTCTCCGGGCACACGGTATCGCAGCCACTCTTCGACGCGAGAAGGGCCATGATATCGACGCGGCCTGCGGGCAGTTACGGCTGCAAACGAAACGAGAAGAGGTCGCGAATTTGTAACATGCAAAACTTTTTGCGCATTTCGCGAAGCTAGCCTAAAGGGAAAATATGTCCGGTTACGAGAGTGAACCCGATCACACGTGGGACGAATACGATTGGGAGCGGTTTCTGCAGCAGCAGGACCATAAAACCGAGAAATACATGGAACTGCTCGAAAAGTATCTGGACGATCCTCAACGCGACCAGATCATCGCGCGCGAAATGGGTTGGACGCAGTCGTTAAGCCAGAACGAATGGAGCGATGAAGTGGATGCGCTGCTCTCCGAAGAATCCGAGGGCGAGCAGAGTGATGCGCGCGGTAGTGCGAGTATCGAATCGGGAATCGACGGCTTCGAAGATCATGGACTTTATCGCGCGGCTTTCGCTCTGACCGTTTGGATCGATCAACTTTTCGATGACGATGGCTCACTGCAGAATCAGCCGGCCGCGGTGAAACTGGCGACGCATTCGGCGTTAGCCAGTGCGAAGCTCGCGGCCGCGCTAAGCGATGAAGATGTTGATGAGATCGGGATGACGATCGCTTACTTAAAGCGCGCCTTGAAAGCGATCACCACTTCGATGGACGCGGCGGCGCAATTGCTCACCGATAAGCTGATCTCGTCGGCGCAGTATGGCGTTTTGCAGCAACGGCTTTTCCAGGTGCGCGATGGCATCATTTGCCTGATGGGCGAATACCGTGGCGAATGGCGGCGGCGCTTCGGCAGCCGCTAGGCGAGCCATTGAATGAAATAGCAGCCAGTCCGTCCAAATTCATGGATACGGAAGCGACTACGGCAGAGGCCGATGTGTCGGAGCTGGATTTGGTGAAACGGTGCCAATCCGGCGACTCTGACGCGTTCGACCAGCTAGTGACCCGCTACCGCACAAGAGTTTTCGGTATGATTTACAACATGGTGCATAACGAGCAGGACGCCTGGGACCTTGCTCAAGATAGCTTCGTGAAAGCGTGGAAATCGATCACGCGTTTTCGCGGGCAATCGTCGTTTTATACCTGGATTTACCGGATCGTGACGAATGTGACAATTGACTGGCTGCGCAAGAAACAGGTGAAAGGAACTGGGGCGGAGTTCGATGATTCGATTGAATTGAAAAGTATTGAGCCCGCATCCCGGACCGTGCCGAAAGCGGAAGCGCTGCCGTTCCAGCGCATGGAACAAGGCGAAATTCGCGAGCGGATCGATGAAGCGATCAAGCAACTTTCGCCGGAACATCGCGCGGTAATTTTGATGAAGGAGACCGAGGGGATGCAGTATCACGAAATCGCGGAAGCGCTCGAGTGCTCCATCGGCACGGTGATGTCGCGCTTGTTTTATGCGCGCAAAAAATTGCAGAGTTTGTTGAGAGATGTTTATGAAAACATTTGAGGAAAAGTGGACGGCCTGGATCGACGGCGAGCTGCGCGGGAAAGATCTCGCGGAGTTCGAAGCGTCGCTGCCCGATCGTTCTGCCGCGGAAGCGGAGAAGCTCGAAGCGCAAAAGCTCGGCACACTCCTCAAAGAACAACTTTCCGCGCCCGCGATGGGGAATGAAGAATTCTTCAACCATCAATTGCGCGGCCGGATCGAAGCCGACGATGCGCGAACCTCGACCGCAGGAGAGAGTCGGCGGCCACGTTTCTCGTGGACGATTGGCCGTCTCGTTTGGACAGGCGCAACGGCGCTTGCCCTGTTTGCTGTCTCCACATTTTTTGTGATGCGCAGCAAGGAACCGGCTGATCAGTCGCAATATCTTACCCAGATTTTGAATGCGCGAGTGGATCCGGGCATGAGCCCGTATGCCACCGTCTCGATGTTTCAGGCGAAGGAAGACAAGGTCACCGTCCTCTGGGTGGACGGCCTTCAATCGCTGCCTGCCGAATACGCTGCGAAGTAAAGTTTAATGCGCCCAAGTCTGTTTCTGATCTTCAGCGTTGCCACTGCGTTGATGTCTAGTGGCACAGCATACGCGGCTGAGACTGTCTGGAGCGGCATCGTCATTGCAAACAACGCGGCGCAACCGGCGCCCACTCCGCCGGAGCTGGCGCATATCAGCCAAACGCTCAAAGAATTGTTCGGCTACAATCAATTCAAGCTCATCGGTCAATCGAATACAGCGATTGGAAAAAGGCGACGAAGATTGGATGGCTGCGAGCAAATATTTCGCGCTCCATGTCGATTCGAAAGGCGAGACTAATTCGGGCTACCTTCTGGATCTAAAACTTTTTCAGGAAAAGAAGCTGCTGCTCGAAACCGAAGCGAAGTTAAGCAAGCGAAGTCCACTCGTGATCAGAGGTCCGCAGGTTGGCGACGGTCAGCTCTTGCTGCTGCTGGTCGTCCAATGATGTAGCAACAAATCCGGCGCTTGACACAAGCGCCGCTACAACGCGAGTGGGTATGATGCGATCTCCGCTCCTTCTTCTGCTTGGCGCATTTTCGTTTATCTTCCTGTCAGATTTGAACGCAGAGAAGCCATTCGATTTTGCAAGCACACCGGGCAAATTGCCGAAGCAAGTCGTTCCGCAAAAATATTCCATTCGAATCAAACCCGACCTGGCGAAGCTCACCTTCACCGGCTCGGAAGCGGTTAAGATCGACGTAAGCGAACCGGTAAATGAGATCGTTCTGAATGCGCTGGAGCTTCAGATCACGACTGCATCGGTAGATGAGAAAACAATTGCCGCCTCGGCGCTGAAACTCGATCCGAAAGAGGAAACGTTGACGATCTCTTTGCCGGAAGAATTACCGAGCGGCACACACACTCTCACGCTGACATTCGCGGGAAAAATCAACCAGCAAGGCCAGGGCTTGTATTACGCCCGTTATCAGGAAGAGGGCACTGGCGAGCAAAAAATCATGCTCGGCACGCAATTCGAGGCGACCGATGCGCGTCGCATGTTCCCCTGCTGGGACGAACCGAGTTTCCGCGCGCGATTTCAACTGACCGCAGTCGTCCCCGAAAATTTTCTCGCGGTTTCGAACATGCCGATCGAGAGCGAGAACAAAGTTGCGGGCGGCAAAGAGGTGCACTTCGCCATGACACCCTCGATGGCGAGCTACCTAAACGTCTTCGTTGCCGGCGAACTCGATCTTGTCGAAACCAAAAGCGGCGACACGCAAATCCGTGTCATCACGACCAAGGGCAAAGCGGAATGGGGGCGTTACGCGCTTCAGGCGAGCGCGCAGATTTTGCAATATTACAACGACTACTTCGGCGTTCCTTATCCGTTGCCGAAGCTCGATCAGATCGCAGTTCCCGGAGGCTTCGGCGGCGCGATGGAGAATTGGGGCGGGATTACGTATTACGAATCGATCCTGCTTTTCGATCCGGAGAAATCTTCGGACGCAACGAAACAGGCGATCTACGAAGTGCTCGCGCACGAGATGGCGCACATGTGGTTCGGCGATCTCGTGACGATGGCGTGGTGGGATAATATTTGGCTGAACGAGGGCTTTGCTTCGTGGATGGGAAGCAAATGCTCGGCGCATTTCAATCCGCAGTGGGAAATCTGGTTGGCAAAAGATGTTCCGCGCGATCCGACACGGCGCGTCGGCATTGCGAAGGAAAGAGCCATGGAAGGCGATGCGCTTTCCACTACTCATCCTATTCAACAAAAAATCTCCACTGAAGGCGAAGCCAACAGCGCCTTTGACGATATCACTTACCTGAAAGGGCAATCGTTCATTCGCATGCTCGAAAGTTTTCTCGGCCAGGACGTTTTTCGCGATGGCATTCGCAAATACATCGCGAAACATAAGTATTCGAATACAACCACCGCCGATCTTTGGGATTCACTTTCCGAGGCATCCGGCAAACCTGTCGGCGAAATTGCGGCCGGCTGGACCGAGCAACCTGGTTTTCCTGTGGTGAAAGTGGCGCGAAAAGATGGCGAAAAGGTGGCGCTGGAACAGGAGCGCTACACGATTCATTTCCCGAACGCGCCGGAACTGGAATGGAAAATCCCCCTCACCTACTCGTTAGGCGAGAATCCTCCGGCGAGTTCTCTGATGGCGAGCAAGACGGCCGAGATTCCCGAAGTCCCGGTCGATCGCGCATTGAAATTGAATTCCGAAGGCGCCGGTTATTATCGCGTGCAGTACGATGCTGGTTCCTGGAAGCTTCTGTTCAACGAATTTCCAACACTGAGCACGCCGGATCGCGTGAATCTGCTGAGCGACGCGTGGTCTTTCGTCCAGTCTAATCGGGCGCCGCTTTCACTTTATTTCGAAGCCATTGGAAAGCTGCCCGCGACCGCAGATCTCGCGGAACGCGAACAAATCATGAACGCGTTCGATTACATCGATCGTCTGATTCTCGATACACCTGCGCGGGCTCCGTTCCAGAGCTTCGCGCGTTCGAATCTTCGACCGAATTTCAACCGGCTTGGTTGGGAACCGAAGAGCGACGAACCGCCGCGGTCGGCCTTATTGCGCGCCGATCTGATCGATGCCCTGGGACATTACGGGGACAAGGACATCATCGCCGGTTGTCAGGAACGGTTTCAAAAATATCTGACCGAACCGAAATCGATCCCGCCGGATTTGCGTCGCGGCCGTTCTCAACGTCGTCGGCCGCTACGCCGATGAAGCAACATGGAAGAAACTGCACGAGCTCGGCGTGAAAACGACGAGCATCGAGGAAAAGCAGAACTATTATGACGCCCTCGCGCACACGACCGACCCGAAGCTAATCAACCGGACGCTGCAGATTGCCTTGACCGAGGAATTACCAACGAGCCGCGCCGTTCATCTGGTCTCGCGCGTTGCGCGCTGCAGCGAACATCCTGATCTCGCGTGGCAATTCGCAAAGACGCACATGAAAGAACTTCTCGCCAAGACCGACGCTCTCGGCGCCAATCGTTACGCGCCCAGTTTGTTTGTATTTTTCTCCGACCCCGCGCGCATCGATGAGATTCAAACTTACGCGAAGAAAAATCTCCCGGCCGCAAGCGCGACTGACAAAGCCGTGGCTCAGGCTGTCGATGAGATCGGTTTTCGTGCCGAGTTCAAGGAACGCCTGCTTCCGCAGTTGTTGGGATTGACCAGGAAAGGCGATTCGCCCTCTCCCACGCCTTCACCGACAAATTCAGCGACGCCCGAGGCGCTAGTTGTAGCTGCCGCCGTCACTGGCGGCAGACGGTATCTGTCTCTCTGATTTGCCTGCCGCTGGAGACAGCGGCAGCTACAACGAAACTTCGCCCGAAGGAGTCTCCGGCGAAATGAGCAATCGCATCGGCAGCATGTGCGACTCGACGAAGCCATGGCGACGGAAGAAATTTTGCGAGCGAATTTCCGGTCGATCTGTCAGCAACGTGATGCGCAGAAAGTTTTTCTTCTTCGCGAATTCAATCGCGTACTCGAGCAGCATCGAGCCGTAGCCTTGATCGCGATACGAGTCGTGCACGACGAGGTCTTCCAGCAAGAGGACGAAACCGCCTTCCGCGGTGCTGATCGTAAAAAGCAGGTTAATCATCGCCACAATCGCGCGGTCGCGCCGCAAGACAAAGACGCGCCCGCGATTCGGTTGCTCGAAGATTAAGCGCAATCCGCGCAACTGTTTCGCCTTGTCGGGACGGAAATCTTTTTCCTCACTGAAAAGCCCGCCGAGCAGGGTGGAGAGATCATCCAGGTCCTCTGCCGTCGCGGGCTCGATCACGACATCGCTCATGTGCGACTTGGTTATCTCACAAAGGAGATGACCCTGCAATCGCTGATCAGGTCGCGATTGACAAGCGGTCGCTCCACCCTAGTTTAGGCGCTCTTAATTCGCCGTATGAAACGCACCTATCAGCCATCAAAGCGCACGCTCAAACGCCAGCACGGTTTTCGCGCGCGCATGAAGACGAAGGGTGGCCGCGCCACGCTGGCCCGAAGACGCCAGCACGGGCGCAAGCGTCTGCTGCCCAAGGGCGCAGAGACGCATTATGCCCGGCACACCCAGGCGTAATTTTTCCGATTGCCGAAACCATTGCCGCGGAATTTCATTCGTTAGGCGCAGCTCGCTCAATCGGTTCCGGCAAATATCTTCCTGTCTCTTTCTTTCTGCGATCCGGCCTTGTAGACGGACTCAAACCAATTCTCTTTTTCTCCGCTGATCGCCTTCGGCTTCCTTAGTTTCAAGGAATTCAGGGCTGTCGCTGCGGCGCGCGTTGTCTTTTTCTTGCTCGTCTCCTGCATCAGAGAACGGAAATGCAGATGATCGAATACGCGCAGCGCCTCGATGGCATAGGATGTCGCCACTCTTTGGTCTTCGATCATGATCAGGTGATCGCCGTTATCGTGTTCGCCTGAAGGCGAAAGATTGGACGAACCCGTGAATACTTTGGCAGTCGGCAGGTTGAAATCCGTCACCACAAATTTGTGGTGAATGTTAATGCCCGAGCCTCCGCTCCATTCGGTCTTGAAAGGTTCCGGCGCATGGTCGGCCAGATATTTGAAGTCCACCAGCCCGATGCTTCCGTCCGGCTTTTTCACTTCGAGTTTGCCGCCTTTGTCCGAAATGCCGTAGCTGAAAATCGGGCGATCCATTAAACGATCGAACTCGTCTTTCGTTATTCCCGGTCCCATTTGGTAGAGAAACGCCACCGCGTAAAAGACGGAAGATGACGCCTGCGCAATCGCTCCCTGTAGCGGACGGAGCGAAAGCTCCGTGGACTTGTGCGGCGAAAAACAAAAGTGCACCGGCGGCATTCCCTCCTTCTTGATCATCTGCCAGTTCAATGACAGGTCGTTAGCCGTAAACCCATCCGTCTCAACGAATGCGATGTCGAAATACTTCCCGTACAAACCGGCGATATCCTTGTCATCAAAGACCAGCGCATTGTTCGCCTGAATGTAGATACCGCGGAAAGTGAAATTGGTTGAACCGCAGAGCACCTTGAACGGCACACCATTCCGGCGCGCCACGAAGACTTTATTGTGCTGCAGATTTTTGAAATGCGTCCGCGTCACATGCCCCGCACCGGCTGACTGCTTCAGTCGTTCCGCTGCTTTCGATTCCGGACTATCAGGCGTGGCGTGTCCGGTCATGTTTCCCTTTTTATCCTTGGCCGAAGAGTCATCAATGATCGCCCGCAATCGCGGACCAAATGCCTCCAGCTTCTTCAGGATGTCGGGCTCGTTAAAATCGTAAGCGAAGACATCCAGCGTCACCTTCGAATCTTTCAACGTCTCATCGAGAAATCCGAAGATCAGATCATACGCTTCGAATCCCATCCAATCGTAGATGTCTCCGGTTACTTTCTGGAACTCGAGGCCCTTGTCTGGGTCCGACGGAATGATGGTCGCGCCGACCTTGTTGATGTTCTTTGGATTTCCCAGCTTGTCCACGAACGCCTGAGACGAAGCAAAGTTACGCGTAAAACCAATATCGAGGAAGTCGTGATAAGTCACCGGATCCAAAGAAATATCGAGCGTGATCGCGGTTCCCTTCTTGAGCTGATTATCTTTGGGCATGTGCATCTTTGTCGCCCGATAACGATAGACGCCGTCTTTGACCTCCCAGGGAAAATGGATCCAGCGAAACTTCTGAAACGGCGCTTTCGTGGACGGGAAATTGCGATTGCCATCCACCGTTTCGCCAGCAGCCTTGTCGTAAGAGAATGCCAGTCGATTGTACAACGGTTCAAACCGTTTTGCTCCGGGTCCTTTCCACTCGATGGCGAAGCCGACGAAATCTTCCTCGGGCGCGACCACGTCAAAACCGAGGAGGCACATGCGCTCGCCACGCCAGAGTTTCATCGTGAAACCTTTTTTGGTTTGGTGTTTTTCGAAATCGCTCATGGTTTAGGTTTCCTCCCGATCTGAGGGTCAAGCGTTAGTCGTCCAATCACTGCGGCGCAATATTGATATCGTTTTGGCCTGAGAGTTGCGATTGGAAATAGCATGGGCACTTCTTTTTTTAGAGTCCGCTTGTTCGTTTTTACACTGTTCGGTTCCTGTTTTGTGGGACTCGTCTTGTCCGCTTTGGCGCAGACATTACAAAACGGATTCGACACGCCAGAACAAGCAGCCGATCGCCTGATTCAGGCAGCCGAAAGTTTTAACATGCCTGCTTTGAAACAGATCCTCGGTCCCGACAGTGAAGATCTTGTTTCTTCAAAAGACGCTGTTCAGGACAAAATCCAAGCCGAAACGCTTGTCGCCATGGCACGCGAAAAGAATTCGATCGCGCATGATCCGAAAAATGTGAACCGCGCCACTCTTCTGATTGGAAATGAAAATTGGCCGTTTCCAATTCCGATCGTGAAGCGCCAGTCGAAATGGTATTTCGATTCAAAAGGGGGTCGTGCGGAAACTTTGCGACGGCGCATCGGAGCGAACGAGTTGGAGGCGATCTCGATTTGTCACGGCTTGGTTAAAGCCGAAGAAGAATATGCGGCTCATAAGCACGATGATTCCGATGAGGGTCAGTACGCCCAACGAATCATCAGCACGCCCGGAAAACATGACGGCCTGGCGTGGAAGAATCTGGACGGTAACTGGGGCGGCCCCGTCGGAGAGACGATCGCCGAGGCGTTGAAACAAGGCTATAGCGCCACGGGCCAGCAATATCACGGTTACTATTATAAGATGTTGAAGGGACAGGGCCCCGCCGCGCCGAACGGACAAATGGATTTTGTCGTCGGGGACGCCATGACTCGTGGATTCGCGCTCGTAGCCGCGCCGGCTGAATACAAGATCACCGGCGTGCGAACGTTTATCGTCAGCCATAGCGGAGTTGTTTACCAAAACGACCTGGGACCCGACACGCTGAACGTTTTCAAGAACATGGAGCGCTTCAATCCCGACACGAACTGGCAAATCGTGCACGATGAGTGGCCGCAGTAAGTCGAAAGTTTCGGAATTCAGCGATCCAGCGACGTCGGCAAGATCTGACAAGTAACGTCGCCGGCGGCGAGACATGTAATCGTTCCCGCTCGACTGCTGCGACACGCACTCACTGGCTCGCTGTGCCACGTAAGACATTTTCGCCTGCGTGTGGATGCCGACGCGGTTTGTCACACAAAAGTAACACTAAAATTTTTGACCGGGGATGCACCAGTGCGGCACGCTGAAACGTCTTATGAATGCAAAAAAAATCGTGGCGCGGTTTGTTTTCCTTTTAGTTTTAGCGATCGGTGCGACGGGAGCGTTCGCACAGCTGACAATCAACGGTGCGGGCGCAACCTTTCCGTATCCAATTTATTCAAAATGGTTCGATGAATACGCGAAGGTCGATCCTTCGGTGCGGTTCAACTACCAATCGATCGGTTCTGGCGGCGGGCAGAAGCAAATTCTCGCGCAGACCGTAGACTTCGGCGCTTCGGATGGCCCGATGAGCGATGAGAACCTGGCCAAGGCTCCGGGCAAATTGCTTCACATTCCCACGGTCGCTGGCGCGGTCGTGATGACTTACAACTTGCCGGGCAATCCAGCGGTCAATCTCGATGGCGACACGATTGCTGGAATTTATCTCGGCCAAATCAAGAAGTGGAACGATCCGAAAATCGCGGCGCTCAATTCCGGCGCGAGTTTGCCAGATCAGGAAATTATCGTGGTGCATCGTTCCGATGGCAGCGGCACGACTTTTATTTTCACCGATTACCTGAGCAAAGTGAGCAGCGACTGGAAATCGAAAGTGGGCAACAACACTTCGGTGAGCTGGCCAACCGGTTTGGGCGGTAAAGGAAACGAAGGTGTATCCGGTCAGGTAAAGCAAACGCCGGGCGCCATCGGTTACGTAGAATTGATCTACGCGATCCAAAACAAGATGCCGTACGCGGAGGTGAAGAACGCCGCCGGCTCATTCGTTAAGCCAACGCTTGAATCGGTCACCGCCGCGATGGCGACGGCACAGATCCCGGATGATTTCCGTTTCTCGATAACAAACGCACCGGGCAAAGATGCGTATCCGATCGCGGGCGCGACCTGGCTGCTGGTTTACGAGCAGCAGAAAGACGCGACCAAAGGGAAAAAAATGGTCGAGTTTTTGAAATGGGCGCTAACCAAAGGCGAAGACATGGCGAAAGATTTGGATTATGCGCCGCTGCCGACTGAGTTGCGCGATCGCGCTTTGAAGCGCATCTCCGAAATCAAAATGTAATCGCGACGGAGATGCGATGACCGTCGCGGTAATTTCTGAAGAAGCGCCGCCCGCGAAAACGCCGGTGACGGCGCGGATGAAACCGCCATCGCGTTTTGGCGACAAGGCTTTCGAGTGGCTCACGCTGGCGATGGCTCTCGCTGTCGTCGTGCTCGTCTTCCTCGTCGGCTGGCAATTGGCGCGCGGCTCCAGCCTCGCGATCAAAAAATTTGGATTTCATTTTCTAACGACGTCGACCTGGAATCCGGTTACCGAGCAATTCGGCGCGCTGCCATTTATTTACGGCACGATCGTCTCCTCGCTCATCGCGCTCATCATCGCGGTGCCATTGAGCATCGCGACGGCAATTTATCTGACGGAGCTCGCGCCACTCTGGATTCGTCAGCCGTTGATTTCGTTAATCGAGATGCTCGCCGCAATTCCGAGCGTGATTCTGGGACTGTGGGGAATCTTCGTCATGATTCCGTGGCTGCGCGATTATCCATTTCCGTTCTTGAAGGAAACCCTGGGCTGGACGCCATTTTTCACCGGTCCGATTTATGGCGTGAGCATGCTCGCGGGCGGAATCATCATCGCGATCATGATTTTGCCGATTATCACTTCGGTTTCGCGCGAGATCTTGCGCAGCGTGCCGAACTCTGCAACGTGAAGCGGCCTACGCGCTCGGTGCGACGCGTTGGGAAGTGACGCGCATCGCGGTCCTGAGTTATGCGCGCAAAGGTTTGTTCGGCGCGGTCATTCTCGGTCTTGGCCGCGCGCTCGGCGAAACGATGGCGGTCACGATGGTGATCGGCAATACGCCACAAATCGCCGCGTCGCTTTTCGCGCCCGGTTACACGCTCGCGAGCGTGATCGCGAATGAATTCACAGAGGCGACAACCGATCTTTATTTGCAAGCGTTGTTCGAGATTGGTCTCGTGCTTTTTGGCATCACGATTCTCGCGAACCTCGTCGCGCAGCTTCTTTTGAAAACGATGGGGCAGAAAATGGCGACGCGTGCCGTGCAATAAAATGAACGCACCGAATCATCGCTGGCGAAAAGCGAAAAGCGCGCTCGCTTCCGGGCTCTCCTTCACCGCCGCAATCCTGGTGATCGCTCCGCTCGGCCTTGTCTTTTTCCATCTCCTGAAAAGTGGCGCGAGTTCGGTGAATTGGAATTTCTTCACGCAGTTGCCCGCGCCCGTAGGCGAGAAAGGCGGCGGAATGGTGAATGCGATCGTCGGGTCGGGCGAACTTCTCGGACTCGCATCAATAATTGGAATTCCGATCGGCGTCCTCGGTGGCGTTTACCTTGCGGAGTACGGATCGGCCCGTGCAAATTCGGGACTTCGCTTCATCGCTGACGTGCTGAACGGCGTTCCTTCCATCACCTGGGGTGTTGTCGTTTACGGTCTTGTCGTTTTGCGATTCAAGGGCTTTTCCGCCTACGCAGGCGGACTCGCGCTGGGACTGATGATGATCCCGCTCATCATGCGAACGACGGAGGAAGTCTTGCTGCTTGTCCCAAATGGTTACCGCGAAGCCGCCCTCGCGCTCGGCGTGAGCCGTTGGAAAACAATTGTGCACGTCGTCATGAAAACGGCATCGAAAGGAATCATCACCGGAATCTTGCTCGCGCTCGCTCGTGTTGCCGGCGAAACCGCTCCGCTGCTTTTCACTGCATTCGGCAATCACTTTTGGAATCACAGCCTGAGCCAGCCAATCGCGGCGCTGCCGTTACAAATTTTTAGCTACGCCATTTCACCCTACGACGACTGGCACCGCCAGGCCTGGGCGGGAGCGCTCGTGCTCGTGGTGACAATTTTTGTCATTAACGTGTTGGTTAGATTTCTCACACGTGGGCGAACCGTGAGCGTGACATGATAACAACTGCTCCTCGCGCTATGATTAAAACTCCCATTCGAATCAAAGAACCGATGGAGGAGCAAACCGCTAATCTTTCGATGGAACCAGCCAAACCTTCGCTTCCGCCTGCATTTGAAGTGACGAACCTTTCCATTTGGTACGGGGAGAAGCCGGCGATTCAGGACGTCACGATCGATCTCCCTTCGAAAACAATTACCGCGATCATCGGGCCGAGCGGTTGCGGTAAGTCCACGTTTCTGCGTTGTCTCAACAGAATGCACGAACTCGTCCCGCACACCCGGGTGGAAGGAAAAGTTCTGTTTCACGGCGAAGATTTGTATTCTGGAAAAACCGATCCCGCGATCGTGCGGCGGCGTATCGGAATGGTTTTCCAAAAATCGAATCCGTTTCCGACGATGTCGATCGGGGAAAATGTCGTAGTCGGTTTGAAATTGAACGGTGTGCGCAACCGCCGATTACTCGACGAACGTCTGGAGAAATCATTGCGCATGGCCGCGCTTTGGGACGAAGTGAAAGACGATCTGCACAAACCGGGGATGAGTCTTTCCGGCGGACAGCAACAGCGTCTTTGTATCGCGCGCGCGATCGCGGTCGAACCAGAAGTCTTGCTGATGGACGAGCCGGCCTCGGCCCTTGATCCCATCGCGACGATGAAAGTGGAAGAACTGATCTCCGAGTTAAAGAAGAACTACACGATCATCATCGTTACGCACAACATGCAGCAAGCTGCGCGCGTCTCTGATCGCACGGCATTTTTTTATGTCGGCAAGCTGATCGAATTCGGTGAGACGACGCAGATCTTTAATCAACCAATCGAAAAAAAGACCGAAGATTATATCACCGGCCGCTTCGGCTAAATGGCAATGGTTGAAGGTAGACATATCCTGAGCGGATTCGATGAAGCATTATCGGCGCTGCACGCCGATGCGCTGATGATGGCAAGCCTTACTGAACGCAATCTCATGAATTCGATGGCGTGCCTGCTCCAATGCGATTCGGATCTTTGCGCGCGCACAATTGCCGACGAAGACGAAGTGAATGCGCTGGAGAAAAAAATCGATGCGGACGGTATCGAGATTCTTCTTCGCTTTCAGCCCGTAGCTTCGGATCTACGCCAGGTGATTGCGACCATGCGCTTCAGTAAAAACGTCGAGCGCGTCGCGGATCAGGCCGTGAAGATCGCGCGTCGATCGCGCAAATTGATAACGCGGCCGGCTCTTCACGAAATTCAATTGTTTGAGCCGATTTTCCTCGAAGCGCTCGTCCTCTTTCGCGACGGCGTGCAAGCTTTTGCAACAACGGACATCGCGTTAGCCCGATCGATCCCGCAGCGCGATCGCAAACTGGACGAACTCAACCAACGAATCGCGCGCGATCTTACTCAAGCCATGGGCGGCGGTGAACGCATCACGGACTATCTCAATCTCATCTTTATCGCGCGTCACCTGGAACGCGTCGGCGATCACGCTAAAAACATCGGCGAAGACGTAGTCTACGCTGGAGAGGCCATCGATATTCGGCATCCAAACAATTCAATGGAGGTCGAGCTCAGCGAAACCAGGTAATCGATCGTTCGCGCGTTCTCAAGTCTTCGACCTATGCGCGACTAATCGTTACCCAATCTGCATTCACGTCGGGACTAGACTCAGCAGTCCGGCCGTCAGAGAAGTTCTAAAGTTGATTGCAGTCGTGCTCGCCTAACAGCACACATTTTTTCTGGAAGCGCTTATTCTCTTTCGTCGGATGACATCAGAAGCTGTCTTCGACGTCAAAAAGCTCCGATTTTCTCTTGAATGTCGAGTTCCGTCTCCGCGCGCATGTGGATTGCTCATAACACCGCACGGTGAATCAAGATTGGGCAACGGCTAATCGCGCACAAGTTGAAGACTTTCGACGTCGTCACCGTACGGGTCTGGTGACGTTGCTTTTCACCGACATCATCGGTTCAACCCAGCTCAAGCAAATGATGGGAGACGCGCACGCCGTGACGCTGATCCAACAACATCATTCCGCGCTACGAGCCATCCTTGGACAATTTGGCGAAGGCGAAGTGATCGACACGGCGGGCGATTCTTTTTTCATCGCCTTCACAAAACCGTCCGATGCCGTCAAGTTCGCGCTTTTACTTCAAGCGAAAATTCGCGCACTAGCTCATGAAACAGGGACGGCAGTCCGCGACCGAATCGGCATCCACGTCGGTGAGGTTTTTATCGACGAACAACCGACCGGCGGTGGTTCGCGAGGTTTGTCCGGTCTGCAAGTCGACACGTGCGCCAGAGTGATGTCGTTAGGCGAAGCGAATCAGATTTTGATTTCGCGGCTTGCTTTCGACAGCGCGCGGCAGGTTTTGAAAGGCGAGGAAATTGCGGGGATCGGGCCGCTTTCATGGCTTAATCATGGCAGCTACTCGCTAAAGGGTGTCGACGAACCGATCGAAATTTGTGAGGTGGGAGAAGAGGGCGAGGCGGCGTTGTCGCCTCCGCCCGATTCCGAGAAAGCTCGTCGGCACGTGGCCGCAGGAGACGAACCTGTCCTTGGCTGGCGGCCGGCCGCCGGGCAGGCGGTGCCCGAATACGAAATGGATTCTTGAAAAGAATCTCGGTGAAGGCGGTTTCGGAGAAGTTTGGCTGGGACGCCACGAGACGCTCAAGAAACGCCTTGTCTTTAAGTTCTGTTTTGATGCGAAGCGTGTTCGATCGTTGAAGCGCGAAGTGACGATCTTTCGACTGCTGAAAGACAAGGTGGGCGACCATCCTAACATCGTAACGATCGAGGATGTCTTTTTCGACGAACCCCCATTCTATATCGCAATGGAGTATGTCGAGGGCGACAACCTCCGCGAATGGTGCGCAGCGCAGGAAAATTCAGCTGCGATCCCGATGCAGACGCGACTCGATATCGTTGCCCAGATCGCAGATGCGCTCGACGCGGCACACGAGTCTGGCGTGATTCATCGCGATGTTAAGCCTCAGAACATTCTCGTTCACGAGTCAAAAGGTGCCCCGCATGTGAAGCTGGCGGATTTCGGAATTGGAAAAGTGCTTTCGGAAGAACTGCTCACTGGCATGACCCGGCTGGGATTCACTCAGACATCGGATTCAGCCGGTGCACAGAGTGGGACGCAGATGTACATGGCGCCGGAAATCATTGCGGGACAACCGGCCACCGCGCGCTCCGACATCTACTCGCTCGGCGTTGTCCTATATCAATTCCTGGTGGGCGATTTTACGAGACCACTCACAACGGATTGGGAAGAGGAAATCAGCGATCCACTTTTGCGCGATGATTTGCGACATTGTTTTGCGCGCGATCCGGAGAAGCGTTTTGCCGCTGGCAAACAGTTGGCCGACCACTTGCGCTCGTGGCGGCAGCGTCGTGCCGCGCATCGCCGGCGACAATTGCTCGTCCTTGGCGCGATCTGTTTTTTCTGGACCGTTCTCGGCCTGTTGTTACATGCGTTCCCGTCCCTGCCGATCGTTTCGGCGGCGTGGGTTAGCGAACAGCGCTATGAGGATTTTCTCCAGCGCGAAGGCCGCAAAACTCCCACGCGTGACGACTTTGTTTTCCTCGGACTCGATCAAGGCTCACTCCAGTTACCGCCACTCGCGCCGGAGGAACTGGCGTCCAATCGCGCATTTCAGCTGATGACAGCGAAACAATTCCCATGGTCGCGCGAAGTTTGGGCGATCTTGCTCGATAAGCTCTGTGGGGCAGGCGCGCGTCTGGTCATGTTCGATTTTGTCTTCAATCCGCCTAACGAGGGCGATCCTCTCTTTCGCGAAGCGTTGGATCGATACCGCGATCGTGTCGTGCTCGCCGCCAATATCGACGCTGTCAGCGCCACCCGGATTATCACGCCTAACAACAAACTAATTCCGCCGCCCGCGATGTCGGATGATCGCGTCGGATATGTGAATTTCTGGTCCGGACGTCTCGACGGAAAAGTTCGTGCGGCAAACTTTACCGTTTCGGACCGCCAACTGGCCGGACTCGCTTCCTATCGCGGCGAAGAAGTTTTTGAGTCGTTTGCGGCGCGGGCTCTGGAAAAGCTCGGCTACGCCAAAAATGTCCCGCATGATCAGCGCGGACATTTGATTCGGTTCAGCGCAAATGACGCTTATCAACCGCGTTCACTTTACGAAATCTTCGATTCGAAACTGTGGCACGCCAATTTCAAGGACGGCTCCTTCTTTAAAGACAAAGTGATCATCATTGGCGCCGCGTCGCAGATTGCGCATGACGTCTTGCCGACGCCCATGCGTCCGGAAATGCCGGGTCCGATCCTGCATTTGCAAACCATGGCAGCTGCGATGCACGGTCAGTTTCTTCAAATCACACCGTTACCCGTTGCTTACGCGCTTGTGTTCGCCGCCGGAGTGATCGCCTGGCTCCTGGTCGCCTTCGTTAGTCGATCATCGATTGCGCTATCTTTACTCGCGGGAATTACAATCGCCTACCTGGTCGCCACCCGAATCATCTACGATCAAACCGGCCTTCTCCTCGTGACCGTGCCAGCGCTGGCGGTCTTTCTGCTTGGCGGTTTATGCTCGTTAGGCTGGAAAGAACGAATGCTGAGGCAGGCGGAACGCGGGAAAAATAGTGTCCTAATTTACGCCGCCAAATCGCGTAAGAGGTCTTCGATTGCGGGCGCACCGGGAAGCTTTTCCAGCGCCCGTTCGAGTTGATCTTATTCTAAAGAAAAGCGCCGATACATAGCGCGTTGGTTACCGCTCGAAGAGTAAAAGGAGAATACTTTTCAAGCCGCCCGAGTCGCGATTATGTTTGGGAGTCATGTCGATCGATAAATGGTCGCTGCTCCTTAACGCCGTCACATTGCTCGTCATTATCGCGACCGCAGTCGCCGGCCTCATCCAACTGCGCCACCTTCGGCACCAAAACACCCTCAATGCCGAGCTTGCCGTCCTGCAGGATTGGAATGACCCGCACTTCCGCGAGTGGCGACTTTTCATTGCGGGGGAGTTGCAAACGAAGTTTAAAGATCCGGCTTTTCTCGCCGAGTACGACGCGCCGGAAGTGGATCGCGCGCGTCATCCCGAACTCTACGTGGGCGGAAGGAAGGAATTTGCCTTGGAAACACGAACTCGTTAGGTGGCCGTGGGAGTGAAGGCGAAAATAAGCGACCTTGCCGCCTTGCATCCCATCGGACGAATCGGCCGCATCGAAGAGGTGGCCGATACCGTCTTGTGGCTCTGCTCCGCCAAAGCCTCGTTTGTCACCGAACACAGCCTGTTGGTCGACGGCGGATTCACCGCCCAGTGACACACTGCGACCTGGTGCCGTGTGCGCTGTTTTCGTAATGGCCTCAAGCTGAATTTCGTGTCGAGAAACCCAACGGTATGCGCGCTAGACCGACATGTCCGTTGAGCCGGCCAACAAAGGGTGCCCGGACGCCGGAAGCGATCCAGGCATTTCGCATGGGATTGCCAGCGCGTCTTGAAATTCCGGGTGGCGAACTCCGTGGGATCAGATTGTTGAATCCAATCCGGCTCCGACCTGCATCAATCTTTCAAACGAGATGTCAACAACAAGAACAATCTTCATTTCATTCGCGCTTTGTTTGCTCCTGAGTGGCCGATCTTTTTCTCGCGAAAATACACCACCCATAAATACCGATCCTCGCGCAGCGGAGATCGTCACATCGGACATCGAAAACTTTTGGCGCGCCTATGATTTGGCTCAAAAGGAAATCAACAAAGACGCGCAGATCGCCATCTTCGAGCGGGAATATTTTGGCAAGGGGAGTCAGGGGCTAAAGCGGTTTACGTCCGAGCGGATTGGGACTGCCAAAGAACTTGTCCAAACCATGGCTTCGATGCCGAAATACTATGCTTCGATCAGGAAGAGCTCGCTGCAGGTGGAGAAAATGCGTAAGCAAATCCTCGCGAGTTTTGCCAAACTAAAGGAGATTTATCCTACGCCGTTTTTCCGCCCACCTATTTCCTGATTGGAAGCCTGACCTCCGGGGCACGATGTCACCTGACGCCCTGCTGATCGGGACGGAGCTGATTGCCTGACGGCGAACGCTCCAAAGGAGGATTTGACGGGCTGGCTGGGTTATTCTTTGACGAGGATGGATTTGGTCCCCTACATCGTGGCCACGAACTCATCCACTTTCAGGAAACGAGTCGAACCGCGATCTGCTCGATTTAGCCATTGTCGAAGCGCGAAGCGGACCTGATGCGGGAATGATTTCCGGAAAAACCATTAATCTCGCCCGCAGACCTACGTTAATAGCACGAGCGGGAGATCTGGCAGGAATCAAGAAAGCAGATGCTGCAGAAACCGGGAGAGAAAAATAATTGGTTCTATAACGGCGAAGCCGCGAAGACCGTCGAGGCCGATTGGGGAGGCCACATCGGCTACAAAATTTGTGTGGCTCGATATACGAATGCGAAAGACAGAGTAAGGCATATCCGGGACATGCTTCTGCTAGAGAATTCACAGAAACTTCTCGAGCAAAGCAGATACGAAGCGAAGTTTTCCACACGGAAATCGGATCGTCGACCGATTACTTCGGACGGATCTGGAAATCAGGGAGATCCTGGACCTGGGTCGCGCACTGCTCTACCGGTTACGCTTGCCCCGAAATGTATCTGGATCTCGAGGTCGACGTCCGCTTGACGGCACCTCCACCTCGATTTTTCGACTCCGAACAACTTGGCCCGCATTCGAGCGAATTGGTCAGGCGCGGAGATACTTGTATGGAATTTCGCGTCTTGGTCGGCCACCGGTCGCTTGTGGGCCAAAGCCCATCCGCAGGCAGCTATCCGAAAAAAATGCCACGGATGCGCGACCTGAAAGGCGTCGGAACAGAAGCCGGAACGGCCTACCGTCCCGCCATCTTTGGCGACGCCTCCGATTAGCGCTTCAAGTTATCGGCGCTCGCGCAAGCTCGTCGCCATTCCCATTCCCTTCGAGGAAACCGCAAACCTGGGAAAAGAATTTTCTATTTCAGCGTTTCAGAATTTCCGCTGTCAGTTTTTCGTAATGCGGTGCCGTTTCCGCGAATGATTCACACGGCCGTTGAGCGGCTCACCTGGCCTGTTCTTTCAACGTACACAAGATCGGGGTCGAGTCTGACAAGAAGCGGTGAGCGTGATGAACCGAGATGGCTTCAGTTAAATCCAGAAAGATAAAATATGAATACATTAATCACATGGAATCAGTTGAGAGAGATGGAGGAAGCGACGCAGAATCGCTTGACTCGTTTCCTGGGCGGATTTCCGAACAGAATGGGCGGTGGGGAGCCCCCCAGCCTGACAGTCGCAGATTGGTCACCCGAGGTTGATATCAGCCAGGACGATCAAGGGTACCTGCTCAAAGCAGACTTGCCTGAAATGAAGAAGGATGACGTAAGGGTAACAGTCGAAGATGACGTCCTCTGCGTTTCCGGAGAACGCAAAGCCGTAAAGGAAGATGAGAAGAGAAAATTCCATCGCATCGAGCGCTCTTTTGGTAACTTCCGACGCAGCTTCACGCTGCCTGAAGATGCCGATAGCACGAAAGTGACGGCGGAGTTTCGCGACGGAGTGCTGAGGGTTCACCTCCCGACAACGACGAAAGCAAGATCAAAAGCTTTCGAAGTTAAAGTGCAGTAAGTAATGTGCTAACATCAGGCTTAGCGTGCGGAGTATTCCGTGCGCTAGTCCCTGTGTGAGGCGTCTTTGGTCGACTCCTCGTTTAAACCGACGTCGCCGCCCTTTACCTATGGAACAAATAACACCTACCCACTCCGGGATTGCGAGTTTCGAAGCCCGGACAGTCAAGGACATCACCCAGTCTGCGAAGAGCATTCTTAATAAGGTCTCCGTCAAGGCCGCTTTGGACGAACTCCAGGCTCAGGCCATTGATTCGTCACCTGTAATCAATGAACGCGGCGAATTGCTGGGTACCGTGTCGAAGAATAAAATGAACCGGGAGGTGGGCGGTGGGGGACACGATCCCAGGACCGAACCGCTAGAAGCGCACATTGATAAAGACAATGCCTATTGCTTCGAAGACCAGACCGTTGCGGAAGCGGAGCAAATCATGCTCAAGGCAAAGGTCGCCGAAGTCCCTGTAATAACCCACGAGAGATTGCTCGTAGGAACAATAAAGATCGTCGCAATAGCGGAGGAGCGAGGACGGAGAGAACGCCGGGAACATCTGATCTCTGACCAGTAATCAATGAATTCATCAAAAGCTAACAGCGTGGTCACAGAAGGTGTAAACCTGTGGCATTCGTCGCTCATACCGAGCGTCTCCTCGCCAGCGCGCGCGCCACTTATTTATTACGGCAACGCACATCGTTTGAAGGCTCGAGACGCGGCGGACGCACTTGATGCGCATGAACTTGCGGTTTCACAGGGTCTTTTCGTGGCCGACACCTTTCTGTAATCTCGACTGCTATGCCGTTGATAGTTAACGAATCCCTCAGAAGCTAAAGAGCGCGGTTACTGAGGGTGTCAGTTGCGCTAATAGCCGTTAAACCGCGCGTCGCAGCTTGGGTAGCGATTCGCGAAATTGCGTGGGAGAGCGACCGACGATTCGCTTAAACGCGCGATTGAAGTTCGTCATGGATCGAAATCCGCAGGCGAAGGCAGCTTCACTAATTCGCGAGTTGGGGTTGAGCAAAAGCGTCTTCGATTTCTCCACGCGGACTCTTGCGAGGTAGTCGATGAAATTTATCCCGGTCGCTTTCTTGAACATCTTGCAAAAGTAATACCTGCTGATGTTCGCCGCGCGGGCTACGCGTCCGAGCGACAGCGGCTCCGCCTGATGTTTCTCGATGAATTGCCGCGCTCGCGCCATGTTCGCGGGCTCGTCTTTTTCGCGCCGGACGACGAGTTGATTGGACAAGATGGAAAGGTGTTGTGCAAAAATATTCAGGAGCCGCAACATCGCGCGATACCGGTCCGGCGGTAAAACGCACGTTCGGAAATAAGCCCGCTCAAGTTGCTTCCAATCCGCCTTGTAACCCCACGCGCGGAGCTGCCGGGTAATGCTGGCGAAGTGTTTTTTAGTCGGGTTCTTCAGCATCACTTCGCCCGTCTCGAGAAAACCAAGAATGTGGTCACCTATGTAGACCGGCACGGCACTTTCGGAGAGCCCGGCAAACCAGGTCACGGTGCGCGTGGTCCAATCCGGTTCTCGCGATGCGTCGGTTTGGGCCCTTAAACATGCCGCGCGCGCCTTGTTAAAACGAGCCAGAATTGAGGCGAACGAGTCGTGATCTTCCTTCCCATGATGCGCCGGCGACCACGAATCGCGCCCTCGTATATTCAGCGGCAAACCCATCGCTTCACTGAAAGCACGTTCATAATCTTTGAAAATCTGCGAGCGCGAAAGATGTCCCATCACTTCCTGATCGGCGGATTGGGATGCAGTCTGTTTGCTCATATGAAATCTGGTTAGATAGCGCCTTCTAAACCGATTTAGAAAAAGGCTCCAAGCGAAGCCCCGATCTAGCCCCGATGAAAGCCCTTTTTATGCCAGTGCTTGCTTGAGCGATCCGGCTTTAGGGCGCTCCCCTGGTTGCCTTTGAGCGCCTCCTTCGTCTTCCCAATCGCGCAATGCCTCGGCATCGAAATTTCTCGGGCAAAGGTTGAGAGGAAGGTGGCTTTGTGTCTGCGGGGAAATCTATCGAGCGCGTATCCGGCACACGATACTATCGCACGCGTTGATGAATACCTTGTACGAAATCGCAGACTTCTCGAAAGCGGAAGCTTCGTACGCGCCTCGCGTGTCCGCCGATGGACGGACTCGTCCCGTGGCGAGCTGGCGAATGCGCCCTCGCGTCGAACTTTCAGCCTTTGAATTAGGAAACCAGGAACTCAGGAAGAAATCAGCGTTTCAGTGTTTCCGCTCTCAGCTTTTCTCCGTTCGGCTTCCCTTCAACACTCAACCTTGAGCGTTCAACCTCCCTTCAGCTTGTCAGTGTTTCCGCGTTTCAGTTTTTTAATAGAACATCTGTGCAGGTTTGCGATTACGTGGAGAAAAATAAGTGACAGACTTGGCCAATCTCTGATTCAATCACGTAGATCGCGATCACATGTACGGGGGCCGAATCACCAGCGAAGAAAAATCGGCTTTCAGCACGTACGCCGGTGTCGGCATCGCGATCGTGCTCATCGCCGGGGGCCTCTACCTCTTCTTTCTCACGCAGAAAGAGAAACAGGAGACCACAGGTTTCGATCCGAACCGGCCGGTCCCGAGCGACGCCGTCTTGAAACGCCGATTAACGCCCGATGAATATTTCGTAGTGCGGGAAGGTGGCACCCAAACGCTTTTTCAAAACGAGTTCTGGAATAACGAGCGTGCCGGCATCTACGTCGATGTCATTACCGGCGAACCACTCTTCACTTCGCTCGACAAATTCGATAGCGGCCTCGGCATGCCCACGTTTAGCAAACCGATCTCGAAAGATCTCCTGGTCGAGAAACTGGACACTTCGCACGACATGCAGCGCACTGAGGTGTGCGCCAAACGAAGCAACGCCCACCTTGGCCATCTCTTTCCCGACCCGAAGTCGCCCACCGGACAACGCTACTCCGTTAACTCGGCCGCCTTCCACTTCATTCCAATCGAACGGATGAAAGAGGAAGGTTACGAAGCGTTCCTGCCGCTTTTGGAGAAAAAGCCTGCCGCGCCGTAGCTCACGCAGCTGCGGAGGCGGGTAACGTCCAAAGTAGATCAGAATACAGCGCGCGGGCGGCTCGATGATCAGCGAATTCTGGGGAGCGTACTGCCTGCCCAAAGCCTGCTGGCCGTGGCGAGCGGTGGGCGCCTCGCGTGTCCGCCGATGGACGGACTCGTCCCGTGGCGAGCTGGCGAACGCGCCCTCGCATTCGTGAACTTTTCCCACGCGATTTTTCCAAGTCGTTCGCGCCGTCGGAGCCTGCACATTTTCTTCGAGCAAACCACTCGACTCGATCAAAACGCCGCATCAATCCCGACTTCTACTTTCCATCGCACTCCTTATTTCAATCTCGACTGGATAAACCAGTCGAGTTCGCGAAGGGCCTAAATATGTGAAACAAAAACCATTCACGCTCACCGATCTTCTCCGCGCCGTCGGCGGCGATGCCGGTTCGGAGGCCTAACGAGCGATCCGCGATTCCGACCAAGTCAGGAAAAGGAAAACCTGGTAGGGCGCGATCGCCGAGCGCGCCGCCTTTTTGCCGGATCAATTCCGTTTGCCTAGGACGTCGGAAGAAATGTCACAGTGCCCGCTTTCATCTGCGGCAATAAAGCAACCAAAGCCGGCATTAGCGGACGAGTGTCAGCCAGGCGATTCGACCGCGCTCGAAGTGCGACGACGGCAATCTTGTATTTCTCGATGTTCTGCTGGTGCATCATATTGCTGTCCATTGTCACGAGCACTTCGAATCCAGCTTCTGCTGCTTTCGCGAGCAACTCGCCGTTTGCGATGCCGGCCCAGCCGACTAACGGCGCCGATTCAACCTGATGCGTCGGCAAATCACGGCGCAGACGCCAATCGAGATTTTCGTCCAGCAGGATACGCATCAGCGCGCGGCGAGAACATGCGCTCTGGATTCCTCCAGCAACGTGATGACTTGTTCGCGCTTCACGCTCGGAAAGCCTTCAAGAAATTGCTCGATCGAGTCCCCTGCTTCCAAATGATCGAAGAGACTCTTCGCCGGCACGCGCGTGCCCGCAAACACCGGCTCGCCCCCGAGCACCTCGGGATTTTGGATGACCACGCTGCTCATGATTCAATTCTAGGATCAAACCGAAAAGAAAGCGAGCCTGCTGTATTTGACCGATCCTTTAGCGCTCAACATCCCCTTCAGCTTTCTTGCCGAGCCGTAGCGTTCGCGAAGGCTGGTCAGAATTTCCGCTTTCAGCTTTTTCTAATGCGGTGCCGTTTCTCCGTTTCTGCGAACAAATCAGTCGGCCCTTAGTCACTTCTGAATCAAAACCTTGCCGACCGGTCAATCGCAGGCCTGCTTTGATTTCGTTGAAACAATTCGTCGCGACAATCGCAATCTTCGCCCGCGCGCTATTGCTCGATCTCTACGCCTTATCTGGTGCATGAGGAATAGCTCGACGACCTTCCGCTTTTCGGTACAAGAATTCGTCCAAGTTCTGGGTTGGCCCGAGAGCAAGATCAAACGAGAGACGCATGTTCCGGACACGGGATTCTTGGACTACTCGCTTGAGGTACGCGGAAGACGTTATGTTACCGTCGAAGCAAAGCGCGAAGGGAAAACTTTCACGTTGCCGAGCCATGGTAAACGGCGCCATTTGCGAATTTGCGGCAGCTTATTAACCGAACCAAATATCAAGGCGGCCGTGGAACAGGTGCGCGCGTATTGCGCCGAGGAGGGGATTCGATACGCCATCGCGACCAATGGTTATAGTTGGATTATCTTTCGCGCGATTCGCGAGGACATGCGCTGGCGTGAAGGACAAGCAGTTGTCTTCGCAAATCCGGATGATATTGCAGCCAATTTCACGCAGTTTTGGAATCTGCTCGCATACGAGGAAATTTCTGGTGGCGCACTAGACAATGAATTCGGTGCGCATCTTCGAATTGAGCGGCAGCTGTATCGGGTTGTTGATCATCTTTGGAATTCCGACCAACCACTTCAGCGAAATCGCCTTCACGTCCAATTACTGCCGCTTGTTGCAGCCGTCTTCGAAGATATAGCGGATCAAGCGCAGATTGAAATACTCCTGGAGTGTTACATACACACTCATAGCCTGCATGTAGTTGCTCGTGAACTCGGAGTGGTTATAACGGATGAGATACCGCAGTTCCTTCGAGATCAAGGAACTTTTGCTATACTATCTGGCAGTCACGACGCAGGTATCTTCGGAACATTGGTACAAAAGGGACTTACCCATGATAAAGGATATCTATGTCTTCTCCTTGGCGGCATTGGGTCGGGAAAGACAACCTTTCTGAAGCGGTATCAGCGCTTAGTTGGGAAGGAGCTACTAGATAAGAAAACCATTTGGTTTTCTGTCGACTTCTTGCGCGCGCCGCTCGATCCACAGGAGCTGGAGCTCTTCGTGTGGAGAAACATTCTTAAACAGCTGAGAGAGCGATATAACGCACACAAGCTCGAAGAACGTAAGAATCTAAAGAATATCTACAAAGCGGACATTTATACGCTGGAAGAAACAGTATTGCGCCATGTCAAACGCCATACCGAGCCCTATGAACAAACGTTATCGCCGTTTTTAGAGAAGTGGCAAAATGATACGTCGGAATATGTTCCTCGATTGTTAGGAGCGGCTAAACCGCACCATGGGATAAAGACGGTTCTTTTTATCGATAATGTCGACCAACTATCTCCCGCCTATCAAGCGCAAATTTTCCTTTTAGCCCAAAGAATCACGGGCAAAATCGGTTCTGTTACAGTCGTAGCGTTGCGAGAAGAGTCTTACTACACCGCGAGCGTTCAAAAGACCTTTACTGCTTACACGAGTCACAAGTTCCACATCGCATCTCCCAAATTCCTGCCGCTGATACGAAACCGCATCGATTACTCGCGGAACATTTTGTTAAACGGCCAGTCGGAGTTACAGCTAGTTACACCCGGTACCGACGCAATTGCCCGAGATGATATAGCTGATTTCCTTAAGATAGCCGAAGATGGTGTCTTAGAACAGAGCAAGGTAATAGTTCACTTCATCGAAGCACTTTGCTTCGGAAATATGCGACTTGCTCTTCAAATGTTCACGACCTTTCTGTCTTCAGGAGCAACTGATGTAGACAAAATGCTACGCATTTACAGACGTGATGGCTACTACCAGATTCCATACCACGAATTCGTTAAATCGATAATGCTCGGCGAGCGAAGGTATTACAAGGAAAGCGCAAGTCCAATTCTCAATCTCTTTGATTGTGGGGTGGAGCGTAACTCCAGTCACTTCACCGCACTACGGATCTTGCTGCTACTTACTCACTACCGTGGACAGAACACTCCGGAAGGGCGCGGCTATTTAGCGATAGGAAAGACGATCTCAATTTTTGAGGAAACATTCGATAACCGGGAGGATGTGATACGAACTATGAACAGACTCCTTAGTCATTCACTTGTCGAAGTCGACACACGTTCCCCTGATACAATCGAAGACGCATCCTATATCCGGATAACATCGGCAGGATGGTATTACCTCACTCGGTTGGTGCGTTCATTTGTGTATCTCGACTTGGTGTTGCAAGACTCGCCTGTGAATAGCGAAGCGCTGATGAAAGATTTAAGAGACTCTGTCTACCAGGTAAATAATCTTAACGATCCTGAGCAGGATAAGATACAGCGAATCAATGCCCGATTTGATCGGGTCGAGAGATTCATCGGGTATTGCAAGAGGGGGAAGACATAGACTTCAAGGCGTTTGGCTTGGATCAGCTCGAAGGTCCATTGTCACACAGATTTATCCCGGAAATAACGGAATCCTTCGGCAAACAACGCGAACGAATTGGCCGACGAATCGCCGAAAATCGCGAAAAATTCATTGAAGAGACATTCATTCGGTTATCGGAGGCTGAAGCTGAAATTCTGAACAGTCTTTTGGAAGAGAACACAACGTTTGAGGAACCTTCCTCTTATGTCGAGGAGTCACCGCAAGACAAGCTGACTTCTAGCGGGGAGAAGGATGGGATCGAAGCTAAACCCGGTGATAAGTAGAATTACATTTGGCCATACTCCCCGCCTTTTTACCTGACTATCGAGGATTGCCTGGCCCGATCCTAAGCCCTGCAAAGGATGAAAAATTAGGCAAGGTTTCGCCAAATAAGCACGACTAGTAGGACAAAGCCCGCCGCAAATGCAATGGCCGCCAGAGAATTGCTTTTCTTTATATCTTCGCTTTCGAGTGATGCGGCGAGTCCGTCGGACGCGTCAAGGCGCAGGCATCATGAAAATAATTCCGCTCTCTCTTCTGGCGGCGTTGGTGATCTCGGCGTGCACAGGTTATCAAAAGAAAAGCGCGGCAGTAGTTCCACCTTCAGGAACCGAGAGCGACAACATCGGCGTCGATTGGTACGGCGATTCGGTAAGTAAACTGGTCAGGCTCGATCAGGGATGGACGGTCGGCGACAGCAACTGGTTCTACTGGACGACACAAGGTTCACAACTGCTCCCTTACGCGTTTTTCCCGGCGCTGGAACAGCCTAACGAGCGCACATTGTTCCGCGACCGGCGCAACATGCTGAAGTATCGGTTTCTGCCGGAGCGCCCAAGCAAGGCAAATCCGGATGGGCTTCCGGTTGGATTAGTGGCCGATCCCGATTCAACGCTGCCGCAAGGTCTGATCGCCGATCGTGGCTCGTTAGGTCTCACGTGTGCCGGCTGTCACACGACGCAGATCAATTATAAAGGGACAGGGATGCGAATTGATGGCGCACCCGCGATGGGCGACGTCGCTGGTTTTCTTACCGAACTAACCGCTGCACTTGAGGCGACCGAAAAGGAAGATGCAAAGTTTGAGCGGTTCGCTGCCAAACTTCTGGGGAATGGTGCGAGCGCGGAGAAAAAGGCGAGCCTGCGCGCGGCGTTGCGGGCAAGTGCGAGGCAACATTCCAACTACGACAAACTGAATCACTCGGATGTGGCCGAAGGTTTCGGGCGGCTCGATGCGTTCGGGCGCATTTTCAATACGGCTCTCACGCTGGTTGAGCCGCCGAATCGTGTAAAGGCGAACGCGCCGGTGAGGTTCCCAGAGATCTGGAATGCAACGAGACAGGATTTTGTGCAATGGACCGGTGTTTCTCCGAATAGGAAACTCGGTCCGCTCATGCGCAACGTCGGCCAGCTCGTGGGCGTTTTCGCCACGATCGATCCCGGCCATCCACCGCCATCGCGCGGCTATGCGTCGTCGGTCCGTTTGTCGAATCTGCGCAAGCTCGAGGATCGGCTGAAAACATTGAAGTCGCCGGCCTGGCCCGAAGATGTGCTGCCGCCGATTAACCGTGAGCTGGCGGCGGCGGGGCGCAGCGTGTTCGTTCGCAATTGTCGCGGCTGTCATCATGATGTGGCGCGCAGCGGTCATCGCATCGTCACGACCAGGGTGCCGATTTCCAAGGTGAAAACCGATTCGCTCGCCGCCGAAAACCTCATGAACGCGCGAGGCAAGACAGGGTTTCTCGAAGGAACGCGCCAGTATGTTTATTTTGGCAGCCGGATCGGCAGCGTCGATAGCGCGTATCACATTACCGCAAACACAGTCGTGCATGTTCTGCTCGGTAAAGTTGCACCGCACACTCATGACAAGCCGTCGCGTCGCATCGCCGATGAGGGCGCGGAGGCGTATCAATCCAAATACGAACCGCAGCTGCAATACAAGGCGCCGCCGCTCAATGGCGTCTGGGCCGCCGGACCGTACCTGCATAACGGTTCGGTCCCGAATATCTACGAGGTGCTGTTGCCGCCCGATCAACGAAGCAGGAAATTCTCAGTCGGCCGTCGCGAGTTCGATCCGGTAAAGGTTGGCTTTGTCTCCGAGCCGGGCGACGGCCCATTTCTTTTCGATACCAGTCGAAAAGGAAATAGAAACACCGGCCACCCATTCGGCGCACATCTGACCGACGCCGAGCGCTGGCAAGTCATTGAATACCTGAAGACGATCTAGGAAATGCGGAACGAAAGAGGCTCACGGGCAGCGAAAAATTTCTGCGTGGTGGAAAGGGAATTTCTTCTTTGTTTCCCCTGTTCGTTCCTGTCTAATCAGTCTCTCTCAATCTATGAAACTAACCGTCCGCAATCTCTTCCTGTCGGCGATAGCGATGAGCAGCTGCGCCTTCGCCGCCGATCCCACTGCTCCATCAGTCTCAGCCGATGACGCCCTCGGTCGCCTAAAGGGCGGCAACGAGCGGTTCGCCACTAGTAAAGTAAGCGAGGGTAAACCGGTCGCCGCGCGCCGCGCTGAGACAGCGCAGGGGCAGCATCCGTTTGCCATCGTTGTCGCCTGCGCCGATTCGCGGACGGCGCCCGAAATCGTCTTTGACCAAGGCATCGGGGACCTCTTCGTCATTCGCACGGCCGGCAATCTGGTCGACGACTATGCGCTGGGCAGCATCGAGTATGGGGTCGAACATCTCGGCGTACGACTCATCGTTGTGCTCGGGCATGAACGTTGTGGTGCGGTGACGGCGGCGCTCGCGGGCGGCTCCGCTCCCGGCCACATCAACTCGTTAGTCCGCGACATCCAACCCGCGGTGACAGCGAGCAAAGGGAAGGAGGGCGATGCCCTAACGAATGCCATTCACGAAAATGACGCAGAGGTTGCGGCGAAGATTCGAAAAGAGGCTCAACTCGGCGAGCTCGCCTCTCAGGTTCGGATCGTCGAAGGCTATTACGATCTCGACACCGGCAAGGTGGAGTGGGCGGCAAAGTAGGGCGAACTGGCCAGCCGCTTCTTAATACGAACTTAGTCCAATAGGCGAATTCAACCTACATCATGTTGCATGATTGCCGGGAGAAGTAGAGGCGCAATCAATCGTCGAGTTTTCAAAGAGCTGTGCTTTGGTGTGTCGCGGAATGAGAAAAGGGGCTCGCAGAGTAGCCGAGATTGTCAGAGATAGAAATTTCCGCGTTGTGCAGTGAACGAGGACGAGTAGTTTTCGATCCCCGTCGCCCAAATCGTAGTTCGCACCGCTAGCTCAATTGGCAGAGCAAGTGACTCTTAATCACTGGGTTGTTGGTTCGATTCCAACGCGGTGCACTTTTTTGCAAGAAAGTGCACGAAGCGCCGACAGAGCGCTGCGGCTACAGCTTTGCAGCTTGCGGACGACGAATCCTTTCGGCTGGCAGCCGAAAGCACAGGCTGGCAGCCTGCGCTCCCCAGAGAAATCAGTCGACGAACTTTTGCGCGATCGGCATGCGGCGGCCGAGGCCGAAGGCGCGACTGGTTACTTTCAAACCGGGCGCGGCTTGTTCACGTTTGTATTCGTTGAGATCGACGCGGCGCTGCACCCAGCGCACAGTTTTTTCATCGAAGCCGTGCGCGATGATGTCGCGCGCACTCAGATTCTCTTCGACGTACTGCCGAAGAATTTCATCGAGAATGTCGTAGGGCGGTAACGTGTCTTGATCGACCTGGCCGGGTTTCAATTCCGCGCTTGGTGGTTTTTCGATCGTGGATACGGGAATGATCTCGCGGGCGCGATTGATCCAGCGCGCGAGCTGATAGATTAGAGTTTTCGGGACGTCGCTGATGACAGCGAGGCCACCGGCCATGTCGCCGTAGATCGTGCAGTAACCAACCGCGAGTTCGCTCTTGTTTCCGGTGGTGAGCAACAAGTGACCAAACTTATTGGAGAGCGACATCAGGATCATGCCGCGCAAACGCGATTGCATGTTCTCTTCCGTCGCGTCTTCGGGAAGACCGGCAAAAATTTCTCGAAACTGCGCTTTGAAAGCTTCAAACGCGTTCGCGATCGGAATTTGCAGACATTTGATGCCGAGATTACGCGCCAGAGCCAGTGCGTCATCGATGCTGCCCTGCGAGGAATAAGGGCTCGGCATGGAAACACCGACGACGTTGTCGCGTCCCAGCGCTTCAACCGCAATCGTCGCTACGACTGCGGAATCGATTCCGCCGCTCAATCCGAGGACGGCCGATTTGAAACCACATTTTGCGAGATAATCGCGCAGGCCTAACGAGAGGCCATTGAACAAGTCCGAACATACTTCCGGATCGCGAAAAGGCTTCGCGGGAGCTGTGTCTGTGTCGACGACTGATTCATCTTCCGTAAATGCGGCGAACTGCGCGATGACATCGCCCGCGCCATTCACGGCGATGGAGTTCCCATCAAAGATGAGCTGGTCGTTGCCGCCGACGGCATTGCAATAGCAAATAGGACGCTTATAGGTGCGCGCCAATGTCGCGACCATTTCGTGACGCACGGCGGATTTGTTAATGCTGAAAGGTGAGGCACTGAGATTTACAATCACTTCCGCGCCTTGCTCGACCAAACTGCGCACCGGTTCGACATCGTAGAGCGGCCGGGGCAAATAATGTTCCGTCCAGATGTCTTCGCAGATTGTGACGCCGATTTTCTTTCCTTGAAAACTCAGGGGCGTAACCGAGCGCGCCGGCTCGAAGTAACGGTCCTCGTCAAACACATCATATGTCGGCAAGAGCGATTTGTGTGTCTTGCGAATGGGCTGACCCGCTTCCAACAAAGCCGCGGCGTTATGAAAAGGTTTGCCACGTCCTTGATTGCGATCGACAAAACCTACGAGCAACGCCGCGCGACCAACGTGCGCATGCAGACGTTCCAGGGACTCGAAGTTTTGCGGAACAAACTGCGATTTGAAAACCAGGTCCTGCGGCGGATAGCCTGAAATCGCCAACTCGGGCGTGAGGATCAGGTCCGCACCTGCTGCGGAAAGGCGTTCGTAAGCGTGGAGAATTTTCTCAAAATTGCCCCGTAAATCACCAACGGTGCAATTGATTTGGGCGAAACCGATTTTCATGAGCAACGCAGCGTATGCGCAACGTCAAAACCAGCAATCGCTTTTGCTTCAGCGTTAAGGTGCCCGTTCTCTTCCGTGCGATGCTTGTAGTCACCGTTGAGCGCGTCATCCGCGCCGGTGACAAAAGTTTTTCCCCACTCGATGAGAGAGGCGGCAAGAAAGCCTGCGACCATACAAATAATCACTTTCTGCAAAAACGTCGCGTGCACTCTGCTTTTGGAGCAGGCGCGGTGCCATTCGCCTTTACCAAAAACCCCATTGTTGCGTGCGCATGATCCACAATCCCAAAAGGAGATTTGTCACCGCATGAACAAGGACGCATGAGGCCAGGCTTTTCGTGCGATACGCAACGGCATTGTAAACCATCCCCGTAATGAATGCGGCTATCCAATCCGGCATGGAATGGGACAAAGCGAAGGCTGCACTAACACCCCAGAAAGAGAATGAGGAAAACTTGCCGAAAGGGACCGTGTAAAACTTCTCGTCGATCAAATAACGAAGAAGAAAACCTCGCCAGAAAACCTCTTCGACGAATGGAACCACGATGGCGAGGCGCAGAAAACGCAGACCGATGGTCGACCAATAAAGAGATGGCTGATTCGCGAAAACGCCCGGGTTAAATCCTTCGGTGCGCGGAGCGAAGCCAAAGAACATCTGCGGCGAAACCCAGAGCACGAAAATCGCGATCCCAACCGCAATCACAAAAACAACCTGGCGGAGTTTTTCGAAATCGTATTCGCGTCGGAACCACCAGACTAAGCCGGCGCAAAGCACCGTCTGCGCGGGATAAATCCAGTATTCCGGCGAGGAAAGCCAGAACGCTCCCCCGATTGCCTTCAGACCGCTGCCAAGGGCAATCAGCCCAAGAAATAGCGCCATGGGGGCGACGTAAGCGATGAGCCTGCGTCGGTGCGGTACGCTACTTGCGGATTCCATGGGATTTGTGAGCGAAAATGAATCGTTTTCTCTGAAGACCGACAGTAACAGCAAGCAAGAAACGGAGAAACTTTTCCGGATGTTGGAAGTTAAGCTGGGGGAAGAGCGCGTTGCGTGGCAAAAGACGAAATCGCAAATCCGGGTGGTTCGGACGGCCAGTTTTCTCTTTCTTTCTGTGCTCGTTATTGGCTCGCTCGTTGCCTTCTATTTCATTTTCATGCGCGTTCAGGAGCAACGGCTGAACAAGACCGAGCAAACGACTCAATCCGACCGATAAAGGGGACCCGCCTTCTCGTGAAAAGAGGCAGCCTTCTGGCACTGGACTTGCAGTTAAATCGCACGTGATCCCACCGGCGCGATTAAAGCGCAGAAAGCTCTTTATTTCATGCGCTCCCGCGTAAACTCTAGCACCATGCCGGCGCACCTTGAAGAACGCGCGATCCTCGATCGTGTCGGCAACGCCATCATCCTTTCGGATGCCAAAGGCATAATCACGTATTGGAATCGAGGCGCGGAAGAAATCTACGGTTGGAGCGCGAAGGAAGCGATCGGGCAAAATGTGCACACGCTCCTGCGCACAACTTTTTGCGATGGGTCAGAGGAATTTGTGCTGGAAGATGGCCTCCGCAAACGATCGCGCTGGACCGGAGAACTGCGTCAAATCCGCCGCAACGGCACTGTGGTTTATGTCGCGAGTCATTGGTCGCTCGCCGGGGACGAGCCTGATTCACTCCGCGTCCAGATCAACTCCGATATTACCGTTCGCAAGGAAGCCGAGGAAACTGTGCGCGAATGTGAAGAACGCTATCGGCGTTTCGTGGAAGAAGATTTTACCGGCAATCTCATCATGCATCCGGATGGCCGGATCATCACTTGCAATCCCGCTTTCGCGCGCATCTTTGGTTTCGATTCTATCGAAGAGGCGCGCTCGGCAAATTTCATGTCGCTTCTGCGCAGCCGCAAAGAAGGTTCGGAATTATTCGATTTGGTCCGGCAGGGCGAGACAATCGATACGCACGAGCTCGAGTTGCGTCAGCGTGATGGCGATCCCGTTTATGTCGTGGCGCGTTTCATTGGCACTTTCGATGAAAAAGGTGAGCTGACCGAGCTCCAGGGATATCTCTTTAACGACACGAAGCGAAAGCGCCTCGAACAGCAATTGACGCAGGCGCAGAAAATGGAAGGCCTTGGTACGTTGGCCGGCGGCATCGCGCACGATTTCAACAACATTCTCGCGATCATTCTTGGTTACACGACGCGACTGGAACAATGGCACTCCGACCCAAGTCATATCCCGGGCGCGATTAAGATTATTAAAGATGCGGTTGAACGAGGTGCGGCGCTGGTGCAGCAGCTACTCACTTCCGCGCGACAGACCGAAGCGAAGTTTTCATCGCTCGATCTCAACGATTTGATTCGCGAGCTGGAAAAAATGCTACAGGCGACTTTTCCGAAAATGATCGCGTTTGATTTGCGTTTGGATCCAGCATTGCCGCATATCACGGCGGATCGCAGTCAGATTCACCAGGTATTATTGAATCTTTGCGTGAATGCGCGCGACGCCATGCCGAGTGGAGGAAAAATTACCTTCGAGACATCGCTCGTTGCGGGTTCGGAGGTCGGCGAATATTTCACGGGCGCGGAATTAGAAACGTATGTCTGCGTTCGCATACGCGATACCGGCACGGGAATGACCCGGCAGGAGAAAGCGCACATTTTCGAACCGTTCTACACGACGAAGGAGCGCGGCAAAGGCACTGGTCTGGGACTTTCGGTCGTCTACGGAGTGATCAACAGCCACCGCGGTTTTGTGCACGTGGAATCCGAACCGAACAAGGGCACGACCTTCTGCATTTATCTGCCGTTGCAACATGTGCCCGAAAGCACTTCGGGAAATGGCGTTCGCGAGCTCGGGCAGAAGACATCGGCGAAGACAATTTTGCTCGTGGAAGACGAGGAAATGTTGCGCGAATTGGGCGTCACCATTCTGGAGGGCGAAGGCTACAATGTCCTCGCGGCGAAGGATGGAGTGGAAGCGGTGGAAATGTTCGAAGCGAACTGCGACGACATCGGACTCGTGGTTTGCGATCTCGGCCTGCCACGCATGGGTGGACGCGACGCTTTCATGCGCATGAAAGAACAAAAGCCGAGTGTCCGCGCGATCGTGGCCAGCGGTTATCTCGAACCGAACTTGCGTTCGGAAATGTTAAAAGCTGGAGTGCTCGATACCATTCAAAAGCCCTACGATTTTCGCGAAATGCTGCAGAAGATCCGCTCCGTCATCGGTGGTGTGGATGTGGACGATCATCCGCGTTTGTTCTAATCGTCGTCGGCGCTGTCCCGACACTTCCATTCGCCTAACGAGTTTCACTTCGCGCTGCGAAGCGGCTACGGATCAATGGGCGTGACAGGTGCAACCCGATCCGCAATCGCCGCCTTCTGTTACGATTACTTCCATGCGGATCTCCTGTAGCGCGAGCTGATCGTGAATTGCGCCAAGCAACGCGACCGCTTTGTCATCGGGCATTTGTGCGCAGTGTAATTCGATCCTGGCCCGTTTTCCTGCCAGTTCCGGATGCGCTTCCAGCATTTCGCCATCGAGCAGAAATGAAACGTAAGCGTTAAATTTTTCCTGCAACTCGTGCAAACGAATGTCGGAACCATCCCACGGCCGCGATTCGTTCATCACCAGGAGCACTTCTTCGGTCTTCTTATCGAAGGCGAAAAGATCGATCACTCCGGCGTGCTGAACGCCCGAGTTCGAAATCCTTTCCAACGAATCGCTCAATAAATTAGCGGACTCTTCCTCTGCCATTTCTGAGCGAAGCGTAGCGAAGTCGAAGAATCTCTCAACGCCAGAGATTTTGGGGTCCTCGATTGAATTCGCGCTCGTGCTCGTAATCATGATTAAGTAAAAGAAAGCGACCGTGCCTAAACCCAGACAGAAACAAAAGCTGACACTCCTTGGCAGAAGCGAAGCCAAACTCCCCGCATCCCCGTCGGAAGCAAAACTCGAGACTTTTCCGAATCCGGCGCGGCGCGCTTATCGCATTCGTTTCGAGACCGCCGATTTCACTTCGCTTTGTCCAGTGACTGGCCAGATGGATTTTGCCACGATCACGATTGAATACGTGCCTGACAAGTTGTGCGTCGAAAGTAAGTCGCTGAAATTTTATCTGGCATCGTACCGTAACGAGCGCGCTTTTAACGAAGCGGTAACGAATCGCATCCTCGACGATTTCGTGCGCGCTTGTAAGCCGCACGAAGCAGTCGTAACGGCGGAATTTTCTGCGCGTGGCGGCATCGCATTGACCGTTCGGGCGAATTTCCCCGACGAAAGATGAAACGAGCGGTCGTGCTCGTCAGCGGTGGAATCGATTCCGCCACCACGCTCGCAATGGCTGCGGGCGATGGATTCGAAACCTACGCGTTGTCCTTTGACTATGGACAACGTCACCGCCGAGAAGTCGTCGCCGCGGAAAAAATCGCGGCGGCTTTCGGCGCGCGCCGCCATCGTGTCGCCAGGATCGATCTTCGCGTTTTCGGCGGGTCCGCATTGACCGACGAGATTGCAGTTCCAAAATCGCGCTCGGAAGAGGAACTCTCATCCGGAATTCCACTCACCTACGTTCCGGCGCGCAACACGATTTTTCTCAGTTACGCTCTGGCCTGGGCCGAAGTGCTCGACATGCGCGACATTTTTATCGGTGTAAACGCGGTCGATTACAGCGGCTATCCGGATTGTCGCCCCGAGTTCATCGCCGCGTTTGAGAAACTGGCCGAACTCGCGACCAAGGCGGGAATCGAGGGCGCCAGATTTCACATCCATGCTCCGCTCATCTCGATGTCGAAGGCGGACATCATTCGCAAAGCACACGAACTTGGCGTCGATTTTTCGGTCACTCACAGTTGTTACGATCCGACGCCGGAAGGCTTGGCCTGCGGCGAATGCGATTCCTGCCAACTGCGTCTGAAAGGTTTTCGCGAAGCAGGCTTGCAAGATCCCATTCGCTACGCGCAGGAATGAGACGTTTGCGAGAAATTTTTCGCCTAACGAGCGCCGAGCAACGAGTGATTGTGATTGTTATTCTCGCGCTGCTTGCCATCGCCATTTTCCAAAAACACCACGAGCAAGTCGCACCAAACCTGCCCAAACAGGTCCCGACGCCAGCGATGACTCCCAACGCAGCAGACGCGGATTAGTTTTCGCCCAGTCCAGGGATCCGTCCGTAACCGACAAAGAGCGGGCTCAGCTTTGTATCTTTGTCTGCCTTCGGTTTCGATAATTTGAAATCGAAAACGCTGACTCCGTAACGCTGCTTGCCATCAAAAGACCGGCCGTCACTGGCGCCCACCATGATGCGACGATCCGTTTTCTTCTCTTTCCCGACATAAATCATGCTGTGTGTGATCGGCGGATCGCGCTCGACGCTGTAGGTCCCCGTCCAGAAAAGCAGATCGCCCGGCTTCAGCGCATCAAGCTCGAACGAGCCGGCGTTGCGGCTGATGACGGCGCGAAAATTTCCGGCTTTGCGGACCCAGACATATTGCTCGCTGGAATCGCGCGGCACTTCCTTGAAATCATTTTGCCGAAGCACGTAATAAACAAATCCGGAACAATCCATTCCACCGTTTGCCGGATCGGCCGATCCATAGGAATAGGTGAGGTTCTGTGTTGTTAACTCGAGCGCAGTATTGATGATCTTGCGGACGCGCTCCGGATAATTGTCGTAACCGGATAACTCGTTAGGCGAAATTGTTGCATTGGGCGCGCCTTTCTTTTCTTTTGGCGAAGGGGTCGGAGTGGGTGTGGCGCTCGGAGTTGCGGATGGCGTTTCTTCCGGAGTCGCTGTTGGAGAAGGAGACTCGGTCGGTCTCGGAGTAGGTGAAGACTTCTTTTTCTTCGACTTCGATTTCCCTTTTGCTTTCGGACTCGCGCTCGGCTCCGGAGTCGGCGAGGTCTTCCGATGTTTCTTATTGGAGATGGCGATGATGCCGGCGTCGGGCTCTTTTTTGCCTCGGGATGTTTGTGGTGTTTACGCGCCGGCGTGGGAGTGGGCGTCGCGAAAAACTTTTTGATCTTTTCGCCTAACGACTCTTCCGCGCCGATGGCCGGGGCTTTCGCTCCAAAGCCAATTAACAAAAGCAGGAAAACGCGGAGCGACGTTTTCAAACTCGCCAAATGTCGCCTCAGGACGCGAGTTCCTGCAAAACGGCTTTGTTCATCCGCATTCCGCCTTCGAGATTCGCGAGAGGAAAATTCTCGTTAGGCGAATGGGCGCGACAATCCGGCAACGCCAGCCCCATGAGCAGCGTTTCCACGCCAAGTATGCTGCGGAATTGCGAGACGATCGGAATGCTCCCGCCTTCGCGAATCACCGCCACATCGTTATTGAACGCCTTACGCAACGCGCGTTGCGCTGCTTCGCCAATGGGCGACCGCGGATTCGTGAGATACCAGGGCCCGCTGTGTCCGTCCGTCATCTCCAACTTCACCCCAGGCGGACAGTTCTTTTGCAGGTGCGCCCGCACCAGCTTCAGGATCGGGTCGCCTTCCTGGTCAGGCACGAGCCGAAAAGTCAGTTTCGCCATTGCTTCTCGCCCAATGACCGTCTTCGTCCCCTTCCCTTGATATCCGCCGCCGATGCCGTTGATCTCCGCGGTGGGCCGGCCCCAAATTCGTTCCGTCGTTGTGTAGCCGGCCTCGCCGAAAACTTCTGGAACGCCGGTTTCTTGCAAGACTTCCTTGTCGATATCGACGGGAAGGTTGCGCCAGGCTTCGCGCTCCCAATCTTCGAGCGGTTTCACGGTGTCATAAAAACCTTCGATCGCGACGTGACCGTTGCTGTCGTGCAACGTCGCAAGCAATCGCGCGAGTGCGGTGATCGGATTTTGCACGGCGCCGCCGAACACACCCGAATGCAAGTCCATCTTCGGACCGGTCACTTTCAACTCCAGCGCCGTTACGCCGCGCAAACCGTAACTGAGCGTTGGGATGCCGGCCCCCACCATTCCCGTGTCGGAAACAACTGCGACGTCGCAACGCAGTGCCTCGCGGTTCTGCTCAAGAAATTTCGGGAGATTATCCGCTTCCGACTTCTTCTTCGCCTTCAATGACGAAGTGCACATTCACCGGCAACTCGCGATTTTGCTCGATCGTTTCCTGCACACCGAGAATGTGGGCAAGAATTTGTCCTTTGTTATCGGTCGCGCCGCGGGCAAAGACGTAGCCATTTTTTAGAACCGGCTCGAATGGCGGCGATTCCCAAAGCTCGAGCGGATCCGGCGGTTGCACATCGTAATGACCGTAAATCAGAACGGTTTTGCGGCCGGGTTGCTGCTTGTTCTTCGCCCAAACCACAGGATGACCCGCCGTCGGAATCAGCTGCGTTTCGAGTCCGATCTTTTTGAGCTTTTCCACCAACCAACCCGCGCAGGCCTTCACTTTTTCGGCGTACGCTTCGTCAGTGGAAACACTCGGGAAACGAAGGAAAGAATAAAAATCTTCAAGATATTTGGGCTGCATGGTTCGACCATAAACCAGAGTTGGGGACAACGTCCAACGTTCAACGCTCGACTTAACGCTCAATTGCCGAGGCCATTCGAAACGTTAAGCGTTGGACGTTCTTAGGATTGCGATTTCGGTCTTCATCGCTCAATCTGCACGCATGCCTGTGCCGCCGGCTCCGAAAGAAGACGGCGGTTTGATTCGAGCGATCGGTATTCCGGGCCTCGCCGCTAATATCGTTAACTCCACAGTCGGCGCCGGCATTTTTGCGTTGCCGGCAGTGGTGGCGCTGCAACTTGGGGCCGCTTCGCCTCTTGCCTACGTCATTTGCGCGATCGCGATGTGTTTATTCGTGACGTGTTTTGCCATGGCCGGCAGTCGCGTGTCGCTCACGGGCGGGCTTTACGCGTACGTTGAAGTGGCATTCGGAGGGTATTTCGGCTTTTTGGCCGGTGCGCTTTATTTTCTCACCGCGATACTCGCCATCTCTGGAATCGTCGGTCTCATTGCCACTTCGGTCGTCGGAATGATTCCGGCACTTGCGACGCCAATTGGACGCGCCGCGATAATTTTCTGCATTCTGTTGTTTCTAGTGTTGATCAACATTCGCGGCGTCAGGATCGGGGCGCGTGCAGTCGAAGCGGTGACTCTGATCAAGCTTGCTCCCATCATCATTTTCATCATTGCGGGGATTTTTTTCATCCATCCAGAGTCGCTCACATGGCCGGGGTGGCCGCGCGCCGACCCGCTTGGTCGAAGTATTCTGCAACTGCTCTTTGCCTTTGTCGGCGTGGAAGTCGCGCTTGTGCCAAGTGGAGAAGTCAAGAATCCCGCGCGCACAGTTCCGCGCGCCATTTTTCTCTCGTTAGGCATCACGACGCTGCTTTATATTATGATTCAGCTCGTTGCGCTCGGCGTGCTGGGAAGCGAACTGGGAAAATATGGCGACACCGCGCTGGCCGAAGCTGCTTCCCGATTTCTCGGCAATCTTGGACGAACTCTGATGCTGGCGGGTCTGGCAGTCTCTGCATTTGGTTTTGCCACGAGTGATATTCTTAGCTCACCGCGAATCCTTTTCGCTTTTGGACGCGACGCATTTCTACCGAAAATTTTCGCGCACGTGCATCCGCGATTCCACACGCCCGATGTCGCCATCGCGACATATGCCACGGCTGCGTTCTTCCTCTCGTTCAGTTCGACGTTTCAAAAACTCGCGGTGCTTTCAAACATGGTCGTGCTGCTGCTCTATATCCTTTGTTGTCTTGCCGCATTGGAATTGAATCGGCGCGACGTGCGCAGCGATGGAGCGCCCTTCAAATTTCGGGGTCAGAGCATCATTCCGATCATCGCGATCATATTTATTGTCTGGGTGCTTGCCCATGCGACGAAGGACGAATTTGTGATTACCGGCATCTGTATCGCGGTTGCGTCGCTGTTGTTTCTGATTCGCCATTTGGTCAGGGCCCGCCGGAAAGAGGCGTGACCGAAGCCGCCGAAGGCCACAACATCCTGTGCCTAACCCGGAGCGCGGCCCCTTCAAATTGTGTAATTTTGCACTTGTAAGCCCCGTAACCTCCTTATATTCACCCTCTGGGTCCGAGATTGCGGCCCGCTCATGCATTTACAATCCCTCGAGCTTTTCGGCTTCAAATCGTTCGCCGATAAAACTGTTTTCAATTTTCACGAAGGCGTGACGGCCATTGTCGGCCCTAACGGGTGCGGAAAATCGAATGTGCTCGATGCCGTGCGTTGGGTGCTCGGCGAGCAATCCGCAAAAGCGCTGCGCGGCGGCGAAATGGCCGATGTCATTTTCAACGGGACCGACACCCGCAAGCCGCTGAGTTTCGCGGAAGTTTCGCTCACATTTACAAATTGCGGCGAAGAACTCGGTGTCGATTGGCACGATGTGCGCGTGACGCGTCGCGTTTACCGCGACGGAAACTCAGAATATTTGCTCAACAAAACGGTCTGCCGTCTGAAGGACATTCACAGTTTGTTCGCGGACACCGGCGTCGGTCGCAGCGCCTACTCGATGATGGAACAGGGCAAGATCGATTTGATCCTGAGCTCGCGGCCGGAAGATCGGCGCGCGGTTTTTGAAGAAGCCGCTGGAATCACCAAATACAAAACGTTGAAACGCGAAGCGCTTCGCAAATTGGAAGCGACGGAAGCGAATCTTCTCCGCATCGGCGACATTATTAAAGAGGTAAAGCGGCAGATCGGATCGTTGCAGCGGCAGGCGGGAAAGGCGCGGAGATACCAGGCGCTTACACGCCGATCTGCGCATCCTCGATACGCATCATTCCCGCCGGCAACTCGATCAACTGGAGAGTCAACTCGCGCAATGCCAGGCGGAAAATGAGCGGCTTGGGCAATCGGAGCGCGCTACGCAGATCAAGATCGAAACGGGCGAGGATCGTCTTACTGACGAACGACACGAATTGGGTGAGATCGATGACAAGATCGCGGAGGCACGCGCGCAAGTGCAGCGATTGCAAAGCGAAATCGCCGCGCATCGCAACCGCATTCAATTCAATCAACAACGCGAGGAGGAATTCTCCGAACTCGTCGAACGTTATCGCGGCGACATTACCGCGGCTGAAGCGAAACGAACCGAGCAGGAATCGCAAATTCACGAAGCCGATCTGCTGATTGAAAAAACTCAGCGTCTTCTCGCCACAAAAGAAGATGAGCTTGCGCAATGGAATGCGAAGGCCGCGCAATTGCGCACGGAACGCGGACAACGCGAAGAGCAATTGAATCAGTTGCAGGTTTCGATTTCAAAACTGGGAGCAAAAGTTTCGGCGCTGGAAGGAGAATGCAACGGCAGCAGCGCGCGACGCGAGGCGACCGCAGCTCGGATTGCGGATCTGGAGAGCGCAATCGCTCTTGCCATCCGGCAGCGTGAAGAGATTGCGAAGAAATTGAGCGATGCGCGTGATTCGCTTCGGCACGAACAGGAAGTTTCCGAACAGTCCGCTCACCGCACGCTGGAGGCGGAGAAACAGCTGCAAACGACCGAACAAACGGTCGCAGGACGACAGCGAGACTTGATCGCGCTCGAGCGCGAGATCGCTGAAAAGCAATCGCGCCTCGAAGTCCTGCGACAATTGAATGAAGAAGGCGAAGGCCTGGCCCAGGGATCGCAGGCGGTTTTGCGCGGCCTCGATCAACCGGAAAGATTTCGCTCCGCCCTCGCTGGCGCGCTGGTTTCCCACCTGAAGGTGGATCGCGAATTCGTGACCGCCATCGAAGCAGCTCTCGGGCGAAATGCTCACGCAATTGTCTTGCAGGATAGCGACATGGCCAATGAGATCATGGCCACTCTTTCGAAGAAGAAACTTGGGCAGGCTGCGCTCGCGCTTGCCGGTTTGGCAGACGCGCCGCCGGCTCCGGAAAATCTTCCCAAAGGCGCGCTCGCATGGGCGATCGATAAGGTTGTCGTGCCCGATACGCTTCAATCACTCGTTAGGCGACTGCTGCATAACGTCGCGATTGTTCCGAATCTCAACGAGGCTTTGGTGCTGAAGAAAAATTTCAGGCATCTCCAGTTCGCGACTCTCAGCGGTGAATTTATTTCGGAAGAGGGAATTATTTTTGGCGGCGTAGCGAGCGCGCAGGCCGACTCATTGCTCGAGCGAAAAGCGCGCATCGAAGTTCTGCAGGGAGAATGCGCCGCTCTGGAAGGAAAACAGCGCGCCCTTACCGATGAGCGTTCGGCCGCGCATGCCCAACTGGAATCGGCGAAAGAGAATCTTGAACAGGCGCGACGGGAGCATCAGTCCGCACACCTCAGTCACTCCAGTGCCAGTGCACAGATTCAGCTGGTTGAACGCGAGCAACAGGAGTCGGAACGCAAACTCGAAGTGTTAAGAAACGAAAAAGAAACGCTCGATCAGCAAATACAAAGCTCGGATGCGCGAATCGACGAGCTACAAGGCGAACTGGCAAATCATCAAAAGACGATCGCGGAACAGCAGAAAAAACTGAGAGAGCTTGAAACGGCGAAAGAAAGCGCTCTCCGGCTCGAAGACGAAGCAGCGGAACAGCTAAATGAACTGCGGCTTGCCGTCGCAACCGAGCGGCAGCGCCAGGAGAATCTCGTAAATCAACGGCAACCGATGACGGCGCGTGAAGCGGAGTTGGCCGAGCTTATCTCTGCGCGGCGCAACGACATTACAAAATACCATGAGCGCACTGTGCTGCTGAAGAAGGAATCGACCGCAGCCGAAGCGGAAATTGCCAAACAAACAACTGAGTGCGCCGCAGCAGAAACAGAAGCAACCGCGGTCGCAGAACAACGTGCAAACCGGCTTGAGGCTGTCACCGCGCTCGAAACCGAACTGCGCGGGTTGCGGAATTCGCTGAATGATGTGCGCGAACTGCGTGGAAAAGAAGAGGTGCGCCAAACCCAACTGCAGTTGCACGTGGAAAACCTGGCGGACCATGTGATGCGGCGTTATCAGGTCGATCTCCGCGAGTTCGAGCGCGATCAGTTTGCTTTCGCCAAAACATTGCAGGTGCAACTAAAGCGACGCGAGAAAACTGCCCCCGATGCCGAAAACGAAAGTGGATTGGGGAGCGCACGCGCCTCGCGTGCTGTCGTCGGCGCCCTCGCCGACGAACCACCGGGCGCTGAAGAAGCTTTCGGCGAGGGCGCCGAAAGCGGCACGCGAGGGCGCGTGCGCTCCCCAGAATCTCAATCAACGCAGATCGACATTTCGCATCTTGAACAGATCATCGCGGAGCTGACGCGCCAGCTTGATAACATGGGGCCGGTCAACCTCGATGCCGTACACGAGTACGACGAGCTTGAAGAGCGTTACAAGTTTCTTGAAACGCAAAATAACGACCTGACCGCATCGCGGCGCGAGTTGCTCGACACCATCGCGCACGTCAATAACACAACGCGGAAACTGTTCGCGGATACGTTCGCGCTGGTACGAACGAATTTCCGCGAGATGTTTGCGGAAATGTTTGGCGGCGGCCGCGCGGACCTGTCGCTTGTGGACGAAAACGATCCACTCAATTGCGGAATCGAGATCACGGCCAAGCCTCCCGGCAAACAATTGCAAAGCATTTCGCTTCTTTCCGGTGGCGAGCGCACGATGACGGCAGTCGCGTTGCTTTTCGCCATCTACATGGTGCGACCAAGCCCGTTCTGCATTCTGGACGAAATGGACGCGCCGCTCGACGAGAGCAATATCAACCGTTTCATTCGCGTGCTCGATCGATTCGTGAAGCAAAGCCAGTTCATCATCATCACGCACAACAAACGCACGATCGCCAAATCTGATATTCTTTACGGCGTGACGATGGAAGAACGCGGCGTGAGCAAATTGGTAGGAATGAAGTTAACTGGTCCCCAAGCGGCGGAAAAGAACGGTGCCCAGCCGGTCGCCGAAGCGAAACCAACGCAGCCTCAGTTTCCGCTCGAGGGAACCGAGAATCCACGCAGTTTCGCCGCGAGAGGCATTGAGTGTTCGCGCTCGATCGCCGAGCGCTGCTGTTGTAGCTGCCGCCGTCACTGGCGGCAGGACGTCTCAGCCAAGCATCTCTGCCGCCAGTGACGGCGGCAGCTACAAAGAAAATTTTTTGCGCGGACTGATCGATCTCGGCTAAAATCGTCGGATGCTTCAGACCGCGCCACGACGCGCCAAAGCCCGCAGCAAGGCCGCAAAGGCAAAAGGCGCGCCGCACGAGCGTTACCTCGAAGCCTATCGCTGGATGCTGCTGACGCGCGTTTTCGAAGAAAAGCTCGCGAGCCTTTATCGCGGCGGCATGATCACGGGAGGCGTTTACATCGGCCGCGGACAGGAAGCGGTGAGCGCGGCCTGCGGAATGTTTTTGCAAAAAGGCGATGTTTTCGCGCCGCTCATTCGCGATCAGGCGGGACGTTCCGCGTTCGGCGAACCGCTTGTCGATGTCGCGCGCACGTATCTCGGTTCGCGCCAGGGCCCGATGCGCGGGCGCGATGGAAATATTCATCGCGGTAGCTGGGAAACGGGACAGCTCGCGATGATCAGCCATCTCGGCGCGATGATGCCGGTGGTTGTCGGCAAATTGCTCGCGAAGCGGATGAAGGGAGAGAAAGAATTTCGTCGGCCTAACGACCATCGGCGAAGGCGGAATGCAAACCGGCGCGACGCATGAAGGGATGAACATTGCCGCGGTCGAGCGCGTGCCGTTCGTGCTCGTGGCAACGAACAATCATTACGCCTACTCTACGCCTAACGACCGCGAGTTTGCGTGCAACGATCTCGCTGATCGCGCGATCGGTTACGGCTATGAAGGACACTCTATCGACGGGACCGATCTCGCCGAATGCCTCGACGTCATCAGCAGCGCGGTGAAGCGCGCCCGCGCCGGTGGTCCTCCGCAACTCGTGGTCGCATCGACCTTGCGCCTGGCCGGTCACGGAGAACACGACGACGCGAGTTACGTCACAGATGAAATCAAACGCGAGCCATTTGCGCGGGATTCACTGGTTCGGACCGAGCAGGTGATCAGCGAACAGAAATTAGCCGACAAAGAAACATTGCAGCAATGGCGCGCGGAAGCGGTGCAGAAAGTGGAAGAAGCCGTGACGACCGCACAGCACGAAGATCCGCCGGTCGGCGCTGAAGAAGATTGGTGCGCGTATTCGATGCGCGAAATGGTGGATCAAATTCCGTGAGCGTCACCTACCTCGAAGCGATCCGCGAAGCGCAAGCGCGTTTGTTGCGCGAAGACGAGCGCGTTTACATTTATGGACAGGATGTCGGCGGAAAATTCGGCGGCGCCTTCAAGGCGACCAAGGGTCTCGACGCGGAATTTCCCGGGCGCGTTTTGAATGCGCCGATCAGTGAAGACGCTATCGTCGGCACCGCGATCGGCGCGGCCATGGAAGGGATGCGACCGATCGTCGAAATGCAGTTCGCCGATTTTTCCAGCATCGCGCTCAATCAGCTCTTGAATAATGCCGGCACGCAATTTTGGCGGACGCAAACACCATGCCCGATCACGGTGCGCCTGCCGAGTGGCGGCACGAAAGGCAGCGGCCCGTTTCACAGCCAAAGCATGGAAGCAGTGTATGCGCATTATCCCGGGCTGATCGTGATGACGCCGGCGACGGTCGAGGACGCTTACACGATGTTGATCGATGCGGTCGCGATCGACGACCCGGTCATCTACTGCGAACACAAATATCTCTACTACCATCTCAAGGCCGACAAATTGCCGGAGAGCGGCCTGCCGGTTGGTCGCGCACGAGTCGTTAGGCCGGGGCGCGATCTTAGCATCGTCACTTACAGCGCGATGGTGCACGAAGCGTTATCGGTCGCGCAGCAATTCGCGAGCCGAGGGTTACGAAATCGAAGTCGTCGATTTGCGCACGGTGAAGCCGCTCGATACCGACACTGTACTCGCTTCCGTCGCGCGCACGGGACGTTTGCTTTGCGTGGGCGAATCATTTCCGTGGGGCGGCGTGACGGCGGAAGTGATCGCGCGCGTCGCTACGGAAGGTTTTCATCTGCTCGATGCCGCGCCCGCGCGCATTAACGCGAAGGACACGCCGATTCCTTACCATCCGAATCTCTGGATTGAACATCGCCCGAATGCGAAAAGCATCGCCGCGAAAGCGCGACAAATTTTGGCGGAATAAATTATGCCTCAAGTTCCAATCACCATGCCACAGCTCGGCGAATCGATGGCCGAAGCCACCATCGTCGCGATCAAAGTCAAACCCGGCGAGAAAGTCGCCGCCGATCAGGAGATCATTGAAGTCGAAACCGACAAGGCGGTCATGGGAGTAACGACTCCGTGCGCGGGTGAGGTCGCAAAGATCGATGCGGAAGTGAAAGGAACTTATGCGGTCGGCGCGATCCTCGGTTACATCGAGGCGAGCGAAGCCGACGCGGCGCGTCTGGTGAAAAAAACTGCGCCGCCGAAAGGCGAAGTCGCGAAGGAAATTCCCGGCCGCGAAGAAGAGACCACGAAAACGAACGGAAGCGGCTCGCATTTCCAAGTCGATGAAAAGGGACTGGCACCGGTGCCTACCGGCTCGCATTGCGAGCAAACGGGCGGCTTGCCGGTGCCCGCGGGCGCGAAGGGCGTCGGTTATCTTTCGCCGCGTGTGCGCGCGCGCATGGCGGAACTTAGCCTAACGAGTGCGGATCTCGCCGGCATTGCGGGCAGCGGAACTGCCGGGCGCGTCACAATTAAGGATCTCGAAAATTTTCTCAGCGGGATCGAAAAGCAATCCGCGGAAAAGCCCAGCGCCATTCGCACCGGCGTGGCCGATGCGATGCGGCGCAGTTGGACACGGCCGCTCGCGACGGTCGGCATGGCGGTGGCGCTCGACGCGGTTCTGGACGATCGCAAGAAACGCGACGAAAAACCAGGCCCGGCGCTTTACGTCGTGCGCGCGCTCGCTCTTGCGCTTGCGGAAAATCCTTCCGCCGCCGCTCGCCTGATTGGCGAGCGCGTCATTCAAGCCAGCTCGATCGATATCGGTGTCGCGGTCGAAGCGCAGGACGGCATCATGGTTCCCGTCATTCGCAACGCCGACAAAACGTCGCTCGCCGATATGACTGCGCGTTACAACGAACTCGTCGAACTCGCGCGCAAACGCCGACTCGACTCTGCCATGACGAGCGGCGGTATCGCGTCCGTTTCGAATTTCGGCACGTTCGGTTTGGATTGGGGGACGCCGATTCCCCTGCCCGATCAAACATTGCTCCTTGGTTTGGGCGCCGGAAAAAAATCGCCGCATTGGGACGAGGCGAAGCAACAATTTGTGCCTGTCACGCAGGCCGAACTCACGCTCAGTTTCGATCATCGCAGTCTCGACGGCGGCGGCGCCGGGCGTTTGCTCAAACGCGTCGCGGAATTGCTGGAAGATCCAGCGAAACTCTGATCTCTGGGGAGCACAGGCTGCCAGCCTGTCCTTTTCGGCAGCTTGCCGAAAAGCGTTCTTGGGTTACGCGTTCTTCTAATGTGTCGCGACGCACTACGGCGTCGTCGGCAAGCTGCCGACGACTGCAGGCTAGCAGCCTGCGCTCCCCAGACCAGAGCTTGCGGCGGGCGGTACTGGATTTACGTTCGGTTGTGCCTGCAACTGCAACGATCAATCCAAACATTACGATGCGCGACCTGCTCGAACAGTTTCCCGGAGCGCAACGTGCGCTCTTTCGCAAATATCACATCGGCGGTTGCAGTAGCTGCGGGTTTAGTCCGGATGAAACGCTGGCCGGTGTATGCGCGCGGAACGAGAACCTGAATGTCGATGAAGTTGTTGATCACATCATCGCGAGCGACGCGGCCGATCGCGCCATGCAAATCGAGCCACGAGAATTGTCAGATCGCCTCGCAGCCGGCGAAAAAATCAATCTTCTTGATGTTCGGACACGTGAAGAGTTTGACGCCGTGAAGCTTCCTGACGCGCAAGTTTTTCACACAGGAATTGATGCAGGAAGTTCTGAGCAAGTGGTCGCGCGAAAATCTTCTCGTTGTCTACGATCATCAGGGTCAGCGCAGCATGGACGCGGCTGCATACTTTCAAGGACACGGTTTCACAAATGTGAAGAGTCTGCGCGGCGGCATCGATGCCTGGAGTGCAGAGGTAGATCCGAAATTGCCGCGTTATCATCTCGAACCCACATCATGAGCGACGACTTACAAACGCGCATCGAAGAAGCGGTAAAAAATCCGCGCAACCTTGGCGAAATGGAAAACGCCGATGCAGTTGGCACAGTCGGCAGTCCGGATTGCGGCGACATGCTGCGCATGTGGATCAAGTTCAAAGAAGAGAACGGCCGTAAAGTCATCGATCGCGCGACGTTTCAATCGTTCGGATGCCAAACTGCGATCGCAGTCGCAAGTGTGGCGACGGAGTTGTTAGCGGGGAAAACGATCGCGGAAGCACAATCGATGTCCGGTGAAGAATTGGCCGCTCCGCTCGGCGCTTTGCCACCGGTAAAGATTCATTGCGCTCAATTGGTGGAAGGCGCGCTGCGTTCTGCGCTCGGTGGCGACGAAACAAAATCAACGGTGTCGCAGCGAAAAACGTCGCCCACATTAATGGAAAGTTTAAACACCGGTGCGCAGGCAAAACCCAAAGTGAAAATTGTTTTGGAGAAATAAAATGCACGAAAATACCGAATTCACGACGACGCGGGATTGCGAAGCGATTCAAATTCCGAGCGGACAAAAAATAACGATTCCTTCCGGAACTCAGGGCGTGATCACGCAAACGCTTGGCGGGAGTTATACAATCGCGACGAATCAAGGGCTGTCGCGTATTGCCGAAAAAGATTTGGACGCTCTCGGTTTGGAAAAACCGCAATCCAATGGTGCGACGGATGTGGCGTCAGAGTCAGAAGGGCCGGTCGATGAGAAAGCTGTCTGGGCAGCAGCTCAAGCAATGTTACGATCCGGAAATTCCGGTGAACATTGTCGATCTCGGTTTGGTTTACGATTGCAAGCTGATCGAGAAGCCCGAAGGCGGAACGAAAGTGGAAGTAAAGATGACGCTCACCGCGCCCGGCTGCGGCATGGGCCCGGCCATCGCGCATGATGCGCAAAGCAAAATTTTGAGCATCGATGGCGTGGATGAAGCGCAAGTGGATCTCGTTTGGGATCCGCCATGGAATCAAAACATGATCAGCGAAGCAGGCCGAATGAAACTCGGCATGGTTTAATTGCAGGAAAAATTTCCCTGCGGTTTGACAGCGACTTCGTCGATCCTATAATCCAGTCCGCGCTTGCCGGATCATTCCCCGCCGCGGATCATTTTTCACTGCATCATGCCCTCTACTGAAATCATTTTAACCGAAAACGTCCCCGGCCTCGGCGCCGAAGCGGATGTTGTAAAAGTGCGCCGCGGCTACGCGCGCAACTACCTTTTGCCGCACGGCAAAGCTCATGAGGTGACGCCGGCAAATTTGCGTCAGATCGACAATTTGAAAGCGAAACGCGCCGAGCGCGAAGCGCGCGAAATGAATGAGGCGGAAGATCTCGCGCGTCGCATTAATAAATTGCGCGTCACGTTTACGCTCGAGACCGGCGAAACCGGCAAAGCGTTTGGTTCCATTACCGCGCAGGATTTGGTTACACGCATCAAGAACGAACTCGGGAACGACATTGATCGCCACAGAGTTGTCGCTCGAGCACCCGATCAAGACCACCGGTGAGCATGAAGTTTCCATCAAGTTGCATCACGATGTGGTCGCGAGCTTCAAATTTACGGTGAAGTCGTCTACGCAAGAAGCACCGAAGACTGAAGAGCCGACAGAAGCTGTGACGCAAAAGCGCAGTTTCTTCCGAAGAAAAACAGAACAAAAATAAATGCCGAGTTCTCAAGGAGCCGGTAACGGCGAACCTGGGAAACCTCGCAAAACCGCCGGCAATGGCGCCGGGCGAGGTCTGACGGCACAAAATGGCGGAAGAGTTTTTCCCACTTCGCCAACAGCTTCTTCTCAGGATATTCACCGAACGCCGCCGCATAGCGTCGAAGCGGAGCAGGGCGTTCTCGGTTCGATGCTGATCTCGCCACGCGAAACGATCGCGGAATGCGTCGAGAAAATTAACGAAGAATATTTTTACGTTCCCGCGCACCAGACCGTTTACACGATTCTGGTGGAGCTTTGGAATGCAGGCCAGGGCATCGATCTGATCACGTTCACGCAAGTGCTGCGCGACAGAAACGTTCTCGATGCAATTGGCGGCGCTGCGTTTGTCACAAGCTTGTTCACGTTTGTCCCGACCGCGGCAAACGTTGGCTATTATCTCGAGATCGTTCGCGACAAATATATTCTGCGGCAAATTATTACCGCGGCGACCGAAAGTGTACGGCGCGCCTACGAAGAGCAGGACGAAGTGAGCAATCTGCTCGATGAAGTGGAAGCGAAAATTCTCGCGGTGGGCGAGGATCGATTCAAAGGCCAGATGCCCACGATGAAAGATCAGGTCATGGCCGCGATCGAAGCGATCGAAGGGCTTTACGAGCGCAAAGGCGGCATCACGGGAATCTCAACCGGCTTTGCTGAACTTGATCGCATGACGAGCGGCTTGCATCCCGCGGAAATGATCATTATTGCAGGTCGCCCGAGCATGGGCAAAACCGCGCTGGCGATGAACATCGCGGAACACGTGGCCATTCACGAAAAATTGCCGGTGGCTGTTTTCAGTTTGGAAATGAGCAGTCAGCAGCTCGTGCAACGTCTGCTTTGTTCGCGCGCCCGTGTGAATTTGCAGAAAGTGCGCGACGGATTTTTGGCGGAGCGCGATTTCCCGAGTTTGACCGCGGCCGCGGCCAAGCTGGCGGAAGCGCGCATCTTCATCGACGACAGCGCGGGCCTTAGCATTCTGGAGCTGCGGGCGAAGGCACGCCGGCTAAAAGCGCAACACGATGTGCAATTGATCATCGTTGATTATTTGCAGCTCCTGCGTTCCATGACGCGCCGGGCGCAGGAGAATCGTCAGCTGGAAATTTCTGAAATCTCCGCGGGACTGAAAGGTCTGGCTAAGGAGCTGAAGATTCCAATTATCGTGGTGGCACAGTTGAATCGCCAACCGGAGGCGCGTTCGGGCGGTAAGCCGCGCCTGAGCGATTTGCGTGAATCCGGATCGATTGAACAGGATGCGGATCTTGTTGGATTACTCGTTAGGCCGGAAATCTACGAGGAAGACGAAGACGCGCGCGCCGAAAAAGCGGGCGAAGCGGAGTTGATCATCGCGAAACAGCGCAATGGACCGGTTGGCGAAATTCAGCTCACGTTCCTGAAGGAATTCACGCGCTTTGAAGATCGCGCGCGGAATGTAAGCGAGCCGGCGTTCTGAATGTAGCTGCCGCCGTCACCGGCGGCAGGGTTTGCAATATTCTGTCGCTGGAGACAGCGGCAGCTACAACGACAAAGATCTTCGCCGCGTCGATTACATGTTGCGCGTCGATGCCGAGCTCCTTCATCACCTGATCGCCCGGAGCGCTCATGCCAAAGCGGTGCAGGCCAATGATTTTTCCATCAAGGCCAACATATCGGTACCAGGTATCGGGAACACCGGCTTCAATCGCAACGCGTCGTCGGCACTCGTTCGGCAAGACCTCGTCGCGATATTTCTGCGGCTGCCGCTCGAAACGTTCGAAACATGGCATCGAAACTACGCGGGCGCCGTCACCAAGTTCCTTCGCCGCCGCAAGCGCATGTTGCAGTTCGCTTCCGCAGGAAAGAATGATGAGATCGAGTTTGCCGGTTTCCTTTTTCGCAACGTAACCGCCGCGCGCGACACCTTCTCGCCGCAGTTTCACATCAATCTCGTTCAACATCGGCACGGCCTGACGGGTAAGCGCGAGCAGCGTAGGTCCATCGATTCGCTGCGCCGCCGCCACGAATGCGCCCGCCGTTTCCTCCGGATCGGCTGGCCGAATCACGTCGATTTGCGGCATAACGCGCACGCTACTGACTGTTTCGACCGGCTCATGTGTCGGACCGTCTTCTCCGACGCCGATAGAATCGTGTGTGAAAATATAGATGTTCGGCAGTTTAGAGAGTGCGGCCAGACGGATCGATGCTCTGCAGTAATCGGTAAAAACTAAGAACGTCGCGCCGGATGCACGAAACACACCGTGATACGAGACACCATTCATGATCGCGCACATGCCGTGTTCGCGAATTCCGAAATGAATGTTGCGCCCGTGCGGATTGTCGCGCGTGAAATCTTCGCCGCCTTCGATGTAATTCAAAGTCGACCCGTGCAGATCCGCACTGCCGCTAATCAAAAACGGCATCGCTTTCGCAATCGGCTGCAACGCCTCGCTGCCAGCCTTACGCGTCGCGAGTTTAGCGTCGGCGGGAAATGCAGGAATTTTTTCGAGAAGATTCGACGGGACCTTCTTGTCGATCGCGTCGTCGAGTTGTTGCGCCTGCTCGGGATTCTTTCTTCCGCCAAGCCTGCCACGTTTCTTCCCAGCGATCGTAATCGGCGAGCAATTTCTTTTTATGCGCGGCGAAGTAATCGTAAACCTCTTTGGAAACGAAATAACGCTGATCCGGAAGACCGAGACCTTTGCGCGCAGCGTCGACAAATTTCGCGCCGGCTTCACCGTGCGCTTTGGCTGTTCCTTCCACTTCAGGAATCCCCTTTCCTGCAGTCGTGTGCGCGATGATCATTTGCGGCTTTCCGTTATCGCGCTCTTTTGCGACGACAATGGCGTCGAGAAATTGCACCATGTCGTGGCCGTTCACTTCCTGCACGTCGAATCCGTAAGCTTCGAATCGTTTGTGTGTGTCTTCGCTCTGCGTGGCTTTCGCCATCGCATCGAGCGTAATCGCGTTTGAATCGTAAATAAGAATCAGATTGTCCAAACCGAAATGACCGGCGAACGCGCTCGCTTCCGCGGAAACGCCTTCCTGCAAACATCCATCACCCGCGAGGCAGAAAATGTGTTGATCGAAAATTTTGTGCTCCGTATTGAAACGCGCCGCCGTCATCTTCGCCGCCATGGCAATGCCAACTGCGTTGCCCACGCCCTGCCCCAACGGACCGGTCGTGCACTCGACGCCTGGCGTTTCAAAAAATTCGGGATGGCCCGGCGTCTTGCTGTGCAGTTGCCGGAAACGCTTGATGTCGTCGATCGACAAATCGTATCCGCTCATGTGCAACCAGGCGTAGAGAAACATGCTGCCATGACCAGCCGAGAGAACGAAATAATCGCGGCCAATCCAGCGCGGTTTGTCGGGATTTTGCTTTAAGACGTATCCGTAAAGCACAGCGCCCATTTCCGCGCAGCCGAGAGGCAAGCCGAGATGACCCGATTTCGAAGTCTGCACCGCGTCCATGGCGAGCCCGCGCGCTTCATTGGCGGCGCGCGAAAGAATTTCGAGATTCAAACTCATGGAAGATTTAAGGTCAGAGAATTGCGGAAGGTGCTCAGAGTAAAGAGGGCAAACTGAAAACGGCAAATTCAAAATCCGAATGAACCAATCTTTGTTTCTTCACATCATTGAAAAGCTTGAAGGGTTTCTCGGCAAACTGCCGACTACAATCCAAAAACCGATTTTGCACGAGCTCACGCCGCTGAAAGAGCTTTTCGTTCAGCAAAGGTCGCCGCGTTTTGTTTTTGTCGGCTCGAGCAAGCTTCCGCTGCAAGAAATTCTTCCCGCGCTGTTCGGGCTCGCGGCGGAGGAAAATCGAGACGCCTTGATGGAAATCTTTCGTTGGATCGATTTGAAATTGAATGGCCAGGGAACCATTAGCGTTCTCGACGCGCGCGGAGCCGACGATTCCGCCGTGGAAAATATCCGTGACGAATTGAAATTGCAGGCGGCCGATATTTTCTTTTTCATCGACGACGCCGATGCACGCCGGCCCCCGCGCAAGCCGGAAATTGAAAACCTCGCGGCCTTTCTCAAATGGAACGGCGAGGCTGCCCCTGGCGCCAGGATCTTTGGTGTCTCGCTCTTCGATCCTTCGATAAATCGCGCAAGAGATGGCGAGGCGAGGAGCGCCACTACGGAAAAGCAGTCGACGAAGTTACGCGCCGCGCTCGAGGAAAACGCGAGCGTTCGAAATCAGTTGAGTGAAATTATGCCGATACCAATTGCTCGCGAGCAGGCGGCAAAGATTTCAGGCGAAACGGAGCGGTTGCTCGCTCTCCTGACGCAACACCTGCCCAACCAAGCCCGCGTGGAAATGCTGCGGATTTCGGGGGATCGGGCGGCTCAGGTTGAAGTGGCGCAGGTTTTGGTGAAGTCGACCACGGCAATTTGCGCGGCGATTGGTGCGCAGCCCATTCCGCTGGCCGATCTGCCCATTCTTACCACGCTGCAGTTGGTCATGGTCTCCGGGATAATGTATTTGAGCGGGCGCGAACGCAGCTTACGCGCGGCGACCGAGTTTATGGCTGCGCTTGGCGCAAATGTGGGCGCCGGCATGCTCCTGCGGGAAGGAACGCGCGCGCTCCTGAAGTTTTTCCCGGGCTGGGGCAATGTCGTCTGCGGGATGGTGGCGGGCGCCGGAACCTACGCGATTGGGCGCGCTGCGATCGTTTATTTCATCGAAGGCGTATCGCTTAAGGACGCGCGACGAACCTATCTGGCCAGCCGAAAAAAGTCCGCTCGATCGAAACAGATTTCTTCCGTCTTGAGACGATAAAATAACTTGTGAATAACGTTCGAATAACACAGCCCAATCGAAGTTCTTTTTTGTGAACAAAACTTCCGATCGGCCACACGTTTTCGGCTGCCAATTTTCCTCACCGTGAAGCTGTCGGAAATCGAAGCGACGCTGCGCGAAATCAAAGTCGCGCCGATCAAAACTCTGGGTCAGAACTTCTTGCACGATCGCAATCTCGCCCGTTGGATCGTGAAGAAAGCGGAGATTACGTCCGATGATTATGTTGTTGAAATCGGACCCGGTTTGGGCGCGTTGACGGAGGTCATTTGCGATCAAGGAGCGCGCGTCCTCGCCATCGAAAAAGATCGGCGGCTCGCAAATTTTTTGGAGGAACGCTTCCGCGAATCTCGCGTGGAAATTCGACACGCCGATGCACTCGATTTCGATGTTCGCAGTCTGTTCGCGCAACCGCGCGTGAAATGCGTTGGCAATCTGCCGTACTACATCGCGAGTCAGCTACTCATCAAATTCGTCCATTATCCGAGTCCTATATCGTTGTTTTTGTTTATGTTACAGAAGGAGATGGCGCGGCGACTTTCTGCACAGCCGGCGACAAAAGACTACGGCGCGCTTTCGCTTCTGATTCAGTCACGCTATCGAGTGCACTACCTGCGCACTGTGCCGGCAACAGTTTTTCTACCCGAGCCTGGAGTCGATTCAGCGCTCATTCAATTGATACCACGCGAAGCCAAAGAGCTTCCTGCCTTCAGCGAAGAAACATTTCGGAGACTGGTAAATCTCGGCTTTTCTCAGCGTCGCAAACAACTCCAGAAATTATTGCGAGATGAAATTCCAAATTGGGAAAAAGCGATCGATGAATTGGGCATCGATGCCAGAGTCCGCGGCGAAGAACTCTCGCTGCAGCAATGGATTGCCCTCTCAAATTTTGTCCAGCCTTCCGGACAAAATGATGCCGAAAATGTCGCGGCAGAAAGCTTTCCGGTAGTGGATGAAAACGACCGCTGGCTGAGGGACGCACCGCGTGCGGAAGTGCATGGGAATAAGTTGGGGCATCGGGCTGTCCACATCCTCCTTTTCAACGCCCCTGGGGATGTCTTTTTACAAAAGCGCTCGCGCTGGAAGGATCGACATCCGCTGGTATGGGATTCGAGCGCCGCAGGCCATGTTAGCGCCGGCGAAGACTACGATATTGCGGCTCGCCGCGAGCTGGATGAAGAGCTCGGAATTTCGACCGAACTACAGCGGATAACGAAACTGCCGGCATCGGAACAGACCGGCCAGGAATTTATCTGGCTCTATCGCGGCCGGCACGACGGGCCATTTCGGCTCGCGCCATCGGAAATCGAGCACGGCGAATTCTTTCCGATCGCTCTCGTTACCGATTGGCTTCGTGCGAGGCCGGATGATTTTGCACCCGGTTTTGCTGCCTGCTGGGAGGCGTATCTAAAATGTCATCCCGAACACAGCAAGGGACCTCGCAGCAACCCACGGAGTTCTTAGCTTCCGCTCAAAATGAGAACTGAAGCTGCTGGATCGGCGAAGGGATTCCCTTTTGAAGAGTCGCGCGAGCTAGCGGCGCTTCTTTCCCGCACTTCGCTTCTTCGAAGCGCCCTTGCCTTTTTTCACAGGCGCGCCAAAACCGCGAAAGCTGCGATCGGGCAGGTTGCCCAGGACTGAGCGTTTGTGTTTGCGAGCGGCGCGGCGCGCGGCCTCTTTGCCGCCATAAATCGCGTCGCTGAACATCTTGGTCACGATCGTGGTGCCACGAAGAAAGTGCACTTGAAATCCGTGCGTTTGTTTTTTCGCACGAGGCTTCGTGTCGATGCGTTTGATATTGGATTCCGAATCGGGATTAGGTCGTTTTCTCATGAAATTCAGATACGAAGAACTTTACGTTAGGCGGATTACGGAATCGCACAACCGACTTTCTTGTTAGGGCAACAATCCCGTAATTTCAGGCGCAGGCAATTTCCACTCACGCCACTTTTCTCTATAAACTTCATTGGGCAAAAGCGCAAAACACGGATTGCGCGCCGCGCGTAACCAGGTGATGACGCGAACTAAATCCGGTTCCGCCATCGTCGTGCAGCCAGCAGTCGCGCGATTTACGCCGCGACGAATGTGAAAGAAGATCGCGCTCCCGTTGCCCGGCACTGGCGGGTCGGAGTTGTGCCGAATCTCCACCAGCCAACGATACGCAAAATCATTGTGTCGCATTTTTTGTTTCTCAAACCACGCCGGCGGATCGGCGGGGTCGTCGATCGTGACAAACTGGTTGTATTGCGGACTGCGCACGTCATCCACCCACGCGTCGGCCTTGGTCACCTGGTGAAAGGGATAATCTGCGCCCTGGGGCAATTGCGCATCGTATGTATAAATTTTCCCGATGCGAAAAATGCCCGCAGGCGCGCGGCCGTCGCGCTCCTTTTTGCGTAACCCGTTTTCATCCTGACCAGCGAGACCACTGCCCCAGGCCAGACCGTTTTTGCCGAACAAAACGGGGAACGCTTTGCCGTCAGCCTTCCAATTCCCGCCCTCGCGTTCGAGCAACTGCGCGCGGCCGTGCATCGAATTCCAGTCCGGCGCCAGGGCGACGATTAGCTGCGTGCAATCATCGGGCAGGCCGGCGGCACGCACGCTGCTCGCCATCAGGCAGAACCCCGCAATTATCACGATTCGATCGATCGACAACGACATCCCAACCTAGACGCGCATTCCAACGATCTGTTCAACCTCTTTTGCGAAGTGAAAAAACGCTGGGCCATTCTGTTTATCGCTCTCGCGGTATGCGCTAGTTACGCGCCGGCCGTGCGCGATGGATTTGTCTGGGACGATCAAGCGCTCGTGTTGCGCGATCCGCTCATTCGCAGCTGGCGACTCATTCCGGAAGGGTTTGAGCATTTTCTTTTTACCGACGCGACACCTTCAGATTTTTATCGGCCGATCCAACGGCTGACCTACACGCTGGAATATTCCGCATTTGCGTTTCGGCCGTCGGTTTTTCATCTCACGAGCGTTGCCTGTCATCTCGCCGCAGCGATCGCATTCTTTTTCTTTGCGGATGAATTGCTCCGCCTGTTCGGAATAAGCGAACGCAAGCGGAGAGTCGTAGCATTTTTCGCGACACTACTTTGGGCGATCCATCCCATCCAAAGCGCAGCGGTGATTTACATTTCGGGCCGCGCCGATCCGCTCGCCGCGGCTTTTGGCTTCGCCGGTTTGTACTTCGGCCTGCGGAGTCTTCGTGAAAACAAAAGAACAGCATGGCTTCTAATCATCGCAGCGACGGTCGCGTTCCTGCTCAGCGCATTGAGCAAAGAGATCGGACTGATTTTCCCATTGTTGTGGCTGGTCGCGCTCGCGTTCCAGCGAAAATGGATCGCGCTGCGCAATGCCGCCGCCGCAGCCATTTTTGCCTCGATCGTTTATCTGAGCCTTCGTTTTCCCGCCGAGCACATCGCTCCACCTCCCGCCCGAACGGCGATTCCCATACTCGTTAGGCCATTACTGGTTGCGCGCGCCGCGGCGGAATATGCCGGGCTTCTCATTCTTCCGCTCGATCTGCATATGGATCGGGACGTGGAAACTCATCCAACCGGATTCTCAGAGAAAAGTGTCACAAGATCATCGTGGCGCGAACTTCAAACCTTGCTCGGTCTCGCGCTTATCGCAGGAGTGATCTACTGGAGCATTCGCACGCGCAAAAAGCCTGCGATTTTCGTGTGTCTCTTACTCGCGGCAATCTGCTATCTGCCGGTGAGCGGGATCTTTCCCTTGAATGCGACGGTTGCCGAACATTGGATGTATCTTCCGTCCGCATTTCTTTTCCTCGCCGTTTGCCTAACGATTGAATCTCTGATTGAAAATTGGAAAACGCAGGAGCGGACGATCGCATCGAGGATGATCGCCGGCGCTGCCGTTCTCTGGATCGCTTTCCTTGCCGGGCGCACCTTCGTTCGCACTTTTGATTGGAAGGATCAGCAAACGTTTCTTGAGCGAACGATTGCGGATGGTGGTGATTCGTCTCGAATGCTTACCAATCTCGGCGCATTGGAACTAAGGGATGGGCGGCTCGACGCGGCGAAGAAACACCTGGAGATCGCACTGCAAAAGGACCACGACCAACCCTTCGCGCTGATTGATCTCGCAGCCGTGGCGATCAAACAAAACGATTTCAAGCTTGCGCATGAAATGCTGACGCGCGCACTCGACTCACCTCTTACCGCGGCCAAGGCGCACGAACTTTTCGCAGTCTTGGAGAACAAAGAAACCGGCAATCTGAATGTCTTACGCATGCGGCTTGCGTCTCACACCGGGCCGCCCGATTGGTCGATCGAGAAGCGTTACGTCAAAGTGCTGGAGGAAGCAGGCGGCGCTGATCGCGCGATCGTAGAATTGAAATCGTGTCTGGGCGCACAATGGTATCGAGCAGAATCGTGGCAGTTGTTGAGCGAGCTTCTGGCCAAAACCGGGCAATACGAAGCAGCCTCGCGCGCACATGCGCTTGCGCAGGATTTTGACGTTCATCTGGCGTCGACGATGTAGATCAACGCCGCTGCGTTGTTTCAAAGTGCTCGATCGCTTCGAGAAAGGCGGGCAAATATTTCTGCGCTTTCAAATCTCCGACGCCGCGAATCTTGCGACCGGCGTCCACCGAGCGTGGTTTGAGCCGCGCAAACGCGCGCAACGTTTCGTCTGGAAAAATTATGTAGGTGGGAAGATTGCCATTCTCTCGCGCCAGCGCTGAACGCAGCTTTTTCAATTGCTCGAAAAGTGCGGCGTCAGATGGCAGCAAATCCTGAACGACCACAGATTTCGTTTTCCTTTTGCGCGAGGCGCCAAGTTCGGAAACCGCGACCCGCTGCGGCCAACGCAAGGCATAATCGAGCGCGCCTTTCATGATTTCTTCGCCGCGAATCGTAAGCGTGACCATCGGATATTGTCCGCCGGTCGAAACGAGCATTCCGCTATCCTGCAACTCGCGCAGCAATTGATTCGAATACGCGACTCCTTCCGCTTTGAGCAATCCGTATGTCGAAAGCTGATCGAGACGCGCATCAATGATTTCGCGCGAGCGGCTTCCGACCAATGTCTGCACAATGCGGCCGCGGCCGAATCTAGGCTGCCAGCCACTCTGCGTTCGCACGGACATTCGTGCTACGCCGCTCAAAGCTTTCTTTACGATCAACGCTTCCTCTTCGGTTGGCGCTCGCGCAGGTCCAGCGGTTTCCAGGCAAATATCACAGTTGCCGCAAACTGCCGGATCCACCTCCCCGAAATAACGAAGAATCGCCTGCTGACGGCACGCGCGCGCGTAGGCGAAGTCGATCATCGTCTTTAGTTTCGCGCGATCGCGTCGCTCCTTTTCCCGCAGCTTTGCCGTGTCGAGTTTCAGTTTCGCACCGCTAACTTCCGGCTTGAGCAATCGCGTTCCTCGCACTCGCCGGCCAGTAACATCGAAGCGATCGATGTATCCCTCGCGATCGAGAATGTGCAGCGCGGAATTCAGCATCATGTCGTTGCCATCGGTCTCGACGCGTCCGGCCATCTCCTTGATTGAAAGTTGCAGCTCGTGTTTTTCGTCCTCCTCGCGCCGCAACATTTCGTAAGTATCGACGATGAACTCCGGAGATGGATTGCTGCCGTCGATAAAAAATTCCTGCACCCGCGTATCGGCATGATTGAAAAATAATTCGCAGGTTGCCGCTTCGCCGTCGCGACCAGCGCGTCCGGCTTCCTGATAATACGCTTCGACACTTCCGGGCACTTCAAAATGCGCGACGAACCGAATATCCGCGCGATCGATTCCCATACCGAAAGCGTTTGTTGCAACGACAATGTCTTTCTCGCCGCGCATGAATGCGTTCTGTGCGCGTTCGCGCTCTTCATCGTTCATGCCGCCGTGATAAAGGATGCTCGAAACGCCCGCATCCTTCAGCGTTTCCGCGACCGCTTCGACGCGTTTGCGCGTGGCGCAATAAACGATGCCGGTTTTGTGATCGCGGATCAGCGCATGAAGCCGCGCATACTTTTCCGATTCATTGGCGACTTGAGTCACCATCAACTTCAAATTGGGGCGCGCGAATCCCGCGACGAACTCGCGAGGCTCGCGCAAATCAAGATGCGTGAGGATGTCACGCCGCACATCCGGAGTCGCAGTAGCGGTGAATGCGGCCACTTGCGGCCGGCCCAGTTTCTCCAAAATGCTGTTGAGCCGAAAATAGTCGGGCCGAAAATCGTGGCCCCACATGGAGAGACAGTGCGCTTCGTCCACCGCGAAAAGCGCGATCGTCGCCTGACCCAATGCATCGACAAAGTTGCGACTGCGAAAACGTTCCGGCGCGATGTAAACCAGTTTGAAATCGCCGCGGGCGAGAGCGCGAATGCGTTCCTGTTGTTCCGGCCACGCGAGTGAACTGTTAATGAGCGTCGCTGCAATACCGCGCCGCTGCAGCGCATCGACCTGATCCTTCATCAGCGCGATCAGCGGCGAAACCACGACGGTCGTGCCCTGCAGGAGTTGCGCCGGGAATTGATAACAAAGCGATTTACCGCCGCCGGTCGGCATGACGACAAGCGCATCGGTGCCGGCAAGAATCGTCTCGATCACTTCCTCCTGCGCATCGAGGAATTCCCGAAAACCAAAATATTTTTCGAGCGCTTGATGGGGGGTCATCAAATTGGAACCGTGGCCTCTTCAACGACCGCGGTATCGCGCGCCAGGTATTTCATTCCCGCGAGCCAAACAACACCCGCGATCAACATCGTCACCGAAATGAAAAGAAACGCGATGTCGAGATTGGTATGACCGGCGATAAAGCCGATCAATGGCGGCGCGCCAGCATCGCCAAAGAAGTGGATGATAAAAATGTTAAGCGCAAAGGCCGTCGCGCGAACCGAGGGCAAAGCGACATTGGCAATCGCGGTATTGGACGGACCGGTGTTGAAGAAAACAAAGAAGACCGCAAAAAACAAGCATGACCCACGCGAGCGGAAAAGGCGTGAAAACCATGCCGACCGTGAAGGGAAACGCGAGCAACATTCCAATTCCCGAGACGAGAAAGTACGATCCCGGGACACGTTTTCGTAAACGATCGCCCGCGATTCCGCCGAGGATCGTTGAGATCAAACCGGCGACGACGGTGATTCCACCGAAAATGATTCGAGTGGAAGGCGGCTGATGTCGATATTGCAAATATCCCGGAATCCAAAAGGCGAGACCGCCCAGCGCAAAAGTCATCGCCGTCTGTGCAATCGTATTAATGACGTATGAGCGCGTGCGCAGAAGATCGCCAACCTGCTTCCAATTCATGCGCTCGCGGTTACTGCGCACAGGAAAACGATCGCGCGGATCGCGCATGAAAAGGCAAACTGCGCCAAGCAAAAGCCCCGGTGGCGTGACGAGATAGAAAGCCCAACGCCAACCGAGATGGCTACCGATAAGTCCGCCAAGAACATATCCGAGAGCGCTCCCGACCGGAATCGCCGCACAAAAATAAGCGAGGACTCGTCCCCGGACTTTGATTGAGAAAAGATCCGACAAAATTGTCGGCGCCGCTGGACCGTAGGCGCCCTCACCGATTCCGACGAAAAGTCGGGTGGCAAACAACATCGTGAATGTCATGGCCAAACCGGACGCGCCGCTGGCGAGACTCCACAGCATCACGCTCACGCCGATCAACAGCCAACGCGACATGCGATCTGCGAGCCAGCCGAGCAGCGGCGCGGAAAACATGTAAACGAACAGAAACGCCGTTGCGAGCGTGCCGGTTTTCGCCATGGCATTAATGTCGTTAGGCGAAAAGAATGTAGAGCGAATCTCCGGTTCGACCGCCGCGAGAATCTGGCGGTCGATGTAATTGAAAAGATTAATGCCGAGCAAAAGAGCGAGCGCGGACCATGCACCGGGAAGAGCGGCATCTCGTTCTGATTTTGTTGATTCGTTTGGCATTACGAATTGCCGATTGCAGTGCGCGTCGCGCAGATTGTAAATGATAAAGCAATGATGGGATCGAGCTTCAGCGAACGCATACTTTATTTCATCGGCCTGGGAATTGGCCGCCTGATCTATCGCGTGCGGACGCTCGGTGCAGAAAACCTGCCGCCCGGAGGTTTCTTGCTGTTACCGAATCACATTTCGTTCGTGGATGCGATCGTTCTGCAACTGGCGTGTCCGCGGCGGATCCGATTTATCATCGATCAGGAATATTATCGAAATCGAATTCTGCATCCGATCCTGCGAATCGCCGGCTGCATTCCCATCACGCCGCGTCGCGCGAAGGATGCGATGCGCGCCGCGGCTGAGCAGATTCGTGCGGGCGAAGTCGTATGCCTTTTCCCAGAGGGGCAACTGAGTCGCTCGGGAACTTTGCTGCGGTTGCGACGCGGCTACGAATTGATCGCGCGCGAGGCCGATGCTCCCGTCGTCCCAGTCTGGCTGGATCGCTTGTGGGGCTCGATCTTTTCCTTTCAAGGCGGCCGCTATTTTTCGAAATGGCCAAAGCATTTTCCCTACGGCGTGCTCGTAGATTTTGGCAAACCGCTTGTCGCCTAACGAATCTGACATCGCGACTGTGCGGGAGAAATTACTCGAACTCGGTGAGCGCGCCTACAACGAACGTCCGATTTTGCGAAGTCATCTCGGCGCGGAATCGCTGCGCGGATTGAAGCGCCATCCTTTTCGCACCGCTGTTATTGACGGATTTGATGGTACGACATTATCGCGCGGCAAAATGCTGGGTGCTGCAATCGCGCTCAGCCGCCATCTCAAGAAAACGTATTCGGAAAAGCGGATCGGAATTGTATTGCCGCCGGGTAAAGGTGGAGTCGTTGCAAATCTCGCGGTCACTCTTGCCGGCAAAGTTCCGGTGAGTCTGAATTTCACGAGCGCTCGCGAGTCGATCGAATCAGCAATCGAACAGGCGGAGATCCGCACAATTGTTTCCGCGAGCGCTTTGGCGAAACGTTTGAACGATTTCCCCTGGACCACGCAGCGCATGCAGCTTGATGAAACGCTGCCAAAAATGAAGGCAGCGGTTGTCGGTTGGTGGATCCTCGCGCTTCTTCTTCCGTCAAGCGTTCTGGCGCGACTTCTGAAGCTACCGCGCATCGGCGATCACGATGAAGCCGTTCTTCTTTTCACGAGCGGAAGTTCCGGCAAACCGAAAGGCGTTGTCCTGAGTCACCGCAACATTCTCGGCAACGTCTCACAATTCTCCGCGATGCTCGATGCGCGAAAAGACGATTTGATTCTCGCGACGCTCCCCTTCTTTCACAGTTTCGGATGCACCGTCACCTTGTGGTATCCGATGGTGGAAGGTGTGCGCATTCTCACGTTTCCGACGCCGTTGGAAACCGGAAAAATCGCCGGCTTGGTCGAGAAGCATAAAGCGACGCTGATTCTCGCGGCGCCGACTTTTTTGCGCGGCTATTTGCGAAAAGCGGAGCCGCAACAATTGAAGAGCGTGCGTCTGGTCATCACCGGCGCGGAAAAGCTGCCAGCGGATTTGGCTGAAGCGTTCGAGAAACGTTTCGGCAAGCACGTTTTCGAGGGTTACGGCCTGACAGAAACATCGCCTGTGGTAAGCGTGAATCTTCCGGAACCAAAACCGAGCAAGCCAGGCGAATCGGTGCAGCCGTCGAGTCGAGTCGGTTCCACCGGTAAGATGGCGCCAGGAATCGCAGCTCACATCCGCGATCCGGAAACGGACGAGAAACTCTCTCTGCACGAGAGCGGAATGCTTTGGTTGCGCGGCCCAAACATTTTTGAGGGATATCTAAACGATCCCGAACGCACCGCGGAAGTGTTGCATGACGGCTGGTTCAAAACCGGCGACCTGGGTCGTTTCGACGAAGATGGCTTTCTCTACATCGAAGGGCGCCTCTCGCGTTTTTCAAAAATCGGCGGCGAAATGGTCCCGCATGAAGCCGTCGAGCAGCGTATCAATAACTCGTTAGGGATCAGTGGTGAATCCGATCGAGTTATTGCGCTGGTCGGAGTTCCTGATGAAGCAAAGGGAGAAGCGCTCATTCTTCTCAGTGCCATCGATATCGATTTGCAGAAACTTCGCGCGAGCTTGAGTGAAGCGGGCGTCCCGAATCTTTGGATTCCAAAGTCGATTCGACGCATCGACGCCATTCCCGTTCTTGCCTCCGGAAAACTGAATCTCACGAGATGCAAAGAATTGGCCATCGAGCCGCTTTGAATATCGGGGCGCGTAAAACGTCCGTTAATCTCGATTCCATTGAGACATGGAACATAATGGGAAACGCACAACTTCTAATGTCGCCGCGAAGGACGAAGCTGAGAGCTCAACTCCGCGGATTCGCTTGCCGGAGTTATTGCGCGGTCCATTCGACATACGATCGCTCGCGCTAACCGGTCTCTTCATTCTTGCAGTCTTTTACACGATTTACTTCATGCGAGCCGTGTTGCTGCCGCTCGTGCTTGCCCTGCTGCTAAGTTATTTGCTCCGTCCAATTGTGCGTGCGCTGGCGCGAGCGCACATCAGTCCGCTGATTGGTGCGGCGCTAATTCTTCTCGGGACCGTCGGAACAATCGGCTATGGGATCTATTCGCTCGCTACGCCCGCGGCCGGCTGGCTTGCGGGAGCGCCCTACAGTCTGCACCAGCTGCAATCGAAACTCTTGCCGCTAAAGCAACCGATGCAGAGCGTGGCCAAAGCGAGTGGTGAGATCGAAAAACTAGCCACGCCGGACAACGTGGCGCCCAAAACGACAGTGGAAGTAAAAAAACATTCGGTTACTGACTTCCTTTACGTCCAAACGCCGGAATTTCTGATTAGCACGGTGACGCTGCTAATCCTGCTTTATTTTCTTCTCGCCTACGACGGAGTTTTTCTCGCGAAACTAATCAAACTGTTGCCGACGTTATCCGACAAAAAACGCGCAGTTTCGATCGCGAACGATGTCGCGTCACATGTTTCGCGTTATTTGCTCACGGTCACAGTTATCAATGGCTGTCTCGGCATTGCGGTCGGCACGACCGTTGGCCTTCTTGGTCTGCGAAATCCAATCATGTGGGGCGCGATGGTCGCGCTCTTGAATTTTGTGCCCTACCTGGGCGCGCTCACCGGAATTGTTTTCATGTTGCTCGGCGCGGTGGTGAGTTTCGACAGCTTTAGCTACGCGCTGATTTTTCCTGCGGTGTATCTTTTGCTCGCCACGCTGGAGGGAAATTTCATTACGCCGTGGGTAATGGGAAAATCGCTCACGCTCAACCCAGTGATCGTATTGCTATCGCTCATTTTCTGGGGCTGGATGTGGGGAATCGCTGGCGTCATCCTTGCCGTTCCCATTCTTGCCGCCTTCAAGATATTCTGCGTGCACATCGAACCGATGCAGCCGCTGGCGGAGTTCCTGAGCTGACGAGTCCGTTCTCTCGACTTGGCGTTCGCTATCTGCAGTTGCGAGTTTGGATTCTTCTTTGCTTTCAGAGTTCGCTCAACGTCACGGGCTTCTTTCAAGGTCGCGTATTCGCGCTGCGCCACCACTTCGAACATACCGATCCGTTTCGTCGTGTGGGTATGACCGCGTCGGTGCTGGGCCATTCGGTATTCTAAGTCGTGCGTGGAGCCGATGTAATGTCGGCCGGTTGATCCACGCAAAATGTAAACCCAAGCCATTTGAAAAATGCCAGGGGGGAGAGTTGAACTCCCGACCAAGGGCTTATGAGTCCCCTGCTCTACCACTGAGCTACCCTGGCGTTACGGTTTAAATTCCAAATTAGCGCACTCGGTTTTCCCGACCAACCCCGAATGTTTTCGGGGCTGCTCTACCACTGAGCTACCCTGGCGCAACGAGTTTCCAAACAACTTGGAGCAGCGCTCGGCGCGGCGAGCGCCTAACGAGTTATGTCGTATGAAAATTCGAGCGACGGTCGGAGACCGCCGCTACAGAGAATTAATCGCTCCGCAGATAAGTTGCCAAATCTTTCTTTCGCCCACGCAACGCGGCCATGAAACACACTCCCTGATGTTGCTGGACAACGCCTATCCAGCCTTCCTGATCGACGTAACGCCACCCGTGGAAAGCCGGATCCTGACCGTCTTTCTGGCTTTGCACGGGAAACAAAAAGAAATGCATTCGCTTCTCACTGACTTCGATCTGCGCGACTTGATGTCCTTCTTCGTCATCAAAGACGCGATAACCGATCGCGTGTAAGTGCGAAAATTCCGGCGGCACATCGTAGTGCTCGAGATGATGCTTCATGAAAAACAAATCTGAAAGAGCGCCGGCATCAGAGTGCACCGGTTCGAGCTGCGACATGCGAGTGGCACTCGCCGCCGTGAGCAATCTCCGAGCTTCGGTTGATCCGGGGAATTCTTTCAAGTGCTCGAGGAAATTGTGGACGCCAATGGCAAGAATGACCGCGACAGCCAGGGCGCTCGCGACGATTGCGGGATGGCGCGCCGTTTTCTTCCACGCACGTTTCCGCACGGCCGCGACGAGCTTTTCGTTTACGAACCATTCCGCCGCGGTTTTCGACACCGGGATCGCCTGCACAAGATCGGCCACGGCACGATCAAACGCTTGTTGGTGTGCGAACTTCTGCCCGCTCTGCTTACCTTTTCGCGCGCGAAAAGTTGCAATACGCATGGCTCGATCCTGCATGCGCGTTTCGGAAAACGGCGCGCATTGAACGAGAGCGCGTTGCCGTTGCCAAAAATTAAGCCATCTCATCACTCGATAAAAATGTGCGTATCAAGCCAGGCCTGAAATTGCCGGCGTCCCTGCGAAATCAATGCCCCCAGCTCCGTAATGCTCAGCTCTAACAGAGACGCTATTTCCCGATGACTCAATTCATCCAGATAATAGAGCGCGAGTGCGCTTCGTTGCGGATCGGGCGCCCCGGAAATCCAGATCGCGAGCTGTTGCGGCTCGAGCTGTTGTAATTGCGACGGCGCTTCAGGTGTCACCGGCGTTTCTTCCATCTCCATCTCTTCCGGCTGCACGCCGTGGTCGCCCGCGGCGAGACAACGCCAGCGCGCTTCTCGGAAAAACCAAAGCCGGTCGTTGGGCGGTTCGCCTTCGGCCGAATGTGACGCCGCTTCGCGAATCGTATCTTGAAAGGCAGCCTGAGCTTTATGCTCGTCGCCGGTCATCAAGTAACAATACCGATACAGTTGCGGCAGATTCTTGGTTGGAGCAGTCACGCAAAATTCCGGAAAAGTCGGAGCTTACTTGCCTCTCGTCATGCGACAAGGGCGGTTACCCATCTTTACCGCAGTTTCTGCAATCGACGAGCGACTTCTTCCGCATTCTCGCGGCTGTTGAACGCGGAGATGCGAATATAACCCTCGCCATTCGAACCGAATCCGCTACCCGGAGTAATAACGACATTGATATCGCGCAACATGCGATCGAACATTTCCCAACTCGTTAGGCCATCCGGCGTTTGCACCCAAATGTAAGGCGCATTTGTGCCGCCAAAAACTTCGAGCCCGAGCTGCCGCGCGGCATCAGCGAGAATGCGCGCATTTCCCATGTAGTGATCGATCAACGCTCGCACTTGGTCGAGGCCTTCGGCGCTATAGAGCGCTTCCGCGGCGCGTTGCACCGGATAGCTCACGCTGTTTGCCTTCGTGCTCCACCGTCGATGCCACAAGGGATGCAGCGGCAATTTCTTTCCCGCCTCGGTGCTCGCGTGAAGGGTTTTCGACATCACGGTAAAACCGCAGCGAACGCCGGTGAAACCGCCGGTTTTTGAAAAACTTCGAAACTCGACCGCGCACTCAAGCGCGCCGGGAATCTCGAAAATAGAATGCGGAATATCGGGCTCACTAATGTATCCCTCATAAGCGGCGTCAAAGAGCAGAAGCGCCTCATGTTCCCGCGCGTAATCTACCCAGCGAGTTAGTTGTTCGCGCGAAGCGACCGCGCCGGTCGGATTATTTGGAAAACAAAGATAGACGAGGTCCGCATGCTCGTTAGGCGGACTGGCAACAAATTTATTTTCCGCGCGACACGGCAGGTAAATGAGCCCCTCGAAACCGCCATCTTTCCGCACAGAGCCGGTGTGACCCGCCATCACATTCGTATCGACGTAAACCGGATAGACCGGATCGGTAATCGCGATTTTGTTTTGGTCGCCGAGGATATCGAGAATGAAGCCGCAGTCCGATTTCGATCCGTCGGAGACAAAGATTTCGTCATCTGCAATCTCGATCCCGCGGTCGCGATAATCGTGCTGCGCGATTTTACTGCGCAGGAAATCGTATCCCTGCTCGGGCCCGTAGCCGCGAAAAGTCTCGCGGACTCCCAGTTCATCCGCCGCGCGCTTCATTGCATCGATGGCCGCGCGCGGCAGGGGCTCCGTCACATCGCCGATGCCACAACGGATGAGGCGTTTTGCCGCCGTGGGATTTGCATCGCAAAATTCACGGACGCGCCGCGCGATTTCCGGAAATAAATATCCTGCCTGAAGTTTGAGATAGTTCTCGTTGAGATAAGCCATGGAAGTGGGATCCGCCGAAGGCTTTCATCTAGCGACGCCCGCGACGCCCGCAAGCGTGAATTCTCTTAGCCGTTACTAGGCAACTGCTTCAACTACCTTGTCCGCCACTTGAGCTTGCAAACTCGTGAACGCTTCGGGATAGCGTTTTTGAAAACACTTCGGGCAAATACCGTGGCTCAATTCCGCTTCAGTGCGATTGCCCAGATATTCCTCCACCTTTTCCCAATACCCTTCGTCGTTCCGAATGCCGTGACAATGCGCACAGATCGGCAGCAAACCTTGCAGCGTCCGCACGTCATGCAGGGCTTCGGCCAGCGCATGGGACACGCGTCGTAATTGCATTTGCGAAACAACCAACCGCGCCAACGCTTCGAGCGCTTTCCGTTGCTCGTCGCTCAGAGACCGCGCGCTCGCGATCCATTACACAAAGAGCGCCCAGGCTTTCGCCCTCCGCGTCCAACAGAGGCGCGCCGGCACAAAAGCGAATTTGGTCCTCGCCGGCAACCAGCGGCCTGTCTGCAAAACGTGGATCAGCCGTTGCATCCTCCACGAGCAGGAATTCCTCGGACTCAATCACGCGCGCACAAAACGCATCTCCCTGGGAATTCTCCGCTTCCCCGACGCCCCGGTTAGTGTGGAACCATTGCCGGCCCGCATCCGCAAACACGAGATTCGCAAACGGGACACCGCAGATGTGCGACGCGACTTTCACGACATCGTCGAATTCGCGCTCCGGTCCGCTATCGAGAATGTGATAATTGCGCAACGCCTCCAGGCGCCTGATCTCGCTTTTGGGAATCGGCACTTTCATCTTTTTGTGAGCCGGCGGACAGCCACAATCCAGTGCGGCCATCGAGCCGGTGCTCGCAGGTATTTACACTGAGGATAGCAGGCTTCGTTCCGTTCCTCGTGGAGAGGTTTCTGGGATATCTGCAAGCAAGAACTGCCGTGACGCTTAGAAAGACGTCGCGGTCGCGATTGCTCGTTAGGCTTAGGCGTAATTCTTGCCGACTTCGCTCCAATTCACAACGTTCCACCAGGCCTTGAGGTAATCAGGCCGGCGGTTTTGATAGTTGAGATAATAGGCGTGTTCCCAAACATCGACGCCAAGAATCGGCTTGTTCCCATCCATGAGCGGGCTGTCCTGATTCGCCGTGGAGATGATCTCGAGCTTGCCGCCTTTGTTCTTGATCAGCCAGGCCCAACCGCTGCCAAAACGCTTCGCGCCGGCGTCGGCAAATTTGTCTTTAAAGTCGTTGAAGCTGCCAAACGTCGATTTGATGTCGTCGGCCAGTTTGCCTGATGGCTCACCACCAGCCTTCGGTCCCATGATTTTCCAGAAGAACGAATGATTGGCGTGACCGCCGCCATTATTTCTCACCGCGGTGCGAATATCTTCCGGAACAGCGTTGAGATTACTGATCAAATCTTCGATCGATTTGTTTTCGAGATCGGGTTTCCCTTTGATCGCGTTGTTGACGTTCGTGATGTAAGCCTGATGATGTTTCGTGTGATGGATTTCCATCGTGCGCGCATCGATGTGTGGTTCCAGCGCGTCGTAAGCGTACGGTAATTTCGGTAATTCGTAGGGCATAATTCCTACTTTCTGCGCGAATGGCGATGCGTCAATCGCGCGCGAGCGATCAGAAAATTATCGGCGGCGGTAAAAGCTGGGATAATGATCGCGGCGACTCTGGTAATTGATATACGTCGCGAGTGCGAGGAGCGGGAAATTCTGCCGATACATGTCGTACTTCAAATAAAAGACGCCGGGAAAGCCAGTGCCGGTAATTTGCGGTTCGGTCCAGGAGCCGTCGTGGTTTTGCGTCGCTAACAAATACCGCAAGCCACGCTGCACACTCGGCCGATCGAGATCGCCGCACGCGCACAAACCCATGACAGCCCATGCCGTTTGCGACGCCGTGCTTTCACCCTGTCCTTTGCGCGCAGGATTTTTATACGTCGCGCACGTTTCGCCCCAGCCGCCATCTTCGTTTTGACAACTTTCCAACCAGTCGCGTCCGCGCAAAATCCAATCCTGCGTCATGTTTTCGCCGATCGCGCGCAGACCGCGCAGCACCTGCCATGTGCCGTAGATATAATTGACGCCCCAGCGACCGTACCACGATCCGTCGCCATCCTGCGTTTGAATCAGATAGCGGATGGCGCGCCGAACAGATTTCGCTTTGCGATCGAATCCGATGTAACCGAACAACTCGAGCGTGCGCGCAGTCAGATCGCTGCATGTCGGATCGAGGATGGCGTTGTGATCGGCAAACGGCATGTCCTCGAGCCATGGCGTTGTGACATCTTTATCGAACGCGGCCCAGCCGCCGTCGCGACATTGAAAGCTGAGCTGCCATTTCAGAGCGCGCTCGAATAATTGCGCGAGATCATTCTCATTCTTCGGTCGCACGAGCCGTAACGCCATCAACACCATCGCGGTGTCGTCCGTGTCGGGATAATAAATATTGTTGTACTCGAATGCCCAGCCGCTCGCTTCCGGATGCGAATTGTTCTCCGTCCAATCGCCACGAATGCGCACTTCTTTTTCGAAAAGCCAATCGGCTGCTTTTTGCAAAGCCGGGTGGTCGGCAGGTAAACCGGATTCGGCCAGGGAAATAACATTGATCGCCGTGTCCCAAACCGGCGAAAGACATGGCTGGATTCGGAAATCCTCCGGATCGTCAACGAACAAGCCCTCAAAATCTTTCGCCGCTTTTTCGTAAATCGGATCAGATGCGGAATAGCCGAGTGCGCGTAACGCGATCAAACAATTCAGCATCGCCGGAAAGACCGTCGCCAGACCGTCGCTACCTTCGCCGATACGGTCGAGCATCCATCGCTCCGCTTCTTCCAGCGCGCGCTTCCGCATCGGACGGAACCCAAGCGGATGAATGAACTTCAAAAAGTCATCGACGCGCAGAAACAAATTGCGCCACGTCCAGAAAGCGCTCGCTCCGTGGCAGACGGAAATCCTTGTTCTCAGTGCCGAGAGGATAAAGCTCGTGCAGTTGTTTCATGCCGGGCAATTCGCGCGTCGGCTTGAAATGATTGATGATCGCGAGCGGAATGAGCATGGCGCGACTCCACGACGACATTTTGTAAATGTGGAACGGCGCCCATTTCGGCAGCAGAATCATCTCCACTGGGATCGTCGGCAGATATTGCCATGGGAATTGACCGAGCAGCGCGAGATAAAGTTTGCTGAACGTGTTCATGCCCGGAATGCCGCCGAGGCGCATGATGTTGGCGCGCGCTTCGCGCATGAACGGGAGATCGGGCGAATGACCGGCGAGCTTCAGCGCGAAGTAGGCTTTGACCGATGCATTGATCTCACTCGGGCCGCCGTAATAAATGTTCCAACCGCCATCGCGCAGTTGGCGTTTGAGAATATGGCGGACGCATCGCTCTTGCAGGTTGTGATCGACTTCGCCTAACCAGTGCATGAAGAGCACGTAGTCGGAGCAAAGCGTGCTATCGACGAGCAGCTCGCCGACCCAATGGCCATCGGGCTTTTGCTGCCGCAGCAAATTTTCCTGCGCGCGCGAGATCGCTTCCGAAATTTCCGCGTCGGTAGAAGAGTACGCGGCCTCGCGATTCGGAATAGCGCTGGGCAACGCGATGACTTTCGCGGTGTTGGCCATGTCTGTCAGGACGCTTGGGCGGCAAGCTCAGCCTTCTTGCCTGTGAGATGCCCGTTACCGGAAGTGACGCCGTTATATGCTGCAATCTCGTTGCCGCGACCGCGGCGATGCGGCTTTCGTCCGAAATTAAACTTCACTGTCTTCCACGTGTCGCCAGGCTTCGCCTGTAAACCGAGACTTGCCGTTGGTTCGTAGCCGCAGTGGGTCATGCAATTTTCGCAGCGCGGATCGCGCGCGACCCCCTCGACGACGCCGTATTTTTCCCACGGCACTTTCTCCAGCATCTCGGCGTAAGTCTTGTAATGCCCATCCGTGCCGACCGTGTCGGTCATGAAATAACAGGGCGCTTTCCAGCCGATCATGTTGCGCGTCGGGATGGCCCAGGCTGAACAGGTCAGATCGCGTTTGCCGGCGAGAAATTCGAAATAAACCGGCGTGCCGAAAAGTGTGTAATCCTCCATCCACTTTTCGATCCGGCTGAATTTTTCGACCGTTGCCTTGCGCGTGAGAAAGAAATTCTCCGGCTGCAAGTTCAAGCGCTTGATCATATCGCGCTTCGCCGCGTCGTATTCGTATCCCGGCGTGATGGTGTGACCGTCGACGCCAAGATCGGCGAGAAAATCAAACATCTGCTCGACTTCATCGACGTCGGTTTCCTTGTAAACCGTTGTATTAGTCGCGACTTGATACCCGAGGCGCTTCGCCATCTTGATCGCGAGCACGCATTCCTTGAAGACGCCCTCGCGTTCGACGATGAGATCGTGCGTTCGCTCGAGACCATCGAGGTGCACATTCCAATACATCCACCGGCTCGGTCCGATCGTCGGCTTCATTGCGTCCTTTGGACCCTTGCGAATGTCAGCCGCGTCCTTGTCGCTTATTAATCCAGCGGCCAGCAGCTCCTTGATTTTTCCTTCCACGAAAGCGGGACGCTTCAGGTTTTCGAATGCGAGCCATTCGCGCATCTTCTTGCGCATAAACATCGCGTTCGTGCAGATGTAAACGATCCGCTTTTGGTCCAAGAGCCCTTTCACAAGGCCTTCAATGTGAGGATAAATCAGAGGCTCGCCGCCGCAGATTGATACCATGGGCGCGTTGCATTCGTTGGCCGCGCCCAGGCAATCGTCCAGGCTCATCATGTCCTTAAGCGAGGTGGAATATTCGCGGATCCTCCCGCAGCCTGTGCAAGTGAGGTTGCAGGTATGCAGGGGTTCGAGTTGCAGCACCGTGGCAAATTTCTCCGTCCGCCGGATCTTTTGGCCGATGATGTACGCAGCTATTTTAGTCGTTAGCGCGAGAGGAAACCTCATAAGTGGCAGGATAGTATCGTGGGTGCACCTTGTGTCAACAGGACGGCCGACCGGCCATTGAGATGTCTCATTCTACAAGATGATATCGCAGAAGTCACCAGAAACGGTCGCCATCATTGGCGCCCCGCCAAAGCGGACCGCTATTCGTTCAAAGCGATCGGCCCTTTGGGCCGAAGCCAATCGACACTGTGACAACTTTTCTCAGCCTGACGCGGCATCTGCATTACGACTGCCAACCGCGCCGAATGAGGCTGATGGCAATCGCTGCCAGTAGCAGCGCGATCAATTTCGAAATTCCGCGCAAACCCTGCCTCCCCATCCACCGCGTAACCCGCTCGGCGTTGCACAACGCGGTCGCAACCAGTCCAAGATTAATCAGCAACGCGACGAGCGTGAAGAGAATCCCAACCGAGTCGATCAGGATTAACAATGCGGTCAACAACGCCGGACCGGCAATCAATGGCATGCCCAGAGGCACGACCCCGAATTCATCACCGCCACCACGGTCGCTCACGCCGAATCCAACAAGCTCGCGCACCGCGTGCAAAAGCAGAATCAATCCACCCGCCACTTGAAAATCCTTCACCGTGATTCCAAGCGCGGCAAAAATGATCTTGCCGAGAAAGATGAAACCGATGGCCACACACAATCCGGTGAAGATGCCGAGCATTGCCTGATGCTTTCGATTCTCGGGCGAAGCGCTCGTCCCCAATCCCGCGAAGATCGCAATCAATCCGATCGGATCGATCGCGACGAAGAGCGGAATAAACGCGAGCAAGAATTTCTCGAAATACTGATGCACGCTCATGCTTTTCGCATGCCGCGTGCGCCTTCGTAAAGACGCGATTGTGCTTTACCGATTTCCCCGACTGCGGAATGTTTTGTCCCTCACTTCGCCGCCTATGAAACGTCTCGCCATTTCCCTTCTTCTCTTCGCTTTCGCCTTTCCGCTTTTCGCAGATGAAACCAAAACGGTCGATGACTTCCGCGCTGCGGCCGATAAAGCGAACGCGATTCTCACCATTCCAGATTGGCCGCAAACGCCGGAAGCAATCGATACCATGACGAAAGATGCGATCGCGAAGGCAAACGCCGCCCTCGATGCGATCGGCAAACAGGATCCGAGCAAAGTGAGCTTTAAGAGCACAATCATCGCCCGCGATGATTTGGTTTACGATGCGACGCTGGCCGCAAACAAAGCGGTCATTATCAAGGAATCGAACACGTCTGAAGCGATGCGAAACGCCGCGGAAACTTCAGTGAAGGCCTTCCAGGATTTCGCGGTCGCGATCGATTACCGCGAGGACGTTTACAAAGCGATGAAGGCTTTCGCGGACACGCATCCGAAGCTGAGCGGCGAAGATCTGAAGCTTTTTAATGAGACGATGCGCGATTATCGCCGCGCCGGTTTGGCTTTGTCGCCCGAGAAACGCAAAGAGGTCGAGGACCTGCGCAAAGAACTCTCCAAGCTCGGCACCGATTTCTCTTCCAACATTGTCGACGTCAAGGCGCCCGTTGTTTTCACCAAAGCGGAGCTTGATGGCGTGCCGGATAGTTTTTTCGCCGCGCCGGGAGTGAAGACAGGCGACGACGCTTACACGGTGATGGCCAACGTCACCTGGCAATTCGTTACTGTGGAAGAGAATGCGAAGAGCGAAGCGACACGCAAAAAGCTTTATGTCATCCACGATTCGCTTGCGAAAGACACGAACGTGCCGGTCTTGAATCAAATGCTGGCGCTGCGAAACAAAATTGCGCTGAGGCTCGGTTACAAATCGTGGGACGATTATCAGACAGAAATCAAAATGGCGAAAACGGGCGCGGCCGCGAAGTCGTACATCAACAAATTAATCGTCGGCATCCAACCGAAATTCGATGCGGAAATTTCTGAGATGCAAAAGTTGAAAGCCGCCGACACGAAGGATCCGAAGGCGACGATCGATGTCTGGGATTGGCGCTACTATCAGAACCAGGTCAACAAACAAAAATACACGGTCGATAAGGAAGCGTTACGCGTCTATTTCCCGTTTCAGAAGGTGCTCGATGGGATGTTTGCCATTTATCAAAACATCTTCGGGCTGAAGTTTGAGAAAATCACCGCGCCCTACAAATGGGTCGACGATCTCCAACTCTATCTCGTCACCGACTCCAGCACGGGCGAGCCGCTCGGCATGTTCTATCTCGACATGTTTCCGCGCGAAGGAAAATTCAATCACTTCGCGCAGTTCAACATCATCGATGGCAAACTTTTGCCTGACGGGAAATATCAACGGCCAACGGTCGCGTTGCTCTGTAATTTCCCGCCCCCGAGCGCGGACAAGCCATCTTTGATGACGCATACCGACGTCGAGACGCTGTTTCACGAGTTCGGTCACGCGCTTCATTCCATTGTCACTCGCGCAAAATACGGTCGCTTTGCCGGATCGAATGTGCCGGGAGATTTTGTCGAGGCGCCCTCGCAAATGCTGCAGAATTGGGTCTGGGACAAGCAGGTCCTCGATACCTTCGCCGCCGATTACCGCGATCCTTCCAAAAAGATTCCCGCGGAGATCATTAAAAAAATGAACGATGCGAAACTTGCCGACGCCGGCGTTTTCTATCGGCGTCAATTCGCGTTCGCATCGCTCGACCTCGCGTTGCACGATCAACATCCCGAAAACGCGCCCTACGATTGCGTGGCGATTTCGAATCCCATTCTCGAAAAAGTTTTTCTGCCGATCGATCCGAGCACCACGATGGTCACTTTCTTCGGTCACCTGAACGGCTACGATGCCGGCTATTACGGTTACGCATGGGCCGATGCCATTGCGGCGGACATGGCGACGGTTTTTGAGAAGGCGAAGGGGCGATACCTCGACCGGCAGGCCGGCTTGAAACTTCGTCACGAGATTTATGAAGTTGGCGATTCTCGCGACGTTACTCTTTCCATTGAGAAATTTCTCGGCCGCAAACAATCGATCCAACCGTTTTTGAAACGGATCGGGATTGGAGCGCAGGCGAAAAAGAAGGCGCCCGCCGGTCCGTCGCAAGAGAGCAAATAGTCGTAGAACCGTTCGTCGCGGCGAACGCTTATCGTTTTGGTTCGGCGCCTGCGATAAGCGCCGTTACAAATTTTTTGTCATTCCGAGCGAAGTCGAGGAATCTCTCTTTGCTCACCTTAATCGACATGAAACTGATCGCTTACTTCGCGTCCACGCTCGTCCTCACCTTTACTTTCGGTTCGATCACAGCGAATGGTTCGCCCTATCCGCCAAAGTCTGCGGTCGATACCATCACCGGTGGTGACATGCTTCGAGACATCAAAGTCCTTTCCTCCGATGAGTTCGAAGGACGCGCGCCGGGATCGAAAGGTGAAGAACTTTCCGTCAAATACATCAGCGGACAATTTAAGTCGTTAGGCCTGAAGCCCGGCAATCCGAACGGGACCTACACGCAGGAAGTGCCGCTCGCTGGAATCGAAACCAAGCCAACCGCTTCCTTTACCGTCAAAGACCAGACGATGTCGCTGAAATTTCCGGACGACTACGTCGCTTCGAGCGCGCAGCTCCAATCGCAGATCGATGTGAAGGATTCAGACATCGTCTTTGTCGGTTACGGCATTGTCGCGCCCGAATATGGCTGGGACGATTACAAGGGCGTTGATGTGAAAGGCAAAACGATCCTGATGCTGATCAATGATCCGCCACTTCCCGATCCAAACGATCCATCGAAACTCGATGAGAAGATGTTTAAGGGGAAAGCGATGACTTATTACGGACGCTGGACCTACAAGTATGAGATCGCGGCGGAGAAAGGCGCAAAGGCCGCTGTCATCATTCATGAAACTGGGCCGGCTGCCTATCCGTATTCGGTCGTTCGAACGAGCTGGGCGAAGGAGAATTTCGAAATCGACGCCGCGGATAAGAACATGAGTTCAGTCCCGGTGCGCTCGTGGATCACATTGGATGTCGCGAAGAAATTGTTGAGCGATTGCGGACAGGATTTCGACGCGCTAAAAAAATCGGCGATGAGCAAAGACTTCCGGCCCGTCGCGCTCGCAGCGAAAGCGAACTTCTCCATTCAACAAAAAATTCGCTCGTTTAAATCGCACAATGTCATCGGCAAAATCGAAGGGACTGATCCGAAATTAAAAGACGAATGGGTTATCTACAGCGCGCATTGGGATCATCTCGGCAAACATTCCGAATTGCAGGGTGACCAGATATTCAACGGCGCGGTCGATAACGCTTCCGGTGTCGCTGCCGTGCTCGAGCTGGCAGAAGCTTTTACGAAAGCGAAAACGAAAAGATCATTGCTGTTCATGGCGACGACAGCGGAAGAGGCCGGCCTGCTCGGCGCCAAATATTACGCGGAACATCCGCTTTATCCGCTCGAGAAAACGCTTGCCGACATTAACATCGATGAACTCAACGTCTGGGGAAAAGCGCGCGATATTCAAGACACGAGTTTTGGTTTCTCGACTTTGGACGACATGCTCGCAGATGCGGCGAAACGCATGGGCCGCACTGCGATCCCCAATCCGCGACCAGAGAAGGGGAGTATCTATCGCGCCGACAATTTCGAATTTTCCAAGGTCGGCCTGCCTTCGCTCTACATTGGCCCGGGCGAACATTTACTTTCGCGGTCGGAAACCGCACCTCTGCGTTCCGATGAATTCGATTTGAAAGATTACCATCAGGTTAGCGACGAAATTCATTCCGATTGGGACTTGTCCGGCGCGGTGCAGGACGTCCAACTCCTTTTCGAAGTCGGCTATCAAGTCGCTAACGGCGACAAATATCCCGAATGGAAAACCGGCAACGAATTCAAACCGAAGCGGGACGCGATGTTGAAGAAGTAAGCCGTCGCCCCGAAAGCATTCGGCGCAGACGGTCGCGCCCAGCCGTTTATAGCTCATACGGAGTTTCCGCTGACTTTGATTAACCTTGTCGCCGTGTCCGCGTAAGGAGCGCCACGGAGGTCGAGGCTTTTCTGGCGTGGGGAGTGCTCTCAATAAGCCACATGCAGGGAAATGGGGGAGTAAAAGCACCAGCCGGACGGGCGGCCGTTGCTACCGATCGGACGAGTGAGCTGAACAATCTTCTTCAGATCATCTCGTCTACGAGCGAACTAATTCGAGAGGTTGCCAAGGATAATGTCGGTTGCGCGAAATATGTGGAGATGCTGCGCGAAAGTGTCGACCGCGCGACGGAGATAACGACGGATCTCGTTCGTCAATCAGGGGGTTGCGACAAGGAGGCGTTGCTGCGACCGGACTTTTCGGACTTGATCCGGTCGAATCCGACGGCGTTGTCGCACGCATTCCGGAGATCGATTCTGGTGGTGGACGATGAACCCATGGCTTTGGGTTTGGCGAAACAGGTTCTGAGCGAAGCCAAGTTTCAGGTCACAACCGCCTGCTCGGGCTTTGAATGCATCGAACTCTGTCGCCAACGTCCGAAATACTTTGATCTCGTAGTGCTGGACCTGACGATGCCTGAGATGGACGGCGAGGAAACCTTCGCACGTCTCCGCGCGACCTATCCAGACTTGTCGATCGTGATTAGCACTGGATTCATCGCCCAGGAAAGGTTGAATCAAATGCTCGCCTCGGGCTTGACCGGATTCATTCGCAAACCGCTCCCGCCCGACGAATACGTCGCACACATTCGTTCGATCCTGGAAAAGGCAACCTTCTGGCAGAAGACGGGCATTCCCAGCGGAACAAGAACGAGCTGATCTTTCCCGCAAGATCGATCACCTGAACGGATCGGTTCCAGCCTTTGCAAAATGCGGCACTCGCGGGCATCTTGGATTTGCAAAATAGAAGGAGGATTCTTGCATGTGCCGAAATATTAAAACTCTGCATAACTTTCAGCCGCCGGCCACGGACGAAGAAATCCACGCTTCGTCGCTCCAGTTTGTTCGCAAACTGAGTGGCTTTTCGAAACCATCAAAAGCGAACGAAGACGCGTTCAATCGAGCTGTCGATCAGATCGCGCACGTCGCACGCGAGTTACTCAATTCATTGGTAACAAACGCCCCGCCGCGTGATCGCGAAGCAGAGGCAGCTAAGGCGCGAGCTCGATTTCAGAAATCAGTGAGTCGGGTTCATCATCACGCCGTCGCCTGACGAAAGGCGGATAGGAAAGTCTCCATCTCGCTTTTCTTTCCAATCGTGACGCGCATGTGATTCGGTAAGGCCGGAAACAGGCGGCCCACCTCCACGTTACGCTCTTTCATCGCCTGAATCAGCGGAACGACCGGACGTTTTACACCGACCATGATGAAGTTCGCTTGCGACGGGATGGATTGATAGCCCATCGCATTGAGTTCGCCAGTCACGAAGACTTTCGCTTCGCTGTTGAGGCGCCGGCCATTCTCAACCTGATCGGGATCGTTCAGGCTCGCGTTCGCCGCGGTGATGGCCATGATGTTGACGCTGTCCCATGGCTGATGCGAACGCAGTTTCGCAATCGTGTCCCGCTGCGCGATACCGTACCCGCAGCGCAATCCCGCCATGCCGTAAACCTTTGAAAATGTCCGCGCGACAATGAGATTCGAGTGATCCTTGATCATTGGGATCACGCTCTCGTAGTCCGGACTGTCGGCGTAATGGAAGTAGGCCTCGTCCACAAGGATCATCGTTTGCCGAGGAGTCTTCGCGATGAACTCCCGCAGCGCGTCCTTCGACGTAATGCTGGCGGTGGGATTGTTCGGGTTGCAAATATAGATAAGACCGTCTTTCGCGGCTGCCGCCATCTTCGGAAGATCATGCGCGAAATTATTAGTTAGCGGAATTTTTACCACCTTGGCGCCGTTGGTCTGTGCGTGATTAAGGATCGCTTCGAATGTCGGATCGGCCGCGACCATCGTGCCGCGTTTCGGGCCGGTGAACGCCTCCGCGCAAAGTTTGAGAATTTCGCTCGATCCATCGCCGAGAAGGATTTGGTTGCGATTGACGTCATTCAGCTTCGCCAACGCATCAATCAATTCGTCCGCATGCGCGTCGGGATAACGGCATGCTAAAGGAAATGCGTCAGTCATCGCCTGGAACGCTTTAGGCGAAGGGCCGTAGGGGTTCTCATTTGCGCTCAAGCGAACCAAATTTGCACTCGCGGATACCGCGGCGGCTTCCGGTTCGGCCGCAAAAGACAGAGCAGGACGCGCAACGACACAAGCCGCGCCTGCACCTAACAACTGTGCGAACTTACGTCTGGAAATTGAGATTGTATTCATATGGTTCTTCAAGACTCCTCCAACGATTGATAGGTTGAACTGCAGCCCAATGCCAGATTGAATTGTGTCGTGAGAGCGATGGTAGATGCGATGGTCCAGATAGACTGAATCCGCGCGAATGAATTTGCCCATTCCAATTCTGAGCGTGCTGATCGGAGTGGTACTTCTGCTCTTCGGTCGCAGACTCTTCTGGCTTCTTGTCGCCGCGGTTGGATTTGCTGCCGGCGTGGAACTCGCTCCCTCGCTCGTGCATGAACCTTCGCAATTGCTCGTCATAACTGCAGCGCTCGTGCTCGGATTTATCGGCGCGCTCCTCGCCCTGTTTCTTCAGAAATTCGCGATCGCCATAGTCGGCTTCCTGGCTGGCGGTCGACTGGCGGTGGCAATCATGGCTGCGTTTGTCGTCCAACACGAAACGACTTTTGCGCTCACGTTTATCATTGGTGGAATCGTCGGTGGATTACTCTTTCTTTTCCTCTTTGATTGGGCGCTTATATTTCTTTCCTCAATCGTGGGCGCCTACTTGATTCTGAGCGCTGTTACTCTGCCACAGGTTGGTGCAGCAATCGCGTTTGTGGTGATCGCGATCGTGGGCGTGATTGTGCAAGCCGGTTTGAATCGCAGAGACCCGAACCGCCTAACGAATCCGGCGACTAGCTCTGGGGAGCGCACGCGACCTCGCGTGCCGATTGCGGCGACTCGCCGCAATTTCTCTTAAATGGCTGCCCGGCGAGTCGCCGGCCAGGGCACGCGAGTCGCGTGCGCTCCCCAGATTAATGGCGGAAGTGGCGAACGCCGGTAAAGATCATCGCCATGTCGCGCTCGTCGGCGGCGGCGATAACTTCGGCATCGCGCACGGAGCCGCCGGGCTGTATGGCACAGGTCGCCCCCGCATCGGCGGCCGCGATGAGCCCGTCGGGGAATGGGAAAAATGCATCGCTCGCGACGGCACTGCCGTAAAGCGACAAGCCCGCTTCGTTCGCCTTCCAAACTGCGATCCGTGACGCATCGACCCGCGACATCTGGCCGGCACCGATGCCGAGTGTGCGATCGCTGTCGGCGTAAACAATCGCATTCGATTTCACGTGCTTGACCACGCGCCAGCCGAAACGCATCGCCGCGACTTCATGCTCGTTAGGCGGACGTTTCGTTACCACTTTAGTTTCCCAATCCTTGAGATCGTCAGTCACGTCCCGGTCTTGCACGAGCAGGCCGCCGCAGACTGAGCGGACGTCGAGCTCCGGTTCGGCATCCGGCACGGGCGGAAGCAAGCGAATGAGTCTCAGATTCTTTTTCTTTTGCAAAATCGCGCGCGCATCTGCTTCGAATTCGGGCGCGATAATTACTTCGCTAAAAATTTCGCTGATCGCTTTGGCGAGCGCTTCTGTGATTGGTCGATTGCACACGATGACACCGCCGAACGGCGCCTGTTTGTCCGTCGCAAAAGCTTTTTCCCACGCTTCGCGCAAATCGAGATCGGACCCGACTCCGCATGGGTTGGTGTGCTTCAGGATGGCAACGGTCGGCTCGCCAAAATCGGCGATCAGATTTGTGGCCGCGCTGATGTCGAGAATGTTGTTAAACGAAAGTTCTTTGCCGTGAATTTTCTCAAAACACTCGTCGAACTTGCCGTAAAGCGCGGCTGTTTGGTGTGGATTCTCGCCGTAGCGCAAGCGTGTGACGAGGGGAAGCGAGAGTGAAAAAGAGGCATCGGTTGTTTGTTCCTGATTCAGGAAATTCGCGATCGCGCGGTCGTATGCGGAAGTCTTGACGAATGCTTTGATCGCAAGGCGTTCGCGCATTTTCAGCGTTGTCTCGCCATCGTGATCGGCAATGTCTTCCAAGACTTCATCGTAATCGGCCGGATCCACGACGACAGTGACCGATTCGTAATTTTTTGCGGCGCTGCGGATCATTGACGGACCGCCGATGTCGATTTGCTCGATCGCTTCCGGGAGGGTGACGTTCGGCTTCGCGATCGTTTCCTCGAACGGATACAAATTGACGACGACGAGATCGATCGGCAGAAAACCTTGCTCGCGCGCTTCCGCTTCGTGTTTGGGATTGCCGCGCTTGTAAAGCAAACCGCCATGCACGCGCGGATGCAGGGTTTTGACGCGACCTTCCAGAACTTCGGGAAAATCCGTGAAGTTTGAGATTTCGCGGACGGGAACTTTTTCCTTACGCAAAAGTTCGGCGGTGCCGCCGGTCGAAATAATGTCGATGCCGCGGGATTCAAGCGCACGCGCAAACTTCGCGACACCGGTCTTGTCGGAAACGGAAATAAGAGCGCGCGTGATTTTCATTGCCAAAATGCAGGAAGAATTAACCGCGGATTACGCGGATAGCGCGGATAATTCAAAGAAGAAACTTTGTAAGGCCATCCGTCTAAATCCGCGTCATCCGCGGTTAAAGATTCAACGATCGAGCACCACGTGCTTCGCCATCGGATAGAGAACCGGGCAGCAGCCGATCGTTTCGCAGAAGGCCTTGCTGAAATGGCTCAGACTGGAGTAGCCGACTTCCGTCGCGGCCTCCGTGACATTGTAACGGCCGCTGCGCAAAAGTTCGGCGGCGCGTTCCATGCGCAGATTACGCAAATATTGTGGAATGGTGAGTCCGACTTCCCGCGAAAAAATCCGACTCAAGTAAAACGGACTGCAACCAACTTCCTGACCCATCATCTCCAGCGTCGGCGGATTGGCGAGATCGCGCGCGAGCAATTCCTTCGTGCGTTCGACGCGATCGCGCGCCACACGTTTTTGGCGCATGCAGAAAAATTCCGGATCCTTCGGCAGAAAAAGAAAATGCGCCATGAGCTCAAGCGCCTTGCTTTGATACCACAGAATCTGCGCCGCTTTCGGCACCGGCGGTTGCGCGAGGGTGGCAACAACGTCGCGCTGTTCGACAGACATGGGCCGCGGCTGAGATATGACGGCGTTTACCTTTTCCGGAAAAACGGCGGCGCGCATCTGTGGGTCGAGATCGCCTTCACAGTTCTGCAATTGTTTCTGCAAATGTTTCCGCGAGAACTCGAGCGTAACGAAACGATGGCGGTCCTTCGCGTCGCGCGTTGCCAACAGAGGCTCATCACCAAGCGAGTAATAACCGCTCGTGCCGGAAGTGTAATCCCGCCGCGTCGAGCTCTTCGTGCCGACCGCACCACGACCGTCCATGTTCAGACAAAATTCAACGCTCTGCGGGCGAAAACTGCGGCCCCAATCGAGCGCTTCTTCGGTGCGAAATTCGTGCCATTCCACGCTGAGGCCGAGGCGATCGAAATCGCCGTAAAGCTGGCGCCAGCCATTCGGCACGCCGGACCACGCTGTTTCTATCCCTTCGTTCTTCGCCATTTACCGCGTCTAATTACGAATCTAGCCGTGAGAATGCAAGGTCGGTTTCTTCTCTTCGAACGCGGCCCGGTCCCATTTCGCCAATATCGAGGCGGCGTCGTATGTGCTTTGCGCAAATTGCAGCAACGTCTCGTCGGGCGATGACGATGTGCGTACGGCGTCGTAAGGCAACGTCCATTCGTGCAACTGTTGGTGGTAAGATGCGGCGGCAGGATTGACCTTTGCGTCCGCGAAACCTGCCGGCTCGGGATAGGCGTAGGAATAAAAAATCGGCGTGGGAATTGCCGCGTTGCCGGGCCAAAAGCCGAGGCTGCTCACTTCCTGCGAATAGGCTTCGCGCGTCACCGCGTCCGGCAGGTGCGGAATTCCACCGGGATGCGGCGGAGCCGGGCGTCCGGAAAACCGCGTGACGGCCAGATCGAAACTGCCCCAGAAAAAATGCACCGGACTGCATTTGCCGCAGAAGCCAGCACGAAATTCCTTAAAGACGCGGTCGGCCTGCACGAGCACACGCCAAAAGCGATTAGCGTACTCCGCATCGTAAGCACGATGTTGTTCGTCGCGGTCGAATGGGATCGGATCTGAAATCTCGTTAGGCACGAGATTGATCTGCGCGGGAATGCCGATGTCGCGCAAGGCGCCGGTGAGCTCGCGATAAAATTTGGCCACACTCTGGGGCCGAAGTTCGAGAGACCTTTGCGCATCGTCGCTTGTAAGGATTCGCAAATGATGATCCAGAAAATCTAGCCGGATCTCGAACGTTCGCGTTCCATACGGAATCGGCGAAGTCGTTAGGCCGCGCGATGTCAGATAAAGCGTGACGTGCCAGGAATGGTTGGTCCATGGCGTAAACTGCATGCGGATTTTTCCGACGATCTGCGTCCACATGTGCAACGTCGCCGCGGTATCCGCCCATTCCTGAAACGGCAGCGCCGGCCAATCGTTCTTGTCGCGCTGCGTCGCCATACTTTGCAGCCGTTACTCGTCGTCCTCGTCGTTGTTGTCCGGTTCGCCGCGAATAAAATCGGCGAACGATCTACGAACACTTTGGAAGGTGTGGCTCGCGTCATCTCGGATTTGGCGGAACCACCGTTTCACTTTGCGCTTCACGATATTCTCGTCGTTCGGATTGTCGTCTCCTTCCTGCAAGTCGCGGTCGGCTTCGTCCGCGTTCACGACCTCATTCATGGGCGCGCCGTTAAACATTCCTTCCGTGCGCGTGACGGTTCCTTGATTGGCACCGATGTAAATCGTGCCGACAGGCCGCCGCGATTCGTTTTGTAAAGTTACGATCCAGATCGGCTCGCCGCGCTCGTCCGTGCGCAAAGTGTAGGTAGCGGTAGCAAAAGGCGTGTTCGACTTTTCCGCGGTGCGGCTGGCGACGGAGAACGCGCCGCTTGAATCCAGATTCAGGTGCGAAGTGTCGATCGTCGCGCCCTCAGTCGATCCGACGATGGTGCGCACGGGCGTGCGTTCGGACACGACGCGGCCGTTGGCGACTTCGATTTCGCGCACGCCGCCACGCGCGCGTTTATCCGCGAGTAAAACTTTCCATTTGGCCGGCTGCGGCGTTCCATCGCTCCCGGTCACGGAGATGACGTGATTAACCGCATCACGATTGAACTTTGTGCCGATGACGCGCAGGGCGCTATAAGCCGTGCCATTCTCCTGCGCCCAAGCCGTCGAGGCGACGAGCATGCACGCAAGAAACAATTTTTGCATAATCGAAGTGAACAGCGCTTTTTTCCGGCTGTCCAATTCTTCTCGGCACGGGAAGTGTTGCAAGGGACGCAACATCACTGAGGGTGAATGCTTGAATCACGCGCGCAATTTGCACAGCCTTGGATGGCTCAATGGATGAAACGCAAGATCGAGTTCTCCAGCCATACCGCGAATCTGGCGTTGATGCGCAAATTTGTGCGCGACTTTCTCGCGTCGTTTCCGTTCTCCGAGAAGCAACGGATACTCATGATCCTCGGTGTCGATGAAGCCTGCACCAATATCATCCGGCACGCCTACGAACTGCGTGATGATCAATTGATCGCGCTTTCTCTCGAAGGATTGAAGCGATGCATTCGCATGCGAGTGCGCGATTTTGGAAAGCAAACTCCGCGTCATGCGATGGCGGGCCGTCCGCAGGACATGGTCAAGCCGGGAGGACTCGGCCTGCATTTGATCTGTAATGCTTTCGACAAAGTCGATTACGTTTTGCGCAAACGCGGCACGGAATTGGTGCTGACGAAGAATATCGACGTGGACAACTGATTCCGGGGAGCGCACGCGCCTCGCGTGCGGGCGATTGCGCCCTCGCGATCGCGAACTTTTTCTTCGCGGCAAGTCTTCAATCAAAGAAAGTTTCGGCGAGGGCGCCGAAACCAGCACGCGAGGCGCGTGCGCTCCCCAGAAAAATCGCATTGTGCGAAAGGTTGGCTGTGATGTTATGAAACACAGCGCCACTCATGAAACCGCCTGAACCCGATCCGGTCTTCGAAGTCTCGCTGCGGCCGCCGATGTTCAGCGAGTTTACCGGTCAGGTAAAGGTCTGTGAACGATTGGAAGTGCTGGTACAAGCGGCGAAGAAACGCGGCGACGTGCTGGAACACATTTTGTTAAGTGGCCCGCCAGGTCTCGGCAAGACAACGCTGGCTCACATTATCGCCAATGCGATGAGCGTAAGCATCAAGAATACAAGCGGGCCCTGTGATCGAAAAGGCCGGCGAGCTGGCGGGTTTGCTGACGAGTCTCGAAAAAGGCGACGTTCTTTTTATCGATGAGATCCATCGGCTCCAGCCGACGATCGAAGAATATCTCTATCCCGCGATGGAAGATTACCGGCTCGATATCATCATCGATCAAGGACCGCAGGCGCGCAGTCTGCGGCTGCAATTGCCGAAGTTTACTTTGATCGGCGCGACGACGCGCGCGGGAATGGTGAGCGCGCCGTTGCGCTCGCGTTTTGGAATGACGGCGCGACTTGATTATTACAGCGCAGAGGAAATGCAGAAAATTATTTTGCGCAGTGCCGGTTTGTTAGGCGTGGAGATTGACGCAAAAGGCGCGGCGGAAATTGCAACGCGCGCTCGTGGAACGCCGCGTACCGCGAACAATCTTTTGCGCTGGGTGCGCGATTACGTGCAGGTAAAAGCGGATGGGAAAATTACGGCTGATCTTGCCGATCGCGCATTGACGATGCTGGAAATCGATCGCGACGGTTTCGATCAATGGGACAAGCGCATTATCGAAACGCTCATTCACAAATTTAACGGTGGACCAGTTGGACTAAATTCGCTTGCAGTCGCGATTGGCGAAGAAGCCGGCACGCTCGAAGAAGTGAACGAACCGTATTTGATCATGGAAGGTTACATCAAACGCACGCCGCAAGGCCGTGTCGCGATGCCGAATGCCTATCGCAAACTCGGGTTGAAGCCTCCGAGCGGTGCGCAGAACGAACTTTTCAGTTAGTTAGACTTACCGCAGAGGACGCAGAGCTCGCAGAGGAAAGAATTGTTTAACTTTTAACAAACTCCGCGCCCTCCGCGATCATAATTTAATTGATGGAACAAACAGACGACCTCTTCCCGAAAGTCGCGAAGATTTTAACGGTCGCGGAACTGACGCGTTCGATACGCGGAACGCTCGAGACAAAGTTCGGTGCCGTCTGGGTGCAGGGCGAAGTTTCGAATTACAAACTGCATCCGAGCGGCCACCAATATTTCACGCTCAAAGATCAGCGCGCACAAATCGCCTGCGTGATTTTTCGCAACGCCATGGCGCCATTGCGGGTGCCGTTAACCGATGGCGCGCAGGTGCAGGTTTACGGCAATGTCTCGGTCTTCGAAGCGCGCGGGCAATATCAGCTCAGTGTGCAGATCGTGCAGACGCGTGGAGCTGGTTTGCTCCAGGCAAAATTCGAAGCGCTCAAGCGCAAACTGGAAGCAGAGGGATTGTTCGAGACCGCGCGCAAACGCGCGTTGCCAAAATTTCCCGCGCACATCGGAATCATTACGTCCCCAAGTGGCGCGGCCATTCGCGATATGTTGAACGTCCTGGGCCGGCGCGCGCCGGGCGTGCGTATCCTGATTAGCCCGGTGCGCGTGCAGGGCGTCGGCGCCGCCGCGGAAATCGCGACGGCCATTCGCGAACTCTCCGAGCCTAACGAGTCGTGGCCGAAACTCGATCTCATCGTTCTCGCGCGCGGCGGTGGCAGCATCGAGGACCTTTGGGAATTCAATGAAGAGATTGTTGCGCGCGCGATTTTTCATTGCGCCATTCCGATCGTGAGCGCAATCGGACACGAAGTCGATTTCACCATTGCCGATTTTGTTGCCGATCTGCGCGCGCCGACACCGAGCGCGGCGGCCGAACTCATCGTTCCCGATTTTGCCGAAATCAATCGACGACTCGACGAGCTTGCCGCTTGTCTGCATCGTTGCCTGCGCAACTTCCTTTCCCATCAGCAAACCCGTTTGCGATTCTTGTCCGAACGCGCCTTGTCGCGCGAATTGCTAAAACGTATTCGCGACGCGCAACAGCAAATCGATTTTACGCGAGAGAGTCTGCGACGCGGTGTAAGCCAACGGATCGGCGATGCGCGCGCGACACTCGCGAATTTCGCCGGACTGGTTAGATCGCGCAATCCGCAGCGGGAGGTTATCGCGCTAAGGAAAGGATTTGCCGATTTGCGAAAGCGTTTTGGCGCTCTTGCGCCAAGATCATTGGATCAGGCGCGGCAGCGTTTCTCTCGCGTGGAGGGGATTCTGCGGGCGCTCGGACCGGAATCGACGCTGCGTCGTGGCTACAGCATCACGACCGATGCCGACGGCAAGATCATTCGGACGGTAAAAGTCGTTAAGCCGAAAATGAAAATCCGCACGCGCGTGAGCGACGGCGAATTCGATTCGACAACGACCTAGAGACGGTAGTCGCGGCGAGCGCCGCTACGTTTATGGCTTCGGATTGAGGACGGTATTCGCGGCCTGCAACCAGTCTGTATCCGTCTCGAAAAGTGTCTTTGTGCCGTTCAGGCGAGTTGGAGATTTCTTTATTGTGTCGCACTTGAGAACCTGGGCACTGCCATCGCAAAAAGCGACGATAGCTTTCTTTGCCGCCCAGACACCGCCCTTGTTAGTCTTGCTTGTATCATAGACCGGAGGATCCGCGATGGGAGTCGCGAATCCATCGGCAATCAGAGGAAACGCAGGATTGGCAGTATCCGTCAGGTTAAGAACGTAGGCGTAGCTATTTTCACCAGCCTTAAGCGTGTCGGCTTGAACAGCACCAGCCGCATCAATCTTGTTGTCTGGATTTGATGGCGTCCACTGCGATCCGCTCACCGCAAAAACGTCTTCGCTCTGGAGATAATTGGGGAAAAGCCAAAACAACGCGGAGTTCGAATCCGCGGGCGCGGTGGCAGGTGCGGCCGCGTATTCTCCCGCGGCTGACGCTTTGGCCGGGTAAAACCCATTGTTGTCAGAGGCAAATTGCTTGAGCGCCAATGTTATTTGCTTTGCGTTCGACAGATCTTTCGTCTGCTGCGCACGTTCTTGCACAGCGGTGTAAGCAGGCAAAGCGAAGCTTGCCAGAATGGCGATGATCGTAATGACGACGAGCAGCTCGATGAGGGTAAATGCAGCGAGGGATTTTTTCATAGGAGTTAAGGACGGGCGATCTTGCGAAACCCGCTTTAACGGGGTCAAGCCCGAATTAGCTGATGTGTTCTAGCTTGAAAGCAAGCGTCGCGAGCGGAGGCAACTGAATCAGAATGGAGTGGTCGCGTTCCTGCCAGCGATGCTCCTCGCTCCGCACGCCACCCAAATTTCCGACATTACCGCCACCGTACGTCTCCGCATCAGTGTTGATAAGCTCGCGATAGAATCCGGCTGCGCGGTACGCCGAGTCGGTAATTATGACGCACGATTGGCGTCGCATTGACGATGAAAACGATGACCTCACCCTCCTGCGATTTGCGCATGAACGAGACAACGCTGTTCTCGGAGTCGTGAAAATCGATCCACTCGAAACCGTCGTAGGTGTCGTCGAGATCCCACAGCGCAGGCTCGCTTTTGTAAACGTAGTTCAGATGTTGCACGAGACGGCGCAGGCCATCGTGACGCGGCAGATTCGTCAGGTCCCAATCCAATTCCGTGTCGTGATTCCATTCGCGCCATTGGCCGAATTCGCATCCCATGAAGAGCAATTTCTTTCCGGGATGACCGTACATCCAGGCGAAGAACATCCGCAGATTCGCGAACTTCTGCCATTCATCGCCCGGCATCTTCGCGATGAGCGAGCCTTTGCCGTGCACGACTTCATCATGGCTGAGCACAAGAATGAAACGCTCCTGAAATGCATAGATGAGCGAAAAGGTGATGCTGCTGTGATTAAAACGCCGGTAGATCGGATCGAGACTCATGTAATGGAGAAAATCGTGCATCCATCCCATGTTCCATTTGAAGCCGAAGCCGAGGCCGCCGAGATACGTCGGCTGCGAGACGCCGGGCCATGCGGTTGATTCTTCCGCGATAGTCATCACGCCCGGGAAACGTTCGTAGCAGATTTCGTTTGTCCGTTTCAAAAAATAAACGGCATCGAGATTTTCGCGGCCGCCGAAAACGTTCGGGACCCACTCGCCCGCTTTGCGCGAGTAATCGAGATAAAGCATCGAGGCGACGGCATCCACGCGCAGCCCATCGATGTGATATTGGTCGAGCCAGAAAAGCGCATTCGCGATCAGGAAATTGCGCACTTCGTTGCGCCCGAAATTAAAAATAAGCGTGCCCCAATCCTGATGTTCGCCCTGGCGCGGATCCATGTGTTCGTAAAGATCGGTGCCATCAAATTCGGCGAGCGCGTACGCATCTTTCGGAAAATGCGCCGGCACCCAATCCATAATGACGCCGATGCCGCATTGATGGCAGCGATCGACAAAATGGCGGAACTCATCGGGATTTCCAAAACGACTCGTAGGCGCGTAGTAATTCGTGACCTGATAACCCCAGGAACCTTCGAAGGGATGTTCCGCCACGGGCAGCAACTCGATGTGCGTGTAGCCCATTTCCAAAACATAGGGCAACAGTGTTTCCGCAAGCTCGAGGTAACTGAGAGCCCGGTCTTCGTCCGCATGTCGTCGCCACGAACCGAGATGAACTTCGTAGATGCTGAGCGGCGAACGAGTCAAAGTCTTCGAGCGCCGCGCTTCCATCCACTCATGGTCGCTCCAATGATAACGGTTCAGATTGTAAACGAGCGATGAAGTCTCAATGCCGTGCTGATTGAAGAACGCGAACGGATCGCTTTTCAACAACAGCGCACCCAGCTGCGTGCGGATCTCAAATTTGTAATGCGCGCCTTCTGCAACACCGGGCAGGAATAATTCCCAAACGCCACTGCCGATAAGCCTCCGCATCGGATGGACGCGACCATCCCAACTGTTGAAATCCCCGACTACACTCACGCGCTGCGCGTTCGGCGCCCAAACCGCAAAGTAAACGCCCTGCTCATCTCCAATCGTGCGCAGATGCGCGCCAAATTTTTGATAAAGCTCCCAGTGCTGACCTTCGGCGAAAAGATGCAGATCCACTTCGCCCATGATCGTTCCGTAGCAATACGGATCGTGAAGCGTCCGCTCGGAGCCGTCCCAACGAACCGCGCGCACTCGGTAATCGCAGTGCCGTTTTTCTCCAGGCAACAACGCCTGGAAGAATCCGTCGTTATGAATTCGTTCTGCGACGATCTCTTGTTTCGAGGGAAGAACAATCGCCACCTCGCGCGCATCCGGCCGAAAGACTCGAACGACGAGATCGTCTCCGACGCGATGCGGACCGAGGATCCGGAACGGATCGGAATGCGTTCCGTTGATGAACGTTTCCAGTTCGTCTGTCGGCAATCCGAGAACGGCAAATGATGTCATGCGTACAGAACCTTAGATCGTGTCGCGAAAATTTCCTGCTCGCATTTCAATTTGTTGCAACAGCGCGCGTGTCAAACGCTGAAGTTTGATTCGTTAGGCGCTCACCTCTGAGGGAGCGCAATATCGAAAGGCAAAATATCTTTGAGTTCTTTCGCAGGCGCTTGCACGAGCAATGGTTCTTGATTTGGGTCCAGCCAACGCAGCAACGCCAGTAAGTCGTCGCGGGCCATGGCGGTGCATCCCACCGTCGGGACGCCGGGATTTCTCCAGACGTGAAGAAATATGGCGCTTCCTCTTCCTTTCACGATTGGATGATCGTTTTGCCGGACGACGATTCCGAATTCGTAGAGGCGATCCATGCGCCTCATTTTTTCGAATGACGGCCACAATTTCTCCGGTCGATTCGGTTTGCCTGCCGGAATCGTGACCCAGCGATTATAATCATCTGCTGCCGGCGCATCGACGAAGTAATCGCGTTCCGTAATCGGCCGATAAACTAATTTGCACCCTGCAGGCGGTCGCGGCGCGTAACCAAAAGCGGGGCCGAGTCGGAAAATTCCAGCGGGCGCGCAGCCATCGCCTTCCTGCTTGAGACGAGCATCTGCCGTCTCGCGAAAAATTCCCCGCCCCCACGCGAGTCCGTTCTTACCTATACTCACTGAAATTGGTTTTCCAATCGCTCGCCATTTCTCTCCGACACGCTGATAACGCTGCAAATTTCCAGCGGCACTTCCCCACGATTCGGTTGTGACGACAAGCAACTGTCGCGTCGCATTGGGCAACCGGTGCGAATGCCCGGTCATTCCCGCGACGACGGACAGTAGTATCAGCAGTTTCACGCCGATACAGAATCACATAATCGAGAGCAGTTTCATCACTTTCGATTTTGATTGAGCGATGGGCGCGCATACTTTGGCGCGATGGATCCGAGCGCGCACGATGCAGTGGATGAACTGCTCCAGACTTACAGCGAAACTGGCGGAATCAATTACATCGATCTCGCCGCGACTCTGCCTTCGCGCGCGCCGATCGAAGGCGCGTGTGTCGCGTTCATGAGCTTGATGTTTCCAGGATTTCGCGGCGAAGTTCTGATCGACTCGACCGATCTGCCGGATGTGACCCGAAGCCGGATCAAAACTCTGCGTGCGCAACTGAAGCCGGAATTCTGCAAGAATTTTGGTCGTTTGCCCGCGAGCGAAACAACGGAACGCAAAGCGGAGGAATTGCTCACCTCATTCATCGCGGAACTTCCGAAAGTGCGACGCATTCTCTGGACCGACGTCGATGCCGCATACGAAGGCGATCCTGCGGCCAAAAGTTACGAAGAAGTGATTCTCGCGTATCCCGCGATCGAAGCGATCGGGATTCAGCGCATGGCCCACGTGCTTTACGAAAAGGGAGTGCTCTTGATCGCGCGCATGATGACGGAATGGGCGCACAGCCGCACCGGCATCGACATTCATCCCGGCGCGAAAATTGGTTCGCATTTTTTCATCGACCACGGGACCGGTGTGGTGATCGGCGAGAGCTGCGAGATCGGTTCGTACGTAAAGCTTTTTCACGGTGTCACACTGGGCGCGCGCAGCATGCAGAAAGACGAGCGCGGCAAGATCAGGAAAGGCGGTAAACGTCACCCGACGGTCGAAGACAACGTCACCATTTATCCAAACTCGACCGTGCTCGGAGGGGAAACCGTGATCGGCGCCAACAGCACGATCGGCGGAAACGTTTTTCTCACGAGCAGCGTCCCCGCGAACTCACTTGTTTTCTACGAAGCGAAACATTTGCAGGTGGTGCAGAAACGTCCGCGCGATGTGGTGCACGGCGATCTGCCAGAGGTTTAACAAGACTTTCACGCCACAGATTAGTTGATGCGCAGTCATACCTGTGGTAATACCGGGAATGAACGCGGCGAAAGTAGCAATTTCCATCGATCAACGTTTGCTTCGTCAGCTTGATCGGCTCGTCAAAACCCGCGTGTTTCGCACTCGTAGTCAGGCCATCCAACATGCCGTCGAAGAGAAACTGGGACGGTTGGAGAAATCGCGCCTGGCGCGGGAATGCGCCAAACTTTCACGGCGCGAGGAACGAGCCATGGCAGAAGTCGGATTGGTAGTGGATGCGGAAGAATGGCCCGAATATTAAGAGGAGATATTCGCTGGGCTGATCTCGCTCCCACCCGCGGATCGGAACAAGCAGGACGCCGGCCAGTCGTGATCTTAAGCGAAAACGTTTTCAACGAACACTCAGGAACCGTAATCGCAATGGCGTTAACCAGCCGCGAGCCGCGAGCCGGCTTTCCGCTTACGCTGGAGTTAGCGGCCACGCGTTTGCCGAAGCGGTCATGGGCAAAAATCAGCCAAATCCGAACTCTTTCGGTGCAGCGGATAGGCGCGAAACTCGGGCGCGCGAGCGACCAGGAACTTGCACAATTAATTGAAGGATTGAATGAGATTTTGGGAAGCTAACTTCAATCCGCTCTGCCTTGCGGTCTCCGCTGATTTCGACGGCCTCGATTAGGACAGAAAGATGATTTATCTCGATTACAACGCCACCACTCCGCTGTGCGCGCCCGCCCTCGAAGCCATGCGGCCTTATCTCGAGCAGCATTTCGGAAATCCGTCGAGTGTTCATGCGGCAGGACGTGAAGCGCGAGCAGCCATAGACGACGCGCGCGATCGGCTTGCATCGATGCTGGGTGTTCGGCCTAACGAGTTGATTTTCACGAGCGGCGGCACGGAAGCAAACAATCTCGGCGTGCTCGGGCTGGCTCGCAGCCAGGCGCCGCGCGGACGTCATCTCATATGCGCGACGACGGAACATCATGCGGTGCTCAACGCATTCGAACATTTGGAAAAGCGCGAAAACTTCGAGGTGACGTGGCTGCCAGCGGATGAGAACGGAAGAATCGATCCGGTGCAGTTGGAAGAAGCGATTCGCCCCGACACAACACTCGCTTCCGTAATGTTGGCGAACAATGAGACCGGCGTGGTGCAGCCGATGACAGACATGTCACGCCGCTGCCGCGAACATGGCGTCTTATTGCACAGCGATTTTGTGCAGGCCTTCGGAAAACTGCGCTGTGATCTTTCACAGATCGATGCGGCCAGTTTTGCCGCGCACAAATTCTACGGACCGAAAGGCGCCGGGCTTCTCTATTTGCGCGCAGGCATTCCGATCGAGCCGATTCACTTTGGCGGTTCGCATGAAAATCAGCGCCGACCTGGAACTGAAAATGTCGCCGCGATCGCCGGAATGGCAGCCGCCGCGGAGTTTGTTTTGCAAGGGAGAGAAGAAGAGCAGGAACGAGAGCGAAAATTGCGCGACGAACTATGGAAGCAAATTGTCGCCATTGTCCCGACCGCAAAACGAAATGGCGATAGCGAGCATGTTCTTGCCAACACCCTGAACGTCAGCTTCCCCGGTTTCAGCTCGGAAACGCTGCTCATGGCACTGGACCTGGAAGGCGTTTGCGCGTCGAGCGGATCGGCTTGCATGGTCGGTTCCGTGGTCGCTTCCCACGTTTTGCTCGGCATGGGTTTGTCGAAGGAACGCGCCACTTCGGCCGTTCGCTTCTCGTTAGGCAAAGATACGGACGCGCGCGCGATCGACGAGACAGCAAAAGCAATCGAGCGCATCATGAAGCGACTGGCCCGGGCAAAATCGAGTTCAACAGCGGCGGCTTATGCTGTTGGCTGACCAACTCGAATTCAAATTTCCGAAGCCGGGAGAGCAAATTCGCGCAGGCCGCGATTCCGTGCTTGAAGAAAGAGCGCGGCAAATGTTGCACTCGTTAGGCGCGGCGCGGCTGGCCAAAAAAATTCGGGTGGAATGGAACGGCCGAATGCGCAGCGCGGCGGGCCGCGCCGATTCGCGGCACGCCTTGATTTCGCTGAATCCGCGGCTGCGCCAGCACAGCGCCGGCGAAGTGGAGCAAACGTTGCGACACGAACTTGCGCATTTGCTGGCGCAAGAACGGGCAGGGCGACGCCGCATTGCTCCGCACGGCGTGGAATGGCGCCTGGCTTGCCGCGATCTCGGCATCGGCGGCGAACCGCGCTGTCACGCTCTCCCGTTTCCGGTGGCACGACGCGTGCGACGTTTTCTCTACAAATGTCCGAATTGCCGAAGCTCCTTCCCGCGCGTGCACCGCATCCGGCGAGCAGTGGCATGTCTGGCATGTTGTCGCGCACACAACCGCGGAAATTTCGACGCGCGTTTTCGGCTGCGCCTTGTCGAAACGAAATGATCGCTTACACTTATTCCGTGGTTCTTGGAACAATCCCCAGAGTTCTTCGTCGCCTCAGCTTCGTCTTCGCTCTCTTTTTGGCGACAAACGCATTCGGATACGCCCTCGAAAATGTTTCCTGGACGCGCGATCGCACCGTCGTGATGCAACTCTCCCTCAATATGGCCCATCCTCTGAGCGACGGTTCCACTTCCTTCAATCAAGTTGCGCTCAGTGCGCTGAACATTTGGAATCAATATCTCGCTCATCTCCATTTCGCAGCGAACACAAATTTTCAGGTGCCTCCAGCCGGCGACGACGAAGAAATGTCTGTCTTTTTTTCCAGCAACGTTTTTGGCGATAGCTTCGGCGAAGGAACGCTCGCCATCACGTTACTCAGTTCCCGGAACCAGGGGGTGCTCGAGGAAACCGACACCATCTTCAACACCTATTACACATGGGATTCCTATCGCGGTCAGTTGCGTCGCGGGGCGGAGGATTTCCGTCGCGTCGCGATTCACGAGTTTGGTCACACGCTTGGATTGGATCATCCGGATGATGCGGGCCAGCACGTCAACGCCATCATGAATTCGACCGAGAGCAATATTGATACGGTGCAGGCAGACGACATCGCCGGCGTCCGTAGTCTTTATGATACCGGGCCGGCGTATCACACGACGGTTGACGCTCCGGTCCTGCGTAACCTCTCCACGCGGGCCTTGATCGGCACCGGGCAGAATGTGCTCATCGGCGGTTTCATCATTCAAGGATCGCAACCCGCCACGATTATTCTACGCGCCATCGGTTATTCGTTAAGAGCGCAGGGAATCACCAATCCGATTACTGATCCTACCCTAACCGTTTACGATGAGAATCAGCACGTGGTCGCGATGAGCGACGATTGGTTTACGGGCGCCAATGCGCAAACGATCGCAAGTTATCATCTCGATCCGAGTAATAGCCTGGAGTCCGCGCTTTACCTGACGTTAAGTCCCGGCCCGTACACCGCTGTGATGCAAAGTTTTTCCAGTCCCAGCCAGCCAGCTACGACCGGCGTGGGCCTGATCGAACTTTACGATTTGCATTTGAGTTCCAGCCGGGCGGGAAACATTTCCTCACGCGCGCAGGTATTGACGGGCCAGAATGTCCTCATCGCTGGATTCATCATCGGCGGCACGCAAGCCAAGCAAGTAGTCGTGCGGGCGATCGGGCCCTCTCTCGCTACCTCTGGGATCTCACAACCGTTAGCCGATCCGACTCTGGAACTCCACGACGCTAACGGTGTTCTCATTCAATCCAATAATAACTGGCAGCAACAAAATCCCGACGCGCAGACGATTGCAGACCGCGGTCTCGCTCCGACGGAGCCGCGAGAATCGGCCCTTCTGGCCACGCTAATCCCGAGCAGTTACACCGCGATCGTGCGCGGCGTAGCTAACGATACAGGAACGGCGTTGGTAGAAGTTTACGATCTCAGTCCGTCGCCGTAATGTCGGATACGATGTTGTAGCTGCCGCCGTCACTGGCGGCAAAGAGATTCACGCTGTGCGAAGAGAGTCTGCCGCTGAGACAGCGGCAGCTACAATACCTCTACACTTCTTCGCTATCTTTCCCGCCTTTTTGTCCACGCAGTTTCGCCTGGATAAAGAGATCGATTTCGCCATCCATCACCGCCTGCACATTGCTCGTTTCCGCACCGGTGCGATGATCTTTCACCATTTGGTACGGCTGAAATACATATGAGCGGATCTGACTTCCCCAGGCGACGTCTCCTTTCTCGCCGTACTGCCGATCGATCTCCGCACGCTTCTTATCCTGCTCGATCTCGTACAACTTGGCTTTCAACATTTTGATCGCGAGTTCGCGATTGCGGCCCTGGCTTCGCTCGGCCTGACACGCCACGACGATTCCGGTTGGCTTGTGCACGATCCGCACAGCCGTCTCCACTTTGTTTACATTTTGTCCGCCTTTGCCACCCGCGCGGAAAGTATCGATCTCGAGATCAGCCGGATTAACCTCGATCGGCGCAGAGTCCGCGATTTCCGGAACCACATCGACGCTGGCAAATGAAGTGTGCCGCCGCTTGTTCGCATCAAAGGGCGAGATGCGGACTAGCCGATGCACGCCGCGTTCCGTGTTCAAATAACCGTAGGCGTATTCTCCGCTGACAAGAAGCGTGGCCGATTTGATCCCCACTTCTTCGCCCGTTTGGATATCGACCGTTTGCGATGTAAACCCGGAGCGCTCGATCCAGCGTTGATACATGCGCAAGAGCATATCCGCCCAATCGCATGACTCCGTGCCGCCGGCACCCGAGTGAATCGTTAGAAACGCATTCGCGCGATCGTTCTCGCCGGAAAGAAATTGGCGCAGCTCGAATTCTTCCAGTTTGTGAATCAGTCGCGCATGTTCGTCTCGCGACTTCCTTTTCCGCGTGCGCTCGTTGCGTCTGATCGGCTTCTTCGAGCGCGAGTTGTTGCAGCGCCTCAAAATCTTCAGTTGCGCGTTCCAATTCGCGAAACGGATTGATGAGGGAACGCAGTCGCGAAACTTCTTCCACCTCGGACTGCGCGCGTTCGCGGTTCGACCAAAAATCCGGCGCGGACATGCGCCCTTCGAGCGCGGTTAGATCGTTCTCGAGCTTGGGAACGTCAAAGAAACCTCCGCAACTCGCGCACGCGCGATTTCAGTTCCGACGCGTCGAATGCCTGAAGCTCGCTAGCCATACAACAGAGTTGATGTAGCGGCGCTTGTGTCAAGCGCCGAAACCTAAAGATTAGGCGCTTGGCACAAGCGCCTCTACATCTTTACGCTTTATATGTATGCCCGATACGCCCCCACGTTTGGAACGCATTTTCCAATCATACGATCCACCGCTTTATTTCGTGACGTTTAATACGCATCAGCGTCGCGAAATACTCGCGAATGAAGGCGTTCACAGGGCTTTCATTCAATTTGCTCACAAAGGAGAGCGACACGGTGCTTGTATCGGTCGTTATGTCATGATGCCCGATCACATTCACCTCTTCATCCGAGGCAGCGACGATTTCATTCTGTCCCAATGGGTTCGAATGCTAAAGCGCGCCCTTTCCAAAGCTATTTCCAGCCCGCCGCCTCATTGGCAGAAAGGCTTCTTCGATCACCTGATTCGTCATGGCGAAAGCTACTCGGCGAAGTGGGACTATGTTCACCAAAATCCAGTGCGCGCCGGTTTGGTGACGGCTGCCAACGCTTGGCCATGGCAAGACGAAATCGTGAGACTAGAAATGTAGCGGCGCTCGCCGCGGCGAGCGCGGAACCAAAAAATTCGGCGGCTGACACAGCCGCCTCTATATCACCTGCGCTTCAATCCGCGAGATTCGAGGCGGAAAATTGTTTCGCCTTCTTTCATCAGATCGAGACGATCGCGCGCAAGCGTTTCCAGATAGACCGGGTCCGTTTTGATCAAATTCACTTCGCGAGTTTGTCGCGCGAGCAAAACCTTTTGATCGTTCACGAGGGACTGCAATCGATCAATATCGGCACGGCTTTGCTTCAGTTTGTTATAAGGCGGAACAAAAAGGCTGATGGCGATGAGCCAGATGGCGATGAAAAGAAGGACGCGCAGAACGCGATTCAATCGCTGCCAGACGGTGGCTTCGCGACGTTCTCTAAAATCGCCGTAGCCAGAGTAATCCACTAGCGCATCTTACCGCCATAGATCGCCTTGTCACCTAGTTCCTCCGTAATCCGCAGGAGTTGGTTGTACTTGGCGACACGATCCGTTCGGCATAGCGAACCGGTCTTGATTTGGCCGGCGTTGGTCGCGACCGCGATGTCGGCAATAGTCGTGTCTTCCGTTTCGCCGGAACGATGACTGATCACCGCGGTGTAGTTATTTTCTTTCGCTAATTCGATCGCATCGAGTGTTTCGGTGAGCGTGCCGATTTGATTAACCTTCACCAAAATGGAATTCGCGACGTGTTCCTCGATGCCTTTACGGAGGAACTTCACATTCGTGACAAAAACGTCGTCGCCCACCAATTGCAACTTATCACCCAGGCGCGCGGTCAACTTCTTCCAGCCGTCCCAATCGTCTTCCGCGCAACCATCTTCAATCGAGATGATGGGAAAACGTTCGCACAAGCCGGCGTAATACTCGACTAGCTCTTCCGCCGTTCGTTGTCGAGCCGTCCGATTTTTTGAAAACGTAAAGATTGCGCTCCTTGTCGTAAAATTCCGAGGAAGCCGCATCGAGCGCGATGAAAATTTCTTTACCTAACGAATAACCTGCTTTCGAGACGGCGGCAGCAATAGATTCGAGTGCATCGTCTGCCGACCGCAACGCCGGGGCAAACCCGCCTTCGTCGCCAATCGCAGTCGAAAGTCCGCGATCCTTTAATACGCTCTTCAGCGCATGAAAAACCTCGACGCCGTAGCGCAACGCTTCCGGAAAAGTTGGCGCACCTTTCGGCATGATCATGAATTCCTGGAAATCGATCGGCGCATCGGAATGCGCGCCTCCGTTCAGAATGTTCATCATCGGAACCGGCAAAACTTTCGCCTCCTCGCCACCGAGATAACGAAAGAGCGATTGCTTTTTCGCCGCGGCGGCGGCATGCGCGGCTGCGAGGGAAACTCCGAGCAACGCATTCGCGCCCAGATTTTTTTTGTTCGGCGTCCCGTCGAGTTCGATGATTTTTTTGTCCAGGGCAGCCTGCTCCGTTGCATCAAACCCGTTGAGCGCGTTTGCAATCGTCTCGTTCACGTTGCGCACCGCTTTGGTCACGCCTTTGCCGCCATAGCGTTTCTTATCGCCATCGCGCAATTCCCACGCTTCGTGTTCGCCGGTACTCGCGCCGCTGGGAACGGATGCCCGCCCGAACGCGCCTCCCTCCAAATGCATATCTACTTCGACCGTCGGATTACCGCGGGAATCGAGAATTTCGCGCGCCCATATTTTACGAATACTGGTGCTTGCCATAACGAGTGCGACATGATGCGCGCATAGAAACAACTGATCAATTAATCTTTCGGGCGTTGACCTCGGAATAAGCTGCCCATGGCCGCACTCACACTTCCCACTGGCAAAACGACATTGCTGGGATACGCTCACGCCATGGCTATTTCTGTGCGATGGCTTCTCGCGGCTGCGCTCGTCAGCACAAGTTTCACGCTTAACGCCGAACCGTCGCGTTTGCCTGCAGAGGAAATGGCCAAGGCAATCAAGAGTGATTCCATCACTATTCCCACTCCCGGCGAACTGTTCGCCGCCCTGGCTAAAGCCGGCAAAAATAGACTGGCCCAGTCAGTACCGGCAATCGGTGCCGATGACTTATCAGAACCGCGCGCAGATTGCGCTCAATCTCGGCGGCCTCATTGCTGATGGTTTCATCGCGGTCGAGGCACGCGACTCTCAACAGGTCAAGAATACCGGAGCGGACATTATTAAATTGGCGAAGGCGCTCGGCATCAGCCAAAACATTCTGGGGCGCGGAAGCAGCATTAACGAGTTTGCCGAAAATAATGATTGGGATTCGCTGCAGGAAGAACTCGAAGCGACACAAAACGAGGTCAAAGCTTCGATGCGATCGCATCAGGATCAGGATCTCGTGATCCTGGTGAGTCTCGGCGGATGGATTCGCGGCACGCAAGTCGTGACGGCGGCGGTGCAGAAGAACTACAACGAACGTAACGCAAAAGTCCTTCGCCAACCGGCGTTGGTCGCTTTCATCAGATCGAAGATCAACGATATTTCGCCTGAACTTCGTAACGAACCGCTTGTCAAAGACGTAAGTGATCAACTCGCCGAGATCGAGAAGATGGTTTCGTTTCCTAAAGATGCAGCGCCGAGCGCGGACGACGTGGGAAAACTGAACGCCGCCGTCACGAAGTTGCTGGAAGAAATTCAAAATAAAACAGCATGAGACGGCTCGCTTTTTTGGCCATTTTGATTTCGCTCGGGACGTACGCGGCCGTTTGGGCAGAGTCGGATTCTGAAGTCAGAGCGCGCAAGACGGCGCTTGATCTTGCCGGCGCGTTTACGAATGACGGTTTCAAAATTCGCGATGGCCACTGGTCCGGACAAGTCAAACCGCAGGAACCTGCGTTGATCGCGGTAAACCTTTACGCTGGGAATCAGTATTGGTTTGCCGCCGCCGCCGATGCCGAGGGCAAGAAGGTAGGAGTGAAGATCTACGACGAAACCGGAAATCAGGTGACGGCGGAGGATTACGAATCTGGCGAAACCGCGGCCGCAGGTTTTTCCCCCGAAAACAGTGGCGAATACTACGTCAGCGTCAGCATTTTACGGGGCGAACCGGGCAGTGTTTGTCTGGTTTGCTCTTATAAGTGAACGAAACCTGCTGACTCCAAAGTGTGCGAAACAAGTTTCTCGTCTTCTCCATCGCCGGCATCATTTGCCTGAGCGGCGGTTGTGCCCTGACGCGGAGAAACATTCTAAGCAGCGCGGACGGCTCGAAACTTTATGCTGTAACGGCAGCGAAAGCGCCCTTCTATAAACTCGGGCCCCAGCAGGGGGGCGGCCCGGATATGGAGTTGCCGCGCGATACGGTTATGACGCTGATCCGTCCATCCTTCGGCTATAGCAAAGTTCATCTGGCAAACGGACAGGAAGGCTACGTGGCCAGCGAGGATATCAAGCCCGCGCCGCCAGCTTTGATTGCGGCATTGACCGCACCGCCTCCCGTCCCTGAGACCGAGCCGCACGGCGAACGTTTCGACTTGAACTCGACAGACCCGCGCCTGGTTGTTCCGCCGGAAGATCTGCCGGGAACTAATCCTGAGCCCACGCCGCTTCCGGGAACCTCGCCCAATTAGACGCAGTGGCTGCGCTTGGCCGGAGCGATTTTTGCGGCCATTGTTCGGAGGATGAGCGCAGTGCGGGCTTTCTTTGAAGGTAACGTCCAGGGCGTCGGCTTTCGTTATTCCGTCCGGCACATCGCGAAAGGATTTGATGTCACGGGGTGGATAAAAAATCTTCGCGACGGTCGTGTTGAAATGCAGGTCGAAGGGACCGAGGAGGAAGTGCGCGCTTTTTTGGACGCGATCTTGCAAAGCGAACTGCGCGCACATATTCGAAAGCACGATGTCGCTACCTCAACAAATGCGTCACCCACGCGCGGTTTCGAGATCAGGTATGAGTGAGATTGCTGTCGGCGTTTTTGGCCTAACGAAAACTTTTCCGGTTTCGTTCAAGCGAACACCGGTCGTCGCTGTGCGCGATCTAAACCTCGAGGTCGAAGCCGGCCAGGTTTACGGATTGCTCGGACCGAATGGCTCCGGCAAGAGCACGACGCTAAAAATTATTCTCGGCCTGGTTTCGCCAACGCGCGGTCGAGCCGAGATTTTTGGCCGCGATAGCCGCCTCGTGCGGAGCCGCGAAATGGTCGGCTTTCTTCCGGAGAATCCTTACTTCTACAAATTTCTCACCGGCGAAGAAACGCTGCATTTCTACGGAAAACTTTGTGGATTGCGTGGAAAGCGTTTACGCGATCGCGCCGCGGAATTGCTGGACCTTGTCGGCCTAACGAGTGCGCGCGATCGCCGATTGAGCGCTTATTCCAAGGGGATGTTGCAACGCATCGGCCTCGCGCAGGCCCTCGTGCAAGATCCACAATTGGTCGTGCTCGACGAGCCGACGGCGGGCGTCGATCCCGCTGGGTCACGCCAAATTTGCGATCTCATTCTCGAATTGAAAAAACGGGGCGTGACCGTCTTGCTCTCGTCGCATCTCCTGGGTCAGGTGCAGGAAATCTGTGATCGCGTCGGCATCCTGGCCAACGGTGTTCTGTTGCGTGAAGGTCCGCTCGAAGAATTAATCGCGATAGAAAACCAAACGGAATTGATTCTCGAAAATGCTTCTGCGGAACTGCTCAACCAAATCGAGACCATGATCAACAATTCCACCGCGCGTCTCATCGACCGGCGAAAACCCCAGACAACACTCGAACGGCTGTTTCTCGAGACGACCCAGGATCGTTAAGAGCGATTGCATCCTGCAATGATCGAGCAACGACATCGCGTTTTTTCCCTTGGCCGCGTCGCCGCCATCACAGGCAACACCCTCACAGAATTAACACGGCAGAAAGTCTTCCTTGTTGTGCTCATCTTCGGCCTTTTGCTCATCGGCACGTCGGGCTTTATGGCGCAACTGAGTTTTGAGCATGAGTTTCAGATCTTAAAGGATGTCTCGTTAGGCGCGATGAGCATTTTCACTTCGCTGCTCGCCATCGTCGCCACAGCGCGGCTCTTGCCTCAGGAAATTGAAGACCGAACCATTTACACCATTCTCGCCAAACCGGTGCCGCGTATCGAATATTTGTTGGGAAAACTCGCGGGCGTTCTCCTGCTATTGGTTATCACTCTTGCGCTCATGAGCGCACTTTTTGTCGCCGTCCTTTACACGCGCGAACAGACTGTCCTGCGCGAAACCTTGCGCCACATTTCGGGCCTGCCGGCCGCGCAAATCAACGAGACCGCGCGCGCGATCCGCGCCGCTGCTTTCAATGTCAATCTGCTGCCAGCGATCGTCACGATTCTTCTCAAAGGCTGTCTCCTCGCCTCGCTCACACTTTTTATTTCCACTTTCGCCACCACGAACATCTTTACCGTTGTCGTCATGGTTTTCGTTTATTTCATCGGACATCTCCAGGCGATGGCGCGCGAGTATTGGTTGCAGGAAAAGAGCGCGACCGGACTCACGCGCATCTTCCTCGCATTTGTCGCCCTCGTCTTTCCGGATTTGCAAGCGTTCAACCTCGTCGATGACGCAGTCGCAGGCGCAGCCATTCCGCTCCACTCTTTTTGTAAACACCGCTTTGCTCGGCGCGTTCTATACAACAGTTTATCTGCTCCTCGCCGCCATTGTTTTTTACGGTAAAGAATTGTGATGCGCATTTTGCTCGTGCTGATAATCGTGGCGGGACTCGGCGGGATTAAGCTGCCGCTCGAACGCGACCTTGCGACAACGCGTCAGCAACTGCGTTTTCACACCACCCCGCTCGATCTTGGTTTGCGCGAGCAAATCGGCCAGCTTGGTTTCATTGCCGCGCTGAGTGGTTTTCGTTCCCTCGTGGCCGATATTGTTTTTATTCAAGCGCATGGAGCCTGGGAACGCACGGAATGGGGCCGTCTTTTGCTTTTGCTGCGACAAGCGACCACGCTGCAACCGCGCTCAATTCTACTTTGGCAAATGGCGGCGTGGCATATGGCCTGGAACGCGAGTGTGGCGGCACTAAATGATCACTCACAGCCGCATCAGGCGTTGCGCGTCAAAGCGCAACGGGAATATTTCGCCATCGGCAAAGATTTCCTCGAGCGCGGAATCCGGAACAACCCCGATCGTCCGCAACTTTACGAATCACTCGCTTGTCTTTATCGCGACAAATATCACGATCACGCACGAGCCGCGCAATATTTTGCCGAGGCTGCGCGGCGTCCCGGAGCGCCCAGTTACGATAAAAGATTTGCCGCCTACGAACTTTCTTACTGCGAAGGGCGTGAGCGTGGAGCTTACGCGCGGTTGCGGGAACTTTATCTCGAGGGCGAAAAGGAGCACCTGCCGACATTGATTACCCGGCTGAAATTTCTCGAAGACAAATTAAATATTCCGAATGAGCAGAGAATTCCCGATTCAGAAAGTTACAATCGTTAAATTGTTGAATCGTTAGATTGTTAAATCGGTTCGGTTGGCTCCGCTTTTAACGTTGTAACATTTTTAACCGCTCTTAACCTTTCACAATGCGCTTCGCCATTCTTAGTGATCTTCATGCCAATCTCGAAGCGAGCGAAGCTGCGCTCGCCGACGCGCGGGCATCTGCTTGCACGCACTTTGTCTGTCTCGGCGACGTTGTTGGCTACAACGCCAACCCGCATGAGTGCGTAAAACTCATTCAGGATCTCGACTGTCCCGTGGTAAAAGGAAATCACGACGAACAGGCATCGCTGCTCGAGCCTTCACAAGGATTCAACGAACTCGCGGAACACGCCATTAATTGGACCCGCGAAAATCTGACAGATGCGGACAAAGAATGGCTGCGCGATCTGCGTCTCCTGCGGCAAGTGCGCGATTTTACAATTGTTCACGCAACGCTCGATACGCCCGGGCAATGGGGTTACGTCCTGAACAATCTCGATGCTGCTGCCAGCTTTACCTACCAGCACACCACCGTTTGTTTTTTTGGTCACACACACTTTCCGGTCGCTTACGTGCGCGACGGAGGCGTTCACCGCTTCCGGTCCGACCTGCTGATGATCGAGCCCGGCAAGAAATACTTCATCAACGCCGGCAGCGTCGGCCAGCCGCGTGACGGCGATTGGCGCGCTGCCTATTGCATCTACGACACGGAAAAAAATGTGGTCGAGCAACGGCGCGTAAAATACGATCTCGTTAAGGCGCAGAAGAAAATATTGAAAGCCGGCCTGCCGCGACTTCTCGCCGATCGGTTAGGCATTGGTCGTTGACTCGTCTTCCTCTTGCTCTCACTTCTGAAATCGATTCTCATCATCAAGCCAAGCTCGCTCGGCGACATTGTTCATACCCTGCCCGCAGTCGCGGCCATTCGTGACGCCAATCCGAACGCGCAAATCACCTGGGTGATCAATCCCGAATGGGCGCCGCTGCTACGCGGCAATCGCGACGTCAATCACGTTCACATTTTTCCGCGCGGCGAGTTTCGCGGACCGACCGCCGCATTCAACCTGCTGCGTTGGCGAAAGGAAACGCGGCGCCTGCGACCTGATGTTGCGCTCGATTTTCAGGGATTGTTGCGCAGTGCATTCATCGCGCGCAGCAGCTGCGCTCGCGAAATCTTTGGCATGAGCGACGCGCGCGAAGGCTCACGCTTCTTTTACGACAAAGTCGCTCGCGTGGATCGCCGCGCCCACGCGGTCGAACGCTATCTCAAGCTCGCCGAAACTTTCGGCGCGCCGATTCCTACTGAATTACGTTTTCCCCTTCCCACGGGCGATGCCATGCCCCGTTTCGGAGAAGATTCACCCTTCATTCTTCTTCACCCTTATGCGCGCGGCCGGCGTAAGTCGCTCTCGAATGCGGTTATCACCGAGTTCTGCCGGATTTTTGCGCCAATGCGGGTCGTCCTCGTCGGACAAACGCACCGCAAATTTTCCGCGCCAGACAACTGCCTGAATCTCGCGAACCAGACTACGCTGCTGCAACTGATCCACCTCATCCGCACCGCGGAGTTCACCATCAGTGTCGACAGCGGTCCGATGCACATTGCCGCGGCGATTTACGATCGACTCATCTCCATTCACACCTGGAGCGATCCGCTTCGCGTCGGTCCCTACAATCCGAATGCATGGGTGTGGAAAAACGGCGAGCTACGACGCGTGCGCGATTTCGCCGCCGCTCCGAAAACTAAAGACAAACATGCCTTCACACTCGAGCACGTCGCGCAAATCGCCGAACATTTACGCCGCAATTACGCTCTGACTGGCTCGCTGCTCAATGAGTAGGTATTTCACAGCATCCCTGAAAACAAGATGCGCCTTCAAGGAGCGGCGACTGAAACTCGCCGCCCTCCAGTTGGCCATTCTCATATCTCCACCAATATTAACAAACTTGTGCCAATAGTGAGGACCGACCCCTTTGAGACCCTCCCCGAAAGTAGCGCGAGCTTGGAGCTGGCGTTCTCCTGAGGGACGCAAGCCGATACGCGAAACCACCAGAGAAACCCAATCTATGAAAAAAGCACTCGTTACCGCGATCATCTGCGCCATGTCGGCCGCCAGCGCCGTGCTTGGCCAGGATAGTCAGTCAATCACATTCACCGGCCCGACACTGTGGGCTCCAGGAACCACGGTGAACCTGAACGTCTTTTTGACCTTCAACGGATATAATGCGACCGGTTTGTCCTACTGGTTGGAAGTCCCCAACGCGTTGGCCGGTGTTATCGTAATCACGAACGTCCAGTACTTCACCTTTCCTAATCCCAACCAGCTCACACCGAACCCAGCGATTTTTAATTCAACCAGCGGGACAAGCAGCGGATACATGGCCGAAACCCGGAACTTGGGCGCGACCAATAATTCGCCTCTTTTCACCGTTCCGGGAACATATCAGATTAGTACCGATAACCTTTAGCCTGTCTTTCGGTGCGACACCCGGTTCGTACGACCCTGCTCACCACCAGCCACGACCCGCGCATGTCGCGAGTCACGGATACTACCTCTCAGGACCACAACATCATCCCGCCAGGCCAATTCGCAATCAATGTCGGCGCTATACCAGAGCCCGGGGCACTGTCGTTGTTCGCTCTGGCGGCCGCCGGCTGGGGCGTATTGGTTTATTGCCGCAGGAGCCGGAATCGCTAAGATCGCATTTTCCTTGTAGCGGTTCCTTTGATCAGCGATTAAACTTGGCGCTTCAGGCGTCGCCAGGATTCGGAAGGGGTCGGTCCTCACTATTTACACGCTTAGCCTTGCTGAGCAGATTTGCAGCATCGCTCTATGTTCCCATCTGCCGGAGTTTGTCGTTGCCATTACCTGGCTGTCATCGATTCAATCGCCGCGTTTCGCCGTCCGCAAAACCAATTCCGCCAACTCCAAGTCTGACGCGTAAGTAATCTTAAAATTGAATTCGTTGCCGTAACAATCGCGACTTTCTCCCCGAGTTGCTCAACCGCAGAAGTTTCGTCCGTCACAGAAATGTTCTTCGCAAAGATCGCTTCGTAGGCTTTTGCAATATCTCCCGCGCAACAATCTGCGGCGTTTGCAGCGCATACATTTTTTCCCGCTCGACCGAGCCGCAAATGAACCTCTGCTCATCAACGCGCTTGAGTGTGTCCTTTACCGGCTCAGCGAGCGCAGCCGCGCCATGCTGACGCGCCGCTTCAAAAACCTGCTCGATCTGTTTTGGCCTAACGAGTGGTCGCGCTGCGTCGTGCACAGCCACAAATTCACCGTGAGCCTCCGCCAGACCCGCGCGCACTGAATCCTGACGCCGTTCGCCGCCAGGAACTACTTTCCGCACTTTGGCGAAGCCCTGATCTTTCACGATTTCCTCAAGCTCGCGAAGCCGTTCATTGCGTCCGACCAGGACAATCTCATTAACGGACGGAGTTTGCTCGAACGCATTGATTGAGTGCGCAACCACGGTTTTGTCCCCGAGCAGAGCGAACAGCTTGTCGAAACCCATGCGCTGACTGTTTCCGGCCGCGACAATGATGCGCTGTCAGCATGGGCAAAGGGTTAAAAAGTTAATAGTTACAACGTTAAGAAGGTGGAGTCCCATCAACTGTTCCATTTTAACCATGTAACGTTTTAACGATTTAACCTCACGCAACTGCCTCTGCACTTCCTGGCTCAGCGTCTTCCCATCAGCGCGTCCTGCAATTTTCGTCTGCAGCTCTTTCATCACCAGTCCCATTTGCGCTTTCGAAGTTGCGCCGACCGAGGCGATCGTCTCGCGCACAATCTGCGAGAGCTCATCAGCGCCGAGCTGCTGCGGAAGATAGCCACTCAAAATTTTCAGCTCTTCCTTTTCTTTCGCCGCCAACTCCGGACGACCGCCTTTCTCGAAACTCTCAATCGAATCCTGCCGCTGCTTCGCCTGTTTGCGGATCACCTGGATTGATTCGGCGTCGGCCAGTTCCGCTTCCGCGCCGGATTTCTCGATCGCCGCGTATTTGAGCGCAGATTTGAGCATGCGCAAAACACCGAGCCGCGTCGCGTCTTTAGCGCGCATCGCGTCTTTAAGGTCCGAATCAATTCGTTGTTGCAGCGACATCTTGCGACGCTAGGCAGCGCACGACGCAAACGCAAATCACGTTTTTCCTCGGAGAGCGCACGCGACTCGCGTGCAGTTCGCGGCGCCCTCGCCGCGAATACGGTCGTTGTTGTTAGAAGGCGTTTGGCGAGGGCGCCAAACGCAGCACGCGAGGCGCGTGCGCTCCCCAGAGAGGAAAAATCACACCGCGGATTTTAATTTCTCTGCCGCAGACTGGACGCTCGCCGGATCACTCACACTAACCACTTCCACTCCCTTGCGAATCCGTTGCAGCAAACCGGCAAGCACATTTCCCGGTCCGAGTTCGATGAAAAAGTTGCATCCGCGATCGAGCAATCGCTCCATGCAATCGACCCAGCGCACTGTTGCTGTCACTTGATCCTGCAAAGTGCGTCGGATTTCATCCGGTGTTTTCACTTCGTCGCCGGTAACATTGCTAACCACTGTGAAACGCGGCGTCTGCACGGTGACGTGAGCAGAGCATGGCGCCGAATTTTTGGTATGCGCTCTCCATCAAACGCGAATGATACGCCCCCGCAACTTTGAGCAGCGTGGCGCGCCTGAACCCGTATTCCTTCGCCACGCCCACCGCCGCCTCGACTTTTGCGAGCTCGCCCGAGATCACGATTTGCCCGGGCGCATTGACGTTTGCGACATCAACCTCTTCGTCGGCCGCCAAACGGCGCACGTCATTTTCCACAGCGCCGATCATGGCCGCCATTCCTCCAACGGTAGCGGCGCATGCTTCGTCCATAAATTCGCCGCGCTTCTGCACGAGTTTCAAGCCGGTGGCGAAATCGAATGTTCCGGCGGCCGCATGCGCGGTCACCTCGCCTAACGACAAACCGGCCGCGCCTTCAATCGGAAATTCGCCGGCGATTTCGCGCAACACCGCCAAAGCCGCCAGCCCGTGAAGGAAAAGCGCCGGCTGGCAATTCGATGTTTTTGTCAGCTCTTCGAGTGGACCATTCCACATCACGCCGGTCAAGGAACGTCCAAGAATGTCATCCGCTTTGCTGAAACAATTCCGCCGCGGTGGGAAATTGCTCCGCCAGATCGCGTCCCATCCCGACGCTTTGGGCGCCTTGGCCCGCGAAGAGCAGCGCGATTTTCGCCATCTGTTTTAGTTACCGTGCTTCGTTTCAACGCGCGAGCACAAGTTCTGGGGAGCGCAGGCTGCCAGCCTGTGCTTGCCGGCAGCCTGCCGGCGAAGGACGGATCGCGACCGCAACTCGTTACCGGCATCGTGCGGTGTCTCGGCAGGCTGCCGAGACGGACAGGCTAGTAGCCTGTGCTCCCCAGAAAATGCCGGCGACCATATTGACTTTGCGCTTGCGCACGAATGCCCACTCGCGAGCGTAAACGAACGCTTACCTATGGCTTTCACCACGCGCGAAATCGAATCGCCCGATCCTGTGACACGCGTCGTCGCAGCGGACGCCGCGCTGCGCAACGAGAACCCGGGCGACGATATCGGCGAGAAAATGGTGCTTAACATGGGACCATCGCATCCCGCGACGCATGGCGTGCTGCGGCTCGTGCTGGAACTCGATGGCGAAATGATCACGAAGGCCACACCTGACGTCGGTTTTCTCCATCGCGGCGACGAAAAAATTGCGGAGAACATGCAATACAATCAGTTCGTTCCCTACACGGACCGGCTCGATTATCTCGCGCCGCTTTCCAATAACGTCGCCTACGCGCTCGCGGTGGAAAAATTGATGGGCTGGGAATTGCCGCCGCGCGGGCAGGCCATTCGTACTATCTGCTGCGAAACTTCGCGCATCTCGGCGCATCTTCTTGGCCTCGGTGCGATGGCGCTCGATCTCGGCGCGATGACGGTTTTTCTCTACACGTTCACCGAGCGCGAAAAGCTTTATAACTTGTTTGAGCTTCTCACCGGCGCGCGTTTCACCACTTCCTACACGCGCGTTGGCGGACAGATTCGGGACCTGCCGGAAACATTTATTCCGCAGCTGAAAAAATTTCTCGATGAATTCATTCCACAGCTCGATGAAATGGATCGACTGCTCACGCGCAATCGCATCTTCGTCGATCGCACGCGCGACATTGGTGTGATCACGAAGGATCGCGCGATCGCTTACGCGCTATCCGGACCGAATCTGCGCGGCAGCGGCATCGAACACGATCTGCGACGCAAACATCCTTATCTCGATTACGAGAAGTACGATTTTGATGTCGTGATCGGCAGCGCCGGTGATAGCTACGATCGGTATCTGGTGCGCATCGAGGAAATGCGCCAAAGCGTTCTCATCTTGCGTCAGGTGATCGACAAACTGCCGAGCGGTCCAATCAATGTTGCGGACTGGAAAAATACTCTGCCGCCGAAATCGCACGTCATGACGAAGATGGAGGAATTGATTCACCATTTTATCGTCGTGACCGAAGGTCTCGATGCGCCACCCGGGGAAATTTATTTCGCGGCGGAAAATCCGAAAGGGGAACTCGGTTTCTACATTAAAAGCAAAGGCGGCGGCGTGCCGTATCGCCTGAAGATTCGCGCGCCGTCATTCGTAAACCTGAGCATTTTACCGGAGCTGTTGCCCGGTCATATGGTGAGTGACGTTGTCGCGATTCTCGGAAGTCTGGACTTCGTCATGGGAGAATGCGACAGATGAATCTCGAGATATGAAATTCGCAAAAATCCACCGACTCGTTCTCTTATTTGCCGCCGTCACCGTTGCTTTTGTCAGCTGTGATCGCAACGCGCTCACCGGCTCGAAGCTGACTCCGGCCAATTACGATCAGATCACGACGGGCATGTCGAAGGCACAGGTGGAAACTATTCTTGGTCCACCGACGACGATGGAGACAAAGGACATGCTGATCTTCAAAAAGACGACCTATCGTTACGAAGACGGAAAGAAGTTCGCGATGATCACTTTCAAGAACGACGAAGTGGATAGCAAGGACACCAATCTCGGACGCGAGCCATGAAGTTTCTTTTGGCAATTCTGGTTACGACGGCGCTGGCCCTAAGCGGTTGTCACGGCGGCGGTCGCCTGACGAAAGCCAACGTTGACGAAGTCAGCGAAGGAATGTCGAAAAAACAGGTGGAATCGATTCTTGGCCCGCCGACGGCGATCGACACGACCGATTTAATCTTACTGAAGAAAACGACCTACACTTACCGACAGGGCAAGGACACGGTGACGGTTGTTTTCAAAGACGACAAAGTGCAATCGAAAGAGAGCACGCTCACGCAATAGCTTGTCTGTGGATTCGACGAGCACGCGCGTACCGCCCGAGCTGGAGCGAAAAATGGACGAAGCGATCGGGCGTTATCCGCCTGATCGGAAACGCAGTGCCGCCATGCCACTGCTTTATCTGTGGCAGGAACAGTTTGGTTTCATCAACGATGAGGGCGTGACCTGGATCGCGGCCAAGCTCGAGTTGCAGCCGATCAATATTCTCGAGTTGGTCACGTTTTATCCGATGTTTCGTCAGTCGCGCGCGGGGAAAAAACATATTCGCGTCTGCCGCACGTTGAGTTGCGCGATGGCTGGCAGTTACGAGCTGATGGAAGATTTGTGCGCAGCCACCGGAATCGATCGGCATCGGGACGACAACGGAATGCACAATCCGGTTTCGTTGAGCGACGATGGAAATTACAGCATCGAATTTGTGGAATGTCTCGCGAGCTGCGGGACCGCGCCCGTTTGCATGATCGACGATGAGCTTATCGAAAATGCGCGGGAAGGCCCCGCCTCTGAGTTGCTCCTCAAGGAGCGGCGCTCTCCAGAGCGCCGACCTAACACAAACGGCGGCTTGGAAGCCGCCGCTCCTTGGCGGCAACAATTTCCGCCACACGCGCTCGAACATCGTCTCGTTTTCAAAAACATCGGGCGCCAGGATTGGACAACGGACATCGATTGTTATTTGCGCGATGGCGGCTACGAGCAGTTGAAGAAAGCTGTCACGATGCCGCGCGTCGACATCGTAAATGAAGTAAAAATATCCGGACTGCGTGGCCGTGGCGGCGCCGGATTTCCGTGCGGCGTGAAATGGGGCTTCGTCAAACCGGACGAGAAAAAGCCTGTTTACCTAATCTGCAATGCCGACGAATCGGAGCCTGGGACTTTCAAGGATCGCTACATCATCCACGAAGATCCGCACCAGATGATCGAGGGGATTCTCATCTCCTGCTTCGCTCTCAATGCGCACCTCGCATACATATATATAAGAGGCGAATTTCCCGAAGGCGCGAAAATCCTCGAACGCGCGATTGAAGAAGCGCGCGCGAAAAACTTCGTCGGCAACAATATTCTCGGGACCGGCTTTGACGTAGAGATTTACATTCATCGCGGCGCCGGCGCTTACATTTGCGGTGAAGAAACGGGCCTGATCGAATCGCTCGAAGGAAAGCGCGCTTATCCGCGCATCAAGCCGCCGTATTTCCCGGCCGTGCTCGGTCTCTACATGTCGCCGACGATCGTGAACAACGTCGAAACGCTTTGCCATGTGAAACACATCATCGCGATGGGCGGCGCGGAATACGCAAAACTTGGCCGGCCAAACAATACCGGCACACGCATCGTCTGCGTGAGCGGCGACGTGGTGCACCCGGGTTATTACGAAATTGAAGTCGGCGCCGTCACCATGGGCCAATTGATTTACGACATGGCCGGCGGCATTCGCTGGGGCCGCAGATTGAAGGCAGTCATTCCCGGCGGGAGCTCCGCAAAAGTCTTGCGCGCGGACGAAGTCTTTAAGCTGAAGGAAAAACAAATCGACGGCACCACGCTCGAACGCGAAATGACGATCGATCAAATCCCGATGGATTTCGATTCGCTCAGTGCCGCCGGTTCCATGGCCGGTTCCGGTGGCGTCATTGTCCTCGATGATTCGCGCGACATGGTCTGGGTTCTCAACAACATCAACGAATTCTACGCGCACGAGAGTTGTGGCCAGTGCACGCCGTGCCGCGAAGGCTCGCTCTGGATGAAAAAAATTACCGACCGCATGTTACTCGGCGGCGGCGTTCTGCAGGATCCCAAAACGCTTAAGACTGTGGCCGACAATATTGCCGGCCGAACGATTTGCGCCTTTGGCGAAGCGTGTGCGTGGCCCACGCAGAGTTTTGTCGAAAAATTCCCGGAAGACTTCGCCGCACGCGCGACAAAACCCGCCCCGCCACCGCTTCCGCCTGAATACACGTCGGAAGAATTGATTCAGGAGCCATCGATTCCCACCACTCCCCTTGCCCACGATCCCGGCTGGGAAAAAGCCGGCACGGCCGGAACGATCTGAATGAATTTGGAAACCAGGAAAGCCAGGAGAAGATTTAGGGAATCGCGAATTGACCGAACGTATCCTCGGCGCAGCTATCCGCGTCCATCGCGAATTGGGACCTGGCTTTCTCGAATCAATCTACGAAGAAGCGATGGCGGTGGAGCTGCGTCACCTTGGCGTAATTCTTCGAGAGGCAAAAGCCAGTGCCCATTTTTTATCGTGGTCACCAGATCGGCGAACACCGTATCGACTTGCTCGTTGAGCATTCCGTTGTCGTGGAGCTCAAGGCGATTTCAAATTTCGAAAACATTCACTTCGCTGTCTTGCGCTCCTATCTCAAGGCCTTGGGCCTCGCCGACGTCACTTCTGATCAATTTTGCCGGCACAAGAGTTGGCATTAAGCGAGTCGGTCGCGAATCCCACTCGAAAGAGACAAAAGAGGAATATTAATGTTTTCACGTTCCTGTTTTCCTGGTTTCCAGATTCATTCTATGCCTAACGAATCAAGCTCTCCGTTATTCAACGTCCAGATCAACGGCACCTGGCATCAGTTTCCAAAAGGCACCCGCGTGATCGAAGCCTGCGAGCAGGCCGGTTTTTTCGTTCCGCGTTATTGCTATCACAAGAAGCTGAGTTCCCCGGGAAATTGCCGGATGTGTTTGATCGAGATGGGTCTTCCGAAGATGGGACCGGATCGGAAACCAGAGCTCGGCGCGGATGGGATGCCGGTAATCAACTGGATGCCGCGACCCCAAATCTGCTGCGCGCAAGATGTCGCCGACGGGATGGGCGTGCGCACGGATTCGCCGCTCGCGGAAGAATGTCGCCGCGGGGTCATGGAATTTTTGCTGATCAATCATCCGCTCGATTGCCCGATCTGCGATCAAGCGGGCGAATGTCACTTGCAGGAATTCAGCGTGGATTACGGCAACGCGTCGTCGCGCTTTCTCGAAAACAAGGTCAAGAAACCGAAGAACGTTGAGCTTGGCCCGCGCGTTACTCTTGATGACGAGCGATGCATTCTTTGTTCGCGCTGCATTCGTTTTTGCCAGGAAATCGTGCACGATGATGTGCTCGGCTTTATCGATCGCGGCAGTCACAGCGTGTTGACCGCGCATCCGGGAAAACGCCTCGAAAACAATTACTCTCTTAACACGGTCGATATTTGTCCCGTCGGCGCGCTCACCTCCTCAGATTTCCGTTTCAAAATGCGCGTTTGGTTTTTGAAAGAAACGAAAAGCTTTTGCACGAGTTGCGCGACCGGATGCAACACCATCATCGGCTCGCGGCAGGATGCCATTTATCGACAAACGCCGCGCGAAAACGATGCCGTTAATTCATGCTGGATGTGCGATTACGGGCGACTCAATTTCGGCTATCTCCAATCGGAGAAGCGACTCCTCGAGCCGCAAATGTTTTCCGATGGCAAGCTTGCCGCGAGTTCGTGGGAGGCCGCGATTCAAGATGCTGCCTCGCAACTGAAACAATTGTCCGGCCGTCAAATTGCGATCATCGCGTCCGGACGCATGACCAATGAGGAACTGTGGCTCACCGCGCGGCTCGCAAAATCGCTCAATGTCGAGATGATCGACATCGTGCCGCGCTCCGGTCCTGGCGATGACATTCTACTCAGCGAAGACCGCAATCCGAATACGAACGGCGCAAAGTTGATTCTTGGCCTAACGAGTGAGCCGGGGGCGAAACTGCCTCTCATTGCCAAAGAAATATCCTCCGGAAACCTGACAGCGTTGATCGCGCTTGGCGAAGATCCGACCAGGTTGGGAATCACGACAGCGCAACTCGCCGCACTGCCGACATTCATCGTGATGGATATTCTCGCCAATGCAGCGACCCCATTCGCCACCGCGGTTTTTCCCGCATTTGGTTTTGCAGAAAAACGCGGCTCGATGATTAACGGCAAAGGCCGCCTGCAAAGATTGAACCGCGCTGTCACCGGCCCGGGCGAAACACGCGACGATTGGGAAATTTTGCGCGACCTGATTCAAGCGTGCACCGAACAGAATGGAATTTACTCGATTGAAGATGTCTTTCGCGAAATGAGCGGGGCGATTCGGGAGTTTGCCCGCCTCAATCTGGGCAGGATCGGCGACCTTGGTGTGCAAGTTTTGAATAAAAAGAAAGCTCCGCCTCCCGGCGAGCCGGCGAAAGAAAAAGTGAAGAAACGCGAAAAGGAAAAAGCTTCGAAATAATCCCGTGATGTTGACCCGAACAGAGCCTCAAGGAGGGGCGCTTTCCAAAGCGCCCAACTGTTTTTCGGCGGTCTGGAGACCGCCGCTCCTTGGTAGTGACAGGTGTAATCCATGTCTTTTCTCATCATCACGTCGCTGCTGAAGATTCTGGGGATCGTTTTCCTCGTCATCCTCCCGCTCGTTTCCTACAGCGTTTATGCCGAGCGGCGTGTCAGCGCACTCATTCAAGATCGCCTCGGACCGAATCGCGTTGGTCCCGCCGGTTTATTTCAGCCAGTTGCCGATGCCGCCAAATTCCTGCTGAAAGAGCAGTTCACGCCCGCGCATGTAAACACGTTTTACTATTACCTCGCGCCCTGTCTCGCCATGGTCCCTGCGATCATGACCATCGCTGTAGTGCCGTTCGGCAGCACGCTGTTCGGTGTGCCGATGGTCATCGCCGATATCAACGTCGGCGTGCTCTATGTCTTCGCCATCGCTTCGTTAGGCGTTTACGGAATTGTTCTCGCGGGCTGGTCGTCGAATTCGAAATATCCGTTTCTGGGCGGCGTTCGCTCTTCGTCGCAAATGATTTCCTACGAGCTCTCGTTAGGTCTGGCCGTTATCCCGATCTTCCTGCTGATCGGTCAGCTTCGCCTAACGAATGTCGTTCAATACCAGATCGAGCACGGCTGGATGATCGCGCCCTTTCTTGGCGATTGGACGAATCCGGCGAAATGGCTTCTCACCATCCCAATGTGGATTTCGTTCCTTGTTTTCATGATCGCGATTTTCGCGGAAACAAATCGCCTCCCGTTCGATTTGCCGGAAGCAGAACAGGAATTGGCCGGCGGTTACCACACCGAATACGCGGCAATGAAGTTTGGCTTGTTCTTCCTCGGCGAATACGCCGCCATGATCACCGGCTCCGCGATAATCGTTACACTTTTCCTCGGCGGCTGGCATCTACCGATTCCATCATGGCACGGCCAATTTCATTGGGTGCTGATCGACGGCTCCGCGCCCGGCTGGCGCGGCATCGTTGGAGGTCTTTTTAATATCGTAACGTTCTTCGCCAAACTCTGCGCCCTTCTCTTCTTCTTCATCTGGGTTCGCTGGACATTGCCGCGCTTTCGCTATGACCAATTGATGCGTCTCGGCTGGGTTTTCTTTTTCGAAATTGCGCTCGTTAATATTTTCGTCACCGCCATCATCATCGCTTATTTTCCAAGCTAGGAAATGAATCAGGAAAACAGGAAAACAGGAAAAAACATTACAGAAACGACTGCGAAAGAATTATTTTCAGCCCTTCCTGCTTTCCTGCTTTCCTGATTCGATCTTCCGATGGCCATCACCGTTGCACGTCCAAAGCTCACCTGGTTCGAGCGGCTTTATTTTCCGGCCATCATCAGTGGCATGGCGATCACGATTAAGCATTTCACGAATATGCTTTTCGGACGCACGAAAGTGACGATGCAGTATCCCGAACAAAAATGGGACTCGTCGATGCCGGATACTATCGCGGTGCGCCGGCTCTGGTGCGCGACGAATCCGGACGCGTTCGCTGCGTGGCGTGTCAGCTCTGCGAATTCATCTGTCCGCCACGCGCGATCAAAATTGTGCCGGGCGAGATTTCGGAACGCGATCGTTTCGCCAAGGTCGAGAAATTTCCGGAAGAGTTCGACATCGACATGATTCGCTGCATTTACTGCGGGATGTGCGAAGAAGTTTGTCCGGAGCAAGCCATCTTTCTTCGCAAAGATTACGCCATCACCGGACTGACCCGCGCGGAAATGGTGCATGACAAGAAAAAGTTGATCGAGATCGGCGGTGTCATGCACGGCGTCGTTCTGAAGTGGAACGAAAAGAAATGATAAGACTGGAGCAATGGAGATTGGAGATCTGGTGTGTTGGTTGCAGGCAAAAATTCATCACTCCATCACCCCATCACTCCATAGTCCCTTCGCGTGATGCCGCTGCTCTTTTGGATTTTTTCGCTGATCATGATCGGCTTCGGGATCGCGGTTGTCGTTAATCGCAGCCCCGTTGCCAGCGCCCTCAGCCTGGTTGTTTCATTTCTCGGGTTAGCTGCTCTATTCGTCATGCTCGACGCCTACTTCATCGGCGTCATTCAAATTCTCGTTTATGCCGGCGCAGTCATGGTCCTTTTCCTTTTCATAATCATGCTGCTCGATCTTCGCGCCGAACAACGCCGTAAAATAAATATCGTCGCATTTTCAGGCGGCGTGTTGGTTGCGCTCGCGCTTTTCTCTCAGATCTACTCGGTCGTGCACAAACTGCGCGCCAGTGAGGAACCGTTTCCACCGTTGCCCTTGGTTAAAATAAATGACGTTCATAACATTGGGTTGCTTCTCTTCGACCGATACAATCTTCCTTTTCAAATCATTGGAATTCTTGTCCTGGTCGCGACAATCGGTGTGATCGTCTTAAGCAAACGCGAGCTGCGCTGACATGCTGACTCTCGGAAATTATCTTCTCGTCAGCGGACTCCTTTTTACGATCGGCTTTGCCGGCGTAATTCTGCGGCGCAATCTCATCATCATTTTCATGTCGCTCGAACTGATGTTGAACGCCGCCAATTTGTCGCTCGTTGCGTTTTCGCGTTTTCGCGTCGACGCAAACGGCTTGCCCAATTACAACGCGCAAGTCTTCGTCTTTTTCATCATCACGGTCGCCGCCGCGGAGGTTGCGGTCGGTCTCGCGATTATTGTCGCGCTTTTTCGTGCCCGGCGAACGACGCACGTGGAAGACATCACCAGCTTGAAATTCTGATGAAAAGCACCGCTATAGGTTGTCTGGGGAGCGCACGCGCCTCGCGTGCCGGTGGCGGCGCCTCGCCGCCACGAACTTTGATTGGGACGGGGGCAGCCGCAGAAAAGTTCGCGATGGCGAGGGCGCCATCGCCAGCACGCGAGGCGCGTGCGCTCCCCAGAGTCCAAACGGGCGCCATTGATATATGACCTCGGCGCTTCCATGGATTGTCCTTTTCGCGCCGCTGCTGAGCGCAGCAATTATCACCTTGCTCACGCGCAATTCGCGCGGCGTAAGTAGTTCGATCTCCGTCGCAACAGTCTGGATCATTTTTCTCGGCAGCGTTATTCTGTTTTTTAGCGCAAAGACAAGTGCGTCGTCTTTTCGCTGGATTGATCTTCGGCCGATCTTAGACATTCCGTTCGGCTTTGTCTTAGATCGGCTTAGCAAGACAATGCTTGTCCTGGTGACAGGCGTTGGCGCGCTAATCCACGTCTACTCGCTCGGCTATATGCGGGAGGACAAAGGCAAATCGCGTTACTTCGCTGCCCTCTCCTTCTTCATGTTCGCGATGCTTGGCATCGTGCTGGCCAACAATTTCGTGATGATGTTCATCTTCTGGGAACTGGTCGGCGTTTCCTCGTATTTGCTGATCGGCCACTGGTTCGAGCGCGACGCCGCTGCCGACGCGGCAAAGAAAGCATTCATCACGACTCGTATTGGCGACTTCGGCTTCATGCTCGGCATCCTCATGGTTTGGAGTGCAACCGGCTCGATCGTTTTTGGAGAAATCGCATCTAACATATCTAAGATAACGGCGCATCCCGCATATCTTAGTGTCGCCGCGGTGTTCATCTTTTGCGGCGCAGTGGGAAAGTCGGCTCAATTCCCACTGCACGTCTGGCTGCCGGACGCGATGGAAGGCCCGACGCCAATCTCCGCACTCATCCACGCTGCGACGATGGTCGCGGCGGGTGTTTACATGTTAGTGCGCGTCGGCTTTCTTCTGCAACCAAGCTCGACCGCACTATTAGTCATCGCCTGGATTGGAACGATCAGTTCCGTCATCGCTGCGCTAACTGCGACGCAGCAGGACGACATCAAGAAAATCCTCGCCTACTCCACGATTTCGCAACTCGGTTACATGATTACCGCAGTCGGTCTCGCTTCCGGCGAAGCAGCGATGTTCCATCTTTTCACGCATGCGTTTTTCAAGGCCCTCCTGTTCCTCTGCGCGGGCGCGATCATCATCATGCTGCACCACGAGCAAAATATCTGGAAGATGGGCGCGCTCGGCCGGCGGATGCAGACGACGTTTCTTACCTTTGGAATTGGAACGCTCGCCTTGATTGGATTCCCGCCCTTCAGCGGCTTCTTCAGCAAAGACGCGATCCTCGCCCTCGCCTATCAACGCAACCCCGCCATTTTTGCGCTCGATCTTTTCACCGCGTTCCTGACTGCGTTTTATATGGTGCGCCTGGTCCTCGTGGTGTTTTTCGGAAAACCGCGCAGTGAATCCTCTCTCCATGTGGAAGAAGCACCGCCGGTGATGACTGTCCCGCTAATTGTTCTCGCCGTAATGTCGGTCATCGCAGGGTTCGGAGTTTTTGCGCGACGCTTTCTTGTTTTGCCGGAAGAAAAGGGCGTCGCGCTTCTTGTTCCGCTCCTCGCCTTTGCCACTGTTCTCCTCGGCGGCGGGCTTGCGTTCTATTTGTATCGCAATCGCGAAACCGATCCAATCAACGCCGCTATTCTGCGTCGCCGTTTTTACTTCGATGAATTTTACGCATGGCTGATTAACTGGACGCAAGGGCTGCTTTCGCGCGTCGCCGCATTTTTCGATCGTTGGATCATCGATGCCGGCGCTGTTCGCGGCGCAAGCGGCGCGACCTGGGGAACTGGTGCGCTTCTCCGGCTAATACAAGTCGGAAACCTGCAAGCCTATTCATTTTTGTTCGGCCTCGGGATCGTCTGGCTGATCTACTTCACCGTTTTCCGCTAATGCTGCTTCTCATTCTTCTCGCGCCGCTTTTAGCAGTCGTCCTGATCTTGTCAGGCGCGCCGGCCCGGCGAACGGCAATTACCGCATGCGCTATCGATCTGGTCGCGACGCTTTTTCTTTTCCTGAAGTTCGATCGCACCGCGACTGGTTTTCAATTCGTTAACGAATGGAACATCAGCGCGTCCTGGGGTTGGCGGTTCGCCCTCGGTGCCGATGGACTGAGTCTCTTGATGTTGCTGCTTACCGCGATTGTTTCTTTCTCCGCCATCTGGTTCACGACCGAAGTCCCGAAAAACGAGAAGGGTTCTATTCCTGTCTCCTTCTCATTTCTGCTGGCGCCATCGGCGCTTTCGCGTCGATCGATTTGTTTTTCTTTTACGCGTTTCATGAGCTCGCCCTCATTCCCACCTTCCTGCTCATTGGAATCTGGGGAAGCGGCAATCGCCAGACGGCCGCTTGGAAAATCACGATCTATCTTGCCATTGGCAGTTTCATTTTGCTGCTCGGATTGATTCTGCTTTATCGAAGTTTGCCCGAGGCATCGCGCAGCTTCGATTTCGGCGTTTTGCGAATTGCGGCCGCAGCGGGACAGATCAGCGTCGAAGCGCAACGTCAGATTTATTTGTTACTGCTCATCGGTTTTGGAATTCTCATTTCGCTTTTTCCGTTCCACACCTGGGCGCCGGAAGCGTATGCGTCTGCACCAGCGCCGGCCGCAATGCTGCATGCTGGCGTGCTGAAAAAATTCGGGCTCTACGGTTTGCTGCGTCTGGCGATTCCGCTTTTGCCCGCAGGCGCGCAATATTGGAACAAGCTTCTCATCATTCTCCTGCTCGGAAACATTATTTACGTCGGGCTCGTTACGATCGCGCAGAAACGTCTCGACTGGATGCTCGGTTATTCCAGCGTCATGCACATGGGTTACATTTTTCTCGGGATCGCCAGTGCGAATATTCTCGGCGTTAACGGCGCGGCGGTTCTCATATTCGCGCACGGACTTTCGATCGCGTTACTTTTTGGACTCACGGGCGAATTGCGACGACGCACCGGCACACTCGTGCTCGAAGATCTCGGTGGTCTCGCGCGGATAATGCCTTTTGCTGGTTTTGCTTTCGGCCTGGCCGCATTTGCCGCGATTGGCTTGCCCGGCTTCGCCAACTTCGCCGGCGAGATTATGGTTTTCTTTGGCGCATTTCGGAGAGGCGCAAGCTTCGAACACTTCCAGATTTTCCAAATCGCGACGACGCTCGCGTTGTGGGGAGTCGTCATCTCCGCCGTCTACATGTTGCGCGCTTACCGCGCAGTTTTCATGGGAACGATGAATGAGAAATGGAAGGAGCTCCCTGATCTTCGCGCAACCCTGCGCCTGCCGATCAGCCTGCTCGTCGTGGCGCTTCTTTGGGTCGGATTTTTCCCGCAGTCGTTTGTCCGGGTGATCACCCCGCCATTCCAAACATACTTGACCGCAAAGTGATCATGATCGCCGCGCCCACTCTCGAGATCGCGGTGATTATCCTGGGCATAGGTCTGCTCCTACTGGAGGCATTCGCGGAGAAAATCGAGAAGCAAGGCATCGCGCTCGCGGGGATCGCGGGGCTCGTCATCATTCTGATCGCGAGCTTCTTCGTCTCTCCGACGCCGGCCGATCATGCTTCGGCGTTTTGGAATTTTTATGCGGCCGATCCGCTCGCGATTTTTTTCAAACGTTTCGCGCTCGTGACGACAATCCTCGTGCTCGTCATGATGATCGATTACGCGCCGGTCATTCCGCAAATGATTCACGGCGCGACGCATCAATCCGGTCTGGGCGAATTTTTCGCACTCCCGCTATTCACTTGCGCCGGCCTGATGTGGATGGCCTCCGCCATCGACTTCGTCATGATTTTTGTTTCGATCGAGCTCGTTTCGATTTCGTTTTACGTGCTCGTTAGTTTCACCCGGCGTAATCCCGCAACGCTGGAGGCGGGTGTGAAATATCTGATCCTTAGCGCGCTCGCGACTGGATTTCTCGTTTACGGCATCACCTGGATTTTCGGTGTTACCGGGGAGACAAACTTGAATCGAATCGCGACTGTCCTGACGATTGGAAACATTGAAACGGTACCGGCGCTTTTTGGAATGGTGCTGGTTTTGGTGGCGCTCGGTTTCAAAATCGCAGCCGTTCCTTTTCAAATCTGGGTTCCAGATGTTTATCAGGGCGCGCCGACACCGGTGACGGCGTTTCTTTCCGTTGGATCGAAGGCCGCTGGTTTCATCGTCCTACTCAGAATTCTGCAACCATTTTTCATTTTGCCGCAGATACAACGCGCGCTGGTCGTCGTCGCCATTTTGACTTTGATCTACGGGAATCTTGCCGCGCTTCCGCAGAGCAACCTTAAGCGTCTGCTCGCCTACTCGAGTATCGCGCACACCGGTTATTTGCTCATCGGCGTTGTTTCGTTTTCCGGCGTGGCAGTGAGCTTTTATCTCGTCGCTTATCTCGTCATGACGCTCTTGAGCTTTTCGGTGCTCATCGTGGTGGCCAGGAACGCCGACGAACAAATCCAGGCCTTTGACGGCTTGGGAAAACGGTCGCCATTCCTCGCCTTCGCCATGCTGATCGCAATGATCTCTCTCGCAGGTGTGCCATTTACCGCGGGATTTTTGGGAAAGTTTCTGATCTTCGATGCCGCGATTCAACACCATCAATTTGTTCTCGCAGCCGTCGGCGTGATCACGGTGGGCTGCGGCTTTTACTACTACTTGAAGGTTGTGCGCGCGATGTATTGGCAGGAGTCGAAAAACGCCGAGCCGATTTCCATCAGTGGGCTTTCACGCGTCGCCATATCGCTGATGATGATCGCGAACATTTGGCTCGGAGTTTATCCGCAGCCAATCTTGAATGCGTTGCAAAGGTAGCGATGGAACCGCGGATCACGCGGATGTCGCGGATAAGAAGCCCAAAGATTATCTTTTGATCCGTTTAAATCCGCGTAATCCGCGGTTAAATAAATTAGTCGCTCAGCTCGACGTTCCAGTACGCGAGATCGACAAAGTGTCGCCAGCTCTCGTGCTGCTGCGAGGTGAACGTCACATGAACGAACGGCCGCCACTTCGGCCGCTTCGGTTTGCGAATGAGAGTCATGTGCGCTTCGTGCGGAAGACGATTCCCTTTGCGCGTATTACACGGGATGCAGGAGCAAACGACGTTTTCCCAAATCGTCGTTCCGCCGCGATCGCGCGGAAGGACGTGATCCAGATTCAATTCGCTGCGATCGAAAATTTGTCCGCAATACTGGCAGGTGTTCTTGTCGCGTTCGAAAACATTGTGCCGCGTGAACTTCACTTCCTTCTTCGGCAAGCGATCGAATAGCAAAAGCACGATCACGCGCGGCACGCGGATCTTCCATGAAATGGTCGTGACCATTTCTTGTTCCGGGGCCGTCTCAGAAAAATCGAGCCAGCTATCGAAATCGTGCGTGAAAAAATTATTCTGCGGATCGGAAGAAACGACCTGCGCGTGACCTTGATAAACAAGCGCGAAAGCTCGACGCGCCGAGCAGATATTCACCGCCTGCCACAGGCGATTGAGCACCAACACCTGACTGTTAAGTAGCGTATGCAGAGGTTCTTCGGGGAACCGCCGGACCCTTTTCTCCGCGGTCGCCCGCCCCAAATTTCCGCGAATCCTAGCAGTCGCTATTTTTCTTGTCAATGAGAGGGCGGGCATGCGCTGGGGCCGGAGGGGCGTGCTTCCGCATGCCCGGACGCGCGGAAGCGCGTCCCTCCGTTTACCGGCGCGCCCTCGCTTTGTTCTTCACGAAATTTCCCGGGACGCGCTTCTCGTCGTCCGGCGCGGCGCCGGCAGAATTACTGAGCTGCTGTTCTTCCGCCGGTAGAAATTTTTTGAAGAGATTCTTGTCGATCGCCTTCATGAAAGCTTCATGCGGAGAGACAACGCCGCTTTGCAGCAATGCAAAGATCGCATCATCCATGAATTGCATCCCCTGACTTTTCCCCGCCACGATCACGTCCTGCAGTTTCTGCGTTGAACCTTCACGAATGATCGCGGACACGGCCGCGTTCGCGATCAAGATTTCATTCACCGCAACGCGACCTGAGCCGTCCGCCTTTTTCAAAAGCAATTGCGCCAGAACGCCGCGTAGAGAATTGGCCAGCATCGTGCGCGCTTGCGCCTGTTTGTTCGCGGGAAAAACGTCGATCATGCGATCGACCGTCTTGCGCGCGTTGTTCGTATGCAAAGTTCCAAAGACGAGCAGGCCCGTTTCCGCGGCCGTGAGCGCGAGTGAAATCGTTTCCAGATCGCGCATCTCACCAACCAGCACGATGTCCGCGTCTTCGCGCAGCGCTGCCTTGAGACCAATCGGAAACGATTCGGAATTCGTCGGCACTTCGCGCTGCGTAATGATGCTGCGCTTGTTGTTATGCACGAACTCAATCGGCTCTTCGATCGTGACGATGTGCCGCGAAAAGTTTTCGTTAATGTAATCGATCAACGCCGCAAGCGTCGTGGATTTGCCCGAACCGGTGGGACCAGTTACAAGCACGAGCCCGCCGCGTAAATGTCCGAATTCTTTTACCACGGCAGGAATTCCGAGCTCCTCGATCGTCGCGATCTTCGTGGGAATTAGGCGGAAGACCGCGCCATATCCGTTCGCCTGTTTCAAAAAATTGCAACGGAAACGCGAGTCTTTGTTCATCTCATAGGCGAAATCGAGATCGCCACGTTCCTGAAACAGTTCCCAATTTTTCGGACCGCATATCTCGCTCATCATCACGGTCGCTTCTTCGCGCGTGATCGGTTCCTTGCGAATCGGCATGACATCGCCGTGCCGCCGAATTTTTGGCGGTTGACCCTCGCCGAGGTGCAAATCGGATGCGCCTTCTTTTACAAGGAGGTTAAAGAATTGATCGAGGTAGGGCATTGGGGAACCGCGGATTACGCGGATATCACGGATGAAGAAGAGCTATGCGCGCAGGTCTGGCATGACCGATTCGGATTTCTGTTGCCGCACGACGCGCTTCCAATCGAGTCGCGAATTCTTAAAATTCAAGAGAAGCGCCAATTCCAAACCGCTGATCGCCAGATATCCGATCATCTGCGCGATATGCGTTTCAGTGAACGCTGAGACTACTTTCACGTCGACGATAACCGTGTTTTCCACGATCAAGTCCGGAGATAGGTTGCCAATCAGTTCATCGCGATAAAGGACGGGGAATGATCGCTGTGCTTCCACTGCGTATCCGGTTCTGCGCAGTTCAATGACCATTGCGCGTTCATAAAGCTTTTCATCAAGGCCCGGCTTCAATTCGTTCAACACTTCCATCGCAATGCCGATGATTTTGCCGCTCAGCTCTTCGTGAATAATCTCACTCATCCGTTTAAATCCGCGTCATCCGCGGTTAAATCTTGAGACGTTGACGCATCTCCTGTTTTTGCTCGGCGCGCGCATACGCCTCATCGGCGCTGATTAGTCCACGAGCGTGTAAACCACTCAAGGCATCATCCATGAGTTGCATGCCCTGTTTCTTTCCTGTCTGAATGATGCCGGGAAGCATGAATGTTTTTGCTTCGCGAATTACATTCGCGACTGCGGGCGTGTTCGTGAGAGTCTCCAAGGCAAGAACGCGACCGGTGCCGTCGGCGCGTGGAATCAGCTGCTGGCTGATGATTCCACGCAACGATTCGCTGACCATGATGCGAATCTGTTCCTGCTGATCGACGGGAAAGACATCAAGCAAGCGATCGAGCGTGCGAGAGGCATTGCCGGTGTGCAGTGTGCCGAGAACAAGATGCCCGGTCTCCGACGCGGTAATCGCGAGAGAAATCGTCTCGAGATCCCGCATCTCGCCAACCATGATGACGTCGGGATCTTCTCGCAGCGCCCCGCGAAGTGCCGCGCCAAACGAGCGCGTATGCGTGTGCACTTCGCGTTGGGTGATATGGCAACCCTTCGGCTCGAAAATATATTCGATCGGATCTTCGAGTGTGATGATGTGTTCCCGTCGCTCGATGTTAACCTGTTCAACCAATGCTGCGAGCGTCGTCGATTTTCCACTGCCGACGGAACCAGTGACGAGGATAAGTCCGTTTTGAAAACGCGTAAGCAATTTCAGATGTTCGGGCAAACCGAGTTCATCCATGGTGCGCACGCGTGTATTGATAACGCGGAAAACGATGTCGGTACCGAGGCGCTGGCGCACGACGCTCGTACGAAAGCGGCCAAAACTATTCGCATAAGCGAAGTCGGCATCGCCGCGCTGAGCGACATCTGCTTTGCGCGCATCCGATAGGAAACCTTCCGCGAGAGCAGCGGTTTGCTGCGCGGTCAGGCGCGGCGCGTCCGGCCAAATGGGTTGCAGGGTGCCGTGCAATCGCCAAATCGGCGGGGCATTGACGCCAAGATGCAGATCGGACGCACCTGCTTTCTGCGCGATCGACAAGTACTCGTCGACGTGAGCGAGAGCTGTTGTTGGTGCTTCCTTCTTTTGTTGATGTGGCGTCTCTACGACCATGGCGCGGTGCAGAGATAGTTATGCGCCGGGCGCGGCCGCGTAAATCTAAAACGCCATCACCATTCTCGCTTCGATCGCGAGCTGCCGGAGAAACCCTTCACTTTATGCGTGACATAACTAACGATCACCGGCTTGAGAACACTTGCTGCAAACTTTGCCGCCGTTAGCAGCACGCCCGCTTCCAAGAGCGTCTCCCTCGGTTTCTTTCGCCCTTTCGCGTCCACATAGATTTTCTTTGTCCGCTTCGAGCCGGCAGTAAAAATCAAACCAAGAACGACGGCTCCCGCTACCCACAGGACTGTGTTGCGCTGAAACGATTTCCTGATCCTTAGCGGAAAATCCAATTCGTAACGCAACCCGCTGAGATCACGACCCAGGTCGTAACGCGAACGCTCGATACGCTGTTTTATCTCAGCTAGAGATCGGTCTTTTCCAGGTTCTTCAGCCATTCACGATCTTTCTTTAGTTCAGCGGCAATGGCGCGAAACATCGGTTTCTTCATTCGGCTGCGCGCAATGATGACGCAGAGAAGCGCGAGAACGAAGAGCAACAACGCGACGGCAACTGCAATCCATATCCACGACACATGCAATGCGTGCGCCAACCCCGCGACGGCGCCGACGAGCAGGAAAAGAAATCCGATCGCGCAGAGCATCGCAGCGCCGGCAATGCAACCGACGAGAACCACGATGTTTACCAGCGCTGATTTTGATTCCTGCGCAAAGAGCTCAAACCGGCTTTCAAAAAAAGCGATGAGCGCATTGAGCGCGCCGAACAAATTGCCCAGCAGCCCGCGATGTCCCGCCGGATTGCGGAACCGCATGGTTTCGCCAGCCATCCAGCGATTATCTTAACGCCGGAAAATTAATCCGAGAACAAATCCGATACCGAGTGCAGTAATAACCGCTTTCGTCGGATTCTCGCGAACGTATTCCTCGGCGTCTTCCTGGAATGTGCGCGCACGATGCGTCGCGTCCTCCCATGCCTGTCCGGCTTTGCCACGTGCCTCTCCCCAAGCCTGCTCCGCTTTGCCGCGATACTCTTCAGCCACTGCACCCGCCGCAGACTTCAAATCTTCCGCTGCTTTGCGCGCGTGTGTTTTGCTGCTCTCCAATTTGCTCTGAGCCTCAGCTGTTCCTGAGTTTGTTTTGTTTTCTTCAGCCATAATTTCTTCTCCTAATGAATTCTTCTCAATATCCGCGACCTCGTTGCTTGAGCAAACGCAGCCCGCGCAAATAAATACTTCCCCTCAGGAAAAACGCAGGCCGCATTCTCTTTGCGCTTACCGTTCGATGACGAGCCGCGCTATTTCTCGCGGAAAATAATGCGAGCCTTGGTCAGATCGTAGGGCGAAAGCTCCACTTCCACCTTATCCCCGGGCACGATGCGGATGAAGTGCTTGCGCATTTTGCCAGAAATATGCGCGAGCACATTGCGTGAACCCGGTAGTTCGACACGAAACATCGTGCCCGGTAACACCTGCGTCACCGTTCCCTCCGTTACGATCTGTGCTTCCTTCGGCACGCAACAAATATATCGCCGATCGTGTTTTTCTCAACGACCGCCACCCCAGACATCGCGGCGCACTCGGATCTTCTGTAGCGGCGGTCTATGACCGTCGCTCGAATCACGATAATGCGACGCTCACAGAGCGCCGCTACAAAACTATAACGCTCGTCATTTTACAGAGCGGGCCGCTTCGTGTTTCTCCTGCACTTCGTAGATCCCGATCAAATTATTTGCCGTCGCTTTTCGCATCGGATCCTCCGGCTCGAGATGCTGTTTCGCCTGACTGTGCGCCTCGAAGGCTATGTTTTCTGCTTCGGTAAGGCGATTCTGAGAAAGTAAAAGTTGGCTCAACCGGATCTTCGCCAGGTCGATCGCCGCATAGTTTCTCGTCGGTTGCTCCTCACAAATACGGATGGTCTTGCGCAAATAATGTTCGCCTTCTGCCGCGCGCCCCTCCTTGATCAAGATACTGCTCAACGTCACCATCGAGTCGGTTAGCGGAAGTTTGTTGTCGGGCGAACACTCTTCCGTGACAGCGAGAGATCTCCGCGCCAGTTTCTCGGCCGTCGGCAGATCATTTTCGACTAACGAAACTGTGGCGCGCCTCTCGAGATTGCGCGCGAAGTAAAGATTCTTCTCCCCTAACGTTTCACGATAGATTCCTTCGGCCTCCAGAAAATTGTCTTCCGCTTCACGTGGCCGATTTCTGGCCAGGGCCAGCTCGCCCAACATTTGCAATGTCGTTCCGGTTTCCCACTGCGGAGCAGTTGTCGCGGCGCGGGACTCGGCCAGAGATTCGTCTAACAAAGTTTCGCCTGTTCTCAGTTCACCGATCAACACGAGCAGTCCTCCCAAATCCGTTTTGATGTTGGTAAGGACGGAACGATCGCGTTCCTTTGGTTGCGCGTGCGTCGCAACGCGCAACGCTTCCTCCAGAACCGCGCGGCCGGCTTTTACATCGCCGCGATAAAACTTTACCGCACCAAGCTGGTCGAGAGCGTATGCCAATTTCATGGCGTTAGATCTGCCCCCCTCCGTTTGGTTTTGCTTCCGCAAGAACGTCACGCCTTTCTCTAAAAATCGTTCGGCTTCCGGAAACTTTTCGCGCCGATACAAAAGTGCGCCCAGGTCGACCATTGTCTCTACAACCTGACCGCTTTCTTCACCGTAAAAGGTGGTTTGTGCCTGCAGCGCAGCGCGCAAGTTTTTCTCCGCGGCGTTGTGATCCCCCTGCACGGCGTAGGCATCGCCGATCCTGCGCAACAATTCGCCACGCACATCAGGTTGATCAGCCAATTCCTTCTGCACCCGAGGCACAATTCGATCGAGCATTTCGGACATGGTGAGATTTCTTTTCTGCGCGACGGGCCAGACAGACGTGAAATTTTGGTCCGAAACGGAAAGAATCTGCTGCAAAAAATTGTTGATGCGTTCGGCTCGCGATTGCTCCGCTTGCGCGACGTCACGTTGACGCCGCGCAATTTTCGCGTTCTCAAGCGCAGAACTTAACGCAATCACCATCGCGACTGCGAACAAGACAACAGCGATGAACGCCGCACGCTTCGCCCAGACAAATCTAGCGGGACGAGATGCAGCATGCTCGCTGGCCGAAAGCGGAGGAATTACAAAGGACCCCTCGGTCTTTTCGAGAGGTTGCGGCGCGGGTTTGGGTTGTTGTTTCGGCTCTTCGGGTATTGCTGCCGCAACAATTTCTTCGCGATCGTCGTCGCTCAACTTCCGGACCTTGAAGTTCGGAGCCAAAGTCAGCAATCGTTCCGATCTCGGAAAGTTGCTCTGCTGCGGGCGCCGCCTCGCTTACTGGGTTCAAAACCTTTTCGCGATCACCCCGCTCAATTTCCGAAGCTTGCAGTTCTGGCTCAAAATCACCGGTTGTCTCGCTCGGGACAATCAGCTCCGATGCGGACGCCGTCTCGGTTACTTCATTTAGAACCTCTTCGTGATCGCCGTCCTCAATTTCCTGACTTTGTAGTTCGGATCCAAAGTCAACGTTCGCGTCGCTCTGGAAAATTGGCTCTGACGCAGCCGACTCTTCACTTCGTGCGTTCAAAACCTCTTCGGGATCGCCGCGCTCAATTTCTGGACTTGGTAGTTCGGACGCAAAATCAGCGATCGGTTTGCTCTGAAGAATTGGTTCTGGCGCGGGCGAACCTTCGCTTGCTCCATTCGGAATTATTTCCGGCGCGAGGTCGTATGCTGGAGTTTCGATAAAGTCGCGCGCGTTTTCTTCGAATCGCAGAAGTGATTCCGCTTCCTCGCGCAACGCGACATCATCACCGCAAACATCACTTAGAAATTGCGCCCGCTCGGCGACCGCGCACTCCAGCGCAGACGCGACCAAATCGGCCAGCCGCTCTGTCTGCTCAGATTGCATCGCTCAATGCCCGACAAAGCCACAGCTTCGCAAAATTCCAATCACGCAGGACCGTTTTTTCCGAGACTTGGAGCAGTTCCGAAATCTCCTTCGTTTCGAGTCCGCCGAAGAACTTGAGTTCAACTACTTCGGATTTTCTTGGATAAGTCTCAGCGAAATTTTTGAGTGCGCGATCGAACGCGATCAAATCCATGCCGCCGTCGCCGTCCTTTGACGCCGTTATGTGCGTGTTCCATCAGCAATCGCCGCATTTCACGCGCCGCGATTTCATAGAAATGCGCGCGATCGCGCCAGGTCGTCCGTCTGTCATCGACCATGCGCAGATAGGCCTCGCGCAGAGGAGAGGTTCTTCGCCACGCATCATCGGCTCGATCGCAGTGAAGATAATTCTCTCTCAACGTCCGTAGCGCCTCATAGACTATTGGCATCAGTTGCGCGGGTGCTTGTTCATCGCCATCGCGCCACTTGATCAGAAGATCTGTGACATCGTGCCTTTCAGTATTCAAAAGCGGTCCCTTTTTCCGATGCAATACTTACCACAACCGGCGTGCGCCCTTACAATATTTTGCGGGGAAAATCGGTAACGGCCTGGCCAGCTCTCCCGACGCCAGCTTTCAAGACAAAACAGAAGCGAGCTGATGACCGCGACCGCTGCTAGTCCAACGACACACGCGGCAGATAAATGCCGCGTTCCTCCCGCTTCCACCACGCGCCAGTAGCTGTGCGCTCGGCCGCAGTGGTGAAATGATAGTCATACAGAATGGCGCGAATGTAACGCGGTGGATTTTTTGGAAACGGATTGCGCTCCAATAAATTTGTTACGTCCGGTGAATTTCTGAGCAACTGAAGGACAAAACGCTCAAACCATGGATTCTGTTGATAGCTGCTTAACGCGGCAAACCACATCTGCCAATCGAGTCGCGGTTGATGCGGCGCGACCCACCCCGGTGCACGATTCACGTCGCCCGGTTTCCATTTGAATTCGTATTCGTGCCAATCGTTCCCATCCTCGCTTCCTTCGATGACAATTTCCGCGCGCTCTTTTGTCATCACGCGAAATAGTCCGTAACCATTGACGATACGAAACGGCTCAATGCGCGAGTAAAGCGCAAGTATCGGCCGGGGCCATTCCATTTCCGGTTTGATCGCAGAGAAAATCAAACATGCATTGAGCGGCAGCGTCACAATCAGAACAAGCGCAGGAACCCAGTTCCTGTAGCGGCGGTCTGCGACCGTCGCATTTCTTTGTCGGGCAATTTGCACATCGTCCAAAAGCAAGACGCAAAGCGCGATCGTGAGCAGGTTGAAGAAACAATAATTTCCCGTCAGCGCGATCATCACCTGCAGCGCCACAAACAAGACAAAAGCGGTAAAACGCAATCGTCGCGGCGCCCAAATCAGAAACGGAACGAGTGATTCAACGACGAGCACAATCAACGTGCACGATTTCTTCAACCACTCCGATGTCTGCGCACCGTACCACCCGAGAACGGTCGGTAACGGCTGCGTCCAATAATGGTAATCGAGTGCGGTCAGATTCCACCACGAATCGTCGCCACTCGTTAGCTTCACCGCACCCGACATGAACATGAGTTTGAAAAGCAACAGCTGGAGCAGAAAGAAACCGACACGCGAAAATGGGGCTTCGCGTCTCGCCGTCATCCGCCACGTCAGCGGCGCAAAGAAGATTGCCAGAAATCCTGTTTCCAGCAGGAGTATGTCCCATTGAAAACTGAGAAACGTCTGCCCGGCGATCGTGAGCGAGAGGTAAAAGGCAAGCAGCAAGACCAAACAAAGAATCGGAACCAGTCCAAGAATCAGGGCGATGGAAACCGCGACGCCAGCCCCGCAGAGGAAATGCAGAAATGCGTCGCTCGAGTTCAACCAGCAAAGCGTCGGCAGGATAAAATGAGCGCGGTCGCCTATCTGTTCTTTCGCCGCCGGAAGAAATTGCGAAACGGGCGAGATGCCGTTCGCGCCGATTAATCCATCGACTTGCACCCAAAGCGAAATGAATGCGATGAGATAAACCAGACCGAGCGCGCGCAAGAAAAGTCGGCGCGCTCTAAAATAAGTCGGGGGTCGAACGTCTTTGCCCCAGAGCAAGCCAGTGATTTTCGACGCAAACGTTCGATGGTTTGCGATGAATGAATAGACGCCTTCAGAAATTGGTGCGACGCCCGGAACGTGATCATAAAGCCAGGTGAGGAAACGATGATACCTGCTGTGGCCTAACGAACGATAAACCGCTTCCGCTGCGCGAAAAACTCGGCCGTCCGATTCAATGAATTGGACGGCCTTCTCAAATTCATCGCGCGGAATTTCCGGAAACCTCGCGGCGGCGGTTTGAAACCGTTCGTAGTCAACGCGCCCTGCCGTTATCTCGCGCCATCGTTCGATCCAGCGCCCGCAGAAATGACAATCGCCATCCCAGATCATGAGCGGCTTTGGGAGGAGGATGCGAAACGCGCAGATGCGGGCTGCTGATCATTAACGTCCAACGTCCAACGTTCAACGTTCAACGTCCAATGGCAGAAACCCGTTGGCAGCAATCCACGAGAACTGCGGTGTTTTCTCCCCTCATTGAACGTTGGACGTTGAGCGTTGAACGTTGAACGTTTCCCTCTCTTGGAATTCCGCCCAGATCGGCGCATGATCGGATGGATCTTTGCCTTTGCGCATATCGCGATCGATTCCAGACGCGGTGCAGTCTTTTGCCAATTTCGTGCTGGCCAGGACTCCATCGATCCGCAATCCGCGATTTTTGGGAAATCCGAGCATGCGATAATCCCACCAGGTGAAAAGACCCGATTCCTGATGATGCAATCGCAGTGTGTCGATCAGCTCCGTGCCACACAATTGCTGGAAGGCAGCGCGCTCGTCGTCCGAGCACATGATCGCGCCGTGCCACAAGGCTGGATCAAATACGTCTTCATCTTTCGGTGCGACATTGAAATCGCCTGCCACGATTAGCTTGCCATCGGCGGACAGCTCATTCGTTAGGCAATTCCGCAGCCGCGCGTACCATTTCAATTTGTATTCATAAGCCGGCGATCCAACCGACTGCCCATTTGGCGCGTAAATAGAATAGACGCGCAAATCATCGATAGTGGCGGCGATGACGCGTGCCTGCGGATCATCCGTCTCGTCGCAGAGCGATAAACGCACGTTGCGTTGTTCCGATTTCGAGAGAATCGCAACGCCGTTGTAGGATTTCTCGCCGTGAAACGCGGAGTAATAACCAGCGGAACGCAAAGCGAGTTCGGGAAACTGTTCGTCCGTGCATTTCGTTTCCTGCAGACAAACAATATCGGGCTTCGTCGCTCTCAAGCCACTCGAACAAACGATCCTGCCGTTTGCGCAACGAATTGATATTCCAGGAAACGACCTTCATTACTTCTTTGTAGCGGCGGTCTCTGACCGTCGCACTCCCTACCCGAGAATCATGCGACGGTCAGAGACCGCCGCTACAATTCAATCTCCACACCGGGCGTCGGGACGATCACTTCCGATGCGGGCAACGCCGCAGCGATTTGTGCGCGAATCCATTCCACTGCGGACGGATCGCCATGGACGAGAATGATTTTCTTCGGAGCGAGCCGCGTCACATAACTCACGATCGATTCGCGCGATGCGTGCGCGCTGAATTGGAATTCCTCGATATTGCAGCGCAATTCCTGCGGCTCTCCATCCGGATCGAGCAGGACCTGCTCACCACCTCTTGCCGCTTTCAAAATTCCAGCCGGCGAATCCGGGTCGGCGTAACCGACGAAAAAGATCGAATGTTTCGGATTCTCGAGAACGCGCCGAGCAAAAATGTTCGACAACGTTTTTGGCGTCATCATTCCGCTCGATAACGCGTAAATGCGGCCGCCGCGTGGTGGCGCTTCGCCGATCGTTTTGCCATTTAGAACAAATGGGTTGAGTTCCGGCAGCAATTGCAGGCGCGGCCATTGCCGCCGCGTGCCGTGCGATCGCTCGTCGTAAATTTCTGACATCCGCGTGCTCAGTCCGCCAATGTATAAGGGAAAATCGCCTAACAATTCCTCGCGCCGGAATTTGTAAATCATGGCGAGCACTTCCTGCGTTTTTCCCAGGGCAAATACAGGGATGAGCACGGAACCGCCATTCGCGAATGCCCGGGCAATGGCAGCGGCAAAGCGATGCTCCTCTTCTTTGCGCGAGAAATTTTTCGCTAGCGGCATATCGCCACGCGTCGTTTCGATGATGAGGACGTCAATTCCCGATTCCGGAAAGACGGCTGCTTTCGCGATCGTCAGGTCGTCGAAGCTCACGTCGCCGCTGTAGAAAATCTTTCGTCCTTCTGCGCGCAGCAAAATCCCGCACGCACCAAGGACATGGCCCGCATCAAAGAATTCGAACGTGATTTCGTCAGTTTCGCGCGCCGTTGCCCTCTCGCCTTGCAACGTGATGGGCTGATTAAATCGACATGATTGCCATTGGTCGGCCACTCGATCGAGGCCGCGATGGGTGTAGAGCGGATACATCGTGACGCCCAGCTCTTCTCGTTGCCGCTTCATCACGTTGACGGAATTATGCAGGAGCGCATCGCCGATCTCCGTCGTCGCTTCGCTCATAAAAACGCGCGCGTCCGGCTGGCGTCCCATCAGGACCGGCAGTGTCCCGATGTGATCAAGATGCGCATGCGAAATCAGAATGGCATCGAGCTTACGATTGGCGATCGGCTTGAAGTTTGGAAGCGCTTCTTCGCCTTCCAATTTCGGATGCATCCCGCAATCGAACACGAGCCGCTGGCCCGCCGCTTCGAGGTAATAGCAATTAGCGCCGATCTCGATGCGACGCGTAAGATTGATGAATTTCAAATAAGTCTCTTCCTCTCCCTCTTCCTCCTAATCTGGCTCGTCGCCCTCAGAGTAAGAGGTAGAGGAAGCGGAAGAGGAAGGGTAAAAGAGAGCGCTACAGTAATTCCTTCAAAATCGCGCATCCAGTTTCCGCGGAGAAATTTCTCGATCGCATCATCCTCCCAGCCGCGCTCGATCAAACGCCGCGTCACATTCCGTGCGTGAGAATGATTCCCAAGGTCAGGCAGGAAATGTGGTGTCGTTAGTTTTGCTTCCAACTCTTGCTTTTCCGCTTCCGACATTTGCTTCCAAAGAAACTCGCAGAAATCGAATCCAATCCCCACGTTATCGATGCCGATGAGACTGATTACGTGTTCGATATGGTCGACATAGCGATCAAGCGTGGCCTCCGCTTTATTTGGGCTGACAAGTATGGCGTTGATTCCGATCACGCCGCCTCGTTGCCCGATCATCTTGATCTGGTCGTCGCTAATATTGCGCTCCACGTCGTAGTAACGCCGTGCGTTTGTGTGCGAAACAATGAGAGGTTTACTCGTTAGGCTAACGATTTCGTCGAAACCCGCGCGATTGATGTGCGCGAGGTCGATCATGATTCCCAGACGCTCGCATTCCCGCACCAGATCGCGTCCAAAATCTGTCAGCCCTTCAGGAGGCGATCCGTTGGCGGCGAAGATTCCGCCACTAGCGGCTGCATTCGGGCGGGCATGCGTTAACGAAATCGCGCGCAAACCAAGTTCATAAAATATGCGGAGCAGATCGAGATCGGTCCCAAGAGGTTCGGCTCCTTCCATCGTGAGCAGCAGAGCGATGTGCCCCTTCTCACGCGCGCGAGAAATTTCCTCATGCGTCCTGCAAATGGACATCTTCTCCGTGCGCTCCGCGCCGGCATAAAGACGCGCCACCTGGCAAAGTGCGATGTTAAGACTTCGATCAAGAAAACGATCTTCGACATAAGTCGCCACGCCGAGCACGCCGATATCGCCGGAAACAAATTCAGGGAGGAATTCCTTCCCCACTACATTTGGATCGTCGTTCCATTGCAGACCTAACGGCAAATCGAAGTGCATGTCGACCAGACCGCCTGCGTGCAGACGATCGATCCTTTCCTCGATGGATTGCGATTTATTCATGGTTTAATCACTCGACGCGTGACGCTTCACTGGATCGCCGGCGCCACCTGCTTCTGGAAACGCACCCATACAAAGCCAGCAGCCAGATAAGCCCTAACGGGAAATACCCTGGCAGCCATACGCGATAACGAGACAGGAGGTTCATGGCTATCATGCAGTAGCCTGCAGTGAAAGCCAGGGCTCCAAGCACGAGGTAGGAACGCGGCGCTTTAACCACAAATCCTGCCGCTAACACCGTCAAAACAAGAAATGCGAAATCGAACATCCGACTGACGCGGCGCAGGTACATATTACTTTGCATGGTAGCGATCGTGGCGGCGAAGACATCGGGGGGCGCGAGCGGATTTGCCGGAGTGCGCGCCAGGACGATCTGATCGCGAACGTTTTCGAGATGTGCGGTGGCCGAACTGCCCTTCCCTCGCTGTTGCGCCGCGAGGAGCAATTCGTTGAGAGTAAGGCGACGCACATTCTGCGCCGCGAGAGGATTGATGAGAAGGGTGCCCTCGGCAGTAATCGGAATCCTGCGATTGCCCGGCAGCACGATTTGAGACGGCAGCTCGACTTTCACTTCCTCCGGCGTGATACGCAACCAAAGCAGAACGGCTTCGAGCGCAAAGGAGGGAATGACATCCCCGCGATACCGGAAAAGCAAGGGCACGTGAATATCATCTACGATTTCTTCCGGCAGATTGATGAAGCCAAGTGTCGAGATCAAACGCATATCCTCGCCAGGCTGGCGTCCCACACCCATGAACTCCGCAATATGTCCACGGTTGCCCGTCACCCGCGTGAATACCGGTATCTCGGGCGGCGTTTGGTCGAGATCAGGCGAATTGGTCAACTCCGCGCCTAACAAGAGCTTGGGCACGCGCATGGCTTGATCGAGAAAAACCTGTTCCTGATCTTTGTCGCGCTCGCGCCATTTCAAAACAGTTTCGAACGCGACGACGGTGGGCTGGAACTCGAGGACCGATTGCAAAAACATCGCATGCTCGAGGGGCGAAATTGCCGTGCCTCCACCATGCAGAAACGCCTCGGTCGATTCATCGGCAGAATTTTTCTGGTTCGGCGACGTCCTGTCCCGACCGATCTCCACGACCGTAAGCGGAATGGATACGCTGGGGCGGTTGAGCATTGCGCAGAAGCCAGCGCAGAAAATTTTCTTCTAACTTCTCGAAACGCGGCTCACGCAGCACAAGAACCCCGAGGAGTAAGACCACGAGCACCGGCCAAAAGGAAAAATGCCGCATCGCGCAGGAGTCAAAGGTGACCCGTGGAGCGTGACAAGTGAAAAGATTTCCCGGGTTGTAGCGGCGGTCTGTGACCGTCGCAAACTTTCCGTCGAGAAGTGCGACGGTCACAAACCGCCGCTACGATCACCTGCTCAATTCCAGCATGCGCAGAATTGGCGCTTCCGCGCGTTTGCGCAGTGCTTCGGGCAAAACGATTTCGGGCCGCATATGCAGCAACGCATCGTACGCCTTCTCCAATGTGTTCATTTTCATGAACCGGCATTCCGCGCATGCGCAATGTTCCGTCGGACCGGGAATAAAAATTTTGCCGGGGATTTCTTTTTGCAATCGATGCAGCATGCCTGCTTCGGTCACGACGATGATTTCGTGCGCCGGCGATTCCTTGCAAAAAGTCACCATTTTTTCGGTCGAACAAACTTCATCGGCCAGCATCCGGACGGCGTAAGTGCATTCGGGATGCGCGACGAGCGGCGCGTCCGGATACTCTTCGCGAATTTTGCCGATGCTGCGCGCAGTGAACTCGACGTGCACGTAACAATTTCCCTGCCACAGATCCATTTTGCGACCGGTGCGCTCCATCACCCACGCGCCAAGATTCTGGTCGGGCACAAAAAGGATATTTCGATCGGCCGGTGCAGCGCGCACGATCTTCTCGGCATTACCGCTCGTGCAGATGACATCGGAAAGCGCCTTCACGCCCGCGCTGCAGTTGATGTAGGCGACGACGTAGTAATTCTTATCGGCGTGATCCTTTAAAAACTGCGCGAGCTTTTCCGGCGGACAAGATTCGGAAAGCGAACAACCCGCATCGAGATCGGGAAGAATGACGCACTTTGACGGATTGATGATTTTCGCCGTCTCCGCCATGAAGTGAACGCCGCAAAATAAAATCACGTCGGCATCGGTCTTCGCGGCCTGGTAGCTCAGGCCTAACGAGTCGCCAACGAAATCAGCGATGTCCTGGAGTTCGGGCACCTGATAATTGTGCGCGAGGATCACGGCGTTGCGCTCGCGCTTGAGCTCGAGCAGATCTTCCGCGAGATCGACGCCAGTCCGGCTCTCACCGGCACCGAAATTTACACCAGCGGCTACCATTGATTAATATCGAGGTTTCCCACAAGTTTACAAACACAGCAGACACGATACCGATTGGATATCGTTGCCGAGCCAGACGCGGAAGGGGAACAACGTGGGAAAATGCTGACGGCTTTACGTCTTAAGCGCTGCTCGCATCGCATCGATTCGGCGCATCGCGGCCAAACCAGGTCTCAAATGCGAGCGCGCCTTGATGCAGCAACATCGACAAGCCATTCGCGCCGCGCGCGCCCGCTTCGCGCGCGGCAGACATAAGCGGCGTGTGTTTGTTGGAATAAATCGTGTCGTAAATCATCAGGTGCGGTGCGAGCAATCGCGCGGGAAGCGGCGATGAATCGGCGCGATTAAGACCGAGCGGGGTTGTATTCACGATCAAATCGAGATTGGCGATTTGAAATCGAAATGCGGTTTCTTCCCACGGGATCGCTTGCAACCTTGCGACAGGCCCGAGAACTCTCGGACCGGCAAAAAAGTCTCGCAATTCGTCCGTCAGTGTTTTCGCTTTTTCGAATGTGCGATTGGCGACGACCAATCGTTCGCAATTTTCCCGCGCGCATTGCAACGCGATCGCGCGCGCCGCACCGCCGGCCCCGAGCACCAGCACACGCAGGTCGCGCAGATCCACCGAAAAGTCCTCCCGAATCGCTTGCGAGAATCCACGACCGTCAGTGTTAAAGCCGCGCATCTTTTTGTCTGAGATGGCGATGCCATTGACCGCGCCAGCTCGTCGCGCGTTTTCGTCGAGATCCTGAAGGTAACTGACGGCCGCAATTTTGTGGGGCACCGTCACATTCACGCCAGCAAAATCGAGTTCGCCAATCGTTCTCAATGCAACCTCTAACTCGTTAGGCAAAATGTGGAACCGCGCGTACTGCATCTTGATGTCGCAGGCTTGAAGGGCTGCGTTTTGCATTTGCGGCGAGAGCGAATGCGCTACCGGATCGCCGATTACGCCAAGCCGAATAGGCGGATCGACATTGCGTGTCGCCTTTTTCCAGTCCTTGAGATCAGCGAGGGTGTAGATTTCTTTCACTGTTTCGTCTGCTAATGTCGCACGCAACAATGACAGCACCTGCCGATAATCCAACTCCGTCCGATTTTATCCGTGACGTTGTCGCAGAGGATATCCAGACGGGGAAATACTCTAAGATTTGCACCCGTTTCCCACCGGAACCGAATGGTTATCTGCACATTGGTCATGCTAAATCGATCTGTCTGAATTTCGGCATGGCGCACGAATTCGGTGGTGTTTGCAACATCCGGATGGATGACACCAATCCGACGAAGGAAGAGACCGAGTATGTCGATTCGATCATGGCCGATGTGCATTGGCTAATCGACGGCTGGGCCGACAGAAACCTTGGCGGCGCGCCGTTCTACACGTCGGATTATTTCGATCGGCTTTACGAATACGCGGTGCAACTGGTGCGCAAGGGCAAAGCGTACGTCGACGACATGACGCCGGAAGAGACGGATGAGTTCCGGCGAACCGGCAAGGAGAGTCCGTTTCGTAATCGTCCGGTCGAAGAAAATCTCGATCTGCTTGCGCGGATGAAGGCGGGCGAATTTCCGGACGGCACGCGCACGTTGCGCGCGAAGATCGACATGAGCGCGCCCAATGTCTGGCTGCGCGATCCCGTTCTCTATCGGATTCGTCATGCGGAACATCATCACACCGGCAACAAGTGGTGCATTTATCCGATGTACGATTGGGCACACACGCTCAGCGATTACATCGAAGGCATCACGCATTCGGTTTGCACGCTCGAGTTTGAAGTGCATCGGCCGCTCTATGAATGGTTGCTTGATTCGCTCGATCTGCCCGAGCCGCGACCGCATCAGTATGAATTCGCGCGGCTCAATCTGACCTACACGGTGATGAGTAAACGAAAGCTCATCCAGTTGGTGAACGAGAAGTTGGTGAATGGTTGGGACGACCCACGCATGATCACGATTGCTGGATTGCGCCGACGCGGCATCACGGCGAGCGCGTTGCGCGCATTCGCTTACAACATCGGCATCACAAAATATCCGAGCATGACGGAGATGGCGGTGCTCGAGCATGCCGTGCGCAGTGAATTCAATCGCATGGCAACGCGCCGTCTCGCCGTGCTGCGACCGATCAAAGTTACCCTAACGAATTATCCCGAAGATCAGACCGAAGAACTCGACGCGGTTAATAATCCGGAAGATCCGGATTCAGGAACGCGCAAGGTTCCGTTCAGTCGCGAGCTTTTTATCGATCGCGACGATTTTATGGAAACGCCGCCGCCAAAATATTTCCGGCTCAAACCGGGAGGAGAGGCGCGGTTAAAATACGCCTACATCATCAAGTGCGAGGAAGTCGTGAAGGACGACACCGGCAACGTCGTTGAATTGCGCTGCTCGATTGATCTCGAAAGCAAATCGGGTGGTGCAACGTCCAATCGCAAAGTGAAGGGCACAATTCACTGGGTGAGCGCGCAGCATGCCGTCGACGCCGAGGTCCGACTTTATGATCGGCTATTCAGTGTGCCGGAGCCCGATGCGGCGGGCGATTTCAAATCGTTCATCAATCCCCACTCGCTCGAAGTTGTGCAGGCAAAATTGGAACCCGCATTAGCGAGCGCACAGCCTAACGAGCGGTACCAGTTTGAACGGCTCGGCTACTTCACACTCGATTCCGACTCGCAGTCGAACAAACAGGTCTGGAATCGAACGATCACGCTCAAAGATACCTGGGCGAAGGAAGCGAAGAACACGGAAGTCAGGCACCTTGCCTGACTCGGCCGGCAGGCTTCCAGCCCTGCCGAATTCGTATACGCCAGGCAAGATGCCTGGCGGCCAAGACAGGCTGGAAGCCTATCCTCCGAAGCTCGATAATGCGCGATCGATTCGCGCCAAGACTTTCTCCTTACCCACAACTTCAAGCAGATGATACAAGCTCGGGCCGACGTTGCTGCCGGTAACGGCGAGACGCGTTGGATGAACCAACGCGCCAACTTTCACGCCGAGCGTTGCCGCCGTTGCCTTGAATGCGCTTTCGATCTCGGTCGCATCAAACTTCGATAATCCAGCCAAAGCATCACGCATCGCCTTTAAACGCGGCTTGTTTTCGGCGGTAAAATGTTTTGCAACGCCTTCCGGCTGATAAACGACGTCGTCGCTAAAATAGAAACCGCAGTAACCCGGCAATTCATCGAAGGTATTGATCTTGCCTTTGCAGGTTTGGATCGCGGCGCGGACGTAGCTCTCCGGAAATTTGTCGAGCGCGACACCACCTGATTTTAGAGCAGCGACGGCGAGATCGTGAAATGTCTTGTCGTCCAGTTCCCGCGCATATTCGCCATTCAACCAATGTAGCTTCGCGGGATCGAACGTGGCATGGCTGCGCACGACGTTGTTTAGATCGAAAATCTCCGTCGTTTCCGTGATCGTCATTTTCTCGCGATTGTCCTTCGGCGACCAACCGAGAAGAGAAAGATAATTGCGGACTGCCTCCGGCCGGTATCCGCGCTTGATGTAATAGTCCACGCTCGCGCCCTGATCGCGTTTGCTCATCTTGGAACCGTCTTTGTTCATGATGAGCGGAATGTGCGCGAAATGCGGCAGCTCCGCGCCGAGCGCGCGGTAGAGCTCGATGTGCTTCGGCGTATTAGAAAGGTGATCTTCGCCGCGAATGACGTGCGAAATTTTCATCTCGATGTCATCCACGACATTGACGAAATGAAAAATCCAGGAGCCGTCGGGGCGGCGAATGGTCATGTCAGGATGCGTTTCCTCATTCGATAAATCGAAATCGATTTTCCCGCAGACGATGTCGTCCACGATGACGTGTTCGCGTGGCGAACGAAAACGGAGCGCGCCGTTGTCTTCGAAAACATGACCGGCATCGGCCAATCTGCGCAGATATTTTTCATAGATCGAATTGCGCTCGCTCTGAAAATACGGACCGAAATCGCCGCCGACGTGTGGGCCTTCATCCCAACTGAGTCCGAGCCAATGCAGGCCGTCGTAAATGGCGGCGGCAGCTTCCTCGGTGTTGCGCGATTTGTCGGTGTCTTCGACGCGCAGGACGAATGTGCCTTCGTGATGGTGCGCAAAGAGCCAGTTGAAGAGCGCGGTGCGCGCACCGCCGATGTGGAGATAGCCCGTTGGTGACGGAGCGAAACGAACGCGAACTTCGGAACTCATTTTACGATTTGTAGCGGCGGTCTGTGACCGTCGCACTTCTTTTGGATTTATTCGAGCGATCCTGTTTTTTTCGAGCGACGGTCATAGACCGCCGCTACAGAAGAAAGCTATTCGATAAAAATTTTCCCGGCGCGCCTTCGCACATGTCGATCGCCGGGAAGATTTGTCTTGGCGACGCGATTCGTCAGCTCGACCAAATCCCGGACGCGCTCGACCAACGCGAAATTCACATCAGGCACGCGATGCATGCGCAGCCACTCACGCAATGTCCGCCGTTGCAGCGTGAGCGGCATCATACGCAATTGTTTCGCTTCCAACTCGGTCAAACCCTCCGGCAAAAGCTCATCGAAAAAGCTTTCTTCTTCGGCAGTAATCGTCGCCCCGCGCCAGATGCTCGCTCGAATGTTGCGACCGAGCGTCTTCTCCAGAAAGGGAATGACGCTGTGCCGGATGCGGTTACGCAGCGGCGTCAGATCGCGATTGGACGCGTCTTCGCGAAATTTCAGATGATTCGCTTCAACATATCGATCGATTTCATCGCGCCAGATACCGAGAAGCGGACGAGCAATCGTCAGCTCGATATTGTCGATGCGACGGTTGGAAATCTCTCGCATTCCAGCAAGTCCGGTCGTCCCGGCGCCACGAAATAAATTGATCAGGAAAGTTTCGACCAAATCATCGGCGTGATGCGCAAGGAAAACCGTGCGGGAGTGTTTGCGCTTTGCCGTCCGGGCGAAAAACTCATAACGCGCGACGCGACCGGCGGTTTCGATTGAGAGTTTTTTCTTAGCGGCGAGCGCCCGGATGTTGACCTTTCCGATCTCGAATTGGAGACCGTATTCCTTCGCGAGATTTTCCACGAAGCGTGCGTCGGCACTGGCGGAGCGGCCACGCAGTTGATGATTAAGATGGCAAACGATCAAATCGCGATAACCGGTCTCGACCAACCGATGAAGGAGCGCAACAGAATCGCGGCCGCCCGAAACACCGATCAGATAGCGACTCGTTAGGGGAAACTTTCGCAATCTGCGAGAGAGCGATGCAAAAACATCCGCGCGACGAGAAGTCATTTGCCTCAACGAGGCCATCGCGCAACATGCGCGTCAAGGGAACTCGCTCCCTGTCATGCCGAGCGTTCAATGTTCAACTTTCTGAGTTCGACGTTGGATGTTGAACGTTGGACGTTTTCTTCTTTCTTGGACGACCGAATTCCTCCCACGGTCATAGACGCCGATATGCAGGCACGCGATATCGATAAACCAATGTCCAGTCACGAGCGTCTCATTCGTAGTTCACCGATGAAATCAGCTCATTTCCCTAGGAGATTTGACAATGAATGAACGTTCATTCATCATTCCCGATGCCTCCAACTCAGACTCTTGCCGAACCCAGCGTCGATCGGCGTGCGCAGATCCTCGATGCTGCGGTCGTTTGCTTCGCCAAGCGCGGTTTTCACCAGGCGAGCATGCACGATATCAGTGCCGAAGCGGGCATCAGCGTAGGGTTGATCTATCGCTATTTCGAAAACAAGGAAGAGGTCATCTCGGCGATGGCGGCCCGTCACAAGAACGAGATCCAAGAAGTGATGGAACGCGCGCGGCAGGCGCCGACTTTGCTTGAGTCGCTGGAAATTTTATTCACGGCACATTGTTGCGAAAACTCGCCGCAAATTCAGTCGGCCTTCGTGGTCGATCTCTATGCGGAGGCTTCGCGTAACGCCCAGATCGCAGACCTGGTGCGCGATGTTTTGCAGACGGCGATGAATGGCGTGACCGACTTGATCGCGCGATCGCCGGAAGCGAAAAACGCCGCGCATGGACTTACGCCAACCGAAATGTCGGAACTTATCTTTGCTGTCGCGCGTGGAATGTTGATGCGCGATGTATTGCAGCCGCAAGGGCTGCCGGCAGCCGACAGACGCGCTCGCCAACTCGAAGTGACCCGCAAATTGTGGCGCGTGTTGTTCAAAAATGAAACCGAACCAGCTTATGCATGACGTAGCGCGACCAGAAACCATGAACGCCAAAGTTAAATCGCGGCGAGGAATGATCTTCAAGGCAGTGCTTGCCGTTGTCGGGCTGTTTCTCATCCTCGCCGGAATTAAAGTGATGCAGATCCGGAAGATGATGTCATCCAAGCCGCCGATGCCGGTGGAAACGGTGACGAGCGCGACGGTGAAAGAAGAAGATTGGGCGCCAACGCTCAATCTCCGTTGGAAGCGTTTCCGCCGGTGCAAGGCGCGATGGTCTCGACCGAACTGCCGGGCGTGGTCGGCCAAGATTGGATTTGAGAATGGAGGGGTAGCGAAAAAAGGCGATTTGCTGATGCAGCTCGATGCGTCGTCCGAAGAAGCGCAATTGCATTCCGCCGAAGCCGATCTGGAATTGGCGAAAGCTGATTGGGAGCGCGCGGCGGATCTTGTCCAAGCGCAAAGTGATTTCGAAAGCGGAGCTCGACGCTGCGGAATCGAAGTTCAAACAGAAGAGCGCGGCCGTCGATCAGATGCGATCCATGATCTCGAAGAAGACTGTGCGCGCACCGTTCGATGGGCAGCTCGGCATTCGCCAGGTAAACGTCGGGCAGATGATCAACGCCGGACAGCAGGTGGTCGCGTTGACCTCGCTCGATCCGGTTTTTGTCGATTTCGCATTGCCGCAACAGAATCTGGCGCAGTTGTCGCCGGGACTCGCATGTGAACGTTCACACCGACGCGGTTCCCGGCCAGGAATTTCACGGCAAGCTCACGGCGATTAACTCCGATGGTGGATACGGCCACGCGCAATGTCACGTTGCAAGGCGACGCTGGAAAATCCCGATCACGTTTTGAAGGCCCGGGATGTTTGCCAAAGTCGAGGTTGTTCTTCCGGAGAAACACAAAGCGCTTGTCATTCCGGGCACCGCTGTTTCCTACGCGCCGTATGGCGATTCGGTTTTTCTGATCGAGAAAAAGAAGGATCCGAAAACCGGAAAAGAATCGCAGACGATCCGGCAGCAGTTTGTGCGCGTCGGTGAATCGCGCGGCGATTTTGTTTCGATTACGCAAGGATTGAAGGCCGGCGAAACCATCGTTGGCACTGGCGTTTTCAAATTGCGCAACGGCATGGCCGTGACGATCAATAACAATCTCGCCCCGAAACCGCGAGCTGAACCCGACGCCGGCGGATACTTAATTAAAGACCGACAATGAAGTTGCATTCTGAATTCCGGGGAGCGCACGCGCCCTCGCGTGCCGGCGATGGCGCCCTCGCCATCGCGAAATTCTCTTCTCAGTTTGCACTCTTTGCCCAGCATTTCGGCGGGGGCGCCGAAATAAGCACGCGAGGCGCGTGCGCTCCCCAGAAAGAATCAAGCATGAAATCGTTCACCGATCTCTTCATCAAACGGCCGGTGCTGGCGCTCGTCGTCAGTTTCGTGATTCTCATTGCCGGTTTGCAGGCGATGAAGACGATCAATGTGCGGCAATATCCGCGCAGCGATATCGCTGCCATCACGGTGAATACCGTTTACGTCGGCGCCGACGCGGAGCTGGTTAGCGCGGATTTATTACGACACCGCTGGAACGCGCGATCGCCGCTGCGGACGGCATCGATTACATCCAATCGCAAAGCACGCAGGGCAGTTCGCTCATCACGGCGCGATTGAAGTTGAATTACGACGCGAACAAAGCGCTTTCGGACATCAGCTCAAAAGTGGATGCGATCCGGCGCGATCTGCCGCCCGAAGCAGAGATTCCTGTCATCAACATCGAAGCGGCCGATTCACGTTTCGCCGCGGCGTATTTGAGTTTCACTTCCGACATTCTGCAGCCTAACGAAGTTACCGATTATCTCGTCAGGCTGGTGCAACCGCGATTGACCGCAGCTCGGTGGCGTGCAAAAAGCCGACATCCTCGGCGGCCGCACATTTGCCATGCGCATCTGGATGAAACCGGATCGCATGGCGGCGCTGAACATCAGCCCCGCCGATGTGCGCAGCGCCCTGGCTCGAAACAACTATCTTGCCGCGGTCGGCAGCACGAAGGGTTCTCTCCTTCAGGTCAATCTCACCGCGAACACCGACCTGCACACGGCCGACGATTTCAAGAAACTCGTCGTGCAAGCAGGACAAGGGAAATCTGATCAGGCTCGGCGACATCGCGGACGTGGTTCTCGGCGCGGAAGACTACAACACGGAAGTTCGGTTCTCCGGACAGAAGGCCGTCTTCATGGGCATCTGGGTTTTGCCGAACGCGAATTCGATCGATGTGATCAAGCGCGTGCGCACGGAGATGGAGCAAATCCAAAAGGAATTGCCAAGCGGGATGAAGGCGCAAATCGCCTACGACTCGACCGCCTACATCAACGACGCCATCCATGAAGTCGTAAAAACTCTGATCGACACGCTGCTCGATCGTGATGGTCGTGATCTTTTTGTTCCTCGGATCTATCCGGTCCGTCATTGTTCCCGATCGTCGCGATCCCGATTTCACTCATCGGCGCGTTGTTTCTCATGCAGGCGTTTCGGTTTCACGCTCAACCTGCTAACGCTTCTCGCCATTGTGCTCTCCGTCGGGTTGGTCGTCGATGATGCCATCGTCGTCGTCGAAAATGTCGAGCGACACATGCGCGAAGGCATGTCGCGCATGAACGCTGCGCTGAAAGGCGCGCGCGAACTCGTTGGCCCCATCATTGCGATGACGATCACGCTCGCCGCGGTCTATACTCCGATCGCGCTGCAAGGCGGATTGACCGGCGCTTTATTCCGCGAATTTGCTCTCACGCTTGCCGGCGCCGTTTTCATTTCCGGTGTCGTGGCCTTGACGCTTTCGCCGATGATGTCTGCACATCTTGTTACGCGCCGATCACGTCGATCGCGGATTTTCCGGCATGGTCAATCGCACGTTCGATCGCTTCCGCGATTGGTACGGAAGTCATCTGGATCGGACGCTCGCCGCGCGCCCGGCGGTTTACACCGTGTGGATCGGGCTTTCATTGCTGGGCGCGCTCTTCTGGAACATGTCGCCTAACGAGTTGGCGCCGACAGAAGACCAGGGCGTGATCTTTGGCATCATGACGGCGCCGGCCAACGCCACAATCGACGATACGATCCGCTACGCGGACGCCGCGAACAAAGTCTTCCTTAATATTCCCGACACCAGATTCACATTTCAAATCACGAATCCGAGCGGCGGCTTTGGTGGAATGGTTTTGAAACCGTGGGGCGTTCGCAAACCCCGACCGCGGCGTATCTGCCGAGAGTAATGGCAGGACTCGGGCAAATCCCCGGCATTCAAATGTTTCCCGTTATGCCGCCTGCACTTCCCGGCGGTGAAAGTTTCCCCGTCACCTTTGTCATTACTTCTACCGCCGACCCCGAGCGCATCCTTGAATTCGCGAAACAAATTCAGGCCAAAGCGATGCAAGCTGGCATTTTCCGATTCTCCGACATCGATACGAAAATCGATCAGCCGCAATCGCAGATTGTTTTCGATCATGACAAGGTCGCATCGCATTGGCCTCGACATGCAGCAAGTCGGCGCCGATCTCTCGGCCAGCATCGGCGGCAACTTTGTTAATCGCTTCAACATTGCCGGACGCAGTTACAAAGTCATTCCGCAGATCAAACGCATCGATCGTCTGAATCCGGAGCAACTGAAAAATATTTACGTTACCGGACCGAACAATCAGCTGATCCCGTCTGAGCACCGTCGCATCGATTAAACATCAATCGGTCGCGCGCTCGCTCAATCGCATGCAGCAGCTCAACGCCGTCACCATCAGTGGCGTGCCGACGCGATCGCTGGACGCGGCGTTGACGTTTCTCGAGAACGAAGCGCACAAAATTTTGCCGAAAGGCTACGTCCTCGATTACACCGGGGAATCGCGCCAACTCCGCACCGAAGGCAGCAAGTTCGGCACGGCGTTTACTCTGGCGGTCGTTCTCATCTTTCTCGTTCTCGCCGCGCAATTCAACAGCTTCCGCGATCCCTTTATTATTCTGCTGGGATCGGTGCCGCTCGCAATTTTTGGTGCGCTCCTTTTCACTTTCTTGAAAATGCCGTTCGGACAGTTCTTCACCAATGGCTGGACCACCACGCTCAATATTTATTCGCAGGTCGGTCTGGTTACGCTGGTCGGCCTTGTTTCCAAGAATGGAATTCTGATTGTGCAGTTCGCGAACGAATTGCAACGCCAGGGTTTGGGTAAACTCGCGGCTGTCGCGCAGGCCGCGCGCATTCGTTTGCGCCCCGTCATGATGACCAGTGTCGCCACGGTCGCCGGTCACTTTCCGCTTACACTCGTGAGTGGCGCGGGCGCCGCCGCACGAAATTCGATCGGTCTCGTGCTTGTCGGCGGAATGACGATCGGAACAATCTTCACGCTGTTCATTGTGCCGTCGCTCTACATGCTCATCGCGAAAGAGCATCACGAAAAAGGTCTGGCCGAAACGGAAGAAGAGCCGACCGACGACGTTGACCTCACACCGGAATACGCCTTGGCGCGAGATGGGAACGGCAACGGTTGGAAGCAGGGATAGCTGCCAAGGAGCGGCGACTTCCAAGTCGCCGACCAATAAACCGGCGCTTTGGAAAGCGCCGCTCCTTGATGTCTGCACGCACTGCCACGCGCCTTCAAGATGAAAACGATTGAACTCGACGATCGCGGCGTGCTCGTAGCCTGCGCCGAAATGCGGACAGCGCAATCGCCTGAGCTATAACAAACTGGGCCAAACCGGGCGCTGCGGAAAATGCGGCAGTGAACTTCAAGCGCCCAGCGAACCAGTGAATGTAACAACCGATCTCGCATTCGATGCCCTAACGAGTCGATCCGCGTTGCCAGTCCTGGTCGATTTCTGGGCGCCCTGGTGCGGCCCGTGCAAAATGGTCGCGCCGGAACTGGACAAAATCGCGGGCGAAGGCACCGGACGCTGGCTCGTCGCGAAAGTGAATACGGAAACCGCGCAAAACCTGGCACGTCGCTTTCGCATCAACGCGATTCCGACGATGGCCTTGTTCAAAGGCGGACACGAAGTAACACGGCAAGTCGGCGCGATGGCGGCGCCGGCCATCCGCAAATTCCTTGAACCGCATCTGGGGCCGTCGTGAGACCGCGTCGGTCCCATCACGTTCGGTGAACGGCGTGGCGCGGGCAGTCGGTCCACGCTAATAAATAATATGCGCGCGATGTTCTTCGAAAAAGTTGGCGAGCCGCTAGTCCTGCGCGACACAGCGACACCACGACCAAACACCGGTCAAGTGCTTGTCCGCGTTGCCGCCTGCGCCGTCTGTCGCACCGATCTGCACATCATCGATGGCGAACTATCGCAGCCGAAGTTGCCGCTCATTCTCGGCCACGAAATTGTCGGGCGCGTGGAAGCCATCGGCGAAAATGTGGATCGATTCAAAATCGGCGATCGCGTTGGGATTCCATGGCTCGGCTGGACGTGCGGCCAATGCAAGTTCTGTCGGTCGGATCGCGAGAATCTTTGTGATAACGCGCGATTCACCGGCTACACGATAGATGGCGGCTATGCAGAGTTCACCGTGGCTGACGAACGCTTCTGCTTTCCAATTCCCGATATCTTTGACGACGTTGCCGCCGCGCCGCTCCTTTGCGCTGGCTTGATTGGATATCGATCGTTGCGTAAGACGAACGACGCAAAACGACTCGGCATTTACGGTTTTGGCGCAGCCGCTCACATCATCGCGCAGGTCGCACGTTTTCAAGGTCGTGAGGTTTTCGCCTTCACGCGTCCCGGCGATGCGGAAGGTCAAAGATTTGCGCGAGAACTCGGCGCGGTTTGGGCGGGCGGTTCCGACGAAACACCACCGGAAAAATTAGATGCCGCAATCATCTTTGCGCCGGTGGGCGCGCTCGTTCCGAATTCCCTGCGCGCTCTCGACAAGGGCGGATGTGTCGTCTGCGGTGGAATTCACATGAGCGATATACCGGCGTTTCCGTATGACGACTTGTGGGAAGAACGTTCGATTACTTCCGTCGCTAACCTGACGCGTCGCGATGGCGAAGAATTTCTCGAAATCGCGGCACGCGTTCCGGTCCAGACTTCGACGCAAAACTTTCCCACTCGAGAAAGCAAATGAAGCGCTTGAAGCAATTGCGCGATGGTCGGATTAAAGGCGCGGCTGTGCTTCTTCTGTAGCGGCGGTCTATGACCGTCGCTCGACGAGCACAGGAAAATTATGCGACGGTCATAGACCGCCGCTACAAATCTTGCTCGGCCGCCGCCAGCAATCGCCGCACTTCTTCATCGCTGGTCTGCGAAAAATCATCGTAGAACTGTCCAACACCGTGAAACCATTCCGGCGCAAAAAGCCAGACGGTCTCGTCGGCAAGCTTTTGGATCTCGCGGCAGGTCTCCGGTGCGCACACCGGAATCGCGACTACAATTTTCGCCGGCTTCTGTTCGCGCAATGCGTTCACCGCCGCATGCATGGTTGCGCCCGTCGCCAGTCCATCATCGATAAGAATGATGGTGCGTTCCTTTACATTAAGTGGAGGCCGATCGTCGCGATAGGCGCGCTCGCGGCGCTCCACTTCCAACAATTCGTTTGCCGTCACCGCTTCCACGATTTGTTCCGCATTCGGAAGAATACGCACCACATCCTGGTTCAAAACACGCACACCGCCCGAAGCAATCGCACCCAAAGCCAATTCTTCGTATCCCGGCACACCCAGTTTGCGCACGACGAAAACATCGAGCGGAACGCGAAGGCGTTTTGCTACTTCATAAGCAACGGGAACTCCACCGCGCGGTAGTGCCAGCACGATCACGTCAGCGCGATCGGCATACATGCTCAATGGTTCGGCGAGTTGCCGGCCAGCATCTACACGATCGCGGAATGTCCTTTCCATGACCGACGTGGTTTCGAAAAAGCGTCAAGGCGGTCCATTATCAGGCGCGCCATCGCTTTTCCTTTCCAGCGCAATTCGCAAGACTTCATCGACGCTCTCGACCGGAACGAATTTTATTTTTTGCTTCGCCTCTTCCGGAACATCGACGAGATCCTTCTCGTTCAACTTTGGAATGATAACAGTGGAAATTCCCGCACGTAGCGCAGCCAGACTTTTTTCTTTCAATCCGCCGATGGGCAAAACCAGACCGCGCAAAGTAATCTCACCAGTCATCGCCACATCCGAACGCACCGGCGTGTTACTAAAAAGCGACGCGAGCGCGGTGAACATTGCCACGCCCGCTGATGGCCCATCTTTCGGCACCGCGCCGGCGGGAACATGTACGTGAATATCCATGTCGCGAAAATCTTCCGGCTTCACTCCGATCTCGCCATCGCGACTGCGCACCAGACTGAGCGCGGCCTGAGCAGATTCTTTCATTACATTTCCGATCTGTCCGGTTAGCGTGACGTTTCCCTTGCCGGGATATTTCGTTGCTTCGATGTGCAACACTTCGCCGCCAACGGGCGTATAGGCGAGACCCGTCACAACACCAGGTTTGTTCGTCGCCAATCGCGTTTCGTGGATGTAACGCACCGGTCCAAGTTTCTGCGCGACAAAATCCTTCGTGATCCTGACGAACTCGCTTTTTCCACGCGCCACTTGCGCTGCGACCGAGCGAATGACGGTGCCGATCTGCCGCTCCAGTTCGCGAACTCCAGCCTCGCGTGTGTAATCGCTGATGATGAAGAGCAAGGCATCCTCCTCCCATTCGCATTGCTCCGGCTTGAGTCCGTTTTCTTCAAGCTGGCGCCTAACGAGGTAGCGTCGCGCAATCTCGAGCTTCTCGCGTTCCGTATAACCCGGGAGTGAAATTGTCTCCATGCGATCGCGCAACGGTTCCGGAATTCCCTCAACGTAGTTGGCGGTCGCGATGAAAATAATTTGCGAGAGATCGAATGGAACATCGAGGTAGCGGTCGACGAAAGCGTTGTTCTGTCGCGGATCGAGCACTTCGAGAAGTGCGCTCGCCGGATCGCCGCGAAAATCTGCGCCGAGCTTATCGATCTCATCCAGCATCAAAACCGGATTGCGCGTGCCGACACGGCGCAATTCCTGAATGATGCGGCCCGGCATCGAACCGATATAAGTCCGGCGATGTCCGCGAATCTCCGCTTCATCGCGAATTCCACCCAGGCTCATCCGCGCGAATTTTCGCCCGAGCGCATCAGCGATGGATTGACCGAGACTTGTCTTCCCGACACCCGGCGGGCCGAGAAAACACAAGATCGCGCCGTGCCCCTTCGGATTCAGTTTACGCACCGCCAGATATTCGATCAGGCGGCGCTTCACTTTCTCGAGATCGTAATGATCGCGATCGAGAATTTGCTGCGCTTGATCGAGATCGATGTTGTCGTCGCTGAATTTCGACCACGGCAGCTCCGCAATCGTCTCGATGTAGCTGACAATCACGGAATACTCCGGACTCGCCGGCGGAATAAAATCGAGTCGCTTCAATTCGCGATCGGCTTGCGCGAGCACATCGGCGGGCGGCTTCGCTTCCTCGAGTCGCGTGCGCAGTTGCGCCACTTGATCTTCGGCCGCGCCCTCGCCTTCACCGAGCTCACGCTGAATCGCCTTCAATTGCTCGCGCAAGTACGCGCGACGTTGTGCATCGGAAAATTGCGATTGCACATCTTTCTGCAAGCGTTGCTGGATTTGCGCGATCTCGAGCTGCGACGAAATGCTTGTCTGCACCGCGCGCAATCGCTTCTCCAAATCGAGCTCTTCGAGAATGGATTGCTTCTGCGCAGCATCGACCTGTAAATTCGGCGCAAGAAAATCGACCAGTTGCTCCGGATCATCGATGCTTAGAACAGCGGCGCGCGCCTGTTCCGGAATATCCGGCGAAAGCTCGAACAACTTCGCCGCGGTATCGCGCAAATTACGGAAAGTCGCTTCCCATTCTTTGCTCGCAGCCGGCCGAATCGTTTCCAGTAAATCGACTTCGGCGCGCAGATACGGCTGTGTGGCAATAATCTTGCGCAGCGAAAATCGTCGCAATCCCTGCACGACCGCGACTGATGAATTATCGGCTTGCCGCAAAAGTTTCAGAACGATCGCAGCCGTGCCGACCGAGTAAAGATCCTGCGGCTCCGGCTCTTCCTTGTTCTCATCGCGTTGAGTCAGGAGGCCGATGATTTTGCTTTGCGGCAAAGTCTCATCGAGCAGCTTGATCGAAGCCGGCCGGCCAATTGTCAGCGGCAAAACGGTGCCGGGAAAAATGACGAAACTCCGCACGGGCAAAATTGAAAGCTCGCCGGGAATCGCGAGCGTTCTTTCCCCGGGCCCTTCGACATCCGAAGCGGTCGGACGAATCGGTTGCGATTCGTTAGGCGTTTGTAAAACCGTGATTTGATTTCCGTTCATGAGGCAAATGGCAGATCAATCCAGAGCAGCCCGTCTTTTTGTTCGGCGTGCACTTTTCCCACATCGACTTCGTCGAATAAATCGACGCTCCGCTCGAATGGACCGTAGTCTATTTCCATCGCCAACATTTCCACCGGACGGCACTCGGGATCTTTTGGCTCCGGCACTTCACGATTCCCGCGAACGATAAGGCGATGCGGCTCGACCCGGAGATCGATCGCTCCGCGCTCGACGCCGGCCAGATCCACACAGATGCGCATGCCCTTCTCACATCGATAGGCGTTGATCGCCGGTTGCCAGGTCGGCGGCGCGAACTGATAACTCGCCAATTGAAACGCGTTTCCTGGCGGAGCGCCCTGAAACAGGCGCAACGTGATGCGGCGAATGGGATCCATTACTTAAGTTGCCCCAAAGCAACTCGCTTTTCCAATCGCCCGAATCGAAAGGGGCTTTTCTTTCTATTTTCCTATTCATAACATCGCACGCTCGATCATCCTTTTTCCTATGAAACTGCTTCCACACTTATCCCGGCTCTTTTTGGTCGCGTCGACGCTTGCCTTCGCCTGCGCCGCTTTCGCCACATCGAACTACGAATACAAGCCCGGCGAGTACGTCGTGATCGCGAACGGCAAATCGCCGAACGGCGAATATTCAATCGCGGCGCACGGTGAAGGGGAATACGGCGACGAAAATTTTCATCTCTACTTGATGGACGCGAAGACGGGAAAGAAAATTGGCCCGCTCGAAGAAGTGAAGGATACGCTCGATACCGGAGCGGATGCGTTTACGGCGAAGTGGTCGGCGGATTCCAGTCAGGTTTCAATCAGTTACCGCATCGACCGCCACGAAATGGTTACGATCCGTTATCTCGTAGAAGATCGCCGGGCACATCGCATCAGCGGACCAACCAAGAGTTAGCTATGCGACATCGCAATTTTTTCATTCTGGCCGCAGTTTTATTTTTATTCAGCGGGACTGCATTTGCTGGCGGCAGCCTCCCTTTTTCCGACGTGAAGGAATTGCTCAATCAGCAACCGTTGCTCGCACAGTTCATCGCCGAACATCTTGACGTGGCAGAGATCGGCACGGCGCAGCGCGTGGGAGGCAGAGTGAATGAAGAATTATCCGGTAGCCGCGTGGCGCCCTACGAGTTCGATGCAAAACCGAAGGGCGCAAAAGGCGATTTCACACTCATGCTCGTGATTGAGGCGGAGACAAATTTTCTCGATGCGAACGGAAAGAAGGTTCGCGTGGAAAAGGCGACGAAGATTCAGGAGCGCTTTACCGGAATTCGCTTGCGCCTGCCGACAGCAGACGAGCGCTAACGCAGCGCGCTGTCAGTCTCCGCCAGGCGCCGCACGTGATTCATCACGCGCAGGTGAACGGCATGCGACATGTCGCGCGCCCAAAGATCGAAATACCAGCCGGGCCGCACGTGCAAAGTGTACCAACTCGAGCCGATAAGCGTGGTCGTGCCATCGTGATTATCGCGCAGGACAAACTGGCCGCGATGCAGCGTGATGTGTCCGTAAACTTCGGGATGCTTCGGTTGTTCGATGATGTCGAAGGTTAACTTCTCGTTAGGCACAAACTCGGCGACGCGTTCCTTGATCACAATACCGTCGCTGAAAATGCATTGGCGATCGGCGCCGACAAAATTCCCGCCATTAGTTGTTTTTGTCGGATAAGGAAGACCAAGCTGGAAAATCCAGTAGCTCGGTCGATCGGGAATTTCCGGAAATGCGAGAACGTGCGGCCAGACTTTTTCGGGTGAAGCGCGGATCAGCATTTCGTCCTTCACCACCGTCGAGGTGTGCGGACCGAAGACGGAATCGCCAGCGGTCAGCAAAATCAGCAACGGGAAAATGCTGAGCTGCAATTTCGTCGTCGTTTTTCGGCCGAACCACCAGCGACCAACGAGGATGCCGGCAAACATCATTCCCCAAACGGCGGGAAATCCCATGACCAGGCAGACGGCGCCTTCGCGCAGAAAAATAAACGCGGCAACGAGCGAAAGCAGCGAGGTCCAGAGCGAATCGAGAATGCTGATGCTAATGGTGCGATTCAACTTTCGCCAACACCAGGCCGCGACCAGTCCCGCGATGAACGGGACAAGAAAAAGATTCGGAATAGCGAGAACGCTGACGTTGGATTCCTTGTAAGCGCCGATGAATTTGAGCAGCACCAGGAACAGAATGCCGCCAACGAGATTGGCAACGAACATTCCCAGCAACAGGGTCGGCCAGATTTTCCGAGGCGTCGGTAGCGGCGGCGGTTCCGTATTCATTTGCTCGTCACCTGTTTCGAGCACTCAACAAAACTTCGTTTCCTTCACTACCGGTTCGACCATCGGGTAGGCATTGTAGCGGCCCGATAAATCGCAGGCAAAAGTGATGCGATCGGTTCCCTCCAATTTCTGATCGTCGGTCAGACGCACTTCCAAAGTGTGTTCGCCTTTGCTGAGCGTGTCGCCCGGAATGGCAAAACTCCATGTCATGTCGCCAGTCTTTCGCATATCACCCCAGGCTCCATCATCGATGCGCGCTTGCGCCGATGTGATCTTTGCGTTCGACCAGCCGCGCACGGAGGCCTCGGAGGGACCGGTCACAATGTGCGCCGGTTTTGTAGCGAGGATAACGCGGCGCGGATGTGTGATGAGCGCGATCGGCCCGCGATCTTCCATGCTGCGATAAGTCACGGCGATCTGCTCGCCATCAAGATGGACAATGGCGTAGCCGGCGGGGCCGCCTTCCGGATCGCCGATGGAACGCGTCGCGACATAGACGTTGCGGCCATCGTTGGCCATTTGTCCGTAGTGCGTGTGGCCGGCAAACAGCGCGACGATCGGTCGCGTCTGCACAACATTGCGCCACTCATCGATACCCGGTCCGGCAAAATCTTCCCACACTTGAAACGGATAGTGATGCTGGAAAACAACGACGCGTTCGCCCCGCGCGAGCGCAGCATCGACTTCATAGCGAAACCAAATCACCTGCTCGTCGCTCAAGCCAAGCGGCCGAAACTGCATCGTGTTCAAACAAATGAAACGATAACCGCCAACCGTGAACGCCTGATACGTCGCGCCAAGTCGCGCCTGATATGCGCGACAACCGGGATCGTGATGCGCATCGTGATCGCCGACGAGCGCGTGAAACGGCATCTGCAATTTGCTCGTCACATTTTTCAGCAACGCCCATTCGTTTTCCTTCGCGTGCTGCACGTTGTCACCGGCGAATTGCACAAAATCCGGGCGGACGAGCTCGTTCACCTCATCCGCCATCCACAACGCGGTTTTATAATTCGGACGATCGGCGGATTCGAGATGAAGATCGCCCGGCCAAACGAAGGTGACTGGTTTCGCGTTCATGCAGCGCGCAGTTCTAGCAGCCGTGTGCTACGCGCGTCAATCTAGCGAATGCGACGAAACCGGCACTTGTTTCTCACACAAAGGTCACAGTGGTTCACTAAGGTTCACAACGATTTCAATGGAATCCCATTGTGTCCTTCGTGGCCCGTTGTGGTCTTCGTGTGAAATGCTCGAGTGAACTGTCGAATCAGCGATAACGACACTACTCAAGCCGATCGAAATCGCCTTCTTGAAACGGAATGAAACTTTTCTCGATCCGCGCGACCCATGGATCGTATTTCTTATTCTTCGCGTGCGGATAAGTGATGTGAAACGACGCCCAGCTCGATCCTTTGCGATAGAGTTTGTGATAATATTCCGTGCCGCTCTTCGTTAGGCCGGAGACGACATACCAGTTTGGCGCTTTCTTTTTGTAAGTGATCGTGACGTCCGGAGTGTCGAGTTCCTCCTGCCAGCGTTTTTCAAACGAATCGCCGCTCTCCGGGACAAAGAAGTGCGCGAAAGCCGCGAGACTGAACTCCTTATCCTTGCTATGAAATTCGCGTCCATCGCCGTTCATCGCTTCCGGGCCAGGGAGCAGTGATGCTGGGTAAGTCAGGACAAAGCCGAATCGCGCATTCGCATATTTTTTCCACTCCGAATCCGCTGCCTGCGCGTTGAGTTGAAACGCGACTAGGAGTGCCGCGATGCACGTAACCCTTGTCATCGGCAAATCGTCTGAATTCAAAACCAATTTGTCACGGAGAAATTCATCGTTCTCGGGAATGGGGAGCGCAGGCTGCCAGCCTGTGGGTCGCGGCAGCTTGCCGCGACTGTTCCCTGTCGGTTTGAGTACCTGAAGATGTTGTTTCCGGCAGGCTGCCGGAAACTGCGGGCTGGCAGCCCGCGCTCCCCAGAGTCAACCAGCGTCAGCGCTGCGCACGAGTTCGGCGAAGACGCCATTTTTCGCGACGAGATCGTCGAACGCGCCTTGTTCGGCGACGCGGCCTTGATCGAAGACGAAGATGCAATCGGTCTGATTCAAAGTCGTTAGGCGATGCGCCACCATGATGACGGTGTGCGATTGGCGCGCGTGATCGATGGCGGCGCGAACCTGGCGCTCGCTGATGTTGTCGAGCGCGGAGGTTCCCTCGTCGAGAATGAGGACGGGGGGATTTTTCAGAAACATGCGCGCGAGTGCAATGCGCTGACGTTGCCCACCGGAAAGATTTCCGCCGCGCTCGGTCAGCGCGGTCTCGTAACCTTGCGGCATTTGCAAAATCTCTTCGTGGATATGCGCCTGGCGCGCGGCTTCCTGAACTTGATCGGCACTCACGGTGCCACAGCCGTAGCTGATGTTTTCAGTCACGGTGCCGGAGAAGACAAACGGAGTCTGGCTGACGTAACCGATGCTTTTGCCGATGTCTTCGCGCGAAAGCACGCCGATCGGCACGCCGCCGACGAGAACTTCTCCCTACGCGGGATGAATGAGACGAAGGACGCAACGCAACCACGTCGATTTTCCGGAACCGGAGCGGCCGGCGATGCCGATTGTTTGTCCCTGACGAATCTCAAGATTCAGTCCATCGAGAATGCGACGCGACGCGCCGTCGGGCGTTGTGTAGCTAACGACCAGGTCCTGGCACTCGAGTAAAGGAATGCTGCCATCGAGCCGCGGTGCACGCAGAGTGACGACACCGTATGATTGGTCGAGCGGTTGATTGAGCATTTGCAATAGCATGCTGACCTGAATGCTGCTGTCGTAGGTTTCATCGAGAATGCGATGCACGTCTTTCAGCGGACGCATGACGTTGATGAAGAGAACGGAAAACGTGAGGACTTTCCCGAAGGGAATATCACCGTGCGCAGCGAGCAGAACGGCGTAGCCGATGATGGCGACGTGGAAAAGTCCTTCGTTCACCGCTTTCATCCAATCGAACTTCGCCATCGCGACGCTGTGTCTTGTTTCGCGGTCCTGTCGCGATGCCGCCGCGCTTTCGACGCGCGAAACTTCGAGCGGATAAGTGTTGGCGGCGCGAATGTATTCGAGCCCGCCGAGTTGCTCGACTACGGTTCCGTCGAGTCCTTCTTTCGCTTGCAAAAGCGAAGCGCGAATTCCTTTCTGCGAAGTGACCTGCCAAATCGTGATCAAGATCGAGATCGGCACGACGCAAATCATAACGAGACCGACGCGCCATTCCTGTTGCACGGCGGCGCCAAGCGCGAAAAGCGCAGTGAGAATCGCAGGAACAAAATCGCTGAAGCTGACGCGTAAAAATTTCACGAAGCCTTCGACGCTGCGTGAAATACGTCCGTGCAGAGCACCGATGCGCTCACGGGCGAGCGCGCCGAGATCGACTTTCAGGAGATGCCCGACGAGACGCACGGTCATGTTGCGCTCAATGCGCGTGGTCGTGCGCGTGACGATCCAGCGTCGCAGCAAGTTCAATGTCTCTTTGAAAATGTAAGCGCCCGCGAGGATGGCGAGCGATGTGATCACGACGGATCGCCACTCCGACGCGGGCCTTCCGGCAAAGGCCGCAACACGATTGAAAAACCAGCCGATAAGAATCGCGATGCCGGTTTCGATCGCGGCGACCAGTGCCATGATCAACACGCCGGAAACGAAACCGAGTTTGTCAGCGCGCGAGACCAGCTTCCAAATTTGTTTTCGCTGCGACCAGACACTCCCGACATTGCCGAGAAGAGATCGCTCTTTTTCGGGCATGATGCTGAAGCCTAACGAACGAAGGTGAAGTAGACGCTGTAGAAAACGAGCATGAAAAGCGAGAACGGCAGACCGAACGCGAGATAGCGTTTAAACGTGATGGCGTGTTCCGGATCGTTAAAGCGCTGGCTTTCCTCCGCCAAAATAATCCCCGCTGACGCCGCCGTGACTAACGAGCTGCTGCCGGCGCAAATTCCGCCTCCCAGCGCCCACGCCGCGGCGTGCGAAGCATCGAGCTGTTGAATGGAATGCGAAACGGCCGTGGCCCATGAGGCTGCTTCAGTAAACGTGGTCCCGAAGTAACCAGTGACTGCGATGACCCACGGTGCGGCTTTCGCAGCGATGAGTTGCTGAAACAACGTGTTGCCAATCCACGAATGCGACACGCAGCCGGCGAGAACAAAAATCGCGGCGAATGCAAGATACACGTCGAAACCTAACGATGTGAGCGTGTGATAGCGTTCGCTCTTTCGCTCGAGTAAAACGGCAACAACGATTGTCACCGCACCGACGGCGATGGCGAGTTTTGTGAACGTCACGTGGAAAATGATGAAGAAGGCGAGCAGGACGAGACCGATCGAGAGCAAACGGCGATCGATCGCGAGGTCCGCCTTTGCTTTTTTCCAATCAGCCGCCGTCTGCGCCACTTGCAGTGTGTAAAAGGGAATCTGTGTCGTTCCCGCAGCGCGGCTGCGTTTGCTGATCCCGCGCTGGGTAAGAAACGTCGCCACAATGATGAGCACCGCGACGACAATCAAATTCGCGGGCAAAACTTCGCGCATGAAATCGCCGGCCTGCAAACCCCATGTTGCCGATTCGATGATGTTCGGCGTATCGCCCCAGCGCGTGGAAAATCCGCCGAGATTACTCGCGATGAGCGCAGCGCTGAGAATCCAGCGCGACGGCACCTGATACGACGCGCAAAGCCGGATGATGACCGGCGTCATGATCAGGATCGATGTGACGTTGTGCATCAATCCGGCGGTGACATAGGTGGCGATCAGCAAAATCGAGACGAGCAAAGGAGTCGTTAGGCGCGGATGGCGCAGGCGCACTTTGCCTAATTGATGACCCAGCCACGCCGCGACCCATTTGAACCCGTGCGAGCGTTCGATCATATGCGCGGGAATCGCGACCGCAGTAAAAAGAACGGTGATGTCCGCGTAATGTTGAAAGCCTGTGCGGAGGACGACCGGTGCGCTTTCCCACTGAATGACCAAAAACGAGAGGCTGACCAGACTCATGGCGAGCGGCAGCGGCACTTCGTACCGCGTCATGGCGAAGAACGCGCTGAAGAGAAGAACGAGCATGATGATGCCGGCAACCGGCGTCATCTGCCATGAATTGGAAAGCGTAGCGGTGCCTGCTTCCGGTGCGACGACGGCCGCACAGACTGGCAAACACAAGGCGAAGAAAACCGCCAGCGTCGTGAAGCAAAAGCGCGCGCGCGATTGACGGATCATATGAAAGCAACGTCGCCGGGCTGAATCGAAACGTCTCCCGGGTTCCGATGCGGACGCAGATGCGCGATGAGTTTGATTCCCGCCGGCAGCATTTTGGGTTCGAGCACGTCGGCAATTGCAGCATCGACGAAAAGATTAGTGCCTTCACGAAACGCTTCGAAAACCAGCGCCTGCATTTCCTGTGCTTTCGCGCGACTGGCACGAGCACCTTTCACCGCGCGATCGGCGAACTCGTGTAACGAACCGTGCACCGCTGTCTCCGCCGGCTGCAAAAACGAAACTTCCGCCACCGGGAGAAATAATTCCGCAAGGTGCGGCGGGAGTGGAAGAATCAGGCCGACTTTTTGTCCGCGACATCCCGCGAGAAGGGCGCTGTTGCGTTTATAGGACAGCAAACGCAAATGCACGCTGACCGCGTCGAAAGCGAGATCGATCGGAATATTTTCCGCTTCAAGAACGCGCAAACGTTCTTCCGCTTCCGGCGCTTTGTATTGCGTCGCGTATTTCAAAAGATCGGAAGTAGTGCGCGCTTTTTTGGTCTCGATGAGAAGGCGCAACACTTCGAGGAGATCAACTTCGTCCTTCGGCGGTGCGTTCTTATCCGGCACGTTGTTTGATGATTCAGCCATAGCCGTTAACGAATGGCATCATCGGCAAAATGACACGATGGCGTCAAGTTGTAGTCGCCTCGCTCAGTCGGAGGCGAAGTCAAAAAACGGCGACAGAGCGCCGCAGTTTCGACTGTTATGGCGCGCGATCTTCCAAAATCACACCCAGCGATCCCGGATTAAAACCATCGATACGAACCCGCTGGCCGTCGCGGAGTACTTCCACCGAACCGCCGGGGAATTTTGGGCCAAAGACAAAGCCGTAAGCGCTGCTTACTTCCTGGCCATTTGCGGCAAGCAATTGATCGCCTGGTTTTAGCTCGGCCGATTTCGGCTGGTCCGACGGTGGCACGACACCGACGATAATGACGCGCACGGATTCGAGCGACCTTCCATCGCTGCGTGTGTGCGTGACGCTCTGCAAATTGCCGCTGGAAAATTTTGCTTCGCGCGTGCTAAAACCGACCCGGCTTTCGTCAAAACCGGTCTCGTAAATGCGTTCGGGTTGCGCGATGGCATCGTATTCCTCCTCGGTTCGCGCAGCGGTGCCGTTAGAGATGAAAGCGAGCGGCTTTCGATTAGCGTCGCAGACCTGTCGCACGCGGCGTTTCATCGCCCCGGTGGAGTGCCATTCCGTATCGATAGCGCAAGACGGGGCCGCCAAAATCCTTTGGGTCGCAGCCTGTCTTCCATTCAGTCGTCAGGCGACCTTCCTCGTCGTAGAAATCTTCACTCCCGGTAAAAAGCAATCCGGCATTGGTCGCCAGATGGCCCTGCGCATCCTCAAAACGGTTGATGGTGTGACGGCTGCGCCCCTGCTGATCGAATTCCGGTTCGCTCACAAATCGATAATACTGGAAGCGCGCCGGATCATGCTCATCCATCGTCTGGCGGCGCAGCATGCCGGTGGCGTCGAATTCATCGATTAAGCGGTGGTAGCCGCCTTTGCTGTACGTCTTTCGGCCGGCTGGATCGAAATAGGTCTGTTCGATACGAATCCCCTGGGGCCCGGTGGTGTAAGTAAATCGCTTAATGGCGTAACCCTGGTCGCCGGCAACCGGTTCACCTTTGGCGTCGAGAAATTTTTCCTCGATCACATTGCCATTGATGTCGTGCTGCAGGGCGCTATGCCATGACGTCTTGCCGACAAACCGGATATCGGCCGGATGACCATTAGCGTCGTAACTAACCTTGGTTTCACTGATCTGTTTAAGCGCGCCGCTTCCGTCGGGTTTGAAGAACGTGCGTTGCGTGAGCTCGCCATGCTCATTGCGCTTCATCTCCTGCACGGACCATTCGGTCGCTGCGGTGTGTTCCGGCTTTCCATCAGATCCAAGATGGGAAATACGCGTCGGGTTTCCCGCACTGTCATATTCAGTCACCATCGTAGCGATCCCGTTCCACAGCGTCGGCTTGCCTTTTGCATCGATCGGTTGGAATCGAGTTTCCTTGCCCCACTGGATCGCGAAGCCAATGACATCCGCGCGATTGGCCATGGGCTGACCATCGCGTCCCAAATTCGTTAACTGGACGATCCGGCCCGCCGCATCTCGGTCCAGCTTGTAACCGAAAACGCCTTCTCCATTTGCCGCGGGCTGGCCGGCCGCGTTGAAGAAAGTCACCTTTACATCGCGGCCCTTTGCGTCGCGTTCGAATTCCATGTGGGATGCACCGTTGCGGCTCCTCGCATCAAATCCCAAAAGATTTACAAAGCGAGCTCGCGCAGTACGACCGGTGGAATCGGAAGCAGCCTGATCATAGATAATGCGCCAGAGGACGTTGCCATTGCGATCGCGACTGATGGCTTCCTGGGCCTTGTGGTCTTCAAACGAGAAATCGACCGTGGTGCTCTCCGGCGCTTTCTCCGAATAAGGTTGCACGCCAACCAAACCCTCCATGTAGATCGGGATCATTTCATCGATGTAGATGCGCCGCATCACGGCGGGATGACCGCGTGCGTTCAATGCTTCGGCCTTGATGATCGGTCCCAAACGTCCACGCCGCGTTAAGCGCAAGTACGCTGCGCGATGCGAAGCGCGGTCATGACTGATCTTCGCCAAAGGCTCCAGGCCCCCATTCATCCAATCGACATGCGTGGCGTATTCGAAATGCAACCTTTGATAAAGGTCCCATTGCGTCAGCCGCACCAAACCGGCAACGCCGAGCAACAGCGCAGCCGCCGCTCCGACGAATTTCCATGGATGACGGCGCACCCATTTGATCGTGCGCACGGCAGTTGTGGGCGGCCGCGCGACGATCGTCTCATCATCGAGGTATCGCCGGAGATCTTCGGCGAAGGCAGCCGCGCTTTCGTAGCGATCGCGCGGTTCTTTCTCGAGGCACTTCATGCAAATGACTTCGAGATCGCGCGGAATTTCCGGTCGATGCCATGCCGGCGAAACCGGATCTTCGGTTAAAACGCGAACCGTGATCGCCGTTTCACTGTCGTCCGGCAAAAATGGCGGACGGCCCGCGAGCATTTCGTAAAGAATCGCGCCTAACGAGTAAATATCCGCCGCCGGACCGACATGCCGGCTCGAGCCCTTGGCTTGTTCCGGCGCCATGTAAGTCGGCGTTCCGATGACCGCGCCCGAAACAGTGAGATGCGTGTCTTCTTTCAGTCGCTTGGCAATTCCAAAATCGGCAACTTTCGGAACGCCATCGGTGTCAAGCAACACATTCGCCGGTTTCATGTCGCGATGAACGATGCCGTTCTGATGCGCGTAATGCAGCGCACGCGCGACCTGGATCAACAACTGCGCAGTGTCGCGCGGAGTCGGCAATTCCTTGCGCAAACGATCCGCAATCGATCCGCCTTCGACGTATTCCATCGAGTAAAACGGCGCGCCGTCGTGTTCCCCGACTTCGTAGATGTGCGCGATGTTTGTGTGATGCAGACCCGCGGCAGTCTCTGCTTCGGCAAGAAAGCGCTGCAATTCATCCGGTCCGTAATGGCCGGTAAGCATCTTGAGCGCGACGCGTCGATTGAGTTTAATCTGGCGCGCGAGATAAACGACGCCCATCCCGCCGCGCCCAAGTTCGCCTTCGACTTCGTAACCGCCGAACTCTTTCGGGACGGATGATCTCTTCGGTCCCGGTGTCGCAGTCGAGTCGGCCATCTCTACAAAGTCGTTTGATCTTTCGGCGCAAGCGACGCCACGATCGCTTCAAACCCGGGATCGCCGCGCAGTGAATCCCATGTGGGCTGGAGTTTTAGAAAACCGTAGCTGAGATAATTGGGCACGCGTTCGATCGCAGCGATCTGTTGGATGGCGAGTTCCTTTTCCCCAGCCCAGGTATAAATTTGCGCGAGGTTAACGGCGAGAGCGACACCGTCGATGGCGTCCTTCGAGATCGGTAATAGCTCGCAGGCGCGGCGACCTTCACGGAGGGCATCTTCGTTTCGCCCAAGACCAGCGTCGATTAAGCCTAACAAGCTGAGAGCGGCGGCGGATTCGGGTTGCTTCTCGATCATCTCGGCAACCTTGCTCCGCGCGTCAGTAAACGCACGCTGCGCTTTACCGCCGTCTCCCTGGCACCGTGCGAAAACGCCTTCCCAATACTCGTGCGGAAAGTTGACGCCATTAGTGACCAGGCCATCGCGCGGATAATTCGTTAGGGCACGATCCATTGCCGCCGCGGTGCGCTCGCATAACGCATCACGCGGATCGTCCACATCGGACGCGACGCTGGGATCCTCGGCGATCAATGTCGCCAACTCTGTTTGAAACGGTTTCACATTTGCTCGCGAAACGAGCTCAACCAGCGCCCGATAAATACGAGTCGCGGGATCACCGGGGACAATCGTCAGCGCACGGGCGTAGGTTCGCGCCTGATCGGCGTAACGACGTTGAGCTTCGTAAGCCAGCGCCAGTTGCTGGAGCATGAAGAAGTTTCGCGGATCCAACTCCAGCGCGTGCTCCAGGTTGCCCGTCGCTTCTTCCCAACGGCCCTGGCGTCGATCGATGTAAGCGGTGTATTCGAAAACCTCGGCGTTATTTGGCAAAGTGCGACGCGCGATGGCGAGTTCGCTTCGCGCGCGTTCGTAATCGCGAAAGCCATGATAATAATAATCAGCCAGCGCGAGATGGGCTTCGCCCGAATCCGGCTGAAGGCGAAGAGCGGCTTGCACGGCGGCGTTCGCCATCTCGAGCCGCTCCGTCGTGTGATCGTGCCCCTGCCAATAAATCAAACCGTGGACCTTCGACAGCCGGCACCACGCGAGCAGGAATTGCGGATCGTGCGCCACCGCTTCGTCGAGCAAGTGCGCCGCCTGCGGCAATTTTTCTCGCGCGTGGAGTTGATCCGACGTGTCGGCGTAGAGTGCCTGCGCACGCAGGTACAAATCGTAAGCAGTCATGTCGGTCGTGGGCGGTTTCTCGATCGACGATTTTTCACCCGGCGATAGTTGCGCGTGCAGTTGTTCCGCAATCGTCACCGCAATCTCGCTTTGGATGCGAAAGACATCATCGAGCGGACGGTCGTAACTCTGCGCCCAGAGGTGTGTATCGGTGCGAGCGTCGATCAATTGCGCGTTTACTCGAACTTTTCCACCGGCGCGTTGCACGCTTCCTTCGAGGAGATGGGCCACGCCAAGTTCTTTTCCGATTTCGCGGAGATTGCGTGCCGCAGCGCCCTTGTACTGCATCACGCTCGTGCGACTGATCACCTTTAAATCCGCGATCCTGGCCAGCTCAGTCAGGATCTCGTCCTGCACGCCATCTGCGAAAAACGCGTTCTCCTGATTGGCGCTCAAATTCTCAAAAGGCAGGACCGCGATTGATTTCTCTGGAATGGCTTGTGCCGACGTTGCCGGAACCGCTGCAGGCGCGCCGTGCCTTGGTATGTCGACTGGATACTTTCGATGCGCGAATTGCATCAGCAGAATGACTATCACGAGTGCAGCAATGGCCGCAGCGATGGCGCCAAGTTTGCGCCCGCGCGTTCGCAACGGGCCTCTCTGGATTCGCGCATGAATCGGTTGGTTATCAAGGAATCGCTGCAAATCGTCCGCTAACGCACCTGCGCTCGCGTAGCGATTCGCCGGTTCCTTCCTCAGACACTTCAGACAAATCGTCTCCAGATCGCGCGGAACGCCGGGATTATGCCACGCTGGCGAAACAGGATTTTCGGTGATTACGCGGACTGTGATAGAAGTCTCGCTTTCTTCTGGCAAGAAAGGCGGTCGTCCAGCGAGCATCTCATAGAGAATTATACCTAACGAATAAACATCTGCCGCCGGACCGACGTCACGACTTGTCCCACTCGCCTGCTCCGGCGCCATATAGGTCGGTGTTCCAATGACAACGCCGGAAAGCGTCAATGCCATATCGCCGGTGAGCCGCTTGGCAATGCCGAAATCGGCAACTTTCGGGACGCCCTGCGGATCGAGCAGCACGTTCGCCGGTTTCATGTCCCGATGGACGACGCCGTTTTGATGAGCAAAGTCCAGAGCGCGCGCGACGTCGATCAGTATCTTCACCGCTTCGCGAATCTCCATCGGGCCGCGGCGCAGGCGATCCGCCAGTGAGCCGCTCCTCACAAACTCCATGGAAAAGAAAGGTGCGCCTTCGTGCTCTCCAACATCAAAAATGTGAGCAATATTCGTGTGGTCCAATCCGGCTGCCGTTTCCGCTTCGGCGAGAAACCGCTGCAATTCATCCGGTCCGTAACGACCGGTTAGCATCTTGAGAGCGACTCGGCGATTGAGCTTGATCTGCCGCGCCAGATACACGACACCCATCCCCCCGCGTCCGAGCTCCTTTTCGATTTCGTAACCTGCGGGCGAGAGAGGGAAGGTCGCGCTGGAATCAGTCATTACGCGTTATTGTAGCAAATCTGTCACCCCGGATGGCCTGGTATGGCAAAATCTGTAGCGGCGGTCTCTGACCGTCGCTCGAACCCCGATTGAGGCAGCGGAAAAATGCGACGGTCATAGACCGCCGCTACAGAAGAACGCTTAGTGGCCCGATAAGGCAAATGTCTTCATGCAGCCGTCGAAGACGGAATCAAGGTCCGGGCCAAACTCCGCCGGTGCGGTGCACGTCACGATGACCTTGCGACCATCTGTGCCGTCGAAGAAGTACATCGTCTGCGCAAGATCGACGTCTTTGACTTTGTTTTGCAGCTTCACTTTGTGGCCGGTTATTTTCGCGTCGGTAACGAAATCTACATCGGTCAAAATTTTCGCGTCCGGGACGTTTGTCTGCAGCGCTCTTTTATTGGCATCGACGTAGTCAGTCAGCGTTCCGGCGAACGTCTCGACCGTGCTCACCATGTTACTGGAGAGACCGCTCTCTTTCGGCGCGACAATCATGGTCACACCGGGCCGCGGACCCGGCTTGCTTTGCCAGCCTTCGGGAATTCGGTGCGAGTAGTTGTTCTCGGTCGAGGTATAGGTCTCGCCTAATTTTTGCGACGGAGCGGAGCTTTTGCCTGAGAGCTCATGGACGCCTTTGGTGAATTGTTTTACGCCGAGAACGATTACCACAAGCCCGATGAGCCCAATCACAATCCGCGAAACGGTTTTCATGCGGCAGAGCTTATCGAATCCAGCATCGACATCGCAACATTCAAAACATCGCCCCGTGAAAACTGTGATGAGTCCCGCGCTTCACACTTGCACGCTCGCATTCCAATCACCTACCGTTTCCGCCATGGCTCGCACGTTCTTCGCATTGTCGCTTCTGGTCGTTGCATCCCTTGGCGCGAAAGCCGCGCAACAGCAGTTCACTTTCGAACGAGGAACAGCGATCTGGATCGCCAATGCCGACGGAACGAATCCGAAAAAAATCGCGAAAGGTTCCGGGCCTGACTTGTCGCCGGATGGAACGCGCATCGCATTTCACACGGACGATTCGAACAGCAAGGACTTGATGCGACAGATCGCAGTCGTCGAAGTCGCGTCAAAAAAAATCACAATCTTCAAGAAAGGTATTCCGAGCGACAACTGTCAGCATGCCGTTTGGTCGCCGGATGGCGCGCACATTCTCTTCAGTATCTGGACCGACAGCGATTGGCATCTTGCGATGATCAACGCCGATGGTTCCGGTTTTCGCTACGTGAAGAAGGCGACGCCGGCGAGGAATTCGTTTTGGTCGACCGGCTGGGCCTCGGATGGAAAATCGATCTACGCGCAAGACCTGACGAATCTGTATCAATTCGGACTTGATGGAATAGAAATGAAAAAGTGGAGTTTGCAGTCGCTTTTCCCGAAAGGCTCGATGAACAGCGGATCGAGCATCGCAGTCTCGCCGGACGGCAAGACGTTCCTGATCGACGTGGACATGGACGAGGAAGAAGCAAACATGCCGGATTGGGACGGTCCGCCGCCATCTTTGTGGATGCTTGACGTCGACTCGCGAAAGGCCACGCGGTTAACGCCCAAGGGCGTTTTGGCGTGGCATGGAAGCTGGCTCAATTCCAAAGAGATTCTCTTCACGAGTCAGTCCGCGAAAGAAAAAGAACCGACGGTTTACAGAATGAATCTCACGGAAAAGGATCGGAAACCGGTTCTTAAAAACGCGAACAATCCGAGCGCGTCGCGCCCCTAACGACTTGACGTGACGCAATCACGGTAAGCCATCAAGGAGCGGCGGCTTCCAGGCCGCCGAAGTTTTATACGGCGCTTTGGAAAGCGCCGCTCCTTGAAGGCTCAGCCCGAGGCGGTGCGCTTCTTTAGGTCGGCAACGGCGGCGGCGTGGCGCGCGCTTCCTTCACCGCAAACGAAAGTGCACCCAACACGGCCGCGGCGACAAGGAACATTATCCCGATTGCGAGAAGGGCTTTCGATCGCGAGGACGTTACTTCGAGCGAATACGCCAGTTGATCGTAATCGTTTCCGCTTATGAGATGAACGTTTTGCGCGTTCGCAGGAAGCTTCGCACGATCGGTAATATTCACGAGTCCACCATTCTCCAAAGAGCTGCTGGTAAAAACCCACTCGGTGCCCGAACCGGTGACGAGCTTCATGTTCTTCGGCACTTGCAGCGTGAACTGCCCATTCCCATGATAAATCGCAAGGCAGCGTGCCTTGATTTTTGCGACCGCACTGCGATGCACGTCATCTTTTTCGAGCGAGAAATCGTCGATCACAGCGGCGGCGAGCTGATATTTCACGTTGCGCAACATCATGTCGGGATGATCGCCGTATTCGTCTTTCCATTCCGCCCATTGCGATGCGTTCAGTTGAAAATGAAATTCGATTTCCGCGTTGCCGCGTTCGTCGATCTTATAGATTCGCTCGAGCGTTCGGCTTGCTTCCTGGCCGCAGACCACGCCTGCGCTGAAAAAGAGCGCGGCAGCTACGAGCCCAAACGTCGCGACTCCTGCTGGCAATTTCATCTTATTCATTTTGCTGGCCACCTTCGTTGTTGCCGCTGCCAAGTCTCGCCGAACTGATGATGTCCTGAATAATCGGCTGGTTCTTTTCGAAATAACCTTTCGCCGCACCGACGAAGAAACCGATCACGCCGGATTGCGTGGGCGCGAACATGCCGACCCATTGATTGGTGCCGTTGCGGAAAGAAGTTCTGCCCGTGTAAATGATGGAATTACCCTTTTGCTGCTGACTGTCCACCCGGACCGTGCCGCCACTGACGCGAGATACTCCTCGGCGCGCCATCTGCATTGCCTCGCTAGGCGTGGAAAGATTTGGATAGTAAAAGACGTTCACCGCGACCGACGACTGCATGTCCTGCGCGGTGAAAACCATTCCCGGCACCGGACTGTTCTCCATTCGCGTCCACGTTTCGGGCACGTCTACTGAGACAAGATTGTTTGCCCCGACGTAACGATAATAACCCTGGCGAACCTGGCCCGTCTGCGCATCTGTTCGCGCGCCAGTGCCCGCATTCTGCGCATAGGCCGTAGCGGTATGATCGGAGCGTTGCGCCAGAATGCCTTTGATCTTGTCGATCTCGATGTTCGGAAGTTCTGGCGGGAGGAACCCCTGCTTCTGATATTCCTCCACGTTGACGAAGATCTTGTAGCGCTGTTTTTCCAGATCTTCCTCGGCCATCTTCACTGCGTCCTCGAAAGGAACCGGCTTCTTCGCGCCGACCGCCATCGGCGTGATCGCTGTACATTCGATCGGGATGTAATCGTTCGTGCCATCTCCGTAACGCACCACCGTAAATGCATGGCCCGGGCGGAACACAACGGTTGTCTGACAACCAAGATGCTCCATCACCGACGCCCAAAGTAACGCGAGCTCAATACAAAGCCCTTCATTCGTAATAATGACGTCGCGCGGCATTCGCACCGTTTGCACCATGGTTTGGACATCGCCGATTTTCGCCGGCACACCCGAGTCGCTCGTGTAGCGCATTCCCGTATCGCACATGTAGTCGTAAACGCCTTTCATCATGCGCGCGACTTCACGTCCGCCGCCGGCAACGCCCGCCATTGATCCGCCTGTGCGCTTCGTGACTTCCGCGACGAATTCTTTCACCACTGGGTCGTTAGGCGTGACCATCGCTGCCGCGAAAGGCGATGTAGCAAACACATCGTACCAGGTGAGAATCTCGTTTGCCGGCAGATCGGTGTACTCGATCTCGTTCACGCCGCGCAGCATTACGTTCGAGCGCAGAATCTGTTCCTTCATCGCGCCACTCTTGTCTGCCCAACGAATTTTCGTTTCCAGCGTCGCGTTCGTGTCGTTCGACAATTGTGTAACTTTCGAAGGAAGCTGCGGGTAATAGCACTGCACGACAGTCTGCCCCGCCGGAATTTCGGAATACTCCTGCGGCGTCGTCCAGGAGATGTAGTCCGGCATCTGATAGCTGATCGACAAATCGTGCACCGGCCCGGTGCCGTCATTGTGGAAAACGATCTTGCTCAAAAAATAGCGCCCATTTTGCGCCGCCGGGTCGCCATAGATTTTGTAGGCGAACGTCATGACGGATTTGCGCACGATCGGATCATCCCACGCCAGCTTGCCGGCGCCGCCTCCTTTGAAAAAGAAGACGCCCAGACAAAGCAATCCCGCGATTGCGAGCAAGACCGCACCGATTTGAAGTAACCTTTTCATTATCTATCCGTCCCCTACAACAGCGTAACTTTGAAAACAGAAAGCGGCGCCATTGTCACGCAAAACTTGTCCCGCCCCTGTGCGAACTTTGCTCTCAAATCAAACAGCAGCGTCCAGATCGACCAGAATTTCACGCGGCTTTGCGCCTTCGCCGGGCCCCAAAATTCCGCGCTGCTCCAAAATATCGACGATGCGCGCCGCCCGCGTGTAACCGAGACGTAAACGCCGTTGCAGAAGCGAAGTCGAGGCGCGTTTTTCCTGGCGAATGATCTCCAGACATTTCTCGACCAACTCTTCGTCTTCATCGGAAACGTCTTCGTCTGTCGCGGCTGTCGCTTGCAACTTCTCATGCATTACGGCGTCGAATGCCGGGGGACTCTGCGTCGCAACAAACTCGACCAGACGGTGAATCTCTTCATCGGTTACAAGAACACCTTGAGCACGAATCAGGCGAGAGGTGCTCGGCGGCAGATAAAGCATATCGCCCTGCCCCAACAAACGATCGGCGCCGTTCTCATCGAGAATTACGCGACTATCGATTTTTGATGCGACTTGAAAAGCGATGCGGCTCGGAATGTTCGCCTTGATCACGCCGGTAACGACATCGGCGCGCGGCGTCTGTGTCGCCACGATAATGTGGATGCCAGCCGCGCGCGCCATTTGCGTGATGCGCGCGATCGCGCTTTCCACATCCGCCGGCGCCGTCTGCATCAAATCCGCCAGCTCATCGATAATCACGACGATATAAGGAATCCGGTCCGGAACGATTA
>CAVWVT010000011.1:0-243093 GCA_963758535.1 uncultured Verrucomicrobiae bacterium | reverse complement strand
TGATCGCAACTTCCTTTTCGAACTCGCCATCGGCGCGCTTTGCCAGATAAACGGCGCCCATCCCACCGCGCCCGATTTCCCGCACAATGGCCCACGCACCGAGACGATAGCCTTCGCTAATACTCGTTAGGCGACGCCGGACGTTTTCAGTCGCGCTTTGCGCTGCTCGTTCGAGCGTGCCGGTTGTTTGCTCCAAAAGTGATCCGACTTCTCGCAAGAGTTCTTCGTCACCGGCGCAACGCGCCGCCACCAATGCAGCCCGCGCCGCGACCGAAGGCTCGTCCACGGCGTCGGCGACAATTTCCTTGGCGCGACGCCAACGCTCGTTCGCTTGGTCGGAGGTCCGCGAGTTCAACCTAATGGGATCGCGACAGCTCCCGGCGGAGCCAACGTTTTGCTACAGACCATTCGCGCTTCACACTGGTCGGCGAAAGGCCCACCGCGTCCGCCGCTTCCTCAATCGTTAGGCCTCCGAAAAAGCGCATCTCGACAATTTTCGCCTGCGTCGGGTCGAGACGCTCCAACCGGCTGAGCGCATCGTTCAACTCCAGCACATCAAGTTGCTCGTCGGCGTAAACCTCAAGGCCATCATCCAGAGTAATTCGTACTGCATCTTTTCCTCCACGCTTCGCGGCCTGCTGCGCCGATGCGTGATCGATCAAGATCCGGCGCATCATTCGAGCAAAGACGCTGAGCAAATGTGCGCGGTTCGCCCAGGCAGACTGGCGCTGGTCCGCCATGCGCAGATACGCTTCGTGCACGAGCGCAGTTGGCTGAAGTGTGTGTCCGGCGCGTTCGCTGCGTAGAAATCCGGCAGCGACGCGGCGCAAATCATCATAAACCGCAGGCAACATTGCTCGCAGTGTCACCGCGTCGGCGTCGGAAACCATCGATGTGAAATCATCGATCAATTCCGGAGTAAGTACTGGGGCGATGGCCATGCCAGATATTACGCATTTTCAGAAGAAGCTGTCGAGTTCGATGTCCCCCGGAGGCGCCGAAAAACTTTTCGAAAAATTTCTGGTCCGTTTCGTCCGTTTTTTCCGCGTCCGTAAGTAAACCCAAAACAATTATGAACGCTTTCAAATTCATCCTCTTCTGCTTCGTGATCTCAGCAGCGATGTTACTGCCACCCAGCGCATTCGCCGATCCGCAGCTCTCGACTTCGATTAGCGTGTCGTCATGCTGGGAGTCCTCGGACATCACCACCGGGGACTGTCAGAACTACAATCACAACCAGACCGCGCCGCCAGGGACATCGTTGAGTGACAGCCAAGCGAATGCGGAAGCCCCATGGGGAGACGCCGCCGGCTCGGTGCAGGTCTTCTACGGCTCCTGCCACTTTACGGGTTCAGGCGACGCCACCAGCTCGGCGGGCGCGCAGATTCTTGGAAGTGGGAGCAGTAGCGCGGCCGCGTCCTGGAATAGTCAGATGACGATCAACAGTCCTGGCTTGGAGGGACAGCATAGCCACGGTTCGCATCACCTTCCACGGCAGCGGCGACGCCGCCGGAAATGCATCGTCTTACCTGGCAAGTTCCTCCATGAACTATAGCTACGCCGTGAGCGATTATCAAAATTCAATCTCCTACGGCGGCGGCTGGGATCCAACTAACGGCTGGACCGGTGATGGAGCGCCGACTCGCACTTTTACCTTCGACGCTACTTGTACAATTGGCCAGCCCTGTGAGATTTTGCACCAGATTTCCTTCTCAGTCGGTGCTGGAACTGGAGAGCCCGATTTCGGTGATGCACACGACGTAACCGCTCAGGCTAGCGGAAACCTAAGCTTTAGCAGCGGTAGCGTCCAGGTTCTCGATCCGAACTAACGACAACCAGCCGCTAAGCTACACCATGACGAGTGATGTCGGCTGCGGCGCCGGTCAGGTTACTCCTGCAGGTGCACCCTACGCCGGGTTCAACGTTACGAACTGCGGGCCAGACCGGCTCGGCAGCACTTTCCAACTGCTGGATGGAACAGCGAGCCAAAATACAGATGTCACAGCGAATTTTGTCGCTCCGACCGAGATCGATGCCGCGAGCGACGTAGTCGATCTCAAAGGCACCGATGGCGATCTCCAAGTTGTGCAGATAGATTGGGATCCGCCGAAACTTAACTTTCTCGGACCGCTTGTTTACCTTGATTTCTGCTTTCTACCAATCGCGCATGGAACCAAATGGGTCAGTGCGACGCTCGGAAACTACAGCGGGCCTCCGCCTACCTTCTTCAATCGTGCTTACAACCCTGCGACCGATTTTCATCTCGGCTATTACGGAATCGATACGACCAACCATAAAGTTTGGGCGGTGATCAATCACAACAGTCTCTTTGCCGCGGCCATACCCTTCGATCTCGTCTCGGTCGTCTCGCGCAAGACGCATGGCGCGGCCGGTGACCTTCGATATCAATATGCCACTCACCGGCACGCCCGGCGTGGAATGCCGATAGTGGCGGCCGGGAATCACACGCTCGTCTTCACTTTCAAGAGCAACCTCGCCAGCGGTGAAGTATCCGTGACCGATGGCGGCGGCACTATCTCTGGGACGCCGACCATGTCGGGTAACATCATGACAGTGAACCTAACGAATGTCCCCAATGCACAACGGACTACACTTACTTTACATAACATGAAGGATGTCGCTAACCAAGAGCTGCCCGACACCAGCGTAAGTATGGCGACACTGATCGGCGATACATCAGGCAATGGAGTCGTCACTTCAACCGATGTTTCCCAAATTAAATTGCAGTCTGGACATGCGGTAACGAGTGCCAATTTCCGCGAAGACATAAACGCCAATGGCACGATTACTGGCACCGATGTTTCCATCGCAAAATTAAACGTCGGCTCGGGCCTGCCGTAATAATATCGCGGTTCGCAATTAGTTGTAGCCGCGGCGCTGTGTCGCCGTGAAATCCGTCGCAACATACCGACGCCCCGACACAGCGGGGCGGCTACAGCACAACCTTCTAGTTGCATTAAAGGGCGCGTCACTCTTGCTCGAGCTTCAAGAGCGCGGCCCGCAGATCTTCCAGATATTTCAGATCGTATTCGGCGAGAGCCTTCCTTTTCTGAAGTCGCATAAGTATATCCAGGGCACGCTTGTAATTCTCTTTCGCCGATTGCACCCGTGCCAGGCGCGTTTCGCCGCTAACGGTTTCCGCGACCTGTCGGTGTACGTCGCCTATGTATTGATACAGCGTGGCTAATTTCCGAACGGCCAAATTATTTCCGGCGTCAGCGTGAGCGATGTCTTCAAAGGTGGCGATGGCCCTGGCATAGATCGCGAGCGCATCGTCAAACGCGCGTTGTTGCTGCCTGGTCTGTCCAAGAAACATCAACGCTCTGCCGATATCATGTTTGTAGGTCCGATGGCTGGGATCGAACTTCTCGAGTTCCGAAAAGGCGAGCAACGATTGCTTCAGAAAAGCAACCGCCTCGTCCTTTTTCCCTAAACTCAGAGCGATAACGCCGAGTCTTGAATAAATTTTTGCAAGGTTTTGGCGCGCCTGCACGTTGGCCGCGTCGGCCGCGATTGATTTCTCAGTCATCTCGCGCGCCTTTAGCAACATTTCAAAAGCACGCGGCGGATCGGAGTCCTCGAACAGTTGCGAGCTCTGCAAATAGGTATCGAGCAGCCCCTGCCTGATCACGATGTCTTGCGGATATTTTGCGACGAGCGGCTCGTAGATGGCGAACGCTTTGGCCATTTCGTCTTCGCCTTCCTTTTGTTTCCCGTCCCAGGAAAGCGTCATGCTCAAACTCATGTGGCCACGGCCGAGCAACCGCAGAATCTCAGGATTCTCGGGATCTTGTTGTCGCAATGTTTCGAACGCAGCGAGCGCCTTGTTCAAGGGCGAGTACACTTGAGTAAGCTGGTCGTTAAAATAATAGCTGTTCGCCAGACCGAGCTGAGACTCCGCGGCGGCCAATTGTAATTCGCGCGAGCCGGGTTGTTCTTTGAGTAGTTTCTCGTAAGCGGCCAACGCAGCTTGAGAGTCTTCGATTGAGCCGCTCGTGTTGCTTGTCCACAAGCGAATGGAACTCAAGGCGCGCAGATCGGCCGCGAATCGCGCCAGATCTTCCAGATCGTCCGGATGTTTTTCGAGCAATCGCTTTCGGATATCGCGCGCTTTCTCGTAACTGGCGATCGCTCCGGAAAAATCGTTCAGGTTTGGTTTGTGCGGCGCTCCCTGGAGCTCCCCGACTTTTTCGTAGGCCGCGGCCAGCTCACGTTGCAGCGGGAAATTTTCCGCGGACTCGTTTGCCAAAGAATCGAGATATTCCAGCGCGCGCTGGACCAGCGATTTGCGCGCTTCAATTGAGCCATCGAGCCGTTCGATTTTTGGCGCGATGTCGAACAGGAGCGCATTAGAAAGTTTGCGCACATCCGCGAAACGTCGTTCCGCCCGATCACGCTGTTGCGTGGCGCGACGGGCTTCCCAAACAGTGGCGACCATGCCGCCGACGAGACTCAGAGCGATGAGGATCGCGGCGGCGACACCGACCTTGTGCCGACGGATAAATTTTTCGCTGCGATAACGCAGAGTGTCCTTACGAGCGATCACCGGCAATTGTTCGAGATGACGGCGAATGTCCTCTGAGAATTGTCCAACCGATGTGTACCGGCGCGCCGGCTCCTTGCGCATCGCCATGAGCAAGATGTTGTCGAGATCGCCGCGTAACAATTTGGGGGTTGGGATTTGGGTTTTGGAATTTCCGGCGCCTTTGGCGACGGCGGTGCTGGGCCGTTCCGGTTCCTGTTCTGTAATGGCGCGCGCAATCTCCTCTGGGCTTCGCGTCTTGAGACGATAAGGTCGTTGACCGGTGAGCAATTCGTAGAGCAACACGCCTAACGAGTAGACGTCGCTCGTTGTCGTGATGTTTTCGCCTTTGACCTGTTCAGGGCTGGCATATTCCGGCGTCATGACACGCAAGGCAGGAATCGTCTGGGTGAACAATTCGTCGCCCGGCGCTGAGAAGTTTCGCGATGCCGAAGTCGAGCAGTTTCGGTTCGCCCTCCTGCGTGACGAGGATGTTCGACGGTTTCAGGTCGCGGTGAATGACCAGGTTCTGATGCGCGTAGGTAATCGCCGCACACACTTTGCGGAAGAGTTTCAGCCGCTCAGTCGTGAGTAATGCGTTCGCGTCGCAGTAGGCGTTAATCGGTACGCCGTTCACGTACTCCATTACGAAATACGGCAGACCGTCATCAGTCGTGCCGCCGTCGATCAGACGCGCGATGTTTGGATGATCGAGCTGCGCCAGAATCTGCCGTTCATTGCGAAACCGGCGAAGTATGTCCTCGGTATCGAGTCCTCGCCTAACGAGTTTGATCGCAACTTCTTTGCGATATTCGTCGTCCGCTCGCGCCGCCAGATAAACTGCGCCCAAACCGCCCCGGCCAATTTCACGGATAACCTGGTAAGCGCCGAACTGCCGGCCAACGAACGGTTCCTCTACGTTGTCGGGAAACAGATCGCGAGGAATTGCGAAGCCTGGCTGCTCGATGAAGTCATCGGTTCGTTCGTCCGATTCGAGAAGAGATTCTACCTCGGCGCGGAGAACTTCATCCTCGCCACATTCCTTATCGAGAAGAGCCGTGCGTCCGTTGCGATCGAGGTCGACGGCAGCCTCGAAGAGTTCCTTGACCCGTGCCCAGCGCTCATCGGGCCGCATCGTCCTCCTCAGTCATGATTTGCCGGCGCAGCCAGGCTTTTGCCATGCGCCATTCTCGTTTCACTGTCCTCGGAGAAATGTCCAGCACTTCAGCGATTTCTTCGTTAGTCAGGCCACCGAAGAAGCGCAATTCGACGATCTGGCTCTGGCAGGGATCGAACGCGAGAAGATCTTTCAGCGCATCGTCGAGCGCGACCAAATCGACGCTTCGTTCCGCGGAAGGCGCGAGCGCTTCGTCGAAAGCGAGTTTGTCCCAGCCGCCTCCGCGCTTCTCGGCGCGATGGGTCCGCGCGTAATCAACCAGAACGCGACGCATCACCTGCGCAGCAACGCCGAGGAAGTGAGCGCGGTTCTGCCACGTGGTGGTGCGTTGATCGACGAGACGCAGATAAGCTTCATGCACGAGACCCGTAGCCTGTAACGTGTGATCAGGGCGTTCTCGCTGTAGATATTGGCGCGCGAGCTGGCGTAATTCTTCGTAAACGAACGGCATCAGGCGAGCGGCTGCTTCGGGATCGCTTTTGCGCCAATCGATCAGCATCTGGGTGACTTGCTCTCGAGGAGGCGGCGATGTCATGCGATGTGGTTTCAGGAAAGCCGGGAGCGCCGAACGTGAGTGGAGAATACAGGGACTGGCTGAGCCTGAACAGTGCCAAACATCGGGCCGCGCGGGCCGGAGCTTCATCCTTAAGAGAGCGGCGCCAATAATTTCGCGAAAAATATCTGGCCCCATCTCGCGGCCGTTTCCGCTTTAGGGCGATGAAGGACGATTACGAAAAAATGAAAACGCACACCTCACAAACAAAGGCTACTCACATCGCCGCGCTCACTCTATTAATGAGAGCAACATCCAAAGCCAGGAAAGCTGCGCTCTTACTGTTTTCCGTTGCCGTGCTGCTGGCGAGCGGCGCGACGGCGGTGCGCGGGCAATCCGCGCTCGACGGTTTCGATCCGAACGCCAGCAACACCGTTCAAGTCGTCGTCGTCCAACCGGACGGCAAGATTCTCATCGGCGGTTTCTTTACCGCCGTCCTGGGTGAGCAGCGCAACCACATCGCGCGGCTAAACGCAGACGGCACGCTCGACATGGCTTTCGACCCGAACGCCGACGACCGGGTCGAATCAATCGCCGTGCAGGCGGACGGCAAAATTCTCGTGGGCGGCTTTTTCTCCACCATCGGCGGACAGACGCGCAATCGCATCGCCCGGCTCGATCCGGTGACCGGCCAGGCCGATTCGTTCGACCCGAACGCAGACTTTGCCGTGGAATCAATCGCGGTCCAGGGGGACGGCAAGATCCTGGCGGGCGGCGGGTTCACCAGCATCGGCGGACAGACGCGCAACCACATCGCCCGGCTCGATCGCGGTGACCGGCCTGGCAGATTCGTTCAACCCGAACGCGGACGATTCTATCTATGCAATCGCGGTGCAGGCGGACGGCAGGATTTTGGTGGGCGGCATTTTCACCAGCATCGGCGGACAGACGCGCGTCGGCATCGCCCGGCTCGATGCCACGACCGGTCTGGCAGATTCGTTCGACCCGAACGCGAACAATACTGTCCGCTCAATCGCGGTGCAGGCGGACGGCAAGATTCTGGTGGGCGGCGAGTTCTCAGGAGCAAACAGCATTGGCGGGCAGACGCGCAACCGCATCGCCCGGCTCGATGCTGTGACCGGCCTGGCAGATTCGTTCAACCCGAACGCGAACGGCACGATCAACACAATTGTCGTGCAGGCGGACGGGAAGATTTTAGCGGGCGGCAATTTCTCTGGAGCGAACAGCATCGGCGGACAGCTACGCAACAAAATTGCCCGGCTGGATGCCACAACGGGATTGGCAGATTCGTTCGATCCGAACGCGAACACTCTTTCTGTCATATTCAATCGCGGTGCAGGCGGACGGCAAGATTTTGGCGGGCGGCAGTTTCACCGCGTTCTCGCCGAACGGGGGACCGACGGTGACGCGCAACCGCATCGCCCGGCTGGAAACCGACGGCACGCTCGATCGGACGCTCGATCTCGGCATCGTCGGCAGTCAGGCTAACACCATTGCCGTCCAGCCGGACGGCAAGGTGATCATCGCCGGCGCCTTCAGCAGCGTCCTAGGCGTGACGCGTAACAACATTGCGCGACTGAACGCGGATGGCACGCTCGATACGGCTTTCAACCCGAACGCGAACAATAATGTCTATGCCATCGCGGTGCAGCCGGACGGGAAGATCCTGGTGTGCGGCGTTTTCACAAACATCGGCGGACAGACGCGCAACCGCATCGCCCGGCTCGACGCCGTGACCGGCCTGGCTGACCTGACGTTCGACCCGAACGCCAACAATGAGGTCGATTCCATCGCGGTGCAGCCGGACGGCAAGATTTTAGCAGGCGGCATTTTCACAAACATCGGCGGACAGCGCGCGCAACCGCATCGCCCGGCTCGATGCCGTGACCGGGTTGGCCGATTCGTTCAACCCGAACGCGAACGCGCGGGTCTATTCCATGGCAGTGCAAACGGACGGGAAGATTGTGGCGGGCGGCCAGTTCACAAACATCGGCGGACAACCGCGCAACTACATGGCCCGGCTCGATCCCACGACGGGACTGGCGGATTCATTCGACCCGAACGGGAACGGGCCATTGCCCGAGCCGGGAGTCTATGCAGTCGTGGTGCAGGCGGACGGAAAGATTCTGGCGTGTGGCAGGTTCGGCACCATCGGCGGACAGACGCGCAACAACATTGCCCGGCTCGATGCCGTGACCGGATTGGCCGATTCGTGGGACCCAAACGCGTCCGTCGGCCTTCAGGGCGTCTATTCCATGGCGGTGCAGGCGGATGGGAAGATCGTCGTGGGTTATGGTGGAGATACGATCGGCGGACAGACCCGTAACCGCATAGCCCGTCTCGACCCCGTGACTGGCCTGGCCGATTCGTGCGACCCGAATGCGAACTTTTTTGTCTATGCAGTCGCGGTCCAGGCGGACGGCAAGATTTTAGCCGGCGGTGGTTTCAGCGGAGCAAACAGCATCGGCGGTCAGAACCGCAACTTCTTCGCTCGTTTGAGCAACGACACTGCCGCGCTGCAAAATCTTTCTGTGACGCAAACCACCGTTACCTGGGCACGCGCTGGCTCCAGCCCGCAACTTGGGCGCGCTACCTTTGAGTATTCGACCGACAATGTGAACTACACGCCCCTGGGTAACGGCACGGCATCCGGCAGCAACTGGACCTTGACCGGCTTAAGCCTCCCGATCTCACAGAACTTCTACATCCGCGCCCGCGGCTATTATCGCGGTAGCTTCTTAAGCGCCTCAGAGAGCATTACGGAATCAGTGCGAAATCGCTTTATCTCGCCAGCCCCCACACCCACGCAGGTCGTCTCCAGAAAACTGCACAACGGCGTACCCTTCGACATCAATCTGCCGTTGATGGGCAGCCCAGGCATCGAATGCCGCAGCGGCGGAGCGACCAATAATTATCAGGTTGTCCTTAGCTTCGCCAGCGCGGTCACGTTCGACAGCGCGGCGGTCACCGCGGGTACGGGAACAGTTAGCGGGAGCAGTGGAAACGGGACGACTGATGTCACCGTCAATCTCACTGGCGTAAGCAACGGCCAAACGATCACGATAAAGTTGTTCAGCGTGAACAAGGGCGGCGACTTGCCTGTGCAAATGAGTGTGCTCGTCGGTGACACAACTGGCGATGGCACGGTAAACGCCTCCGATGTTAGCCAGACAAAAATGAACTCCGGTCAGGTAGTCGATGCCGCCAACTTCCGCACAGATGTTAATGCGAACGGTTCCATCAACGCCTCCGATGTTGCGCTCGTAAAAGCTAACTCTGGCGGGAACGCGCTATTGGCGACCCGGGAATCCGGGCAGTAATTTCAGCGAGAATAAATCCGCATTCTTCACGTGCGTCCACCACGCGCCGTTCCTCCCATGATCGTGAAGTGGAAATCCTGGAGAACTCAGGAGCGAGATCAATGTCCTCTTTAGGACTTGCGCCCGTTGCGTCCTCGAAACTACTGTGCTCGGGCAAATGAGGTCTGGTCTCCGCAAATGCAGCGCGGCTCTGATTATTCTTAGCGTCGCGTTTCTCTTTTCCTGCGAAAAACATCACGTGGACGAACTGCCACCAGAGAAACCGCTTGAGGGTCCGGGCCACCCACCGCCACCGCCTCCTCCGCCGCCAGCCGCGAACGTTTCTCCCACTCCGGCAGAATTTTTCCCGACCAGCACTCCTCGTTAGGCGAAAAGAGCATCCGTATGGCCAAACAGAAGTATCTCACTTCGCCTCCGAAGATCACGACGATGCCGCCGGGTGTGCCCTACATCGTCGGCAATGAAGCGGCCGAGCGCTTCTCCTATTACGGGATGAATTCCATCCTCACGATTTTCATGACCAAGTATCTGCTCGATAAGAGTGGTCATTTGAACACGATGCAGCCGGCGAATGCGGAGGCGTGGTATCACACCTTTGTCTCGGCGCTGTATTTCCTGCCAATCTTCGGAGCGATTCTCGCCGATGCAGTCTTCGGAAAATTCTGGGTCGTCTTCTGGATCTCGATTGTGTATTGCGCCGGTCACGCCGTGCTCGCGCTCATGGGTTCGCCGGTCGCGCATATGGTCGAGCCCCGGTACCTGCTCGCGGTCGGTCTCTTATTAATTGCCATTGGCGCCGGCGGAATAAAACCGTGTGTGTCGACCAACGTCGGCGATCAATTTGGCGATTCGAACAAGCATCTGCTCACGCGCGTCTTTAATTGGTTTTATTTTTCCATCAACGCCGGCTCCGCTTTTTCGACGTTGCTAATCCCGTGGCTGCTTGAGCCCTACCAAGCCGATCCCAATGGTTTCATCGCGACGAAATTCTCGCCATCCGTTGTCAGTTTCCTTGAAAACCCGCGCCTGCACAGTCCCGACATCGCGTTTGGTCTGCCCGGAGTCTTCATGGCGATCGCCACGGTTATCTTTTGGCTCGGGCGCAAGAAGTTCGTCCATATCCCGCCCGTTGGTTTACGAACCTACGCCCGCGAAATTTTCAACAAGGAGACCGGCAAAATTCTCTTGAATGTTCTGATGCCTGTCCCGTTCGTGATGATCTTCTGGGCGCTGTGGCAGCAGAATTTCTCCTCTTGGATCGTTCAAGCGGAGTCGATGGACCGCCATCTTTTTGGAATCGAATGGCTCTCCTCGCAAATCCAGACGGTCAATCCGATTTTCATTCTGATCATGCTTCCCCTCTTTTCCTACTGGCTCTATCCCATGGTGGAGAAAGTCGTGCCTTTGACGCCGCTGCGGAAAATCGGCGCCGGGCTCTTTGTTACCGCCGGCGCATTTTTTCTAGTCGCAATCATTCAAACGCGCATCGATGCCGGCGCGCGACCGAACATCATCTGGCAGGTCTGGGCGTTTGTAATTCTGACCGCGGGCGAAACACTGGTTTCCCCGACGCACCTCGAGTTTTCCTACACGCAGGGGCCGGTGAAACTAAAGTCACTCGTCATGTGTACGTATCTGCTCGCCGTCTCGTTAGGCAACCAATTTACAGCAGTCGTGAATTTCGTTATCCAGAATCCTGACGGCACGGTGAAGCTGCAAGGGAGCAGCTACTTCATGTTCTTCGTCTGGGTAATGCTCGGAACGGCCGTGTTGTTCATGATTGTTACGCCGTTTTACAAAGGCCGGACCTATTTGCAGGATCAAACAGCGGTTACCGGGGAAGCCGAGCCCGCAATCGGCTTCGCCATTCAACCCGAAGCCTGATCTCCAGCTTTGCTTAATTCGTTAGGCGAGCGTTTCGCGCTAGAAGCCTGAAACAAGCTCGACCATGCGTTGACACATCTTCGCATCGGGCAGGCGCCCCACTCCGCCGAGAAGATTATCTTTGAGATGATTTATGTTGCCGGTCGCTGGAATCGCGCACGTCACCGCCGGATTCGCCTCGCGCCGCGTCGGTTTGTAATTGTCTGGGGAGCGCACGCGCCCTCGCGTGCTGGTTCCGGCGCCTCGCCGGAACCTCTGGTCGTCGCGTCGCTTAAGATCTTCGGCGGGGGCGCCGAAGACAGCACGCGAGGCGCGTGCGCTCCCCAGACTCTCATATCCATGTCGCTAATTTTTTTCTCCTTCCAATCAAGCTATCCCTCAAAAAAGGACGAAGCGCGCGTTCCAAAAACGAAACGAGTTCGTCCCGCTTTCGCAAAACAATTTGAAACGCGAATGAATGCTCACGAGGGAAAATCGAGTGGTACGACCGTTGCTAAGCAGACGCGCATGAAATCAACCGCACTCAAATTCGTCGTTCTCGTTTCCTTCAGTCTCGCTTTGATTGGCTGCGCATCGCAGCCCGCCATGACGACCACTTCCACCGCGCAAACAACCAAGACGCCGTTCAATAAAGAAGGAAATGGTCTCGCTTCGTTGATGCATTAAGCTCAATTTCACTTCGGTCTTCGATCAACTAGTAGCGTAAGAGCGCAAAAGATTGCGCTCTTCTGCGTATCCCGGGTAACTCTCGCATATGTCATTTCTTCATCGCGCACTTACGTATCGTTTCGCGCTTGTCGGAATTGTTTCCGGCTTGCTCGTTCCCGTAACGAACAATCTCGCCCAGGAATCTTCTTCGGCCGGCAAGGAGATACAAAAGGCGGCAAAGCCTCTGCGAATCCTGATTCTCGGCGGCACCGGTTTCACGGGACCGTTTCAAGTTCGTTATGCTCTGGCGCGCGGACATAAGGTCACCGTTTTCAATCGCGGTAAGACACATCCCGGCGAATTGCCTGAAGGCGTCGAGCAACTGATCGGCGATCGCAATGGCAAACTCGATGCGCTTAAAGGGAGGAAGTGGGATGTCGTAATTGATAATCCCACATCGATTCCGGTTTGGGTGCGTGACGTTGCGAAAATTCTTCAGGGAAATGTCGATCGCTACATCTTCATCTCCACCATTTCGGTTTACGCCGATGCCAGCAAACCGAACATCGACGAGACTGCGCCGCTCGCGAAATATGAGGGTAAGGACGCGATGAAAGAAACGCGTGAAACTTTGATCGCGTCGAAGTTTGCGCTTTACGGCCCGCTCAAGGCGCTTTCGGAAAAAGAAGCGGAAAAATGGTTTCCGGGGAAAACGCTCATCATTCGTCCCGGCCTGATCGTCGGGCCCGGTGATGAAACGGACCGCTTCACTTACTGGCCGGTGCGAATCGATCGCGGAGGCGAAGTGCTCGCGCCCGGCGATCCCAGTGATCCAGTGCAATTCATCGATGCGCGCGATTTGGCGGAATGGACAATTCGCATGGCGGAACAAGGCGAAACCGGAATCTATAACGCCACTGGTCCGGCATCCCAGCTCGGCGTTGGCGAGATGTTGAATGGCATTAAGTCAGCGCTTAATTCAAGCGCGACATTTACCTGGGTGAACACGGACTTTCTCGAGAAAGAAAAAGTCGAACCGTGGTCCGACATGCCGGTGTGGGTTCCGCCGCGCGGTGAAGCAGCGGGCATGGGTCGCATCAGCATCAAGAAGGCTCTTGCGAAAGGTCTGACGTTTCGTCCGCTCGCAGAGACTGCGCGCGATACGTTGAAATGGTTCAAATCGCAGTCGGCCGAGCGACAGGCGAAACTAAAAGCCGGTCTTACGCCCGAGCGCGAAACCGAAGTTCTCGCCGAGTGGCACAAACAACAGTGATTCGTTAGGCAAGATGATGCAGTTCGCTGAGCGATCTTCTCCGGGGAGCGCACGCGACTCGCGTGCCCCGCGCGGCGACTCGCCGAGCGGCCTTCTTCCTGCAAGCAAAGTTCGCGACGGCGAGTCGCCGTCGCCGGCACGCGAGTCGCGTGCGCTCCCCGGATTTCTGCGCAACGCTTGAGGGAGAAAGTTCGTAATGAATTTCTCTCTCGCGCAACTCCGCCAAAAAATCGTCGACGTTCGGCCTAACGAGTTACGAGCGCTTGGGCTCGCCTTCGTATTCAACTTCCTCGTTCTCGCCAGCTACTATGTCGTCCGGCCGATTCGAGACGACATCGGTGCGGCCGGCGGCGTGGAAAAGTTGCCGTGGATGTACACAGGCACGCTCGTCGCCATGTTGATCGCTAACACGCTTTTCTCCGCCATCGTCGCGCGCATGTCGCGGCGGCGTTTCATCCCGATCGCCTATCGCTTCTTCATCGTTAACCTCGTTCTGTTTTATCTCCTGATGAAAACAGGATCGGCCGGGCAGCAGGTCTGGATCGGGCGCGCTTTCTTTGTCTGGGTCAGTGTCTTCAATCTCTTCGTCGTCACAGTTTTTTGGGCATTCATGACCGACGTTTTCAACAGCGACCAGGGCAAACGCCTCTTCGGTTTCATCAGCGTCGGTGGAACACTTGGTGGAATAGTTGGTGGCGTTATCACCGCCTCGCTCGTTAGGCAAATTGGCTCGCTCAACCTGCTTTTCATTACCGCTCTCATGCTTGAATTGGCCGCGCGGTGCGTGCGCTTTTTTCCGGCGGGCTTCAAAGTGGAACATGCGACGACGACGACGTCCGTTGAAAACAAAACGGCCGAGCAACCCATTGGCGGCAATCTCTGGTCGGGCATCACGCACGCCTTGCGTTCGCCTTACTTGTTAGGCATTTGCGCCTTCATGTTGTTCCATTCCATCACTTCGACGCTCGTTTACTTCCAACAGGCCGATATCACGGGGCAACAATTTCACGATCGCGCCGCACGCACGGCGTTTTTCGCGCAGGTCGATCTCTCGGTCAACGCGCTCACAATCATTGTGCAGATCTTCCTCACCGGTCGCCTGCTGAAATGGCTAGGCGTCGGCGTCACGCTCGCTTTTCTGCCGGTCATTAGCGTGATCGGATTCCTCGCCATGGGTTTCGCACCGGGGCTGGCGTTGCTCGCATCCTTTCAAATTCTGCGGCGCGCGGGCAATTTTGCCGTCACGCGGCCTGCCCGCGAAGTTCTCTTCACCGTTTTGCGGCGTGAAGATAAATACAAAGCGAAGAGCTTTATCGATACATTTGTTTATCGCTCGGGGGATCAAATCGGCGCGTGGTCGTACCCGCTGCTCACGTGGCTTGGTCTCGGACTGACTGGAATTTCGTTTGTCGCCGCGCCGCTGGCGGCGGTATGGTGCGCACTCAGTTTGTGGTTAGGCAAAAAACAACAAACAATGGCGCGCGAAAAGGAACAAGAACCTCAACTTCAAGCCGCATGAAAAATATTCTTCAATTGTCTGTAGCGGCGGTCTCTGACCGTCGCTCGAATCCGCGAACAGAAAGATATGCGACGGTCAGAGACCGCCGCTACAAACTCGTCGTCTGCGCTCTCATCGTTTTGACTTTGCCGGCATTGAGCGCGAACGCGTCACCCGACGACGAATTTCAATCCCTCGCCTCCAATTACATCGACAAGTATCTCGAGGTAAACCCGGAGCAGGCGACACAACTCGGGGATCATCGCTTTGATGATCGGCTGACCGATTATTCCGCGGACGCGTTCAACAAAGAACTGAAGCGACAAAAAGAATTTCGCGAAAAGCTCAACTCGTTAGGTGACGAAAGTCAGCTCGGCGAGGCGAACCGGATCGACTTCCAGATTCTGCGGGACAATGTCGATTACCAGATCTTTCAACTGGAAGAGTTGAAAGAATGGGAATGGAATCCGCTTGTTTACAATCAGAGTCTTGCCGACAGCATCTATCTGCTGGTAGCGCGCGATTTTGCTCCGGCGGAAAAGCGCATTCCGAATTTGAAAAAACGGTTGGAGGCGATTCCCACCGTCATCGCGCAGGCGGAAAAAAATTTGAAGCATCCGCCGCGCGTTCACACGGAAACCGCGATCGAGCAATTACAGGGTGCGATTTCCCTCGTGCGGGAAGGGCTCAGTCCTTTGCTCAATCAGGCGCCGCAACTCGGAAAAGAGCTGGCGCCGAGTCCAGGAAAAAACAGCGAAGGCGCTGGAAGATTACAAGAAATGGCTGCAGGAAGATTTGCTGCCGCGCTCGAATGGCAACTTCCGCATTGGCGCGGAGAAGTTTCGCAAGAAGCTGCACTTCGCGCTCGCCTCCGATTTATCGACCGAGGAAATCATGAAGCGCGCGCGCGCCGATCTGAAGGCGACACAGACCGCGATTTATGAAACGGCACTGCCGCTCTACAAAAAATATTTTCCGGATGCGGATGAAAAATCGCGAAACGACAAACGGAAAGTAACCAAGGCGGTCCTCAACAAACTGGCGGAGGAACATCCTAACGACATCACCGTCGTCGGTTACGCACAGAAAGTTCTCACGGAGACGACGAATTTCGTAAAGGAGCACGACCTTGTCACAGTGCCGGCGACGCCGATCGATGTCATCGTGATGCCGGAATTCAAACGCGGGCCGGCCATCGCCTATTGCGACTGGCCCGGACCGCTGGAGGAAAACGCCAAGACGCTCTTCGCCATTTCCCCTCCCCCTAACGACTGGTCAAAAGAACGTCGCGAGTCGTTTTATCGCGAATACAACAACTACATGATGCGCGATCTGACGGTGCATGAAGCAATGCCCGGTCACTATCTGCAAGGCGCGCATTCCAACCAATTCCATGCTCCGACGCTCGTGCGCGCGATTTTTCAGAGCGGAAGTTTCATCGAAGGCTGGGCGGTCTATGCCGAACAAATGATGGCGGAACAGGGCTACGGCGGACCGGAAGTGAAGATGGAGCAGTTGAAAATGCGACTGCGCGTCGATTGCAACGCCATTATCGATCAGAGAATTCACATGGCGAACATGTCGGAAAAAGAAGCGCTCGAGCTGATGGAAAAGGAAGGTTTCCAGGAGGAAGGCGAAGCGGTGGGCAAATGGAAGCGCGCGCGGCTGACTTCGACGCAGCTATCGACTTATTTCGTCGGCGTGACCGAACATCTCGATTTGCGCGAGAGCGCGAAGGCAAAGGCCGGCGATTCGTTCGACCTGAAGAAGTATAACGACAGCGTTATTGCATACGGCAGTCCGCCGGTGAAATACGTGCGCGAAATTCTCGGGCTGTAGATGGAGGACAGGCATCTTGCCTGTCTCGGCCAACAGGCTTCCAGCCTGTTTCCTTCTTTCTCGTTTCGACGGGCAGGATGCCCATCGTCCGAGACAGGCTGGAAGCCTATCCTCCCAGCTTTACATCGCGCCTAACCACGCGGACTTTCCGCGATGCCAAAACTAGCGACCTGGCTCCAAACAAAAGACGAGAAATGGTTTAATCCATTTTTCGCCACGCATCCGGAAATGGAGATCGCGAATGCACGCAACGGAGCGGTCGCGCTCGACGACGCAGATGGTTTACTCCTCACCGGCGGTGCCGACATCGCCGAGGAATTTCTTCGTCAGCCGGTGCCCGATCCCTCTGTGCTTGAAAAAGACGCCGACCCGTTTCGTGATAAGTGGGAATTCGCCGCCGTGAGCAAAGCCCTTGATCTCGGCCTGCCGATCTTTGCCATTTGCAAAGGACTACAGGTTCTCAATGTCGCGCTTGGCGGCACGCTCAAGCTCGATATTCGCGGGCACAATTTACCCGAGCAAAAGGATCACGACATCCAACCGTTGCGGAACGATCGCCACGCAGTCCATCGTTTTGAAAAAGTAAACAGCTCGCATCATCAGGCCGTCGATCGACTCGCGGAGCGTTGCGAAGTAGAAGCGTGGTGCGCGACCGACGACATCATCGAGCAGTTTCGATTGCGCGATTATCCCTATGCGCTCGCGGTGCAGTATCACCCGGAACGCGGCCGTATTTACGATTCGCTCTTTGAGGATTTTTTTTCACACGTGAAAAACCGCGCTGCCCAATCGCTGAATCGCTAGCCGTCAGATTCCTTTCGTGTCGACGCCCCAAAATACCATCGCCATCGTTTACGATTACGACCAGACGCTGAGTCCCAGCTACATGCAGGACGAAGTCGTCTTCCCCGCGTTCGGCATCGATAACAAAAACTTCTGGAAACGCTGCACCGAGCTGGTGCGCGAAGGCGGCTACGACAACGAACTCGCTTACATGAAGGTGCTGCTCGACACGCTCGGGATGGATCGCCCGACCAATGCGGAGCTCAAGTCGTTAGGCGCAAAGTTGAATTTCTACAAAGGGCTGCCCGAAATGTTCGAACAATTTCGTGACGGTCTCCTCACGGCCGAACAGGTCACGCATGGGATCAAAGTCGAGCATTACATCCTTTCCTCCGGCATGAAGATCTTGATCGAAGGAAGCCGTCTTGCGCCTTATGTCCGTGCGATTTTTGGTTGCGAGTTTGCCGAGGACGAACAGGGGCGCATCACGTTCCCGAAGCGCGTCATCAGCCACACGCAGAAGACGCAATACCTTTTTCGCATCAACAAAGGCATGCTCGATATGTCGCAGGATGTGAACGATCACATGGACGCGGACATTCGCCCGATTCCGTTCCCGAACATGATTTATCTCGGCGACGGTCCGACCGATGTGCCGTGCTTCACGGTGATGCGGAAAAACGGCGGAGAAGCGATTGCCGTTTACAATCCCGACGATCCCGAGCGTGTTGGCTTTAAGAAATGTTATCAACTTTCGACCCACGCCGATCGCGTCAGACACATCGCGCCCTCTGATTACCGGCCCAACACACACTTGCGCATGCTGCTCGAGCAAATGGTCGAAGAGATCGCCAATCGCATGTTGGAAGAACGCAAACGCGCGATCGAAACCGGCACCGTGCGCGCGCCGAAACACTGAGACAATCGTCCACAGATTACGCAGATTTTCACAGATTGGATTCTGCAACAGAGCGACAAACGAACTACTTCGGCAAAATCTGTGTCAATCTGCACAATCTGTGGATCAGCTCCTTCGCTGGTTCAGGTGCCGCCGGATATTGACCCATCATGGTAGATTACGTTGCCGACATTGCGCGCCAGCTCGGACCCTGGGCTTACCTGATCGTCTTCCTCGTCGTGATGCTGGAATGCCAGCCGTTGCTCGGCCTTTTCATGCCGGGCGAAACGCTCGTCGTGGCGAGCGGATTCCTTGCACGCGAGGGAGTTTTCGATCTCAAGGTCTTGATTGCTATCATCGCCGGTGCGGCGGTCGTTGGCGACACTATTGGGTATGAATTGGGGCGGCGGTTAGGGCGAGGCTGGTTGCAATATTACGGCCATTGGTTTGGCGTACGTGAAAGTCACCTCGCGCGCGTGGAAGCTTATTTTGTTCGCCATGGCGGGAAGAGCGTCTTCTTTAGTCATTTTCTTCATCTGCTGCGCGCATTGATGCCTTTCATGGCGGGGGCGAGCCGCGTGCCCTATTTGCGTTTCGCGTTCTACAACACGCTTGGCTGCGCTCTTTGGGCCGCGGTCTTTGTCGTGCTCGGTTATTTCTTTGGCCAGAGCTGGGAACTGCTTCATCGATGGGCCGGGCGCGCTGGCGCGGTATTGGGCGCGTTCGTTATTTTTCTTCTCGCGCTCGGTTGGATTTGGAGATGGATCGCTCGCAATGAGATGGAATTACGAAAACGCTGGCGCACATTTTTGCTACGACCGCGCGTGGCCGTTCTGCGCGCGCGTGTGACGCAGCGAGTCGATGTTCTCTGCAAACAGCTAACGCCGGCGGGCTACCTCGCATTGCACGCGACCGTTGGCCTGCTCGGGATCATCCTTGTTTCGTGGTCGTTCGGCGCGATCGCTTCGAACGCGGAGGGACACCACCACCTCGTCGCTGTGGATCACAAAATCTTTTTTTGGTTCCAGGAACATTCCACGCGGCCGCTCATTCATTTCGCGGCGACCGTCAGTCATTTCGGGTCGGCAACCGTTCTCGCCGTCGCTTCGATTGCGACCGGTCTGTTTCTGTTGTGGCGATGTTCGTGGCATCGCTTGCTTCTGCTCGTTCTTGCCGTGGGCGGAGGAGCCGTGCTCTGTGTCCTATTGAAAATTTTTCATTGGTCGCTGCCGCTTCCAGAAAATCCGTTAGCCGCGCTGCCAAGCGACGCTTTCCCGAGTTGGCATGCGATGGGATCGATTCTGTTTTATGGCCTGCTTGCTATCTTCGTCGGGGCCAGCCTCAACGAGCTCCGTTGGCGCGCGCTTACGCTTCTGATTGCATGCGTAGTGGTCCTACTCATATCGCTGACGCGAATTTATCTCGGCGCTCATTACGTTACGGATGTGGTCGGTGCGATCGCTGCCGGACTTGCCTGGCTGGTCTGGTCACAGATGGGGGTCGCGCTCATGTGGCGAAGCACCAATTTGCGCCATTCCAATTCTTCCTCTTTTCCTCATAATCTCTCTCGTTGGGGGAGAATTGGTAAGATGGAAGAGGGAGATTTTGATGCAACCGTCACACCCCGCGCTGGGTCGGCGTCCAAATGAATTTGTGCATCTGGAGTTGGAAACGAACGCGCAAATTATCGGCCAGGATCCATTCCACGATTTCGCGCGGATCGATCCGGCCAAAGATAGGCGAAAACAAAACGGTGCGGCAACGCTCTGGTAATTTGTAAGCCAAGACTTTTTCGCGCGACCATTCGTAATCTTCACGCGAGCCGATAACGAACTTTACTTCATCGCGGTATGTGAGGTGTTCGATATTGGAAAGCAGATTGCGCTCTACTTCGCCGCTGCCCGGCGTTTTCAAATCCATGATGCGATGGACGCGCGGGTCGACTCCGAGATGTCGTGCGCACCACTCGTTTCGAGCAAGACCGTGTGACCTGCATCGGCGAGTGACGCCATCAATGGCAGCACGTTTTTTTGCAAAAGCGGCTCGCCACCGGTAATCTCGACCAGAGGACAATGGTAGGCCGCAACGGCGTCGGTTATTTCCAGTAGCGTTTGTTTCTTGCCCTCGTAAAACGCGTACTCCGTGTCGCAGTAGGAGCAGCGCAGATCGCAAAAAGTAAGCCTGACGAAAACGCACGGCCAACCCGCCCAGCTGCTTTCGCCCTGGATGGAAAAGTATATTTCGTTAATCGTCAGTGTCGGCTCGGCCACTCCAAAGTGTAGAGGCGGCGGTGTCGGCCGCAATTATTTTGGATTTGCGGGCGGCACGTCTGGCGCTACACCATCATCCCAATGTTTCGTGGCAAAAAGGTCGTGGTCGTCATGCCTGCTTATAATGCGGCGAAAACTTTGCGTCAGACGCATGAGGAAGTGATGGAACAGGAGATCGTCGATGAGATCGTTCTGGTGGACGATGCGAGTAACGACGACACGATCGCGGTCGCGCGCACCTTACCCGGCATAAGCGTGCACGTGCAGCCGCGTAACCGCGGTTACGGTGCGAACCAGAAAAAATGTTACCGGCTCGCTTTGGAGAAGAACGCTGACATCATTATCATGGTTCATCCCGATTATCAGTACACGCCGAAACTGATTCCGACGATGGCGGCATTGATCGCGAGCGGATTGTATCACTGCGTGCTCGGCTCGCGTATTTTGGGCGGGGGCGCTTTGAAGGGCGGAATGCCGATCTGGAAATATGTCTCCAATCGCGTTCTGACTTTTCTGCAAAATCTGCTCATGGGAGCGAAGCTCTCCGAGTTTCACACCGGTTATCGCGCATTTTCGCGCGAGTTACTCGAACGGTTGCCACTGGAGAAAAACTCGGATGACTTTCTTTTCGACAATCAAATTCTGGCGCAAATCTTCGCGCTCGGTTATCCGATCGCGGAAGTCACCTGTCCGACGAAATATTTTCCAGAAGCGTCGTCGATTAATTTTTGGCGAAGTTTGAAATACGGCCTGGGATGTCTTGCAACAGGCGTGCGCTATCGATTTTCGAAATCGAAATTGATCGCCCAGCAAAGATAAGTGGTCAGAGCCTCTTCGCGCCTTCGGCGATGCGCCGCGCTGACTAGCTGCGGAGACCAGCGTCGCGAACGAGAAGTTCGTAGGAAAGAATACTCAGGCAGTAGATCGCGGCGGTTTCGACTCGAAGAATGATCGGGCCAAGCGTGATAGGCCGACACCCGTGCGTGCGTGCAAGAGCGAGCTCGGCCGGAGTGAAATCGCCCTCGGGGCCGACGAGCATCAAGACATTTCTTGGTAAAGCACCGTGATGCTGAACATGCTCCTGAAGAATTTTCTTCAAGTGTTGCGCGTCAGTTTGCAGCGAACCAATCAATTGCAGATCGAACGCCGTTGACGGCAAAGACGGCCGCGACTCTGCGCCGGAAAAAAATTGCGCGAGCTTTCGCGGGACATGGACATGGGGCAGCCAATTCTGACCGCATTGCTTTGCCGCTTCGATCGCAATGTTCTGCCATTTGCTTTGCTTCTGCGCAGCCGTCTCCTCGTCGAGATGGACAATGGTCCGATCGGAAATGAGCGGCGCGATTTCGGCCGCGCCGATCTCGACGGCCTTTTGCACGATGAGATCCATATTTTTTCCTTTCGGAATTGCCTGCGCGAGCGTGATGCGACAGGGCAGCGGTGGCGTAATCGCTTCATGCAATTTTCGCAGATGGATCTCGGCACCATCGACCGCAGTAATCTCGGCGGTCAGTTCGCGGCCAAGACCATTGAAGAGAACGGCTTTGTCGCCGGCTTTCAGGCGCAGCACATCTCGCGCATGATGCGCTTCCGCGCCGCGTAGTGCGGGCGCGTCGGGATTCCACTCGTTAGGCGGAATGTAGAATCGGTGCATGAGGAAAAGAATGAATCAGAACGCAAAGGAAGAGGAAGATTCTCCGTTTGCTACTCAGTACCTCTTCCTCTTCCTCCGTCTGATTTCGCGGCGGGAATCAGCCTTCGATCTTTGGTGTATCGATGCCGAGAGCGTCGGCCAGGTCCTGCAAATGTTCCTGCTCCTGCGCGATGATTTCCCGCAACACTTCTCCGAGCGCGAACTCGCCCATGGCGTCAGCCTGACGAATGCGCTGCCGATAATTCATGAGCGTCTGGCGTTCGTTCTCGAGATCGAACTGGAGCATCTCCTTCGGCTTGTCGGAAACTTTTACTTCTTTCGGCTTATTCACCGGCTCGCCGTTAAAATAGTCGATCTGCTTGGCGATCATGATGGCGTGCTGCAACTCTTCGCCGGCGTGCTTCTCCAATTCCTGCGCGATATGATTGTATTTCGCGCCTTTCAAGGTCTGGCTGTAAATGACGTAGGCGATGATAGCCTGGTATTCGCGCGCGAGATCTTCGTTGAGTAATGCGACCATGCGCTTGCGGTCAATTTTTGTTTCGTCTTTCATATTAACAGTTCGGATACGGGGCTTGCTCTGCATGTTAAGAGTCAAATCCCGTTAACAGGGGAGTCGGCAATAAGCTAGCGAAACGCCGCGAAGGGTCAGCGAAAGAAATGTTTCGCGCGATCGAAGAAGCTCTTGTGCAAGGGCGTGTTTTCCTCGCCGCAGAGCGCGGCAAATTCCTCAAGCTTTAGACGCTGCTCGCCATTCAAATGTGTCGGCACTTCAACCAAGAGGCGTGCGAGCAAATCGCCGCGGCCTCGCCCGTTGACATCCACGATGCCTCTGTTGCGTAATTTAAAAATCTGACCGCTCTGCGTGCCGGCCGGCACTTTGATATTCGCTTTACCATCGAGAGTCGGCACCGCAGTTTCGCCACCCAGCGCAGCGACGGCGAACGGGATCGGCACTTCGCAGTAAAGATTGTCGTCTTCGCGCTGAAAAATTTCGTGCTCCTTCACGTGCATCACGACGTAAAGATCGCCGTGTGGGCCACCGCGAATCCCCGCTTCCCCGTTGCCGGAGGAGCGCAAACGCGATCCATCGCCGATGCCGGCGGGGATTTTTAACTGGATGCGACTTAGTTGCTCGAGGCGGCCTTCGCCGGCACAAGCTCGACACGGTTTCTCGATAATCTGACCGGTGCCGTGACATCGCGAACACGATTGCGAGACCTGGAAAAAACCGCGCGCACTGATGACCTGACCACGGCCACCGCACGTCGGACAATTGATTACGCGCGAACCCGGTTCGGCGCCGGAACCGTGGCATTTCTCGCAACTGTCGAATTTCCGAATCTCGATTTCCTTTTCCACGCCGAAGGCGGCTTCTTCGAGCGTGATCTGCATGTCGTAACGCAGATCGGAGCCGCGCTGCCGTCCTTCCTGATCGGTCGGCACGCCGCCGCCGAAAAACGTTTCGAAAATTCCACCGACACCGCCTGCGCTGCCGAACACTTCCCGGAAAATATCGAACGGATCATGAAATCCGCCGCGGCCCGCCGCCCCTTGCCCGAATGCCGCATGGCCGAACCGATCATAAGTGGCGCGTTTATCCGGATCCATGAGCACGTCGTAGGCTTCTCCGAGCTCTTTGAATTTCTCTTCCGCATGCGGGTCGTCCGGATTTGTGTCAGGATGAAATTTGACCGCCAGCTTGCGATAAGCGCGTTTCACTTCCTCGCTCGACACTGTACGTGTGACGCCGAGAACCTCGTAATAATCGCGCTTTTTCGTCATTGGTTAATGAAAGGAAAACGAATTACCAAAGCGGAAATTGATTAGAGCAACTTCCGTTCATTCTTCGAACCCGTCTCTTTTGCTTCTGTAAGTTACGAATGGGCGGAGCCGCTCGAAACCACAACACTTGAGGGACGTAGCAACCGGTCCTTTAATCGATAACCGCGCCGGGTCTGTCGCAACACTTTCCCTTCTGGGACATCGTCGCTCGGTTCGCGCGCGATTGCTTCATGCAAATTCGGATCGAACTGTTTTCCTTCGGCCTCGATTGGCTGCGCACCGCTTTCGATCAAGAAATCGTTGAGCTGCTTCAAGATCATACTCATTCCGGAAAAAACAGGAGAGGTTTCGCCCTCACCCCGAGCGGCGGTAAGACCCAGCTCAAAATTATCCAAGATCGGAAGCAGGCGCTCAAGTAGCGACGTGTTCGCGTACTTAATCGCATCATCCTTCTCGCGCGCGGCGCGCTTTTTATAATTTTCGAAATCAGCCTGGCTTCGTAAGGCGAGATCGCGAAACCGATCCAGGTCGGCTTGCAAATTTTCGCCATCGTCCTCTGTCGCCGCGCTGTTTTCCATCGGCTCGCGCGCCGTCGCGGCGGCCTTATCGTGCACGTTTTTTTTCGTCTCGCTTTTCATGTTTTCCGAATTGCTATCAGAGTAATGTCGTCGTTTTGAGGTTCCGATCCGATGAAGGTTCGAACCTCTTCGGTCAGGCGATCAATAATCGCAGGCGCGCCTTTAACCGCGCTCTGCTGCACGGATCGCATCATCCGTTCTAAACCGAATTCATCGCCCTCGGCGTTGAGCGCTTCAGTGACGCCATCAGTGTAAAAAATCAGGCAATCATCGCGCTCCAGCTCCAGGGAAAAATCGCGCGTTATCCTATCGAACACGTCTCCACTGTCAATGCCCACGGCCATCCCCGGCGGCTTCACCGGCGTGACGGTTTGCGTGCTGCTTTTGTAAAGTAACGGCGCATCGTGGCCCGCACGCGCGAGCGTAACCGCATTACGCACGTGATCGAGAATGACGTAAGCCATGCTGATGAACATATCTTCCTTGATGTCGGGATAAAGCTGCCGGTTCACCTTTCCCAAAACATCGGAGGGCGAAGGATTTCCCGGCGCGGTACTGCGCAAGACGCTGCGGCAAATCGCCATGATGAGCGATGCCGGGACGCCTTTGCCTGAAACATCGCCGATGACGACCCCAAGTCTTTCATCATCCACTTTGATATAATCGAAATAATCGCCGCTAACCTGGCTGGCCGGAATATTCAGGCCGTGGATTTCAAAGCCATCGACGGATGGGGCGACTGAAGGCAAAAGCACGCCCTGAATTTCGCGCGCTATTTGCAGATCGTGATCCAGACGTTTCTTCTCGTTCGCTTCCGAATAGATAATGGCGTTGTAAAGCGCGAACGCCGATTGCTCGGCGATCGATTTGAAAATAACGAAATCGCTCTGCGTAAAGTTCGCGTTTTTTCCCGTCTGACCAAGCGCGAGCACGCCCATGTTTTGTTTGCCGTAAAGAAGCGGCGTCACCATCACTGAGGTCGTGCCGAAAGGCGATGTGCGCAGTTTCGCCAGCTCCGGCGCATCAGCCAGATCGGACAAATTTTCCGCCTCACCAGTTTGCCAAACGCGCCCGACAACACCCTCGCCCGGCTCAATCGTGCGGGTGCGCAGATGATTCTCCAGCGCGGCCGGATCCGTCAGAGCCTTTTGCAGGACAGCGTCGGGAACATCGACGAGCGGAGGGGCACCTTTGGAAATGAATGCCGGCGCAAGTTTAGCGCCGGTGCGGTCCACCATGTAAAGCGCGCCGCCGCGGGCATCGAGAATTCGCGTTGCGCCTTCAACAATAAGGCGATGCAAATCGCCGGGCCGAATCGTTTCGTGAAAAGCTTCCCCAAGACCGTGCAGAAAATCGAAGACGAGCGTCTCCTCGACTTCGATTTCCTCTTTCGAGCGCTCGAGCTGTTGAATGCGGCGCCATTGCCACCACGCCGTCAAAATCCAACCTGCCACCACCGCACAGAGCAACGCGGGAAAAAGTGACGACCACATGGAGGAGACAGCGATTTTACTTCGACGCCGTCTCTTGATGCAGATCTTGTTTTAAATACTCAAGAACGTCTTTGAACCGCGGGATATTTTCTGGCGCCGCTTCGCAGAGCGCTTCGTGCGCATCAAGCATTTCTTTTTTCTGCTCCTGCTTCTTTCCCTCGACAGGTTCCGCCTCAGGTTTCGCGTTGAGTAATTCGCATTGCGGGGCTGCTGCACCGTTCGTCTGAATGCTGAAGAGCTGATCGAGACCGAGACCGGAGAGCAATTCGTGACTGCGGTGGCCGCAGTGCACAACGCGCAGATGCCCTTGCCCGAGTTCCTTCAAACGCAACGCGACGCCAGCCATTGTTCCCATGAAAGTCGAATCGAGCATCACGCATCTATCCAGGTCGACGATGAATTCGCGATAACCCTTCTCCACCATATGCCGTGCGAATTCCTTAAAATTGCCGCTGTTAAGGAAACTTCCTTTGCCCTCCACTCTCACCCAGACGTCTGGGCCGCGGACCCCTACTTGTATCGATGACTGCACGACTGAATATAAAAATATAAGATCGAGGCTGAGGGTGTCAAACCTCGCCCTATTACTCAAGCAGCTTCCACGCCTCTACAAACACGTGGGGTTGACAACGTTAACGGCCAATATCGTCGCGGGAATCGTTTAACCATCCCGGCTTACTTCCATAGATAAGACTTCGTTTCCGCCACAATGTGGCCATTCTCGACGAGCAGACAGCGCCAGGCAGTGACTCGCCCATCGTCAAAAAAGTCGTCTCCAACGATCGCGAACTCGGTCCTATGATGGCCGCGCGCCTTTGCGCAGTGAATCTCGCGAGCTTGCGTGAATGAGCGTAACGCTTCCTGTCGATACTCCAGACGCACTGTGAGGTCGGCATTACGTTTGGCGCGCCAGAAAAAATCAAAGTAGTTCCCGGTACGTTCTCTTTCATCGAGTGCTGTGACGGCACCGTACAGACGATACCTCGGCTCAAAATTGATCGCCGCCTCCGCCACCGCGGCCGTGACGCGATTACCGGAGTGGCCACCGCTATATTTCTTCTTTTTCTGTTGCGCGTCTGATGTCCGGCCTAACGAAAAGAGCTTGGCTTTGCGAAATTCGAAATCGTTGCTCAGCGCAACCGGCAGCGGATCGACTTTCGCCAAAACTTTCGCCTCATCCGCGGCGCGCACGATGGTAGTCACACTAAGAAGGAGCGCGACCAGCCCAACAACACATTTCATCCATGCAATGAAACCGGTTCTAGCATCCTCTGTCAATGCAACGGCAGAATGGACAACGGCCTCTCTCGCGATTTGTCCATTCGCAAGCCGGAGCGTTGCGCTACTTTTTGAGCGTGATCGATGTTCGTTACGAGGGTGGCGTTTTCCTGCCAGAGCAAAACCTCTGGCTTGATCCATGGAATGCGAAACCATTTGCCTTTGTTTCGCATGCGCATAGCGATCACATCGCCGCGCACGAGGAGATCATTGTTTCCGAACGCACTGCGCGGCTGATGCAGGCGCGTTTGCCGGGAAAACGGAACGAGCACGTTGTCGCTTTCGGCGAGATGACGACGGTGCGCGGCCTGGATTTAATGCTGCTTCCCGCAGGCCACATTTTCGGATCGGCCCAATTCTTTATGCAAACGGGCACCGACTCGCTGCTCTACACAGGCGATTTTAAACTGCGTCAGGGCAAATCTGCCGAACCCGCAGAATGGCGACAGGCCGACACGTTGATCATGGAAACGACGTACGGCTTGCCTCGCTACCGACTGCCGCCTACCGAACACGTCGTCCAGCAGATTGTTACTTTTTGTCGCGAGGCGCTGGAAGAGGACGCCGTTCCTGTGTTACTCGGATACTCGTTAGGCAAAGCGCAGGAGATTTTGTGCGCGCTCGGCGGTGCAGGCCTCACGCCGATGTTACACGGATCGGTTTATCAGATGACGCGAATCTACGAAGAATTCGGCCAATCGTTTTGCGAATACGAGCGCTACAAAGCGAATGAGGTTACTGGGAAGGTTTTGATTTGCCCACCGAGTGCGAATCGCTCACGGATGCTGGAGAAGATTCCGCGCAAACGCGTCGCCATGGTCAGCGGTTGGGCGGTCGAGCCGAACGCTATCTATCGCTACCAGGTCGACGCTGCATTTCCACTTTCCGACCACGCCGATTACAACGATCTGCTGCGCTATGTCGAACTCGTGCAGCCAAAACGTGTGCTGACGCTGCACGGATTTGCGGCCGAGTTTGCGCGTGATTTACGAGACCGTGGTTATGACGCATGGGCCTTGAGTGCAGAAAATCAGATGGAACTGACGCTGGGGAGTTTTCTGGGGAGCGCACGCGCCCCGCGTGCTGGCGAGGGCGCCCCCGCCGTCGCGAACTTTTCACACGAAGAGGTTTGCGGCGAGGGCGCCGCAAACGGCACGCGAGGCGCGTGCGCTCCCCAATCCGAATTTGCCGATTTCGCGCGAGTTGGCGAGGCGATTGCCGCTACTCCAGCGAAACTGGAGAAGGTGCGGCTACTTTCCGAATATCTGCGCGCTTTGCCTAACGAGCAATTACCTATCGCAACCATCTACTTTACCGGCAAGCCTTTTCCGCAAAGCGATCTTCGCACATTGCAAGTCGGATGGTCGGTCATCTTTCGTGCGCTTATCGCCGCGAGCAAACTGAGCGAGGCAGAATTTCGCCGCATCGCCAGAAGTCACGGCGATGCGGGTAAAACTGCGTTTGAAGCGCTCGATGATCGCACTTCACCCGAGCCTTTCGGCATTATACAATCGCGCGAGTTTTTCGACGATCTGCAAAAAGTGCGCGGACCACTGGGCAAAACGGAACTTCTCAAAACGCGCTTCGCGAAACTCTCCGCACACGAAGCCGAATACATCGTGAAAATCCTGACTGGCGATCTGCGTATCGGTTTACGCGAAGGCTTGGTCGAGGAGGCGATCGCCGCCGCGTTCGACGCGCCACTTGATGACGTGAAAGAAGCAAACATGCTTCTGGGCGACATCGGGCAAACGGCATTGCTCGCATCACAAAACGATCTCCAGCGCGCCGAGCTTTCACTGTTCCGTCCGATCAAGAGCATGCTCGCCAGTCCCGAGCCGACAGCGGAAGCGATTTGGGAGCGATTTAGTGTAGCTGCCGCCGCAACGGCGGCAGCTACAACGACGGCGGTCTATGTCGAGGACAAATTCGACGGCATTCGGGCGCAACTACACCGCGGAGCAAATCGCGTGGAAATTTTTTCGCGCGATTTGCGACGAATGACTGACCAATTCATCGAAATCGCGGAGCAAGCACGCAAATTTTCCGACGATCTTATTCTCGATGGCGAAATCATGGCGTTCGAGCATGGGAAAAAACTTACCTTCTTCGATCTGCAAAAACGTCTCGGTCGAAAGAATGAAGGCGCAGATTTGTTTGCGATCGCTTCCGCCGATGTCCCTGTTGTTTTCGTCGCGTTCGATTTGTTGTGGTTGAATGGACGTTCGCTCCTGAGAACACCGCTCCGCGAACGGCGCGACCTTTTGCGGGAATTGAAACTGCCATCGCAATTTCAGATCGCGGAAGTTTTCCCGGCGCATTCCGCGGCGGAGATCGAACAAGCCTTCCAAAGTGCACGACGTCGATCAAACGAGGGCCTCATGATCAAAGATCCCGACAGCTTCTATACGCCCGGGCGCCGCGGAATGTCTTGGTTCAAATTCAAGAAAGAGCTGGCGACGCTTGATGTTGTGGTGGTGGCGGCCGAACTCGGACACGGAAAACGCAACCATGTCTTGAGCGATTACACGTTTGCCGTGCGCGATGAAACAAGCGGCGAACTGCTCCCGATTGGAAAAGCCTACAGTGGCCTAACGGATGTCGAGATCGCAGAGTTAACCGAACATTTTAAACAAAACACAATCGTCGATCGCGGACGTTACCGAGAAGTGAAACCAAACATCGTGCTCGAAGTCGCCTTCGATTCGATCCAACCGAGTTCACGTCATGCGAGCGGTTTGGCGCTGCGTTTTCCGCGCATCAAAGCGATACGACGAGACAAGAATGTGGACGCGATTGATACGCTCGCCTACGCGCGAAGTTTGGCGGCTAAACCTGGCCCATTGTAGCGGCGGTCTCGGACCGTCGCACTTCTTCGCAACATCAATCACGATGCGAGCGACGGTCAGAGACCGCCGCTACAAAAAAAATCGAAAACGCTATCTCGCGGAAGCGCTCGGCGATGGCCTGGGATTCTCGCGGGCCCGTTTGTTCCTCTCCTTGCCGTTGTCCTCTTTCTTCGTTTCGCTGGAAGCTGGGTGTCCGGGCGAAGCGATTGCTGATCTGGATGGATTCGCACTCGGCGTCGGAGCGGGAGAAGTCGCCCGCTTTTTCGCGGACTCGGATGGTGTTCGATCGGGCAACTCCCTCGCATACGGAGTCGTCTTCTGCGGAGTCGCGGAGACTGTTGGCGAGGGTTTCGCCACGGTCGCCGTCGATAAAGGCTTCACCGAGGGGGTTGCACGCGGAGAAACCGACGCGACCGGTGGCGGTGATGGCAACTGAGTCTTCGCTGCTCTCGCTTTGCGCATCTCTTCAATCTTTCGCTCCTTCATCTGCTGGTCCGATTCTTTCGTTTCCTCTCGCGGGCGTGGTGTGGCGGGCGGCAAGGTCCGCTTGATATCGGGAGCCACTGTCGCCGACGGACGTGGTTTCATTTTTGCGCGATCCGGAAAATTTCGCACCGGCGTTTCGATCGGCTGCACGGGCTCCGGAGTTTGCGCCGGGATCACTTTTGGCGGCGGAGTCGCTTCCGCTCGTATTTTAGCGCGAGCTTGCTCAGCAGCTTTCTTGTCGCGGATGTCAGCCCAACCGTGATCGACAACCGGCTTTGTAATCTTTTCTTTTACCGCACGCGGACGATCCGCCGGTCGCGCGGGAGCAATCGCCGGCGCGGACATCTCGATTGTTTCACCGCGAACGACTGCGTGCGGATTTGCGTTTTCGAAACGCTGTCGACGCTCGAGTCGCAATCGCTGAATCGGCTGACGAGTTCGTTTCCGCAGCTCGTCGTAGTTCGGACCCTGATTTACGATCGTCTTATTACTGTATGTGATGTTCGTGACGTTAATCGTCTGGTTTACGATCGTGACGTTGCGCTCGACCGGCAGAATTGCGCGCTGGGTGCGCTGCGCGCCGAATTCATTCGTCGGAACGAAACAATATTGATCGGGACCGATGTCATAATAATTATCGGCCCAATTGTGAATGCCTCTGCCGCGATCGAAATGAGCCTCCGGGGGAAGCGGCGCCCATCCGACATAATCATCGCTTGTACGCCACGAAACCCATGCCGGCGCCCATTCATCGCCGGGAATCCAGACCCAGCCGACGCTGCGCAATCTCGCCCAGCGTCCATAGTGATAAGTAGCCCAGCCGAATGGTTCCTCCGAATTCCAAGTCCAGCCTGCGTCGGTGTAAACCCATCGGCCGTTTGTGTACGGTCGCCAGTTTCGCGAGCGCTCTGACTCGTTAGGCTGCCAGACGTAACCGTAATCGGAAACTTCGCGCCACGCGCCGTACGGTTCCAACTTCGTGTAGAAAGTGTCGTATGTTGCGCTGTCCCCGCTGTCGTTATCGGGAACTTGTGCAGCCTCAGTGACATCGCGCTGTTGGACCTCGGCTGCGCGCATTTGCGGCGTGTCGGTCGGTGCTGCTGCCGGCTCTTGTTCTTTCTCCTTCAGCGCCTCTTCGCGGGCGTTAAGATCGGCTTCGCGCTGCGCAAGCTTTTGCTGCTCGTCGGCTTGACGTTCCGCGGCCAATCGTTGCTGAACCTGGCGCTCGATCTCGGCGTTTTTTTCCGCCTCCGTTTGCTGTTTCCCGCAGGAGACAAAACACGCCAGAACGATTGCGATTCCGAGAGCACAGAACTTTTTCATCGTTAGTTAGACCCCATTCGTTGCCCGTTATTCGAAGCAAAGCGCCTGCCGCGGTCGCATGCTAGGGAGCAATCGACGGCGACGGCGTTGGCGTTGCGATCGGGGTAACGGTCACCGTTTCTATCTCTGTCGCGACGTAACTTCTGAATATTCGCGTAAAGTGCGAGGAGAGCGAAGGCAACCAAAACGATCGCGATTACGACCAAACCGCGTGCAGGAACTCGTTGCGGTGGCGAACTCATCGCGGTTCCAGTTGCAAAGCCGCGATCGCATTCATCACGCGATCACTTAAGCGTTGATACAGATCTTTGCCAGCAGGCTGGAGATCCGCCTCAGAAAAACGAATCGGTTCGCCGATCACGATCGTGATCGGATGGAAAGTGTAATTTCCCGCCGCCGCGCGGCAACGCTTCATGCGCACCGAAGATTCGCATCGGCACCACCGGCGCGAGTGTTTTCGCGATGACGAATCCGACTCCCGGCAATGCAGGCTGCAAATTCCCATCGACCGTGCGGCTGCCCTCCGGAAAAACGAGAGCGCAATTTCCGGAGCGCAAGATCCGAATGAGTGCTTTGAGGGCGCTGCGGTCGCCGCCCTCCTGATCGACCGGAATGACATTGAGTTTCGGCAGCAGCCACCCAAGGAATTTTCCTTTGAGCAGTGATTTGCGCGCGAGGTAGTAGATGTCGCGGTTGCAGGCGGAACCGGCGAAAGGTGGATCGAAATAGCTTTGATGATTCATCGCGAGCAGGACCGGGCCTTCCTGAATCAAGCGCTCCTGATGCAACACGCGAAAGCGGAAAAACAGACGCGAAACCAACTTCGTGAGCGTGTAAACCGTCCAGTAATAAGGGTTCACGCGCTAATCGATCTTCATCCCCTTGCGCTTCAATTGTCCGATAATTTCGCCAATCACGCCGTCGATCGTAAGATTGGAACTGTCGATGACGTGAGCGTCCTCCGCGATGATGAGAGGCGACGCGCGGCGCGATGAATCTGCGCGGTCGCGTGCGGCGATCTGGTCGCGTTGACCTTGCGCAGCGCGACGCTGCAAGCGGATCTCGGGCGACGCATCGATATAAAATTTGTAGGGCGTGTCCGGAAAAACAACCGAGCCGATATCGCGACCCTCCATGACAAGATCGTGATTCGTCGCGTAATCGCGCATCATCCTCACCAGAATTTCACGCACACGCGGAACGCTGCTTACAAGCGACACGCCATTGTTCACGCGATCGTCGCGCAGGAAATTTGTGGGATCGACTCCGGCGATCTTGATACGCGACTGATTTTCGTTCAGATCACAGACGAAGCCGGCCGATTCGATCAGAGCGGCAACAGCTTCTGCATTCTTAAGGTCAACCCCTTGCTCGAGTGCATACCATGTCGCCGCGCGATACATCGCACCCGAATTGACGTAGGCGAAATCGAGACGACGAGCCAGTTCGCGCGCAACACTGCTCTTTCCGGAAGCCGCTGGGCCATCGATTGCAACGATGCGGTGCGGCATACTCACAAGAACGACACTAACGAGTGAAAGGCGCGCGCGCGATAAAAACGCGCACTGACGTTATTCTTCGAGACGTGCGGCCGAAAGCGAACCGATCACGGGCGTGCTCGCGCGCATCCGTTTCGGATTCATGAATTCCTCGAGTGTTTCTTCAAAACCGGGATACGACGTGCTGACGCAGTCTACGTCCTGGACAATTGTCTCCCCATCGGCGTGCAAACCGGCAATGGCAAAAGCCATGGCAATGCGATGATCGCCAAAACTGTTGACGCGTGCCCCGCGTAACGACGGACGCCCGTGAATCTCCAAACCGTCTTTCAATTCCACCACCTGAGTTCCCATCGCGCGCAGATTGTGGGCGATGGCGGCAATGCGGTCGGTCTCTTTCACGCGCAATTCTTCGGCTTGCCGAATAATCGTCGTTCCGCTCGCGAGTGCGCCGGCCACAGCGAGGACCGGCAATTCATCCACGAGCTGCGGAACTTCCTTCCCTTGGATAACAGTTCCTTTCAACGACGCGCCGGTGACTTCCACCGCGCCGCACGGCTCGAGTTGATCGACATCTTCAACGGCCTCGCGCAACTGCGCACCCATGCGGATAAGCACACCGAGCAATGCAGTTCGCGTATCGTTTAAGCCACTGTCACGCACGAGCAAATGACCGCCGGGTTGCGCAGCGGCCGCAACGAGCCAGAACGCGGCGGAAGAAATATCTCCCGGAATCGAGAAATCCCGCGATTCGGGAGTTTGATCGCCGAAGATAGTGACGCCGCCGTCCTCTTCCTTCACGGCGCGCACGAGAAAATAATTGAGCATCAACTCCGTGTGATTGCGGCTGATGGCCGGTTCGTAAACGGTCGTTTTTCCCTTCGCGAAAAGACCCGCGAGCAGTAGCGCGCCTTTCACCTGCGCGCTCGCGATAGGCATCGAATATTCGATTCCACGAAGTGGCGCCCCTTTGATATGCAGAGGCGCAGTTTGATTCGGCCCTTCGCCGACAATGTTCGCACCCATTTGCACAAGCGGCGCGATCACGCGGTCCATCGGGCGACGCGACAGCGATGCATCGCCGACCAGACGTGTTTCAAACGATTGGCCCGCGAGCAATCCCGCGAGAAGACGCATGGTCGTCGCCGAATTTCCGCAATTGATCGGACCTGATGGCGCTTTCAGCAGACGCTTGTTTCCGTGAACCACGAGCATCGTCGGTTCTGGTTGCTCGATTTTGATTCCGAGCGCGCGCAACGCGTTGACGGTGTGCATGCAATCTTCGCTCGGCAAAAACCCGCGCAGAACACAAATGCCGTTCGAAAGCGCTGCGATGATGGCGGCGCGATGCGAGATGCTCTTGTCTCCCGGTAGTGTGATCTCGGTATCAATCCGAGGAGCTCGCTTTACCCGATATTCCATTTAATTCTTTTCAATCGATTGATGAACCGGACGCTGAAGTGACGCGCCGAATCACGCGATGCTCAGCATCCGATATTGCGCTGTGTTGTCCAGCAGATGGAACGCCAGGATTTGTGAATAACAAACCCCCACTGCAACGCGCGAATCGACGTCTTTGAATCCTTACGGAACAAGAAAAATCTTGTTCGTATATGGATCTTTCACTTCGGTTCCGGGCGGGAATCCGCGCACATCCACGTAACCTTGATTCGGCGCGTACGGACTCGTGACGAAACCCGGCTTATTCGGAACGGGAACCCCGTAGGGAATATCACCTTTCGTCGTTGTCTTCACCGGCGCCGCGGTCGCAGCGGGCGTGGGAGACTCGACCGCAACAGGATTATCGGGAGGAGGCGGAGGTTGATTTTCGGGATTGAAGGGCTGCTGTTGTGGCGGGTATTCGGTAGTCGAAGAGGGATAATGCGCGACGTGATGCTTCCGCACCGGCGGCTCCTCTTCGCACGACATGATGGCGAATGCACTAAGAACAACGAGCGAGAGCGAGATTTTCATAGAGGTGTATTCGACGGTGTTCATTTGCTTCTAATTCATACAGGATGACGTGACAATCGCTAAATACATAATCGCAGCAGGTCCCTCAGTGGATTACATTTTAAAAAAAATCGCGATAAAGCGATACAATACTGTGAACAGTCGTTTCCGAATAGAAGGTGAAGCATGACTCAAGAAAGTGCCGATCGAATTCTCGTGGTGGATGACGATCCATTGAGTCGAAAACTTTTGCGGCACGCACTTTCCACCACCGGCTACGCATGCCGGGAATGCGGTAGCGGCACGGAAGCTTTGGAAATCGTGCAGGCCGAGCCGCAGTCACTTCTGCTGCTGGACTACGACATGCCGGGACTGAATGGCGCAGAAGTCTTGAAAAAACTGCGCGCAGATGAGGATCCCTCGATCGCACAAATGCCGGCGATCATGCTCACGGGGCACGGCGGTGAGGTGAGCGAAGTGCTTTGCCTCGAAGCCGGCGCGAACGATTTTGTCACGAAGCCGATTAACATCGCGGTGTTATCGGCGCGCATCGAAACGCAGTTGCGGCTGCGCCAAATGCGACGCCAGGTCGAAAAGCAAAACGACGAGTTGGAAGCATGGCGTAGAAATTTGGAACGAGATTTGGAAGCGGCGCGACTGACCCAGCAATCCTTAATTCCGCAAAACCCGCCGTCGCTTTCAGGTTGGGAAGTCGCCGCCGTTTATCGGCCGGTCATTCAAGTCGGTGGCGATATCTACGGATGGCTGCGTATGCGTGACGGACGAACGCTCTTTTGGATTGCCGATGCGACGGGACATGGCGCTTCCGCAGCATTGATGACAACGTTGGCCAAATTGCTTTTTCATCACGGGACGACAGAGCACAATTCGCCGCGCGAAATCATGGAAGCGGTGAACAACGACTTCCGCACCATCTTCGGCGCGCGTTCGTTTATGACCGCAATGTGCGTCGCCCTCGATCCTGAAACCGGCCGCGCCAGTGTCGTCGGCGCGGGGCATCCGCCCTTGATCGTGCAGCGGCATGACGGCACGACCGAAACGATTCGTTCTTCCGCTCCTCCATTGGGCTTGGCTGAGAAATCCAAATTCGAGGAGACCACGGTCGACTTGCAACAAGGCGATGCATTCCTTCTTTACACCGACGGATTGGCTGGCGCTGAGGATGACGGCACGCATCGACTCGCGATAGAACGAGTAGTGGAAATGTTGCCGAAAAATCCTGGAGGCGCAGAAGCATTGCTTGCGGGCACGCTCGAGAAAACAATGCCGGATAATAGTTCCAAACCTTTGGCTGACGATTTGGCGGCATTAGCGGTTCGCCGCGCCCAATAAATTTTTTGGAAATCGGCAAAATTTAATGTTGCCCTCTATCGAGGGAGAGATTAATCAGCCTCTATGCCGAAATCCACAGCCAAAAAAACTTCCAAGCGTAAACCGAACGCCGCCTTCATGCGCCCGGTCCAACCTGATGATAAACTCGCCGCGATCGTTGGTTCCAAACCTCTTCCGCGTTCCGAGCTCACCAAAAAACTCTGGGACTACATCAAGAAGAACGGATGTCAGGATAAGAAAAAGAGAACGATGATTAACGCGGACGATTCGCTCCGGCCGGTCTTCAACGGCAAGAGCCAGGTCAGCATGTTCGAGATGACCAAACTCGTCTCCGGACATATCCGCTAGTTTCCATCTCCCACTTCTTTCGTCTTAGCCCGGTTACGCCGGGCTAAGTTTTGTACCGAACGCAGCAAGCAGCGTTCGCTTGCGCGAAGGTGAAGTTTACTGGAAGTTATCGCTGTGAAAAGATTTCACCCTCTTGTCTTGATCGCAGTCGTCGCGCTGATGGGATTTTCCCCCGCGCAGGCTGAGGTGTCGTGGCTTACTGATTACAAGCAGGCCCAGGAGCAGGCGAAAGCGAAGAACAAATTGCTTCTGCTCGATTTCACCGGTTCCGATTGGTGCGGGTGGTGCATCAGATTGCGCCGCGAAGTTTTTTCCAAGCCGGAGTTTCAGGAATACGCGGACAAAAACCTTGTTCTGATGGAAGTGGATTTTCCTCGCGGAAAAGAGCAAAGCCAGGACGTCCGGGTGCAGAATCAAAATCTGGCGATGCAGTACAACATCGAGGGTTTCCCGACGATTATTGTTCTCAATGGCGAGGGGAAAAAAGTCGGCGAGCTTGGATATATGCCCGGCGGACCGGCTGCTTTTATCTCGGAGTTGGAAAGACTCCGGAAAAGTTAGGCGATTTCGCTAGCTCAGCCTTCGCGCGGCGATTACACGCTGCAACACGTCGCCTAGTTCCGTGCGGGTAAACGGCTTTGGCAGCGCCGCTCGAAATCCGTAGCTCAGGAACTCGGTCAGCGCGGCTTCATCGGAATAACCGCTGCAAATAATCGCGCTTACTTCCGGATCGATCTGGCGCAGGCGTTCGATCGTAGCAACACCGCCAAGCCCGCCACGAACAGTCGCGTCGAGTATCACTGCCTGGAATCGTTCACCGGTATGAAGCGCGCGCTCATAAGTTCTAACCGCCTCCATGCCGTCCGGAACCGCTGTCACATCATAACCAAGCGTTCCCAGAAGTTGCGCGGTGAGCTCGCGAATAGACTCGTCATCGTCCATTACCAACACGCGTTGCCGATCAAAGTTAAAATGGCGTTCCGGTTCGCCGACTTTCGGTGCGGAGACTTTTACCTGTACCGCCGGCAGATAAAATGCGAACGTCGATCCATCCGCGGAAGATGATTCGAGATGAAGCAAGCCGCCGTGTTTTCCTACAATCGACTGACCAATGGAAAGCCCCAGGCCGCTGGCTAGCGCCTTGGTGGTGAAGTAAGGCTCGAACATTTTCGCGGCCACCTCAGGCGTAATTCCTTCGCCGTGATCGGAAACGCTGACCTTGAGATAGTGGCCCGGGAGAAGAATCACGTTCCCGTCCTGCTTGATCTCCATATTTTCGGCGTGCAGCCGCACGGTGCCGCCAAACGGCATCGCGTCGCGCGCGTTAAGAATGAGAGCATTGACTACTTGCTTGATCTGCTCGGCATCGACCTCGGCTTTCCAAAGATCGGGTGGAACCTGAATTTCCGCGCGCAGATTAGATCCGTGCAGGGCGAACTCGCAGGCTTGCGTCAACAACTCGCCAACCGCAGCGACTTGCTTGTAAGGCATGCTTCCTTTGGCGAACGTCAAAAGCTGATTCGACAAATGCGCCGCGTACTCTGCCGCGCGACTTGCTTTCGATAACGAAGGAAGATAATTCCCCGCCGCTTCCGGTGCACCGAATTGCGCCAGCCCGATGTTTCCGGAAATGACCGTGAGAATATTATTCAGATCGTGCGCGATTCCGGCGGCAAGCGTGCCGAGCGACTCGAGCTTGCTCGTCTTAAGTCGTTCTTCCTCGCTCGTCTTTCGCCGATTGATATCGCGGAAAAAAACCGAGATGCCCTGCCCGCTCGGATAGGCGTGCACTTCGAACCACTGAGTGCCCGTGGCGTCAGTCGCTTCGAATTCGAGCGCCGAGCCTTCCGCCATTTTTTTGCGGTAATCTGTCTCGAAAAGTGAGCCGCACACTTTTGGAAATTTCTTCCAGAAACTTTCGCCGAGAAGTTCGTCCCGCGAACAGTCGAGCAGAGTCGCGGCTTTCGGATTTACGTAAATAAATTTCCAATCCGAATCCAGGGCGAGAAATCCGTCTGTTGTGTTTTCGAGAATGCCCGTCATGCTCCGCGCGTAATCACGCAAAGCCGCGCGCGATTCGTTGCGTTCGGCCAGACCGCGAATCTGACGCTCGGCCACGGAAAGCCGGAGGTTCAATCGCCCGGCATCGACCGGTTTAAGCAGATAATCATTTGCGCCGGCTTCGAGCGCTTCTTCCAACGCTTTCGTGTCGGAACGACCCGTGATCAGCCAGATATAAGGCTCGTCCCCGTCCGGTTGCGTGCGCAATTCCCGGCAAAGATCGACACCGCTTCGACCCGGCAACATCCAATCGAGAATCAGAAACGGGAACTTGTCCTTAGCGAGCGCGGTTTCCGCTTCTTCGACACTTTCGCAAGCTGTTACTTCATGGCCGCGCCGCTCGATCAATCGCTGCATGTTCCGGCGGCTACCCTGGTGGTCTTCCACGAGCAAGATTTTCATTCCTAGGAGATTGCCTAACTAAGCAGGATAACTGCCAAAAAGTTCGCCATTATTGGCAAGACCGGCGTGCTTCTTGCGTTGCTCAAGTCCTCTGCTACGTACACCGACAATTTGCCGTTCCGTATGACTCGCTCACTCGTGATTTTTACCTTCGTTGTGGCTGCGTGCTTTGACGCTACGGCGCAGACGATGCCTGTTTCAAAAGACGCGCCGGTTCCCACGCCGATTCCAATGTCTGCGCCTGAGACACGGATCTCGTTCGACTACGTGCACGTCGATGGGCCTTACATCGCGATGACTTTCGACGACGGTCCGAGCGCAAAATTAACGCCGAAATTACTCGACCTGCTCGCGGCGCATCATATCAAAGCAACCTTTTTTGTCATCGGCCAGAATGTGGTTGAGCATCCGGAAATTGTGCAACGCGAAATCCGCGAAGGTCACGAGGTTGGAAATCATTCCTGGTCGCATCCGAATTTCGGAAAAATGTCGGACGAAAATGTGCGCCATCAGCTAAAAATTACTGAAGACGCGATTATGAAGGCCTGCGGCGTGCGACCGACTTTGATGCGGCCGCCGTACGGTTCGCTCACGCTGCGCCAAAAGCGCTGGATTCACGACGAGTTCGGTTATCGCACTATTTTGTGGGACGTTGATCCGCTCGATTGGAAGCGGCCGGGCGCAAAGGTTGTGAAGAATCGAATCGTCGCCCAAACGCGACCTGGCTCGATTGTGTTATCCCACGATATTCATCCCGGAACCATCGAAGCCATGCCGGAAACATTGAGCGAATTGGAAGCGAAAGGATTCAAGTTCGTCACTGTTTCGGAACTCATCGCCATGGCGACGCCCGTAACTCCAAAGCCGCCACCTTCCGCCACGCCCATCGAATATCTCCCGCACAATTAAGAAGCCGGCATGATCGCCGATAATTTTTTGCAGCTTCGGAGCGATCTCGAAACTGCCCTCGCGGAATTGCTCAAACTCGAAGCGCAACTGCAGCGTGAATCGCAAACGCTCGACACGATTCAGGGATTGATTACCGATGTCCGCGAGCCGCTTCTTTTCGTCGTCGTAGGTGAGGTGAAGGCGGGGAAATCGTCGCTCCTCAATGCGCTCTTCGGCCAGGAGTTTGCCAAAGTCGATGTCCTGCCGGCAACGGATCGCGTTTACATCTTCAAGTACGGCAATGAAGAACGTTCGGTCGAAGTCTCCCCTCGCCTGACCGAACGCTATCAACCGATCGATTTCCTGCGCGATTTCAACGTTGTCGATACTCCTGGCACCAACACGATGGTGGCGGAACATCAGACGATCACGGAAAATTTCGTTCCGCGCGCTGATCTTGTCCTGTTCGTCTTTTCCGTCACGAATCCATGGACGCAATCGGCCTGGGAGTTGTTGCATTTCGTCCAGAAAAAATGGCTGAAGAATGTCGTGTTCGTGCTGCAACAGGCAGACTTGCGCGAGCCTAACGAGATCGAAGTAATCCGACGGCACTTGGCGGATACGGCCCTGCAACGGATCGGAGTGGTCCCGCCGATTTTCGCTGTCTCGGCGCGCAAAGCCTTACTCGCGCGCACCACTGGCTTGGATAAGGAGCGGCTTCTGCAAGAGAGCGGATTTACGGCACTCGAGGAGCAAATTAACGCGATCGTCACCTCTTCGAGCATGCGAATGCTGAAGCTCACATCGGCTTGTCGTTCCGCGCAGATCATGCTCGATGAAGTTGCGGAAGAAGTGAACGGCTCGTTCGAAACGATCAAACGCGATGAAGCGCACCTGGCGCGTCTTCACTCCACGTTGCAGGTGCGCAAGGAACAAACGTTGCGACAGGTGAACGGATTTTTGCGCGGTGTCGAGCAGGCTTGTCGCGACTCGGCAGACGAAGGAATGAAGCTGTTGGAGAAAAAACTTTCGTTCTGGCGCACGTGGAAACTGATTTTTAGCAGAGGCCAATGGCAACGCGATTTCCAACTCGAAGTGGAAAGTAAATTGCGCGACTCGGTGCAACCGAAAGTAGAGAATGCGGTGCAATTACTTGAAACCGATCTGCGCGGACTCTGGCCGCAATTACAGGATACGATCGAAGCGCAATTCGCCACCGATGTGAAGAACCGCGTCGGCAAGACCGTTCCGGATTTTGCACGCCAGCGCCGTGAACTCTTGCAATCGATTCAGCTGACCCTGGTCGAGCGGGCGACCAGCAAGGGATCCGATGAGTATCTCGCCGATATGTTGCAGGAAACGGGAGTTTGGCTGCGTTTCCCCGCCGGCGTCGCCGCCGGTGGCGCGATTGTGGCCTTAATCGCCGCGATGAATAGCGCGGCCGTTGCCGACGTTACCGGAATTCTGGCTGCTTCCGCCGCTGCCGTTGGAACCGCGTTTGTCTTCGGCCGGCGAAGAAAAATTCTGAATGCTTATCGGGCGCAATTGGAAGAAAAACGCTCCACTCTACTGCGAGCGATCGAAGAGAAACTGCTCAACGCGATTGAACTTTTCTATCACGAAATCATCATCGCGTTTCAGCCGCTGGAAACATTTTGCCTGACCCAGCGCAAAACCTACGAGCCGCTTCTCCAAAGAATCGAGGAGCTCAGGAAGAAATTCTCTGCGTTGTACTCGCAGCTAGCGCACGCGGATTAGCTCCGACAGCGGCTGACTTCAACCGCCGAACTAAAAAAATGGGCCCTTTAGAAAGGGCCCCTCCTTGATGGCTTTTTGAAAAAGCCTACTTCTTCGCTTTATTCGCTGCAGGAGACTGCTTGACGAGGCGTTCCTGCGCCATCTCTGCGCGATGACAAAATGATTGTTATCGCCGTAATTGCGCCACGGTCCCGGCGGGACATCGCGCACCTCGACAAATTGCCAGTCCGTCACATCAGTGGGCTGGAGGCCCAAATAATCGCGCACCGCAGGCGAGACATCCAAACCCGCCCCGCGATTCAGGTTTGGCTTTGGGCGCTCGTTTTGAAATACGTATTGGAAATGATCGGTGCGGAACGGTCCGCAATCTTCCCATTGTGCGTAAGCAATGCGGTTGCCTTTGCGAATCGCGACCCAGTGCGATTTACAAACTGACTGCCCCGGCGCGACGAAAGTCTTGCGGAACCACGGAATAACCAAGGCCGCTTCCGGCTTGGTCTGCCCATGCGTCACATCATTATACGGTAGCGCGCAATAAAATGGATTCTGCTTCGGCACGAAGGAAACCGGAATGTAATTCCGGCGAGCTGACGGATCCGGATTATCGAAGCCGCCGTAGTTAGAAGTCCAATTTGCATCCCACGAACTCTTCACGTTAGGGACGGGATTGTTGCCGGACGCTGATTCCCCGATCCAGAAGACGGTCGTGACAATGCTTGTCTTCCACGGATAGCGCGAAACGGTATTGCGTGAAGTGGTCGGAACGAAAACCTGAGGCTCTACTTTGAGTAAAGCCTGTTCGCGCAACTTCATCGCGTATTTCGCAAAATCCGCGCTGCTCTCATAAGGGGACTGGCCCCGTGCATAAAGCACAGCGAGAGAGGTCAATAAGAGCGTAGCGAGAGTGCGTTTCATCCTTACGGCGTCCGTAGTTTTATACGAGTACGCCCTGCGAGGCAAGGCCATTCCTCCCTGTAAACTCGGACGTTCATTGCAATTACAGGAATAAGCACCAAGCGTTCCACCCTTAAGTTCGTGCTAACAGCGTGTCGCGCTTGTAGTTCAGATCATCGGTCGCGGGATGATCGAGAGTAAAGTGCAGGCCGCGGCTTTCTTTGCGGCTGAGCGCGGAATCAACGATCAGTGATGCGACGGTCGCGAGGTTGCGCAATTCCAGCAGATCCACCGTGACCTTGAAGTTCCAGTAAAACTCTCGGATTTCGCGCTGCAGATTGCGCAAACGTGCGGCGGCACGCTGCAACCGTTTTTCGGTCCGGACGATGCCGACGTAATCCCACATCAGGCGCCGGATTTCGTCCCAGTTGTGATAAATCACGACCAGCTCATCGACATTTTGCACGTTGCCCGATTTCCATTCCGGTAACGGAATCGCGCGCACCGCGTGCGAAGTTGGCTGCTCACGTACAAAGGCCTCGCAAGCGCGATGCGCTACCACGGCACCTTCGAGCAACGAATTGCTCGCCAGCCGATTCGCACCATGCAGACCCGTCGAGGCGACTTCGCCGACCGCATAAAGACCAGGCAAACTGGTCGCCCCGTTCACATCGGTCTTGATCCCGCCGCATTGATAATGCGCCGCCGGCACCACAGGAATCGGCTGTTTCGCCATGTCGATGCCTAAACGCAAACACGTTTCGTAGATGTGCGGGAAACGTTCCTGCAAAAATTCGGGCGATTGATGCGTGATATCGAGAAAAACGCAGTTCGCACCCGAGCGCTTCATTTCCGCATCGATGGCTCGCGCCACAATATCGCGCGGCGCAAGCGAACGTTTCGGATGATAACGCTGCATGAAATCTTCCCCGCGATTGTTGCGTAAAATTCCACCTTCGCCGCGCACAGCTTCCGAGATCAGAAATGATTTCGCCTTCGTGTGAAACAAACACGTCGGATGGAACTGAATGAACTCCATGTTCGCGATGACAGCGCCGGCGCGCCATGCCATCGCGACGCCATCGCCAGTCGCGATGTCAGGATTGGTTGTATAAAGATAAACTTTCCCGCAACCGCCCGTGGCCAGCACGAGTCGATCGGAGCGAATCGTTTCGACTTCGCCTGATTTTTCATCGAGCACGTACACGCCCAGGCATCGATCTTCTGCGGAAAAACCGAGCTTGCTGGCGGTGATCAAATCGACCGCCATGTGATTTTCGAGCAACTCGACATTCGACGCGCGCTCCAACTCGCGAAGCAAAGTCTGTTCGATCTCGAAGCCGGTCACATCCTGCACGTGCAGAACACGGCGCTTCGAATGCCCGCCTTCGCGTCCAAGATCGAGCTCGCGGTGCCCGGAAACTTCGCGCTCGTCGAAATGCAATCCGAGATCCATCAACTCGCGAATGCGCGCCGGCCCTTCCGTCACGATTGTTCGGACAGCAGCCTCGTCGCAAAGACCCGCACCGGCTTCGAGCGTATCTCGCACATGCAGCTCGAAGGAATCTTCATCGCTTGTCACGCAGGCCACGCCGCCCTGCGCCCACGCCGTATTGGAGTCGGCGCCTTTTCGTTTCGTGACCACGGCAACCGACCCGTGCTTCGCCGCTTTCAGCGCGAAACTCAGACCGGCAATTCCGCTGCCGATGACAACGAAGTCATACTCCTTCATGGAAGTTGAATGTTATCGATCAATCGCGTTTTTCCGAAGAAGACCGCGAGCGCAAGAAGCGACTTTTCGCCTAACGAATCAGTCGGCTGCAAATTTTCTGCATCAACCAGTTCCACATAATCAATTCGTGCGAGCGGTGCTCGATCGATCGCAGAGCGCGCCGCCGCGATGATATCGGCCGCGGCGCGTTGACCATTGTGCACGAGATCGGCCGCAGCCAGACATGCCTTGCGCAGAGCCGTCGCCTGTTGGCGCTCTTCCGAATTCAAATATTGATTGCGCGAACTGCACGCCAAACCATCGGGCTCCCTCACAATGGGCGCACCAATGATCTCAACGGGAAAATTCAGATCGCGCACCATGCGCCGAATGATGGCCAACTGCTGAAAATCTTTTTCGCCGAAAACCGCGGCGTCTGGCTCGAGAACGTTAAACAATTTCGACACCACCGTACAGACGCCGCGAAAATGTCCGGGACGCGACTTGCCGCACAGCGTATTCGAAAGAGATGTTTCCTCGACAAACACGGATCGGTCGGACGCGTACATTTCTGATTGTGTTGGACGGTAGAGAACGTCGACGCCCGCCTTCCGGCAGAGTTCCTCATCAACTGATTCAGGTCGCGGATATCGATCGAAATCGGCGCCGGGCTCAAATTGCAGAGGATTCACGAAAATGCTGACAGCAACTTCACCGCCAGCTCCGGCAGCCTCGCGCGCAATGCGAATCAGTTCCAAGTGACCGCGATGCAACGCGCCCATCGTCGGAACGAGCACGCGCCGGCGCTCCGCGTTTTGTGCGATGTGGTCGCGTGTTTCTCGTATCGTCGTGAAAATTTCCATTAAGCCATCAAGGAGGGGCGCTTTCTAAAGCGCCCTTTTTTAGTCGGCGGTTGCAAACCGCCGCTCCTTGGTGGCAGCTTCATCGCGCCAACTTATTCGTGCAAATCCAGCCAGATCGCCTGCCGGGCAAAACGAAACCGGCGATGACAAAACTCTTTCCAACCGGCCCGTTGCGCGAGCGCATGAAGTTCCCGAAACGAAAATGCGCGCGCCGCTGATGCGCGTCCATCGTTGCGCGTCATCGGATCACGAAAAACAATCGATGTGAGCAGGTAAACGCCAACGGTGGTAAAGATTCCGCGGCGCAAATCCGAAATGAGCACAAATCGTCGCGTTAATTCACGGCAATGGCGCAGCAAGCGAACCGCGTCTTCTTCCGTGAAATGGTGCAGTGCGAGCGAGCAAAGCACGATGTCGTAAGCATGCGGCTCGCCCCATTCGAAAACATCAGTCTGGCGGAAACCGATTTCCGGATAATCAGCATTCAGTTTTCGAGCGATTTCAATTGTGGCCGCTTGCTGATCGACGGCATCGATTTGCACGCTCGCCCCGATTTGTCTCGCGTGATCGACAATTAGTCGCGGGATGTCACCCGATCCCGTCGCCAAGTCCAAAACGCGCAGAGTTTCGCCGCGTCGGATCCACTTGCGTAAAAAATGCCTAACGAGTGCGTAGCTGCCAAAAAAGCGATTAAGCTGACGCAAATTGTGCAGATCGGATTCGAGTTCGGCGGAAACGGGTTGGGGGCGATCCATCAACTCCGGCTCGGCCGGATCAAATTGACGCTTCATTATGTGAGGCAGGGGCGGTTCACTCGAACCCCGAAAGCTTTTCGGGGTCGAGTCAATCGCCCTTACTCGAAAAATTTTTGCCAGGAATCGGGCAACGGGGCGCTTTCGACGTCGCTGGCAATGCGGCCCTCAAATTCCGGTCTGAATGAAGTGCTCGTGCCATAGATCATGACCAGATCCTCCGAACCCTCCGTTCGGATTGCGTGCGCCACGCCCAGGTGGAATTACAACGGCAACGTTGTCCCCGCTGCGATGATTGTCCCCATCGATGAGGAAACGCATCGTTCGGGTGGGAAGTCCGGCACGGAGATCGTGCAGGATCATCTCCGCGACGCCCTGCACCACAAACATCAGATCCCACTGCTCTTCCGTATAACGCCGCAAAGAATAGTCGGTGGCCTCATCGAGGAAAAGCCGCCGCATCCAATCCGAGGCGGATGTCCCGTCCGGAATGCTCGGCGGATGGACATGAAAACCTTTTGCCGTCATCGCGAACATGCGCGCCGCCGACCATTGGTTAGGCCAAAATCCAATTTTAGCCAGAACGCCTTCGTCACGGCGCGCCAGCTCGCCAAACGCACCGCGATGCCGCTGCGGATAGATCGTGCGTGAAAAAATTTCGACGCCGGGAATCCAGGCCTTTTTCACCTCCGCGTCATTACGATCCGCAGCGATTAGTCGGCGTGCTTCTACTCCTTTGCGACTGAGTTGTTCCGCGAAAGTCCCGGCGCTGTAGTCACGCATCCCGAGCGCGGAGCGGGCTTCATCGTTGATTCCCTGCCACAGATTTTCTTTTTCTTTGTTCATGATTCGCTTATTCGCCTAACGAAAAATCCGCCCGTTTGCGAGAAAGATTCGGACTGTAATAGGGATCGTGTTCCAGGACTTCCGACCAGCGTTCTCGAATCACTTTTGCTTCGCGCGAATCGACGGCGCGCTGAGAGCCGGCTGATTCGTGGAGATACAATCTGGCGAATGGTGTGTAAACAATAAGATAGCCAGCACGGCGCATTTTTAAGCAGAGATCGATGTCATTGTAGCTGGCTGGCAATTGCTCCTGATCAAATCCGCCAACCTCTTCAAAAACGTCGCGTCGCGTGAGCAGGCATGCCGCTGTGACGGCGGAATAATTGCGCGTGATCTGCAATTGACGAGAAACACCGGGATGGTCGGCGGGAAAACCGCGAAAAGCTGGGTCGGCGATGCGACCAACGCCGACGACCATTCCAGCATGCCGCACCGTGTCATCAGGCGAAAGCAAGCGCGCACCGACCGCTCCGACTTCGCGACGCTGCACGTGGGCCGCCATGATATTGAGCCAATCACCATCGATGACTTCAATATCAGCGCTCAAGAACAGCAACCACGGACTAGTCGTGTGTTCGACAGCGAAATTATTAAGTGCCGAAAAGTTGGGGGACCCGGGGATTTGGAGAACACGATGCGGTGTGCTCGAAAAATAAGCGCGCGTTTCGTCCGAAGGGTTGTCGTTACCGACGATCACAATCTCATAATTGGGATACCGGGTAATACTCGTTAGGCTATCGACACAGCGCGCCAGCGACTCAATCTGGCTGCCCGCTGGAATAATGATCGAAATTTTTTCCTCCGTCCGAATTTCGCGTTTCACCCAGTAGGCATATGTCCGCCAATCAATTGTCACGTGGCCGGCTTCGCCTTGCCGCTGGAGGTGTTCTTCAAGCACACGTTTACCAGCGTCCAGCGCCTTTGGCTTTCGCCAAATATTATCGGCCGTGGAAGTGGCCGTGCGCCGCCAATGGTAGAGCACACGCGGAACGTGATAAATTCGGTCCGTCCGCTCGCTAATGCGTAAATATAAATCGTAATCCTGCACCCCATCGTATTGCGGATGAAAAAGACCGATGCCTTCGAGCAACGCGCGCCGCAGGCAGGTGAAATGGGAAAGATAATTGTAGGAAAGAAAGTAGTCGGGCGACCAATCCGGCTTTAACAAAGGTTTCTCGAAGCCATTTTCCGTTAGCCGATCTTCATCCGAGTAGATCAGGTCGGCGTCTGGATGTGATTGCAAAATGCGGACGATTTCAAAAAGGGCATCGGGCTCGAGCAGATCGTCGTGGTCGAGAAAGCCAACCCACTCGCCTTTTGCCAGCGCGAGCCCTGCGTTGGAGGCCGCAGAAATTCCCCCATTTTTTTCTCGTCTTGTAAAACGGATGCGCTCGTCGCGCTTGGTCAGATCGGGTAACGCAGCGACCGTTCGTGCATCAGTGGACGCATCATCGATCAGGATCAGCTCCCAATTCTCGTAGGCTTGCGCGAGGACGGAATCGATCGCCTCCTCCAAACCCGCGACCGTGGGATTGAAGACGGGCATAATGACGCTGACCAGGGGTCGATGGACGAACGTTCGCCCTTCCTCACGCATCGACGGGAGGCGCGCGGGCGAGACGCGATGTTTCTCCAGCCAGACCTGATATTCGCTGGGAGTATTTTCGTGGGGCTTCGGCTCGTTAGGCGAACGCAACTGTTTGCGCACTTCGCGAAACAATTTTTGCGGCAGGCGATAGGGCGCAAGGAGGACCTGACCGATTTTGCGCTCCGGACATTTGCGCAGCGCGTGCTTGTCTTTCTTGAGTTGCTTCAGCTCGCGCGTCGCTTCCCGCAATTTCAGAATTTTCTCTTCAAGCTTGGCGATGTGTCGATCAGCCGCTTCCAATTCTGAAGTCCGCGAGTTGAGCGTCCGCTCCAGACTGCGGGTCTGAAGATGCAGCCGGAGCAATGCCGATTCAGCAGCAGGAACGATTTGGCTGGGAACGCCGGTCCTTTGACGAACCAACCGAATTGCGCCAGAGCCGAGCTCGCCAAGGTCGCAATCATAATCGGGCACAAACCCGTGCCCATGAAATCGATCGACCAGAATCGGGCGGATTTTTAAAAATTCCGCGCCCGGCCTCGGCACGAGAACAAGCTCATCGCTTTGCTGCGCGAGCAAATCAATTTCCTGTTCGTCAGGCTTCTCTGTCGAAGGACAAAACCAAACCACTCGATCGAAGCGCGGAACGCTGCCGTTCCCAGCTTCGGTTTTCCTGAGCGCATGAACGCCGGCGACGACGGTGATCGCAAACCCCATTTCCGCGCTGCGTCGTTCAAGATCCCCTGGCTCAATCCCGACCAACAGCAGACGACCGCGTCCCAACTTTTGCGCCAGGACGCGCGCAAGATCGGAGCGAAGCGACGAAGAAGAGCTTTGCAACACGCTCACATTATATTGATTGAAGCAAGACGCAGGCAAATTTACGCTCACACTTCCGCGACCGCCCCGCATGCTAGATTTCTGCATTTATCTCCTGTATCGCGCGGGGTCGGCCATCATCAGCGTCCTCCCGCTCCGCTTCGTGTTTTCTCTTGGGAAGATTCTCGGATTTTCCGCATGGCTGGTTCTGCCGAAATATCGGCATCTCGCTTTGCGTAACGTGACGATTGCGTTCGGCGCAGACGAAAGTCCACGCGCGATGCGTCGACTTGTGCGGCTGCATTTTCAAAGCCTCGGAGCAAATCTCCTTTGCGGCGTGAAATTAAGCGCGATGCCGATGGAAGAAGTGGTTAGGCACGTTGAAGTGGAGAATCTCGAAGCCGTGCATCGTCAGTTGCGTAACGGCACTCCCGTCGTTTTCGTTCTCAGTCATCTCAGCAACTGGGAATTACTCGCGCAGCTTTTCCCTAACTACATCGGCTATGTCCGGAACAGCACGGTTTACCAAAAGCTCGGCAATCGCTACATCGACGCGCACGTGCGACGCATCCGCGGACGGACCGGAGTAGAATTGTTCGATCGCAGCGAAGGATTCCATCGCGCCATCGAGCTTCTGCGCGGCGGGGGAGCAATCGGCATCCTGGGGGACCAGCACGCCGGCGATCACGGTTTGTGGACGCCGTTTTTTGGGAGGCTTGCCTCGACGTCGCCACTCCCCGGCCTTCTGGCCAGGCGAACTGGCGCCGCGCTTATTGCTGCAACGATTCACACAAACGGAAAGGCGCGTTGGCGGTTTGTCTTTACCGACCGATTCGATGCGCCGGGTGATTCCGTGCAAACGCTTACGGCCAAAGCTAACGAAATAATTGCAGGACAGATTCGTTCCACGCCGGAAGATTGGTTTTGGGTCCATAACCGATGGAAGACGCCGAAGCCACACTTCCTGCTATCTCACTACAAGCGCGGAATTTTTGTGCCACCTAACGAATCACTAAAACCGTTTCGCATAGTCATTCGGTCGCCAAATTGGCTGGGCGACAGCGTCATGGCCGTGCCAGCCGTGCGCGCGATCAAAGCCGGTCGCCCTGATGCGCATATTACGATCGCCGCGCCTGAAAAAATTGCGCCGGTCTGGAAATTGGTTCCGGAAGTCGATGAGGTGTTGCCGATTCCTGAACGATCGGTCTTCGGAACGGCGCGGATCTTGAAACGCCAAACTGCCTTTGACGTAGCGATTCTATTTCCCAATTCGTTGCGCTCTGCCTTGGAGATGTGGCTCGCGCGCATTCCGCGGCGTGTCGGTTTTCGCGGTCATCGGCGGAGCTGGTTGTTGAATCAAATCATACGCGAGCGCGACAAACCGGGACCGATCGAACATCAGGCCGCCCGGTACCTTCGCATCGCGGAAAGCGTTGGCGCCAGGGTGCAGAAAACGTTCAACGTCCAACGTTCAACTTTCAACGTTCAATTTACGAGAGCCCTTCGACCATCAACCAACGATCGAGTTTTGATCGGGCTTTGTCCCGGCGCGGAATATGGGCCTGCGAAACGATGGCCGCCTGAGCGTTTCGCCGAGACCGCAGCGGCGATCCCGGCGCAGTGGATTTTATTCGGCACAAAGAAAGATGAAGAGATCGGGCGCGTGATCGCAGCAACGCTTGGCGAAAAATGCGTCAATCGAATTGGTCAGACGACCTTGGATGAACTGATCGCGGAACTGCGCGAGTGCCAGGTCCTGCTAACGAATGATACCGGCACCATGCATCTCGCTACTCTTCTCGGCGTGCCGGTAGTTGCAATTTTCGGATCAACCGAACCGCGTCTGACCGGTCCGCTCGGCGACGGAAACATTGTTCTTCGCCACCAGGTGGAATGCAGTCCGTGTTTTCTGCGCGAGTGCCCGATTGATTTTCGGTGCATGAAGGCGGTGACGACCGACGAAGTGATCCAGGCGGTCGAATCGCTTTTGTAGTCGCCGCGCTCTGTCGAGGCGCTATGGCACGGCGACCCGAAAGGATTCGCGAGCAGGCAGAGCGTGGTGGCTACAACTTGCTTTCGCTGATGCATACGGAATGATGTCTCGCATGATTGATCGCGAGGTCCCCCGCGTTCGTACCGAATTGCAGGTGATGTTCTTCGATACCGATTGCGGGGGCGTAGTGCACAACATCGCCTATCTGCGTTTTATCGAAATCGCTCGCACTTTGCTTGCGGAAAAGCTCGGCCTTCCGCTTGTTGAAATGGCGGAAACCAAAACGTATCCGGTCGTCGTGCGAACAGAGATCGATTACCGGCGCGGCGCAAAATTGGGAGACAAACTTGCGGTGGAAGGCTGGCTCGACCATCTCGAGCGTGTGCGGTTCTGGTGCGCCTTTCGCATTGTTCGCCCCTCGGATGAAACGTTGATTGCAGAGTGCCGGCAAATGCTCGCGATTATCGACATGCCGTCGGCAAAACTGCGGCGCCTTCCCGACGACTGGGAAAAATATCGACGCGCGACAGTTCCTTCTGCAGCCTAACGAATAATCTATGGTCGCCGGCGTTCGTACCTTTTCCATTCAGGAAACTTTGGTCGCTGAGCCACAAGCTCTGACTCCGCCGCCTACCCGGCATGCGCTCTTTGTCATCGCGATCGCGCTTGCCTGTCTCCTTCACGTCGCGACCGCTGGCTGGGGCGATCTCTATAACGAAACCGATGGCCAGTATGCCGGCGCTGCGCGGGAAATGCTCAAGGCGCACGAATGGTTGGTCCCCACAAACGATGGCATTCCCCGTCTGCAAAAACCGTTGCTGCTCTACTGGCTGATCATTCTTTCCTACAAAGCTTTTGGAATAACGGCGGCGGCCGCGCGCCTGCCGGGCGCAATCGCTACCGTCGCCATTGTTGCGCTGATCTTTCTTATCGGTGAACGGCTCGGCGGTTATTGGCGGGGATTTCTCGCGAGCCTCATTTATCTCTCATGTGCGGGCGTTTTTCTTTTTAACCGCATCGTCATGCCGGAAACGGTTTTCACCGCTTTCATCGCCGGTGCCATCTATTGCGCCCTTCGCGGCTACGAGAAACGCAAACATCGCCACGCTTGGTTTGCGGGTTTCTGGATTTGCTGCGCGCTCGGATGCATGACGAAAAGTCTGCACGGGCTCGCGTATCCAGCGGCTACCGTCGCGCTACTTTCGATTTTCTATCGCGAAGCGCGCATGCGTTTTCGCGAACTGCTGCGGTGGGATCTGATTCTGATGTTTCTCGTTATCGCCGCGCCCTGGCACATCTGGGCGGAGTGGAAATTCCCCGGCTTCCTGCAAAACGTCACGGCGCCGGAATGGTTTTCTCATCTCTCCGGACACGCAGATGCAACACATAGTTACGACGACGTCCCACGCCTGCAATTTCTCGGGCTGCATCTGGCGTGGTGGTTCCCATGGTCGCTCGCAATTCTGCCCGGCTTGATCTTCTCCGCGCGCAAAATGTTTCGGCCTAACGAAATGGAATTTGTCGATGCGCTTCCGCTTTGCTGGATGGGCGTGGTTTTTGTTCCGCTATTTTTTATCGGCGAACGGCAGGATTATTATTCGATGAGCATGTGGCCGGCGTTTGCGCTCTGGATTGCATCGGCCTGGGAACGGATGCCGGCGAAGCTGCGTATCACAGGCGCGGCAACGATCGGCACCGTCGGCGTGCTTTTTTTGCTGATCGCGTTGTGGTTTCCGCAACTGGTGCAAAACGCGCATGCGCACTGGGGCACAAGCGCACAGCGCTCAACTGCCTGGCGAGCTATCATCGATATTCCGACATCGGCCTGGCTGGCGTTCCGTCCGTATGTCGCCGTTGTTGGTGGAACTCTCGTGCTCGGCGCGGGCGCAGCAATTTATCTCGTCGCATTCAACCGGCAAAAACTCGCCCGCGTCGCACTCGCGCTCGCGATGATTCCCACTGGTCTGATGATGATCGAAGGCACCGCCGCGATGGCTCCATATTTTTCGCTGGCAGGTGCCGCGCGTTTCCTAAATCAGCATACGCACAAAAAAGGAGAAGTGCTTTACGAAGGCCCGCTCCATCTCGGGAGCAGCCTCGTCTTTTATTTGAATCGGAAGTTCTTTCTCGTGAACCAATCGCCCGAAGGGGAGATGCCGCTCAGTGGTGAAAAAACATGGAACGACCGCTTTCTCAGCGAGTCGGATACGGTTGAAAAGTGGGGCGCACCAGAGCCGGTTTATCTTTTGGTCGAACGCGATCGCGTCGCCTATTGGCAGGATTTACTGACCGAACGCTTCCACATTTACCATCAAGTGGGGACATGCGGAACGTATGTCGTGCTGAGCAATCAGCTTTGAACAAACAGCGCATCTGTATTTGAAAAATCGACAATGCGCGGTAACTTGCCCGCCCTTCCCCCCATAGCCGGAGCATTTCTATGTCACAACATCGCAGTCTAAAAGGAGCCAGCACCATCACGGCGAAGCGCAACGTCTTGAAACGCTTCGAGCGCGTCGAGCTTCTGAAGAAGCGCGGCCAATGGAAGGAAGGCGGCAAAGTGATCGGCCTTCCCAAAACGAAGCCGGACGCGTAACCACGCGCAATACGCGCTTTGCGCTTAAATCGGTTTCTCGCCACCGCCGGCATCGGTTCGCGGCGACATTGCGATGAATTGATCGCGGCCGGTCGTGTCACGATAAACGGTCGATCATGTACAGATTTCAGCACGCAGCCGGGCGACGGCGATTACGTCAAAGTCGACGGCAAACTCGTTAGGCCACCGCAACGGCTTCTCTACATTCTCCTGCACAAGCCGAAGGGCTTCGTCTCCACTCGCAGCGATCCGCACGCGCGCGACACGATCTTCGATCTCCTGCCGGCAAAGTTGCCGCGGCTCTTCAACGTCGGCCGTCTCGATGCGCAAAGCGAAGGGATCCTCATTCTCACGAACGATGGCGATTTCGCGCAACGCCTCACGCATCCGCGGCATGAAGTCGAAAAAGAATATGAAGTCACACTCGACCATTTGTGGGATCCGGCGCTCACGCCGAAATTGCTGCGTGGAATTTTCCTCGACGGCGAGCGCGCAACAATTTCGCGATTACAACAAATCGGTCCGGCGCGAGTGCGCGTCGTGCTGCGCCAGGGCATCAATCGCCAGATCCGCCGGATGTTTTACGAAATCGGTTACGAGGTGAAGAAACTGACGCGAACCCGCATCGGACATTTGCGGCTGGATGATTTGCCACGTGGACATTGGCGGTTCATCACAAGCGCGGAAATCGCAGCGTTCGATTCAATCCAGCTCCGCGCGCAAAATCGCCAGCGGCGGCGCGTTCCCAACGCCGCGACTCGCGGCAAGCCCAATCAAAACCGTAAGCGCAGGAACCGCGATCGCAGCCGTTAATAGCGGACCCAACGAGGGCGCATACGCGAGTTTAAAGACAAAGAACGCCAACGCCCAGCTCGACAAGAGCGCGAGCAGAATGCCAGTCATACTCGCCAGCGCGCCGAGAAAGAAATATTCGGCGCAGAGAATTCTTCGGATCTGTGCACGCGACGCGCCGAGTGTGCGCAGAAGAATACTTTCCTTGAGCCGCTGATATCTTCCGCTCCAAATCGTGCTCGCGAGCACGATCAGTCCGGCGCCGACGGTAAAGAGCGACATGATGCGAATGACGAGCGCGACTTTGCTCAAAATGCCATCGACCGTTTGAATGACGGAGGATAAATCCAAAGCGGCAACGTTGGGAAATTTTGCGACGATTGCGTTTTGCAAACGCGCCGAATCAGCCGGCGTCGGCACGCGGCTGACGATGACGTGAAAGCCGGGCGCGCCCTCAAGGACGCCAGCCGGGAAAACAACGAAGAAGTTTGTCTGGAACCTTTTCCAATCGACCTCGCGCAAACTCGCGATTTTTGTTTTGATCGGAACTCCCTGCACATCGAACACAAGTTCGTCGCCGATCTTTGCGCCGAAATCTTTCGCGATTTCCCGATCGAGCGAGATCGGAACAACGTCGCCGGGATGATAATTGACGCGCCCGATCCAGCGGCCTGCCGTTATCTTTTCGGTTTCCGTTAAATCTTCGCGATAAGTCGAGCGATACTCGCGTTCGAGTTCCCAGTCGGGAATCTTGTGCTGCGGATCTGCGAGAATATCGGCCGTTTTACGACCTTTGATCTCGACAAGTCGCATCGTCACGATGGGCGCTTCCTGAATGATCGGAAATTGAAGCGAACGCACGAGCGTTGTGACTGCATCTTTCTGATCCGATTGAATATCGAAGAGGAAAATGTTTGGCCGATCACCGCGATCGATGGAGCGAAACTGCGTCAGCAACACTTCGTCGCGTGAGATAAAGATTGAGCAGGAGGAATGTGCCCAAGGCCTAACGAGAGCGTAAGAAGCAGCGTGCGATTGTCAGGGCGATAAAGATTTGCCAGCCCTTGCCGCAAAACAAAACTGGCACGGTGCGGGAACCATTTCCGCACAGCAATCATCATCAGTTTTGCGACTCCGGCAAAGATCGCGATGGCAACACCAAGTGCGGCGGCGAAGAGCAAACCGCGTTTCCATGTTTCGGCCTGGGAAATCGCGAATGCAGTAACGCCTGCGGCAATTAACGCATAGACCAGCCAGATAACCGGATCACGCTTCGCGGATGGGAATTCATTTTCGACCGAAGCGCGCAAAACGAGCAGAGGCGAGACGCGACGAAATTTGAGCAACGGCGGCAATGCGAACAGAACGCAAACCGCGAATCCGATCAGCATCCCGCGCAGGATCGGCTGCCAGAATATTGTCGTCGGAATGGCCAACGGCAGAAGCGATTGCAACACGCGCGGAAGCGAAGCTTGAATCAACAGGCCCAGTCCGGCGCCCGCAATGGCACCAGCCAAACCCATGGCAGCGGCCTGCAAAAGATAAATAAGAACAGTCGTGCCCGCCGATGAACCGATGCAGCGCAAAATCGCGGCTGTGCTGATCTTTTGTCGCAGATGCGCTTGAATCGCGCTCGCCACTCCGACCGCGCCGAGCAGCAACGAAATGAAAGCAACGAGATTGAGAAAGCGGTAAAGATTCTCCAGCGCTTCGCCGAGATCTTTCTTGCGCTTTTCCACCGTGTCAAACTGGAGACCGAAACGTTGAATTTGCGGCGCGAGCGTGGCGATTCGCTCTGCCGGGTTAACGTTTGCCGGAAACTTCACATAAGCGCGATAGCGCACCACGCTGCCCGGCTTCACCAGATGCGTTGCTTCGAGATTCTGCAGCGGGATGTAAACGCGCGGCGCGAAACTCGCGCCGGCAGATGCATCACCCGGAACTTTCTTCAGCGCTCCGGCGATGGTGAATTCGAGATCCCCAATTTTGATTTTGTCGCCGGTTGCGGCGTGAAATTGAAAGAGAACGCTTTCGTCGACCACGGCATGAAGTCCTTGGCGAAATTCGCGCGCGGCATTTGGTGGCGTTGTTTCCATCGTGCCATAAAACGGAAAATCACCACCGAGCGCGCGGAGATGGACCAGGCGCGTCCCATTGCTTGCCGGAAAATACGCCATGGTGGTGAACCGAACTTCACGCGCCTGCGACTCGCCTAACCCGCCTTTGCCCTGTCCGCCAGTCGGACGGACTCGTCCCGTGGCGAGGACGGGCTCCGCCGTGGCGAGCGAGTGAAGAAATTGCTCCTCCTCAGGCAGAAAATGGCCGCGACGCAGAGATAACAAGATCAGCGCCAAGCAACGCTCGCGCTTGCTCGTCGATCGCCTGAGCCAGACTGCGGCGAAAGGAACCAATGGAAACAAGCGCGGCAATGCCGAGCATGATCGAGCAGGAAAAGAGAAGCAAGCGTCGCCGACTCGAACGACTGTCGCGCCACGCCATCTTCGGAATGAACGACCCGCTCATATCATCTCACCACTGCGCAACCGGATCGTGCGTTCGGTTAGTCGCGCGACATCGGGATCGTGCGTCACCAGCACGAGCGCGGTATTTAACTTTGCGTTGAGCTCGAGCATGATCTCGATCACTGACTGACTCGTTTCGCTATCGAGATTTCCAGTCGGTTCGTCGGCGAAAAGAATTTTTGGCCGATTGATGAAAGCGCGAGCGAGCGCGACACGCTGCTGTTCGCCGCCAGAAAGTTGCGCGGGATAGTGCGCGACGCGCTCGGCCAAACCGACGCGTTGCAATAATTCCACGCCAAGTTTTCCCGCAGAGCGATCGCCGCGCAGTTCCATTGGCACAGTGACATTTTCGAGAGCGGTCAACGTCGGGATGAGTTGGAAGTTTTGGAAAACAAAACCGACATGCGCGTTGCGCACGCGGGCGCGTTCATCTTCACCAATGCTCGCGAGCGCGATTCCATTCAAGATGACAGAGCCGGATGTGGGTTGATCGAGACCTGCACACAATCCGAGCAATGTTGTCTTGCCGCTACCCGATGGACCGAGAATCGAACAAGTCGCGCCTTGTGCGAGCTCGAAGGAAATGTCTTTCAGCACGGTAAGCGAGCCCGCCGCGGTGGCGTAAGTTTTCGTCAAATGCTGAACATTCAAGATGGGGATTGCGGTCATTGACTTGGACGCGAGTTCGTCTTGCTTACGCGAAGATGATTGACCGCGCATGGGGAAATTGATGCTCCGGGGATTCGTTTGCGCGCTGGCGCTTTGCCTTGTTGTTGGTGCGGCAAAGGGGCAGAAGACGTGGGTTCTGCCGCCGGGAGCGGGCGCGACTGCAACGAAGCGGATCGTCTTTCTCGGCGATAGTTTGACGGCGGGATTTGGTCTGCCCGTAGAGCAATCTTATCCGTCTCTCATCGCCGAAAAAATTCGCAACGAGCATCTTCCTTGCGAAGTGGTAAATGCCGGGCTGAGCGGCGATACCAGCGCAGGTGGATTGCGACGAATCGACTGGTTGCTGCAAAACAAGATCGATGTGCTCGTGATCGCGCTCGGCGCGAATGACGGGTTGCGCGGATTGTCGCCAAAAAGGCTGGAAACAAATCTGCAGGCAATCATCGACAAAACGAAAGCGAAAAATCCAGCGGTGCAGATCGTCGTGGCGGGAATGCAGATGCCGCCCAATCTGGGAGCTGATTACGCAGAAAAATTTCAGCGGGTCTTTGCTGAAGTCGCGAAAAAGAATGATGCGGTTCTTATACCGTTCCTGCTCGCAAACGTGGGAGGGCATCGCGACCTGAATCAAGCGGACTCGATTCATCCGACAGCGGCTGGACAAAAAATTATCGCGGAAACGGTTTGGCAGGCACTCCAGCCGATTCTGGAACGAAAATGAATCTCGATGGTTGCCGTGCGCTGATCACCGGCGCTTCCGCCGGAATCGGGTGCGAATTTGCGCGGCAGTTAGCTTCACGAGCTGCGTTCCTCGTCCTTGTGGCTCGCCGGGAGGATCGTCTTAATGGATTGCGCGACGAATTACGGAAACGGAATCCCACTTTGCAGATCGAAATCCGACCCACGGATCTGTCCGATCAGGCGCAGGTTGACGCGCTTGGCGAATGGATCGCACGCGAAAATATCGCAATCGATCTCTTAGTTAACAACGCGGGCCTGGGAGATTCGGGACCTTTTGCGACAAGCGATGCGACGCGTCTCCAGGAAATGATGAATGTAAACATGAACGCTCTGACGTTATTGACGCGCAGCGTTCTCCCGCAAATGATCGCGCGCAAACGCGGGACAATTCTCAATGTCAGTTCGTCGGCCGGCTTTTTTCCGATTCCCGATGCTGCCGTTTACGCTGCGAGCAAAGCGTACGTCACAAGTTTTTCGGAAGCCTTGCGGGTGGAGCTCCACGGTAGCGGTGTGGGTGTGACCGCGCTTTGTCCCGGGCCGGTACACACGGAATTCGGCGAAGTCGCACAGCGCGCGGGCATGAGAAGAAAGACGGGCCCGGAAGTAGCGCACGTGTCGGTAGAACAAGTAGTGCGGGATGCGCTCGCGGGCGTGGAGGTGAATCGCGCGATTATTATTCCCGGCTTTCTCATGAAGCTTGGGATGACACTCGTTAGGCTGACACCGATGCCAATCTTGCGTTTTGTCGCGCGGATTTCGCGGAAATGAAAAATGCGGCGCTCAAGACGAGCGCCGCATTTAATTCAAGAACACCGCTGAGACAGCGGCAGCTACAACCTGTGAATGCTAGTTATCGTACTTGACCGAGCATCCGTAGGGACGCGAGCTGGGCGTCGTTACTTGCTTGCCCGCCATTGATTGGTCGAGCGCGACTTTCACGTAGTTGGTCGAGCTCGGGATGTCGTCCGGATTCGGCGATGCTTTGCTGTCGATGGCGCCTTCGTAAACAATTTTGCCTTCCGGATTGATGACGAACATGTGCGGTGTGTTCTTGGCACCGTAGGCTTTGCCCACCTTGCCGTCTGCGTCGAGCAGGAACGCCGTGGAATCCATTTTCCAGTCAGCAATTTTCTTGTTCGCTTGCTCTGGTGTCAGATTGCCTTCCTTATCGGGCGCGTTCGAATCGATCGTGAGCCAGGCGACACCTTTACTCGTAAAATTCTTCTGCAGCTTCTGCATGTTGCCGCTGCCGTAATGTTTTTTCACAAATGGGCACTCGGGATTGAACCATTCGAGCACGACATATTTTCCTTTGAAGTCGGCGAGTGAAACTGTTTTGCCGTTGGAATCAGTTGCCGAAAAATTGGGCGCTTCACTTCCAACGGGCGGCGAGTCGGAAGCGTAAAGAGCGGTTGCGATGACGGTGGTTAATGCAGCGAGTAATAGTTTTGTTTTCATAAGGTTATTGCGCGGCAACGTGCGGCGCGATGGTTTCAAGTTTATCAAGCACGATGCTCTTTGTGAGTAACTCCGGAAATGTGATGGGAGATTCACCCGCCGGGTAGAGCACGTAAAATGGGACACCCGGCCGGCCGAATTGTTTCAAAATTTTTGTGATCGCCGGGTCGGCATTGGTCCAATCGGCTTTCAATTTTACGATGTGATTGCGTTTAAATGCGTCGCGGACCGCGTCAGTTTCGAGCACGGTCGCTTCATTAAATTTACATGTGATGCACCACGCTGCGGTGAAATCGACGAAGACCGAATGACCCTGGGCCAATTCAGCTTGCAAACGCTCGGGCGTGAATGGTTGCCAATCGCCGTACGATTGTGTGTCCATCGCGGTGAGTTGAGCAGCGCGAAATTTTTGCCCGATGAAGTAGAACCCACTGCCGATGACGAGCAAGAGCATGAGCACGAGCACGATGGCGTGCGTCGCGCGTGAAGTTGTTGGCAGAAGAAATTGGCCTTTCATCCAACAAACGAGGCTTAGAACGAGCAAAAAAGCGGAAGTCCAGATAACGGCGCTGACTCCGCGTTCTGCGCCCAAAACGGAAAGCAAAAACAAGAGCGTGGCCAAAAGCAGAAAGCCCATCAGTTGTTTTACGCGCTCCATCCACGGGCCGGGCTTCGGCAAGAATCGCAGCCACGCCGGTTGCGCAGACAGAAGCAGATAGGGCGCACTCATTCCCGCGGCGATGGCGCCGAACATCAACAAGATCATGGCGGACGATTGGGTAAATGCGAAACCGAGCGCCGTTCCGAGGTACGGCGCGGTGCACGGCGTCGCAAGGACCGTGGCGAAGACACCTTGGAAAAACGAACCGGAATCACCTTCGCGCGCGGTCACCTTCATTAATGACGCGTTTGCACTTTGCGGCAGCGAGATTTCAAAAACGCCAAAAAGATTGAGTGCGAAAACCAGTACCGACCGCGCTCATCACGAGCACGAAATAGGGATTGGTGAATTGCACTGCCCACGTCAATTCGTGTCCGGCGCGCTTGAGCACGACCAGAACAAGCGCGAGCCCCATGAACCAGGCAAAGATGCCGGCGATGAAAGCGAGACCGCTGCGAAAGATCCGGCTGCGGCTATCGCCCGCGTGGCGCACGAATCCAAAGATCTTCAGCGAGATCACCGGCAACACGCACGGCATCAAATTCAAAATAAAACCGCCGAGAAAACCGAAGAGGAGAAATTTTATGGCGTTCTGTGGGACATCCGAAGTCACGGCAGATCGTATTGTTGCCGCCGCAGCCCCGGTGTTCAGCGTCCAGGCGCTTCGATCCTTTCCGCTTTCGGAACGACCGAAAACAACGAGGCCATTGAGTGAAGTGATTTTTGCCTCCTGAGATTCGAGCGGAACGCGGATTTGAATCTTATCGCTCGCGATCGACTCCGTTTTCGGATGACCGACAACGATGTTCGCGCCAGGCAACGGAAAAAATTCAACCGAAGGATAATTTGCGAGTGCCTGGCTGTTGAGCGTGAGCAGCAGATCGGCGCCTGTGCGCTGCCAATGAGAGGATGCAACCTTCACGTCGGGCCACGGCTGCGGAAGCGAACGTTGATACCGCGCGAACAATTCCTGGTTTGTAGCTGCCGCCGTCACTGGCGGCACAGGCGGACTGCCGCTGGTGACAGCGGCAGCTACAACTGGAAGATCCAATTGCAGCGCCGCATTTCCCGGAATGCAGATCATTTCGCAAACGAGCCAGCTCGCGTCTGCTTTAAGGCTGATATTTTTTTCCGAGATCGATGCAGGCGGCGTGATTTGCTGCATGAGCAAAACTTCATCGTGATATCCGTAGATTTGGATATCGCCCGGTTCATTGAGCTTGAGCGGAATCGGCCATTGCATCGGTCCGACTTTCCATCCCTCCGGCAAATGCCATTTTATTTCCGTCGGAATACCAGCATCGCCGGGAAATTTCCAATAGGTGTGCCAGCCCGGAACCATGTGCAGGAGTAAACCCGCGGTGAAAGGTTTCCCGGGGACAATCGCATCGGTATCCGCCACTAGCTTCGCAGTCACCAGGACGCGGCCTTCGTAAGTTTGACTCGACGCCTTCGGGGCCAGGCTGCTCACCATTGCGAAGAGCAGCAGCCCGCCTAGAAAATGCCTTACCAGCATGTGATCGCTTCTACGCATTTCGATTTATTGAACCCCGTAAGCTTCGACAAGTGCAACACCGGTAGTGTTGTTCACTCCGCGAACAATCGCCGTGTAATTTCCCGGCGCAAGGATTCGAGACAAAGCTGACTCGCGGGTATCGGGCGGAACGAGGTGATAATACGAAATGTAAGGATCGTAGGAATAATTATCGTTTGTCGACAGCAACGCCCCGTTACCGTTGTGTAGTTCGAGCGTTGGATTGGCCAGGAAACCAGGGACACCACTCGACGGTCCGATGGCGCGAATAACGACGGTTTTAGGTTGGGCCTGCAAAATAATGAATCCGCCAATGAGCACGTCATTGCCTGTGCCCACATCTCCACGTGTGGAAATGTTGGCGAGTTTGCTATTCGCCGGATCTCGCCGAATCCAGATCGTAAATCTCCAGCAGAGCCACTCCCGTCGTGTTATTCACACCGCGCACGATCGCGGTATAGGAACTATTGCCGGCAAGAGTCGCAACGATTGCCGACTCGTAGTTGCTCGGTGGAGGAATGCCAGTGGCAATGATTTCCTGCGCTTGTGTGCTGCGCCAATTGTCATTGCTTTTGAGAAGCGCGCCGGTCCCGCTGTGCAATTCCAGGGTTGGATTCGCCAACGCTCCACTGAGATGTGTTGACGGTCCAAGCGCGCGGATGATGATTTTTTTCGCGCGCGTGCCCTGAATGACAAAGCCGCCGATCATGACGTTGTCACCAGTGCCGACACGCATGCGCGTCGAAATATTTGCCAGCCGGCCGTTGCCGGTCGCAGCAGGCGCGCTTGGCGGCCTTCCGTAGAGAGACTGGATACCGGCAATGTCATCTAACTGCAGATGATCGGTATCACTGGTTCGCGAGTTCATGATCGCGTCAACGTGTTGATGGTGATCGTCCGGATGATCCAATCCCAGAACGTGACCGAACTCGTGAATGGCAATCCGGTGAAGATCGAAAGGATCTGTGGAAAGAGAACCGCGGTATGAATCAAAATGATATCTGGAATTAAAGATCACATCGCATTCCACCATCTGCCCGCCGCTATTTGAAACCAACGTGACCGCCAGGACATTCGAGCCAAATGAGTCCCCATAAACAGTCGAACCGAATTGAATTTCAGTGACGCCGTCCCGTGCTGAAGTCGGCGTATTCGGAGCGGCGACGGTCCATCCAACCTTCAGTCGCGCCATTTGCTCGTTCCAAACCGCAAAAGCGTTTTCGGCGACATCGTTCCAGGAAACGCTTCCGTCTCGCAGAATAATATTGCTCGGTCCGAGTTGAACGCGGACCTGCAAAGTCGAGCCGGACCAGGAAGAACCCTCCAGCGAATACGCCAGGCAAGAATGCGCGCAGATCAAAAGAACCGCCGCGCCGAAAAGAAATGTGCGCGAAAAGTGCGCGTTAGTGATGTTCTTTAGCTTCCGACGAAGCGCCCGCCTGGATGCGGCCCTGGATCGCGGCTTTAAACTGAGCGGGGGAAAGCGCGGCTTTTTCACTGGAGACACCGTGCTCTTCTTTGCCCAAGGTCGCAACATTGCTTAAGGGTTCGCCATCGTTAATAGCGACGAACTCGTGGCCGTTTTGTTCACGCTCAACGTGAAAGCGTCCGTGCATAATTCCGACGAGCGGAATGAACTGCTGGCCGTTATGCTCGACAAAAAGGAAATCGCGATCGCCCTTTTTGAATTTCGGGCTGTCGCTAACTTCCATGGTTTGCCCATCAACAGTTCCGCCGAGCATTCGCATGGTGTAAGTAACACCCGGGCTGCCTTTGATCGCGTCATCGACCTTAAATGTAACGTAAGTAACGATGCGGCGTTGCGCGCCTTCACCCACCCACTGCGAACGGACATCGGTGACCGAACCCTGGAAAATCACTTCCGCTCGACTCACCAATTCGTCGAAACTTGGAGGAATAACTGTCGTTGCATAGACAGAACTTGAGGCGACGAAGAAAGCAGCGAGCACCGCGAGGAAATAAGATCTTTTCATATGGGGAGCGAAAACTTGTAAGACGTTAGGAAATTAAGTTCGATCATTCTTCGATTCAACCGAACCTTTCATGTTTTTGACGGAGAAATTTGTGCACGATTAGTTATCGAGATCGTAAAGCTCGACCAAAGCGACACCGGTAGTGTTGTTCACACCGCGAACGATCGCGGTATAATTTCCCGGCGCGAGGGTAGCAAGAATTGCGGACTCCTCCGTTCTTGTTGGAGGAATTCCCGTCGCACTAATCTGCGCGGCGGAAGCGCTCGAGCTCCAATTGTCGTTTGAGGAAACAAGATTCCCGGCCGAATTGCGCAATTCCAGATACGGATTTGCCAACACATCGCTGATTGCTCCCGAACCAACGCCAAGCGAAGGACCGAGGGCACGTATGAGAAGCTTTTTCGGGCCGCTGCCTTGAACAATAAAACCGCCAATGAGAACGCTATCGCCGGTTCCGACGCGACCTCTGGTAGAAATGTTAACCAACTTTGCTGCACCAGAGCTTAGCTCATATCCTTCAATTAAGGCGATGCCAGTCGTGTTGTTCGCTCCGCGCACGATCGCGGTATAACTGCCGGGCGCGAGAGTTGCAATTATCGCTGACTCCCTTGAGTTCGTCGGCGGAATGCCGGTGCTTGTAATCTGCGCGGCCTGCGAGCTATCCTGCCAATCGTCGTTCGATGCGATCAGGGCTCCACTGGAACTGCGTAACTCCATCGTCGGATTGGAAAGCGCGCCCGCTATGCCACTTGCGACAAGTGACGGCCCAAGCGCGCGCAAAATAATTTTTTGAGACTGCGTGCCGGTGATGATGAAGCCACCGATGAGGACATCATCATCCGTCCCAACTCTCATGCGAGTGGAAATGTTTACGAGCCGACTCGTTGATGTGATCGGCGAAGGATCCGAAGGAGGTCCATACAATGATTGCCCGCCATTCGTGTCATCGGTCGCGAGCGTGTCCTGATTGCTGATGACAGAGTTCATAACAGCCGTGACGTGTTGACCGTGTGAATCGGGATGGTCCAAACCGATGGCGTGTCCCAGTTCGTGCAATAAGACGCGTCGGATATCGGCGATTGCGTAGCCGTTGGATCCAAACTGAAGTGGGCCTCGATACGAATCAAAAGACTGCGCGGTATTGAACAATATATCCGCTTCGACCATGGCGTTATTCATGGTGGAATAATAAGTGACAGCGAGAGTGCCCGAACCAAACGTCTGACCAAAAATTGTTGGAGAGAAGACAACGGAGTTAACCCTGTCTCCCGATGCAACCGCCGATCCCGTATTGACAGTGTTTAGTTTCATCCCGCCGAGAACTCCATTCCACGTTGTGAACGCTGGCGCGACGGCTGCATTCCATGACGTGCTTCCATCTTGCAAATGGCTCGACGGCGTTCCGAGCTGGACGTGGAACGTAAGAGTCGATGGATTAGGCCAGCTTTTTCCTTCCAAAACGTACCCCCGCGCTTTGTCAGCAAGAGGGATGAGCGACGCTATGCAGAGAATAAATCGAAGACTGGTTCTGAAACATTTCGACCAGATTTTCCGAGCGAAGGAAAGAGACAAGGAGGAGCGTCGCCCGAGTGGTGCCATAATTGCCATAAAAGCAAGATGCATGCGCAAGTCGGGCCTCATTGGCTCGCCAACCGAGTGGGTTGAGAAAGGACACATTCCTGCGTCGCCCACCGAATCAAAAACGCCGGTTCGACTGTATTGAAGCAATCAAGGAACGGCGGCCATTTTCAAAGCGCCGTAGTTCCTGGTTCGGCGATTGGAAAATCGCCGCGCCTTTGGTTGCTTTTCCAAATCCGAGACGAAAAGGGATTTCGCCGGCGCAGGATTTAAACTGTCAACGCTCTTTCAGAATCAAGGGACGATAAAAATTTTTCCGGAGTATGGATCCTTGGCTTTGCTTCCGGAAGCATAGCCAGTCACATCGACATAGCCGCCGTTTGGATCAAAAGGGCTATAAACGTAGCCCGGTTTTCCCGGAACAGGTTTGGCGTAAGGGATTTTCGAGTCTGGCGTCGATGCCGCAGTGCGTTGTGATGAAGGACTTTTCGATTTCGGTTCCTCGCTATCGCCAACCGTTTCACTCCTCTCTCGATCCGTCTCGGAACTGGCGCCGTGCCGGGTCGCCACCTTTCTCTGCGGCGGTGGTGAAGAAACCACAGGCTGACCCGGCGTCACTACATCTGATTGATAAGTTGTCGTTGTTGTAGTCGCCGTGGTCGTCCCTTCATCAGCATCGATGTGGCGACGCACGTAATTTGCGGGCGCATCAATTACGCGGAACGAACTAACCGCGACGTTATGCGCGGTCCGACAACCGGAGAAAAAGATTCCGCTTAAAGTGATGAATCGCACCGCGTAGGAGAGTTGCTTTTTCATATAAGGCTCCGAAATGGTTCGCAATTGGGGTTATGGATGCGCGGTTCTTTGACGCGCCTGGTCGCGGCATTGTTCACTCTCCTTCGCACCGATGACATCCGCAATGAACCCTTCGATCGATTTTTCCGTCACCGACCACGAGCACATGAGCCGATAGATATCGGGCTCGATGAACTTGTAAAATTGCCAGCCTTGGCGATGCAATCGATCGACGAGCATGTTGGGCATTTGGACAAATACTGCGTTCGCTTCGCAAGGAAAGACGCTCTCGATTTCCGCGGCGCGTAATTTTTCGCAAAGCAGACGAGCGCCATTGTTCGCTTTCTGCGCGTTACGCAGCCAAACATCGTTCTGCAGAAGTCCAAGCCACGGCGCGGCGAGAAATCGCATTTTCGAGGCGAGTTGTCCGCCTTGTTTCAATCGGTAGTCGAAGTTGCGAGCAAGTTCCTTCTCAAAGAAAACGACCAACTCGCCCGCGCCGGTTCCATTTTTCGTTCCGCCGAAACAAAGAACGTCCACGCCGGCCTGCCAACTGATCGCCTTTGGCGCGCAGCCAAGCGATGCGACTGCATTGGCGAAACGCGCACCATCCATGTGCAAATAGAGTGAGAACTTTTTAGCGAACTCGGAAATCGCTCGTACTTCATCAACCGTATAAACCGTTCCGAGTTCCGTCGCCTGGGTAATACTGAGCGCGCGCGGTTTCGGCGAATGCAGGTCCGGCTGCCTGGCGATCACCGCCGAGACTTCCGCGAGATCGAGTTTTCCGTTCGCGCCGCGTGTCGGTAACAACTTGGAACCTCCGGAAAAAAACTCCGGTGCACCGCATTCATCCGTCTGAATGTGAGCGTTCTCGTGGCAAACAATACTGTTGAAGGACTGACAAAGTTGCGCCAGCGCCAAGCTGTTCGCAGCAGTGCCATTTGAAACCAGAAAAACTTCGCAGTCGGTTTCAAAAAGTTCGCGCACCCGATCACGAACTCGCTGTGTCCACTGATCGTCACCGTACGAAACCGCTGCGCCATCATTGGCTGATTGCAATTGTGTCCACGCTTCCGGACAAATCGCAGCCGTGTTGTCGCTCGCAAATTCGTGACGAGCAGTTGGAGCATTCATCTCGCCTTTCGTACGCGATTTTTTCGTTAGCGCAATTTCGTCGCAGAAACAGCACCGCAAAGAAATGCCCGGCGAATTATCCTAAGTGCTGTGACTCGGGTATTCGCCAGGCAAATCAGCTGCATCTTGGGATCGACGCATGGGTTCGGACGCCGCTCGTTCACCTTTCGCTCGACCCACCCGTCCTGGACCATGACTTCCAGCATCTGAAGATGTTGCGACAGAAGGAAGTCGCGGTTTGCCTGAGCGGAGGGCGAGAATTTCTCACGTTCTGCCGCGCGTTCCAAAACTTCACATTAAAATCCGAATTCCCAATACGGATTGGCCTTATCCCGGGGCAAAAAGGCAGGCAATTTTCGTACGATAGCCCTTAAGACTTGGGTTCGTCGTCCGGTTCGTCGATCCTCGATCGTACGATGCTGCTGCGGCCGGCCCGCCGGACCACCTCGTTGGTCTCCCGGCTTAACCGAATGTCGGCAACATTGCCCATGGACAGGGGTGGATGGTTGTCATCCACCTTTCGTTCCACCCATCCGTCATGCGCCATCACTTCCAGCACCTGAAGATAAGCTATGCACATGCTCTGGCGAGTAACGAGATCGGTTACCGAAGTGCGTGACACAGTTTGGTCGATCAGTCGAATGATGGCCGCCAAGTTTGAAGTCTCCCGAAGTATCCCGATCATGTCCGCAAAGATGCCAGCCACAGGCAGCCGCCGGTTGTTGCGAACGTAGCAGGGGAACGCGTGAATGCGCCCCTGGGCGAGAACGCCAACGCGTTCTGTTTTAGCGCCGCGCAAATCAAGCTTAAACAGATTGTATCCATCAATCAGCCAAATTGCTTTGCGTTTCTCGCGATCGAACAGTTCGATTACCTTCCTGGTGCCAGCCGGATCATACGAGCCGGCCACGGCCATAACTTCCGATTCCGTGGCGAACCCGCCCCGGCCCAGCCAGTCCCAGGCTTCCTGCGGATCGAGGTTGAGACCAGCTTCGCGGGCGATGCCGGCGCAGTGCTCCTTCAGGTCAGTGAAACAACTGTTCGCGGCATACCAGTATTGGGCGAATTGAATGTGCTGGCGAATCGTCCCGCGGTTTTTTTCGTCATAACGCCGGCGAAGCCAGCTCGAATCGTGCTCGCCCCGGCGCAGCTCAAGGATCGTGTAGGCAGCATCCCGAGCCGATTGGTGCGCCAGGGTCATCCCGGCCGAAAGAATCGGGTCGGCAAATCCACTAGCTTCTCCGCAGAGAAACCAGTTCTCGCCCACGGTGCGATCGGCGAGGTGCGACCAATCGCGGCAGGTGGTGAGGCGGCCCTCCGGCTTGGCATTGACCAACAGTTTCCAAATGTCGCGTTGACGGCGGAGTGACTGGTCATACAGCTCCTCGGCTGTCAGGCCGCTCTCCTTGTAATATTCGGCGGGACACACCACGCCGATACTCGTTCGGGTGGGCCCGATCGGGATGAACCATATCCAGCCGTAAGGCAGGCTACGCACCTGGATCCGCGTCGCGCCAACGCCGATCTCCACCGCCCAATCGGCGTTCCTCCAGTAATCCCACACCGCGATGTTTCGCAATTCCAAGTTGGGGTCGATCCCGATGCCCAGCGCACGGCGAAGCAGCGCTACCGTGCCCGAGCCATCGATGTAATATTCAGCGGTGATCGTTTCCCCACCGTTGAGCTTCAATCCTTCGATCCGATCGCCGTTCACGAGGACGGTATCAACCTTCACCCCCTGGCGCACTTCGGCGCCGCACGACTGGGCGTGGTCGAGAAGAATTGTGTCGTAGCGGGAGCGATCCACCTGAAACGCTGTATGCTGTCGCTGACCTTCAAATTTCGCGGGGCGCGGTTCGTCCCGCCATTTTTCGATGGGATAAAAATTAATGTCCCAGCGATCGTGGTCGCGACCCCAAGTATACGAGCCGCCAATCTTGATCGGGAAGTCCGCCGCCTCAACCGCATCCCACACGCCCATTTCGTCCAAGATCCCGCAGATGGGCTGCAACATGCTTTCGCCGATGTGGTCGCGTGGAAAAACTTCCTTCTCCAGCACCAAGACCCGCAGATCGGGGGAATATTTTTTCAGCAGCGTCGCGGCCGTACTCCCAGCCGGTCCGCCACCAACGATGGCAACATCGTACCTTTGCTCACTCGAAAGCATAATAAGTTGTAAAATTTAAAAAGCTGAACGACGCAACGCTCTTAACTTTCGAGCCCGTTCTCATCGATCCTTGACCGCAGGATGCCGCTGCGGCCGGCGCGCCGCAGCGCCTCGTTCGCGTCACGGCTCAACCGGATGTGCTGGACGTCGTTATCGACCCGCAGACTGGGACGGTTGTTGTTACATTTTCGTTCGACCCATCCGTCATGCACCATCACTTCCAATACCTGAAGATGTTGCGAGCGCAGGAACTGACGGTTCTCGGGATCGGTGGCAGAAATCTGTCCGAGCGTTTTTTCGATCAGGTCTAACATTGTGGCAAAATCGGAGGTCTGCCGCAGAATCTCGATCATGCGAGCGTAGAATCCAGCCACCGGCAGACGACGCCCCTCGCGAACGTAGCAGGGGACCGCGCGGATGCGCCCCTGGCTGAGGATCCCAACGCGCTCCGTTTCTGCCCCGCGCAGGTCGAGCCTGAAAATGTTATGCCTGTCGATCAACCACGTTGCTTTGCGTTGCTTCGTGTCAAACAGTTCCAAGAGTTTCTTGGCCGAGGCCGGATCAAGCGTGCCTGCGGAGGCGATCGTTTCCGATTCGCTGGTAAATCCTCCCCGGCCCAGCCAGTCCCAGGCTTCCTGCGGATCGAGGTTGAGACCGGCTTCGCGGGCGATGCCGGCGCAATGCTCCTTTAGTTCAGTGAAACAACTGTTCGCGGCATACCAGTATTGGGCGAATTGGATGTGCTGACGAATCGTCCCGCGGTTTTTTTCGTCATAGCGTTGGCGAAGCCATATCGGGTCAAGCTCCCCGCGGCGCAGCTCAAGGATGGTGTAGGCGGCATCCCGAGCCGATTGGTGCGCCAAGGTCATCCCGGCCGAAAGAATCGGATCGGCAAACCCACCAGCTTCTCCGCAGAGAAACCAGTTCTCGCCCACGGTACGATCGGCGAGGTGCGACCAATCGCGGCAGGTAGTGAGTCGGCCCTCTGGTTTGGCGTTACGCAATAATTTCCAGATATCAGGCTGACGCTGGAGCGACTTATGGTACAACTCCTCGGCGGCGAGCCCCGCATCCTTGTAATATTCAGCCGGGCAGACGAGACCGATGCTGGTTCGGTTCGACCCGAGAGGAATGAACCAGATCCAGCCGTAGGGCAAACTGCGAATCTGGATGCGCGTTACGCCCGTGGCAATTTCCACCGCCCATTCGGCATTAGTCCAATAATCCCACACTGCGATGTTGCGCAACTCCAAGGTTGGATCGATCCCGACATTCAGGGCGCGGCGCAACAGCGCCACTGTGCCCGACGCATCAATGTAATACTGCGCCTCAACGGTTTGGCCGCTGTTTAGCTTCAGTCCTTCGATGCGATCTCCGCTAACCAGCACCTCGTCAACGCGAACCCCTTGTTTCACATCGGCTCCGCTGTCCCGGCTGTGCTCAAGAAGGATTTTGTCGTAACTTGAACGATCCACTTGGAAGGCCGTTTGCCGACGCTGGCCTTCAAACTTTGCCGGCCGCGGTTCGTCGCGCCATTTTTCGACCGGGCAAAAATCAAAGTCCCAGCGGTCGTTGTTGCGCCCCCAAGTGTAAGAAGCACCGATCTTAATCGGGAATCCCGCTGCTTCAACCGCATCCCACACCCCCATTTCGTCCAGAATCGGGCAGATCGGCGGCAGCATGCTTTCCCCAATGTGGTCACGCGGAAAGATTTCTTTTTCCAATACTAGCACCCGGAGTTCCGGCGCGTATTTTTTCAACAGTGTCGCGGCAGTGCTTCCCGCCGGCCCGCCTCCGACAATCGCGACATCGTAGTTTCGGTTAGTCGCAGCCATAGCGAGTTACGAGCATATGCTAAGTTGTTAAGACGTAAATTGCTAACCGGGGGCGGGCCTTCGACTGAATTCGCCTCATGAAACTCCCGGTCGAAACGCCTCGGCTAATCCGGAAGTGGCTGTGGCGCACGCATCGCAAGAAGGCGCGCCGCTTCTTCGCGGTGACGATTGGCTGCATCGGAGCGGCCGATCCGGCCGTAAATGCGCGAAAGATAACGGTGCGCCAAAACAAAACCCGGGCGCATGCGCAGCGATATCTCGAACGCTTGCACCGCGCGTTCGTACCAGCCCAATCGTGAAAGCAACGCGCCGAGCTGAAAGTGCGCTTCGGGAAATTCGTGGCGCAGACCAACAGCCAGCAGCGCGTGATCGATTCCCTCCTCCACAAGAGTTTGTCGCGGCAAAGCGACGCTTAGTCCGTAATGCGCTTCGGCCATGTCGGGATCGACATCGAGAGCGCGCCGGAACGCACGTTCGGCTTCCGGCCACTGGCGCTGGCGCAGATAAAGGCGGCCAAGATACGTTTGCGTGACTGGGTCGTTAGGCGCGATCCGTTCCGCCTCGTGGAAAGCTTTCGCGCAAGTCTCCATGTCGCCCAGAGCCCATGCCACCACGCCGCGCATTACGATCGTCTGCGGCGCATCAGGCTGTACCCGCTCCAACGCTTCTACCGCCGGTGCCGCATCTTCCGGCATTTGCGCAGACAGACATGCGTGTGCGAATGCCGTCCAATAACGGGTCTGCGGTTCATCTGGTTGTCGCGCAATCAGCTTCGCGAGGATTTCTTTCGCCTCAAGCACGCGGCCAGCCTCGCACAGACTGACGGCGACATTGTAATCAGCTTCCGCGTTCACTAACTCGATCGTTCGAACGACGTCATCGGTAGGCGCGGCGATGTAACCAAGCTCTACGAGCTGGCGCAACGCCGCTTGCGCGGCTGCGGGATTTACATCTTCGGGTTCAGCCAAGAGACGGCCCGCTTCGCCATCAACGTCTTCCCACGACGGAATTCGTTCGGTTTGCGGCGATTCCTCGAAAACACTGGCAAGCACTTTGCCTTCCATGTCCTCGCCGATCGGCAATCCAAACAAGGTCAGCACGGTCGGCGCGACGTCGAGCAGCGTGGCGCCCTCGATCCTCGCATCGGCCGGAATTCCGGGACCGTGCAGCACAAAAATTCCCTGGGACCGATGCCACCTTGCCGGTTCAACCGGCCCGCGTGGACGTCTTGCTCCGCTTTCGAATCCGTGATCGGAAACGATCAGGACATGTGCGCCCGGCCCGGCCAGTTCAACCAAGCGCCCCAGCATCAAGTCGTGAAATCGATAAATGCCAGTCATTACTTCGCCGTAAAACTCAAAATCGCGTTCCAAGATCTCCGGCAAACGTGGCGGATGGAATTGCATGAATTCGTGTCCGACTTGATCGATGCATTCGTAATAAATCGCTCCAAAATCCCACGCTTCATTTTCCAGCAGTTCGGTGGCTACGGCATGCACACTGATTACTTCGGCCAGACGCTGAGTCAGAAATCCGAGCCGATGCCTAACGAGTGGATCGGTTTGATCAAGTTCGCCCGCACGCGGAATCAATTGCTGAAGCGGCGGCGCTTCAATTTCAAGCGGATGCACGCGGAGGTCGGCCAAATCTTCGGCAAGCTTCCGGGGTTCAACACTTGCCTCGGGGATCGGCCACTCCTGCGGAGTTGCATTCGCAGGCGGGACACAGAAGAGATTGGACACCATCGCGCCACGAATCGGCTCGGCCGGATGACTTGCCTGCCAGCCACAAACGACGCTGGGCCGGTCCGATTGCGAAACAATATTCCATAATGCTTTGCATCGCCGCGTAAGGGTGCCCACGGGGCGAACGCCGGATCGATCGGGCAACGGCTCGGCAAATCCGGTGACGCCATGCGCACAACAGCGTTTGCCCGTCGCGATGCTGGTCCAAAGAATCGGAGAGAGCATTGGCGAAAGCGACGCCAGGTTTCCCATCACGCCGCCTTCGACAAGCCGCTGAAGGTTCGGCATCAATCCGGCGTCGAGCAGCGGATTGATGACCTGCCAATCGGCCGCGTCCCAGCCGACCAGTAGAACCGCGGAGTAGAATTTGTCATCGTGTCTTTAACCTTAGGCCAATCGGCCTACCGAGAAACAAAAAGCCCGCGCGAAAATTCATTCACGCGGGCTTTCGAGAAATACTCGCCCTTGAATCAGGCTGCCTTGCGTTTGCGCCAGGCGCGCACACCGAGAGCGCCCGCAGCCATTACGCCAAGAGAGCGCCATTGTGGTCGGCTCTGGAACCACGCCGGCCTGGATTCCCGCGCCTGAGTCCTCATAGGCATACTCGACCAGTGTTCGCGGCTGGCTGGCTAAAGTTCCCGAAAGCGAGACCCGCGCCCAACCGAAATCCAATTGGCCGGTGCCTTCGTTCAAGAAAGTGAAGCCGAAGAGATTTTGGTCGCTGTTGAACAGGAAAGCTGTAGCGCCGGTCGACTCGGCCGAATTGGTTCGGCCGTAACTCCACGAGCCGTCAATGAGTGTGTCCGAACGGAAGATTGTCCACTGCGGTAGCGGAGCTGCCTCCCGTAAAGTTGGACAGGACACCATCATTCGGACTGGCTGAATTATTTGCCCAGATACTGAACCCGCTGCTGCTCCACAGATTGAGGTCCCAGCCGGGAGCCCCGGCCGGAGTTGTCGCGAAAACGCCGGTGGCGACGTTCAGATAAATACCCGATGTGGTGCTCGGGATGTTGATGTTGACGACACCGCTGTAGACAATGTTCGCGTCCGCACTGGGTGCAAAGGCGGGTGCAGCAAGCGCGGCGCCCGCAAGAGTCGCATAGGCTGCGAGACGGCCATCAAGGCGTGAACTGCGTTTTTGATTTAGTGGGTTCATAAACTTTCTCCTGGTTCTTCTCTTTTGCTCAGCCACCCCCGCATTTTCTGGCTCCCATTACGATTACGTTATGCGGTTTTCTTCGGATTCCGCAAAAAGGTCAAGTCTTTTTCTAGCTTTTAGGAAAATTTTTTAGCCACCTGGCGCGGGGACTACCGTGACTCTGGTCGAGCAGTGGCAAATCAGCGCTGATTGGAAGAATGAGCTGCTTTAGGGAGATGGATCTCGCTGCTGCCGTTTTTCCGACTCAATTTCTTGCAGTGCCTCTCGGGCAGGGCCGCAGTTGGGTTCAATCCGAAGGACTTGTTGCAGTTGAGCGATGGCTTGGTCAAAATCGCGACGACCCGCGAGCGCGCGAGCAAGATACGTCCGAGCTACGATGCGGTTAGGTGTAGTTCGAGCAACCGGGGCCAATTGCGCAATTGCTTCATTCCAGCGCCCGAGCTTCACCAAGGCTATGCCATAGTTAATTTCTGCGGCAATGTTTTCCGGATCGAATTTGACGGCGAGCTGGAGGTATTTTGCGGCGTCCTCAGTTCGTCCTTCCGTGAGCATGATGGAACCCATACTGTTGAACGCGGAGGAAGAAGATGGGACACCGAACAAACCAAGCGCCTCTATTACCGAGATAGAAGCGGATGCAAAAGTATCGGACGACACGCCGTGGAATGCGTTCCTAAAACAAAAAGCCCGCGCGAAAGTTCATTTCGCGCGGGCTTCAGGAAGAAATACTTGCTCGTTGTTTACGCTGCTTTCCGTTTCCGGAAGGCGCGCACGCCAACTGCCAGTGCGCCGAGGCCAAGAAGCGCGACCGTCGTCGGTTCCGGCACGATCGAGATCACCCCAGGACCGGTGGCGCCGTAGTAGTAGTGGCCGGTGGGTTGACCGGCCGAGCTGGTGGAGACGAACGTCGTGTCGCGAAAGCCGCTCGTATAGAGGAAATATTGGGTGCCTGCGGTCAGAGCAATGTTGAGCAACCGCGAACCCGGTTGAGCGCCCGTGAACCCGGTTGAGGTGGCCGTCAATCCCATGCCACTGTAGGGGCCAGGAAGCACGGTCAGGGTGCCGGTGAAGTCGTCGCTCGAGAATAGCGGGCGCGCCGAGCGCCGGTGGATTGAACGTATTGGCAAAAATCCCCAACCACGTATCCAGCGCGTTGCTCGGAGTTCCAACCGAGTTGATCGAAGCAAGCTCGAAGGTATAGCTCCCGCTCGTATCAACGGTGAACGCGTAGACGTCGTAGTACTGCATGCCGGATCCCGAGGTGCTCTGGCCCGTCGCGTGAGCTGTTGGTGATGCAACGCTGAGAATGCCATCACCGTACACAGTATCGGCGTAGGAAACGCTCGAAAGGGCAAGGACGCAGAGGACCGACGCTGCGAGGATTTTGAATGATTTAGTAAGTTTCATAAGCGGGGTTTTCGGGTTTGGGGTTTGCAACTAACCTTCTGATTGGGTTTGTACCCGGCTGCGCGCGATCCGGTCAAGCTTTTTCGGTGTCGCAAAAGATTTTTTTTCGGCCATCCACCCAGTGCTGAGAGGCGAGGTTTCTGGGCCAACTCCACAATTCTCGCGAGACTCTTTCCCCTTGTCTCGCCTCCGGGCGAAGGCTGGTGAATTACATGTTGAGATCGCCGCCTTTTTCCCTGCACTGATTTGCGGTTGCTGCTAGAGACTACTGGTGGCCGAATATTCTGAGGCGAACAAAGGGCAAGGCGACGAATTGTCGGTCGGCGGCGTTTGCTTTTTTCTGGCGGCCCTCGTTTGGCTGGCTTTCGGCCAAACGATTCGGCACGCCTTCGTCAATTACGATGACGACGTTTACGTTTATCAAAATCCGTATGTTCTGGCGGGACTGACGCGCCGGGGAATTGGGTGGGCCTTTGCTTATGGCAAGATCGGTCATTGGCATCCGCTGACGTGGTTTTCACACATGCTGGATTGCCAGCTCTGGGGCCTTCGCGCGGGCGGGCCTCACCTGACCAACGTGCTCCTGCACGCCGCCGTTGCGATCCTTCTCTTCCTGGCCTTGAAGCAAATGACGGGTGCGCTTTGGCGGAGCGCCGTTGTGGCCGCGCTCTTCGCGATTCATCCGCAGCGGGTGGAATCGGTCGCCTGGATCGCGGAGCGCAAAGATGTGCTGAGCGGGGTTTTCTTCATGCTGACGATCCTCGCCTACGTGAGATACGTGCGGAAGGCGCCGTCTCTGGCTGGATATGCGCCGGTGGTGATTCTGTTCGCGCTCGGGCTCATGTCGAAGGGGATGCTGGTGACGCTGCCGTTTGTGTTCCTGCTCCTCGACTACTGGCCGTTGCGACGACTTACGCCGGAAATCCTCGCAGCGATTCGGCAGCCCGAAAACCGTGCCCGAGTCTGGCGGTTACTCTGGGAAAAGATTCCGCTCTTCCTCCTCTCGGCCGCGTCTTGCGTGATGACGAGTCTTTCGCCGGAGCGGATCGCGCCGGCCCTGCAAATGTCGCTTCGAGCGCGGGTCGAGAACGTCATCGTTTCCTATGTCATATATATAAAGCAAATGCTCTACCCCGTGGGTCTGGAGCTGCCCTACTTCAATCCGCCGGGCGGCTTCCCGCTTTGGGAGGTTGGCGTTGCCCTCGCACTTCTGCTCGCAGTCTCGATCGGCGTGTTTGTCTTTCGGAAAACGCATCCTTACCTGATCGTGGGCTGGCTTTGGTATGTGGGGATGATGGTGCCGGTCATTGGATTGGTGCAAATCTCCTACTACGCGCGCGCTGATCGCTACACCTATTTGCCGCACATTGGTCTCTATATCATGGCGATTTGGGGCGGCGCGGCGTTGTTCGGGCGCTCCCGCGCAGGCCGCTACATCCTGGGCGGCGCCGCTCTGCTCCTGATCGCGACGCTCCTCCGGCTCACTCAGGCGCAGACCTCCTATTGGCATGACAGCACAACGCTCTGGACCCACGTCTTGCAGGTGAACCCGGAGAACCATGTTGCCCACAGCAATCTGGGCCTTGTCCTGGCCGAGAACGGCCAAATCGAAAGCGCGATCACGCATTTCGAAAAGGCCCTGCAAATTCAACCGCTGTATGCCGATGCCTACAACAACATGGGCACCGCGCTCTCGCGTACCGGGCACACACGCGAGGCGATTGCGCAATATCAGAAGGCGATTGCTCTCGAGGCCGAGCACCCGCAAGTGCAGAACAATCTCGGGATCGCGCTCGCGCAAAATGGACAGGTAAGCGAAGCGCTTCCGCACTTCCAAAAGGCGATCGAGCTCAAGCCCGATTTCGCCGATGCCTACAGCAATTTCGGTCACGCCCTTTCGCTCCAGGGACGAATCGATGAAGCGCTGCCGCAGTTTTTGAAAGCGCTCGAGATAACGCCCAACTCCGTCCTGGCGCACAAAGAGGTCGCCGAGGCATTGCTAAAAATTGGGCGACCCGCGGAAGCGGTTGCCCATTATCGCAAGATTCTCGAACTCGGGGGCGATGCGGCCGACGTGCGTTTCAATCTGGCCGCCGCCTACGCCGAGATCGGAGATTTCGACGCCGCATCCGAGACGGCGACCCGCGCACTGGAACAAGCGAGAGCGAATGGAGACGACCAGCTCGCGCGGCAAATCGAAGAACGCCTCGATCTCTATCGGCAGCATCAACCCAACCGGCAGACACCGCCAGGAGACTCCGGGAATCGTTAATCGCGATCCGCGTCGAAGAGGCGCTGCTGCCCTCGCCGCCGGATCAAAAGGTTGAAGGCAGAATTAAGAACCATAAAAGGAGCAAAATTCACCGCCAGTCGAAGACTCGCCGTGATGAGGCGATGGCTCACCTCTGTTTCGTTAGGACTCGTCGACGTCCAAGCCCGATCAGCCCCAAAGCGCCCAGTCCAAGGAGTGCTATCGCTGACGGTTCTGGAACTACGCTGTAATAAACCGTCCCATTCCAGATGCGCGGCGCGAAAATCGGGGTCGTAAACGGTGCGTTGGACGCGGACCCGAGCGAAAGCGCCAGGTTCGCATCCGAATAGTTTTGATTCGATCCTGTGCCGTTGGTGTAGTAGTGCCCAAATGAGGGGTCGGCTACCAATGCGATTCCGTAAAGAGTGCTCGCGTTCAGGGTGAACGGATTGGACAAGGTCACCGAGGTCGGAAGGTCCAGACCGGCTCCGGTTCCGCTACCCGTTGCAACCTGGACCCAACCCGGATTGGTTTCATTACCTTGCGAGGTCATCCCGGCCAGCAACCAGACTTGAAAATTACTAAACGACAACGTGGACACGGTATTGATATCAAATCCAGTTATCGAAAGGGAACTTGATCCAACCGTGGCGTCGAAATAAACGGCCCCGCCTGCGCTACCGTTGTTATTCGAGCCGAAGAGCGTTGTCAGTGAATCTGCTTTGGCCGATGTCACTGCCAAAAGCGAAATAATTCCAACGGCGGCAATCTGAGCAAATACCTTCATTCTTAATCCGAGGTGAGTGTCGACGCGTGGACGCAGGTTTTGATTTCTCATAATATTTCTCCCTTCCCTTTCGTTAGTCGTGGTCTTGGTTGTTATAAATTTCGCGAAAAAGTCAAGCTTTTTCTTAAGTGCTTGGCTTTACGATTCCGGCCACCGCCCGGCGGGCGACGGAGAATCTTTGAACATCGGCGTAGCCCGAATGACCCTGGGCGACAAGAAGTACGAATGCACGCATTGCTTTGCTTAACGCCACTCGCCGGTTTAATTCTTCTCGAATGAGCGCCCTTCAAACCGAGATCGAACGGCGCGGTGAACGCATTTTCGATCTGGTCGATCGGCATCCCGAATCGCTCTTCAGCAAGGCCGGTTTCTATCAGCGCATGATGGCTCTCTCGATGCGCGACGAACATTTCAAGATCCAGATGTTTCGGTTTGTCGATGTGCTCGCATCGCTCCACCGCGGCAGCGATATCGTGCAACATCTCGAAGAATATTTTGCCGACATGCGCAACGGTTTTGCGCCGATGGTGCACACGGGCGTGCGGTTGGCAAAAGTCGCTCCCTTTATCAGCGGCGCGCTTTTGCGTTGGAACGTTTCCGGCATGGCGCGCCAGTTTATCGCCGGAAAAAATTCCGAGGACGTAATGAAAACCCTGCGCAAGCGGCGCAGTGAACGCATCGGTTTTACGGTCGATCTTCTTGGCGAAGCAGTCGTTAGCGAAAAAGAAGCGGACGAATACGCCGGCGCGCTGTCTTGAGTTACTCGAAGGTCTCGCACAGCAGACGCAGGGCTGGCGCGATCCGCTTGGAGCCGACGCGGAACTTTTCCCGGTCGTTAATCTCTCCGTCAAAATCTCCGCGCTCTATTCCCAAATGAATCCGGCCGATCCGGCCGATGCCATCGCGCATCTTGCGCCGAAGTTGCGACCGATTCTGCGCCGCGCGCGCGAGCTTGGTGCGTTCATCAATTTCGACATGGAAAGTTACGCGCACAAAAATACCACGCTCGAGCTTTTCAAAACGCTCTTTACCGAGGATGAATTTCGCGATTGGCCGCACGCTGGAATAGTCATCCAGGCTTACTTGCGCGATGCCGGCCGCGATCTGCGCGATTTGATCGGGTGGGGTCGCGAACGCGGAACGCGTTTCAGCGTGCGCCTGGTAAAAGGCGCGTATTGGGACTACGAAAAAATCAAAGGGCGGCAGAACGGCTGGCCGATTCCGGTCTTTCTACAAAAGCCGCAGAGCGACGCGAATTTCGAAGCGCTCACAAAAATTCTTCTCGAGAACGAATCGATCGTCACTGCTGCTTTCGGTTCGCACAACGTCCGCAGCATCGCTCACGCGCAGGCCGTGGCGGAGCAACTCGGCATCGAGCGCAGTCGCTTCGAATTCCAACTGCTTTACGGAATGGCCGGCCCGATCAAGCGCGCGCTCGTCGCGATGGGTTATCGGGTGCGCGAATATTGTCCGGTCGGCGAGTTGCTGCCGGGAATGTCTTATCTCGTTAGGCGCCTGCTCGAAAACACTTCCAATGAAGGATTCTTACGAGCAAAGTTCTCGGACAACGTTTCCGCGGCCGAACTTCTGCGCGATCCCAATGAACTCGTTAGGCAAAATGGCGCCACTCTCGATGGAGGGGCACGCGCTGTCGTACCAATCGAATCTCGACCATCCAATGGCGCATCGCTTGACACGTCGCCTCGCGATGCCTATGAAAACGCCCCGCTTGTGAACTTCGTTTATAAACAAAGTCAGGATGAAATGCGCGCCGCCCTGGATGCGGTGCGAAAAACACTCGGCCAGAAATATCCTCTCGTCATCGATGGCGAGAAAATTTGGACGACCAACACGATCGCGTCGATTAACCCGAGCAATCCGGACCAGGTCGTCGGTTATCAGGCGCACGCCGAAATTCCGGAAGCCGAACGCGCGGTTGTCGCAGCAAAAAAAGCATTTGCGAGCTGGCGCCGGACGCCTTTCGAAGAACGCGCGCAATTACTTGAGCGCGTCGCCGCGATCATGGAGCGCCGTCGCTACGAACTTTCCGCGCTCGAAGTTTTCGAAGTCGGCAAGGCCTGGGTGGAAGCCGATGGCGACATCCGTGAAGCGATGGATTTTTGTTTGTTTTACGCGAACCAGATGCGACGCATCGGCCGGCCGAAGCTGACGCAACACGTTCCGGGCGAAGAAAGCTATCATCATTACTGGCCGCGCGGCATCGCGCTCGTCATCGCGCCGTGGAATTTTCCGCTCGCGATTTTGACCGGAATGGTCACGGCCGCGCTCGTCACCGGCAACACCGTCATCATGAAACCAGCCGAGCAATCGGCCATCGTCGCGTATCGATTAATGGAGATGATGGAAGAAGCCGGCATTCCGCCTGGCGTTTTAAATCTTCTCACGGGCAAGGGCTCCGTCATCGGCGCACACCTTGTCGATCATAAAGACATCGCCATGATCGCGTTTACGGGTTCGCGCGAAGTTGGATTGCGCATTTGGAAAAGCGCGGGCGAAACGCGCCCCGGTCAGGAAGAACTCAAACACGTTGTCTGCGAAATGGGCGGCAAGAATGCGAATCATTATCGATTCCGATGCAGACCTCGATGAAGCGATCGTCGACACGATTTACTCAGCGTTTGGTTATCAGGGACAAAAATGTTCCGCCTGTTCGCGGCTCATCGTTCTCGAAGAAAATTACGATCGAGTGATCGAGCGCCTGGTTTCCGCTGCCGGCAGCTTGCGCGTTGGAAATCCGGAAGACCCCGGCATCATGGTGGGCCCGGTGATCGACGAAGCTGCCTACAAAAACATTCTCAAATACATCGAGATCGGAAAATCGGAGGCGACGCTCGCTTATCAAAAAACGGACGTGCCCGAAAAAGGATTTTTCGTGCCGCCAACGATTTTCACAAATGTCCGGCCAGATTTTCGCATCGGTTGCGAAGAGATCTTTGGCCCAGTTCTTAGCGTCATCAAAGTGCGCGATCTCGATGAAGCAATTGCCGCGGCCAACTCGACCGAATTTGCTCTCACCGCCGGATTCTTCTCACGCAGTCCCGCCAACATCGATCGCGCCAAAGCTGAGATTGTTGCCGGCAACGTCTACATCAATCGCTCCTGCACCGGCGCGGTTGTTGGTCGTCATCCTTTCGGCGGATTCAAGATGAGCGGCGGCGGGACGAAAGCTGGCGGCGTTGATTATTTGCTAAACTTTGTCGTTCCCCGCGTCGTCACCGAAAATATCATGCGTCACGGCTTTGCCCCGGAATCAACTCCGGAATATCGCGAAGAGTTCCTCTGGCCACCGAAACATCCCTGAAGGATGATGCGCGATGCTTTATGTCGTCGCGACACCAATTGGAAATCTCGACGACATCACGCTGCGCGCGCTTGAGGTTCTGAAGTCAGCAAACCTCATTGCCGCGGAAGACACCCGACATTCGGGAAATCTGCTCAAGCATTTCGAAATCCGAAAGCCGCTCGTTAGTTATCATCAGCATAACGAAGCGATGCGCACGGCGGAACTGGTGGAACGAATCGCCGCTGGAGAAAATATCGCGTTGATTACAGATGCGGGAATGCCCGGACTTTCCGATCCGGGAGCGCGGCTTCTGCGCGCATGCATCGAGCGCAACCTCCCATATACAATTGTGCCAGGTCCTTCATCGATCCTCACGGCATTGGTTGGCTCAGGCTTTTCGCTCGATCGATTTTTTTTTGGCGGATTTCTGCCGGTGAAAAGTGGTCAACGCGAACGCGAATTGCGCGCGGCAGCCGAGCGCGAGGAAACGTCGGTTTATTTCGAATCGCCTTATCGCCTAACGAAAACGCTCGCGGTCTGTAATCAGATTATGCCGGAACGTCAACTGTGCGTCGCACGCGAACTAACAAAGAAATTCGAAGAGTTCCGTCGTGGAACGGGCGGCGAGCTTCTTTCCCATTACGAATCCAAATCACCCAAAGGCGAGATCACATTCGTGATCTCAGGTCGCGACTGATTGCATCACCGCAGCGAGCGTTACCGCAGGTCCGTGACAATGTTTCGGATCGTCGTGCAGGATCCGAATCGAATCGAATCCCGCACTTACTAATACTTCCTTCAGCGAATCGAGCGTAAGCCAAAAGGACTTTGGCGAAACGCCGCTCAACGGTTCATCTGGGCCGCCCTCCACATATTCGCGTCCTTTCAAGCCGTCGATTCTTCAGGTTATCCGGATTGTCTTCGGCGTAATGTGTCCAGATGAAAAGTCGGGGGGCGATGTTGCCAAGCTGCGCGATCAATTTCCACGGCTCCGGCAGGTGATAAAGTAATCCGGAACAAAAGATCGCGTCGAAATTTCCGAATGTCGCCAGGTCGGCATTTTCCAAATTCGCTTCTACGAAGCTCGCGTTCTCGATGCGCAATAATTCCTGCACGAATCGCGCGCGCGCGATGTTGCTTGCACGTGCTTCGACGCCGAGGACGCGTTCGACTTCAGGGTGTCGAGCCAGCGCAAACGTGTGGCCGCCTTCGAGCGAACCGAGTTCCAGAATAGTGCGAACATTGGGAAACGATTCGAAAAATTGATCGACCCGTTCGTCCTCCAACGCGTGAAAATTACCGCCGGACTCCACGCCATCGATGACAAAGTGCGTGATCCACGGCCCACGTTTCGCAAACTCAGCTCTTAAATCCATTACCTGAGGCAAGCGAGTCGGCCACGACCTTTCCGCTTGTCAAAATGAGCCATCCGTGTGACTTTCCACGACTTTTTTCGGAGATTCTCATGGCTTTCGCAATTATCAAAACCGGTGGCCGCCAGTTTCGCGTGGCGGAGGGCGACATTATCGATGTCGACTTTCTCGACGCGGAGCCGGGCAAGGAGGGTATTTTTGCTGAAGTTCTCTTTCATGCGGATGGCGGCAATCTCACGCATGGCACACCGCTCATCGAGGGCGCGACCGTGGAAGGCGAAATCATTGAGCAGCGCAAAGATAAGAAGGTTATCGCGTTCAAGTATCGTCGTCGCAAAGGTTATCATCGCACCGTCGGGCATCGCCGAAAATTAACCCGGGTGAAGATTACCGGCATCAGTCTCGGCGGAAAATCCGCGAAGCCGAAGAAAGCAGCGAAATCGGAGGCTTAATGTCATGGCACATAAAAAGGGACAAGGCAGCGTTAAGAACGGGCGCGATAGCGTCAGTAAGCGGCTTGGCGTCAAAAAATTTGGAAGTGAACTCGTCGTTGCGGGTAACATAATTATTCGGCAGCGTGGGACGAAGTTCCTGCCGGGAAAAAATGTCGGGCTCGGACGCGATTACACAATTTTCTCGCTCGTAGATGGCCAGGTGCGCTTCGATCGAGCCGGTCGACGAGTGAATGTCGACCCAGTCACGAAATCAAGATAGGCACGCTCGTTAGGCGGCCTTTAGTTTTTCTCCTCGAACCGAATTTGATGATAGGCAAAGCTGTGCCCTTTGACGTATAAACGATGACCCTCATGAAATATCACACGTACCTCCTGTTTGGCGCTCCTGGCAGCGGCAAAGGAACGCAGGGAAAGACCCTTGGCACAATCCCCCGCTTCTTTCACTGCCCGTGCGGCGATGTTTTTCGTTCGATCGATACCCGCACCAAAGTCGGTAAGGCTTTCCTGGAATATTCCAGTAAGGGACAGCTCGTGCCCGACGACGTCACGGTCGAGTTGTGGGAGGAAGCGATCGATGCGGCGGTGGACGCGCACAAGTTCAAACCGGACATCGATATTCTCGTGCTCGACGGCATTCCGCGGAATGTCAGCCAGGCGAAAATCATGGATGAAAAGATCGATGTGCAAAAAGTTTTTCACCTTTCCTGCCCGAATCGCGACACGCTTTTCGCCCGCTTGAAAAAGCGCGCGCTTAAAGACAATCGTCTCGACGATGCGAACGAGCAGGTCATTCAGCGCCGCCTCGCCACTTACGAGACGGAGTCGAAACCGGTGCTCGAATATTACGGCAAAGATCGCATTACATGTGTTGACGCCACGCAACCGCCCGCGAAAGTTCTACTCCATATATTGGAGAGCGTCGCCGACGGCGTGAATGGGCAACATGCAGCAGCAGTTTGAGAATCTAACCGCTTCCAGTCTTTACTGCGATAAATGCAAAACCGCGATGCCGGTGCGCGAGCGGTTGTTGCTGGTTCTGCCGGACAAGGAAATTTTCGATTATCTTTGCACGGGGTGCGGTTCGTCGGTTGGACAACGTGAAGTGACCGCTGGCGAAAAGGTAATGGCCCAAAGCATGGCGCGTCGCCGGCCGCGGCGAACACGCGCGGTTCATCCTCTGTTGCCGTAATTCAGTCTCTCAAACGCCGAAATTTGTTTTCCTGTCCGACGCCGAGGATAATTCGCGAGATCCTCGTCGCTGCGCTCCCGGGATGACAAAGAAGACGTGGCCGCCACTTGCGTGTCATCCTGAGCGCAGCGAAGGACCTCCCGAACTACCTTCACGCATTCATGATCGCAACAGGCGCACAAATTACCCCCGGCAAAATGCGCGTAGCCTTCATCGGCACGGGCGACATCGGCGTGCCCACGCTGCGAAGCCTGTTGCAATCAACCGAGCACGAGCTCGTCGGCGTAGTTACACAGCCGGATAAACCCGCAGGGCGATCGCAAGAGTTAACTGCGCCGCCGATCAAAGTCGCATTAGCTGATTCCGCAATTCCAATTTTGCAGCCTGAGCGTATCAAATCTCCCGAGGCAATTAAAGCCATCCGCGAATGGAACGCTGATGTGATCGTCGTCATGGCTTACGGACAAATTTTGCCGCGCGCCGTTCTCGATCTTCCGCGCCTCGCCTGCCTGAATCTGCACGCATCGCTTTTGCCACGACACCGCGGCGCGGCACCAATCCAGGCGGCGATTGTCGCCGGCGATCACGAAACCGGCATTACTGTCATGTACGTGGATGAAGGTCTTGATACCGGCGACATCTTTTTGCAATCGCAGCTGGCAATTTTGCCTAACGAGACTGGCGGAACGTTGCACGATCGACTGGGCGAGCTTGCGCCCGGTGCCTTGCGCGAAGCGCTTCGACATCTCGCCCGCGGAACCGCCCCGCGCATTCCGCAGAATTCCGCAATCGCGACTTACGCTCCGAAACTCAAGCGCGAGGATGGGAGAATCGATTGGTCAGAACCGGCGGAATTAATTGAGCGAAAGATTCGAGCGTTTAATCCATGGCCGGGCGCGTTTATGAAATTGGCCGGACGAAATCTGAAAATATTCTCCGCGACAATTATCGATCTCAACGGAAAGCCTGGGGAGATCTTGCCAACCGAAAATGGATTCAGCGTCGCTGCCGGAAAAGCAGCGTTGTCGTTAGGCGAAGTGCAGTTAGAAGGAAAAAGACGGATGAGCGGGAATGAATTTCTACGCGGGCACGCATCGCTTCTGCGCGCAGCCGATTAATTCCGGGGAGCACACGCGCCCCGCGTGTTGGTTTCGGCGCCTCGCCGAAACAGGCCCTCCTTCTTAACGCGATGCTCCGAAACGAAGTCCGCGATGGCGAGGGCGCCATCGCCGGCACGCGAGGCGCGTGCGCTCCCCAGAATCATCACCATTTTGCTTTCCAACGCCCCCTGCCTTCTGTTTCATCATGACGCGCCATGTCGACTGAAAAGCCACGCCCTGCCTACAAACGGATAGTCCTCAAGTTGAGTGGCGAAGCCGTGCGTGAAGTCGGCGCGCGCGAAAATATTTCGCCGCAAATCGTGCGCGAGATTGCCGAGTGCGTGAAAGAAGTCGTCGATCTTGGTGTGCAAACGTCGATCGTGATCGGCGGCGGCAACATTTGGCGCGGGTTGTCTGCGAGCCACAAGGGGATGGATCGAACGACGGCCGATTACATGGGCATGCTCGCGACCGTGATTAATGGCCTCGCGTTGCAGGCTGCGCTCGAGCAAGTCGGCGTCGTCGTGCGCGTGCAATCGGCGATTGAAATGAAGAACGTCGCCGAGCCTTTCATCCTGCGACGGGCGGTGCGGCATCTCGAAGTGGGTCGCGTCGTTCTCTTCGTCGCCGGAACGGGCAATCCCTATTTCTCGACCGATACGACTGCCGCCTTGCGCGCGAGCGAAATCGGCGCGGACATTATTTTGAAGGCAACGAAAGTGGATGGAATTTACGAACGCGACCCGAAGACCGATCCCACCGCGAAGCGCTACGATAAAATCACTTTCACGGAAGCGCTGACCAAACGCTTGCAGGTGATGGATTCAACCGCATTTAGTCTTTGCATGGATAACAAGGTGCCGATTGTTGTTTTCGACATGCATAAACGCAGCAATTTTCGCGATATCGTGCTCGGCAAGAAGGTCGGCACGCTCGTGACTGAATAACGGCATTGCCAATTTCCGCCGCCGATTGAAAAGTTGATCGCATGACCGCCGAAGAGATTCTGTTCGAAGCCGAAATGACGATGGAGAAAAGCGTCGATTACATGGTGCACGAATTCGCCGCCGTTCGCACCGGTAAAGCTTCCCCCGCCCTGGTCGAGAATGTGGACGTCGAAGCATACGGCTCGACGATGAAGTTGAAACAACTTGCGCTTATCACTACGCCCGAGCCGCGACTGCTTGTGGTCCAGCCGTTTGATGCCAGCACGGTGCAGAACATCGAGAAGGCGCTGAAAGAATCGAAGATCGGGATTATGCCGGCGGTGGATGGAAAAATTATTAGGCTGCCGATCCCTGAACTTTCGGAAGAGCGGCGCAAGGATCTTGTGCGTTCACTCAAGCAAATGGCGGAGGAAGCACGCGTACGGGTGCGCGCGAATCGCCGCACCGCGATGGATGAAGCCAAGAAATTGCAGAAAGGCGGCGGCTTGACGGAAGATCAGTTGCGCGATTTGGAAGCCGATGTGCAAAAATTGACCGATCGCTTTGTTAAATCGATCGACGAACATCTCGAGCGCAAAGACGCCGAGGTGATGAAAGTCTAATAATCTTCCTCTTCCGCTTAATCTGATTCTCGGCTGAAAGATTAAGAAGTAGCGGAAGAGGAATAAATTGCAGCTTGCTGTTGTAGCTGCCGCTGTCCTCAGCGGCAGGCTGGATCGGCGCAATGCCAGTTGCCAGACTGCCGCCAGAGACGGCGGCAGCTACAACATGAGCAGTTACATCAGAGCCTGATGAGATCGAGCAGGAACTGGCACCAGAGATAAATCATCCCGCGCCAGGAATATTTCACCTCGCCGGCCGGAGTCTGAGTCAGAACGCCGCGCTCGATGTTGTGCGCGATTTGCTCGCGCAAATCATTTTCCACTTCCACCTGCACGCGATCTTCATCCAATGCATCAATCACCTCGGGCGCGACATTGTGCTCTTGCAGAAATTTGCGATGGCTCTGGTAAAGCTGCCAGAACGATTGGTCCGGCCGTTGACGATTGATCCGAAAAGTCGGGGTCAATTTCAATCCATAGGAAAGCGGATAATTCCAAGTCGTCCAAATGATGCCATCCCTGGCCCGCGATGAAATGCGCAGATAATAAAACGAAAGATCGTGCTGCTCGTTAAGGCAGATCGTCGCCTGGGACCGATCTTCCTCTTTATAATAGAGCCGAAAAAACTGCCGGTAATCCTCCCAATCCCAACCGGCATCCGAAATGTGCGCAAAGCCCTCGCTCTCGATCTCGTGTGAAATTTCATCAAAACTGGGAAACACATCGGCCGACGGCGGGCTCTTGGGGCGCAGCCTTTTTTCCTTTGGCAAACGCAACGCGCGAATGCGTGTCAAAATTTCCAACCACGGCAGGAACAACCAGCTCAACGCGCCGAGTGCGCCGTAGTACAAAACTTCCGGTAACAAAATAAACAGCCAGGAATGAAGCCGTAAGAATTCCGAGCGCGCCGGCTTTCTGCGCGAACGAAGTTTGATAACTCCGCAGAGCAATGCTGAGCACGAACACGCCCAGCGTCATGAGAAGGCCGAAAAGCATTATGGCTCGATCTGATGCTGGCGCAGAAATTTCTCCAACTGATCCGTATCGAAATTCGCGAGCACCTCGTCGCCGGCGACTAATGTCGGCACGTAAGTTTGATCGGAGAGCTCTCTCATTTCCGCATACGCCTCCCGATCCTGGCCGACATCAACGACGGAAAATTTATAGCCGCGCTCGGTCAGATAATCCTTCGCATCCATGCACCACGAGCACCATTCCCGGCTATAAAGTTTGATTTCACTCGGCACGCGGGAATAAACAAGCGCATCCCGTGCCGTCAACCGCCGCGAGTAAAGTATCGAGCGTTGGAGGAATCCAATTGTCGCCTGCAATAACGGAACAATCCCAGCACCGACGCCCCGCCCCCAAAAAGCATCAGATTCGCAGGCTCGAGCACGGTCTGTGGATCGCTCAAGACAAGATTGTTCGCACCGAGTTCACTTGAAATGAAGCAAGGCCATCCGCTGTCGTTAGGCGCGCTCCGTTAGCGACGTTATCAAACACGCCGCCGAGAAGGTCCTTCGAACGGAACTGGGTGTTGTTGATACGAAATGCGTGACAACCAAGCTTAGCGCCACGAGCAATATCCGGAGGGTTCGTTGCATGCCGAGATTGCAGCAAGTTTTCCACGAACTAGCAAGACAAGACGACCGATTTTGATCAATAAGACTTTGCCCAAACAACGCGACGCGACACTCTGCTGACCGGTGAAGATGCATTTCCCAGTCTCTGCTTCGCCGAAAGGTATGACGCGAATCGTAACTTTGAGATCGTTCTTTATTTGCTCTTCGACCTCACGTGAGCCATCCCAGTGGGCAAGAGCAAAGCCGCCGTGAATTTCCGGTTTGTCGGATTTTTTGGACGTGAAGAAATCGTAGAACTCTTCCTTTGAATCGATCACCCGGGTGTGCGTATCGCGGAATTGCTTCGCGCGCTCGAAAAGGTTTTGCTGAATGGAATCGAGAGTCTCACTCGCACGCCTAACGAATTCGGCAACAGGTAGAATCTCTTTATTCTTCACCGGTTGATCGCGACGACTCACGGCAACATTGCCTGATTCAAGATCTCGCGGGCCGAGTTCCACACGCAGCGGCACACCTTTCTTGATCCATTCCCAATTCTTCACGCCGCCGCCGAGGTCGCGCTGGTCAAGTTCTACTTCGATAGGCGCGCCGTGAAAATTTAGCTCTCGTAGTTGTGATGCGAGAGTCTGCGCCGCCTGCAGGACGGCGGCACGCGTCTCTTCCTTTGGCGTGATGGGAATGATGACGATGTGTGTCGGCGCGATGCGCGGCGGAAGAACGAGCCCGTCATCGTCGCTGTGCATCATGATAACGGTGCCGACTAAACGCGTGCTCGCGCCCCAGCTTGTAGTCCAACCAAATTCCTGTTTGCCATCGCGTGTTTGAAATTGGATTCCGCTCGCGCGCGCAAAGTTTTGCCCGAGAAAATGTGACGTGCCGGCCTGGATCGCCTTTCGATCCTGCACCATCGCTTCGATCGCTAATGTCTGCACCGCACCGGGAAAACGTTCGCTCTCCGATTTTTCACCGCTGTAAACCGGAATGGCGAGATGATCGCGCACGAACGTCTCGTAGACGTCGAGCATGCGCTTCGTTTCTTCGCGCGCTTCCGCTTCCGTTTCGTGAACAGTGTGACCTTCCTGCCAGAGAAACTCCGTCGTTCGTAGAAAGATGCGCGGCCGCATTTCCCAGCGCACGACGTTGGCCCATTGGTTGATGAGAATGGGAAGGTCGCGATAGGATTGCACCCACTTTGCGTAGCTCGCGCCAATAATTGTTTCGGACGTTGGCCTAACGACTAATGGCTCAGTCAACGGACTCGCCGGTTTCATCTTTCCATCCGGCCCTACTTCAAGCCGGCTATGAGTAACAACTGCGCATTCTTTCGCGAAGCCTTCCACGTGCTCGGCCTCTTTCGCGAAATAACTCAGCGGAATAAATAGCGGAAAATAGGCGTTCTTGTGGCCGGTTGCTTTGAACATGGCATCGAGCTGACGTTGCATGTTTTCCCAAATCCCAAAGCCCCACGGCCGAATAACCATGCACCCGCGTACATCGGATGGCTCGGCGAGTTCCGCCGCGCGAATGACCTGTTGATACCACTCGGGAAAATCTTCATCGCGTCGCGGAGTGATCGCGGTCTTGGTAGATTTTGGTTGTTCCGGCATGACGAAGTCGAAACATGTACCCGCACGAAACGAAATCGCCAGTCGCCATTTCGACGAAGGTGGGACGTGCTCTCCGAGCGCTTTGATAAAACAAGTGCGCCTATGGCGCCAAATTAACATCGAGCTCGGAGAGCTCGATCCACCTACTCGGCGCGCGCGACGAGTGTTTCGCTGCGTTCGCCGCGTTCAGCAAAGGTCCCGGCGAATTCGATGCTGCAGACACTGCGATAGCGCGCGTGCGAACCATACGCGGCGCCAGCAACACCAAAGGCCGGATTGAAAATGTTCTTTCGATGTTTCCGCCCGCGCAGACCATCGTCGATGATGAGCGCGAGCACGATGTCGCGCGCACTCGATTTGCCGTAGGAAATGTTCTCGCCCCAGCTCGATCCCCATCGGCCATAACGATTCATGCGATCAGCCGGACTACTCGAATCGCTGCCGCCGTGGCCGATGAGTCCATTCGTCTGATCCGCGCAGTGATCAGCCGCCGCCCGGCACATTCCCGGAGACACCGCCAAGGGAGCCTCGGGTTGAGCCCTCCGCAGAAAATTAATGGCTTCGTCCAGCGCACTGACACCTTCTTTTGTGCGCATCATCGTCCGGCCTGGTAGCACCAAAATGTTCCCACGAAAATGCGCGCGAAGTTCTTCGATGAATGTCGCGTACTCGGCCGGATTGGTCCGCGCCAGGTTCATCTCGTGAATGACGGCACGACCGGATACAGCATTTCCGTCCGAATCCGAAGAGGCAACCGCGAGCTGAACACCAAGAAAAAACGCCAGAGCGGAAATGAAGCGCATTATGGCTTTTATGAGCAAAAGAGGTGCCATTCCCGACCCAGCAGATGAACGTGCAAAACTCACGGCGAGAGGTTGACACCCACTTGCGACGCCAGTAGCTTCCGAGCCCTTCCTCCTCTGGATGAAAACGTTTTCCGCTAAAGCCAACGAAGTTCCACGCAAGTGGTGGATTATCGACGCCAAGAATCAGGTGCTCGGCCGCGTCGCGGTCAAAGCCGCCAATCTTTTGCGTGGAAAAGAGAAATCAATTTATACGCCGCACGTCGATACCGGCGACTTTGTCGTCGTGATTAATGCCGACCAGGTTCGACTGACCGGCAAGAAGGAAGAGCAGAAGACCTACATGAGTTTTTCCGGATTTGTCGGCGGCCACAAAACCGAGACGGCTCGCGCCCGTCGCGCGCGACATCCCGAGTTGCTGGTGGAACGCGCTATCCGCGGAATGATTCCGCATAATCGGCTCGGACGCGCCGTGTATCGGAAGCTGAAAGTTTACCGTGGCGATCTGCATCCGCACGCGGCGCAGCAGCCGGCTCCAGTCACAATTTCCTAGCCTAACGAGTTTATTTTATGGCGCAGACTGAAGAGTTTATTGCAACCGGACGCCGCAAGACGTCGGTCGCTCGCATTCGCATGACTGCCGGTAGCGGCAAAATCGAAATCAACGGCCGAAATTTTGAAGATTATTTCCCGACCACGCCGCTGCAAAATACGGTGCTGCAGCCCTTGCAGGCCGTGAAGATGGCGAACGCCTACGATCTATCCATTAACGCGACCGGCGGCGGACCGACCGGACAAGCGGGCGCAGCGCGGCTCGCGATCGCTCGTGCGCTTCTTCAGGTAGATGGAGATCTTCGCACGACGCTCAAAGCCGAAGGCTTGCTCATGCGCGATCCGCGAATGAAAGAGCGCAAGAAGTCGGGCCAGCCCGGCGCTCGCAAACGCTTCCAATTCTCGAAGCGATAAGTTTTCGACACCGATGTAGAGGCGCTTGTGCCAGGCGCCTATTCAACAATTCGGCGCTTGGCACAAGCGCCTCTACATCCGCTACGGTTTTTTCGGCGCGGGATTTGGCGGCAAGGCTGCCGTCGGCGCAGTGGAAGCACTCGGGGCAACAGTCGGACTCGCATTTGCCGGAGACGGCGAAGGTTTCGCTTCGCCTGCCGGCCGCAGCAATCGCAATTCCCGCGATGCTTCGCCCGAGAGATAACTCTCGCGATATTGCGTCATGATTTTTTCGCAGATCTGTCGCGCATCGTCGATCTTTCCCCTCGCTTTCAACAAGTGCACTTGCTGAAGCAACGCGAATGGAGCGACGTAACCTTTCGGGTCACTCGCGGCCAATCGCTGCAAGGTAGAGAGCGCTTCAGCCGGTTTTCCCATGGATTCGAAATTCGCAGCCATCCCCAATCGCGCTGTCCCAGCCAGTTCGTGCTCGGGGAATTTATCGAGAAACGTCTGCAACGTTGCGTTGGCTTGTTGGAAGTCTTTTTTTGTCCGAAACGATTCTGCCAAGAATAAATAAGCAGAGGCGCTGGCCGGTGTTCCTGGATAACGATCGATGACCTGGCGATATTCTGAGTCTGTTTTCGCCTTCCCTAAAAGTTCCGCGGCAGTCGATTCCTGCCGGTCGGTGTAAATCCGATAGCCCGCGAAACCAGCCGCGCCGAGAACGATGACAAGCAAGGCCGCGAGCAGTTCCGTTTTATAACGAAAGAAAAAAACCGCGGGGTCGGCCGTCGCGTCGCGGGAAGGTGGTGGAACTGTTGGCATAGGCTCTAATGGGCGGCGGAGATTACCGGCGCGAGCTTGCTCATATGCCACGCGAATGTTTACTGCGCAAGCGTAAGTGCGATTTTGGCAATCGCCGCGACTCGTTAGGCGTAACGGCTCTCGCGCACCTCAATTTTCCCCGAGCGGACGCGCGTCTCGAAGCAAGGTTGCGAGAATGCTGTCGGTCCCTCGATCGCGCTACCGTCTTCGAGCGAAAAAAGCGAGCCATGCCACGGACAACGCACACACATTCCCTCCAGTTTCCCTTCCGACAGCGGACCGCCAAGATGCGAACACTTGTCGGCCAGCGCGAAGACTCGCGCGCCGCGTCGCAACAGCACGATCGGGATCTCCTTCACTTCCGCCTTCGTCAATTTTCCTTCCGGCAGATCCGCTTCGTCCATTACCGGGATGAACTTTGCTGGCAATTCCTGCGGCGCGTGGTTCACGCCGATCTTTTCTTTGAAAACAAGATGGCCGCCGAGATAGGCGCCGGCCGAGGTTAGGACAAATCCGGCGAGGCCGGTCAAAATTCCTCCGCGCCGCTCACCATTGCGGCGTTGCCACCAGCTTCCGAGATAACAAAGTGTGGCGGCAACGTTTAGAATTGCGTGCAACGCGCCGACACGTTTCGGTTTGCCGCTCGTGAATTGCCAATCGTTCAGGCCCGCAACCGCGGCCGCGCCCGCGCCGATCAGCCCGATTCCCACCGCTGCATCTGCGCCGCGAGAAAATGTTTCGTCGTTTGTCGAAAGTTCGTAGAGATCGAACGCAGTCGATACCGTCCATGCGCCGAGCGGCACATCAGTCAGGACAGGATGCAATGGGTGACCGAGCCATATGCCGTGCAAAGCGTTTCGCACCTCTTGCGCGACCGGACTTTTTTGATTGAGCGCGGCATCGGCCGTAGCGCCAAGAGCAATTTCAACCGGCTTAAGCCACTTCTGTTCGTTGATCAGATCTCCGATACTCTCCATGCATCTAATTCGAATTACGATGCAACATCGGTTCGGCCTGAATAAGACCGTGCATTCGCGCAGGCACGATTTGCTTGTGATGGCGCAAGAGAAACAACCACCGGCAGAAACGGCGCAACCCACTACGCCGCCAATGCAAAACCCGGAGAAACCGCCGGAAGAATGGGCAACAGGCAAGGAACCGATGACCGGTCCACAGCGTTCTTATTTGCAGACGCTCTGCCGCGAAACTGGCGAGGAATTCAACGAGAGCCTAACGAAAGCCGAAGCCTCGAAAAAGATCGACGAACTTCAGACGAAAACCGGGCGCGGCAGAAAATAGGTGGATGAGCTCTCCGGGCTCGATGGGAATAATGGCGGCGAAGCCGCATTATTCTAACAACGCGCTCGGAGAGCACGTTCCACCTTACGCTCGTAGTTTGATTTTTGCAGAACTTCGCGTGTCAGCCTTGAGATAATTCTTCATCAAAGCCAGCGCCTGATCGTTTTCTGTTTTTGTATTTGAAACAGTGCAATCGCGCGGCACGACCAGATTGTAATCGCGCATGTAGGCATCGTTCGCGGTAAAAAGAACGCAGTAATTGCCGGCGATGCCGGTGAGAATGAGGGTTCGCGCGCCGAGATAACGCAGCAAAGTTTCCAACGTCGAGGAAAAGAAGCCGGAATGCTTTGGTTTCAGGACAAAGTAATCGTCGCCATCGGGCTGAAGTAGATCGACGATTTCACGCGCTTTACCTTCGCGGCAATGTTCCACCAGTCGCCGAAAATCGGAACGCCAGCGTCCAAAGTTGTCGTTCACGTAGATGACCGGAATGCGCGCCTTCTTTGCGCGCTCTTTTAGTCTGGCGATCCTGGGTGCCATCGCCGGCGCATAACGCATCAGCTGATTCGCTTCCGGAAAATCGAGATCATTGATGACGTCGATAACGAGAAGCGCCGTTTCCGATTTGTCCGGAGCGCTACCATGAAGGTCCTCCTTTTTCGTGCGCATTACAGGGGAGGACGAGTAAACGCCTAGCTTTTCTTCCGCCCGCCGGATTTCTTTCCGCCTTTGCGACCGCCTTTCTTCGACGGTCCTTTGTTTTGCTTTTTTCCGCGACCGCTTCCGCTTTTCTTTCCGCCCTTATCCGATTTGTTCACCGTGGCCCATGCCCGGCGCGCAGCTTCTTTGCCGCTTACGCCGCGTTTCTTGTAACCTTTCTCAATCTTCTCCGCTTTGCGCTTTTGTTTCGACGTGTATTTTTTCTTGCTGCCTCGAGCCATAAATTATTCCTCCTTCGTTAGTCCCCAAAAGAGACGGTTTCCGTTTTCAAATTCTTAAACGCGTCTCATTGCGCGATCGGATTTATCCCGCGCTAACGCGGTAATACGCTCGGCTTTCATTTTTCCGGCGATAGAATTTTTGTATGAATGCGTTTTACGATTTCCTTCAACCGTGGCTCGGCCTCGACATCGCGCCGAAAGATTTACGTTCCTGCAGATCTCACTGCGCGGCGTTGTTGTCTTTGTCGCCACCTCATCACGGTGCGGCTCGGCCAGAAACGTTCGCTCGCACGCAAGACCACCTTCGATGCCGTCCTGCTCGTTATTCTTGCGTCGGTCCTTTCGCGCGCGATCAACGGCAGCGCCGCATTTTTCGCAACTCTTGGCGGCGGCCTCGTTCTCGTCCTGCTGCACCGGTTGCTCGCATTGATCGCGTACCATTCACACTGGTTCGGAATCATGATCAAAGGCCGGCCCGAAACCATTGTCGAGAATGGTCACCTCATTCCAGGCATCATGCTTCGCAATCACATTTCAAAGCACGATTTGGAAGAAGACCTGCGTCTAAGCACGCATCACGAAGACATCGACAGAGTCCGCCTGGCCCGGGTCGAGCGCAGCGGCGACATCAGCTTCATTTGTTAGTCCCTCTTCGCGCGCGCGAATCGCTCTTCATTGAGCGTTGGACGTTGAACGTTGAATGTTGAACGTTTGCTTCGTGATTCCGCACGACAAGCTCTTCATTCCCGGCCCCGTTGAAGTTTCGGAAAAAACGCTGGCCGCATTCTCGCAGCCGATGATCGGCCACCGCGGCGACGACTTCAAAAATCTTTACCGCGAAATCCATCCAAAGCTGCAAACATTGTTCGGCACCAAGCAGCCCGTTTTTCTTTCCACCTCCTCCGCCTGGGGCGTGATGGAAGCGTCCATCCGCAATCTCGTCGATCGCGGCGTCTTTGCTGCATGTGCGGCGCCTTCTCCGACAAATGGCTCGATGTTGCCAAACGCTGCGGCAAAAACGCCGAGCCACTTCAGGTCGATTGGGGAAAACACATCGATCACAAAGACATCGACGCCAAACTCGCGACCGGAAAATTCGACACGGTTACGTTGATTCACAACGAAACCTCAACCGGCGTGATGAATCCGTTGCCGGAAATTTGCTGCACGCTCGCCAAATATCCCGACGTCGCGCTTATCGTCGACACCGTCTCCTCCTTCTCCGCCATGCAGATCGACATGGACGCGCTCGGAATCGACGTCATGCTTACCGGCTCGCAAAAAGCGCTGGCCTTGCCGCCCGGCTTTTCGCTCTTCTCCGTTTCCGACAAAGCCTTTGCTCGCGCCGAAAAACAAAAGGACCGCGGCTACTACTTCGACTTTCTCGAATTCAAAAAACAACAAGCCGAATGGATGACACCGACCACGCCGAGCATCGGTCACATCTTCGCCCTGCAATCGAAGCTCGAAGAAATTTTCGCCGAAGGCCTAACGAATCGTTACGAACGTCATGCGCGCACGAACGCACTCGTCCACGACTGGGTGCGCAAGACGCGGCTTCGATTTCTTCGCCGAAGAAGGTTTCCGATCCAAGACACTCACCTGCGTGAAGAACAATCGCGATATCGATGTCGCGAAGCTCGTTCGTGACCTTCGCGAAAAACATCATCTCGTCATCGACGGCGGCTACGGCAAACTCAAAGGCCAAACCTTCCGCCTCTCCAACATGGGCGACGAAACCGAAGAAACTGTTTCACATCTGCTCGCATGTCTCGACTCAGTACTGCACGAAATTATCCGCAGTTAGTCTTTCAGTTGCAATTCAGACATTAATACGACTAGCTTTGTTCTGAGAGTGTAGCGAGATGAAAACTCAATTATTGCAGACCGGTATTTATACTGTGGCTGAAGCGTCTCGACTTGCCAAGGTCTCGTCCCGACGGATTCGTCGTTGGCTTCAAGGATACGAATTCAAGGTAAAACACGGGCGGCATCGATCTCCTCCTGTGTGGAATAGCCAACTCAAGCCGATTGATAATGCGATGGCTCTTGGATTTCTCGACCTTCTGGAGATTCGCTGTGTCGATGCGTTTATTTCCGCTGGCGTGAGTTGGAAGACGCTGCGCCAGGTGTATGACCAAGCGTGCGAACTGGTTGGGCATTCCCATCCGTTCTGTACAAATCGCTTCGCGACGGACGGCCATACCATTTTTATGGAATTTCAAGAGAGAAACGATGAAGTTACTCTTTGGGATATGCGAGACGTGCAACGCGTATTCGATCGAATTATTCGGCCATTCTTGAAAAACATTGAGTTTGATAGCGGCAGAGTACCTCTTCGATGGTGGCCGTGCGGAAAAAATCACCAAGTTGTTCTTGATCCACGTCGGAGTTTTGGTCAGCCAATCATTTTTCGCGATGGAATTCCGACTCAAGTCCTGGCGCGGAGCGTCCGTGCAAACGACTCTCTCGAAGAGGTCGCGCGATGGTTCGAAATCAAATCTGCATCCGTCCGTGAAGCGGTTGAATTCGAACAAGCGCTGGCCGCGTGAGGTTTTTCTTCGACAATAACCTCGCTGCTAAGCTTGCTCACGGGCTCGATCAAATGATCGAGCCCGACCACCGCGTATTCCATCTAAGGGATAAATTCCCACCCAATGTAGAAGACGTAGTTTGGATGAAGTCGCTAGCAAGCGAACAAGGCTGGATAATTATCACTGCGGATGTTCGAATCAGCCGTAACCCACACGAGATCCGTGCTTGGGAAGAAGCCGGGCACACGATATTCTTTCTCAAACCCGGTTGGACCGACCTTACATTTTGGGAGCAAGCCAACAAGTTCACGAAGTGCTTTCCGCAAATTATTAAAGAAGCAGCGCGTGCCGAACGCGGTGCCGCATTCATAATTACCGTTAACGGGAAGATCGAGTCGTTCCCCTGAAAAAGAGAAGGGCGCCTTCGTTTCCGAAAGCGCCCTTCATATTTGATGGCGATAAGCCGAATTCTGTCCCCCGAATTTCTTCGGATCGATGATCATTTATCTCAATCCCACTTCGCGGAGCCGCCCGCTCGCGCTTGCCGCGCAGACGTGATGCGACGATACCCGAGGATCGACGGACCGGCTGTCCTCCCTCTGTTTTGTCTTGCACCGCATGGGGTTTTTCGTGCCGCGCGAATTACTTCGCGCGCGGTGAGCTCTTACCTCGCCTTTTCACCCTTGCCTGCACTTCTTTCAAAGAACCGGCGGTGTCTTTTCTGTGACACTTTCCGTCGCCGCAATTTTACAACCGCGGCGCCCGCGTGTTCTACGCGGCATGCTGCCGTATGGTGTTCGGACTTTCCTCCAGCAAGCCTAACGACTCACCAGCGATCATCTGCCATCGGCGAAGAATCTACCACAATCAGGAAAGCGGGAAAGCCGGATGACGAATCAATTATGCCGTGCTTCCAGCTTTTCGGCGCCAATTAAGTGCGGCGTAGACCAAGTGATACACGCCAAATGTTCCGCCCATCAGCACATTGGGGACGTTGATCGAGATGTAGCCTTCAATCGAATTGGCGATGACGGGCACCGACAGGCTCGTGAGAAGAAAAGCCCATCCCAGTCCCACGATCCCTCGCGGCGCAAAGAGCGATGTCGAAAGCAGCATCAGGCCATAAAATGTGATCCAGACGACGACGAGATTCAGATCTTGGGCACCGAGATAGCCAGTCGTGAAAAACCAGCCGGTAAAAGCAGCAGGGATGATCGGGAACGGTTTGAGTTGATTGAGTGCAAGTTTGAATTCGGCGGAAAGAAACGGACGCCCGCTGCGTCGAGCCTCCCGCGCGAGAAAGAACAGCGACGCCGCCATTTCAAGAATGAAGATCGAGATCCAAAGCGTCGCGAATTCGCGCGCGCGAACCGATCGACCAATGGTAACTTTGGTCTCGTCGTTAAGATAAATTCCGAGCGCAACAAGGACTGACAACATCCCAGTGAAAAGCGCGACGCGCGCAAAGATCGCCTGATAGGTTTCGGACCGTCCGATTAACGAACTAACCACGCGCGCGTTGCCATCAACGCCAGTATTCCCATTCATCGCGTTGATTACTGACATGCATTGAATTTTTTGCCACGCCAGTTTTAGATCGGCGACGGCGCCGTCATCAGGAAAATAATGATCATCGCGAGTGCGATGATCGAGTTTGGCGATCATGCCGCCAATGGTCCCTAACAGACTTCCCCAACCTGCTCGCCCGGCAGAAACCATTTTTTTGCCGGCAACGAATTCCCCGGCGATGGCGCCGATCACCGGGCCGATGAAGAGACCAATGATTCCGAAGAAAATCCCGACAACCGCGCCAATGGTCGCACCAAGCATTCCCCACCGGCTCGCACCGAATCTTCGCGCACCCCAGTAACCGCTGGCAAAATCCAGCGCGTAGGAAACTAAGGTTAGTAATACAAGAACGATGATCGCGCTCCAGCCGATGCTTTTCGCTGGTCCGAGCATGATGCGGTGAAGGACCGCAGCGAAAAGAATGATGGTGGTTCCGGGAAAGACCGGAAGAATTGTTCCGAGCAATCCTGCCGCCATGAGTACGATCGCGATCAACCACCACAAAAGTTCCACAATCTCCTTCTAAGCGAGGTCGTTGCCGACAGCCAGAACGGTCAAATTTGAATCGCTTTTTGCCGATCCTCTGCCAGATATTGAAATTGCTCCGGGAGCAAACGCCGGCACGGGAAATTCGCCGGTGACTGAATATGAGCGGCGACGAAAAATCCGACGGCGCGGAAACGAAAGCCTCGTATCCGAGGAAGTACTGGTGGCTCATCCTCATCGCGCTGCCTGTGATGATTGCGTTGATCGGAATTTTGCCGCAGCTCATTTCAAAGAAGAAAGCCGATGCTCCCGCGGGCGGTTTCAATAACCAACAGAATGGCGATAGCAACGTCGCGATCAGTGGAAGCGGGAATATTCTCAACAGCGATCTCTCGACCAAAACTTACGTCATCAATATGGCGGCGATTGAAAAAAGAGTACAGCAGCGTAAAAGGCGAGGCGTTGCAGGATGAAGAGTTGAAGAAAGAAATCGAGAAAGCGATTGGACTGCTCGGTGCGGGCAAGGCGAGCGAGAGCGCAACAGCCTTCAAAGCAATCACTCAGAAGTTATCGCTCCCATCGTTACAGACGGACCTTGGCGTCGCTTATCAAAAAGCAGGCGATACCAAGGCAGCGACGCAGGCGTTTTCAAATGTGTTGCAACAAGATCCGAATTACGCTGCGGCAAATCATAATCTCGGCCTGATCAAAGTGTCGCAGGGCGAGTTGGTCGATGCGCGCAAGCATTTCGAAAAGTCGAGCGAGATCCCCGAGAGCAAGACTCTCGCCAGCGCGATCACAGAGGAATTAAAGGTTCACGCCTACGAACAGGAACCCAACGACGACCCGGCGCACGCCAACATTCTGCCGCTCGAGAAAACCGTTACCGGCAATATTCCCGATCAATCGGACAGAGATTTTTTCAAGATCACAACGCCGGCAAAATATCGCGACATCCTTCAAATCCGAATCGAGAATCGATCAACGACGCTGCGGCCAGGCGTCAGTATTTTCGACGCAAACAAGTCCGCCTTGTCCTCGGCGCACAAGGAAACGCCGGGCGCGGATCTTCAGTACGCCTTCGTAGTCCCGCCGGACACGACGTTTTTTGTGCAGGTGTATCCCGATTATTACACCTCCGGCGGCTACAAACTCACCGCAACGCCGCTAAAAAAATATGACGCTTTCGAGCCTAACGAAGACATTCTGCATGCCGCCCCCATTGATATCGGCAAGCCAATCTCCGGCGACATCATGGACCCGGGGGACTCGGATTTTTATAGTTTTAAAACGCCATCGCAGGGCAAAACGATAAAGCTTCACATCAAAAATGAATCAACGACGTTGCGACCGGGTGTCAGAGTTTTCGATGACAACAAATCGGAACTCTCCGGGACACATAAGGAAACGCCTGGTGCGAACCTTGATCATTCGTTCGCCGTGCTCCCGAACGCGAACTACTTCGTGGACGTTTACGGCGATTATTATACCAGCGGCGGCTACACGCTTACGCTAACTCCGGAGTAGGAGAGCGAGCGACGCAGTTCATCCGGTTGAAAGAAAAAATCGCGAATCGCCCGCGACAGCAAATCTTTTGACCGGCCGCTCGCCACTTCTTACCTTGAACTCCTCTACTCACCTCACACCTGAAAATTTATGGCACTCGCAGTCGGCACGAAAGCTCCAGAGTTCACACTTCCAACAAAAACCGCCGACGGCCCGAAGCAGGTCAAACTGAGCGACAATTTCGGAAAGCAAAACACGCTGCTCTTGTTTTTTCCCATGGCATTCACGGGAACGTGCACGACGGAGATGTGCGGCGTGACCATGGATTTGTCCGCTTACAGCAGTCTGAACGCGAAGGTTTATGGGATCAGCGGCGACAATCCATTTGCGCAGGAAGCGTGGGCGCAAAAGGAGAAAATCAGCGTGCCGCTTTTGAGCGATTACGAACACCACGTCGCGAAGGCGTACGATGTCGCCTACGATTCATTCCTGCCGCAAATCAATCTCGGCATGGGCGGCGTGCCGAAGCGCGCGGTCTTTATCGTCGATCGCGAGGGAATCATTCAATACGCAGAGTGCGATGACGATGCGCGCGCGTTGCCGAATTTCGACAAGGTGAAGGCGAAATTGGCGGAGCTGAAATGACAGCGGTATGAACGACGAATTCAAGACGCTGCAGAAATTCGACGCGGGAAAAGGCCGCGAAGGATTTTTGCATTCGCTGCCGGCGTTGGAAGAACAAGGCATCGGCAAAATTTCGCGATTGCCGGTCAGCATTCGCATCGTTCTCGAATCGGTGCTGCGCAATTGCGATGGCAAGAAAGTTCAGCGCAAGGATGTCGAGACGCTGGCTAAATGGAATGCGAAGAAACCGGCGAATGAAGAAATTCCTTTCGTCGTCGCGCGCATCGTTCTGCAGGATTTTACCGGCGTGCCTTTGGTGGTGGATCTCGCCGCCATGCGCAGCGCGGTGCAGCGACTAAAAGGCGATCCAAAAATCATCGAGCCGCTCGTGCCGGTCGATCTCGTGGTCGATCACTCGGTGCAGGTCGATTTTTTTGGTTCAGCGCAAGCGTTGCGATTGAATCTCGACATGGAATTCAAGCGCAACCGCGAGCGCTATCAATTTTTGAAATGGGGACAACAGGCGTTCAAGACTTTCCAACTCATTCCGCCCGGCATCGGCATCGTTCATCAGGTCAATCTCGAATATCTGGCGAAGGGTGTGCTGTTCCAGTAAATCGAGAAGTCGGAAGTCAGAAATCAGAAATTTTCTACCCGGACACGCTTGTCGGAACCGATTCGCACACGACGATGATCAACGGGCTCGGCGTCGTCGGTTGGGGCGTGGGCGGAATCGAAGCGGAAGCGGGAATGCTTGGTCAGCCGGTTTATTTCCTAACGCCGGAAGTCGTCGGCGTGCATCTCAGCGGAAAATTAGGCGAAGGCGTGACGGCAACCGATCTCGTGTTGCACATCACGCAGATGCTGCGCGCGCAAAAAGTCGTCGGCAAATTTGTCGAGTTTTACGGCGAAGGCGCGGCATCGCTGCCGGTGCCGGATCGCGCGACCATCGGAAACATGTCGCCCGAGTACGGCGCGACCATGGGATTTTTCCCGGTCGATCAGGAATCGGTGAAATATCTGCGCGCGACCGGCCGCACGGACGAACAATGCGCTGCGTTCGAAAATTATTTCCGCGCGCAAAAAATGTTCGGCATGCCGCGCAAAGGCGAGATCGATTACAGCGTCGATCTCGAATTGAATCTGGGCGACGTCGTACCGGGTGTGGCCGGACCAAAACGGCCGCAGGATCGGATTAATCTTCCCGAGCTCGGCGACGCTTTTCGCGCGCTTTTGCAAAAACCGGTGACGGACGGCGGCTACGGAAAGAAAGATGCCGACCTGAGCGCGAAATATCCGGTGCAGTTGAACGGCTCGCCGCCTAACGATGGAGAGATGCCGTCGACGGACAAACGCAATCAGGGAATCGATCCGGGCGAAGAGCGCAACAAACTCGAGATGGTTTCAAATCGGCCGACGCCGGATTCCGCGAAGGAAATCGAGGAAGAAACATGCCGATCCGTTTCATCACGGCCAAACCGAGATTGGGCACGGCAGTGTCTTGATCGCGGCGATCACGAGCTGCACGAACACGAGCAACCCGAGCGTGATGCTGGCGGCCGGTTTGCTCGCGAAGAAAGCGGTCGAGCGCGGGCTGCGTGTCGATCCCGCGGTGAAAACGTCGCTCGCGCCGGGATCACGCGTCGTGACTGATTATCTCGCCAAGACCGGGCTGCAGACATATCTCGATCAACTTGGATTCAATCTTGTCGGTTACGGTTGCACGACCTGCATCGGAAATTCCGGACCGCTTCATCCGAAAATCGAAAAGGCGATCAACGATTACGATCTGGTCGCGGCGTCGGTGCTTTCAGGAAATCGAAATTTTGAAGCGCGCGTGCATCAAAACATCAAAGCGAACTTCTTGATGTCGCCGCCGCTCGTCGTCGCGTTTGCGCTCGCGGGTCGCGTTGATCTCGATCTTTCGCGCGATTCACTGGGAAAGGATAAGAATGGAAAGGAAACTTACCTGCGCGATCTCTGGCCCTCGTTAGGCGAAATTCGCGATGCAATGGAATCGGCGCTGACGCCGGAAGTTTTCCGCAGGCTCTATCGCGACTTTGCCGATCAAAATCCGAAGTGGAACGAGATCCCGTCGAGCGTGGGTGAAGTTTATCAGTGGGACGAGAAGAGCGATTACATTCACGAGCCGCCGTTCTTCAAGGATTTCTCGATGGAGGTGGGACACATCAGCGAGATTCGCGGGGCACGTCCGCTTGGAATTTTCGGCGACTCGGTCACGACCGATCACATTTCTCCCGCGGGCGCGATTAAGGCCTCTTCGCCCGCCGGTCAGTATTTGATGTCGCGCGGCATCAAGCCGGAAGACTTCAACAGTTATGGTTCGCGGCGCGGGAACGACCTCGTCATGACGCGTGGAACGTTCGCTAATGTGCGAATCAAAAACCTGATGGTGCCGGGAATCGAGGGCGGCGTGACCGTGCATTATCCGAGCAACGAGCAAATGTCGATTTTCGACGCGGCGATGCGCTATCAAAAAGAAAATGTGCCGCTCATCATTCTCGCTGGTCACGAATACGGCACCGGTTCATCGCGCGATTGGGCGGCGAAGGGAACGCGTTTGTTAGGCGTGAAAGCGGTCGTCGCCGCGAGTTTCGAGCGCATTCATCGCTCGAATCTTGTCGGCATGGGCGTGTTGCCATTGCAATTTCTCGACGGCGTGACGGCGCAATCGCTTGGGCTCGATGGCTCGCAAACATTTTCCATCGGCGGATTGTCGGACGCGATTCAGCCGGGCGCGCGGTTGACGCTCGAGATTCAAACGAAAGACAAGCAAATGCGTTACGTGCCGGTGAAGTTGCGCATCGATACGCCGATCGAAGTCGATTACTACAAGCACGGCGGGATTCTGCCGTTTGTGCTGCGGCAATTGATGGCGCGTTAGTTTTTTGTAGCGGCGCTCTGTGAGCGTCGCACTTTTGAATCGAGCGACGGTCATAGACCGCCGCTACAGTTAGTCGAGCTCGCGCACGCGGTAGCGAATCGAGAATCTTTCCGCTTCGGGCACGGGGCTGAGATCTCCGTGTTGTGTTGCGACCGTCCATTCGGACCAATTCTCGTTTTCCTTACGCGGCGCGGCGGGAATTTTTACTTCCAGGAATTGTGTCGCGCTCGGTTCATTACCGACCGACGCCATGAGCGATCGGTTTGCGCTGTGTGTCATCAAATCCGCGTGGCCAGGAATCGTAATCTGATCCGGCTGACGGACGATCGAGTTCCAATCGATGAACGCAAAGCGATTGTCGCGATTGTTCGCGTAAAGACTGACACGAATCGCAAATCCATCCGGTTGTTCCGGAATCTTCACCGACGCTGGAACGCGAAGTTCGAAATCCAGCGTCAATCGTTTGCCATCAATCTTCGGAGGTTTATCCGAGCCGAGATAAATGATTCCGGTCAAAAATCCGGCGATCGCGCCAACGATGAGAATCGACAAACCTTGAGCCGTGAGAAATCCGGCGAATCCAGCTCGCTTCGTACAAATCCCGACAATCACTCCGACGACCAGACCTGCGATGATACCAAGCGGTCCACAGACAAAAACAAGCATGTAACCGCGTCCTCCCTCGAAATCGGACACGTGCAGCAATCGCGTGATGTAATCGCCCGCGAAAAGCGCGAGCGCACAGCCCACCACCGCTGTGAGGAAGGCGACAAGAACAATGCGCAAGACACGCATAACTCAGCGATCGGTTGCGGTCATTGCCTCAACTAAAACGGGATCGTCGACCCTTCGCCAGACCTGAACGTGCGAACCTTCCGCGATGAATTGCGAAGCCGGACTCGCGGAAAGCGGCTCAACAAACTGGTCGCCGTAAAGCGCCGATACGTCGGCTTTGAAACTTGCTTCGCTGGCGTGCCAGATTTTCCAGCGCGGGTGTTCGACACGATATTCACTCGTGCGTTTTCCCAAAGTGTATCCCCAATAATGTTCGGTGATGAATTCCTCGTGCGATTCGGCGGCGACCGTCATCGACTCGCCGGTCGCGTTCATGGAAAGCGATTCCCATTTTTTCCCCGGTCGCCATTCGTAGCTAACCGACACGCCGCTGGCATTATCGATGATGGAATGCCGCATCGGTAACGCCGAATACCGCTCCCCGTAAAATACTCGCGCCACGGTTGCGATGGCGCGCTTGGGAACGAGCTCGCGAATGAAAACAACGCCGCGTTTCCAGCCATCGACCGATTTGCGTTTCACATAAAAGCGCAAATTCACTTCCTCGAAATCGCGATGCATCGGGACGGCGATTCCGAGAACGCGCGTGTCGAGAAAAAGAAACCCGACCACGCTGAGAAATGTTTCGCCTTTGTAGAAGTCGAGCTCGGTTCCATCCGGAACAAAAGGCGCAAGAATTTTCGGATCGACGACGAAATTCATCATCGCGAGGTAACGCCAATTCGCCGTGAGAAACGGTTTGAGCATGGGTGGATCGATCGCTCCGCGCTCGATGTTAGAAGTCAGGCGGCGAAGCCGCAAATTATTAGCATCGCGCGACGGAGCGCGCGATCCACCTAGCGCAGCATTTTTTCTAGCGCCGGATCTGGCGCGGCGCCAAGTGACGTTGCCTTGGCGTAGTGACGTTTCGCCAGTTCCTTCGATGGCGGATTCGACGTCGCGTAAATAACGGCAAGATTAAAATGCGCATCGGCGTAGTCCGGATTCACCTCGATGGCGGCGAGCATCTCTTTTTCCGCCGCTTCCTGCCAGCCCTTCTGACTCGCGGTAATCCCGAGATAATTGTGCGCCGTCGCGCTCCTGGGATTAATCGCGAGCGCTTTCGTTAACTCGGTCAGCGCCTCGTCAAATTTGCTTTGCCGATAATAAACGATGCCGAGCGTGGTGCGCGAAAACTCATCTTTCGGCGCAATCGTGATCGCCTTTTTCAACGTCAGCTCTGCCGCCTTTAGTTTTCCGGTGCGGAAAAGAACGACACCGAGATTGGAAAGCGAATAAAGGTTGTTCGGACTCTTCTCCAGAAGATCGTGATATTGCCTCTCGGCCGCGCGATATTTTCCGCGATCGAAATTTTCCTTCGCTTCGCGCGCTAATGGAATCAATTCCTTCGGCACGCCCGGCTGAAATGTCGTTTGGACATTTGGCCCCGGCGGATTGTCCTCGGTGGAATTCGCAGAGTTTGTCGATTCCGGCACGGGCGGCAGGCCATCCTGTTCGTCGGAATCTCTCTTCGAATCTGGATTATCTATTGTGACCGGCACTGTCGATGTGCGCTTCGCAACAGCGAAGCTCGCCTTGATTGCCGTCGGATTGCTGTCGGAAATTGTCACCACCGGTTGACGCAAAAGCGCAAGCTCCTCGTTGCTGAGCTTTGTCACCGGTTGCGCCAGCAAATTGATATTCTGAGCGAGCACGTCCGATTTGATTTTTAGTTTGTCGAACTCGGCCAGCATCAATTTTCTGGCCTGATCGCGACGCGCTTCTTCCTGACGTTCGCGAATCACGATGCCGCGGAGGATGTCATTTTCTTTCGTTAGGCGGGCGGTTTCCTCCGCATTCGCACCGGTAAGTCTCGCCTTCTCCACTTCGGCCGAGGCCTCATCGAGATCCGAGCGCAAATCCGCGATCGTAATCTCAAAATCCTGATTCTGTTTTTGGCTTGCGGCGAGTTGCTTGCGCAATTGCTCGAGCTGTTTCTTAACATCCGCCAATTCCTGTTCCTTCTTCGGCTTGTCCTCGCCGATCTCGCGCACGGTTTTTTCCGCATTCGCGAGCTTCTCTTTCAGATTGGCGTTCTCAGCGATGAGCGTTTGCACATGATCCTGCGCTTCTTTCGATCCCTTGAGCTGCGCGATTGCGGTATCGCGTTCCTGCGTAACACTTGCCAACTGCCTGGTCGCATTGGCTAACTGAAGATTAGCGGCATCCTTCTCCTTTTCCGCCGAAGTTTTGCTGGCTTCGGCTGAGGCGAGCGTTTTCTTGAGCTGCGCAATCTCGTCGCGCAATAACTCCTGCGCCTTGCTATCGCTCTTTCCGCTCGATTGCAGTTTGCCTAACGAATCCTGCGCCTGCGCCAGTTGCGCGCGCACATCATGCTCGGCCTGTTTGGTCTTCTCCGCCTCTTTCTGCGCTTCCACCAGTCGTGCATTTGTTTCCCGCAACTGCGCGGCGACGGCTTCTTTTTCTTTCTGCGCCGCAGTCAAATCGCCGCGCGATTTTTGCAGTTGCGTTTCCAATTCGTCCACGCGACTGCGCAACTTTTTGGTGGCTTCCTGAATCGCAGCGTCACTCGGTGGAGGAACGACTGCGGTGGAATGGTCTTGTGCCGGACGCGGCGGTGGCAAATTTGCACTCGGCTCCGTCGAGCCGGTTTTCTGCGGCAAAACAGGTAAGGCGGGATTCGCACCCGCCGTCGCATTCAGATCCTTCTGCGTTCCGACCTTTTGCTCAACGCGCAGGATACTCTCCCCAATCTTACGGCTGCGGTATTCAACGATGGCCGGCTGCCATTCCGCGTGACGCTTGCGCAATTCGTCCAGCAAACTTCCGGCAAAACGGAACTTCGCCAGCGCGTCGCGAAAATTATTCTCGTGTTCGAGTTTCTCGCCCTGCTGCGAAGTCATGTAAGCCTTAAGAAAGACTTCGCTGGGATCCTCCGATTGAGCGCGAACTATCGGCGCGAGAAAAATCGAAAAACCGGTCAACAAAATGACACCGATTTTTTTCATGAAATGGTGAGCCGGACGATAGCCGACACGTGTTGGGTTGCAATCATTGCCTGCGGCACAAGTGATAACAAAGCGTGCTTTGTGCCAAAACCCCTGAAGGAAGCCATCGCCGCGGTCGCTGTCATCCCGAGCGAACGCGAGGGACCTCACGAATATCTCTTGGTTTCTCGCGAGGTCCTTCGCTTCGCTCAGGATGACAATGCTGAGGGTTTGCAATCGGCTATCGAAAACCTAAAATCTCTCCCTTGTTGGTGGCCATAGCTCAATGGTAGAGCCCCAGATTGTGGTTCTGGTTGTTGCGGGTTCGAGTCCCGTTGGCCACCCATCCTTTTTCAAAAAAATGCATGCTCCGACTTCATCTTATTCGCGCTCCAATCCCTTTCCGGCCAAGCTTCTTGTCAATCGACGACTGACGGCGCCTGACTCGCCGAAAGATACGCGTCACTTCGAACTCGATCTCACCGGCTGGGGTCTGAGCTTCGAGGTCGGCGATTCGATGGCGATTTACGCGCCGAATGATCCCGCGTTGGTGGACGAAATCACCACGGCGCTCTTTGCAACGGGTAAAGAAATCGTTTTGGTCGGCAAAACCGAAACGACATTTCGCGATGCGCTCCTGCGTCATTGCTCGATCAGAACTGTCACTCCGAAATTCTTGAAAGCGATCGCGGAACGCGCGTCGGCTGCACCGCTGCTTAAAGAGTTGCTCCTTCCAGCGCGAAAACTGGATCTCGACACTTACCTGTGGGGAATGGAAGTGGTCGACTTTCTGGTCGAACACCCGTCGGTTCGATTTACGCCACAGGAATTTGTCGGCCTCCTGTCGAAGTTGCAGCCGCGTCTCTACTCGGTCGCTTCGAGCCTCAAGCAATACCCCGATTCAGTTCACTTAATTATCGACATCATTCGTTACGAAAGTCACGGCCGCCAGCGTTTAGGGGTAGCGACGGGATTCATGGCCGAACGCGCGGCAAACGCTCCGGTGCCCGTCTATCCAAGCAGCTCAAAATCTTTTCATCTGCCGGAAAATGGCGACACGCCCCTGATCATGGTCGGTCCCGGAACGGGCGTCGCACCCTTCCGTGCTTTTTTGCAAGAGCGCAAAGTCCTCGGTGCGCGCGGCAAGACATGGCTCTTCTTCGGATCGCAGCACGAATCATCCGATTATTTTTATCGCGAAGATTTCGAAGCCTTCAAAAAAGAAGGGTACCTCACGCGCATCGATACGGCCTTCTCGCGCGATCAGGCGCAAAAGATTTACGTGCAACACCGGATGCAGGAAAACGCGGCCGAGATTTGGAAATGGCTGGAAGAGGGCGCCGAGTTTTTTGTCTGCGGTGATGCCAAGCGAATGGCGAAAGATGTCGATGCCACGTTGCGGAAGATCGTGCAGACGCAAGGTGGAAAAGACATCGAAGCCGCCAACGAATACATCGAGAAGCTGAAAAGCGACAAGCGCTACAAGCGCGATGTGTATTAGGCAGGCGCAGTTTGCCTAACGAATCGGCGAAATGGCGCACTTGATTGCTCGCGAGATCCCTCGCTACGCTGGGATGACAGGTTTTAGTGTGATAACGGTCATTCTGAGCGAAGCGAAGCACTCGCGATCTAAGAATAACGGCGAAGCGCAGATAAGCGCGCTGATCGCGGCAAAGACTCCGCCCGCATACCAACCACCACTGGGCGATAGATCAGGATCAAGTCGGCCGTTTGTTCCAGCCGGAATTTCAACGGTCGGGAACAAGACCGCGATAGGAATCTGACTTTCAAATTCCTCGCTCTCAATGCGTGCGCGATAGCCGCGAAAAAATGGCCGAGAAAATGTCAGCAGAGCTGAGTGTGCATCGCTCGGAACATTCACGTCCGCGACGACGCGATTGCGTGAATTTTCAATAAGGGACACCGCGGCAGTCGCGAATTGGTCGTTAGGCCGTGAGTCCAAAATCGGAACCGACCGGATTCGTTCGAATGCTCCGCCACGCCGGTGATAAACGCGACCTTCCGGGTCCGAATGAACCAACTCCCATTCCGTTTCCGGTTTCGGAACAAGCTGCATTTCATTCGCGACGATGATTCCATCGACACCGAGTTTCGCCAATTGACCATCCCGGCCCGCCTCCGATCCCAACAAGTAATTTGCCATGTCGGGATCGATATCGCCGTGCACGTATGAATCGAACGCACGCGCAACACCCGCGGTTCGAACGGGGCTGTAACCGTTGATGAAATGAAGGCCTGCCCACATCGAAGTGCTGCCGGGTCGCAGGATACGGCCCATTGGCTGTTGGTCTTTTGGATAACCGTAAGCGCTGTCGGGCGGCGGATAGATGCTGAGATAAAGGCGCTGCGGATCGAGCGGCGCGGCCGATAAAAGCTCCTGGCTGAGATTGAATTTCGGAACGCCGCAATTGGTTGGCAGGCAAAGATAAGTCGCAAGTAACACGGCAAACGTGATCACTGCCGGCATCCATCTTTGCAGACCGCGGAAGCCCGTCGGCAACGAATCAATTATTGCCCAGAAGAGAGCGAGACAGAAAAGGATCGTCACAAACGGCCACGCATAGAGACCGCTTGTTCCCGTGAGCAACATCGCAACGATGGCGAGGGCGACTATGATTAGTGCCCAGTTTGCGGCGCGAGAAAGAAAACGTCGCGGAGATAACTCCAGGATCTGCAAAGACTCCGCTGCACAAAGCGCAAGAAGAAGGTGAACGAGCGGCAGCCAGCGAAAACTCCAACGAAAGAGATTCGCGCTCGGCAGCATGGAAATAATCAAAACAAGAACGAGCAGCGCCAGTTCCCACTTGATTCGCCTAACGAGTGAAAGCGGTTGCGTTAACAACCCGGCAAGCAAGGCGATTGGAGCGACAAGACCACAGGCCAATTCGGCGGAAGTATGCGGCGCGCCTCGCGAAGAGAAGTTTGTCCAGTTGACGGTCCAATTCGGCAGAATAAACGCCGGCAATGCGGCCGGCGGAACTAGCCATTGAAAATGTGAGGACGCTGGATCCACCTGACGCGCTGAACCGTGGATGTAATCAAACAAGGCCAGCCAGGCCGGCGCGGAAAGACCGAGGCCGAGAATCGAACCGAAGACCAAGGGCAGAATCGAGGAAAGTTTTTTTGTTTCGCCTAACGATGAAAAACTTGAGCGCGAGCCACGCCGTGAGAAGGCCCAGCATCCCGACTGTGTAAGGGAATCCGCCGGTCACGAGGAGATAGACAAACGGCGCGGGCCAGAGAAATCGCCACGGACCACGCCGAGGATCGAGCGCGCGTTCCAATCCCCACCACGCCCACGGCAACCAGGTCCATGCGCCGAGTGCACCGAACCAATCCGTCGCGCCCCAGCACATGATCCAGCCGTTGAGCGTGGCAACGAGCGAGACCATCATCGAAAGCGGCGCGCTCAAATTTCTTCCGCGCGCGAGAAGATAGGCGCCCATCGCGAGCGCGAAGAGATGCGTCATCGAAAGCGCGGCGGCCTGTTGTGGAAACGTGAGCGGGAATTTCCAAATCAAAACGACGGCGGCGTTAACGAAGATCGAAAACGTTCCGTATTGAAATTCGCCGGCCAGATTGCTGCAGACCCACGAATACGGACTGAGCAAAGGCCAGTGCCCCTCGGACCAACTGCGAGCGACGTCGGCAAAAACGGGAAGGATCGAGATTTCGTAATCGTCGTTCCAAAAAAGAAGTGGATTGTGCCAGAGCAGAACAAAGCAGAATAGGACGACGACGATTCCGGCGGAGAGTGCGCCGAATATTTCAGAGCGTGCGGATCGCGGCTCGACCATGCCGCGATTTTAACGTCCAACGCTCAACGTCCAACGTTCAACGTCGAATGCAGAATATTGAAAGTTGAACGTTGAGCGTTGGACGTTGAACGTTTTCTTCTTCATAACACGACCGGAGTGCCTTCGGTCATGACGAGAACCTTGTCTTCGATGCCATGCGCGCGCGCGCACGCGAGTAAACGCACCGGCGGCTCGTCGAGCGGTTCGTATCCCAAACGAAACGTTCCGTAATGCATCGGCACGAGCGTTTTCGCGCCAAGTTCGTGAAACGCTTTGACGGCTTCCTCCGGATTCATGTGGACTTCCCGGCCGGTCGGCGCGTCGTAGGCGCCAATGGGAAGAAGCGCGACATCGATCTCGTAGTTCTCGCCGATTTCTCTAAATCCAGGGAAGTACGCGCTGTCGCCACAGTGAAAAATATTGCGCCCGTCAACATTAAGGACGAACCCGCCGAAGCCGCGATGCAGATCGGCAAGAAAACGTGCGCCCCAATGATAACACGGCGTTAACGACACCTGAACCGGTCCGAGTTTGATGCTTTGCCAATAATCGAGTTCGTGCACAATTTGAAAACCGAGATCGTGCACAAGATTCCCGACACCGATTGGAACGACGATCGGTTGATCGGCGGCCACCTTTCTCAAGGTGCGCCGGTCGAGATGATCGAAGTGCGCGTGCGTAACGAGAACAAAATCGATCTCGGGTAAATGATGGATCTCGAAGCCAGGCTGCTTGAGCCGCTTGATCACTTTCATCCACTTCGCCCAGTTCGGATCGATGAGCAGATTAACTTCGTGCGTTTGAATTAGAAACGACGCGTGGCCAATCCAGGTAATGCAAATTTCACCAGGCCGAATTTTTGGAAATTGCGGCTGCGCATGGAGTCCCGCGCGTTTGACGAAAAGCGAGGGAATCAAAACGCTCGTTAGGTAATTGCGTTTATGCCAATCCGAACGCGGACGCAATTTCACGCGCGTGGAGCGTTTGTTTTCGGCGCCATTGCCCGCCGCCTGACGAACAACGTTCCTCCGGCTTTTCTTCGAAAAAGGGATCGGCACTTGCGCCGAACCATATAAACTTCGCAGACCGAAGCAAAAGTTTTCGCGGCAATGCGACCCCCAGTGACGACGCAAAATGACAAATGGCCCCGCCAACCGTTTGTCGGATTAGCGCTTACCGCGGCCCTCGGGATTCTGTGCGCGGATTTCGCACCAACTACGACGCAGTTTGTTCTAGGCACGATCGCACTTCTGGCCGTCGTCGCTCTCTTTTCGCAAAACTCGATCGCGACTTATGCGTTTGTCGCGGCAAGCTTTTTTTATCTTCACAGCTTGCGCGTCATCGACACGCCTGCTCTGCGGCTGGCAGCTGAAATCGGCAATCAACCGCGGAACTGCACAGTTCAAGGAGTCGTGGTCAGCGAACCAAAGTCCTCGCCAAGCGGATTCGTGTCGTTTCTGTTCGCGCTACAAACAATCGGATCGGAAACCGAACACCGATCTTCGCACGCCACGATTTTCGTTCGCTCGCGCGCAGCCGCTGAGTTTGGCGATGAACTCCAACTTTTCGGAGTGCTGGAACCGGTTTTCCCTCCACGCAATCCTGGCGAATTCGATTTCCGCTCTTATTTGGCGCGGCGCGACGTGCGCACGCAGCTGTTTGTGAGTTATGAGGGCGACCAAACACTTATCCGCCACCGCGGCGGGAATCACGTTTTGCGCGCAGCACAAAAGTCCCGGCGCTGGCTGCAAAAGGTTCTTTCGCGCGGGTTGGAAGATTCGCCGGATGTAGAAGGACTGATCACCGGCATGGTGCTGGGTCTGCGCCATCAGACTCCCGAGGACATCGAAGAGCCATTTCAGCAAACCGGCACGCTGCATCTCTTTGCTGTCGCCGGTTTGCATGTTGGAATTGTGGCGCAGCTTCTCTGGATCGTGACGCGGGTTGCGCAGCTGCGCCGTCGAGTGGCCGTGGTTCTTATCATTCCCGCGCTTCTGTTCTACGCTGCGATTACCGGGCTGCACGTTTCGAGCGTTCGCGCGGCGCTCATGAGTTCGGTGCTCCTCGCTGGTTTTTTGGCGGAACGGCGAGTGTTCACGCTCAACAGTCTCGCCGCTGCCGCGATGCTGATTCTCTGTTGGGATACAAACCAATTATTTTCACTCGGGTTTCAACTGTCGTTTTCTGTTGTCGCGGCAATCATCTTGTTCGCGGATCGCATTTTTCAATGGTTGCGTCGGGTTTTTGCAGCCGATCCATTTCTACCGCGCAGTTTGTTTTCCCGGACCCGACGCATCGCGGATCGCACGACCGAATTAATCGTGCGCGGAGCTTCCGTCTCGTTTGCCGCGTGGCTCGGCTCGCTTCCGCTGATGCTTTGGTATTACAACCTCGTTACGCCGATTTCGTTGCTCGCAAATCTCATCGTCGTGCCGATTGCGTTTTTCATTCTCGCCGCTGGCTTACTCTCAATCATTGCCGCGCCGATCTCCGCGACTTTGTCGGTCGTTTTTAACAACACGAACTGGCTCCTTGCCCAATTGGTTCTCAGCGTTGTTCATTTCTTGGCGCAGGTACCGACCGGACATTTCTACGTTGAGCGCCCCCACTGGCCCGCGGGAACCCGCGCCGAAATCACGGTCCTCGATCTCGGTAGCGGAGGTGCGGCGCACGTGCGTACGCGTCGGAGCGACTGGATGTTCGACGCCGGTGCGCAACGCGATTTCGAGCGCGTTGTTCGCGACTATCTGCGCACGCGCGGAATCAATCGACTCGATGGGCTGTTAATCACTCATGGGGACAGTGGTCATGTTGGCGGAGCGAGCGCGCTGCTTCACGATTTTCATCCGCGACAAGTTATCGATACATCTGCGCGGGACCGTTCGCCCCTTCATCGAGCTCTCATTGCAGAAATACAAAACTACAAAATCGATCGGACATTGGTCGCTACTGGCAATGAGCTGACTTTATCCAAGAGCGTTCGTGTCCGCGTTCTTTTTCCGCCACAAGGCTTTCAAGCAAAAATTGCCGACGACCAGGCATTGGTTGCGCAATTGTTGATCGACAAAAAGCCGCGCGTTCTTTTTCTCTCCGATAGCGGTCAAGCCACGGAAGAAAAATTGCTGCGCAGCGGCATCGATTTACATAGCGATGTCATTGTAAAAGGTCAGCACCACTCGGGAATCTCAGGCTCGGCCAAGTTCATCGACGCGGTTCATCCGAAAGTAATCATCGCCACTTCGCGTAACTTCCCGAATAGCGAAAGAATCACTGACGAATGGGCCCAGATGGTTCGCTTACGCAGAATCAAATTGTTCCGCCAGGATGAAAGCGGAGCCGTCGAATTGAAGATTTTTTCAGGACGCCTGGGAAGCGCGCTCCTATATCACTGGAGAAACTTTCCGCAGCACGAGCCGATGAATGTCCAGACCGCGTTTGCGGAAATGCTTTTCGAAAGTTGTTGTCGGCAAAACCAGATCGTCGGCCGATCGCGGCACAAATTTCTGAATTCTCACTGATTGTTTTCGAATTTCATCGAAGTATTCGCGCTCATCAGTCGCGATGACAAATGAGCCTTCGGGCGCGAGCGCACGGTGAATTGCCTCCAGGAATTCTTCCGTGACGAGCCGTCGACTTTGATGACGCCGTTTTGGCCAGGGATCGGGAAAGAGCAGGAAGAAGACGGAAATGGAATTTGGCGGAAGCAGATGCGCGACGGCATAAGAGCTTTCGATTCGAAGCACACGCGCGTTGTTCAGATTTTCGTTTGCGATTTTCCGAGATGCGCTGCGAACGCGACCGAGAAGACGTTCGATACCGAGAAAATTGCGCTGTGGATTTTGCTTCGCCAACGCGACGAGAAACGAACCATCGCCGCACCCAAGATCTACTGCGAGTGGAGCCGAGTAGGAGAAAAACCGATTTCAGGTCGAGCAGTTGAAAATAATTCTCCGGCACGTACTCGGCCGTGAACGCCGGGCTAATCTCTTGCATTGCTTGCATCCGACATCACCTATCGCGCGGAAGTAATGTTGGAACAAAAACGTTCTCTGAATGTCTAATCGCCCATGACGAAATTATTTACTGCGCTCATTGCCAGTCTTGTTCTCGCGGCGAGCGCAAGCGCGGCGGACCAATCTCCTTCCACGACGAAGACGGCAGTTTTCGCCGGCGGGTGTTTTTGGTGCATTCAGCCCGCGTTCGATAAAACTCCCGGCGTGATCAAAACGATCGTCGGCTATTGCGGTGGGACCGAACCGAATCCGACCTACGAGCTTGTCACTTCGGAAAAAACGCAATACCGCGAATCGATCGAGATAACTTACGATCCGCAAAAGGTTTCGTACGATCAGCTTCTCGATGTCTATTGGAAGCAAATCGATCCGACGCAGGCGGACGGTCAATTCACGGATATCGGTCCGAGCTATCGCGCGGCAATTTTTTACGGCAACGACGACGAGAAAAAGATCGCCGAAGCGTCAAAGGCCAAACTCGCCGAGTCGGGAAAATTCAAGAAGCCAATCGTGACGGAGATCTTGCCGGAAATGAAATTTTATCCGGCGGAAGATTATCACCAGAAATATTACCGCGAGAATTCCGCTCACTTCGAGGCCTTCGAGCGCGGCTCAGGCCGCGTGAATTTCAAAGAGAAGGTCTGGGGAAAACCGTAACTGCGTTCGAACCGAACGACCGTTCTAGTTCTGCGTGACAGAGGCGAGCGACAAACGATTTCGATTAACCGCGGCGAGTCCCAAAATGGCAGCCGGCGCCACATCGCTCGTATTCGCTCCCGAAAATCTGTACAGCTGAGCCTCCGCCGGTTCGACAAATTCCGCTGTCGTCACTGCGAGAGGTTTGTGAATGATTTTGGAAAGCTCCATGGCGAGCACGATGGCGATCGACCGCGGATCGCGCGTATAAACCGGGATCGGAAACCCGCCGGAATTGCGGTCATATCCGTAGATGGTGCCATCAGTTTCCCAAACGCAGTAAGCGTGACCAGCCAGCTGGTTATCAAACCGAACCAGCAGAACTTTTGCCCAGAAATTTGGGTCGAGCCGATGCTGCGTTTGCACAACGGCGAGGTAGTTGCACGCCGAGATAACACAGCCGTTCAAGATAACGAGGTCATCTTCACCAGGATTCAGGACGACCTTTTGCTGACAGGAGGAGAGAGCGAGAAGAGGGAGGGCAAGGAGCGAAACAACGGAGCGTCGTTTAAGAAATTTCATGAGTTGGCATGAGACACCGACGTTAGCTGCGTCACACTTTTGAGAAGTATTATATTTCTCAGAATAACACCAGAAGAATCTGGTTGAGTCGCCATTTGTTATTTCAACCCTCTCGATCGAGCAACTCCGTTTTGTTCGGCGAAGCAGCCGAAGTCAAGATTTCACGTCGACATTTTCGGGAATCATCGAGGACGAGGAGAATCGCCCCTAATCGGAGCGTCACAAACGTTGGCATCTGAGCGGTTCGAGAATGGCCGCTTCTGGTTTTTCAGAACGGCCAGAGTTTCGGGATGAGATACACCGCCAGTGCGCAGAAGATTAGATTCAAGGGCAGGCCGACCTTGATGAAGTCACGAAATTTGTAGCCGCCCGCACCATAGACCAGCGTGTTGGTCTGGTAGCCAATCGGCGTGGCGAAACAGGCGGAGGCGCCAAGGGCCACGGCAATCACAAAGGGGCGCGCGCTGCTCTGCAACGCAGTCGCGGCCTGCACCGCGATCGGCGTGAGCAGGACTGCGACAGCATTGTTGGAAAGAAAATTCGTCAGTGTCGAGGTCAAAAGCACGATGGCGGCGAGCACCACGAGCGGCCCCCATGTTCCAAGACCGTGGATGAGCGTGCGCGCCACAAGTGCCGCGCCCTGGGTTTTGTCCAACGCCATTCCCAACGCCAGCATGCCAAAGATGAGGAAAATGATTTTCCAATCCACTGCCTCGTAAGCTTCCTCCGCATCGAGACAACCGGTGGCGACCACCGCCACGGCGGCCATCACGGCGAGCGCTCCGATGGGCAGAATATTCATCGCTGCCAGAGCTACGACGATCGCGATGGCGCCCACGGCGAACACTTGTTTGCGGCGGCGCTTGGCGGTCTCCGGCACGTCCAGGAGCAGGAGAAAATCCCGATGCCCGCGCAGTTCGCTCATGGCCAACTCAGGGCCTTCCACCAGCAGCGTGTCGCCATAGTGCAGTTTCACGTCGGCGAAATCTTCGCGCAGATTCACGCCGTGCCGATGCACCGCGAGCACGAGCACGCCGTAGCGGCGACGGAAATTCATTTCGCGGATGCTTCGCCCAATCAGGCTCGAGCGCGGTCCGATAACGCACTCGGCGATGATGGCTTTCTGCGTGCCGACGAGTTCCACGCCGAGCACGGATTTGGGTAACAATTCCACGCCTTTCAGCTGATTAAGTTCGAGAATGGAGGCGAGCGGAGTGGTCAAGCGCAGACGATCGCCGCCTCCAGAACGAGCGCATTCAGCGGCGTGCGAACCAGTTCGCCGGCGCGGATGATTTCGAGCACGCGCGCCTTGGGTTGATTAGCCAGCGGTGTTCGGCCAGGGTCTTGCCCACCAGTGGCGAATCGGCGACGACGAGGACTTCGGTCAGGTATTGTTTGCTGTCGGTGGCCTGGAGAATGGAGGCGAGAGTTTCGCGGTCGGGCAGCAACTTGCGGCCAACCGTGAGCAGGTAAAGCATCCCGGCGAGCGCCAGGAGCCATCCGGCCCGTCCCAATTCGAACATGCCCAAGGGCGGCTGGCCAAGTTGCTGGGCGGTCGAGCTGACGAGAATGTTCGTGGAAGTGCCGATCAGCGTGCAGGTGCCGCCGAGGATGGACGCGAAGGAGAGCGGAATGAGCAGCTTGGACGGCTTCAATCCGCGCGAGCCGCCAGCGAAATCATGATGGGCATGAACACGACCACGACGGGCGTGTTATTAATGAAGGCGGAAATCAGCGCCACGATGGGCAGCACCACCAGCAGCAGCGACCAGTCACTTTTGCCGACTGCGCGGTTCAGCCGATGGGCGATGGATTCGATGACGCCGGTGCGTTCCAGCGCCGCGCTGAGAATGAACATGCACGCCACGGTGATGGCGGCTTCGTTGCTGAATACCTTGAACGCTTCTGCCTGGCGTCAGAATGCCGGTGGCCAGCAACGCGCTGAACACCAGCATGGCGACGAGATCGAGCGACAGTTTCTCCCAGACCATCAACGCGAACGAAGCGGCCAGTAGTCCGAAGACGAAGAGCATCTGCCAGGTCATAACTGCGCCGCCGCGAGAGAAAACGTGCCGCGCATTATCATCACTTTGCGCCCACCTGGAACGCGAAGCGGGGTGATCCAGAATCAGTTGCGCCGAGATTGATTCGACGAACTTCTTGCAGTGCCGTCAACTCCGGTCTTCCACGCCAGCATATTGCCGATGAGCAGGTGCCAAGGCCACCCTTTTTGACCCTCAGCGTGCCGTTCTTCGCTTTTTAATTCGCAACCAGCGGACGGTTTCAAAGATGGCGTCGGCGAGTCCTGAGGTATCGCTCAAAAGCGCGCCCCCTTTCGTTCCGATAAGAAGGCAACCGCTCTTTCGAGCGCGCGTTCGCCGTTCTGCAGCGCTTCCATCGTTTCGTTCGACGTGGATTTTCCAGCGCCCGAATCTGCATCCTCGCCGATTTGGAGGCGGCGTTCCAAAGTCGCGATGACAGCGTCACGAAGCGCACCAACCTTTCGCTTCTGCGAAGCGATCATGAGTTCGCGATGCTGCGCGAGGAATGGGCGCAATTCCTCCTCGAACCAGCGGTCGCACAACGCGGCGTCCTTGCCGAGAACGCTAATCGCGTGAACCGGCGGTTCGACTCCCAGTTGCGTACGCAGATTCGTCTTCACGTACTCGATCATTCGATCGCAATCGCTCTCGCCAAAGAGATCCGCTTTGCTGATGAGGACTGAGGCCGTGGCGCCGGATTGGTAGAGCGCCTGCACGACGACCAGATCATCCTGCGTGAGACCGGAACTGGCGTCGATGAGCACGATCCCGAGATCACATCGCGGCAGATACGCGATTGTTTCTTCGGCGCCGCCAACAGCCAGTGAACCGAGCCCCGGTGTGTCGACAAAGGTCACACTTTCGCGCAATCTTTCGGCCGGAAGTTTCACGAAAATTCGCGTGACGTGTTTCTTGTTGGACGGATTTCTTTCTTCCGTGGCGAACTCCGCCAGCTCGGAGAGCGGGATGATCTTTGGCTGCGCTTCCGCGAATTCGATTCCCGCTTCCGCGACCGGTCCGTGACTGATGCGTGTCGGAATCGCGGTGACCGGCGTGACGCCGACTGGCAGCATGTCGGTTTGAAGAATGTAATTGAGCAACGACGATTTGCCGGAACTGACGCGCCCGAAAACACCGACCTCGAAGGCCGCGGTTTCAAAGCGATCAAGGAGCATGGTGAGCGCGCCGCGAAATTCCACGAGTCCATGCGCCGTGATGATGCGTTCGATTTCTGCGAGCAGCCGGACTTCATCGCCGGTTTCGCCGAGTCGCTCCAGACGGGCTTGCAAATCTCCACCACCGCCTTTGGCGAGATAAGCGCTTAGTTTGTTCAGTAACTCGCCGATCTCGCCGCGGATGCCTTCGACCGCGGCCGCGCCTTTCTCGGAAAGCTCACCGTAGGCTCGCATCTTATTTGCCGTGAGATCGCTCAGCGCAATTGAGCAGAACATGAAACTGATCCCAGCAGCCCAGACAGCGCCGCATCGCGGTTCAACGGGCGCAACTTCCAATTCCTCCATCACGCGCCGCATCGTTTCGCGAATTCGCACGATGTAGTCATGCGTGACCTTCCGTTGAATCGGCGTCGTATCATCGGAGTGCTCGCGAAATGGCGAGGGCGATCCGGCGTCCGCCAGCGCGTGCTCGGCTTCGGAGAGCAGCTTGTCGATGTAGCGAAAACCGCTTTGCAGATGCCGCTTGTGATTCTCGTTCAGGAGAGAATTCATTTGCGTTCTTGGGCGGCCTTCACGGCGAGATCGAGCTCGTGAATCTCGCGATCGAGCGCGAGCAGATCGAGTCCGAACGAGCGGTCCATTTTGTATTCGCGCGCCGCCAGCTCGATCAGGAGTTCCTCGAGCATCCGTGGATTGCCATGGCTCATGCGATGCAATTCGCGGATGTGCTGGCGCACATCAGGTTGAATATTTTTCTCCGCGACCGCTTCCAGAATCAACCGACACGCTTCCGCAGGCTTGAGCGGCGGAATTTCGACGCGACTGAAGTTGTAGAGATGTTCCCAAACATTCCCGATGTCGTTAGGCTGATCCGAACGGCACGCGATCCAAACCGGGATCAGCTCGGCTAACCTTCCCATGAATCTCGCAACGCGCGGCGGCGTAAGCGCGACATGATCGAACGCGACCGGCTCGTCCCGTCGCTCTAGATAAGCGAGGAGGCGATTCTTTCGCTCGATCACATTTAGCTTTCGATGGGTCCAGCCGAGCTGTCGTTCGAGGCTGTCGCAAATTCGCCGCAGGCTCGACGTTTCTTCACAGATCAACAACGAACAGCGTTGCTGGATCCGTCGCAAAAGCGCCGTCTTGCCAATGCCGGCGGGACCCACCAGAAGCACACGTTTGCGCTGGGTATGGAGGCCACGCAATTTCTCGATCTCTCGTTCGCGGCCGAAAAATGCGAAACTCTTGTTCACGGAAAAACACGTCGCGTTACAAGATCAACGCGAGGAGGAGCACGAGCAGCAGCGTCAGAAGGACGTAGGCAACGTAAGCGTTGAGCCGGCCGTGATGCATCGTCGCCAGTGCGCGCGCTAACCATAGCGACATGGTTTTGATCGGCTGGTAGGCGGCGCGGTCAATTACATGCGGCCGATCCTTTTCGCGGCGGATTGCGGTGCGGAAATGTTCGGCCACGGTCGCGCTCGTATCCTCGACGGTGGTTGGACGGAAAACGGCGTCGAAGATGACGCGCACGGGATTGGAAAATCCGGTCGCTGTGTAAGTCATTTCTGGCAGGAGACGCCGCAATCCACCATCCCAGCGGGATTGGCGCGTCACCTTTCGACTGCGAGTGAGGCAGAGTTTGAAGACGACGTAAGTCAGTCCCAAAAGAATGGCGAACGTGATGAGCAGGTAGAAAGTGGACATGGCGAAGACAACTGGATTCGCTTTCCCGCCGCGATGCATCACGACCAGTCCGCGGCCCGGCAGAACCCGCTGGCCGATCTGCGCGCCGAGGTTGTGGAACTCGTTTGCGAATGCCGGCGGCAAGCTCCGATGCGCTGCGTTCGAGGCAAAGAACGGCGGCACCAGCGCGTCCGCCGCGGCAGCATTCGTTAGGGGATGGACGGCTTCGTCCAGCGCTGGAATGACGTAGGTTGGCAATACGCCGAACCCGAAGCACAGCGCGGCCAGAATCGCCATCGGGACGAGCGTCGTGCGCCGCGCTTCGCGAACTGGTTCCGCGTTTTCCAATCGCGACATGCCGAGAAATCCCATGGCGAATGTTTTCACGAAACAGGTCACCGCCAGGGCAGCGGTGAGCGCGAGTCCCGCGCCGCATAACGCAAAAACCATTTTCACCGCGGTCGAAGAAAGTTCGACCGAGCGCAGCATGGTTTGCAGCGTGAGCCATTCGCTGACAAAGCCGTTGAACGGCGGCAGCGCCGCAATCGAAAGCACGCCCGCAAGAAAGAACAACGCCGTCCACGGCATGCGTTTGATCAAGCCACCGAGCTGATCGAGATCGCGCGTGCCGGTTTGCGATTCCACCGCACCGGTGCCGCAAAAGAGAAGTGTCTTGTAGAGCGAATGATTGATCAGGTGGTAGAGCGCGGCCGCGAACGCGATCGCCGCCAATGCCGGATGACTCGACGCACGAAACACGATTCCCGCGCCGAAGCCGACGACGACGATGCCGGCGTTCTCGATCGAACTATGCGCGAGCATGGTCTTGAGATCGTTCTCGGTCGTCGCGTAAAGAATGCCGAGCAACGCGGAGACTGTGCCGATGACCAACGCCACGAGGCCCGGTCCGGCCATTGTCATCGGGACGAGATCGGCGTTGACGCGCAGAATTCCATACAGTCCGAGGTTCAAAGTCGCGCCCGCAAGAATTGGCACAAATGCCGAAGGAGCCGCGGTGTAAGCGCGAGGCAACCAGAAGTTAACCGGGACGAGTCCGGCCTTCACACCGAAGCCGAAAAACGTCAGGAGAAAAATCGCCCAACGCGTACCCGGGCCGAGAAGGACTGCGGCTCCTTTCAGCGCAGTGAAATCGAGCGATCCCGCGCCGGCCGCGAGCAGGAGCAAACCGAATAAGCCAGCCAGCGCGCCGGCTTCGCCCAGCGCGAGGAGTAAATAACCCGCGTCGGAGCGATCCCTTCGTTCGTGTTCGAACACGACCAGCAGATAGGAAAAAATCGACATGATCTCCCATGCGATCAGGAAAAGAAGCACATCGCCCGCGATGAAAATCATGGCGATGGACACATAAAGTCCGAGACACATGATCGTAAACGTGCGGACGTTGCGCCGCCGCGACTGCGTGTTCAGTTCGCCACCGGCAAAAATCGAAGCGGGAAAAAGCACCAGTCCGGTGACGAGCGTGAACAGGGCCGAAAGATGATCCATGTGAAACTTGAGCGTACCCAGTTCAGGTATCGCCCAAAGTTCCCGGGTGAGTGTTTCGCGGCCGAAGAAAATCAGCGCGCTCGAACAAAGAAGCGCGAGCGAGGCGAGACAGCCGATCCACGCGAACAATGTTCCCTGCCACGACCTTGGAGTGACTAACGACAAAAGGATTCCTCCGCCGCAAAGCGCGAGAAAAACGAGGATGAAAGAGTCAGCATTCATCATTGAGTCGGCAGCGATGAAACAAGCGGGACCGACTCCTTGCGGCCGACGGCAACGAGCAGTCCGTGTAAAATCGCGAGCGGCGGCGGCGGATGACCGGGCACTTCCACATCCACGGGCACGATGTCTCCTAGGCCATCGCCACACAGAAAACTCGGGCCAAAAACGCTGCCCGATAACGCGCAGGCGCCGACCGCAACCACGCGTTTCGGCGCCGGCATCGCGTCGTAAACTTTCCGCAATGCGTGGCGCATGTGATCGGTCCCTGGCCCGACGACAAGCAACACATCAGCATGACGCGGCGACGGCGTGATAAAAAATCCGAGTCGATGCAGATTGTAATAAGGATTGTTGAGTTGCTTGACCTCGTTGAGACAAGCGCCGCAATCGCCCGCATCGACGACCACGATTTGAATCGAACGGGTAAAAGCCGGAGCGAACGATTCGCCGTCGCGAGCGGCCGCCCATTCGTAACTTTGATCCCAAGCGAGCGGCTCCGCGACATCACGCAAACAACGATAGCAATGAATGCAGCGACGATAATCCACGGCGATCCCACCGCGCTGCTCACCAAGCGCCTCGGTCGGACAGCAGTTGATCAGTGTCGTTAGGTTTTCCTTTGAGATCGCGGTTTCGACGGGGCGTCCTGGCGTTATCCCCACCGCTGCGTCAGCGCCTTTCGGATACGTGGTCGTCTTGATCCCAGTGCCGAGACCTTTGATAACCCACGAGCTCATTGGTTTGGTTTATCGATCATTTTCAGCCACCGAGAGGTCGAATGTCGCGAGGATGATTGGGAAATCCTGAAAAGCGAAATTCTCGACCGCGAGATGAAATCCGTGCCAGTTCGGAAATGACGGCGGCATGACGCGCCATCGGTTCACGCGCCCGTTTTCATCCAGACGCACCCAGTGGAAAGCCGCGCCGCGTGGCGCTTCCACCCAACCCAGCGCCGCGCCAGTTTGCGATTCGATGGCTTGGGAAATTGGGCCGCTCTCCAGCTTTGAGCATGCTTGCTCCATGATGCGCACCGATTGCGCCGCTTCCGCGAACAAGATCCGGAGGCGCGCGTAGCCATCGCCTTCCTCTTCGCTCGGCACGTCGAACTCGTAAGTGTCGTAGCCCGAATAGACTGAGTTCGACGCAGATCGCGCACGAGGCCGGACGCGCGTGCTACCGGGCCAGCCAGGCCGTAAACCGTCGCGTTAAGCTGCGTAATGGCGCCAACTTCTTCGAGACGGTCCAGAAAACTACTCGTTAGGCGAAGCTGTCTTTCCAGGACTCGGAGTTTTTTCAAAACCTCGCATGACTGATCGAGCGCTTTGCCACACGCGCCGCCATCGAGATCGCAGCGCAAGCCGCCGGGCGCGAGCAAACCAAACAGATAACGATGACCGGTGAGAGCGCCACTTACACGCAAGAGATCTTCTTCGAGCATCGCCGCCTGACTCGCAGCCACGACCAGCGCGGTCGATTCGCAGATGGCTTCGATGGCTCCGGCGTGTTGACGAAAGCGTTCCAACTCCGCCAAAAAGACGCGCAGCGTTTGCGCACGCGCAGGAATTTCCGCGCCGCCGATTGCTTCAACCGCCTGGCAAAAGGCCAGCCCATGCGCGAATGCCGTTGTCGCCGCGAATCGCTCGGCGAGCAGCAACGCGTCGTCATTCGTCCGGCCTTCAGCCAGTTTTTCGACGGCGCGCCACTTGTAGAAAAGTCGGGGATCGGAACTGATGACGTCCTCGCCTACAGTCTCGAGAAGGAAATGTACCGACTCCGTCACGCCCGAGTAAACAGGCCCGATCGGCATAACGAACGCGCCCGGTTCGTGCACAATGCGGAGCGGCCGCCAGTCGGGATCGGGTGCGCGATGGAGCAGAGCCTCACGCGCGTCGAACGCGTGTCGCATCGGTTCGACGCTCTCCTGCCAGGCATCATTGTGCAGAACGAAATCGCCGAGGCGCGGATGACCTTCAAACGTTAGGCCAAAAAGATCTTCGGCTTCGCGTTCGTGCCAATCGGCGGCGTGTACGAACTGGCTAATGCTGGGAAAGTTTTTCCGCGCAAGCGGAGCGGTCGCCAGGAGATGTACCCATTGGCCGGCTTCCTGGCCATAAAAAACGTAGCGAACGAGCCATTCGTCGACGCCTTCCTCAACGATCAATCCGGCAAAGCCGTAACCGAGATCGAGGAACAACCAACCGCTTAATGCCGGCAGCACATCAGTCGCGCACATTACTTCCAAACCCGAGAGCGTTCGGGTCTCACATTGCACCTGGCCCGGCCAACGTTGCGCAATTTGAGCTGAGAGTTCGGTCGCGTTCATGAGTGTGTGACAGGCGCCAGCGCGGCGGCCGCCAGTCCGATCAGGTCGTGCAGCGGTTTCGGAATGTAGAGACCGAACACCAACACGGGCAGAGCCGCTAACAGCAAGGTCAGCCGGCAGGTGAAAGGTAGATGAATTTTCGGCTGCTCGTCCGCAGACTTATTTGTCGGTGCGCCGAAGACCATGCGCGTGAGGTGCCAAAGGATGCCGAAAAATGCGACACCGATGAAAAGGACGAGCAACGCCGCTACGACGTAGCGGCCCTCGACGATGCTCGATTTGAAAATTGAAAACTCGCTCAGAAAAACAGCCATCGGCGGTGCTCCGGAAATGGCGAGGCCGCCGAAAATGAGCGCCACGCCACTCACTGGCGAACGGTGAATCAGTCCGCGCACTTCAGCGATTTCGCGAGTCCCGACCGCGAGCAACGCCGCGCCGGCGACGAAGAAACAAAACGATTTCGTGATTGAATGACTAACGAGTTGCGCCATTGCGCCGTAGCGGGCGGCCGACGCGCCGAGACCGACCGCGATGAGCACAATGCCCATGTGCTCGACCGTCGAGAAAGCGAAGAGCCGCTTGTAATCGCGCACCTGGAGCAACAGAAAAGCCGCCGCGCCTAACGAAACAAGCCCGGCCGCGAGCAGCCAACGGTTGACCTGGCCGGGCGGCATCAACGGCACGAGCCGCAGAATGATGTAAAGCGCGACCGTCGTTTTCACGCCGGAGAGCAGCGCGCACGCCGGCGATGGCGCCTGACTGTGCGCGTCCGGCAGCCAGGTGTGGAGTGGGACGATGCCGACTTTCGTGCCGAAGCCGACCAGGACGAGCAAGAAGGCGGCTTTGATCAAAACCGGCGGCAAACGCGGAGCGATCGTCCGTAAACCATCCCACGAGTAGTTAGGCTGCACTCCACCGGCCGAGCGGAAAGCCCAGTAGAGAATCAGAAATCCAAGCAGCGCAATCGCGGCACCCATGAACATGAGCGCGACATATTTCCAGGCGGCTTCGAGTGCTTCATGCGTATTTTCGTAAGCGACGAGCAAAACCGAAAACAACGCGGTCAATTCCACCGCGATCCATTCCAGGTTTGGTTCGCGCACCAACGGAACGGCGAGCAGTGCAAAAACGAAAAGATTGAAATTCGTGTAGTAAATGCGCCGGCGGCTTTCTTCCGGCGCCCGATGTTCCAGATATCCCCAGGAAAAAAGCGCTGCCAACGCGCTCACCCATGCGACGAGCAAGAGCACGACCGCGCCCAGACCATCGAGCCCAAGCCAGTGCGGCGAGACGACAACCGCGCGGCCCATTGCAACTTCCAGTGCCGCGGAAGCTGCCAGCCAGAGGACCGCAGTAGCACAGAGCAATGTCACCGCGGGCGCAAGTTTCCGCGCCGGAAAAAACCACGAGAAAATCGCCGCGAAAAGTGGCAGCGCCAAAATTGCGAAAAGACTCACGGCGCCGGCTCCTCTTTTAGCGCCGCCAGTTCCCCCACCCGCGTCGTGCCGATATTTTGTTGAATCGCGCGCGTCAACACGCCGACGATAAATGCGAGAATGAGCACGTCGGATGCGATGGCGAGTTCCGCGATCAACGGCAGATCCGGCACGATGGCGATGCCGGCGAGAAAGGCGGAATTTTCCATCGCGAGCAATCCGAGGAGAAGCGGCAGGGCTTCACGCCGAACGGTTGCGGTGTAAGCGCCCACCAGCAGACCCGCGAAGCCGATCGGAAGATTCACGCCCGCGTGCCCGGTACCCGCGGCTTCGATCAGCGGGCGCGCGAGAAAGTAAGCAGCGATCGCCAGCGCCAATGCGAGCAGAAGCGATGTTGGAATATTAATAGCTTGATCGATCTCGCGGCGCGTCTCGATCGCGCTGCCGACGGTCCGCCGCAGCAGCCACGGGATCAGTATCGGCTTGCTGATGATGTTGACGACACCCACCGCAAAAATGTGCCAGGAATGAAGCTGCGCGCTGAGCAGGAAGGCCGAAGCCGCGAGGAAAAAACCTTGCCCGATGAAGAGTCGGAGGCAGCCTCGGACCTGTCGCGTCGCCACCATTCCAAAGGTGCAAAGGAGAAATAGGCCACCCGCGAGCGCGTTTAAATTGGCGAGCAATTTCATCGCTCAAAAGGTGAACAACCGCGTGATCATGGCTGCGACCGAGGTGATAAACGCGGCGCCCAAAAATTCCGAGATGCGGAAGAGCCGCAGTTTTGAAAGCGACGACTCGATGACGACCAACACCAAAATGAAACCGAAAATTTTCAGCAGCACCAGCGGGATGGCGAGCAGCACCGCGCCCAAATTTTCTCCCGCGGCCAGACCCCATGGAGTGACAAGCACATTCAGAAAAATGCACATCAAGACGAAGAGCTTCATCTGTCCGCCCCACTTGATCAGGGCCAGACCGCGCCCGGAATACTCCAGGCTTTTCGATTCATCGATCATCGCCAGCTCGAAATGGCCAGTGGGGTTGTCGACCGGGATGCGGCCACCTTCGGCGAGGATCAGCATGACAAACGCGAGGACGAGCAGGACATGGGATGGCGCGAAAAAATTCGCCAGCGGCGTGACCCATTGCTGCTGCACGATGTAGGGAATGGTCGAGTCAGCGACGAACGAGACGGTGAAGAAAACGATCATGAAGACCGGCTCCGCCAGAAAACTCACCATGCGCGTGCGGCTCGCGCCGACCGGGCCGTAGGGATTCGCCGTATCGACGGCTGCCAGCGTGGAAAAAAAACCGCCGAGCGCGAGGACAAATCCGGCACCGAGCATGTCACCCATGAAAGCAAAAAAAAGCGGATAACTCGTCAGCACTGGAATGAGCAGCGTGACAAAGATCGGCACGACAAAGGCGAGGTAAGGTGTGAAGCGGAAAATCCAGGAGCTCTCTTCCGAGATCACCTCGTCCTTTTGCAGTAGCTTCCAAAGATCGCGATACGGCTGGAAAATGCTCGGGCCGCGCTTGGATTGAACGATTTCCTTCGCCCGACTGAGCACGCCCGAAACGAGCGGCGCGAAGCCGATGACAACCGCGACCTGAATCAGATTAAAGAGAACTCGATCGAACATCGATGGTTGGTCTCGCCGCAAAAATTCGCCTAACGAGTCGTAAACTCATTTTGTTTCTTCCTTCGATCCGCTCTTTTTCTCATGCCTGGCCGAGCGATAGTGGATGACTCTCGCGCGCTCGAGGGTGACTAGACCGCTGTCGATCATCTCATCGAGCACGGGTAGGAACGCGTTGATTTTTTCCTCGCTCTCCACGATTTCGACCACCATCGGAAGGTCCATCGAAAGCCGCAGGAGCTTCGCCGTGTGAATGCGGCTTTTTGCGCCGAAACCAATCGGCCCGCGCAAGACGGTCGCGCCCGCCAAGTGCATCTCGCGCGCCTTCATCACGATGGCCTCGTAGAGCGGTTGATGATGCCAGCGATGATTTTCCCCCACGAAAATCCGCAACAGCATCGCTTCTTCAGGAACTTCCATGAGGTTTCCTCCTATGGTGGTTAGCAGCGAGAGCGCAGATTCTTCGCAGCCAAACCGGAATGGCGTTATCGGCCAGCGTATTAGGGTGAAAAGACTTGCCGAAGGGGCGCGGAAGAACCCACGAGGCGAAAAATTGTGCGCCCGTTTCGAGCGCACCACCAAACATGATGTGGAAACAACCGAGCATAAAAAAACTCCGACCACTGCCTTTCGGCACTGATAGGAGTCATTAGCTCAGGCGGTTTCCCCTTCCGGAGAGGCAAACTCCATTGCCTTTCGCGAGACAATAATTTACACGCGACCCATGTCAATTGCCCGCCAAACAGTCGAAAGAAGCCCTGCGTGGACTTAACTCAAATTGGAGGCGAGGGGAGTTGAACCCCTGTCCTCGTCGCTGTCCGCGCAGCCATCTACATGTTTATCCAGTGTTAAAGTTTAAGGAGCCGAACGTTGCACCGGCACACTGCCAGCCCCCGAGCATCCACGAAATTCCTTCACCCTCCGGCGCGGTCGCTCCGCCGAAGAATTAGCCTGCTGTCCACGTTTGGCGCCGTAGCAGGCGTCCAGCTCCAAACGTCACGGTCAATTAAGCCGCGAGAGCGAGATCTTGGTGATCTGCGTTTATTTGTTTTGGTCCGGATTTTAACGAGGCCAACGAACCATCCTCGACATGCCGCCTGCGTTTCAAACAATGAGTCGAAACCAGTACGCCCCCTTTCAGGAGGAAAAAACATAACGCAGACGGCGCGCCATTGCAATCGAACGGAATCGCCTAACGAGTCTAGGCGCCTTTCGCACCCGTCTTTTCCATAAACCCGGGCCAGCGTAAGCCGAGTTCAAACGCGAGCACCGTCCCGGAAACAGAGCCTGCGGCGAAAAGTATCGCCGCTCCGCGTTCACTTTAAGGGAAGCCAACAAGCCGGGAGCAGCCGAACTACTTGTAATGCGCCTCACGATTGAGACTAGTTAAAGGAGATGAATGCATCTGGCAAAACAGCAGTCGTAGCGGGAGTCGGTCCGGGCTTGGGCGCCGCGCTCGTGCGGAAGTTCGCGCACGAAGGTTTCGTCATCGTCGCGGTGCTCTTCGCGATGATTTACAAATATCTTCCCGACGCGCGAATCGATTGGAAAGATGTCTGGATCGGCGCGGCTGTGACTGCGGCGCTCTTCACCGCCGGCAAATACGTCATCGGCGTTTATATCGGGCAAACGGCAATGGCGAGCGCGTTTGGCGCAGCCGGTTCCTTCGCGGTTTTGTTAATCTGGGTTTACTACTCGGCACTGATTTGTTTCTTCGGCGCTGAATTTACTCAGGTCTATTCGCGTCGGCACGGTGCCGCGATTCGACCCGAGGAGCACGCCACACGCGCGGGAAAGAAATCGGACGAGTTGCCCGCAGCCTAACGAACGCGCCATCCAATCATTTGTGCACGCGAATAATTGTCACCGGCGTTCCGCGTCGCAGTAACAATCGCAGTTCCTCCAAATCGTTCTCGAACAGAGCGATGCCGTGGGTGGGGCGAGGTTGATCGGCAACGCTTTCTGCCGGCTGTTCCGAAATTTCCACAGCGGAATCGGAGACACCATTTTCTTCATCCACTCCGTAGAGAACATAACCGCGATCACCCAGATGAATTCTCGCTTCTGCCTCAGTGCGATCTTTCTCGGTCCGCGGAGTCACAATTTTTCCGTCTTTCCAAAACGTTGTCGCGGTCACTTTCGTTATGACGTGCGCCTCTCGCGAGTGCGGAAGATTAATATCGACGATGGGATATTGTTTGAAGAAGCCATCGCCGTGATGAACGACGGCGCGTTGATTCGGCAAATCGAGGGTCAATGTAAAATCGGAATCCGGAATCACGAGCTGTTCGCCCGGATGAAGCAGGTCGGATTGAAGACGGTTGGCGCGACGGATCGCCGCCGGCGTCGAATCAAGCTTGCGCGCGATTCGCCAGAGCGAATCGCCACGTTTCACGACGTATTCGGATTTGCCGAAAAGATTGTCGGTCGCAAAAAACATCTCGGTATTGATGTCGCCCAGTAGATCTCGGGCCGCCTGTGACTGCGGAGCGTTCGGATAGATCCGGAGTTGCTCGCGCAAAAGTTTTTGCGCGTCGGCCAATTTGCCCCTGTCTTCGAGTTCTCGCGCCTTCTCGATCTGCGCCATCAAAGGATGCACATAAACGGCGGGCTTTGTCGCCGGAAGATTCGAATAGGGATGAAAAACGCGATAACCGAAGTAAGTGCCGCCGCCGATGACGACAAACGCGAGCAACAAAACAATTATGAATTGAATGCGGTTCATAAGGCGATCGGCTGGATACCGCAACGCACCTGTCATTAGCCTTGCCACGATCTCGAGCTGTCGCCAGTGCGATCTGATTCGGAGCCGCTGGTGGCTTAACGCGGAGGCAAATCGCGCCGAAAAATCGGACTCAATTGCAGATAAACTGCACCTTCGCCGCCTTTTGCGCCGCCGACCCCGAAGTAAAGTGGTCCGATGATTGTGTCGGCGCCGAGAAACACGCTCCCGCCAAATTTCAAATCTCCGGCATCGAAGTCGTCCAAACGCGCGTAAACATCGCCCGCTTCCACGGAAAATCCGGCATAGAGACCACCGCCTACCGCTGCCGGTAATTTTGTCAGCTCACGATAATAGATCAGTTCGGCGAGAACTGCGTTCTGATCGTAAAGACCACGTCGCGCAAAACCGGAGAGTTGAAGAAATCCGCCTAACGAAGAGCGATCGTAAAACGGCAGATCGGAATCGTTCAGGCTGACTGCTGCCAGCACACGCGGAACAATGGTGTTCTTGCCAAAGCTGATTGGCTTATAGAGTTGCGCTTCAAGGCGGCTGTAATTTTCTCGCGCTCCGAGTTCCTTCATCGAAAACGTCGCGAGCGCGCTGCCGAACAAGCCGCTTTGCGGAAAATTGGTGCGATCGAGTGTGTCGATTGTGAGCGCGGCGCGGATTTCGCCGCGATCGAACCAGCCGTTAGCATTTCGCGGTAATTCGAGAGCGCGACCAATGTGGCTGGCCCCTCTGCTGTATCCCACGCGCAATTCGCCGAAATGGCCGAGTCGTAAGCCTGCATCCACTCCCGCCCCCAATGTCTGCAAACGAAACGCCAGTCGATTGTCGTCCGCATCCAGCGCGGAGATAAAGTCGTTTTCGTAAAGCAGATTGGTGGCAAGGAATAATCGCCGCGACGATTCGATCGGCTGATACAATTCCGAAAAGATGCGCGTCAAATCGCCGAGGCTGAGAAATGTTTCCCATTCCGCGCCTAACGAGTTCAACTCGGTCATGCGAAAAGAGAGCAGGAGATCGGCGTCCGTTTCTCCGGAAGAGTTGTAGGCGAAATCGAATCCGGCGTTGAAGTAATTCGGTCCGCGCTTTTTCTCTTTCGTCTCCAACAGCAGACCGTATTTGCCCGCTTCTTCGATCACGTGGAAATCGACGATCTCTGTGTTGCGGAAACCTTCGAGACCGAGCAAATGCTTCTCGAGCTGCCACATTTCGATGCGCTCGCCCGGCGCAAACTTGATCTGTTCCTTCAGACTTTGCCGAATCGGTCCGGATGGACCGTTCACTTCTACGAATGAGATTGAAGCTCCGCTTTGACGCGGCACGCGTTGCACAGCGAGATAGCGATCGAATTGTCCGGATGAAAGCGCGAGGTGGCGCAATTGATCCGCTTGCTTCAGCGTTTTCTCATAGCTGACCGGAATGTTTTTCACCGCGCCCTCGAAATCCACTGAGCTCGCGCCGGGCAAATCGAGGCGCACATACACGTCGCCACTGCGCAGCGTGCGGATTTGCGCGAGCGTGTCGCGCTGGATCAGGATGTCGAGCATCTGGTTGGTCACGGCGACGGCGGACTGGAGTTCTTCGCTGCTCTTCAATTCCGGTCGCACGTCGACCGCGATCACGATGTCCGCGCCCATCGCGCGCACGGTATCGATCGGAAGATTACTGGAGAGCCCGCCATCGACGAGCGAACGGCCTCCGATGTCGAATGGTGTAAACACGCCAGGCGCTGCAATGCTGGCGCGCATTGCGTCGGCGAGGTTGCCGTTACGCAAAACAACTTTCTCGCCGGTCGAGAGATCGGTCGCGATCGCGCGGAAAGGAATTGGCAGCCGATCGAAATCGTGAATGTTGCGCGCGGGAAGAGTCAGCTCGCGCAGACTAACGAGTAGTTTTTGTCCGGAGATAAATCCGACCGGAAGCTGCACCTCGCCCGTGCGTGAGATGCCGATCTCCAAATTTTGATTCAACCGCCGGTCCCGCTCCTTATCTCGAAAGGAGCGACTTTCGCGTGGTGGCGCGTCCGAAAGCAGATAGCGCCAGTCTGCTTCGGCGAACCAATGTTCGATCCCATCTGGCGACATTCCGCTCGCGTAAAGTCCGCCCACGACTGCGCCCATGCTCGTGCCGGCGATGTAATCGATCGGCACATGCAATTGCTCCAATGCTTTCAGCGCGCCGATATGCGCTACACCGCGCGCGCCGCCGCCGCTGAGGACGAGTCCGATTTTCGGCCGACCTTCGTTTGGACCGTACGTTGCGTTTCGGTTCTTCCGCCGAGCGCGCGTTGCGCAAACGAAACAGTCGCGATGAGAGCGACGAGAGCGAAAAAAACGCAGCGCACCTGGAAAAAAACCGCGACGCTACGCCCGTTCATTTCTTGCTTTTACCGCTCGCACAAACGTTTGGCCATCCTTGCCTGTGACCTTTATGACCTGTGCCCGCAGATCAGTGCATCTGAAGAATGTTCTTGCGCAGACCAAGGTGGTGCCGGACGACTTTTGCTGCATGTCGGAAGGTCTGCCATTCGATCAACGGGCCTGCTTCATCGCCGGCCAGGCAAAGTCTGGTACGACGCTGCTCGTTGCGCTACTCGATAATCATCCCGAGTTGCTCGTACTTCCGGAAGAGACTGCATACTTCCCGACTGTTCTAACCAAGTACGGAAAACGATCGCGTCGCGAGCAGTTCGATTACCTAACGAAAGAATCGCTTTCGAATGTGGTCTTCGGCGGACCATGCAAGTGGGGCAAGCGCGACTATTCCTATTTCCCCACCGAGAAGTTCCTTCGCTTGTTTGAAGAGCGCGCGTTCGCTCCCGCAAATGCGGAGAAAGACCTGCTCATTCTCATGCTCGAAGCGTATGCCGAGACAATTGGCCGTTCCCTCGATTCCGTGAAACGCTGGGTCGAAAAGACTCCGGCCAATCGCAATCATCTTCCTGCGATCTTCAATCGGTTTCCGCAGGCAAAGGTGCTTCTCACCATGCGCGATCCGCGAGCTATCCTCGCGGCGCAGATCGCCTTGGAAAAAACGAGAAACCTGCGGCGTTTTTCGATTTACTATTGTGTCAGCCATTGGTTGAAAGCAGCGACGCTCGCGGCGAAGTCGCTGCGCGGAGACGACTCGCGCACGTTTGTTGTTCCCTACGAAAAGCTTGTGCTTGATCCGGCGCAATGGATGGAAAAGGTTTGCGGGTTCCTCCAGATCAGCTTTGACCGGGAGATTGTTTTGACACCGACGAAGGCTGGCAAATTCTGGAGCGGCAATTCTGCCGCTGAAACTGATTTTTCCCAGATCAGCACCGAACCATTGACCCGCTGGGAAACGGAACTTTCGCGCGACGAGATCGGATGGGTGGAATGGCATTGCCGCGATCTGATGCCGATTTTTGGCTACAAACCTCGGTTGAACCGGCGCGAGCTGCGCCATTTTCTCCGGCCCATTCGTTACGAAACACCGCGCGAATATTTGAAATCGCGTCTCTATTCCTATCGCGACTCCCTCCGATCGCAGCGCAGTCCATAATCGTGTTGCCCATTCGGCTTAATCTGAGCAGTCGCGCCCGCCAATTATCCGGGGGCGACGCGATCGTTGTTTCCATACCGAAGAGTGGCCGCACATGGGTGCGTGCATTCCTTTGCGCATACTATTGCAAACGCGCCGGAATACCGTTCACACTCGAACCAAACAAGTCTGCGGCGCCTGCGATGCCGCGCATCGTTTATACGCACGATGTCTTCGAGCAGCGCACGAAAGCCGATCTGTGGGGCAAAGTGCGCGGCAAGTATCTGGTCCCGGCGAGCGAATTACGCCGCGCCGAAATCATTCTCCTCGCGCGCGATCCGCGGGACGCTTTTGTTTCTCATTACGTCCAGCTCGTCCGACGATCGGCTGATACGCCTAACGAGCTAAAACAAAAAACTCTTAGCCAGCTCCTGCGGGATAATGCTTTCGGCATTCGCGCAATTGTCGATACGATGAATCGCTGGTTGAAGGAATTCAGTCGTCGCAAAAACTTTTTGCTCATTTCCTACGAAGCGTTGCGGGCCGATCCGAAAGAAATGTTTCCGACAGTATTGGCCGCCCTCGGTGAAGCTTCACCCGACGCCGAAGCATTTGCCCATGCGCTCGCCTTTTCCGATTTCGAAAATATGAAAAAACTGGAGGCGGCCGGCGCTTTCGATTCCAAAATTTTAAAACCAGGCGACGTAACCGATCCGGAATCGTTTAAGGTACGACGTGGAAAGATTGGCGGTTATCGGGAATATCTTTCCGAGGAGGATCAACGCTACGCTGCCGAAGTGCTCGCCGATTTGAATCCGCGCTTTGGTTATCATTCGTGATCACAGTCCAGGAACCTTACTAACGCTCGCGTGAAAGAGACAAAGACTCGCCTAACGAATCACGAAAAAAAGAGCCCGGAAGAACTCGATGCCCTTAACCGGGCGATTCTTTCTTCCGCGCTCGACTGCGTCATCATCATGGACGCGCAAGGCCGCGTCGTTGAATTCAATCCTGCCGCGGAGCAGACCTTCGGCTTTACGCGTGCGCATGCCGTGGGTCAGGAGTTGGCCGAACTCATCATTCCACCGGAGCTGCGAGAAAGACATCGTCGCGGTCTGGCCCACTATCTGGCTACGGGCGAAGGACCGGTAATCGATCGACGCATCGAAATTGCAGCCATGCGCGCAGACGGTACCGAGATTCTGGTCGAGCTGGCGATCACTGCTTTTCGCCTCGATGGCGCACCCGTTTTCAGTGCTTATCTGCGGGACATTACGGAGCGAGTGCGAACCGAACGCAGGCGCGCAGCGCAATACAGCATCGTTAGTTTGCTCGCGGGCTCGTGGTCGCTCGGCCGAAGCTGGCGAACAAATTCTCCGCGCAATCGCCGGCAGTGGGAACTGGACGTTCGGTTCCATCTGGCTTTGCGAAAAGGCGGCGCAAACACTCCATTGCGCCCGCACCTGGCATACGGGAGAGGAGCAACTCAAATTCTTCGATCAGATCACGCGCCAGACGCGGTTCAAGAAATCGGTCGGGCTGCCGGGACGCGTTCTTGAGTCGAAGAAGCCCAACTGGATTCGAGATATGACACTGGACAAGAACTTCCCGCGCGCGGAAGTGGCCGCTGCATCGGGATTGCGCGGAGCGTTCGCCTTCCCGCTCTTCGCTAACGAAGAGGTTAATGGAGTCGTTGAGCTGTTTGATCCCTCCGTTGTGCAGCCGGATGACGATCTTCTGCAAATGGTCGACTCGTTAGGTATCCAGATCGGACTTTTCATTCATCGCCATGAGATGGAGAAAGAGTTACAGGAAGAGAAAGAAAATGCCGAAGCAGCCAATGCTTCGAAGGACCGTTTCCTCGCCACCCTCAGCCATGAACTGCGAACTCCGCTTACGCCGGTTCTCATTTGGGCCGGCGGAATGATCAAGCAACCCGATCTGCCGGCCGATCTCTTGCAAGGCTTGGAAATGGTTTGCCGCAATGTGGAATTGGAAGCGCGCTTGATCGACGACTTGCTCGATCTCACGCGGATCGCCCGCGGCAAATTGCAGCTCGACCTGCGCACGGCGGACGCGCACGAGTTAATGCGTCACGCCATGGACATCGTGCGCACCGACATCAGTGCGCGCCAGATCAATGTGCTCATCGGTCTCGATGCGCCCCAGCATCGCGTCGTAGTCGATGCCGCGCGTTTGCAGCAGGCATTTTGGAACCTGCTGCGCAATGCCTACAAGTTTACCGACGATCACGGAACGGTGTCCATTCGTTCAAGCAACCCAATGCCTGGTAAGCTTCGGATCGTGATTGCTGATAGCGGCGTTGGCATCGAACAGGAGCATCTCGAGACAATTTTCAAAGCTTTTGAACAGGTCGGCGCTCGCCGTGGCGGACTTGGGCTTGGCCTGGCCATCAGCAAAGCCGTGGTGGAAATGCACGGCGGCAAAATATACGCCAAGAGCGAAGGCCTGGGAAAAGGCGCGCAGTTCGTGATCGAACTTCCAACCGTTGAACAAACGTCGGAATGAAATACAAATACAAAAAAATCTTGCATCTCTACTAAATAAGTAGACTTTCAATGTCTACCGGCCAAGTAGACATGAGATTATCTAAACGCGGCGAGTATGCGCTTCGTGCGCTGATTGATCTTGGTATCGCGCAGGAACTCGGGCGACCGAGGCTCCAAATCACGGAGCTGGCAATAAAGGAAAAACTTCCGACCAAATTTCTCGAACAAATTCTCACTCAGCTGAAGGCGGGTGGATACGTCGCAACCAAGCGGGGCAAACTGGGTGGATATTTTCTCAGCAAACCGATGAATCGCATCAGGTTTGGCGCCGTGATTCGATTGATCGAGGGGCCGCTCGCCCCGATTCCGTGCGTTAGCCGGACAGCTTACGAACGCTGCACTTGCCCTGATGAAGCGCATTGCGGCTTGCGCATGTTGATGCTCGACGTGCGCAACGCGATCACGCGTGTGCTCGACCGCAGCACGCTTGCGACGGTCGTCGAAATCACGCTGCGGAAAATGCGACGAAACAAAATCTCATCGGTTTTCGAAGCGCCACGGTTTGGCCTGTCTTCTGTAATTCCGACTCCTTTCGAAGTGACGAACTACGATCGGGAGAAAATAAAACAACGCCGCACGACCATTTATGGAAATAGGCACTAAGAAAATCAGTTGGGCTTTCGGCGTCACGCTGGCTTTCGCCATCGGAGCCATTGAGGTTGTTCGCGCCGGGGAACCGATCGTGGCGACGAGCAAAGTTCCACCGGCGAAAAAGAAGGAAACTACGCTGCTCAGCTTTCGAGATGGAAAAATCGTCTTCGACATTGAAGAACGCATCCGTGGCGAATTGCGTGAGAATAATCGCGATTTTGATTCTTCCATCGACGATGACAACGACGATGCCTGGTTGCTAAATCGTTTTCGTCTTGGTCTCGCCGTGAAACCAATTTCGTGGCTGAAACTTTATGGCCAGACGCAGGACGTGCGCGAAGCCTTTTCCGATCGCCGAAATATTCCCGGCGTGCGCAGCGCGGAAGGCGATGATGTCTTCGATCTGCGGCAGGCCTATATCTCGTTAGGCGATGTGAAAAAGTTTCCGCTTGCTTCTGACGGTTGGACGGCAGGCGATCAGTTATGGCGACAACCGGCTGGTGGCGGATTCGAAGTGGGGCAATTTCGGCCGCACCTTTGATGCTGATGCGCCTGCGTTATGAAGCAGCCGCAGTTTTCGGTCGAAGGCTTTCGCGATGCGCCCGGTGCAAATCAAGCGACACGAATTCGACGATAGTAATGCCGCTGATAATTTCGGCGGAGTTTATTTCTCGAGCACATTCGTTCCCGGACAAACAACGGACTTTTATTTTTTCTATCGCGATAAGGACGACAATCAGCCCGATCTCGATCCCACGAATCGCACCGATCCACAGGGAACATGGAATGGTCCTGCAGCGCGCTTCGCCACCATGGGCGCGCGTGTAAAATCAAAACCCGATGCGCGGTCAGGCTGGGATTATACCGGCGAGTTCGCTTTTGAGACCGGCGATGTTTGGGTGACCGACAAGCAGTCGGCGCGCATGAACTTGACTGCTTTCGCACTCCATCTTTCCGGCGGCTACACCATTGATCCGTGCCCATGGAAGCCGCGTTTGGGTTTGGAATACGACTATGCCACCGGTGACGACGATCCTAACGACAACGATTTCGAATCGTTCCAAAATCTTTTCCCATCCAATCACGGCAAATACGGTTTCATGGATGAATTCAGCTGGCGCAATATTCATGATGCCCGCTTTCAATTTAATGTGAAGCCAATCAAGAAACTCGACCTCGAGTTCGATTATCATGCCTTCTGGCTCGCCGACACACATGATTTTTGGTACCGATCGAATGGCATCTCAACCCTGCGCACACGCACGCCCGATGGCCGCGACGTGCGCACGATTGGCGCGCGTAATTTCGCCGGCCAGGAGATCGATCTCACGGCCACTTACGAATGCACTAAGAACGTGAAAGTGCAGGTCGGGTACAGTCATTTCTTTGCGGGCGATTATCTTCGCGACACCGGTCCGGATTCCGACGCCGACTTCGGTTACCTAATGACAACCTTCAACTTTTGAACGCAATTTATGAAAACGAAAAACCATCATTCTCACTTTTCTGGGCGCGATTGTTTTGCTCCCACAAACTTTGGTCGCGGAAGAAAAAGTCGTGATTCGTTTCGGACATTTTCCAAACATCACGCACGCACAGGGAGTGATTGCACACGCTTTCACGCGCGAGGGGAAAGGTTGGTTTGAGCAACGGATTCCGAATGTCGAGATCCAATGGTTCACCTACAACGCGGGACCGTCGGCGATGGAGGCGATGTTTGCCGGCTCGCTCGACCTTACTTACGTCGGCCAGGGGCCGGCGCTGAATGCGCATTTCAAATCGGGCGGCCAGGAGGTTCGGATTATATCAGGCGCCGCGAATGGCGGAGCGGCCCTCGTGGTCAAAGCGGATTCGCCGATCAAAACGCCGGCAGATTTTCGCGGGAAGAAAATCGCAACCCCGCAGCTCGGTAACACGCAGGACATTTCATGTCGTGCGTGGCTGAAAGCGCAGGGCTTCAAGGTAACGCAAACCGGCGGCGACGTGCTTGTTCTACCGACGGCAAATCCCGATCAACTCGCGCTTTTCCAGAAAGGCGATGTCGATGCGGTATGGACGGTTGAGCCCTGGGTCACGCGTTTGGAGCGCGACGGAAACGGAAAAATATTTTTGGAAGACAACAATGTCCTCACGACGTGGCTCGCCTCGAGCGCGAAGTTTCTCAAGGATCATCGCGATATCGCGAGGAAAATCGCGAATGCGAACGTCGAGCTTACGCAGTGGATCCAGGCACATCCCGATGAAGCGCAGAAAAAATTGATCGCCGAACTACAAACCGAAACAAAAGGCAATTTTGCGCCGGAAGCCGTCGCTCAAGCCTGGAAACGAATCAAATTCACCACGGAAGTTTCGCCCGACCTTATCAGCAAGGCCGTCCAGGAAGGCAAGGACGCCGGTTTCTTGAAGGGTAACACCGATACTTCCAAACTTGTGGAAACGCCCTGATGCGGCGCAAACCGGGCTCATCCGTTAGTCAGGAGCTGGAAGTTGTCCCGCCAAGTAAACTGGCGATCGACAATGTTTCTAAGAGTTTTAAGACTGCGACCGGTCTGGTGCAGGCGCTCGATCACGTGAGTTTGCAAGTAAGCGAAGGCGAATTCGTTTGTCTCGTCGGCGCGAGCGGTTGCGGGAAAACAACGCTCCTTAATATCATCGCCGGTTTGGAAAAACCCGATAGCGGCACCGTCATGGCCGACGGCAAACCGATCACGGTCCCGGACGCGAACGGCTCGTCATGTTTCAGGAAGCTGCGCTTTTTCCCTGGCTCAATGTTCTCGGCAACGTTCTCTTCGGGCTGAAATTGAAACCGAATCTGCGACCGAAAGATCGTCGCGACATCGCAAAATATTATCTCGAATTGGTGGGACTCAGTCGATTCGAGCGCGCAAACATTCACGAATTGTCCGGCGGCATGAAACAGCGCGTGGCGCTCGCGCGCGCACTCGCACCGAATCCGCGCGTGCTCTTAATGGACGAGCCGTTTGCCGCGCTCGATGCGCTCACACGCGAACAACTTTACGGTGACATCCAGCGCATCTGGACAGCACGACACAAGACAATCGTCTTCGTTACGCACAACGTGCGCGAAGCGGTGTGCCTCGGTGATCGCGTCTTGCTTTTTTCGCCGCACCCCGGCCGCATTCAGGAAGAATTTGTCGATCGATCTGCCGCGTCCGCGCGATCTCAACAGTGCGGAGCTCGCCGGGTACGCCAGCCGGATCATGCGCGCGTTACGCGCCTTCACGCAACCGGAGGAAGCCGCTGCAAAATGAAACGATTTCTTTTCGCGCTGCTATTCTTCCTTTTTCTGCTCCTCGTCTGGCAGAAATTGTATGACGCGCAAATCTGGTCGCCCGTCCTGCTGCCGTCGCCTTTGCAGGTGCTGAATTACTTAAAGGGAGCGGCCGAAGACGGGACGCTTGGACACGCCATCGTCACGACCATGCGTCGCCTGCTCATCGGTTATCTCGTCGGAATCATTTTCGGATTGCCGCTTGGATTGCTCACGGCGCGCTGGAAATTATTTCACGATACGATCGGAACGATGGCGCTTGGATTGCAAACGTTGCCGAGTGTCTGCTGGGTTCCGCTGGCGCTTCTTTGGTTCGGACAAACCGAGGCGGCGATGTTGTTCGTCGTTGTCATGGGAACACTTTGGTCGGTGGTGATCGCAACGGATACGGGCGTGCGCAACGTGCCGCCGATTTATCGGCGCGCCGCGTTGACGATGGGATCGAAACGCCTGCACATGTGGTTAACGGTGATTCTTCCGTCCGCGCTGCCGTTTATCGTGAGCGGGATGAAGCAGGGCTGGGCATTCGCCTGGCGCTCACTCATGGCAGCAGAAATTTTCGTCACTATTCTGACAGGCTTTGGCCTTGGCCAACTCCTGCACTACGGGCGCGAATTAAACGCGATGGAACAGGTCATCGGTATCATGTTTATCATCGTCCTAATCGGTTTGCTGGCCGACAAAATTCTTTTTTCGCCGGTGGAAAGATTTCTGCACCGACGCTGGGGAACGAGTCAGTAGGATGAGATTTCGCCAGGCAAAAGAATCAGTCTTCGCAAAACGCGAAGTAACAATCGTGAACGAACTTGGTCTTCACGCTCGTCCCGCCGCGGAATTCGTTCGTCGCGCCGGTGGTTTTCGCTCCGAGATATGGCTCGTTAGGCAAGATGGCGAAAAATTCTCCGCCGCGAGTCTAATCGATGTGATGAGAGCGAATCTCGATCAAGGTTCGACCGCAACATTAGAGGCCCAGGGAACCGATGCCGAGATCGCGGTCGAACGCCTCGCCACTTTGCTGCGCGAACTTAAAGACAAGGATTAAAAAACAGTTGTAGCCACCGCCCTCTGTCGCCGTGCCTGGCGATTCGCGCCCCGACTCCAGCTCGGCGATTCGCGCCCCGACAGAGCGGGGCGGCTACAACGAAGCGTCAACCAGCGCGAGTAATCACTTCAGCGGCCGCGCGACGAGAATTCCGGCATCGGTGTGAAAACGATAGAGATAAGTCGACAGTCGCGAATCGACAACGACCCGTCCGTAATTATTCGGCGCGGAGGCGTGCATGAAATGGAGATCGCCATTCTTCCGCAAAGCGAGTCCGACATGCGATGTGGAATACAATCCGTTACGATCGCGGGAAATAATCCCAATGATGTCGCCGTCGCGCAGTTTCGATTCGATGCGAGCGACCCGACTTTTTGGAATCATGTAAAGCGGACGTGAACTCACGCGCTCTTCCATTTGCGCGAGCGGACGCAGCAATCGGCGATTTGCCTTCAAGTATCGGTAATGCCGCCAGCCCACGGTCATCTCGCGCGCGGAATGCGGGACACTCACGCCGCCGAGGTTGCGCGTGAGATCATCGACCAATCCGCGCCGATCGTTATCGTAAAGCCAGTCTTCGAGATAATGCAGTCGCGAAAGATAATCGCCGGTGCATTCGCCGCCGCGATAGCGATCGAGCTCGATGTAATGCAGCAATCGGACGGGCGTCCACTCGTCGGGCGGGTCGTCGAGCACGCGGCCAAAGCCGAGCGCGATTTCAAAAAAGGTCCAGCAATCCAAGCCGTTGAAATTGGCAGAAGCGGCTTCGATGTGATTGTCGATTTCGAGCGTGAACGATTTATAGCGCGTGCCGACAAGAGCCTGGCCGACGGCGGCTGTACGCTCCCCGATTGGCAGCGATTTCCAATCGTTTGACTTGGCCTGCGCAACGAGGCGATCGAAACGATCGCGACCTTTAAAAACCGTGCCGAATGGCAACCGTGAGGTGGAAGCCAAAGCCACCGCGCCAAACTGACAAAAGATGAGGAGAAGAAATATCTTTCTGCGCATGCGGTAAAATCCTTCCAACAACTTGCTCAATGCGCAAATGATGTGCCGCGCTCGAATCAATTATTCTGATTTAGCGCTCGGCACCAGCACGACAGGAACAGCGGCACGCTTCAAGACGCCTTCCGTCACGCTGCCGACGAGCAAATTATACATCGCGCCGTGCCCGTGCCGGCCCATAACGATGGCATCCGCGTGAATGCTTTGCGCACACTTCAGAATCTCGTCGATCATGTCGCCCGTCGGTTCATGGACCATCACGCCCAGACCCGTGCGTTCAATTTCTACTTTCCATTCGTTGAGCTTCTTTTTTTCTTCCTCGTTAGGCGCGATCGATTGCGCACCAATTTCCGACATCGGCATCGGCACAATCTCCGGCATGCCAAGCGCGCCGTAGCCGAGCGGACTGGTCGGCAGAGGCGCCGGTATATCGTGCACGTGGATGAGATGGATTCGGGCGCCAAATGCTTTTCCAAGTTGTCGCGCAAGATCGAGCACATGCGGCGTCGCCGCGGAAAAATCGATGGGCACCAGAATAATTTTCATCTCGTTGAAGGTTCCTGCCGTGGAGTTCGCACCAAGATCTCCGTTCCATTTCCGAATCCGCTGAAGCGCAATGAATATACACCTGCTCCGACGTGTGGCGCATTAATCACCATATCGTTGAGCCCTGCGCGATCGGCTGTGACGATGGTTTGCCCCGCCTGGTTCACCAGATCGACGTGCAGATTGTTTCCCTGGAGAACGTTTATCGGAACTTGCAGTGCGCCTTCCCCCTTCCAATAAAAATAGTGATCTTGAATCTCGACCTTGTCCGGTTGCCGATAAAACGGATTGAGGATCACGCGATCGAAGCCGTTCAACACTTGCAGATCGCACATCGGGCAACTGTGAATTTCATCCCAGATGTTCGGCATGCCCGGTTGGAAACAATCGCTCTTATAGTGGAGGAAAAATGCGATGCTCAAACTGTAGGTAAGGATTTGCCCGGGGAACGGTGGGCTGATTTCCAAAACGATCGGATCGTGTTTCGCTCCGGTCGAAATCCAAAAGGACGACGTGTCCACGTAGGTTTGCGTCACCACGCCATTCATAAAAATCCGGGCGTTTACCTTCGTGCCAAAATCGAAAGCGAAACCGGAAGAAAAACACCGGCCACCTAACGCATTCACTTCGGGGAAGGTGATGTTGAAATAATCGATGTCGTTCACGGGATAGATGCTCAGGTTTTGGACGCGCAACGTCGGTTGTCCGCTCGCGCTCCACGGATAACCACGAATCCCCCGAATGCGGCTGCCCGTTCCAAGCGGCGTGGCGCCGGCGATTGTGTTGTTGTTGTTAGGCGAAGCCGGATTCGGATTGCCGCCGGGCCGATCGAAAATGTCGGCTTGCGTCGGAATCGCGTAGGGGCAAAGCCCAACTGCGCACCATGCATTCGTGACTGATTCGACTTCGCTCGAATTCTCACCGTAGAGATCCGTCGCCGCGCTGATGGAACCGGCGCGCGCATCGACGAAAGCGGACGCCGAAGTGAGATAACGAGTGAGTGTCCGGTAGGCGATGGTTCTCCCCTTCACCATGCCGACACCGTTGACGTTGTAAGCAGAACCCAGCTCGGCGTTCGTGCCGATGCCTCCATCGCAAAGCAACGCGAACCAGCGATTCTGCACGCTGCCGTTATTGTGCGGATCGATGCTTGCCGTTTGCCAGAAAGTCCCTTTGTAGGTGTCGGGGTTGTTAAAATTCTTTGGCGTGAGCAGATCGCGGCAAATGGCTGGCGCGACGCAACCTTTATCGTCGCCGATGACCCATTCCTTTTTTGTTCCGCCTTCGAGCCATTGCTCGGCCATTTGACCAAAAATATCGCAAAACGATTCGTCCAATGCGGCGGATTCCTTGGTCGCGTCGTACGTCAGGTTGGCGGTTTGTTCGATGACGCTGTGCGTGAATTCGTGTCCGATGATGTCGAGCGTGTTGTAATCATCGTTGTCGCCGGCATTCGCCAAGCCGATGCGAATGCTGCCGCCACCGCCGGTCGCATTCTGGCCGGCATTCTGCATGTTCGGATCGTTGAAGATCGTCATGTTCCCATTTTTGCCGTCGTAGCTAAGGCGATTGTGGATCAGATGGTAATAGTCGTAGACCGCGCGCAGACCCCAGTAGGAAGTCACGACCGAAGGATTGTTGCCGGCCCAATTGTTGTCGTCGTCGGAGATGTCGACGCGTTTGTTCGCCGCATCCAGCAATGCGGCGGTAAGCAATGTTCCATCACAATCATCCACCAGATAAAAGCGATCGCCTTTCTTCTGCGTGTTCATGCTCTTTGTCCCGCGAAATGTGACTGGCCCCGATCCGAGATAACACGACGGAAACAGCGGCAGCTCTTTCACCACTGAACCATCCGCCGCATTGATGTAGACCTGCCGCGATTTGTCGAAAGGCGTCACGTAGACCTTGAACATCCAGGCTAACCGCCGATCACCGCCCGTACTGTTCGGATCTTCGGTAAAAACCAGCTGCCCCTTCGGACGATAACCGGTCGCCGTTGCATCTGGATTCGTCAGGTCATCAACAAGTTTATCGTCACGAAAATATCGCTCCGCCGGGATGCGCCGATGAACGATTTCCCATGCCTGCTCCTCCGAGATTTGCGGCGCGGTCGTCTGCGGCTGAAAATCGTAAGCCAGTTTCCCATTCGCCGAAACGGCCTGGCCATTTTTTGCCCTAACGAGAAATTCCGCATTCTCTACTTTGATTTCGTGAAAGAATTGCTGGTAGCGAAAATGCGTTATGCCGAGCTCGTCTGTTTCCTCCGGCTTCGCGACCATTTCGTTACCGGGCGGCAAATGAAATAACGCCGCGTGGTCCTTAAACAGCGTCTTCGGATTAATTTTTGCGCCCGGCTTGAACGTGATCCAACCGGGCGTGACCACCGGTTCGGCGATATCCGTAATATCGCCTTTCGGTTTCTGTTCCTGTTTCGATTTCTCGCACGAAAACAGGAATGAAATGGCAATCGCCGGAATGAGCAGTTTGAGAAAAGAGACGTTCGTTTTCATAAGAAAAATCCCCGCGCCCTTTGTTCCATTTTTTTGCAGCGTAGGAAGTTCGCATCTTCCGCTCAAGCAACAAGATGAGACATGGAAATGAGATGCGACAGAAGCGAGCCGTCGTATTTTTCGTGATGCCCGACCTGTTCGCTAATGAAGAAGATGAGGGGGTCACAGAAACTGACGCCGCGCCCTCTGGCTACACGCATGCGTCCGCGCTCGCTCGAGGAGTTTGTCGGGCAGGAGCACATTCTTGCGCCCGGCAAACTTCTGCGCCGCGCAATCGAAGCGGACCGATTGCCTTCGGTGATTTTATCCGGGCCGCCCGGGACGGGAAAAACGACGCTCGCGCATATCATCGCGGAAATGACGCAGGCGAAATTTGTGCGTCTCAGCGGCGTCGAAAGCAACGTCGCGGAAATGCGGCGCGTAGTCGCGGCAGCCACAAATCGCCGACACAATTCCGGCAAGAAGACCATCGTGTTTGTCGACGAGATCCATCACTTCAACAAAACGCAGCAGGACATTCTGTTGCCCGATGTTGAAAGCGGAAATCTGCGATTGATCGGCGCCACGACCTACAATCCGTTCTTCTACGTCAACAGCGCGCTCGTCTCGCGCTCGCAGGTCTTCCGGCTGGAACCGTTACGGCCTAACGATCTCATCACTCTGATGAAACGCGCGTTGGCTGACAAAGAACGCGGGCTCGGTAACCACAATGTCAAGATTACCGATGAAGCGCTGAGTTTCTCGCGGAAGTGAGCGACGGCGATGCGCGCAAAGCGATCTAAACGCACATCGAGATTGGCGTCGTCTCAACGAAAAATCGACCGACGAGCGCTCCAGCGATGGCGTGATTCATTTCGATCTCGCCGTTGCGCAGGAAAGCATTCAGCAAAAAGCGGTCGTCTACGATCGGGTGGGCGATGCGCACTACGACACGATCAGCGCATTTATTAAGAGCATGCGCGCGTCCGATGAAAAAAGCGCGATCTACTGGCTCGCGAAAATGCTGCACGCAGGAGAGGACTTCCGCTTCATCGCGCGCCGCATCGTGATCTTTGCGAGCGAAGACGTCGGGCTGGCAGATCCGGAAGCGTTGCCACTCGCGATCGCCACACAGCAGGCCGTTGAATTCGTCGGAATGCCGGAAGCACGCATTCCCCTCGCCCACGCCGCTGCTTACATGTGTCGCGCACCGAAGAGTCGCGAAGCCTACGAAGCGCTCAATGCCGCCACCGAAGAGATTGAATCGGAACAAACGAAGGCCGTGCCGGAAAACCTGAAAAATAAACATTTTCCCGTGAATCCTGAGGAGTGACGCTGACACGTTTATCTCGACGAGTGAGGCTTCCAGCAGCAGTGGACGTCACGAAACCAATCCGGCAATGCCGGATGCGCTGGCATCTGCCCGCGATCACGGATCAGGCGATCGCCTAACGAGTTATTCGACCGTCTTCATCCGCGTCTCGCGACTTGGTTTCGCAAAACATATTCCGACTTTCACGGATGCGCAGTTGCGTTGCGTGCCCGCCATTCTGCGACGCGAATCAATCCTTCTCACTTCACCAACCGGTAGCGGCAAGACCTCGCCGGTTTCCTCGGTGTCTTCGATTTCCTCCTGCGACAAATCGACGATCAATCGTTACGCGCAGGCGTCCAATGCATCTACGTCTCGCCTTTACGCGCGCTCGCTTACGACATCGAAAAAAATTTGCGCGCCCCAATCGCCGGAATGGGTCTCGAGAAAGAATTGCTGGTGCACTTGCGCACTGGCGACACGCCCGCCGCGGAGCGCTCAAAGTTTCGCCGAAAGCCCGCGCACTTCCTCGTCACAACGCCAGAGAGTCTCGCAGTCATGCTCGCGCAGGAAAGTTATGCGATTCATCTGCGCGAAACGGCTTTCGTCATCGTCGATGAACTGCACTCGTTCGCTGGGAACAAACGCGGCGCGGACCTGACCATTTCGCTCGAACGACTTGAGCGACTTCGCCGTTCGAGCAGTCCCGATGTTCCGCCAGCTTTGTCGCATCGGCCTTTCGGCCACGGCCGCACCGCTCGATTTGCTCGCGCGTTTTCTGGTCGGCGGGGAGCGCGCATGTCGCATCGCCGAAGCGCAGATCGAAAAGAAGTCGATCGTCGAAGTCTTTTCGCCGATTCGAAAGCATCCGTATCCGCCGGCCGGCTTCACCGGCGCGCGTCTTTACGCAGAATTGGCGGAACTGATTCGCTCACGCCAATCGGTTCTCGTTTTCACGAATGTCCGTTCGGCCGCGGAACAAATCGGGCTTCGCTTGAGAGAACTCCTGCCCGAATTGAGCGACCAGATCGAAACGCATCATGCATCGCTCGATCGCAGTGTGCGACTTGCAGTAGAAGATCGGCTCAAGAATGGCGAACTGCGCGCGGTCGTTTGTTCGACCAGCCTCGAACTCGGCATCGACATCGGCGCGGTCGATCTCGTCGTCATGGTAGCGACACCGAAAGGCGTATCGCGCGCGATTCAACGCATCGGACGTTCCGGCCATTCGCTCAATCGCACCAGTCACGGCGTTTTGGTTGCGACGAACATCAACGATCTTGTCGAGGCGACTGTGACCGCGAAACTCGTGAAGGAACGCGCGCTCGACCCGATCCGCGTTCAACACAAGCCTTACGACGTCGTTGCCCAACATTTGGTCGGTCTCGCGGCACTCGCTCCCATCGCAACCGATGAAGCTTTTGAACTCGTTAGGCGAGCGCATCCGTTTCGCGATCTCACGCGCGATGAATTTGACGCCATCGTCCGTTATCTCGAAGGCGGCGGCGCTTCCTTACAAAAACAATATGCCGGTCTCTTCGGAAAAATTTCTGTGCGCGATGGTGTTATCGCAATTGCCCATCCGCGAATCGCGCGCGAGTTCCTCGTCAACATCGGAACCATTACTTCCGATAGTTTTGTCGATGTCCTGCTGCGCCGACGCCGGCTCGGTTCGGTCGAGGACAACTTCATCAAGCAATTGAATATCGGCGATCTTTTTGTCCTGGGCGGGCGCGTCGTCCGGCTGATCGATACTGGTGTGCAGGAAGCGTACGTCGAGCGCGCCGACGGACATTTGCCGACTGTTCCGCGCTGGAATACCGCGAAGATGCCGCTTACTTCCGGGCTCGCGCGTGCGGTGCGAAAGCTGCGCACCGATCTCGAGCGTCAATTGCGGGAAAATTCCGACGAGATCGTTGCACGCGACTGGCTCGTCGAGAATTACGATCTGTCGATGGCAAACGCGCAGGCCATCGTGGAGCAATTCCGCGCACAAGCGTCCATCTCGGAAATTCCGATCGGCAGGAAACTGCTCATTGAGCTTCATCGCGAAGACAATCTCACGCATTATTTTTTCCATTCGCTCATCGGCCGCAGCGCAAATGATGCGTTGTCGCGAATCGTCGCGCTGCGAGTGAAGAAACGAATCGGCGGGAATGCGCTGGTGACGATCGATGATTACGGATTCCTTCTCACTCTGCGGCACTTCCAGGAATTACCATTGAATGAATGGCAGGAATGTTTCGCCCGAACGGACGCGGAGGAAGACTTGTCGGCGGCTTTGCGCCGATCAGAATTAGTGAAATGGCAGTTTCGTGGCGTCGCACAAACCGGGCTGATGGTCCCGCGCAATCTTCCCGGGCGTCAACGAAAGCAAAAGCAAACGAACTGGAGCGCGGAAGTTTTGTTCCGTGTACTCGAAGAACACGAACCGGAGCATCCGCTTTTACGCGAAGCGTACCGACAGGCAAAACACACATTCCTCGATGCGGATGCCGCCTTTGCCTTCATGGCGGAAGTGCAAAACTTCGATTGGCGATTGATCGAGCTCCCGGTCATCTCACCATTTTCATTTCCGATTTACGCGAGCGTGATTAAGGAGAGCATGATGCTGGAAGATCCCGGCAAGCGCGCTCGAGCGCATCTATCGCGAGATGTACGCGAAAGTCGAATCCGTCACCGCCGCAACGAAAGACGCAGCCGCCTAACGAATGTCGTTCAAGGATCGCTTCTCAGATCACGCGAGCGATTATGCGAAATACCGCCCGCATTATCCGCGCGAGCTGTTTGCGTATCTTGCCAGCGTTACGGTCGATCGAGAATGCGCCTGGGATTGTGCAACCGGCAACGGCCAGGCTGCCGTCGCACTCGGTGAATTCTTCCAGCACGTCATCGCGACAGACGCGAGCGAAAAACAAATCGCGAATGCACAACCACACGATCGCGTGACATACCGCGTCGCGACCGCGGAACAAAGCGGGCTCGCGGAAGCCGCAGCCGATTTGATCACGGTGGCGCAGGCGTTGCATTGGTTTGACCGCGAAGCGTTTTTTACAGAAACGAAACGCGTTTTGAAACCGAACGGCATGCTGGCGGTTTGGTGTTACGAGCTGTTCAAGGTCACGCCGGAAATCGATCGTTTGGTGGAAATGTTCTACCGCGAGACTGTCGGGCCTTATTGGGATTTCGAGAGGCGGCTGGTGGAAACCGGATATCGCACGATCGAATTTCCATTTGCCGAGCTTTCACCGCCTGATTTTTGCATGCAGGCAAAATGGTCGCTCGATGATGTCCTCGGATATCTCCGCACGTGGTCAGCGACAAGAGGTTTCATCGCCGCACATGGATTCGATCCGGTTGCCGATCTGAGCGCGAAAATGCGATCATCTTGGGGAGAGCCGGCCGTGAAAAAAGTTACATGGCCTCTCAGCCTGCGTGTTGGTCGACTTCTTCTGTAGCGGCGGTCTATGACCGTCGCTCGAAACCTGATGGCGCGGATTTTTAACTTGCGATTTCCTTCTCCAGGCGAGTTCCAAACTTGCCCACTTAAAAAATGCGACGGTCATAGACCGCCGCTACAGAAGAATAGAAACAGAAAAGAGGGGCGATCTTGCGATCAACCCCTCCCCCTTCTGCGAGCTTTTTCTACCTGCCGTTGTTTTGCGAAACAACTTCGTTCAATTTGAAGATCGGCAGGAACATCGCGATCACGATGCCGCCTACGATCACACCGAGAAAAACGATCAACAACGGCTCGATCAATGAGGTCAACGCATCGAGCATCGCTTCGATTTCTTCGTCCCAGAAATCGGCCATTTTTTCCAGCATCGTATCGATTTTGCCGGTTGCTTCGCCGGCCGCCACCATGCGCAACAGCATCGGCGGGAAGATTTTCTTCTTCGACATCGCCACGGAAAGATTGTCGCCCTTCTCCACATCCACGCTCACACCGCGAATACTTTGTTCGACGACATGATTGCCCGAAGTACCGCCAACGATCTCGAGCACTTCCAAAATAGGGACACCACTGCGAATGAGCTGCGCGAAGGTGCGCGAAAAGCGCGACATCGCAATTTTTGAGAGAAGCGGTCCGAAGATCGGTAGCTTGAGCTTCCAGCGATCGCTCATCTGTCTGCCACGAGGCGAGCGCAAGAAGAAACGTATCCCGAAGATAAAAAGAGCGATTCCAGCGATGAGAAAATACCATTCGCCTCGCACGAAGTCGCTCACGTCCATGAGGAACTGCGTCGGGGCGGGAAGTTTTGCGCCGAAGTCTTTAAAGATTTCGCCGAAGATCGGCACCACTTTCACGATCAAAAATGTGGTAATGCAAAAAGCGATACAGACGACGATGACCGGATAAGTCATGGCCGACTTCACTTTTTTGCGCAACCGCGCGCTGGCTTCGAGAAAGCCGGCGAGACGATCGAGAATCTCAGCGAGCAAACCGCCCGCTTCACCGGCCTTGACCATGCTGGTGAACAAGCGATTAAAAACGCGCGGATGTTTTGAGATTGATTCGTTAAATGTTTCGCCGCCCTGCACGCGCGCAATCACATCGCTGATCACGTGCCGCAGATTTTTCTGCCGCTTCGGATCGCACTGTTCGTAAAGCGCGGTCAACGCCTGCACGAGCGAGATGCCCGCTTCGACCATCGTGGAAAGCTGCCGAGTGAAAAGCACGAGATCGGTTTCTTTGACGGTCCAATTCTTTTTGCGGACACGCGTCGCCGCCGCTTTTTTTTGCAGGGAAAGAACCATCAGGCCCCTGCTCATGAGACTGGTTACTGCATTGTCTTCATTGAGCGCATCGTGAACGCCTGAAACAATACGTCCGGAGGCATCGCGCGCTTGATAAGAGAAGGTCATCATACTTATGATATTTCCACTCGATATAGCACATCGAATGCCACGCCTTCCCGCTCCCAATCATTCCCATGCTTGAGTCGGCCGTTTCCGGGCCGATGATCGACCCATGACGCCCGCTAACGACCTAATTCAAGTTTCAGCGTCGCTACATTATTGGCAGTCCTACGATGCGAGCGTCAAAGCCGATCTTTTCTCTACCGCTGCTCAAACGTCCGACGGATTTCTCCTTGTCGATCCAATCCCTATACAACCGGAACTTCTGCGGCAACTAACCGGAGAACGTCCGATCGCCGGCATTTTCGTGACGAACGCGAATCACTGTCGAGCCTCTGTCGATTTCGCAAAGAAATTCGACGCGCCGATTTTTGCGCACCGTGCGACACGCGCCACTTGCGATTTACCTTCAGCTCGAGACGTCGAGAATGGCCAAATGTTCGCCGCCAATGTTAGCGCCATCGAAATCCAAGGAGCGGCCGCGGGCGAAATGGCGATTTATCACAATCAGGATGGAGGTGCGTTGATCGTCGGCGACGCGCTCATCAACTTCGAACCGTACGGATTCACTTTCCTGCCGCCAAAATATTGTTCGAATGCCAAAGAGATGCGCCGATCCCTGCATCATCTTCTCGATTACAAATTCGAGCGCATGCTTTTCGCGCATGGCACTCCGTTGATGCATTCCGCGAGAAAAAAGCTCGAAGAACTTCTGCGAGATAAAGAATGATTTTGCGAAATGTCAGCTAACTCAGCCGCGGCAAATCAAGCAGAATGCGATCGCGCGCTTTCTGCAGCTGATCCGCTTTTCGCATACTGTTTTCGCTTTGCCATTTGCGCTCGGCGCACTCGTCGTGGCCGCGAATGGATATCCTTCGGTCCGTATTTTGTTGCTCGTCATTCTCTGCATGGTTTTTGCACGAACGGCAGCGATGCTCTTCAATCGCATTGTCGATTGGTCGCTCGATCAACGAAACCCGCGCACGGCGACACGCCACCTTCTCATTTCGAAAGCGGCAGCCACAATTTCCCTCATCTTTTGTTCCTTCGCTTTCGTTGTGAGCGCGTTTGCTATCAATCGAGTCACTGGAATGCTCGCCCTGCCCGCGCTTGGAATTATTTTCCTCTACTCCCTAACGAAACGTTTCACTGATGCGACGCATTTTTTTCTCGGCCTCGCCCTCGCCGTGGCGCCGGTCGGAGCGTGGCTCGCCCAAACAGGCCGGCTTGCGCTGCCGCCACTCATTCTTAGCGTCGGCGTGATTTGCTGGGTGAGCGGCTTCGACCTCATCTATGCGACGCAGGATTACGATTTTGATCGCCGGGAAGGTTTGCGTTCACTCGTCGTCAAACTTGGAGTCGCCCGCAGTCTTCGTCTCGCGGAGTGGTTGCATCTGGCGATGTTTGTGGCGCTGCTCGCATTCGGTGTTTTCGCGGGGCTCGGTCCGATCTATTTCGCCTCTCTCCTTCTTGTCGCCGCGGCCCTTCTTTACGAACATCGCACCGCGAAGAAACTCGATGTCGCAGGAATCAATCGCGCATTTTTCCAAAGCAACGCGTTTGTCAGCGCCAGTCTTTGTCGCCGCGGTCTGTCTCGATCGTTGGCTAAAAAGCTACTGATCGAGTTGCGCGATGCGTCGCGCGTGACGCCCACCTTCAAACGGCGTCGTCAACCAGATACGCACAATTTCTTGCGCCAGCTCTTCCGGAATCAGACGCTCGCCTAACGAGAGGACATTCGCATCGTTATGCAGGCGCGAAAGCTTTGCGCTCTCTTCATTCCAACAAAGCGCACAACGCACCCCGCGAACTTTATTCGCTGCCATCGCTTCGCCGTTGCCGGAACCTCCGAACACAATTCCACGATCGCATTCGCCGTTCGCGACAGCTTGCGCCGCCGGGCGGATGAAGAGCGGGTAATCGACCGGCTCTTCGCTCCAGGTGCCGAAGTCCTTCACTTCATGACCGAGCGACACGAGCAGCTCCTTAATTTTCTCCTTGTAACGAAATCCGGCGTGATCCGTGCCTAATGAAATTTTCATTACTCGTTAGGCTCCACCATGTAATTTCGCAAGGTCGGTCCAAATTTTGCGCTCCGCCTCCGAAACTTTCTTGGGGATCTGGATCTGGGTCAGAACGTAAAGATCGCCACGCGTCCCGGTGGAGGACGGCAATCCGCGGCCGCGTAAGCGAAATCGCTGGCCGCCCTGAGTTCCAGCCGGAATCTTCATCCGCGCCGTCCCCTCGAGCGTGGGAACGTTTATCTCCGCGCCCAGCACAGCCTGTGAAGGCTGAATCTTCACTTCGTGAATGAGATCGCTTCCTTCCACGGTGAAATCGGGATGCCGCGCCAATCGCACGCGCAAAAACAAATCTCCGCTTTTCCCTCCGGCCGCGCCTGCTTCGCCCTGACCGGCGAGGCGAATGCGCTGACCTTCGCGCACACCCTTGGGAATTTTCACCTGATAGGTTTCGGTCTTCTTCGAACCACCACGCCGAAACGAAACGGTTCGCTTCGCTCCGTTCAATACTTCCTCCAGCGGCACCATGATGTCCGCTTCCACATCGCTGCCGCGTTCTGCACTCGCTGCTCTGCGACCAAAGCCGCCACCGCCAAACGCCGATTGGCCGCCGCGGCCACCGCCGAAAAACGCTTCGAAGAAATCACTGAAGCCCGTGCCGCCGAATTCAAATTCCACGCCGCCGTTGCCGCCACCTCCGTATTGGTAAAATCCGCCCGGTTGTTGCCCGCCTCCCCAACCCGGTGGCGGTTGAAATCCGCCGGGCTGATTCCAATTCGCGCCGAGCTGATCGTATTTTTTCCGCTTCTCCGGATCGCCCAGGACTTCATAGGCTTCATTGATCTGCTTGAATTTCTCTTCCGCGGCCGCCTTGTCCTTCGCCTTGGCCACGTCGGGATGATATTTTCGCGCCAGCTTGCGAAACGCGCTCTTGATCTCGTCTTCGCTCGCCGTTTTCGAAACGCCGAGCGTTTCGTAATAATCTCGAAATTGAACAGCCATTGTTTAAGCGGACGCAACTTCTGCGCATTGACCACCGCGTGCAACTCAAGGAGCGGCGGTTTTCAACCGCCGACCAAAACAACGGCGCTTGCAAAGCGCCGCTCCTTGATGGCTTCTCGATGTGCACCGCCGTTCTTGATTCGATGCGCAGCACTGCGATTTTAAAAAATGCACGAGTTCGGGAAGATGCTGATCATCTTCGGCATCGCGATGGTCCTCATTGGCCTCGCGCTTTGGAGCGGTTTCGGCGCCGGCTGGTTAGGCCGTCTCCCCGGCGACATCCGCATCGAGCGCGGCAATTCCGCATTCTACTTCCCGATCGTCACCTGCATCATCCTCAGCATCGTTTTGAGTTTGATCTTCTCGCTCTTCCGCAGATAAGGGCGATTGGTTTGCAAATGCGAAGCGCTTCGCTGCGGCAACAACGTCTCGAAGCGCACGTCGCAAAACTCCTTCAGTGTCGACGTTGCCCCGGCATGATTCCGCCGCCGGTCTCCGGCGGTGCAGTCGTTAGCCGCATCATGATTATCGGACAAGCGCCCGGCGTTCGCGAACCAGTCTTGAAGCGGCCTTTCGCGCACACCGCCGGCAGGACTCTGTTCCGCTGGTTCGAGGAATTCTGCGGCTTCAGCGAAGCGGACTTGCGACAAAGAATCTATTTCGCTGCGGTGTGCCGCTGCTTTCCTGGGAAAGCACCCGGCGGCAGCGATCGCGTTCCGAATCCGCAGGAAATTCAAAACTGCTCTTCCTGGATGAACGATGAATTCGCAATTCTCCGACCGCGTCTCGTCATTCCTGTCGGGCGACTGGCAATCGCGCGATTCATTCCGTTCGCGAAATTAGAAGAAGTAATTGGCCGGAGTTTTTTGATGCGCAGGAATCGTCACACGTACGATCTGATTCCGCTGCCCCATCCATCGGGCGCATCGCCCTGGCACAAGATCGCGCCCGGAAAAATTTGCTCCGTAATGCGATGCGCATGATCGCTCGTCACGACGCCATTAGAGAATTAAAGTGAAGCCAGCACGATGCGTGTGTATCTCTTCTCGGCGATTCGTTGCACGCTTCGCCGCGCCGTCGTATAGCAGCGAACACTTTATCGAACGATGGAAGAAGTTAAGACTCCCACCCGCGATGAAATTGCGGAAAAGGACAAATGGGATCTGACCCACCTTTTCGCGAATGTCGGGAAATGGAACGAGGACTTTGCCTGGCTGCAGCGGACCTATCCCAGGATCGCGGATTGGAAAAGTCGCGTGGGCGAATCGCCAAAAACGCTGGCGGAAGTGCTCGAATTCGAGAAGCAGCTCGATCAAAAAATCGAGCGCCTTTACCACTACGCTTCGCTGCAGCAGGCGGAAGACAGCGCGAATCCAGATTATCTTTCGCGCACGGCGCAGCTGCAGAACCTCCTCACGAAAGTGAGCGAAGCCTTCGCTTTCGTTAGTCCGGAAATCCAGGCGATTGAGGACGAAAGGTTCGCACAATTCCTAAACGATCCGGTTTTGGCTTCGTGGCAAACGAAGTTGAAAAAGATTCGCCGCATGCGGCCGCACATTCTTTCCGAGCCGGAGGAACGCCTGCTCGCTCTCGGCGACGTCGCTCTCGATGGCTACGACGACACGTTCTCGCAACTGACCAACGTCGACATGAAATTCGGCGCTCTCCTCGACGAGCAAGGCCGCGAACATGCGCTCACACAAAGCTCTTTCAGTTCGTTTCTCGTCAAACGCGACCATGCATTGCGCAAACGCGCGTTCCATCAGTTCTACGACGAGTTCAAAGACCACCAATACACACTCGCCTCCTCACTCGCCTACTCCGTTAAAGCTGACGTTTTTCGGGCACGCGCGCGAAAATTTCCCTCCGCGCTGGAAGCATCGCTTTTCCGCGACGACGTCCCGCCGGCCGTTTACGATGGATTAATTACCGCAGTGCGCGGGCATCTCGCGCCGCTTTTTCGCTATTACGATTTGCGACGGCGCGTTCTTGGCCTCGACGAGCTGCATCATTACGACACATATGTTCCGCTCGTTTCCGAAATCGAGACTCGCATTTCGTTTGACGAAGCGGTCGAGACGGTCCTGGCCGCTCTGCAACCGTTAGGCACAGGATACGTCGATTCGTTAGGCGAAGGTTTGCGCGGTCGCTGGTGCGATCGCTACGAAAACAAAAATAAGCGCAGCGGCGCATTTTCCTCCGGTAGCTACGGTGCGCCGCCTTACATCCTGATGAATTACAAGGATGACGTCTTTAGCGATGTCTACACGCTCGCGCATGAGGCCGGTCACTCGATGCACACGTTCCTCGCGCAAAAATCGCAGCTCTTTCAAGATTACGATTACCCGATTTTCCTCGCGGAAGTCGCTTCGACCTTCAACGAAGAATTGCTCACGCATCATCTGCTGGAAAAAACCACCGATCCGAAAATGCGCGCCTATCTCATCAATCGCCAGATCGATGACATTCGCGGCACGCTCTTCCGGCAAACGATGTTCGCTGAATTCGAGAAAGCGATTCACGCAATCGAAGAAAGTGGCGAAGGACTAACGCTCGACGTTTTCAAAAAGGAATATCGCGCGCTGTTGCAGGCTTATTTCGCGCAGAACTTCGCCATTGATACCGAGCTCGATCTGGAATGCCTCCGCATTCCGCATTTCTACAGCGCATTCTACGTTTATAAATACGCGACCGGAATTTCGGCCGCGGTTGCGCTCTCGGAAAAAGTTCTGAGCGGCGAACCGGGCAGCGTCGATGCGTATCTCGGTTTTCTAAAATCCGGGGGATCGAAATTCCCGCTTGAAACGCTAAAAACCGCCGGCGTTGACATGACGACATCGGCGCCCGTGGAGAGCACGCTTCGTCTTTTCGAACGCCGTCTGAGCGAACTTGAATCGCTGCTTCTCAGCTAAACTGTGCCACGCCTAAATCGGTTAGGCGCGCTTTTTGCTCAATTCCGATGCGTGATATTCGAACATCACATTCGGGCAGCCTGCGGTTATGCCGAATTGGGCATGACTCGCGAATCACTCGCGGAGCTGAACGCAATCGAGAGTAGATTTCAGTCTCGTCCGGAGGTGTTGCACCTGCGATTGCATCATCTGATGCAGAAAAAAAGTTGGAGACGCGCTTATCGCATTAGTCGCGAGCTTTGTCGCGTCGCCCCCGATTGCGGAACCGGATTCCTGCACGGAGGCTTTTGTTTGCATCAGCTCGGCAAGACGGCCGCAGCGCGCAAACTTCTTCTCACCGGCCCGGCCGTTCTTCTCGAAGAACCAATCTATTATTACAACATGGGCTGCTACGAAGCATTGCTCGGACATTTCGATGAAGCGCGCGATCATCTAAAAATCAGTTTCGAAATGGACACTTCCTTCCGCGAACTGGCGAAGAAAGATCCCGATCTCGCATCGATGCAGAAACTGATCTGACCTGTCCGCCGTGACAACGAACGCTGCGATGTTACGCTCGCGTTCGAATGAAAATATCCCCTAACGAGTTACGGGATCGCATCACTCCACTGTTCGATGAGAATTTCGCGCGGTTTGGCGAACTTGGTGCGGCCGTCTCAATCTGGAAAGGCGGCAGACCTTTACTTGATCTCCATGGCGGATTTCGCGATGCGCGACGCGAACAGCCTTGGACAGCGGACACGCTGGTTTTGATCTGGTCGGCGACAAAAGGGTTGGGCGCCGCGTGCCTGCTACATGCGTTGCAGGAACATAAAATCGATATCGCGCGGCGCGTCGCCGAGTTCTGGCCCGAATTCGCGCAAGCGGGCAAAGGACGAAATCACGCTTGCGCAATTGCTCTCTCATCAGGCGGGTCTCGCGGCGCTCGACAAGAAGGTTGATGTTCTGGATTACGCCGCCGTCATTCGCGCTCTCGAAAAGCAGAAACCGCTTTGGCCGCCGGGCACAGCGCACGGATACCACGCACGCACCTTTGGTTTTCTGCTCGACGAACTGATGCGCCGAATTGCCCTAACGAGTGTCGGAGAATATTGGCGCAGGATTTTTGGCGATCCTCTCGCTCTCGACATTTGGATCGGTTTGCCGGAGGAGCAAAATCATCGTGCTGCCACGATCTATGCGGCGAAGGCCGGCGGCGACGCGATGCCGGCGCAGTTTTATCGAGATCTGGCAACGCCCGGAACGTTCGTTCGCAAAGCGTTCACTTCACCGGCGGGTTTGCATTCGGTCGTCGCGATGAACTCCGTCGCAATGCGTGCGCTGCCTTTGGTTTCTTTCGGCGGAATTGGCAGCGCGTCGTCGCTGGGGAAATTTTACGCGATGCTCGCAAATGGCGGGCATATCGATGGCCGGAAATTCTTTGCACAAACCACAATCAACTGGATGACGACGACGCTTGCGTCCGGAATGGATCGCGTCTTTCAAATTCCGACGGCGTTTTCTGCCGGCTTCATGAAAGATTCGCCCGAAACATCGCGGCGGATTTTTGGACCATCGCAGCTCGCGTTCGGTCATCCCGGGGCCGGCGGCAGTCATGCGTTTGCCGACCCCGAAAATAATCTGGCGTTTGCCTACGTGATGAACCAGATGGAGCAGTCGCTTTTGCCTAACGAGAAATCATTGCGTCTGGTGGATGCAATTTATTCGGAGGGACGTGCTTCTGCGCGTCCCAGCTAAGAATTGGGACATGCAGAAGCTGTCCCTACGTCATTCCCCAATCACCGTTACGACGATTTTTCGCCGGTGCGGTGCGCGGCGATGTTCGAAGAGAAAGATTCCCTGCCAGGTCCCGAGTTGCATTTCACCACCGACGATCGGAATTACCTCACTCGAGCGCGTCAACACCGCGCGAATGTGTGAAGTGCTGTCGTCGGCGCCTTCATCATCGTGTTCGTAGTCTGCGTCTTCCGGCACAAGTCGTTCGAAGAATCTTTCGAGATCACGTCGCGCCGCCGGGGCCGCATTTTCCATGATGATGAGACTGCAACTCGTGTGACGCGCGAACACGGTCACAGTCCCGGTTTTCACTTTGCTTTCCGCTAACGATCTTTCGAACCTGCATCGGTGATCTCGTACGTTCCCTTTGCCTCGCGTCGCGACTTCAAAATCTCTTGTGTGCGTCCGGCATCATTGGCGAAGGTGGCTTTCAACCTAGCGTTTCGCAATTTTTCGGCGCCGTCCCGAGATCGCCGTGAAAGCGATTTTCGCTCGCTAAGACGAGACAGATCATGTTTGAAGTCCTTCGCTTCGCTCAGGATGACGGCGAATTCATTGCCTCGTCAGAAACGAGTGCGTTCGCTGACAGAATTCTGATGCAAGCTAGATCTCGAACGCGTGTTGTTTGATGAAGCAACGATCTTGCATCGGCTCGATGAAATCGCGGCGCAAATCTCGAGCGATTATCGCGACCGCGAACTGACCGTCATCGCGGTTCTCAATGGCAGCATTATTTTCATGGCCGATTTGCTGCGGCGCATTCCATTGCCGCTAAAATTGGATTGCCTTAGCGTGGCGAGTTATCACGGCGGGACGAAGTCGAGTGGCGAGGTAATCTTCAAGCAAATCGCGTTACCCGATATCGCGGGCCGCCACATTCTCATTCTCGATGACATTCTCGATAGCGGACTGACGCTGGCCGCGATTCGCGAGAAACTGGAGACAGCAAATCCGCGCAGCGTCCGCGTTTGTGTCTTATTGCAGAAGCGAACGGGCGCCGGTTGTCCGGTCCAGGCTGATTACGTCGGCTTTGAGATCGAAGACGAATTCGTGGTCGGTTACGGTCTCGATTACATGGAGCAGTATCGCAATCTGCGGTGCATCGGTGTCTTGCGGAAAGATTTGATTGCCTCCGCGATCGTATGAAAATCCGCGCGCAATTTTTTGCTCAGCTTCGCGATGTGACCGGCGTTTCGGAAATGACGGTTGAGCTTTCGGAAGGTGCGACGGTGGCGGATTTGCTCGCCAAGCTCTACGAGGAGGCGCCAGTGCTTAGATCCTGGGACAAAAATATTCTCGTTGGCTCCGGGGTGGAATTCGTCGACCGACAGCATGTTCTCGTGCCGAACGATGAGATTGCTGTCATGCCGCCGGTGCAGGGCGGTTGATTTAAATTCTGGGGAGAGCCGGCTTCCTAATCGCGAAAATTTTTGAAGTCAGTCGCTACTCCGAAATCTTTGCCGCGCACAAACTGAATGACGGCTTGCAGGTCGTCCCTTTTTTTCCCGGTAACGCGAATCTGCTGATCCTGAAGCTGGCTTTGCACTTTGAAATTCTGGCCCTTGATCGCCTGGATGATTTCCTTCGCTTTGTTTCCCTCCAGGCCCTGTTTAATTTTCAATTCCTGTCGCGCATGACCGAGCGGCGAGATGGCGGGCTCGACTTGTTCGACGTTGCGCAAATCGACTCCGCGCTTGGATAACTTGCCGATAACAATTTCCCGCAGGCCGCGCAAACGCGCCGCGTCTTCGGCCGTTAGCGTAATTTTATCCTTCTCGTGGAGAATCTCGGCGACGCTTCCCTTGAAATCGAAGCGGGTGGCCAGTTCTTTGCGCGCCTGGTTAAGCGCGTTATCGATTTCCTGATTCTCTACTTCTGAAACAATGTCGAATGAAGGCATGGACAGATTGGGATTGGCGGTTTGCGATTAGCTCCTCGGAGACGCGACAACAGTGTGCCTGATCGATTCCACCGCCACAAATGAGATTTTCGCAAACAGCTCACACCGGCCGAAGCGTACTAATTGCCGTGAACGCGGATGTTGCCATTAACCGCTCTAAGCTCAAATGTCGGGCCTCCGTTCAAACCAAAAGTGTGTCTTAATATTCTTTTGTGGTCGTGCGGATGTTCGTCTTGATCGATGAGATTGCTCAGAATGTTGCCGCCTTGCGTTTCCGCTTCTAAGTGAAAGGACGCATCCTTCGGAAGTGAGACGGCGATTGCCCCGTTAGGAATCGCAGCCCGGACAACATAGGCGCCGGCTTCCCACCACGTGTAGTAAAAGTTGATTGCTCCGCTTCTTGCCTCGTAATCGAGATTCGTAAAGCAATTAACCGCGCTGAGGCGGCCATTGGTCACGCGGGCATGTGCTTTTCCATCGAGGAGGCCGTCGATGGAAATTTCTCCGTTTACCAATTCCAATTCGATCTTTCTTAAATGCCGCGGCATAACGATGACGTAATCGACCACACCGGAGCGATCGCGCAGACTCCATTTTTTTGCGGGCGGGAAAATTGTCTCAATCGAAAGCGACTCTGGACGCGAGGAAACCTGCATTCTTATCGTCCGCAAACGCTCGGCTGAATACGCCCTTTTGGTTGCCTTGATCTGCACTTCGGGATTGTCCCAGCCATAAAGACGAATGCTCCCGTCCACATTCGTGATGCGAAGATTTCCGGTCGGCTCGATTGGATGCGTTTCTTCGACGACTTGTTCGAGCGTTTTATCAACTCCGCCTTTGCAACCAGTCCAAAGGGCAAGACCAGTCAGCAGTATTAGATAACGCACGCGCGACGCTATCTTAGATTCGCGAGGTTCTCAAAACGCAGCCGGTAATTGGTCGCGGGGCCTCGCCATCGCGAACTTTTTCCTTCAAAGCGTGTTGCGGCGAGGCGCCGCAACCAGCACGCGGGGCGCGTGCGCTCCCCAGACTCTACTCGTAGCGGAGCGCGACCATCGGATCGACTTTCATGGCGCGACGCGCGGGTATGAAGCTGGCAAAAAGGGCGGCGCCTCCAAGTAGCAAAATCACAGTCGAGTAAGTGAAGATGTCGCTGGTGCCAACGCCGAAAAGCAGCGCAGCCATTAATCTCGTCGCTGCCAACGCACCGGCGAGACCAACGACGATTCCGATCGCGACCATCCACAGACTTTGGCGCAGAATCATCTGGAGCATGTCAGTTCGTTGCGCGCCCAGGGCCATGCGAATGCCGATTTCCTTCGTGCGTTGCGAAACACTGTAAGCAATCACTCCGTAAATCCCGACGGCAGCAAGTATCACAGCGACGCCGGCGAAAACGCCGAGCAACGCCATGTTGAAACGCGGTTGCGCCAGTGTCTGGCTTAGCAGTTCGCGTAGTGCCCTCGGTTTCGGAACGAAATTCTGCGCATCCACTTCGTGCACGGCGCGTCGAACCATGGTCTCGAGATTTGTGTCGTTCGTTAGGCTAGTCCGTAACACCAGGTCCATTTCAGGACTCGGCTCTTGTTGGTAGGGAATGTAAAGTTCTGGATCGCCTTCCTCCGTTAGCGTGTCATGTCGTGAAGTGCCGACAATGCCGACGATTTCTCGTGGCGGTTTCGGGTCATTGGGACCCGCGCCCACCACGAGACTTTGTCCGACTGGATTTTGGTTCGGGAAAAATTTCTTAGCGAAAGCCTCGTTCACCATGACAACGGGCTTTGCGTTTGCCTGATCACGCGTATCGAACGCGCGTCCATTCTTCAGCGGAATCTGCATCGCGCGAAAGTAACCTTTATCGATGACAAGATCCGATGCACTCGGCTCGAGGCCGGCTGGAGGCGAGGGTTGACCGACAACGGTAAAGGTGATGCCGCGACTGTCGCCGCCGAATGGAAGCGGAGTGACAGCGCCGACGGCTTCAATCCCGGGAAGCGCCGCAAGCTTCGGAAGCAGGTGGTCGAAAAACTGAACTTGCTGCTCGGGTTGAGGGTAGCGTGTCTTGGAGAGACTTTGCCAGAACGTCACTGCCCGATTGGGATTGAAACCCGGTTCCACCGCACTCAGAAGGGCGAAGCTCCGAATGAGAAGACCGGCACCGACGAGAAGAATGAGTGAAAGCGCGAACTGCGACACGACAAAAACCGAACGTAACCGATTTCCGTGAACACCGCCGCTTGAACCGCGCGCAGCCTCTTTCAACGATCCACTGACGCTGGCTCGCGAGGCGTGCAAAGCCGGAACGAGGCCGAAAGCAATACTCGTTAGGATGGAAATACCAAAGGTAAAGGCAATGACGCCCGAGTTGATGGTGATTTCGTTTGCACGGGGAAGATCGCGCGGTCCAAACGCAATCAGTGCGTCGATACTCCACCAGGCCAGGAGCAGTCCCGCGGCGCCGCCGGCAAGTGAAAGCAAAAATGTTTCCGTGAGAAATTGCCTGACAATTTGGCCGCGGCCGGCACCAAGAGCGGTGCGAATGGCAACTTCGCGTTCGCGCGTGGCTGCCCGCGCGAGCAAAAGATTCGCAACATTTGCGCAGGCGATGAGCAACACCAGAGCGACCGCTGTCAGCAAAACAAGTAATGCCGGACGGACGTCGCCAACGACATCGCTTTGCAACGACGTGACAAATTCACTGCGACCCGCGTCGGCGTCGGGATATTGTTGCGCCAGTTGCGCAGCGATCGTTTGCAGATCGGCGGTCGCCTGACGAAAATTAGCGCCCGGTTTCAGGCGACCGACGACAGTGAGAAAATGCGCGCCGCGGTGTGTGAACACAATGGGCATGGAAGTCGCAATCACAGGCACAAGCGGCGTGATGTAGTCCACGCTTTCCCGTTGCACCGGGAATTTCCAACCCCGCGGCATGACACCAAGAACGGTATGAACGCGACCTCCAAGTTTGATTTCGCGCCCAATTATTTTTGGATCGCCCGCAAAACGGTTCTGCCAAAGTTGATAGCCGAGGACGATGACGCGCGCTGCGCCGGGCTTGTCATCCTCGCGACTGAAACCGCGGCCGAGCATGGGCTGCGTTTTGAGGACATCGAAAATATCAGATGTCGCCGCCAAGCCCGCCACATCTGCCGCATCGTCGCCTTCGCCGAAAATCATGCCCGCGCCCGTGTAGGCCGTCATGCTCGCGAGCGTGTGGTTCTTGTCGCGAAGGTCGACAAAATCGAGATAGGAATGCACTTCATGTTGATTCCCGGGCCGCTGTGGGGCGGAAGCCCAGATCGCGGCCAGTTGTTCCGGATGCGCAAATGGGAGAGGTCGCAGGAGAACAGTATTAATCACGCTAAAGATGGCGCTGTTTGCGCCGATCCCAAGCGCGAGGGTCAGAATAGCGATAACGCTGAAACCGGGAGACTTGATCAGCATGCGCAGAGCGTAGCGAAAATCATTTAACATATTCATGTCTTAGGTGTGATTGTTTATGTCTTAGATATTATTCGGATCGAAGAGCGATGACTGGATCGATGCGTGAGGCTTTTCGCGCTGGCAACCAGCAAGCAACGAAGGCGGCGGCGGTAAGAACGATGGCGGTTATCAACCATGCGGTAACGTTAGGCGCGGGCATCGCCGACCATTGATTGCGAACGATTCGAATGACGGCCCATGTCGCGATGCCGCCTGCGACAAAACCGATTCCGATCAAGATCGCGCCCTGGCGAGCGATCAATCTCACGATCTGCGTTGCGGTGGCACCCAGTGCGCTGCGAATTCCGAATTCACGCTGGCGTCGCGCAACGTGTAATGAGAGAAGTCCGTAGAGTCCGACAGCCGCGAGAACCAAGCCGAGCAAGCCAAAGATCGATACGAGCATAAGGACGAAACGTTCTGTCACGCGCGATCGCGAAACGGCATCGTCGAGTGAGACGATTTGGTAAGCCGCCAGGCGCGAATCGACACGCGTCAAAGCGGCGCGAATACCAGACTCAATTGGCGTTCGTTGATTAATTGTCTCTGCGACGAAGGTTATTTCATCGACTTGATAGTTGTTGGTCGCGAGAAGTTGTTTCATCGGTCGCACGATCATGCCGATGACTTCGCCGTCCCGCGGATCGGCGACTGCCTTCATATCGCCGACAACTCCGACGACCGTAAGCCACGGGCGGGCTCCATCCAGCCGGCCCCATTTCACCCGCTTGCCGATCGGATTCTGATTAGGCCAAAAGCGCCTAACGAATGATTGCGTAACAATACAAACTGACGGGGACTCGGCCGTATCTGTATCAAGGAAATCCCGACCCTGGACCAGAGGCTCGCCGATATTCTTAAAGTAATTCGGCACCGTCGTGCGCAGATACGAAAGGTAATAGCCCTGCGGTTCGGGCGGCCGCACGCCATCAAGGTTGAACGACATCAGGTCGCGCGGCGCATTCATTGGTGAGGGTCCCGTCACGGTTGCCGCCTTCACACCCGGGAGCGCGTTCAATTCCGTCAGAATGCGATCGAGCGCCTGCTCTTTCGCGACAGGTGACGGAAATATTTCATCTGAAAGGGCGACGTTGAACACCGTCCGCCGCTCCGTCGCAAAACCCCACGGTTCATTTACTAATCGCTGAAAATATTGAGCGGCCCCTGCGCTCGAGATCAAAAGCGCGGCCGCAACCGCGAACTCAATCACGACGAGTGAGCCGAGCAAACGACGAGCACCGCCATCCAAAGTCGAGCCCCGCGCGGTCGAACTCATCGCACTGCGCAGATCCGTACGTGATGCGCGAATTGCAGGAATTAAACCGAAGCCGAGACCGACAAACAACAGCGCACCAGCCGCGACGCCGAAGATCGGCCAATCGAAACGCACTGCGTAATCGAATTCGCGCATCGCGCTTCCGGTCGTGTCGGCGCCTTCCGGACTCATTGCGACGAGAGCGGGAGTAATCCACGAAGCGATGAGCAAACCGACAAGCGTTCCAACAACAGCGAGCACCAGCGCTTGCATGATCTGTTGGCGAAAAAGGCGAATCCAGCTCGCGCCCAGCGCCGCACGCAACGCAAACTCGCCCTCGCGCTCGATCACACGCGTGAGCAATAAACCGGCGAAGTTCGCGGCTGCGATCAGAAGCGCGCACAACGCCGCACCAACAATGACCAGAATCTTTGGTCGCAAATCCATGACAAAGCTCTCGCGCAATGGCGGCATGTAAGCGGCGCGCGCATTGTTCGGATTCGGTGCGGCTTGATTAATCGAAGCGCACATTCGACGGACTGCATCCGAAGCCTGAGCGACAGTCAGATGCGGGCGAAGACGCGCCACGCCATAAAGATAATGATTCAGCGCTTGCCCAGGGGCTGGCACAACCATCGCCAACGGCAACCACACGTCCGCGCGATATGGATGGCGAAATGTTTTCGGCATCACACCGACGATAACGTGTGGCACACCGTCCAAACTAACCGTCGTACCTAACACATCGGCTTGTCCGCCCAGATATTGTTTCCAAAAATCATCGCTAATGATTGCCACTGGCGGTCCGCCCGGTCTGTCTTCCTCCTGCGTAAAATTTCGTCCCAAGGCCGGAGGCAACCCGAGAACGGAAAGAAAATTCGCGCTGATTCGCGCCGCCTGAAGCGTGCGCGCGGAATTGCCGCGGACAGCTCCGACTGTGACGTTGATTCCGGTGGCGGCGGCGAGGCCCTCAAAAATCTCGCCGCTGTGTTCCCTCCACTGTTGGACCGTCTGTTCGCTTAGATTCAGTGAACTGCCGCGTGCACCATTGTCATCTGCCGCTTCGTAAACGCGCACAAGGCGATCCGAATTCGGAAATGGAAGAGGACGAAGCAGCGTTCCTTCGACGACGGAAAAGATGGCTGTGTTAGCACCGATCCCGAGCGCGAGCGTCGTAATTGCAATCAAACTGAAGCCGGGTGACTTTATCAACAAGCGGACTGCGTAACGTAAGTCCTCTAACATAGCGATGTATTATAGTTGTGTTACATCATTCTTCGCGGAGGGCGATGATCGGGTTAACGCGGGCGGCTTTACGCGCGGGGAAAAGGCTCGCGAGAAATGCGATGGCAGCAAAGGTCAACGGCACCGCGAGAAAGACACGGAGATCCGTCGGACTGACGGAATAAAGCAGACTGCGCATAATGCGAGTCAATCCCCATGCGCCACCGAGACCGATGGCGATTCCTACCAGCGTAACCACCATGCCCTGGCTCAAAAACAGCTGGAGCACGTCGCGCCGTTGTGCGCCTAACGACATGCGAATTCCGATTTCGCGGCGACGCTGATTGACGGAATAAGCGAGCACGCCGTAAATGCCGACGCTCGCGAGCAGCAGCGCGACACCGGCGAACACGCTCAGCAATGCCATCGTGAAACGCCACGGTGCGACCGACGACTCGACCATTTGCGTCATCGTCCGAATATTGGCTATCGGGACATTGGGATCGACGGCTGCAATTTCGCGGCGGACCTGTGTGAGAAGCGCTGTCGGCTCCGTCCCAGCGCTGCGCACTGCGACTGTCATCTGGCCAATTGCTCGTTGAGCATGTGGGAAATAAATGTGCGGCGCCGGTTTGGCGTCGAGCGACGCATGCCGCACATCACCCACGATGCCGACGATCTCGCGCGGCTGCGGCTTCTTGTTCTCGTCCGTTCCCTTGAAGCGCTGGCCAATGGGATTGACGCCGGGGAAATAAAGTCGCGCCATCGTTTCGTCGATGATCGCGACGGCGGGCGCGTTCGCGTTATCGCGCTCGGTGAAAGCGCGTCCACGCTGTAACGGAATTTGCAGCGTACTAAAATAATGAGGCGTCACCCATCGGAAGTTGGCGGTCAGCATCTGGCCCGCGGGCGGTGTCGGGCGTCCTTCGATTTGAAATCCGTCTATCTCCTCGGCGCCGCTCAAGGGCAGCACGTTTCCCGCAGCGGTCGATTTCACTCCGGGAATATTTTCAATTCGCCTAACGACTTGTTCGAAGAACGCGGAGGCTTTGGCACGGTCGCGATAAGGATTGTCGGGCAGGGCGATGTTGAAGGTGAGGAGACTTTCAGGATTGAACCCGGGCCGGACTCGCGCGAGCTGCGCGAAACTTTCGATCAAGAGCCCCGCGGCGATCAGGAGCATCAGAGCAACTGCAACTTCCGACACAATCAAACCGTTGCGCAACCGAGCGTGACCAGCGGTCGAGCCGCGATCGCCTTCCTTTAATTTTTCGCTCAAACCGATGCGCGACGATTGCAGCGCTGGCACCAGACCAAAGAGCAGACCGGTCGCAAGCGATGCAAAAACAGTGAAGGCGAGGACGCTGCCATCAATTCGCACATCGCTCAGCCGCGGCAGACTGGCCGGAGCGATCGCGAGCAAGAGATCCGTTCCCCAGATTGCCAGGAAAATGCCCAGCACTCCGCCGGCGAGCGCGAGGAGCACACTTTCCGTGAGTAATTGACGCACGATCCGCCACCGGCTCGCGCCGAGCGCGCGACGGATCGCGATTTCCTTTTGCCGTCCAAGACCGCGGGCGAGGAGGAGGTTGGCGACATTGGCGCAGGCGATGAGAAGAATGCAGCCGACAGCGCACATCAAAATGACCAACGTGCGCTCACTGCCCGCGGCCGCCTGCTTTTGCAATGACTCCACCGCAATTCCCCAATCCTTATTTGAATCGGGATATTTTCGCGCGAATCCAGACGCAAGCGTCTGCATCTCGGCCTGCGCACTCGTTAGGCTGATGCCCGGTTTGAGACGCGCGACGATGGCGAGATTGTGCGCGCCGCGATTTTTTGCTCGCCCTTCAGAAGGCGCGAATGGCGTCCAGATTGCACAGTGAGCGCCGAAAGTCATGTAAGCCGGCATGCCGGTTTCGGTCGGAAACGTGAAACCGGGCGGCATCACGCCGACCACCGTGTACGGCTCCTGATCGAGTATCAGCTTGCGCCCGATGATCGAGCGATCGCCACCGAAACGGCGCTGCCACAATTCCGAACTCAAGATGACGACTTGATTGCGTCCGCGCTGATCTTCTCCCTCGACAAACGAACGTCCCAACATCGGCTGCACGCGCAGGAGCGAAAACAAGTTGGCGGAAACACCAGCACCATTGAGTCGTTCCGGTTCGCCACTGCCGGTGAGATTTGTGGACCAACCGTCGATAGCGGAAACAGCGCTCAAAACTCTTCGCCTGCGCGCGCCAATCCTGAAAATCGGGCACGCTGGTCGGCGCAAGCGGGAAACCCATCTTCGCCACTTCGGGATTAGTCTGCCAGATCGTGACGAGTCGATCGCTCTGTGGAAACGGCAACGGCCGAAGCAGAATTGCGTTAACGACGCTGAACATGGCGGTGTTCGCGCCGATACCGAGCGCGAGGGCAGCGATTGCCACGATGCTGAAGGCGGGGGATTTGATTAGCGTGCGAAGTGCGTAGCGGAGGTCGGTAATCATAGGATTTATTCGTTAGGCAGAGTCTTCGTCTGGGGAGCGCACGCGCCTCGCGTGCTGGTTGCGGCGCCTCGCCGCAACAGGCTTGCCGAGAAAAGTTCGCGATGGCGAGGGCGCCATCGCCAGCACGCGAGGCGCGTGCGCTCCCCAAAATTACTCATAACGAAGCGCGACGATGGGATTGACTTGCGTGGCACGACGGGCCGGGATGAGACACGCTATCATCGCGACCGCAGCGAGAACGAACATTGTGCCGGCGAGCAGCGCCGGATTGTGCGCGGAAGTTTGATACAATTGCGAGGTGAGCAGACTGCCGAGCGCAAGGGATACCGAGAGACCAATGAGCAAACCCAGCAGAACAGGCTTCATCCCTTGAGAAAGAATCAGCCGCAGGACATCGCGCGCCTGCGCGCCGAGTGCCATACGCACGCCGATTTCACCGGTGCGTTGCTCGACGGTGTAGGCGACCGCGCCGTAAATTCCGACGAGCGCAAGCAAGAGCGCGATCGCGGCAAACGAACCGAGCAGTGTCATGGTGAGACGCTGCTGGCCTAACGAGTCACCGATGATCTGCTGCATCGTTTGCGGCTGAATGATCGGCAGATCGCGATCCAGCGTGTCGAGCGTTGCGCGGACCGTGCCCAGCAGCATCTCAGGCCGGCCGGGGCCCCGAATCGCAACCGAAAGGAACGAGGCGGGGTACTGCGAAAATGGCCGGTAAAATTCGATGTCGTTCTTCTGCGAAAGCTGGATGGAGCGGACATCGCCTACGACGCCGACGATTTCGGTAGGTTTGTCGGCGCTGTTGGATCCGCCGAAGAAGATCTGCCGGCCGATCGGGTCCACGCCGGGAAAAATTTTCTCCGCCGTTGTCCGGCTGATGATGGCGACGGCTGGATGGCCATCGATGTCGTGCTCATTAAAATCGCGCCCAGAAAGCAGCGGAATACCGAAAGTGCGAAAATACTTCGGCGAAACGTAATGATTTAGTCCGATCGATCTTTGCGTGATCGGCGGCACCGGTCCATCGGCGCGAGCGTAAGCGGTCCGCGAATACCCGCCGCTCAATGGCACACTGTCAGTAATGGCTACCGACTCGACGCCCGGCGCGTTTTGCAATTCGTTTTGCAGACGTTCGGCAAAACGAACGCGCGACGGAACATCCGGATAATGCGAAGGCGGCAGGCCGATTCCGCCGATCCAGATTTTCTCCGGGCGAAAACCCATTTCTTCATGGCTGAGTCGGAAAAAACTGGCGAGTAGAAGAGCCGCACCCGCGAGGAGAAGAACGGAAAGCGCAACCTGCGCGGTCACGAGCGCGCGCCGGACACGATGTTGCCCGACACTGCCGCTGACGGAGCGGCCGCCATCTTTCAATCCGCCGACCAGATTCGACTGCGAACTTTGCCATGCCGGATAGAGGCCGATGGCGAATCCGGTGAGAAGCGAGAGACCGAACGTGAACGCGAATACCGGCCAGCGCAGCGTGATGTTCGGATCGATCGGAACATTGTTGCCGGCAATTTTCGGCGCGAGCGAAATGATCCATGACGCCATGAGCAGACCAAGCCCGCCGGCGAGCAGACTGAGCAATGTGCTTTCGAAAATGAAAAGGCGAACCAGACCGCGACGCGATGCGCCGAGCGCGACGCGCAATGCGATTTCGCGACGGCGCGCGGTGAAGCGCACGAGCAACAGGTTCGCGACGTTGCTGCATGCGATGAGGAGGACGACGGCAACCGCAGCGAGCAAAGTGATGAACGCGGGACGCAAATTACCAAGCGCATCTTCCGCGACGGGAATTAGCGTGACGGTCCAGCTTCCATCGAAGATCGACGGATTGCGCGCGCGATAACTCGCCTGCAAGGTCGAGAGCGCCGCTGTCGCCTGTTCAATCGTCACGCCAGGTTTCAACCGTCCGATCCCGCGCAAATAACCGACACCGCGCATGAGTTGCTCGCGCGTCAGCCCGGGAAGTTGGAATGGCTTCGGTGTCCAGATTTCGCAGTTCGCGCCGAACCACGAGACCGGCATCGTCGGGATCACGCCGACGATCGTTGTCGGAACGCCATTCAACGCCAGACTGCGGCCGATTACCTGCGGATCGGAGGCGAGCTGTTTCCGCCAAAAATGTTCGCTGACGAGAGCCACATCCGCCTTTTCCTCCTCGTTAGGCAAAAAGAGACGACCGCGCAACGGACGCACGCCGACCAGATCGAAATAGTTTGCCGTCACGATCGCGCCGTTCAACTGCACGGGATCGCCCATGCCGGTGAGGATGAAACCGATGCCGCTATCCGCTGCGATGCTCGAGAAAACCGTTTGCCCATCGCGATAATGCGAGAAGCGCGGCACCGAAAACGGCATCTGCGTCATCTGGCGCTCCTTTGCTTCGCCGTAGATGCGAACGATTCGATCCTGTTCCTTAAACGGCAGACCGCGCAGAAAAAGATTATCGACCAGAGTAAAGATAGCGCTGTTCGCGCCGATGCCGAAGGCCAGCGTCAGAATCGCAATGATGCTAAAGCTCGGAGCCTTGATCAGGACACGCAGGGCGTAGCGTAAATCGTTTAGCATGGCGATGTGCTGAGAGCGGGCACGGTCACGGCGGCAAGCGTGAACCCGGGCGTTCTCCAAAATTGGCGGAAAGTGAATCGGAAGCAGGAAAGCATGAATTTTCCTTTCGTTAGGCAATCATTCGGCTCGAAGTGTGACCATTGGGTCGGTGCGTGACGCGCGATGCGCGGGAATCCAACAGGCGACCATTGCGGCGCAGCCGAGAATCAAACTGACGGCGAAAAAGATGAACGGATCAGTCGCGCTTACTCCAAAGAGCACGCTGCGCATTACGCGCGAAAGAGCGAACGCGGCGGCAAACCCGACGAACAGACCGATCACGAGCAGGCGAAGAACCTGGCCGAGAATGAGCGTAACAATCTGCTGACGCCGCGCGCCCAAGGCGAGACGCACACCAATTTCCCGTGTGCGGCGCAATCCATTATAAGAGATAACGCCGTAAATCCCGACGACCGCGAGGATGCACGCGAGCGCGGCAAAAAGCGTAAGCAGAGAAGTGAGCAGGCGCGGCGTGGTCCAGGTTTTTTCGACGCGCTCTTCCATGGTGCGAAATTCAAAAACCGGTTGCGCCGGATCGAGTGAGGCAACGGCGTTGCGCAATGGCTGCTCGAGTGATTGCGGGGGAAGCGAACTGCGCAACAAGACGACGAGATTATTTTGCGGAGATTGCGTGAGCGGCACGATGACCTGCGGCAAAGAAACTTCCTCTTCGAATCCGTACACCTTTAGATGCGGCACGACGCCGACGATCGTGCGCCAACCGCGGCCGTGCTCCATGTTCACATTCATCTTGAGTCGTTTTCCGATCGGGTTTTGTCCCGCGAAGTAACGATCGACGAGGAGCTGATCGACGATCGCGACCTGCTCGCTCTCGAATTGATCGTGCGCATCGAACATTCGTCCGCGCACGAGCGACGCGCCGATCGTTTGCAAATAATCGGGACTCACAACCGTCATCTCCGCTCCTGGGTTTTGGCCGGGCGGCGGTTCCGGCGTTCCTTCCGCATAGAAACCGGTTTGCCATCCAGTCATGAGCGGAGGATTTGACGCGAGAGCAGAATGCGTCACACCGGGAATGGTTTTGATTTTTTCGACAAGAGCGGCGGTGAACGGAAGAATCTTTTTCGCATCGGGATAAGTCGGATCGGGCAAATCAATGCGCGCCGTGGCAAGACCACTGGGTTTGAAGCCGAGCGGAAGGGAGCGCGCGTTGGCGAAACTTTTCAACACCAGTCCCGCCGCGGTCAGGAGCACAAGTGTCAACGCCACTTCTGTGATGATGAGCAGATCGCGCGAACGCCGCGCCGCCGGCGAATCGGAGCTGCCGCGGTCTCCCGATTTGAGCGCAAGCTGAACGTCGGCGCGCGAAGTGTGCAGCGCGGGCCAAAGTCCGAAGAGCAGACTGGTCGCGAGCGAAACGATCAGGCTAAAGCCGAGCACCGTCGCGTCCAAATGCACACCTTGAAATCGAAGATCGTTTGCGGGTGCGAGCGAAAGAATAAGATCACGACTCCACGCGGCGAGGACGAGTCCGAGTGCGCCACCGGCGATCGCCAAAACTGCGCTCTCCACCAGCAGTTGCCTAACGATCTGCCAGCGCGAAGCGCCCACCGCGGCGCGGACTGCGAATTCCCGCGCCCGCGCTGCGCCACGCGCCGCAAGCAGATTCGCGAGATTGACGCAAGCGATGAGCAACACCACACCGACCGCGACGAAGAGCAACGTCAAGCTCGTGCGATACGTTCCCACCTGAATTTCCAAAAGCGGAGTAACGGTCGTGCCGACGTGGAAATTGGATTGCGGATAACGCTTCTCCAATCGCGCTGCGATCTGTTGCATCTGCGCGCGCGCCGCCTCGACTGAAACATTTTCCTTCAGCCGACCCCAACCGAACAGACCCGGATGATTGTCGCGTTCCAGCCAACCAGGTCCGACGGCGCGGCGCTTCAACGGAAACCAAACTTCAGCGGTTCGCGGTGAAAACATCTGCGGCGGCATCACGCCGATAACGGTGTAAAATTCGCCGGCGAAATTCAGCGTGCGCCCAAGCACAGAGGGATCGCGCTGGAAAAGTCGCTGCCAAAGTTTGTCGCTGATGACAGCCAGCGCCGGCCCGCCCGCGCGATCTTCTTCCTCCGTGAAAACGCGCCCGATCTGCGGTTTCAGTCCGATCACCTGGAAAAAATTCGCAGTCACGAGCGCGCCGAGAATTTGTTCCGGCTGTATTCCCTGCAATCCGCTCAGATTGGATGTCTCACGCCGCGAGACCGCGATATTTTCGAAGACGGTGTTTTCTTTTTTCCAATCGAGATAATCGGGAAATGAAACCGAAATGCTCGGCTGGTTTGCGTCGGTTTCGGTGACAATGATCAGACGATCCGGGTTGGGATAAGGCAACGGCCGGAGCAGCACCGCATTGATGACGCTGAAGATCGCGGTATTGGCGCCGATGCAGAGCGCAAGCGTGACGATAGCGACGATCGTGAAACCGGGCGATTTGCGCAGTTGTCGAATGGCGAAGCGGAGGTTGTTCATACTCGTTTAATTATTCGTTAGGGCATTTTCATTCGGAACGCAGAGTGATCATTGGATCGACCCGCGCTGCGCGTCGCGCGGGAAGCCAGCAGGCGACAAGCGCGGCGAGCGCGAGCACAAGACTGACACCGAGATAAATCGGAAGATCGATCGCGTTGACTTCAAAAAGGAAACTGCGCAGCACGCGCGAAACCGCGATGAGTCCGACCAGACCAATCGTTAGGCCGCATGCAAGCAGACGAACGCCCTGTCCCAAAATGAGTGCGCGAATGTCGGAACGTTGCGCGCCGAGCGCGAGACGAATTCCGATTTCACGCAACCGACGCAGCGCGCTGTACGACAGCACGCCATATAGACCGACAATCGAAAGGAGTAGCGCGAGTCCAGCAAAGACAAGAAGCAGGAAGCTGACGAAACGCGGGCCGGCCCAAGTTTGCTGCACGCGGTCGAGCATCGGGCTGACGTCGAAAACCGGTTGCGTCGGATCGACCGCGGCGACCGCGTCACGGATCGATTTCTCCAACGCCGCGGGAGATCCCTGCGTCCGGACCATGAGCACGTAGTTGGTTCGCTCGACTTGCGATTGCGAAAAATAAACCAGCGGCAGCGATGAGATTTGATCGAAGCCGCGCATCTTCATTCGCGCGACGACACCGATGATTTCGAAAAGCCGGCCGGTGCCGCTATCATCCGGGTCGATCTGCATGCGCTGGCCGATTGGATTCTCGTTAGGGAAAAATCGATCGGCCAGCGATTGATCGATGATCGTGACGAGCGGCGAAGTGCCGGTGTCGCGCTGATCAAAGACGCGGCCGCGCAACAGCGTTCCTTTTAGCGTGGCGAAATAATTCCCCCTAACGATCTCGGTGTCGGCGGAAATCGCCTGGCCGGGCAGCGGCTTCGGCGCGCCTTCGCGCAGGATATCGGTCTGCCAACCTGCGAGCATCGGCGGATTCGAACTGAGCGCAGCGTCAACGACACCGGGAAGCACGCGGACGCGTTCAAGCAACTTGTCGGAAAACTGGACGACTTTTTCTTTGCTCGAGTAAACGCGGAAAGGGAGATCGAGCCGCGCCGTGAGCAGTTGTCGCGGTTCGAAGCCGAGCGAAAGCGCCTGCGCGCGCGCGAAGCTCTTCAACACGAGCCCGGCAGCAGCGAGAAGAATGAGAGTGAGCGCGATCTCCGCGACGACGAGGAGATTGCGCGTGCGTTGCGCGGCAAGTGAATCGGAGCTGCCGCGCGCGCCAGCGTCGAGTGCAAGTTGCGTGTTCGTTTTTGCTGCCATTCGCGCGGGCCAAAGACCAAAGAGAAAATTCGTGCAAAGCGCGAGACCGAGCGTGAAGACAAGCACCCAGCCATCAAGCGTTACGTTTTCCAGTCGCGGAATTCCCGGCGGACTCAGCGCGATGATCGCGTCACGGCCCCAAAACGCGATGAGAAATCCGCCGAGGCCACCAAGCAAAGCGAGTAGAAAACTTTCGGCCAGCAGTTGCCTAACGATTTGTCCGCGGCTGGCACCGAGTGCAGCCCGCACGGCAAACTCTCGCGCTCGCGCCGCCCCGCGAACCGCGAGAAGATTGGCGAGATTCGCGCAGGCGATGAGCAGGATCAGGGCAACTGCGCCTAACAAGAGCGTGAGATTTTTGCGGTAGGATCCGACCTGATTTTCAAGCAACGGCGTGACCGTTGCGCCGACAGCTAGTGTTCGTGGCGGGAAATTTTTTCTCCAGACTCGCCGCGATCGCGCGCATCTGTCCGCGCGCCTGCTCGACGCTCACTCCTTTTTTCAAACGGCCCCAACCATAAAGACCGGGATGATTTTCGCGATTGTCCCAGGCGCCCGCGGCACGTCGCATGATCGGCACCCACACATCGACACCGCTGGGCGACGACATTTGCGGCGGCACGACCCCGACCACGGTGTAGAGCTGATTGTGCAGATTGATCGCCCGCCCGAGCACGCCGGGATCGCGTTGAAAAGCGCGCTGCCATAATCCGTCACTGATCACGGCCAACGCCGGGCCGCCCGCTTTGTCTTCGCCATTGGAAAAAAATCTTCCGATTTCCGGCGCAAGCCCGATGACCTTGAAGAAGTTGGCCGAAACGACAGCGCCCGAGATTCGTTCCGCTTCGCGTCCAGCGACGCCGCTCAGGTTGAACGATTCGCGTCGCGAAACGGCCAGCTCTTCGAAGGCAGTGTTGTCGCGTTTCCAATCAAGAAAATCGAGCCAGTTGATCGAAATCGAAGGCTGGATTGGATCGGATTCAGTCAGGTAAACGATGCGATCGGCTTCTGGATAAGGCAGTGGTCGCAAGAGCACCGCGTTGATCACGCTGAAGATCGCGGTGTTCGCGCCGATGCCGAGCGCGAGAGTGATGACGGCGACAAAAGTGAAGCCGGGTGATTTGCGCAGCTGGCGAAGAGCGTAGCGAAGATCGTTCATAATTTGGTACTCAGCGCGGAGCGCGATCATGGGATCGACTTTCGCGGCGCGACGCGCGGGGATGAGGCAGGCAACAAGTGACACCGCGGCTCATGATGAGCGCGGTGCCGAGAAGAGTGGCGATCGGGCAGCGTCGGCACGTCGAAGAGAACGCTCTGCATCGCTCTTCCGGCGAGCCACGCGCCGATCAAACCGAGGATGGTTCCGGCGGCGAGAAGGCGCAGGCCTAACGAGAAGAATTGCGTCCCGATCTGACCCCTCTGCGCGCCGAGCGCCATGCGAATGCCGATCTCGCGGCGGCGTTGCGCGACGGCGTAACTCAAAACGCCATACGTTCCGATCGCCGCGAGCAACAACGCGACCCCCGCGAAAATTCCCGCCAGCAGCGCCGGCGAACGCCGCGCGATCGAGGCTCTCCTCGATGCGCGTTTCCATCGAGCTGGATGTCGTCGATCGCCAGCTCCGGATCGGTCGCGCGCACCAGTTTGCGCAGCGTCGCGGCAAACGCTTCCGGTCGCTGGCTCGTGCGCGTGACGACGAAAATACTGTTGACGTGCTCGCGATAAGCGAACGGCAGGTAAACCGCGCCCTGACCTTGCGCTTCCGTCAGCTCCGCTTGTTTTACCGCGCCGACCACGCCGACGATCGTGAAGAGGTTCTGCGTCGTCTCGCTGTCGGTGCCTTGAAAGACGCGTTGGCCGAGTGCACGCCCCCGTCTCGGGCCAGTAGCGCCGCGCAAAATCTTCGTCCACCACGCAGACGCGTTCCGAGCGGTGAGAATCTTCCGAGGTGAGGAAGCGTCCTTCGCGCAGCGGAATGCCGAGCGCCGAAAAGTAATCGCCGCGTCACGCCATAGGAATAATGACCATGCAGTGATTGCCCGGGCGGCGGCACATAGCCCTTCGGTGTGACCGCGGTTTTGCCGTTGTCTCCGCTCAGCGGGATGTTCGTGATCGTTCCGGCCGCGGCGATTCCGGGTTGCTGGCCGGATCGCTTCCAGCAAGCGATCGACGATGCGCGACTCGGCGTCTTCGTCAAGCTTTGCCACGAGATGCGTGCACTCGCCGGTGAGGACATGATCGGCGCGGAAGCCGGGCGAGACGGCCATCACCTTTTTCAAGCTCAGCCCGAGCAGCGCCGCGCCCGCGAGCAGAACAAAAGCGAGCGCGATCTGCGCGACGATGAAGCCGTGGCGCAGACGTTGGGTGGCGCGGTTGATCGTGCCGCTGCGCGATTCGGATTGCAGCGCGTTCGCCAGATGACTGCCCAGGTTGAACCAGGCGATCGGCATCGCGATGACGACGCCGAGAATGACCGCGCCGACCAAGCCGATCGCCGCGAGCCAGCCATCAAACACGATATGCGCGCCGAGCGGCAAGCGATTCGCGCCGAGCACCTCGAGCAACTGAGTTCCCCATGCGCCCACCAGCAGTCCGAGTAATCCGCCAGTCGCGGTGAGCAGAACGGTTTCGATCATCACCTGCCTAACGACATGCCAGCGGCTCGCGCCCATCGATTGCCGGATCGCCATTTCTTTCGCGCGACCGCTCGCGCGGATCAGGAGCAGGTTGACGAGATTGACCGCGCCGATGAGCGAGGAGGAAAAACACGCCCGCCCTGCATCAGCCAAAGCGTCGGGCGGATCGAGCGCACGTGATCGGCATGGAGCGAAAGCACCGGCGAACGGAAAGCCGGCCTCGGCCATCATCTTCGCCTGCGGGTTGTCCTTCTCGACCGCGGCGTTGTGGGCGTCGATCTGAGCTTGCGCTTCGGCGATCGTCGCGCCCGGTTTCAAGCGCGCGATCATGTGCGTGCCGCCGCCGCCGGAGTGGCGCTGGCTCGGCGCGCGTTGCTCGACGCCGGATTTGAGCGGCAGGAAAAGGCGCGCCTCCGAGGAGAGGAAGCGAAAACCAGGAGGCAACACCCCGACGATCTTTCTCGGCATGCCATTCACGCGGAGGTCCCGGCCGAGAACGTTTGGATCGGAATTGAGTCGCTCGCGCCAGAAGGCGTCGCTCAGGATGACCACGCCACGTTCTTCCGCCGACGGCCGTTTCCTCTTCGGTGAAAGTGCGACCGATCGCCAGACCGACGCCCAGCGTCGTGAAAAAATCCGGCGAGACGCGCATGACTTCTTCCTGCTGCGTCGAACCCGGATTCGCCCACCACTTCGGCTCCCTCGCGTATAAATGGAAAGACTCGAGAACGCCGGGATGTTGCCGCGCCGCTCGTAGTAGTTCGTTAGGGAGGAGCCGTCATTCTCGACGCCGGCTTTCGGATAGGTGTTGTAGATCGTGACCAGCCGATCAGAGTGCGGGAAACGGCAGCGGCTGCAGCAGGATCGGAATTGATCACCGCGAAAATCGCGAGGTTCGCCCCGAGACAGATCGCGACCGTGGCCAGCGCCGTGAACGTGAACGCCGGGCGCTTTGCGCAATTGGCGAAAGGCAAAGCGAAGATCGTTCATGATGTTCTCCCAAGATTACTCGTTAGGCAAACATGGTGTTTATTGTTCGCGCAAAGCGACGAGTGGATTGACACCAGCGGCGCGGCGCGCGGGCAGCCAGCAGGCGAGAAGCGCGATCAACGCGAGCAGTAATGCAACCGCTGTCAGCGTGGGCCCATCGAACGGCTTCATGCCGTAAAGCATGTTTCCCAGGAGCCGCGTGAGAGCGAGCGCCGCGCTTAGACCGATGAGAACTCCGAGCGCGGTTAACTTCATTCCTCCGCCGACGACCAAGCGCAGGACGTCCTGTTTCTGCGCGCCGAGCGCCATGCGAATGCCGATTTCCTGTCGGCGTTGCGCGACGGAGTAAGCCATGACGCCGTAAATGCCGATCGCCGTGAGAAGCAAAGCGACGCCGGCAAAAATCGAGAGCAGGAATGCGTTGAAGCGCGGGCGAGCAAGCGATTGCGCGATGTAATCTTCAAACAAACGCACGCGCGTCAGCGGCACACCGGGGTCGACTTGGGCGAGCGCGTTGCGGATCGAAGCGGTCAGCGCGGTCGGCTGCGAAGTCGTTGTGCGGACAATGAGGGGAAGAATTCCGATCGGGAATTGCGCGGCTGGGACATACATCTCAGGCGTGAAATCGGTTCGGAGCGATTGATGTTTCACGTTGCTCACGACGCCGACGATTTCCCGCATCGGTCCGTCGTCGTCGGTGAGAGAAAAGCCGGGCTGCATGCGTTTGCCGACCGGGTTTTCGCCCGGAAAAAATTTCTCCGCGAAACGCTCGTTGATGACCATCACTTGTTTCGATTCGAATCGATCGGATGAATCGAAGAGCCGGCCGCGGACTAACGACACGCCCATCGTTTGAAAGTAATCGCTGCCCGCAACGCGAATTGGACTGGCGTCCCGTTGACCTTCCGGTTTCGGATTTTCCTCCAGATCAAATGAAGTGGTGACATTGCTTCCGCTCAACGGGAGCGGGAAGACAGTGCTCGCGCCGCGCACGCCGGGCAGCGCTCGGATTCGCGTCAGCAGCTGATCCTGGAAAAGTGCGACGTTCTCCGGTTTCGGATAAGCTGAATTCGGAAGTGTGATCGCGGCGGTGAGCAACCGGTCTGGCTGCACGCCGGGATTCACGCGGCTGAGACGGGCAAAACTTTGCAGAAGCAAACCGGCACCGGTGAGAAGGAGAAGCGCGAGTGCCACCTCGACCACGACGAGCGTGTTGCGCAAACGATGGTGGCCGCCGCTGCTCGTGCCGCGGCCGCTGTCATTCAGAGCACCGCGCAAATCCAATCGCGAAGTTTGCAGCGCGGGCGCGAGCCCGAAAAGAATCCCCGTGCCTAACGAGGCAACAAAAGTGAACGCGAGCACCGCGCCATCCAGTCTGATGTCTTGCGAGCGAGGAATGCTGTCCGGGACTAACGAAACCAAAAGATCGGTGCCCCAGGCCGCGAGCACTAATCCGCACAAACCACCCAGCCCGGCGAGCAGCACGCTTTCGGTGAGCAACTGCCGGATTATGCGACCGCGACTGGCGCCGAGCGCGGAACGCAGCGCCATCTCTTTCTGCCGCACGGTTGCACGCGCGAGAAGAAGATTGGCGACATTCGCGCTCGCGATGAGAAGCACGCAACCGACCGCGCCGAAAAGAACATAAAGCCCGCGCTCGACGTCTCCGACCAGGTTTTCGCGCAGAGGCGCGGCGCCGGCACTGAAATTCGTGTTCGAGTCCGGATATTGTTGCACGAGCGCTCCCGCGATCGTGCGCAACTCGACCGCCGCTTCCGCCGCGGTCACTCCCGGTTTCAAACGGCCAATGCCTTGCAAGCTATGATTGCCGCGCTGTTCGGTTTCGGGCTTCGTGCCGTCCAACGTGCTCGCGTCCTTCGCGATCGTAACGAAAACGTCCGCAGGATCGGAATCGATCGGAAACGCGAAACCGGCAGGCATCACTCCGACCACCGTGTAAGGCTGGCCATCGAGCGTAATTGATTTTCCGATGACGGATCGGTTGTCCTTGAATTGCTGCTGCCAAAACGCGTGACTCAAGACGACAGTCAACCCGTTCGGACCGCCACCCGCTTTTTCTTCATCCCGTCCAAAAGTGCGGCCGAGCATCGGATGCACGCCGAGAACATCAAAAAATTCGCCCGAGACTTTTTCCGCCCGAAGACTTTGGGCCGGTCCATTGCCTGCAAGCGCGAGACTTTCCCGGCGATGGATTGCGATTTTTTCGAAACTCTTGTTCTGCGCGCGGAAATCAAAAAAATCCGGATAGCTCATGGAGTTCAACCCTTCCGACTGCACGCGCCGATCGACCGAGCCAAAGGCGACCAACCGCTCGGGCTGAGGAAATGGGAGCGGCTTGAGCAAAACCGCGTTAACGACGCTGAAGATGGCGGTGTTGGCTCCGATGCCGATCGCGAGCGCGAGCACCGCGATAATGGTGAAGCGCGGTTCTTTGAAAAGTTGACGGAAAGCGAAACGAATGTCCTGCATGATGTTTCTTCCTGGATTACTCGTTAGGTTTCTTTCTCTGGGGAGCGCGCGTGTCCTTTTTTTTGCGATGAATTCCGGGCGGAATCGCCGCGCGATTTGATCGAAATGGAACCGGCCCCGCTGCGTAAGTGGAGCGATTTGCCGCCGCCGTTAATCGTTCCCTTGACGCCATCGCTGTCTTCACGCGTGCGACTCGCGATCGGTAGATCGCTGTGCACGCTGCCGATACCGGTTTCGGCATCGATCGTTAGGGCGGCGTCGCTGGGGACGATGACTTCAATGGCGCCGGCGCCTGTTTCCAGTCTCACATCGCCCGGAACGGGCGAAGGAATCTTAGCTGAAATGAATCCGCCCGCGGTTTCCGCATCGAGTTTTCCGCGAATATTTGCGAGGGCAAGCTGGCCACCGCTGGTCTCCACGCTGGCATCGCCATTGAAATTTTCGACTTTGATTGTTCCGCCCGACGTGTTCGCATGCAAACTTCCGCTGCCGCCGATTGTTTCGATTTGGCCGCCGCTGGTTTCGATCTCGATCTTCCCTTCACAACCGGAGACTTCGATTTCTCCGCCGTCGGTATCGGCTTTGATCGGTCCGTGCAGGAGCGAGAATTTCATATCGCCGCCGCTCGTGTGCGCTTTTACTTTGCCGGTGAGATTGGTGGTCGTGATCGCGCCACCTTCGGTTTTCAATTCCGCATCGAAAGTCGACGGCACGTGGATCGAGTAACGCGCGTCGTTGTTGCAAATCTGACCGTCTTCGTCCCAATCCTTTCCGCGCCGCGCACGTACGACAACGGTAGTTCCATCGCTTGTTACCGTGATCGGTGCCGCCGCGAGATATTCGGCTTCCTTGTCTTTCGATGACGCTGTGATTTTGCGCGTGGCGTTGACGACGACCTTGTCGTTGTCGCCGGGCGCGACCTCGATCGTTCCGAAATCGACATCAACGACTAGCTTTCCTCCCAATTTAGCATCGCGCGTAACGTTGACGTTTTCTTCGGTCAACGCTGAAGCGGAAAGCGCGCTAACAAAGAAAAATAAAATCGCCAGAACCTGTAGCGACGGTCTATGACCGTCGCTCGAATTCCGCCGCAAAAAAGTGCGACGGTCATAGACCGCCGCTACAGAAATCTTGGAGTAGAAAGGATACATGACTAGTCCACAATCCAGCCGTCGCGCAGTTGAATGATGCGATTGCCGTAAGCCGCGTTCTTATCGGAATGCGTGACTTGAATAATGGTTGTGCCCTCACTGTTCAGCTTCTTGAACAACTCCATGATTTCTTCGCCCTGACTCGAGTGAAGATTCCCGGTCGGCTCATCGGCCAGGATCATTTTCGGATTCGAAATGATTGCACGAGCGACACCGACCAGCTGTTGCTGTCCGCCGGATAATTGGCGCGGATATAAATCACGCTTCGCCACCATCTGAAATTTATCGAGCGTGTCGGCGACGATGGCGCTGCGTTCGTTCTTGGCGATGCTGCGATAGGAAAGCGGTATCTCGAGATTTTCGTAAACGGTCAGGTCATCGAGCAGGTGGTATTGTTGAAAAACAAATCCGATCTGTTCGTTGCGCTGGTTCGCGCGTTCCTTTGCTTTCAAGGAATGAATGGCGACGCCATTCAAAAAATATTCGCCCGTCCAGGCATGATCGTGCATTCCGAGAACGTGCAGGAGCGAAGATTTCCCGGCGCCGGACGGTCCCATGATGGAAACGAAATCGCCTTCCTGCACCTCGAGATTGATGTCGCGCAGGACGTAAAAGAATTTGCCTTTGGCGAGCGGATAAACGCGCTCGATGTTTTTCAGCCGAATGAGTGGATCAATCATAAATAAAATTTATCCGTGACCGAGCGCGATCATCGGATCGGCGCGAGTGGCACGACGAGCAGGAATGTAACTGGCTAACAGACGCGACGACCGACAAGCGTAAAAGCGACAAACGCAAAGGTCGGCGCGTCAAAAGCGCTGACACTGGTAGAGCAACGCGGAAAGCACGCGCGTGCTGCACAGCGCCAGAGTAAGTCCGATTGTCACCCCGAGGACGACAAGCTTAAGGGCGCGGAAAAGAACCAGCCGCAAGACATCTGCGCGTTGCGCGCCGAGGGCCATGCGCACCCCGATCTCATGCGTGCGCTGGACGACCAGAAACGACATGACGCCGTAAATTCCAACGGACGCGAGAAGAATCGCGACGCCCGCAAATACGCCGAGCAACACGACAGACAGACCGCCGCGGCGCGACCGAATCCGCAATGACATCCTCCAAGCTGCGGATGTGGGCGAGCGGTTGGGCCGGATCGATCGCCTGCATTTCCCGGCGAATGGCCGAAATCAGATTGCGCGGATCCTGTTTGCTGCGCACGACGAGGATGCCGGTGGAATACGGATCCTGCGCCCAGGGCACATACATTTCCGGCTTCGCGTCTTCGTCGAGGCTCCGGTGTTTAATGTCGCCGACAATGCCGACAATCGTGACCCAGACGGCGTCCTTCTTTTTCGGATCGCCGAATGTGATCCGTTTTCCGAGAGCGTCCTCGTTAGGCCAATATTTTTTCGCGAGCGCCTGATTGATGATGATAACGGGCGGCGAAGTGGCGGTATCGGCTTTGGTAAAGAAGCGACCTTTTTGCAGTGGCGTTTGCAGGACGCGGAAGTAGTCGGACGAAACTTCGCGATATTCCTCATCGGGGAACGGATCGGTATCCGAGTTGGGTCGTCCTTCGATCGCAGAAAGACGAATCGCTGTTCGTTCCACTGAGCGGCAGAATGGCAGTGAAAGCTGCGGCCTCGACGCCGGGGAGAGCTGCGATGCGTCGCTCCGCTTCATCGGTGAAACGAACGGCTGCTTCGTTGCTGTTGTATTTCAGTTTCGGAAGCGAGATCTCCATCGTCATCACGTTTTGCGGATCGAAACCGGGACTGACGTTTTGCAGCCTAACGAAACTCTTCATGAGCAGTCCGGCGCTCGTGAGCAGGACGAGCGCGAGCGCGACTTCCGCGATGACTAAAATATTTCGCAGCCGATTCCGGCGTCTTCCTTCGGTCGAACCGCGACCACCCTCTTTCAATGCTTCGGTTAATTCCGGTTTTGCGCCGGCGAGACCGGGAATAATGCCGAAGACAATACCGGTCCCGACGGAGATCGACGAGCGTGGCAAAGAGAACCGTGAGATCGAGATCGACTTCGCGCAGCCGCGGAACGGTCTGTGCGCCGATCGATTTCAAAAGATCAACGCCCCAGACTGCGAGCAAGATGCCAGCGAGTCCGCCGCAAACCGCCAGAAGCAAGCTTTCGATTAACATTTGGCGTAACAAGCGCAGACGACTCGCGCCGAGAGCGACTCGGATTGCCGTTTCACGATCATGCGCCGCGGCCCGCGCCAGTAGCATTGTGCTGAGATTAGCGCAGGCAATCATGAGAACGAGAAAAACCGCGCCGAGCAGAATGAGAAGCGTCGGACGCATTCCTCCGACGGCGAGTTCCTTCAACGCAAAAAGGTCGCCACCGAAACTCTCGTCCTGGCTGTAGGCATCGCGATGTTCGCGCCGCATCTGCGCTGTTCAACATTTCGATTTCCGCCTGCGCCTGGGAAACTGAGATACCGGGAGCAAGGCGCGCGATGATGCCGAGGCTGCGCGAGTAGCGATTCTTCATTTCCTTATCGGTGAACGCGAGCGGCTGCCAAATTTCTGCGCGTTCGGCAAACTGGCCGCCGCCGAGATTGAAAAGCTGCAGAGGAAAATCGAATTTCTCCGGCATGATTCCGACGACGGTGAAACTGCGACCGTCGAGCAGAAGTTTGCTGCCAATGATATTGGGATCGGAATTGAAGCGACGTTTCCACAAACGCGCGCTCAGAATGACGACATCGTCGCGGCCGGTCTGGCATTCCTCCGGCCGAAAAGCGCGGCCTCTGATCGGCTCGATTCCGAGTGTTTGAAAAACTCCGGCTGTGACGACAGCGCCGGGAATTCGCTCTGGGTTATCTCCGCCCGAAAGGTTGAACGTGGCGTAGTTAAAGGCGCCAATGTTCTGGAAGCTGCGCATGCGCGTTTGATAATCGACGAATTCCGGTGGCGAGACGGGAATGCGCTCGAGGTTCTGCGCTTTAAAATGCTGGAAAAGCAAAACGAGCTCATGCGGCGCGCGGTAAGGCAACGGACGAACGAGCAACGCGTTGACCAGGCTTAGGACGGCGGTCGTCGCGCCGATCGCCAGCGCCAGCGTGGTAATGGCGATAAGGGTGAACGCCGGACTCTTGACGAGAATTCGAAAAGCAAAGCGAAGTTCGTTCATCAGGGACGATGACGTGAATCGAGACATGCGTGGATCGTGAGCGCGCGCTTCGATCTAACGATGGGAGCGCGTTTAACGATGTGCACTCGGAATTATTCATAACGCAGCGCCTCCACGGGATCGAGGTGCGTAGCAGAACGCGCCGGAAAATAACACGCCGCCAGGCCGACTATTAAGAGGAGAAGCGGCAACAGGATAAAACTCAGCGGATCGTGCGCGGAGATTTGCGCGAGACTATCGCGCAACACTTGCACGGCGAAATAAGCGGAGACTAATCCGACAAACAGACCGATACCGATGAGACGCAAACCGTCCCCGGTTACCATCGAAAGAACATCGCGCGCCTGCGCGCCCAGGGCGATGCGAATGCCGATCTCCTGTGTTCGTTGCCGCACCGCGTACGACATCACTCCATAAAGCCCGATCGACGCGAGGAAGAGGGCGATGACACCAAATGCGCTGAACAGCGTGCCGAAGAAGGCTCGCTCCCAAAACGAGTCCTGCACCACATCGGTCATCAATTTCACGTTGTAGATCGGGATGTCCTTGTTGACGGAGAGAACGGCGTTACGCACAAGGTTGGCAAAACTTGCGCGGCGCGCTTTTCGTCCGGACCGCCACCGACATGAATTGTTCGGTCTGCTGCGCCTCCGCGAAATAGATCGGTTGGCAGAGTTCGCTTCGTTGTCGGGCGATTGTAAATCGACGTCGCCAACCACGCCGACGATCTCAAACCATTTCGGTTTTTCCGGTGGCGGATTGAGTTTGGCGATTCGTTTTCCAATCGGATCTTGATTCGGGAAAAGCGTGCGTGCAGCCATCTCATCGATGACAGCGACGGGCGGCTTTGAAGCGTCATCGCCGCGCGAATGAAATCGCGTCCATGAACGATTGGAATTCCCAAGCGCGCGAAAATAATCCGGGCGTGATCGTGAGCATTCCGCGAATCCGCGCGTCCTGCAGAGACTTTCGGTCGCGTTTCTCCCTCAATCATAGATGCCGCCAACGCCTGTCCCGGAAACCGGCAGAGAGGAAATTGCGCCGGCAGCCTCGACGCCTGGAATCGCTTCGAGTCTCGGAATTACCTGATCGAAAAATCGCCTGACGACTTTCTCGTCCTTATACTGAGGCTTGGGAAGACCGACGCGAAAAGTCAGGACATTTTTCGCGGCGATACCGGTATCCATGTGCTGCAGTTTGATGAAACTGCGCATCATCAAGCCCGCGCCAATGAGCAGGATCAACGCAACCGCGACCTCGCGCGACGACAAGCCAATCTCTGATGCGTTGACCACGCGCTCCGCCCGCGGCGGTGCGACCGCCTTCTTTCAAAACTTCCGTCAGGTTCGGACGCGAAACACGCAGCGCTGGCAGTAATCCGAAGAGCAAACCGGAAATCACCCCTATGGAGACAGCGAAGAAGAAGACGCGGAAATCGAGATCGAAGCGAAGCCAAAACGGAAGCGGCACCGAAATTATCGAGACCATGAGATCGATTCCCCAGACCGCGATGAGCAAACCGCCGGCGGCTCCGGCGATCCCGATGAGAAGACTTTCGATCAAAAGTTGCCTAACGACTCGGCCGCGGTTCGCGCCTAGACGCGATGCGAATGCCGAACTCTTTCGTGCGCGTGGCGCCGCGCGCGAGCAAGAAGATTCGCGACATTCGCGCAGGCGATCAGATGGACGAAACAGCACCGCGCCCATGAGCAGGAGAGTGAGCGTCTTCGGGCGTTACGCGAAACACTTTCACGCATCGGCACCGCGCTAAATGTGCTCCCCTTGTAAATATCGGGATGCTCTCGCGCTTCGATATCGGAAAAATGCGCAAGCTCGGCGTTGGCTTGCGCGAGTGTCACGCCGGGTTTCAATCGGCCGATCGGATTGAGAAAAAATTCGCCGCGCTTTTCCTTCTTTTCATCAAACCGCAACGGCATCCAGAGATCCGCGTCTTCCGGAAAACGCCATCCTTTTGGCATGACGCCGATGATCGTCGCCATCATGCCATTGACCTCGACCGTCTTTGCCGACGACGCCGGGATTAGCAGCATAACGTTGCTGCCAAAGATCGTAACCGAGCATCACGACCGGTTCCGCACTGGGCTCGTTTTCTTCCATGCGAAACCAGCGGCCGATCGTCGGCACCACGCCAAACATTTGGAATGCGTCCGCCTGAATCGCCGCACCCAGATAGCGATCGGGCTTGCCTGCTCCCGTGATGATCATGGTGGTGTCTTGCCAGGCCGAGATCCCTTCGATGGTGGTGAGGTGTTTGCGCGCATCGAGAAGACCCGGGTAATCGAAGCCGACATCTTCGTGCTCTCCTTCAATTTTTTCAGGTGATGCTCGATGACGACGAGCTGTTGCTGATCGCGCATGAGCGGCAGCGGCCTGATCAGAAGCGCGTTAACCGCGGAGAAGATTGTGCTCGCGAGGCCGATGCCGAGCGCGAGAGTCAAAATCGCAATGGTGGCGAAGCCGGGCGACCTGGCCAACGTCCGCGCCGCATACCTGAGGTCCCGCCACATAGGCTTATTTTTTGTAGGGCGCTTCTGGGAACGCCGAAGTCCGTCGGCGCTGCCGCAGACATCGGCGCCTGACACAGACGCCCTACAAATTTTAATCATGGCTGCACTCGTTAGGCGGCGATTCGATCTTCGACGACACGGCCGTCGAACAAATGAACAGTGCGATCGGCATGCTGCGCAAAACGCGCATCGTGCGTGACCATGCAAATAGTCGCGCCGCCGGCGTGCAATTCTTTCAGCAGATCCATGACGGCTTCACCATTGCGCGAGTCGAGGTTTCCCGTCGGTTCGTCGGCGAGCAGAATGGCCGGTTTGCCGGCGAGCGCGCGCGCAACGGCGACGCGCTGCTGCTGACCGCCAGAGAGCTGGCTCGGCAAATGTTTCGCGCGATGTCCCATGCCGACGCGTTCGAGCGCGCCCAGCGCATAGGTCTTTCGCTCCGAAGACGGCATGCCGCGATAAGTCAGCGGCAATTCGACGTTTTCGAAAACGGTGAGGTCGCCGATCAAATTGAAGCTTTGAAAGATGAACCCGATTTCGCGATTGCGAATGCGCGCGCGTTCCGGAAACGAGAGGTTCGCGACTTCTCCACCCTTGAGCGAGTAGCTGCCATCCGATGGCGTATCGAGCAGGCCAAGAATGGAAAGAAGCGTCGATTTCCCGCAACCGGACGGACCGGCAATGGAGAGATATTCTCCCTGGCGAATGTCGAGATGAATCCCGGAGAGCGCGTGCGTTTCCACTTCATCGGTGAGAAAAACTTTCGTCACGCCTTGAAGTTGAATGAGCGTTTCGGCACCGTTCGCACTTGAACGGGGTATTTGTGTGGAGACTTCGGTAGTTGGCATAGTAGTTAGTTAGTTGAGGCGAATGCGATCGTGGGAATCCCACGCGCTGGTGTCGGATAGAATCACTTGGTCCCCCGGCTGGAGACCGCTTTTTATTTCAATGGTGTTGACTGAACTGCGGCCGAGTTGAACCGGCGTGCGGACCGCCTCGGAACTTCCCGAGACGATTTTGAAAAGACCAACCGTGCTGTTGTCCTGGCCGAAGGCGGGACGACCGACGTAGACGACGTTATCGAGACGTTCGAGTTCGATCGTTCCATCGACACTCAAATCCGGACGCGCGCCTTTCGGCAATTGTCCATCGATCGCCACATCGACGGTAACCGTCCCCTGCTCGACCGCGGGATCGACACGAATGACATGACCTTCAACGACGCCGTTCCGCGTATCGATCGAGGCTTTTTGATTTATCTGGATATCTTTCGCCTGCGTCTCGGCGATCTTGATTTGGGCTTTAAGTTTTTTCGGGTCGGCGACGCGCGCGAGGTTCGTTCCCGGAATCACGCGCTGGCCAACTTCCACCGGCAACTGTTGCAGAACACCCTCCATTCCCGCGCGCACGTGCAAGGCATCGACCTGGTTCGCTTTCAACTTCGCCTGCTCGGTGAGTTGATCGACCGTTGCCTGTTTCGCGGCGAGTTGCGGTTCGATGGAATTGCGGGAAAACTCCAGCCGCTTCTCTTCGATCGCATCGCGATTCTTCAGTTCTGCCGCTTTTACTTTCGAAGTCTTGTATTGCAGGTCGGCAATCAAACCATCCTTCTGCAATTTGTCGTTAGTCTCGCACTCCATTCTTGCCTGTTCGTACTCGGAGTGAACTTGCGCCGAGGTAGATTCCTGCTGCAGAACTTCGCGCTGCAACGTCGCGCGCAGTGTTGTTAGTTCTGCTTCCGCCGCTTTCGCCTGCAATTCGGCGTCATGCGCAGCTTGTTCGAGCTCCGGGCTTGTCAGTTCCAGCAAAACTGTGTCCTTAGTCACCTTGGCGCCGGGCCGAACAATAATTTTTTCCACGCGACCTTCGGTATTTGTCGCGATCCATTGAATGTCTTCCGGCACGAGCGTCCCAAGACCGCGAACCTGGCGTAACATTGGTCCGCGCTTCACGGTATCGATCCAGACCGTGGAGCGGTCGACGCTCGGCACCGCCGGTTTCAAGCGCGACAAGAGAACTGTCACCAAAATCAATCCGAGCACCGAGCCCGCGATGATCATGATGCGGCGCTTGCGCTTTTTGCGGGCGACATCGGGACGCGGCTTATCCATCGCGGAACTAGTCGGCGTAAAGCCGCTCGGTCGCACGATAGTATTTTCCGCCTTTGCTTCCACGCTTCGGTGCATTGCCAGGTATTTTCTCGATTAGACCGCGCCGATTGCGCGCACGAAATGATGCAGCGCGCTTGCGTTGCTAAGCAACGCCACCGCTACCGTCATCACCAACACCGCGAAAAACGCGCCTTCACCAGCGAAGCTATGGGGCGCTTCGGTCTTGAAGTAATCGTCGCCGATGTGGCGAAACGAACGCGCATTGGCGATGCGTTTCGCACAGCTGCCGGTGAGCGCGACTGCGGTGTAATTGCAATCGGTCTTCGGGAATTTTGTCAGGTTAGGTTTCATTTTCTTTTTTCTCCGTCATCCATTGAGATGCACTCAGCATCGCTATTGGATTCAAAAGTTTTTCTTAGGTGCAGCCCCTATTGCAATGGCCGTGCCAACCGAATTTGGAAAGTTACAAGTCCAGTGTTTTCGTGTAGTTATACGAGAACGAATTCGAATTCGCACAGCCGATTAATCTTCGCTTGTGGGATTACGCCGTCCCGCTTTCGGGACGAGTAATTCTGGGGAGCGCAGGCTGCCAGCCTGTCATTTCCGGCAGCTTGCCGGAAACTCATAACTCGTTAGGCGCCGGCTGGCAGCCGGCGCTGGCCGCGTCAGATCAAACAGTTCCGCCTAACGAGGCAAACGCAAAAGCGCTTCGCAGCCGGAACGTCCGTGCCGTTCCATCAAAGTGAGCGAACCGCCGTGCGCTTCCGCAATCTGACGACTGAGCGTAAGTCCAATTCCCGAACCACCGGGCTTCGTCGTGAAAAATGGAACGAACAGATTTGTCGGATTCATCACGCCCGGACCTTCGTCTTGCACAAAAACTTCGATGCAGTCGCCCGCCTCACGCCAGCCGACCGCGACGCCGCCGCTTGTTTCGAGCGAAGCATCCACCGCGTTGTGCAAAATGTTGATGAGTAATTGTTCTATCTGCGCGGCATCGGCAACGATTGTCATTTCCGGGCTCGGCAGAACCTGCACCGCCAATCGTGTTTCCAGGGCCGCAACTCGCCTAACGAGTTCACCAAGATCAAATTTTTCTTTCTGCGGCGGCGGCAGGCGAGCCAGTCGCGCGTAAGCTTGCATGAACCGGCTGAGCGATTCCGCGCGCGTGGCAATTACATTCAACCCGCTGCGCGCATCATCCTGCCAATCAGGCGGCGGCGGATCGCGGAGAATCAAGTTCTCCAAACTACCCGCGATCGATTTGATCGGCGCGAGTGAATTATTCATCTCGTGACCGAGCACGCGCACGAGACGTTGCCAGGCATTGCGCTCTTCCTCACGCAACGTTCGGCTGAGATCGGTCAGCACAACCAATTCATGTGGCAAACCGCGTTCCCGAAATGTGCTGCGACGAATACCCCAACGACCTGAACCGCCGGGAAAAGTTAATGTTAGCGGTGCATCCACATCGGCATCGCAAACCGCGGCCAGACCCAGTTCGCTGGCGCGGCGGCCGAGTAATTTGTCCATCGGGCGGCCGAGCAAATTTTCCCCCGCGCGATTGACCAGACGCAAACGGCGATCGGGATCGAAAGTAAAAACAGCAACGTCAATTTCCGTCATCACCGTTCGTAACAATGCCGTCGCTTCAAACGCGCCCAATCGTTGCAACCGTAAGGTTTCTCCGAGCGCATTGACTTCGAGCAAGGCTTCACCCAGCGCGTCGTCCTCCCGCGCACCGCGCGCGCGAATCGAGTAATCACCTTCGCGTAGCGCCGCGAGAAGATTCGTCATCGTTTGCAGCGGGCGAATCACGTGCTCGCGCGAGCTCAGGACGAATCCCAAACCGAATCCGCTGATGAACAAAGTGAGTGTCCACTGCACTTTCGAGCTGTGGTCGCCAAACCAAATCATCACCAATGCAACGATGGCCGCGGGCGCAGCGGCCGCGACGGTCAGCCAGGTCAATCGTCCTTCGTAGGACCATTGTCTCCGGCGTTTACGCGCACGCGTCATGAGAAGCGCTCGTTAGCAAAACTCTGGGGAGCGATCCGCGCTATAATCCATATTGTTGCAATCGTCGATAGAACGCGCTCCGGCTCAGTCCGAGCGCCTCCGCCGCTTTGCGCGCGTTCCCATCATGTCGCGCCAACGCCTTCTTGATCAAAAACGCTTCCACTTCCTCGAGACTCATGTCTTCCAGTCGCGCAGAATCTTCGCGTCCACTCGTTAGGCCAAGATCGTTCGCCTTCACATACGAACCCTGCGCCATCAGCACGGCGCGCTCGATCACGTGATCCAATTCGCGCACGTTTCCGGGAAATTGATGTTTCATGAGGAGATCGCGCGCCGGTTCGTCGAACCCAGCCAGCGTTTTCGCGTAGCGTTGCGTATGTTGCCGCAAAAAATTATTCGCCAGCAGCATGATGTCTTCGCGACGCTCGCGCAGCGGCGGAAGTGCGATCTCGATTGTGTTCAGGCGAAAAAGTAAGTCCTGACGAAACCGACCCGCAGCGACTTCATCGTGCAGATTGGAGTTCGTCGCCGAAATAATACGAACATTGGAATGCAAAGTTTTCGAGGAACCGACACGTTCGAATTCACCCGTCTCGATCATCCGCAAAAGCTTCGCCTGCTGATTGAGCGGGATGTTCGCGATCTCGTCCATGAACAACGTGCTTTCATCCGCCAGCTCGAAGCGCCCGGCGCGATCAGTCTTGGCGTCGGTAAACGCACCTTTCACGTGGCCGAAAAGCTCGCTCTCGAAAATTCCTTCCGACAAACCGCCCATGTTCACCGTGATCATGCTGTGCGATCCACGCGGAGAAAGCGCATGCAACGCCTGCGCGACAAGTCCCTTGCCGGTTCCGTTTTCGCCGGTGATTAGGACGTTCGCGTCCGACGGCGCGACGCGTGAAATCATTTCCATCACCGGCCGCATGCTTGGCGCTTCTGCGATTAGATTCGGCGCGCCGCCGCGCAACAATTGATTCGCCGCTTCGAGGCGGCGGCCTTTCCGCAACGCGGCCGAGAGTTCGATTTGCGTGCGCACAATCGCGAGCAAGCGCTCGTTGTCCCACGGCTTCGGAACGAAATCGCGCGCGCCGAGTTTCATCGCTTCGACCGCAAGATCGATCGTCGCCCACGCCGTCATGACTACGATCGGCAGCGTATTATCGAGCGCCTGGATGCGCGGAATGACTTCCAACCCTTCCTGACCTGAAGTCGTGTCACGCGTATAATTTAAATCCATCATGAGGAGCGAGTACTCGCGCTTCTCCAGCGACGCGAAAACGCCGGCCAGAGATGTGACCGCATCCATCTGGTAGCCCTCCGGCTTCAACAAAATGCGAAGCGCTTCGAGAACGTCCTTCTGGTCATCAGCGATTAGAATTCGTTTGCTCACGCGCTCAATCTCAACCGCGTTTCTTGCGCAAAGTCAATTCTGCCTGTGCGCCTAACGAATAATTCATAATCTATAGCGGCGGTCTATGACCGTCGCTCGAAATCCGGAAGATATGAATTACGACGGTCATAGACCGCCGCCATAAATATATTTTGCGCGCCTCACAGTCGTTTTTAAGATCGACTGACATTGTGCGGAGGCTCACTCCATCCTTGGCGACACGGGCTGTTTATCGTTGCGGCAATCGCGAGCGGCGAGCGCATTGACTCTTCTGTCTCTGCGTGATTTTCGATCAACAATCGGGCGCCGCCGACAATCGCCCCATCCAATCTTCGCTGGATAACTACGTTACCTCCGGCACCTGCCGCTCGTGCCATCCCGGCAACTACGCCAGTTGGCACGCCTCGTTTCACCGGACCATGACACAGGTCGCGACGCCACAGAATCTGCCTAACGACATGGATAAGGTGGATTTCAAGTTCAATGGGCGCGAATACAAAGCGGAACGCCGTGGTCATTCCTACTTCGTGAGCACACGGCGCGAAGGAGGAGAATTTGATGACGCGCGGCAGGTCGTGCTCGTTACCGGTTCGCACAATCTGCAAATCCCGTGGCTTGAGACGGGCGATGGCCGCACTCTCGAGCAATTTCCTTTTGCTTACATCGTCGCGGAAAAAATGTGGGCGCCGGTAAGCGAGACCTTTCTTATTCCTCCCGATCTGAAGGAATATTACTCTATCGGCGCGTGGAACGGCGCCTGCATGGACTGCCACGTCACACACGGCGAATCGCGTTTTGTAAACGGCAACAAATGGGATTCGCAGGTCGCGGAATTCGGCATCGCCTGTGAAGCGTGCCACAGCGAAGGCCGCAAACATATTGCTCTCAATCGCGATCCGTTTCGTCGCTTCAAGATTCACCTGACGAGTAAGACCGATCCGACAATGACGAATCCGTCAAAGTTAAAGGGCCCGGAATCGGCGCTCGTGTGCGGTCAATGCCACAGCGTCTGGGCTTTCAACAACATGACGGACAAAATCGATTTTAATCGGCATGGCGCTGGATTTCGTCCAGGCGAAAGCAATCTCGCGCAGCAATTCGTGGTGCAGCCGAATGCAGCCGACCACGCTGAGCAAAAAGATTTCATTCGCAAAACCGAGCCGGATTTTTTCCAGAACCGTTTCTGGGGCGATGGAATGATTCGCGTGACTGGTCGCGAGTTTAACGGCACCCAAGCGTCCCCCTGTTTTCGCGGCGGCGATTTCTCGTGCATTTCCTGTCACGAAATGCATCTCGATTCGCCTAACGACTCAACACTCAAGCGCTGGACACATCATGCGCAGTTGAAGCCAAAAATGGAGGGCGATGCCGCGTGCCTGCAATGTCATCAAACAATGTCGACGCAAATCGCAGCGCACACCCATCACTCCCCGGATTCCGCGGGCAGTCGATGCTACAACTGTCACATGCCGCGTACGACATTCGGGCTGTTGCGCGCGATGCGCAGCCATCAAGTGTCGTCACCGACCGTCGCGGAAAGTGTCGCCTACGGTCGACCGAACGCGTGCAACCTTTGTCATCTCGACAAAACATTGGCCTGGACCGCGCAGAAACTGAATGCCTGGTACAAACAACCCATTCCAAAATTGTCCGATGAAGATCAAACGATCTCCGCCGCGGCACAGTGGATCGTAAAAGGTGACGCGGGACAACGCGCGCTTATCGCCTGGGGAATGGGTTGGGAGCCGGCGCAGAAAATTTCCGGGCGCGACTGGCTCTATCCTTATCTCATCTACAGCCTGACCGATTCTTACGCGGCCATCCGCTTCGATGCGTGGAAATCGTTGCAAACATTGCCCGGATTCACTGATTTTTCGTTTACTTACACCGCAGACAGTCGCTCACAGGGCGAAGCAGCAAGTGGCGCGTATCAAAAATGGCTGCAACGCGTGCACGATCTTGCTCCCGCTTTTCCACAGGAGAGCGCTTTGGAAAATGACGGCCGTTTTCGGCAGGAAACTTTTCAGAAATTGCGAAGCGAACGCGATGAGAAACCGATTGTGCTCGCGGAATAAGTCTGGAGAGCGCGGCGCTGCCGGCGCTCTGATATTTGGGACACGACAGTGCGCGTCCCTCCACTCAGAATGACAACGCCTTTTGCTCTTATGAACACCGCAGACCGACATATTCGCTTTGGCTGGTGGTCGCTGTTCGCCTTCGTCTGTATCGGAATAACGCTCGAAACGTTGCATGGTTTTAAGAGCGGCTGGTATCTCGATGTCGGGAATGAAGTTCGGCGACTCATGTTCACTCTCGGTCACGCCCACGGTGCCGCGCTCTCTCTCATCAACATCGCGGCTGGCCTGACGAGTCGCAGCCTAACGAATGGACAAATCCGCCGCTCCACATCGTTCTGCCTCATCTGGGCGACCGTTCTCATCCCCGGCGGATTTTTTCTTGGCGGATTCGTCACCTTTGGCGGGGATCCCGGCCTGGGTGTCTGGCTCGTTCCGGTCGGAGCGCTATTGCTTCTCTACGCCGTCGGTCGTTTTGCGCTCGATTTGTCGAAACGATGAAAAGGCGAGGCTCCACGCGATGATGGAAGTCATCCCTGTAGCGGCGGTCTATGACCGTCGCTCGAATCCGCTGCCCCAGAGAAAAAGTGCGACGGTCATAGACCGCCGCTACAGACGGTTGGGTTGGCTATCGTTGACCGCAATTTTTCTTTCCTCAAGCCTCAACGCGGCCGATCCGGCTGCGATCACACGACAAACGCGCGACTGGCGCACGCAGCACGAACAACGAAATTCTCGCCGAGTTCGGCGATCTGCTCGCCATTCCAAATCTGGCGAGCGACACGCCAAACATTCAACGCAACGCGGAAGCAATCCGCGCGATGTTCGAGAAACGCGGCCTAACGACCCAACTTCTCAGGCACGAAGGAGCACCGCCGATTGTGGTGGCGGATCTGATCGCGCCAAGTGCAAAGCGCACCATCGCCTTTTATGCGCACTACGATGGGCAACCTGTCGATCCGGCGCATTGGAAAAGTAATCCATGGAAACCAGTAATGCGCGACACCGCCGGGAACGACATCGATTGGCGGAACGCGAAAGCGATCGATCCGGAATGGCGTTTGTATGCGCGCTCTGCCGGCGACGACAAGGCACCGATTATCGCCATGCTTGCTGCGATCGACGCGATGCATGCTGCAAGCGTAAAGCCATCAGTGAATCTTCGTTTCGTTTTCGAGGGAGAAGAAGAAGCCGGTTCGCCGCATCTCGCGGCCTATCTGGCGGAGAATCCCAAGGTGTTACGTCCCGATGCCTGGATTCTTTGCGATGGACCCGTGCACCAAAGCAGGCGCAATGAACTTTTCTTCGGCGCGCGCGGCACGATCGATCTGGAACTTACCGTCTACGGTCCGGTGAAGGGACTGCACGATGGTCATTACGGGAATTGGGTTCCGAATCCGATCGTCAGGCTAACGCATCTGATCGATTCCATGCGCGACGAAAGCGGACGCATTCTGATCAAGGATTTTTACAAAGATGTGAAAACGCCAACCTCGGCTGAGCGAGCCGCTTTGAAAAAGATTCCAGACGTTGAATCGAATCTGCGGCGCGAATTTCAAATTGGTTCGACCGAAGGCGGCGGGAAATCGCTCAATGAATTGTTGATGCTTCCTGCCTTGAACGTGCGCGGCATTCAGGCCGGTCACATCGGAGAACAGGCGTCGAATACGATTCAAACCGAAGCGAGCGCGTCGATCGATTTTCGCCTGGTCCCCAACGAAACACCGGATTCGATCAAGCCACTCGTCGAGCGTCACATTGAGGGACAGGGTTACAAAATCGTTCGCGATGCGCCCGATACCGCAACGCGAATGGCAAACGCAAAGATCGCGAAAGTAAAGTGGGGTGCTGGCTATCCGCCTGCACGAACGTCGCTTGATCTCCCACTCTCGCGGGAGGTCGCAGCGATCATGAACGCCGCCGGTCACGAGCCGGTTCGGCTGCCCACGGTCGGCGGCAGCATACCAATGTATTTATTTCAACAGCCTAACGAGACACCGGTCATTGGTTTGCCGATCGCTAACCACGACGACAATCAACATGCCGCCGACGAAAATCTTCGGCTGCAAAATCTTTGGGACGGGATTGAAATTTACGCCGCGCTTTTTGCTGGGCTTCAGTAACAGCAATCAACGAGGGGCGCTTTCTAAAGTTTTTTTTTTTTTTTTTTTTTTTTTTAGCAGCAATCAAGGAGGGGCGCTTTCCAAAGCGCGTCCAAACTAAGTCAAATCGGCGATTTGGAAATCGCCGCTCCTTGGGGCCCAAAGCTGCAATCGGAATCTTAGTCCGAAGATGACGGAGGCTTCACTTCGTTCACCGGTTTCAGTCCGCGACGTTCGAGCAGCGGCTCAAGATAAGGATCGCGGCCGGTGAAGTCGTGGAAAAGCTGCATCGCGTCGACACTTCCGCCGCGTGAAAGCAATGTCTTGCGGAAATGGTCGCCGTTTTCGCGCTTTAACCCGCCATGTTGTTTCATCCATTCCACGCTATCGGCATCGAGTTCTTCGGCTCCAAATGTAGGAATAATAACCAGCGGAATAACCGCCGGCGAACGCGTGCGAGAAATATGTGCTGCGGTAACGCGGCGGAACAGTCGGAAGATCGACGCCGGCTTTGTGCAGCGCTTCCGCTTCGAAAGCCAGACAATCGGTTGGCACTTGTTCCGGCTTCAATTGGTGCCATGCCTGATCGAGTAACGTCGCCGCCAGGTATTCCGTGGTCTTGAAACCCTGATTAAATTTTTCCGCAGCCTCGACTTTGTCGAGCAACTCCTGCGGCATCGGCGCGCCAGTCTTGTAATGTTTGGCGTAATTTTTCAGGACCTCCGGCCACGCCATCCACATTTCATTCACCTGCGAGGGATACTCGACGAAGTCGCGCGGCACGCTCGTCCCGCTGAACCGCGGATACTTCACGTTGGAAAACATCCCGTGCAGCGCGTGGCCGAATTCGTGGAACATCGTGCGCACTTCGTCGTAAGTGAGCAAAGTCGGCTGGCCTTTTGCCGGTTTGGGAATGTTGAGATGATTCGCCACCACCGGTTTGAAGCCTAACAAGTCGCTTTGGCGGACATAAGAATTCATCCAGGCGCCGCCGCGCTTTGAAGGACGCGCGTAATAGTCAGCCAGAAAAAGTGCAAGCGGTTTCCCATCGGCATCGGAAACTTCGAACACGCGCACGTCCGGCTGGTACACCGGCAGATCGTGTCGTTCCTTGAAAGTGATTCCGTAAAGTTTCGTCGCCGCGTAGAAAACGCCGTCGTGCAAAACGTGATTCAGTTCGAAGTAAGGACGAATCTGCGATTCGTCGAAGGCGTAACGCGCCTGTCGCACTTTCTCCGAATAATAAGCCCAATCCCAGGAAGCGAGTTGGAATCCGCCTTTCTCCTGATCGATCACTTTCTGCATCTCCGCTTCTTCACGATGCGCATTCGCGACCGCAGGCGGAGCGAGCTGACTCAGGAGTTTGTTTACTGTTTCAACATTCTTCGCCGTCTGATCTTCCAATTGATAAGCGGCGTGACTGGCGTAGCCGAGCAGCGCTGCCCGCTCGGCGCGCAATTTCACCGTGCGTAGAACCACGTCGCGTGTATCCCATTCGTTACCGCGACTGTTGCGTCCAAGCGATGTCTCCATGATGCGCTCGCGCAACGAACGGTTTTTCAAAAAAGTGAGCTCGGGTTGCCCGGTCGTGTTTTGCAGAGGGAAAACGAATTTGCCCTCTTTCTTCTCCGACTTGGCAGCCGCCACCGCCGCTGCAATATCGCTCTCGGCAAGGCCATCGAGGTCCGTGCGATTATCGACCACGATCGATAGCGCGTTCTTCTCCTTCAAAACATCCTGCTGGAACTTCGTTTGCAGTTCCGCCAGTTCCGCGTTCATCGCCTTGAGTTTTGTCTTATCCGCTTCGGAAAGTTTCGCGCCCGCGCGCACGAAATCCTTGTAATAACGTTCGACCAGCCACTTCGATTCGGGATCGAGATTGAGTTTGTCACGATCGTTGTAGAGCGCTTCCACCCGGGCGAAAAGCGCGCTGTTCAAATGAATCGCATCCTCATGCGCCGCGAGCTTCGGTGACATTTCCTTGTCGATCTCCTGCATCGCGGGATTCGTGTTGCAGGCGTTCAGATTGGAAAAAATGCGATCGACTCGTCCGAGCAATTGTCCCGATCGCTCCATCGCCACGATCGTGTTTTCAAAAGTTGGTTTCTCCGGATTCGCCGCAATCGCTTCATCTTCTTTCAGCTCCTCGGCCATCCCCTGTTCGTAGGCCGGGGTGAAATCCGCGTTCTTAATCTTGTCGAACGGCGGAATGTGAAACGGCAACGTACTTTCTTTGAGCAAGGGATTCGCAGTCATTGATTTCTTATTTTGCGCAGCTACGTCGGATTTCTTCGCTGCAAAAAGCGAAGTCACAAGCAACGGGGAAAAGCAAACGAGAAGGAGTGATGATTTTCTCATGGTGAGTTGGAGTTGGTGGCTAACGCCGACGAACAATCGGAGCCAAGTAATTACACGAGCTTCGGGATCGGAGAAAGTTTTCTTTCCGAAATCAAATCCAAAGCGTGCGATCGAAGCTGCGATATTGAATCGCTTCGCTCACGTGTTCGGCTCCGATGTCCTCAGCGGAACCGAGATCGGCAATTGTGCGCGAGACTTTCAAAATGCGATCGTAAGCGCGCGCGCTGAGATTTAATTCCGACATCGCCACGCGAATCAGTTCCTGACATTCTTCGGTCAACTGGCAGTGCTGCTTAATCTGCCGCGGACCCATGCGCGCATTGCATGTGGTTCTGGGAGATTTTTGAAATCTCGATCGCTGTCGTTGTTGAGCGTGCATCACGCGTTCGCGAATCGCCGTCGAGTTTTCTTCCACGCGTTCACTTGATAAATCGCGATACTCGACCGCGGGAACTTCCACATGCAGATCGATGCGATCGAGCAGCGGACCGGAAATGCGCTGGCGATACCGCTGAATTTGGATGGGACTGCATCGGCATTCGCGTTTCAAGTCGCCGAAATATCCGCACGGACACGGATTCATCGCAGCGACGAGCATGAATTCGGACGGAAACGTCAGACTTCCTGCTGCGCGCGAGATTGTCACTTTGCCGTCTTCGATCGGCTGGCGCATCACTTCGAGAGTCGAGCGTTTGAATTCCGGAAGCTCATCGAGAAACAGGACGCCGTTGTGCGCCAGACTGACTTCACCCGGATTCGGAAACGTGCCGCCGCCAAGCAAACCGATGTCGCTAATGGTGTGATGCGGCGAACGAAACGGTCGCGTGGCAACAAACGATCTCTCGCCATTGAGCATTCCGGCGATGCTGTGAATCTTCGTCGTCTCGATCGCTTCTTCCAAAGCCATCGGCGGAATGATGGTGGCGATGCGTTTCGCGAGCATTGATTTACCCGAACCGGGCGGACCGATCATGAGAATGTTGTGGCCGCCGGCAACTGCGACTTCGATCGCGCGTTTCACGTGGCCCTGACCTTTCACATCGGCGAAGTCGACCTCGTAATTTTGATGCGTGGAGAAAAATTGCGTCATGTCTCCACGCACAGGAGTCAGAGTTGTCTGGCCGGTGAGAAATTGAAACGCATCGCGCAAATTCTTTACGCCGTAAATCGCGATCCCTTTTACCATCGCGGCCTCACGCGCGTTTGCTTCGGGAACGATGAGCGCTTCTCGTTTGCGCCGACGCGCTTCGAGTGCAACGGGCAAAACGCCTTTCACCGGACGAACCGCGCCGTTTAACGCGAGCTCACCGACAAAACTGAAACGCTCGATTTTTTCGGGATCAACTTTTTCGTTGAGAGCGATCATGCCGAGCGCGATCGGCAGATCGAAACTCGGTCCTTCTTTCTTAATGTCGGCTGGTGCGAGATTGATCGTGGTGCGACCGCGCGGCCAGCGATAGGCGCTGTTCATGATTGCGGTCGTGACGCGATCGCGACTTTCTTTCACCGCGGCATCGGGCAATCCGACGACGACGATCTTTGGCTCGCCGCGACCTTCGTTCACTTCGATCTCAACTTCGTAGGCATCCACTCCGTAAACGGCGGCGGAGTAAATTTTGGCGAGCATGGGGAACGGTCTGAGAAAGACCGAACTCTATTAGATCAGAACGGTCGAAGCCTAGCTTTTATTGTCATCCCGAGCGCGATCTTTCGGGAGAGGGACCTCACGATGGTTCGGAGTGATTATGCGCCGGAGATCGTTTGCGAGGTTCTTCGCTGCGCTCAGAATGACAGAGGGGCGAAGCGAAGCGGCTTGTCAGTACGGAATCTTGTCCGGCTTCGCCGCCCATTCACGAAATAACTCGAGCGCTTGTTCGCGCAATAATTGATTCATCGGAAGCGAACGCGCCGCGATCTCCAGCGGAAGCTGCTCATAAATAAACTCATCGTCGAATCCTGCCTCGGCCGCGTCATGTCGCGTACTCGCATAGAACACTTGATCGAGCCGCGCCCAGTAAATCGCCGCCAGGCACATCGGACACGGCTCACAGCTCGTGTAAAGAACGCAGCCGCGCAGATCGAATCGGCCGAGCGCGCGGCAGGCTTCACGAATGGCAACAATCTCGGCGTGCGCAGTGGGATCGAGTTGTTCGGTCACGCGATTGTTGCCACGGCCAACTACGCGGTCATCGCAAACAACGAGCGCACCAAAAGGTCCGCCGCCTTTCTCCTGCATTCCACTTCGCGCGAGATCGACCGCTTCCCGCATCCATTGCTCCTGCTGTTTGACGTCGTTCACGAACCGTGACCGCGCGATTACAGGCGACAAAACGCCTCGTCCAGAACATCGAGCAGAAAGCTGGCGTCCTGTGCGTGAATATTCATGGGCGGCGAAAAGCGAATCGTTTGTCCATGCAAGCCGCCTTTTCCCAGAAGCAGACCGAGTTCGCGGCACGTTTCCAAAATTTGCGCGCACTCCGCTTTCGCCGGCTCCTTCGTCTTGCGATCCTTCACCAGCTCGATGCCAAGCATCAAACCTTTGCCACGCACGTGGCCAATGATGTTGTGTTTCTCTTGTAGCCTAACGAGTCCATCGGAAATTTGTCGGCCGATCTTCAGAGAATTTTCCTGTAGCTTCTCGCGATCGATCACGTCGAGGACCGCAGCGCCCTGCGCGCAAACGACCGGATTCCCGCCAAAGGTGTTGAAGTGCGTCCGTTGCGCGAGCGTCGCCGCAATCTTTGGCGTCGTTACGACCGCGCCTAACGGGCAACCGTTTCCGATCCCTTTCGCCATCGTCACGATGTCAGGAATGACGCCTTGGGTTTCGAATCCCCAATAATGCGTGCCGGTGCGACCAAAGCCGGCTTGGACTTCATCGGCAATGCAAACACCGCCCGCAGCGCGGACGTGTTCGTAAGCATGCTTGAGATAATTGTCGGGAAAAACGACGCAACCGCCCACGCCCTGAATCGATTCCGCGATGAACGCCGCGATTTGTCCCGAAGTCGCGTAATCGATCAGCTCCTGAACATCGGCGGCGTATTTTTTTCCGGCATCAGGATCGTCGTGACCCCACGCACCACGATACGGATCAGGGGCAATCGCATGATGAACGCCGAAGCTGTGCGGCACATTAAATTTCCAGGTGCGATGCGCGGTCAGTCCCATCGTTAACGCATTGCCGCCGTGGTAGGCATTGCGCAGGGCGATGACGTCGTAGTTGCCGGTGTAAGCGCGCGCCATGAGTAACGCGAGATCGTTCGCTTCCGAGCCGGAATTCACGAAGTAGCAAACCTTCAAATCACCCGGCATCTTGGACGCCAGCTTCTCGGCGTAACGCGCGATGTTCGGATGCAGATAGATCGTAGTCGAATGCTGCAGCGTTTCGTTTTGCTTGTTGGCGGCAGCGACAACATCCGGATGGCAATGGCCGACGCTTATCGTAACGATTCCGCCAAGCGCATCGAGATAGCGCCTCCCTGTTTCGTCCCAGACGTACTGCATCTTCCCCTCCACGATCATGAGCGGTTTCTTGTAGTAGAGAAAAATTCCCGGATTCAGGAATTCCTTGCGCAGGCGCAACACTTCTTCCGCCGATGGCCCGGCATATTTTTGCGGCTGCTGTTCAAACGGCGGAAGCTCGGGTGTTTGCATGTTCTGGATATTGTAGCGGCGGTCTATGACCGTCGCACTAATTTCTCGGGCCGCGCTGCGCCACAGGAAGAATGCGACGGTCACAGACCGCCGCTACAGAAGATCTTCACTTGTTAGGCAATATTCGGCGAAGTAAGAGATAAACGACAAACGCGATCGTGAAGCCAACGAACCAGGCATAATTGTAAAGCGCCACCAAAAATGGCGGAACGCTCTCGGCGCTGAGGAGTTTCACATTCACGAGAAAGCCCGGAAGATTTGGCAGCACGGCCAACATGAGCGTTAGAATCGCCACCGCGCTAAAGCCGCCGCTGTAACGATAGCGGCCATTTTCTCGATAGAGATCGTCGACCTCTAGTTGTCGTTTCCGATAAACAAAATAATCCGCGATCATGATGCCGCCGATCGGACCGAGCAACGCGCTGTAACCGATCAGCCAGGTAAAAATGTAGCCGCTCGGATCGGCATACAGTTTCCAGGGAAACATCAAAATGCCGATGATCCCTGTGATAATTCCGCCAGTTTTGAAGCTGATCAGTCGCGGCGCGAGATTTGAGAAATCGTTCGCCGGCGAAACGACGTTGGCCGCGAGATTCGTCGAAAGCGTCGCAATCGCCAATGTGATAAGAGCGATGAAAGAAAGAATCGGACTGTGAAATCTCTGCATCAATTCCACCGGATCCCAGATCGCCTTGCCGAAAACAATTACGGTCGCACTCGTGACCGCGACGCCGATGAAGGCGTAGAACGTCATTGAAAGCGGCAGCCCAAGCGCCTGACCCGCTATTTGGTCCCGCTGCGATTTCGCGAAGCGTGAGAAATCCGGGATGTTAAGAGACAGCGTCGCCCAATAGCCGACCATCGCGGTCAATCCTGCGGCGAAGGCGGGCCAGAATTCGCCTAACGAATGAAACTTTCGACGGCTGACTCAGAATGGGTCCCCAACCTTTTGCCGCGAGATAAGCCCACACGAGCAGACCGAAGCCGGTAAGAATGAGGAATGGCGCGCTGAAAATTTCGAGCCACTTAATCGAATCCATCCCGCGCACGATGATGAAAATGTTGATTGCCCAGAAAATGAGAAAACAAAGCAATTCGCCCGGCGAAATCCCCAGGAAAGGGAGAACCGCTTTGTGCGTCGTATCGAATCCGAAAATAATCGACGACATCGCGTAAATCGCCGCGCCGCCAATCCACGTCTGAATACCAAACCAACCGCAGGCGACTAATGCCCGCATCAGAGCGGGAATGTTCGAGCCGAGAGTGCCGAAGGAAGCGCGCACCAAAACCGGAAACGGAATTCCGTAAGCCGTGCCCGGATGCGCATTCAGCGTCATCGGAATGAGCACAATCAAGTTGCCGAGAAAAATAATAAAGATCGCCTGTTTCCAATTCATCCCCTGCTCGATCAAACTGCTGGCGAGCGTGTAGGTCGTGATGCAAATCGCCATCCCGACCCAGAGCGCCGCGATGCTCCACATCGACCACGTACGACCGCGATACCGGCACCGGCGCGAGATCCTCGTTGAAAAGATGGCTCTGCCCAAGATCGATATCCCCATCCGACGCGATTGAGCTGGAGGTTGTGCTCATGAAAAGCGCTGATCGTGTCGAATATCAGCGCTGCAATCAACGGCAAAACCTTGCCGATAAAATCGCTTGCGCAAAAGTGATATCATTGCTATCAACTCGGACATGCCTCAAATTCTCATCCGACAACTGAACAGTGCCATCGTTCGCAAGCTGCGCGCCAAGGCTGCCGCTGAGGGAGTGTCGGCGGAAGAGGAAGCCCGCCGGATCTTACGTCGCTCGCTGATCGGAGAGGTGCCCTCGATGCCATTGATTGATTTTCTGCGCACGATGCCGGATGTGGATGACGACAGCATCTTCCGCAGGCGAAAGCGCAAGCCGCGCAAGGTGGCGCTGTGAATGGTTTTCTGCTCGACACCAACGTGGTGTCGGAGTTGCGAAAGAGAGAGCGATGCGCGCCAAAGGTGAGCGCCTGGGCGGCAACTGTTCCGAGAAATCAAGATTTTCTGAGCGTGCTTGTGGTCGGCGAATTGAGGCGTGGCGCGATTCTAAAACGTCGCACCGATCCGAAAATTGCCGACGCGCTGGAGAGATGGATTGCTCAGCTCACACATTTGTATTCCGAGCGCATCTTGCCGGTCACGCTGGAAGTTGCTCAGGAATGGGGCCGCCTCAGCGCCTTGCGTCCGATCCCACCGGAAGACGGCCTGCTCGCAGCCACCGCGCTCGTTCACAGACTGATGTTAGTCACCCGCAACGTGAGAAACGTGCAAGGCCTCGGAGTCTCGCTGTTAAATCCGTGGAATTAGAGAATTTTCGCGAAGTCGCAAAATGTGCGGCGGGATCGGCGCACTCGCGCCAACTCGACGAGCCGATCTCGCCAAGCTCGGCCTCAAATCGATGATCGCCGTCCTTCTCGCCCGTTATCTTTTCGCCGCAGCGTCGGAATGCTAATCTAAAGAGCGCGCGGGCGGAGCGCCGCCGAAATTGATGAAAGCTGTTCGCCTTGTTCAACCGGGAAGTCCTCTCGAATTACATGATGTCCCGCTGCCGCAAACGGGAGACGATGACGTATTGGTGCGGGTCGAAGGCCGCCGGGGTTTGTCATTCGGACGCGCATTATCGGGCCGGAATATCGCGCGTCCATCCCTTGCCCCTTACGCTCGGGCACGAAGTTGCAGGTGTCATCGAAGCAACCGGCAGGAATGTAGAACAATTACGCATCGGTCAGCGCGTTTGCCTGCACTACATGGCCACGTGCGGTACGTGCGGCTGGTGCGCGACACAAAACGAACAATTTTGCGAGACCGGCGCTATGATCGGCAAATCTCGCGACGGCGGATACGCCGAGTTCATTGGCATTCCCGCGCGCAGCGTCTTCAAGTTGCCCGATGAGATTCCCTTCGAGCACGCAGCCATCATGATGTGCTCATCAGCTACGTCACTACACGCGCTGAACAAAGCGCGAATGAAACCCGGCGAATCCGTCGCCATTTTTGGAGCTGGCGGACTTGGCATATCCGCCATCCAACTCGCGAAAGCATTAGGCGCGCGCGAGGTCTTCGCTGTCGATATTCAGCCTAACAAACTCGATTTAGCAAGATCGTTAGGGGCGGTCCCGATTGACCCTCGGGCCGACGATCCGGTGAAACTAATTCGCGATCACACTGGGGGACGAGGAGTGGACGTGGCGCTGGAACTCATCGGACTCCCGCTGACAATGCAGCAATCTGTGCGCTCGCTCGCCAGGCAAGGTCGGGCCGCGCTGGTCGGCATCACCGAAAGAAATTTTGAAGTTTCACCTTATCACGAGCTCATTAATCGCGAAGCGGAAATCATTGGCGTGTCGGATCATCTTGCCACGGAGATTCCATTGCTGCTGGAATTCGCGCGCATCGGGAAATTGAATCTCTCAAGCGTAGTCACGAGCACAGTTCTCCTTAACGCTGAAGCGATCAACGGCGTCCTCGATCGACTGGAACAATTTGGCGAAGACGTGCGAGTCATAATTACGCCCTGAGTTTGAGCGCCTCTTTTCAAAAATGCGCCGGCTCGCGCTCCAGGAATCTTCCGCGGCCAAATTCGCCGACAAATTCTACCATCACGGGCGGAGATCTTTCCCGCGTACGGTCACGACATGGGGCCGGCCTTCAATTTCAAAACCTTCGAACGAATTGTAGTCGACGTTCATGAGGTGCGTCTTCGCGGAAATTTTTCCGCGATAATTCGGATCGTAGACAACGAGGTCCGCATCACTCCCGACCTGGATCGCACCCTTGCGCGGATAAAGGCCGAAAAGTTTCGCTGCCGAGGTGCTCGCGGTTTCAACGAATCGTTTCAGATCGATCCGACCGCGCTTCACGCCATGCGTGAAGTAAAGATTCACTCGATCTTCCAATGACGGAATTCCGTTGGGAATTTTCGTAAAATCACCATCGCCCATGCGCTTCTGCGTCTCGAAATCGAATGGCGCATGATCGGTCGCAAGCGTCGCGATCGAGCCATCACGCAAACCATTCCAAAGGACTTCCTGATTCTTTTTGTCACGCAGCGGCGGTGACATCACATTTTTCGCGCCTTCAAAATTCGGTTTCTCCGCATCCGTGCGATCGAGCAACAAATACTGGATCAGCGTTTCCACTGAAACCTTCACCCCGGCGTCTCTCCCGCGCATCGCTTCGCGCAAAGCCTCCTCACAACTCGTGTGCACGACATAAACCGATGCGTCTGTGATTCCGGCAAACGTCATCAAATGATGCACGCCTTCCGCTTCAACCTGCGGCGGCCGGCTCCAGTAATGCCATTCCGGTTCAGTTTTTCCTTCACTCAACAATTTCTTCTGAAGCTCAAAAACGAGGTCGGCGTTTTCGCAATGTGCCGTCGTAATTACGCCAAGTTTTTTCGCGAGCTCCAGGGTGTGAAACAGCTCTTCATCCGAAATTCCGAATGCGCCTTTATAAGCGAGAAAGATTTTAAAGCTGCTAACGCCGCGACGAACGATCGCTTCGAAATCGTTTTTGGTTTCATCATCGAAACGCGTCACACCCATGTGAAAAGTGAAATCGCAGGCGCTGTTGCCACGCGCTTTGCCTAACCAAAGCTCGAACGCTTCCATCGGGCGATCTGCGCGCGACGGACAAATCATCTCGATGAACGTCGTTGTTCCGCCGACAAGCGCGGCGCGACTCGCCGTTTCATGATTGTCCTTCGCCGACGTACCCATGAACGGGAGATAAATGTGCACATGCGGATCGATGAACCCGGGGAAGACATATTTTCCCGACGCTTCGATCACTTCGGCATCCGCCGGAGCCTGAAGATTCTTGTCGATGCGAGTGATTGTCTCGCCCTCGCAAAAAATATCGGCAACAAATTGTTCGTTAGGCGTAACAATCTCGCCATTCTTAATCAGGAGTGACATAGAATTCAGCCACTACTTCTTCCAAACGTCACCGACACCTTCACCAAACCATCGCGTCGAAACGACCTTCTGTTGCGTGTAAAACTGCACGCCTTCTTTGCCCTGAATGTGGAGGTCGCCATAAAAGGATTCGTCCCAGCCCGTGAATGGAAACATCGCCATCGTCGCTGGGACGCCGACGTTGATACCAACCATGCCGGCTTTGACGCGATGTTTGAATTCGCGCGCGGCTTTCCCGGAGTTCGTGAAAATCGCCGCGCCGTTTCCGTAAGCTGATTTGTTCGCGGCTTCTATCGCATGATCGAGATCATCCATGCGCATCACGTTTAGCACCGGCCCGAAAACTTCTTCGCGCGCGATTGTCATTTCATTTCGCACCTGATCAACAATCGTCGCGCCGATAAAAAATCCGTTAGGCGCATCGGCGATGTGCACGCCGCGGCCATCTGCAATTATCTTTGCGCCTTCTTTTTCGCCGCTTGCGACAAGATTCATGACGCGATCGCGATGTTGCGCGGTAATGACGGGGCCCATGTCGGGTTGTGCAGCTACATCAGTTGGTCCGACTCTGATCGCGCGCGCGGCTTCAACCAACGTCGGCAACATATGATCGGCCGCTTTTCCTACAGCGATCGCAGTCGAGCCAGCCATGCAGCGTTCGCCGGCGCATCCGAACGCGGCGGTGGCCAATGCTTCCACGGTCCGCGGAACATCGGCATCGGGCATGACAACGATATAATTTTTTGCGCCGCCGTTTGCCTGCACGCGCTTGCCGTGACGCGTGCCGGTTTCGTAAATGTGTTTCGCGACCGGCGACGAACCGACAAAAGAAATCGCGCGCACTTTTGGATGCGTGAGCAACGCGTCGACACATTCGCGTCCTCCGTGAACCAGATTCAGAACGCCTTTCGGCAAACCCGCTTTTTCGAGCAACTCGATGATGAACACCGCGGTGAGCGGAACTTTTTCGCTGGGCTTAAGGACAAAAGTATTTCCGCAGGCGAGCGCGAGCGGGAACATCCACATCGGCACCATTGCGGGAAAATTAAACGGCGTGATGCCGACGCAAACGCCGAGTGGTTGATGCATCGTCTCGCAATCGACACCACGCGCGAGGTTCTCAAGCGTGTCGCCCATCAACAACGACGGAACGCCACACGCGTATTCGATGTTCTCGATGCCGCGAAATGCGCTTCCGCGCGCTTCGGCCAAAGTTTTGCCGTGTTCGCGCGATACGAGTTCGCAGATGCGATCGAAATTTTCTTCGACCAATTGGCGATAGCGAAAGAATAATCGCGCACGTTCGACGGGCGGGGTGTCGCGCCATTCGGGAAACGCGGCGGAAGCGGCTTCGACGGCTTCATCAACGATTTCCGCGCCGCACATCGGCACCTCGGCGATTATTTCGCCACGCGAAGGATTGAAAACCGGTGACGTTTCGACGCCGGAAATCTCGCGCCATTCGCCCCCGATGAAGACTGGACACGGAACCATGCGATTAGCGTCGCTCCGGTTTTTGGGGAGCGCGCGCGCCTCGCGTGCCGGCGGTCGCGCCCTCGCGATCGCGAACTTGCCCGCCGCAAGATTGTTTCGGCGAGGCGCCGAAACGGGCACGCGAGGCGCGTGCGCTCCCCAGAAACACCGCGGCGCAATTCATGAATTACTCGTTACCCCTGCGCGAGCGCATCGGATTGTTTCACGAACTCGTCGCCGCTCCATTCGCCGTCGGCCTTCACCACCTTCCTGGCAGCGGCGGCATCTGCGGCGGCTTTTTGTTTAGCCTTGCGCTCGGTCTGCATGCGAACCAGTTCTGCATGCGTGGTGAAGTAATCGAGACTCTTGCCCTTGAAATCAGCGAGCGTTTCGAATTTGTGTTTCTCCATGAAGGCGAGCAGCTCGTCGCACATTTGTTTCACGCATTCGTAACCGAACTTCATCACGCCGGTGCAAACTTGCGTGGTGTCGGCGCCTAACAAAATGAATTGCGCGGCATCGCCACCGCTTTCGATTCCGCCGATGGCGGAAAGACTGCGGCCGGGAAATTCGCGCCGAATCATGGTCGCGATTTCCATCACCATGCGCAGCGCGATCGGTCGCACAGCTTTTGACGAATAACCGCCTGGCGTCGTGAATCCCTCGACCGACGGTTCGGGTCGCAACGTATCGAGATTCACAGCAATGACGCTACGGATCGTATTGATCGCGCTGACGCCCTGGCAACCACCGCGATATGCCGCGCGGCTGGGATCGGTAATGCGCGTGACGTTGGGCGTCATTTTTGCCCAGACCGGTTTCTTGGCCGCTTTCATCACCCAACCGCAAACTTCTTCGACGATCTCGGGATTCTCGCCCATGGCCGCGCCCATTTTGCGTTCAGGCAATCCGTGCGGGCAGGAGAAATTCAATTCGAACGAATCGACGCCTGCATCCTGACATCGCTCCACAATTTCGATCCAGGCGTCGCGATTATATTCCTCCATGATCGACGCGATGAGCACACCGTCGGGAAACTGATCTTTGCATTTCTTGAATTCATCGAGCCAGATGTTGAATGGGCGATCGCTGATCAGCTCGATGTTTTCCCAGCCGATTACTTCCTGTCGATCAGCCGAATGCAATTTGCCGTAGCGCGGCGTGACGTTGACGACCTTCGACGAATCGAGGCTGACGGTTTTCGCGATAACTGCGCCCCACCCTTCGCGGAACGCGCGTGTGATGACGTTGAGATTTGTCCCCGGCGGACCCGATCCGATCACGAATGGATTGGGCATTTTCAGCCCATCAACCGTAGTAGCAAGAGTCGGCATACCTACCTCCTAAACTTTTCGATGCGAACTGTATTGGGCCCAGCGTCAAAACTCGACAGAAAAATGCCGCGCCTAACTGCGACGAGCGACCCAACGAAGCGCCTTTTCTGCCAACTTATCAAAGGCTGTCACGCACATTTCCAGATGTTCCATTTTCGTATCTTCGATCTTGTTGTGGCTGATGCCGTGGAGGCTCTGCACAAACATCATCACGGTCGGAACGCCCGCACGGGCCACTTCGGCGGCGTCATGCAGCGGACCGGATGGCATGCGGTGCGGTTTCGCGCCGGTCTCGGAAATCGCTTCGTCGGAAAGCGCGATGAGCTCGTTATTAAATAAGATCGGGTCGATCTGCCAAAGCCGATCCCACGAAACGCGAACGTTTCCTTCCTTTGCAAATCGTTCGCTCGCGTCCTTTGCTTCCTGCAACATTTTCGCAAGCGCCTTCGCGTCGAGGTGGCGTTGATCGAGTGTAATGCGGCACTCCTCCACCACGCTCGTGACGATGCCGGGTTTCGTTAGGCACGAACCGATTGTGCAAACACCGCCGTTACTGCGCTCGGCGATGCGATAAATTTCCGGACTCATTTTCGCGGCGGCGAGAAAAGCATCTTTGCGTCGGTTCATCGGCGTGCTGCCGGAATGCGCTGCCTGTCCGTGAAATGTAATTGCGTGCCGCTCGACGCCGAACGTTCCCAACACCGTGCCTAACGGAAGATCGAGATCCAAAAGCACCGGCCCCTGCTCGATGTGCAATTCCAAATACGCGGCCGCGTTTTTTAATTCCTTGCCGGAATCCTTCACGTTTTCAAAATCAATCCCGCATTCTTTCAACGCATTCGGCAACGTGATTCCATCTTTGTCTTTCAACGAGCGCGCCTCGTTCATGTCGAGATTTCCCGAACAGGCGGAGGAACCAAAAAGACTCTTGCCAAAGCGCGCGCCTTCTTCATCCGCCCAATCGACGAGCCGCACTGTCACCGGCGGCTTGCCGTCATATTGCGCGTGGATGCGTCGGAGAATTTCCACGCCGGCCAGCGTGTTCAAACATCCATCGAGCCAGCCACCGTTCGGAACAGAATCGATGTGCCCACCGATGAGCAACGCTTTTTCTGACGCGCCGCGCAAAGTTGCCCAGAAATTCCCGGCCGCGTCATTATGAATTTCAATGCCGGGAAGATCTTCAATCTTCTTCCGTAACCATTCGCGGGCCTTCTCCCAAAGCGGCGTGAAAGCGACACGTTGCGCGCCGTTCTCATCCGCTGTGAACGCGCGAAGCTCCTTCAGTTCGGCGACCGTGCGTTTCGGATCCAACATCGCGCGCCGCTGCAATCCGGCTTCTGCCTCGTTAGGAACGCTCAGCGTTTGTGGGCCGCGCCGTTCTTTGCTTTGCCGTTGCGATGACCGTTCCGCTTCACAGCCCCGGGCACGGCCAACTCTTCGTCGCCAACAATAAATTTCTCGGTTTCCTGTCGCGCTTCATCATCGGTGAATTGCTGTGGCGGCGATTTCATGAAGTAGCTCGATGGTCCGACCAGCGCGCCGGATATTCCGCGCTCAAGTGCGAGTTTCGCGCAGCGGATCGCATCGATGACGACGCCGGCGGAGTTCGGTGAATCCCAGACCTCCAGTTTAAGCTCACAATTAATTGGGACATTCCCGAACGTTGTTCCCTCCATCCGGATGTAGCACCATTTGCGATCCTGCAACCATGGGACGTAGTCACTTGGGCCGACGTGCACGTTCTCGGCCAGCATCATGTGCCCGAGCTGGCTCGTGACCGCCTGGGTTTTTGAAATCTTTTTCGATTCCAAACGCTCGCGCTCGAGCATGTTCATGAAATCGGTGTTGCCACCGAAGTTCAGCTGATAAGTGCGATCGAGCCGGACTCCACGATCCTTGAAAAGATTTGTCAGGACACGATGCGCGATGGTCGCGCCGACTTGAGATTTAATATCGTCACCGATGATCGGGAGTTTGCGTTCCTCAAATCGTTTTTGCCAATAACGCTGCGAAGCGATGAAAACCGGGACGCAATTGATGAAGGCGCAGCCCGCATCGAGGATTTGTTCGACATACCACTTCGTCGCCATTTCCGAACCGACCGGCAGATACGAAATGACCACATCGGTGCGCGTCTTCTTCAAAATACCAATGATGTCGTCCGTCGATCCCGGTGACTTTTTCACGACACGCTTTACATATTTGCCAAGGCCGTCATGCGTCATTCCGCGGTGCACTTTCACGCCCAGCTTCGGCACATCGGAGAAACGGATAGTGTTGTTGGGCTCGGCAAAAATTGCTTCGCTCAGGTCGCAGCCGACCTTGTTCGCGCCGATGTCGAAAGCGGCGGAAAATTCGATGTCGCGCACGTGATAACCCCCAAGTTCCACGTGCATCAGGCCGGGGACGAAATCGTTATCGGTAGCCTTGCGATAAAACTCGATCCCTTGCACAAGCGAGGACGCGCAATTGCCCACCCCGATAATTCCAACTCGGATTTTGTCTTTCATTCTGTCGTTCCTCGCGCGGCCATCTGGAGGCAATTCCAGCCCGCTCGGGCCGATGTTCACCCATAATTGGCGAATAACAAGCTTCGATTTGGGGCGAGCAGATCGTCCTGTCGGCAGCAGGCGCCGAATTCCGGCATATTTTCGGAGAAAATTCTTGCAGTCGGGAGGAGTTTCAGGCGCACTTTTAGCTGCTATTTCCGCGGCCTGTCCCCCCAACCCAAGAAACTTTGAACAAAACCCATCCAGACCCTGTCAGAAATCCGATATTTAACCTTGTTAAATAACCTAAAAGTGCTAAAAACGTGACCCTGGAAGGCTTCGTAAACCCCTATGACGTGGAGACTCTCTGGATGAGGCCCCCCTTGCACCTGCATGAAAACTTATATGGCTGCTGAAGATAGCGATACTGGAATAAAGATTTATTTGCGCGAGATCGGGCAGATCCCGCTGCTCACCCCTGAGCAGGAGATCGAGCTCGCCGCCAAGATCAAGAAAGGCGACAAAGAGGCGCGAGCTTTGATGATTCGCTCGAACCTGCGTTTGGTCGTCAAGATTGCGCACGATTATGCCAATCTGGGCCTGCCGCTGCTCGACCTCATTTCCGAAGGTAACATCGGTTTGATGAAGGCCGTGGAGCGGTTCGATCCGGCGAAAGGCGGCAAACTGAGCACCTACGCTGCCTGGTGGATCAAACAATCGATCAAGCGCGCGCTGGCCAATCAGAGCAAGACGATTCGCCTGCCGGTTCATCTGGTCGATAAGATTTCGAAGATGCGCCGCGTCTCTTTGCAAATGAGCGAGGAGCTTGGCCGCGAACCGACCGATGACGAGCTCGGCGAAGAAATTGGCATCGCAAGCGGAAAAGTTTCGCAGTTGAAGACCGTGTCGATTCGGCCGGCTTCACTCGATGCGCCGATCAGCGATGATGATTCGACCGAGTTTGGCGAAATCGTGGGCGACGAAGAGGCGCAAACGCCTTTCGAATTGCTGCGCGACAAAAATCTGCGCAACGAAGTTGGCGGCCTGCTCGATGTCCTCGACGATCGCGAACGCAAAATCATTTTCTCACGCTTCGGCCTCGATGGCGGTAAGCCCAAGACGCTCGAAGAAGTTGGGAAGAAATTTGGCGTGACGCGCGAACGCATTCGGCAGTTGCAAAATATTGCGCTGTCGAAACTGCGTCGGGCGTTGAGCAAGAAAGAGCGCCCGGTCGACGTGGAACTGCCGGTCGAAGCTTAAGACCAGGTCTTGTTTTTTACGAACGCGCGGTCGCAGTGGCGACCGCGCGTTTTGTTTTGTACGCCACGAAATTATTTCGCGCGTCGCAATTGCACGGAATCGATTACTTCTCCTTCAGCATGCGCATCGCTGATGATCACCAGATTGTCATTCTTGTGAGTCAAACGAGCCTCGCGCAAAAATTTTTCTGCGCGCGCGATGGTCGCGTTCGGCTCGCTCGCGAACTCAAGACGAATCGGATAAACGCCCCACGATAAAACAAGCTGCCGACACACTTCTTCTGTCGGCGTAAACGCAAAGATCGGCGCATGTTCCGGGCGCATATTTGAGATATTGCGCGGTCGCGTGCCCTGATTTGTAAAAGCAATCAGCTTCGCGTTTGCGAGTGAGTTCGCCAGCACGACGGCAGACGCGACCGTCTTTTGTCGCGCATCCTCCAGAATTGCATCCTTCGCAAAACCGGCGCCGCCGCTCCGTTCGATCCGCCGCGCGACGCGATCAAAAATCTTTACGCATTCGACCGGATAACGTCCCACCGTCGTTTCCGCGCTGAGCATGATCGCATCGGCCTGCTCGAAGACGGCGTTGGCAATGTCGGTAATTTCCGCGCGCGTCGGCACCGGATTTTCAATCATCGATTCGAGCATGTGCGTCGCCACGATGACCGGTTTGCCCAAACGGATGCAGCTCTTCACGATGCGGCGCTGAATGATCGGCAGCTCTTCCATCGGAATTTCAATTCCGAGATCTCCGCGCGCGACCATGATTGCGTCCGCCGCTTCAATCATTTCCGCGATTTGCTTCACAGCGGATTGCTCTTCGATTTTCGCAATCACAAGCGCCTTGCTTTTCTTCTTCGCGAGCACGCGATGCAGTTCATCGATGTCGCTCTTTCGCCGCGCGAAACTTAAAGCGACGAAATCGGCGCCAACCTCAACGGCAAGATCGATATCGTGCAGATCTTTTTTCGTAAGCGCGGGAAGCTTCACGTGCACACCCGGCAGATTGATATGCCGATGCGAACGCAGGATTCCGCCGATGACGACCTTGCAGCGAACGCGCTTCCGATTCTTATCGACCACGACCAACTGAATCACCCCGCTATCGACCAACACGGTATCGCCAACGCTGACATCCCGGGTCAGGCCGTTGTAGTTTACGTCCACCGAATATTCTTCTTTTGGCGGAGCGCCTTGCAGTCTCAGCTCGATAATATCGCCCGGCTTTAATTTGATATCGTCGCTCACGGCGCCGGTGCGGATCGCCGGTCCTTGCGTATCGAGTAAAACGGCAAGCGGCCGCTTCGTTTCGCGCTCGAGACTTCGAATTCGCCTAACGACCTCACGGACCCAACCATGCTGCGCGTGGCTCATGTTGAACCGAAAGACATCCGCCCCCGCGCGGATCAGCGCTCGCAGAGTCTCCATCTTTTCCGTCGCCGGCCCGAGCGTGCAGATGATTTTTGTTCGGCGCATGGTGGTCAGGATTAAATCAATGAGGCTAAAATCAAAGTTCTAAACTGCTGTGAGAGACAGATCTTTCTTTGAGCAGAAGGCACACCGCGACTGGACCCTCCTTCATAGCCGAACTCGCTCCACGCAAACCGCCACTCCTATCAGAAAACGACGGCACTCAGTTTGACGGCCGGCATTGAACGGTTATCGAACATTCAGAAGCGGACCGATTTTGAAGCACTCGAAAAAATTCTTCTTCCGCCTCGATCCGCGGCCGGTATGGAACAAAAGCACGCGGACTCTGCGCATTTCGGGCTGGTGTGTTGCCAGGGACGGGACATCGCTTACGGCGATTCGCGCCCGCAATCCGGAAATTGTTGAGGCACCTTTGGATCGCGAGCGTCCCGAGATTGCAAAATATTTCAGCGGCGCACAGGCCTGCGCGCCCTGTGGTTTTGTCCTCGATCTGAAAGTTCCTAAACGACCGGCTCGACTCGCTTTTGATGCGGCCGACGCAAAGGGAGACTGGCAGCAGGTATTTTTCACAACGACCAACGGATCGGCCATCGCCGGCATCGATGACCATGCGCATTGGGACGAACTCAATGCGCCCATGCGCTACGGATTTTCTTTCGATCATCCGACTACGTGGACGGAACCAAGACGCATGCTCTATGTGGCCGGGTGGTGTGTCGATCGAACCGGCGCGAAGATCCAGGCCATTCGCGCGCGTGCAGGCTCGCTCGAATTCCCCGCGAATTACGGCATCGAACGAGTCGATGTCGCGGCATATCTCCCAGATACTCCAAACGCAGAAAGCAGCGGCTTTTCCATTGCGATTCCGGTTCCAAAACACGCCGTTGATTTGAAATTTGAAGTCCGGAACAAAGAAGGTGAATGGCAGCAATTCTTCAGTCATGCGATTCCCGGCCGATCAAAGACCGCAAAACCGGAGCAGTTATTTGCGCCACCGGATGTCGAATTTCTCGTCCCCGGAACAACAAGAAAATCGCGTTTTCGATTCTGGCTGGATCGACCGAGCGATTGGTCAAAGAAGATTCGCTACCAGCGCATTTCGGGCTGGTGTGTCGCGATGTCGGGCGAGTCGATCACAGAACTCCGTGGACGAATCGGCAAAAGAATTTTCCCGGCGCATTATGGGATAAGCCGGCCCGATGTTGCCAAAGCCGTAGGGCGAGCAAGCGCGCTGGGTTGCGGCTTTACGCTCGATGTCGTTGTTCCTCGCAGACGCGTGACCCTTTTCCTCGAAGCCCGTTCGACGGACGGGACGTGGGAAACCTTTTTCCAATATCGAATCTGCAGCCCGCTCTTTCCCGAGAAGTGTGAGATCGAAGGAAGCGACGCGTAATCGACTCGGTCCGCGCGACATCATCGGTCGTCCACAATTCCCAATCAACTCGCTCTCAGAACGACGATGTCCTGAAACTTTGTCTCCACGTATTCCAGAACATCAAAGTAACGCCCCCATGTCTCCTCGACGTAATCAAGCGTGTGATACGCTTCCTGATAATATCCGCGGTGCGAGAATTCCGTCAGCATATCAGAATAGTTTGGCACAAACGAAGCGAAGCCTTTCTCAGCAAATGTCTGCGCCAATGAAGCCGGCATATTCGTGAGTCGCAGTTTTTCGCCCATGATCGACAGCGCGAGGATTGCGCCGGGACATGTAATTCTTTTCAGCTCACTCAACCATTCCAATTGAGCGCGCTCGTCGAGATGGGTCATTACGGAGATTCCGTAAACGATGTCGAAAAAATCGTCTCCGTAAGTTGTCGGAGGATACGGTTCTACCCGTGTGAAGGTCGGGCCTGGGATATTTTCTTTGTCCCACTCAATTGCGGCCGAATCGATATCGCATCCATAGAGATGCTCAGACGAGACGAATTTCGCCATTTGTGTAATCACTCGTGCGCAGCCGCAGCCCCAATCCAGAATTCTTTTCGCGTCGGAAATTGATTTGTATTTCCCGACGTAAGTTAAAATCAGACTGGCAGCATGAGCCCCGACGGAAACAAAATCCTTGGTTCCGCCTACCCTGTCTTGCAGTTCCGGCGGCGGCTGCGGCCGCTCTTTCAGCTCTTCCTCTAGCGAAAAGAAATGCGTCCGAAAGGAATCAAGTCGCAATCCTGCCGGCGTATAAGGCGTAATCTCCACAATGGTTTTCGGGCTCGCTTCCACACCTGTCGGTAGCGGGGCCAATACACCAAACCCACTTGCAACGACATGGGGACGCGATCCAATCACCGGCGCAAACGCTGCTTCCACATCGGGACGCTCATGCAATCGGACACCTGAAATCCAGGGCGCTCCCTGCAAAGCTACGTCGATTCTTTCTATTGGCGTGTCGTCACGAAAGATCCAACCGTCCAGTTGCGCCTCGTTATGCTCGCGCGATCGAAACAAATCAATGTGTCCGCGAATGACGGGCGTGATTGGAGTTTTTGACACGATGCTTGTGATTTAGGAGGCGGCTGTCACCGCTGATCTTGCGATGGACGTGACGAGATTGCTCGCGCAATCTTTCGAAAGGTGAACGCACGTCTGTTGTCCATAATCGCTTGTCCAAATTGTCACGGCGATCTTGTTCTGCGAGGCGACCAGTTAGACTGTCGCGGCTGCGGGCGATCTTTTCGTGTTCAAAATGGCGTTGCCCTTTTTCGCTCCGGAGACATTGAGATCGTTCCGCCCGAACATAACAGCCATCCCATGGGCGCTGAGTATGAAACGATTTTGCGCGAGGGAAAGGAGCTTGTCCTGAACATCGGCGCTGGCGCTTCGGCTGACGCGATTCACAAATTGCGTTGAGTTTGAGCACAAAATTTTTCGCCACACAGATGTTGTCGGCGATGCGCATCATTTACCTTTTCGCGATCAGGTCTTCGATCGCGTTTTTGCCTTCAATGTTTTCGAGCACCTGCGCGATCCAAAGACGCGCATCAGCCGAAATCTTTCGGGTCCTCAAACCATCCGGTTCTGTCGCTATTCACACCGCTTTCCTGCAACCTCTTCACGAAGAGCCGGCGCATTTCTACAACGCCACCGCTTACGGCGTGCGCGAATGGTTTAGGCAATTTGAGATCGAGCGCTGTCATGTCAGCGGCAATTTTTCTCCGGCCTACATGCTTGCTTTCCTCATGGCGAATCTCCTCGAAACCGTGCGCGAAGCGGATCCTTCAGGAGAGAACAAGAAATTGATCGGTCAGACATCGCTCGGCCAATGGGCGCACTTTTGGGAGCATAGGGACGAGCCGCCGCCCGGCTTCGATCTTTTGCAAAACCTCCCGCAGCACCTGCAACAGCGCGTCGCGGCCGGATTTGAATTAGTCGCGCGAAAGCCGACCGCCTTGGAGGCAAAATAGTCTGTGAATGCGACGAAAGAGACGGCGCTCCAACATGCTGTATCAAATTCCAAATTTCACACATGGCTGCGCATCGCCGTTGACGAGGTCGCGGCTACCGGAACGTTGCGGATAGAGGGTTGGCTATTTTTTCTTGCGGGCGAAATCCAATACGTGCGGGCGGTGGTCGACGGCAAAAACTGGGATGGTCAATACGGCATTCCGCGGCCGGATGTTGGCGTTGCATTTCCCGCGTTTCCGCACGCGGCGTTTAGCGGCCTTTCTATTGTCATCCCAGCGCGATGCGGCTCGACCTTTGAGCTAAAGCTTGAAGCGAAAGATCCCAAGGGAAAATTCCGCACGTTTTTTCAACAGAACATTTCCATCCCATCTTCCGGCCAAAAGGCGAGAACGTCGCCTCCCGATTTGGCCACCAGCCGGTACGAAGGACTCGATCGCGGTTACGTGTGCTGGCTCGATCAACCGCATGACTGGAAAAAGCTGCCGCGGCGATTTCGCATTTCCGGTTGGTGCTTTGCAAAAAATGGCGAGACGATCGAAGGGATACGGGCGCGTGTAGGAAAGCGCGAATTTCCTGGCAACTTCGGTTTATTCCGCGCCGATGTCGCCGCTAACTTTGGCGATCGACCAACCACATTCAAAAGCGGATTCGACGTTGCGGTAGAGGTGCCACTCATACCTAACCAATTGCGCTTTGAGGCGCGCAACGCAGACGGATCGTGGAAGGAAATATTTTCGCGGAAGGTTCGCTCGCCGTTGATCAATTTGCGCGCGATTCGCGACGAAGGACTCTGGCCGATTGGCGACTATGCGGCGTGGATCAAACGCTATGACACCTTGCATATGGCGGATCGCCGCAAAATCAGGGCGCACATCAACCGTTTCGTAAAGCGACCGCGCATTTCCATTCTGATGCCGGTTTATAATCCCTCCGCCGATCATCTCCGGCGCGCGATCGAATCCGTTCGCGACCAACTTTATCCGGAATGGGAACTATGCATCGTGGACGACGCCTCGAGCGAACCGCACGTGCGATCGATTCTTTCCCGATACGAGAAGCAAGACTCGCGCATCAAGGTTCAATTCCGCCACGAAAACGGCGGCATCGCCGCGACCTCGAACGACGCGCTGCGTCTTGCGACAGGGGATTTCATTGCGCTGCTGGACCATGACGATGAACTCGTGCCCAGCGCCCTTTATTTTGTCGCGCACGAAATCAATCAGCATCCCGATGCGCGACTAATTTACAGCGACGAAGACAAGCTCAATCTCATGAATGAGCGGACGAATGCTCATTTCAAATCCGACTGGAATTGGCAATTATTCCTTGCTCAGAATTTCTTTTCGCATCTCGGCGTTTTCGAAGCGGAGCTTGTGAAAGAACTCGGCTTCCGCTCCGGGTTTGAAGGCTCGCAGGATTACGATCTCGTTTTGCGGTGCGTCGAGAAAATCAAACCAGACGAAATTCGACACATCCCGCGTGTTCTTTATCACTGGCGCATGTCAGCGCAGAGTGCTGCTCTGAACTACGGCGCCAAGCCAAACGCCCGCAACGCCGCAATTAAGGCAGTGCAGGAACATCTGGATCGGCAAGGTATCGCGAGCGAAGTGCTGCCATCCGGCGACGAAGATTTCCGACGTGTTCGCTACAAGTTACCTGACGAAAAACCAAAGGTTTCGATCATTATCCCCACGCGAGACATGGTCGAGTTTCTGCGGCCATGCATCGAGAGTCTGCTCGAAAAGACGACCTATTCGCCGTTCGACATTATTCTGATTGATAACGGCTCTCAGGAAGCCGGCGCCCTCGAATACCTGTCCGAACTCGAAGGCAATCCGCAAATTCGCATTCTCCGCGACAAGCAGGAATTTAACTACGGGCGGTTAAACAACCTCGGCGTTAGCCAGACGGATGCCGAATTCGTCGCTCTGCTCAATAACGATCTGACAGTTATCAATCCGGATTGGCTCGACGAAATGGTTAGTCAGGGAATTCAGCCAAAGGTAGGCGCAATAGGCGCACGGCTGCTTTACCCCGACGACACGATTCAACATGCCGGCGTGATTCTGGGAGGAGGAGGCGTAGCCAAGCATGCGCACAAAGGGCTGCCACGCGACAATCACGGTTACTTTTGCCGTGCCATTCTTGCCCAGGAACTTTCCGCCGTAACGGCAGCCTGTATGCTCGTTAGGCGAAGCGCCTATCTTGAGGCAGGTGGATTCGATGAGGAAAACTTGAAAGTTGCATTCAACGATGTGGATTTCTGCCTTCGATTACGGCAACGCGGTTACCGAATCGTTTACACACCGTATGCCGAGTTTCATCACAATGAATCCGCCAGCCGCGGTTTGGAAGACACCGTCAGGAAACACGAGCGCTTCACCGCGGAGATTCAATATATGAAAGATACGTGGAGCGAAGCTCTACTCACTGATCCCTACTACAATCCCAATCTTTCGCTTGGCGAGGAACTCTTTTCGCTGGCCTTCCCTCCCCGATTGCAAAAGCCGTGGGAAAGCGCGCAATAGAGTTCACTACGTCATGAGCGATACGCCTCCGTCTGGCGATAAGCGTTGGCGATTACTTGTTCCGTTTTGACGCCCCCATCGAATCTCGCATCTTCGGCGAGCACTACGATATAAGTGGATGGCTGCTGCACCTGACCGGCAAACCTATCACAGGCATCCGCGCTGTCGTGAAGCGACCGCTTGGTCGTCGACAAATTTTTACGGCGCGTCGGAAGCGGACTCGTCCCGAGGTAGGCGCCGCATTCCCTGATCTGCCGGACGCAAGGAGAAGCGGATTCCTGCTCGAACTTCGACCCAGGTTGGGCCGCAACCATCTGACTCTGCAAGTAAGGGAAGAAGACCGCATTTGGCGGACATTCCACACCGCGGTCATTTCTGCCTACCCGCTTTCCTTCGTCGGCAAGCTTGGTTTCCACAATCTTCACGAATTGCTCGCCGCCAGTCTCCAGCGACGTCATGCCGCCAAGGATAAGTTACTGCAACAAGCGAGGACTTAATGCCGGGTGCCTCGTCACCGAAACGTTCCTCGGAAGTAATCAAAACCAAGCGGGTCGATCTCTTTGCTACAACAAAGTCCAATCTCTTTATTCTTGAGATAGGCCAATTAATAACGGCGGGTTTTCGCGAGCTTGGATGTACCTCACAGCTACTGCTTGATCAGCTTCCTGTTAAGCATCCCGAACCGGACACGTTACAAGTTATCGTCACACCGCATGAATATTATAACCTGTTTCTAACAGAAACGGTTTCGCTGGAAGAAGCTCACGCGCTTACCAAAAATGTCGTTTTATTTTGCACGGAGCAACCGGACACAGGATGGTTTCATAACAACCTCCCCTGGGCTGAACGAGCTCGCGCGGTCGCCGATCTCAACTGCTCGGTGTAGCTGCTTACCAGGCGCGCGGCATAGAAAGCTATCACTTGCGTCTTGGTTATCATGAGATGCTCGCGGCGCCGAACATCACGCCACATCCTCAAAGGCAAACCGAGATAACATTTCTCGGCGTTATGACCTCACGACGCGACGAATTTTTCGCCGAACACGCGCCATTCTTTGCCGATCATCGCTGCCATATCCGCTTTGTTCCTCTTGGTTTTGCCAAAACCAGGATAACCAGGAGTTACCTCAGCGAAGAACGTCGCAATGAGCTACTGAGCCAAAGTAGATTGTTACTCAATATCCATTACTCGGAGCAAAAGTATTTTGAATGGCATCGCGCATTAGTCGGATTAGCCAACCAGTGTTGTTTCATCACGGAAACCTCCGAGGGATACGGCGATCTCGTTCCCGGCAAACATTTCGTTATGGCGGACCGCGAAGATCTGATCGCCTGCTGCGAATACTACCTGGCTCATCCGATGGAAGCCGAAGCTATTGCCAAGGCGGGATGCGACTTTGTCCGTACACATCACCGCCAGGCCCAAACATGCCGGGATTTCCTAATCGAACTCGAATCGGATCCCGCAACATCTTCTGTTCCTCTGAGCATGTGTCGGATGGACGCCAGGCCGTTGCCGTCGCCCGAAGACTTTTAGCGAAGAACTTTCGCAACCGACGATCTCAGCAGCTTAAGAATGCTGTAATGGCTGATCTGAAGAATCTGCTTCGCACAAAACAAGCTCCAATCCCCAGTTCCGCCGCCGAACCTGAAATTCCCTCGCGATCCGTCGTCATCGACCGGCGAGAAGCGTACAGAGAAAGATGGCTCGACCAGGAACGACGACGCGCGAAAGAAGAACAGATATGGGACCTGTTCGATAACGCGACCTACCCCCAGTCGGCCACGCCCAAGCTGTCCATCGTCGTCACACTATATAACTACGCGGATTACATTCGCGATTGCCTGAAGAGTATCGAGAAGGCCGCCGAACAACTCCTCGTTCCGGCCGAAGTAGTTATTGTTAACGATGCATCGACTGACAATTCGCTCGCGAACGCTCGCAGTCATCAGAAATCCAGTAAACTCCCGATTCGTATCGTCTCCAAATATCTTAATACCGGCCTGGCTGATGCTCGTAATGTTGGGACCACCGTGGCGCGCGCTCCTTATGTCTTCATGATGGACGCTGACAACCTCGTCTTTCCTGGATGTTTCGCCCAGTTACTCGATGTTATCGATCGCAACAATTACGCCGCGGCTTATAGTTTACTTTGTCGTTTTCGCGGAACTCCATCGAACCGCGTCGGCCTTCTTTCTTATTACGATTGGGACCCGCAGATTCTCGTTCAGCAACCTTATATAGATGCCATGGCGATGTTTCGACGTGAAACGTTGCTTCAACTGGGAGGATACGACAATTACTTAAGCCAGATTGCCTGGTTCGGTTGGGAGGATTACGACATGTGGCTACACTTCGCGCAGAGCAATTATGATGTCGCCTTTGTCCCGAATATTCTCTGTCTTTATCGCCACCACGATCAATCGATGATTAACGTGACCAATGTGTTCGAATCGGAATTAGTTGAAGAGTTTCTACGTCGCTACGGCGATTTGGTCGCGCGATTTGAGCCGCGGGAAACGCTGTTCGGCGTGCTGCGCGAAGAGATCGTAAAAGGACAGCCGTAAGTCTCGTCATCCATCTTTTAAGAACCAGCGCGGCGGAAAGGCTAGTTCAAACCCGGGAGGTACAAGCGAAAGATTGGGGCTGTAAAATGGATCCTCACGCAGTTCCTCGCTCCACCGTTCCTGCATATAGGCCGTGTCGCGCTGGTAGATGTTGTCCTGTCCCGGGTTCTCTAACTTCTCATGCGAACCGATCTCGTAATGAACAAGATTCGCGTATGGCGTCCAGATTACCTGTAGACCATGCTCTTGTGCCCGCAGGCAATAATCGACGTCATGGTAATTACTCGTTAGCTTTTTGGTATCGAATCCGCCGAGCTCTCGAAAAACCGCTGTGCGCGTGATCAAACAAGCCGCACTCACCGCGGAACAATTGCGCTGCAGATAGGTTCGATTGAAAAAGCCGGCATGGCCGCGTGGACACGTGCGGTGCGGCAGCCCCGCAACTCCGCCCAGGCCGAGAATGTAACCGGAGTGTTGCAACGTGTTGTCTGGATACCACAACCGCGCGCCCACCACACCCACTTCGGACCGGGCCGCCTGACTTGCCATTTCTCGCAACCAGTCCCCGTCGGTTACTTCAGTATCGGCGTGCAGAAAGAGAACGATGTCAGCGTTGGAAGCCATTGCCAGCTCGTTGAGCATTCGTAGCTCAGTCGCAATCGCGATCTCGTAACTGGGATAGTTCGTCCTTTCGCGAATGCTCTCGATGCACTTCTTCGGATCAACGCTGCCATCACCATCGATGATGATATCCACGCGCGGCGCCGGATCCGGCAAATCATAGATCACACGATGTGATTCGATATTTTCCGGACAAGCTTCCGCTCGAGCCGCAATTCCGACGCGCTTTAGATGATCGCCAATAGCGAGACGCGCCGCTTCCTTGGCATATGGTTTCGCATCCCGTTTCTCAGCCAGACTGCCCGAGACCATGCGCCAATGGTAAAGAACTCGCGGAATGTGCCGGATCTGATCCGGTTCCAATCGCTCAATACAACGCAAAGCGAGATCGTAATCCTGCGAACCTTCAAATCCTTCCCGGAATCCGCCGATCGCGCGCAAAATGTCGGTGCGGTAAACCCCGAGATGTCCGATGTAATTTTGCCCTAAAAAAAGTTCAGGATTCCAATCCATTTTGAAAAACGGATTCGAACGATTGCCGGCGAGATCGATCTTGTCTTCATCCGAATAAATCAGCCCGGCATCGGGATGGCTTTCAATCTCGAGCGCGATTTTCGCGAGCGCGTGCTCGGCCAGCATGTCGTCCTGATCGAGCAAGGCGCACCAATCGCCCGTCGCCAGATCGAACGCCGAATTTGAACAGGCGGCCATGTGTCCGTTTTTTTCCCGCAGCGTTAATCGAATGCGTTGGTCGCCCCCGGCCAGCTCTCCGCAGAAACGGGCGCACGCGCGGATCGGTCGAAGCGTCATCGGCGATACACAATTCCCACTCGTCGTAAATTTGCTGCTTCACCGAATCGACTGCGGCACGGAGAAGATCGAGATCGGGATTGTAGACCGGCAGAAGAATGGATATCAGCGGCCGTTTGCCTAACGAGTCGAGTTCTCGACGCAATGCCACGCGATCGGCCGGCCCGAGTGTTTCGTAAAGTTCCACCCACTCCGCATAATTTCCGGGCGTGCCTTTGGTGCGCGCAGTCGCAATTGTTCCCGCCGCGACCTTGGCAAAGCGCTCGCCAAAAACATCGAGTTGAAAATGTTTCGCGAATGTTTGCCTCGCCGCCTCCCCAAGTCGACGAACCAAGTCACGATCGCCAATGCATCGCGCCAGTGCGATCGCCATGGCGCGGGGATCTTGCGGCGGAACAAGCAAAGCATTGACGTCATCGTGCAGCCATTCGCGCACGCCGCCCACTTCGGTGCAGATAATTGCTTTGCCGAGACTCATGGCTTCGAGCAGGACGATGGGCATCGTTTCGTCACGCGACGCGCAGACGAGCACATCCGCGCTATTCATTAGGCCGATCGCCTCTTCATGAGTTTGCGGGCCGAGAAGTTGCACGTTCGGAATCGATTCGCTTTTTTCTCGCAGCGCGTCGCGAAACGGTTTCTCCAGTGTGCGTCCGGCCATTTGAAACGATGCGCGCCAGCGCAGATCAGGATGAAGTTCCCGAATCGCTTCGAGCAAAACGTCCTGACCTTTGCGAGTTTCGTACGTTGCGATAGTGACAAAGGTGAATGGACGCCCAGGTAGCGACGGTGCGCCCTTCACTTCGGGATACCCGTGCGGCACGACGTGAATCGGCCGATTCGTAAAGGGACGGTAAATCGCCGCTGCCGCTTCTGTCGGGGTAACAAGCGCGTCCACCGCCGCGAGCGCAGGACGAAGTTCGGGGATCTGCTCCATCAATTGCAGCGCAACAAGCGACTCGTGCAAATACCAAAGCACCGGCGCATGTTCCAATTGTGCCGCCTGCACCGCGCGATAGGCGGCAATCGTATTCGCGACGACAAGATCGAAGGGCAAAATCATCGAACGCAAGGCCGCGTGATTTGGATCGGTCAGAAGCTCAGGTTCGAAGCGAAGTTCGACGTCGTAATTGCGAAATATTTCCGCAGCCGGGCCATCTTCCGGCGCCGCGACCACCGTTTCCCAGCCGTAGGCTTTGAGCCATCCAACAAGATGCGCGAGCAAAATCGGCGCACCGCTCAATGTCATTTCATGCGAAACGAACAAGATGCGTCGCTTTACCGATGGATAACGATCCTCGTCTACATCGGATCGTGCAGTTCCAGCCATTGTGGGAACGAAGTTGCCGACGATTACTGCTGGAGCAAGCGCGCACTGACTTTTCGCCACTACGCGCGTATGGTCAGCCGCAATGCGAGCGATCGTGGACGCTTTGCCTTCGCGCCAATTCGCGCCTCAAATTTACGGCGTCGGAGCTTGGACCGCGCACCTGCATTTTGCTTATGACCTTGTGGCTCTGCTGCGACCAAAACTCCTGGTCGAGCTGGGCGTAGATCAGGGAGAAAGTTATTTTGCTTTCTGTCAATCAGCTGCCGAACAAAAAACCGGGACGCGCTGTTTTGCGATCGACACCTGGCAGGGCGACGAACAGGCGGGGCAATATGATGAAACCACGTTCACGCAGGTCGCCGCGCACAATCGCGCGAATTACGAAACCTTTTCGACTCTCATGCGCTGCACCTTTGACGCAGCAGCGGATAAATTTTCCGACGCCAGTATCGATGTGCTTCATCTCGATGGCTTGCATTCTGAAGAAGCCATCCGTCACGATCTGCAAATCTGGCTGCCGAAACTTCGACCCGGCGCTCTTCTGCTCATGCACGATGTCGCGGTGCGAAACCGCGGCTTCGGCGTCTGGAAAGTGTGGGCTGAATTGAGAGAGCGTGGCCGTTCCTGGACGTTCGATGATGGCCCCGGTCTTGGAATATGGCAGAAGCAGCCTAACGAGCCGTTGCCGGAACTCTTCGAGATTCTTTTCTCGGGCCGGAATGAGGAGCGCGGAGATTCTGCTGGATTATTATCGCGCTCGCCACCACGCGCTCGAGGAAAAATCAAAACGGCAATGGCGCGACGGTTCTGTGCGCGATCTGCCTTTTCGGCAACAAACCGTGATCCAGGTCTTTCACACGGTTGACGGCGTCCACCGCGAGGAAGATTCCGTAAACGCGCGCATTGGTCATGATGGTTGGAAGGATCTATCCATTCCGCTCCCTAAGGATGCCGGCGCGGCGCCGCTTCGCATTGATTTCGTTAGTCCGCTCACAATTCTCGAAATCACTTCCCTGCGCCTCACGCGCGGTTCGGAAACTGTTTTCCATGCGACTGATCGCGCGCAGTTCGACAACGTCGCGCTCGCGGGAGATGTGGAACGATTGCAGCATCCAAATCATTTGCTGCTGAAAATAACCGGCATCGACCCGCAACTGTATCTGCCGTCGATTCAGCCTTACGAGGGAGCAGACGACTTCGTTCTCGAGATGCGACTTCGCGTAACGTCTCGAACCTCGATCGAACAAGATCCATAAGAAAAGGCGGCACGCCTTTTCAAACGTGCCGCCCTGGAGAGAAATCTTCTCTCTAAGGTTATTTCACCTTTTTTCTGGCATCCTTAACCAACGCGAGATGCGTCTTCAGAACCGGCAACGTTTTCGCAGCCCATGCCTTGATGTCGGCGTCATCCCCCGATTTAGCTTCCTGCTCAAACGTCTTTATGTCTGCTTTGTGATCCTCCTCCAGATTGTACAAATACTGATGATCAAAACTCGCCTTAGGGAAATTCCGCGGTTTGCCCTTGCTCATGTCCATGCTAAGCCCCTTCTTTTTCGCGAGGGCTTTTAGCTCGCTGTCCGCTCTGGAATGATCGGCGACCATACGAGCGCCAATTTTCTTCACCTCTGCACTTTGGCCCAGCCTTTGGGCTTGTTCGCCGTCGGCGACTGCGCCGACTCCAGCGTTGGCCGCTAGCTGAAGAAAGTTTCTGTCTTTGTCACTTAACTTTGTCGTCGGTGCTTTGGCCGGAGCCATTCGGGCACGCAGATGCGGATTGTCCGAAACGGACGTGTTCTCCACCTGCGCTCCAATGTTCGCAACAAAACCGAGAGAGCCTGCCGCCGTAATCGCCGCCAACTTTAAAAATGATATCGAATTTAGGTTCATAGGAATGGTTTAGTCAAGTTACCTGCCGCTGCCAATGCGCGGCAACTAAAATTCGCAAATTCCGCGGCGCGTGGATGTGATAATTCGCAACTTTGCTGCGATCCGATTCATCGCCCGCGTTGCGCTGGTGGCGCATCTTTGGCGTAAGAACTCTCCACGCGCTCGGCGACGTCCTTGTAACCGTAATCCGCCTCGTAAATCTGTTTCATGCAGACGATCGATTTCTCCGTCTCCCCTGTTTGCGCGTAAACCAGACCGAGATTGTAAACGATCTCCTTCTTCATCGCGTCCATTCCCAAAATTTCTTTCGCTGCTTCCTCGAATTGTTTCGCCGCCAAATCGAGCATGCCGAGCTCGCGATACGCGCGCCCGAGCAGATTCATCGCTTTCAAGCGTGCGTTGGGATTTTGCCGCGCACGCTGCAATTGCGGAAGCGCTTCCTTGAATTCGCCCGCATTCAAAAGATGCTCGCCCAATTCAAAACGCAGTTGCAGATCCGTGGGATTCCGATCGACTCGCTTGCGCGCGTCTTCGATCAAAATCCCCGCGCGTTTCTTTTTCGCCGCCTCGAGCGCCCTCTGTTTTTCAGCATAAAATTCATCTGACGGCGCGTGCGTGGCCAAAAATTCCTCGTGCGCCGCGATCTCCTGCTCCGAACGTTTCATGCTCAAATCGGAAACCTTTCGCACCAGTCCGGCATCGCTTTTGTTCGTTAGGTCAGCGGCATACTGATACCAGGCCATCGCACTTTCGAAATCCTCCTTCTGCTCGTAGAGCGCGCCGAGTTTACGCGCGTAATCGACACTTTGCGGCTCGGCTTGATGTCGAGCATACGTTTCGGCCAATTGCTGATCGAGCGACTCGCCGCTCAGCGCCATTCGATTTTGCTGCTCCAGCGAAACCGCCAAATCTTTGTCCTTAATTAAGTCGCGATAACTTTCGGCCTGCGTCCAACCGCCACTCGTCATCGAAGCGCGCGCCGAAGCGTCCTTGCCCAAACGCAACGCCTCCGCATCCAGCGGATCGATTTCCGTGATGCGATTGTAAACTTCCACCTCCTGCTCGCTTTGATCCAGATCGTGGTGAAGCCGCCCCAGTTCGTGCAAAATCTTTACATCGCGCGGATTCTCTTCGAGCAAAGTGCGAAGCGCGAAAACTCCGATCTCCGGCCAACCCGCCGCGACCGCCGCTTCTTTCAAAACCAAATTTGCCTGGCGATGATACGGTTCTTCTTCCAGCACTTTTTCGCTCATCTCCACCGCGCGTTTCGGATCTTTCTTAATTTCCCGCTGCGCCTTCATCACCGCGAGCGGCGCGCTCGAAATATTGAAGAAGCTTTTCTTGGCCGCCTTGTTTTTTGTCACTTCCGCACGACGCAACAACTGCCGGCCGGTCAGGAATTCCGGTTCCTGCTTGAGAATTCCCTGCAGCAGCGAAATGGCATAACCAAAATTCCGCAGCTCGATTGCAGCCACCGCTTTCAGCCAGTGATTGCGCTGCGTTTCACTCAAATCTTTTTCGGTCTTGATCGGCATCGCCTACAACAATTCCAACTGCGGCTTCTCGCCTTCCCTGGCTATTTCTTCACGCGGCCCTTTTTTGTTTTGGCCGGCGCTTCTGTTGCGCCGTTTGGTTTTTCCAAATGCGCGAGAATATTTTTGGCTCGTTCCAAAATTTCTTTCGGCAAACCAGCCAGCCGCGCAACCTGAATCCCGTAACTCTTGTCCGCGCCGCCCGGCACGATTTTGCGCAGGAAAATAATCTGCTCGTTCCATTCGCGCACCGCGACGTTGAAATTGAAAACGCCGCTGCGTTCCTCCGCCAGTTTTGTCAGCTCGTGATAGTGCGTGGCGAAAAGCGCGCGTGCCTTGATTTTGTCGTGCAGAAATTCCGCCACGCTCCACGCGATGGAAAGCCCGTCGAAGGTCGAAGTCCCGCGCCCGATTTCGTCCAGAATGATCAGACTGCGCTCGGTCGCGTTGTTTACAATGTTCGCCGTCTCGTTCATCTCGACCATGAACGTCGATTGCCCGCGCGCGAGATCGTCGTTCGCACCGACGCGCGTGAAAATGCGATCGACCAAACCGATTTCCGCGCTCGCCGCCGGCACGAAACTTCCGATCTGCGCAATCAGAACAATCAGGGCGACCTGACGAATGTAAGTCGATTTTCCCGCCATGTTCGGCCCGGTAATAATCCCGAGCCTCCTCTTTTCGCCATCCAGCTCCGTGTCGTTAGGCACAAATTTCTCCTCCGCCAGATTTTGATCGAGCACGGGATGACGGCCGTCTTTTATTATCAACCGCAATGATTCACTCAGGGCCGGTCGGCAGTAATGAAAAAGCCGCGCCGTTTCTGCGAGCGCGCAAATCGCATCGAGCGTCGCAAGCGCGGCAGCGGTTTGTTGTAATGGGCCCAGATCTCGCAGCGTTTCTTCGCGCAACGTTTGGAAAAGTTGAAACTCAAGATGTCGCGCCCGTTCGTCCGCACCGAGGATCTTCGCTTCCATTTCCTTGAGTTCGGGCGTGATAAACCGTTCGCCGCCGACGGTCGTTTGCTTGCGCGTGTAATGCGCGGGCACGCTGGCCAGATTCGATTTCGTGATCTCGATGAAATAACCAAAGACGGAATTGAAACGGACCTTGAGCGACTTGATTCCGGTGCTTTCAATCTCGCGCTCCTGCAAGGCCGTGATCCAATTCTTGCCGTCGTGCGAAGCCTGACGCAGCTCGTCGAGATCGCGATTGAAACCGTCTCGAAAAATTCCGCCGTCCTTCAAAGCGAGCGGCGGATCATCCAGCAGCGCTTCATTCAATCTCGCCGCCAGCTCCGGCATTTCGCGAATATTGTTTTGCAGCCGTTCCGTCAGGCAGGGACGCTTCTCCGACGTCCGACGAATTTGACGACGGCTCGGAGAGCCGTCCCTGCCTGTTCCGAAATTGATCCGCTCAATCAGCTTTTGGAGCTCGGCTTTTAATTCCGGAATTTGTTGCAATGAAACTTTCAGCGCGACCAGATCGCGCGCGTTTCCCGAAGCCTGGCTCAACCGTCCCGCCGCGCGCTCGATATCGCGGATCGATTTTAATGATCGGCGCGAATCGATCGCGAGCACGTCCGACTCTTGCAGCAAATCGGCGATCATTTGCTGCCGGCGATTCAGTTCGGCCAGATCACGCAGTGGCCGCAAAATCCACGCGCGCAGTTTTCGTCCGCCCATCGGCGTGACGGTTCGATCCAGCACGGCAAGCAAGCTCGCGCCACGATCGTTTCGCGTCTCAACCAATTCCAGGTTCGTTTGCGTCGCGGCATCGAGGACGACGTATTGCGCTCGGCGCGTCGCAGCGCAACGCAGCGAGATGATCGATCTTTCGCCGCAATTGATGCTTCAGATAATGGACGATCGCTCCGGCCGCACCGACCGCTGCTGTCATTTGCTCGCACCCAAAACCATCAAGCGATTTGACCTTAAAATGTTCGCACAAAGTAAAGCGCGCGTGCTCCGGCAGAAACGCGTAACTGTCGTACGGCATGCGCGCCTTCGATCTCGGAAAATTGCTCGCCTTGTTCTTCGCTGATGAGCAACTCCGCCGGCGAAACGCGCGCGATTTCGTCCAGCAACGCACTGCTGTTCGCGAGTTCGGTCAGGCGAAATTCTCCCGTGCTGAGATCGGCATAGGCAAAGCCGAAACATTTTCTCCGCGAAAAAATCGCGCCCAGATAATTGGCCTGCTTCGGTTGCAGCAAATCCAATTCGCTCACCGTGCCGGCGCTGATGATTTGCGTGATTTCGCGTGAAACGATCTTGCCCGGCTGCGGATCGCTCGTTTGATCGCAGATCGCGACACGCCGGCCGGCCTTGATCAGCTTCGCGATGTAATTGGGCGCCGCGTGATAGGGCACGCCGCACATGGGAACATCGTTGCGCTTCGTTAGGGCGACGTTGAGCAGCACCGACGCCTCCTTCGCATCTTCAAAAAACAGTTCGTAAAAATCGCCGAGACGGAAAAGCAGCAGCGTGTCCGCGGGAATGCTTTTTCGCAGCCGCTGGTATTGCTGCATCATGGGCGTGAGCGCGTCGGCCATCTCTAAACAATGAAATCAACTACCACGGAATGCGAGTTTGGAATTGGATAGATAGGACGCTCATTTCGCGAGTTTCGCCGACTTCCGCGAGGCAGTTTTCAGAATGTCTCATTGAATCGCACCACGATTGACGGGCCTGCATTCTTTGGCGACGCAACCTTCAAGGGAAAAGCTCTAAACTAATTTTTAGGAAGAAAACTTACCGTAAACCGCGAGCAACGGATAACGGCAGCGAGTCTTAGATGAATAATCGCTCACGAAACCGTTCCTGGTGCGGATCTCGACATGGCCGGCTCCGCTTCTGCCGTGCGAATAAACAATTACCGCGCCGAGCGGTGCATCGTACGGATCGCGCACGGAAAGCCTTCTGAATCCGTAACTGTGCACCAGCTCCTGACCAGCCTGATACGCATATGCTGTTTTCGGATACGAGCTGACCGCGCCAGCCGCAACCAATGCTTCTTTGACGTAATGCCAGCAACGCGCTTTCGAATGGGCATGAGCGCGTTCGTCGGCGATACTCGCCGCGCGCAGTAATTTGGGATCGATACGTGAATCGACCCGCGCCAACGGATGCACGATCTGCACTCGACGATAATGATAAATGATCCGCGCTGCGGTCGTTTTTCCGGTCTTGTCTTTGTAATAAAACTTCGACTTTGACGGGTGTAAACCAGCCGCCTGAACCGTGATTAACGACGCAGCGAAGAATGCGCTGCACACCAAAAGGGAGAAAATTACACGTCGCACGAAGTGCGACCTATGCAGGCGATCCCAGCCCTGCGCAACCTTTTTTTCCAGCTCGCGCAATTTTTTTTCGTCGCGAAAAATGTCCGATAATTTCGAGAATAGTCGCGCTGATTATTCAACATCGCGACCAAATCTCCCGGCACCGATTAATCCTCTGCCAAACAAACTCGTCGCCGCGAACTCAGACCACGCTGGCGATTTCCTTTCGCACCGCTTCTGAAGCGTTACTCCTTCGCCATCTGGTAGAGATATTCGACATACGACATCGTCGCGCCGTCCATTCCCTGAACCTTCGGATTCGACGACTCGATTACGTAGTACTCATCCGGTGCATGCGCCCCGCTGCCGTGACCAAGACCGAAATGTCCGGCGCCGAGACTGAGTGGCGGATTCGTAAAAACGTAACCGGGCCACGAGCCCCCGAGCCGTGGCAGCATTACCGGATCAATGCCGTGATCTTTGTAGACCGCTTTTTCCGCCGCGATCATCGGTGAATTCGCCGGCGTCGTTGTCGGATCGTAACCGCCGGTCATGTTCACATCGATATCGCCGTAACCGTGTTTCGCCAGATGCGCCTTCAAGGCCGCGAGCGCGCCGCTCGCGGTTTGATTGGGAACAAGTCGCAAATCGAGTTTCGCAATCGCCTGGTGCGGCAAAATAGTTTTGCCGCCGGGACCAGTGTAACCGCCGATGATTCCTTCGATATTCACGGTCGGCGTGTCGGCCATTCGTTGCAGCGCCTGCTTCCAACTGATGTCGCGCACCCATTGTCTTCACGCCCATGATTTTCTTCGCGGCGTCTTCATTCAATCGCTTCGCCGCGGTGTCGATCATCGACTTCTCCGTGGCCGTCAGCGGACGCACATTCTTCGTCAGGCCTTCGATCGCGGGATCATTCCCATCCGGCGTCACGAGCGTGTTCAAAGCCTGCACCAAATGCCAAACCGGGCTGTCGACCCGCGCTTTGTTCGACGAATGAATGTCTTTCAGCGGACCGCGGCCCCACTTTTCGCCGTTCGAAGTCAGCTCCACTTCGATCACGCCTTTCGCCCCGAGCGTGATCGTGACCATTCCGTCCGGATCCTGGGCCGCAAAGGGCATGAAAATTCCCACGCACTTCGACAGCGCTTTCTCGATCTCCGGTTTGTGCACGACTTGCCCGAAATGCGGCGAACCGATTTCCTCTTCGCCTTCCGCGACAAACACAAGATTGACCGGCATCTTCTTCCCGGCCGCTTTCATCGCGTGCAGCGCCGCGAGGAACGTCGCTTCCGGCCCTTTCTGGTTCACCGCACCGCGACCGATCATCACTTTGCCGAATCCGGCCTTATCAACAATCTTCGCTTCCGTGGGCGGCGACGACCATTCTTTCGGATCGAACTGCTTCACGTCATACATGAAATAAAGTCCGAGCGTCTTCGGCGCACCGGCATCGAGTGTTGCAAACACACCCGGCTTGCCTTCTGTCTCGACGCGTTCTGCGCGTTGAAAGCCAGCATCCTTCAACAGCTGGATCATGTAATCCGCGCCTTCCGGATACCCGCGATTTTCCGCCGCGATCGAGACTTGATGAATCCAATCCTGCAGTCGCTTCACCGCTTCATCGTGCTGCTTGGTCACCTGCGCCTTGATGTCTGCAAATTCTTCACCCGCCGACCAAGCGCGATGATTTCCAAATGTCAGCGCCGTCAATCCGGCAACCGACTGCCGCAAAAAAAATTCTCCGGTTCATTCTTTTTAATGCCTGCACGATCCACCGCTGGCAAATTCAAATCCCGTTCCGCCACCACGATTCCGGGGAGCGCACGCGACTCGCGTGCTGGCGATGGCGACCTCGCCATCGCGAACTTTCCATTGAGCGGGAATTCGTAATCATCCTCCCTGTTTGAATCAGACAGTCCGTTGCCGCGAGGCGCGGCAACCAGCACGCGAGGGCGCGTGCGCTCCCCAGATTGCTACTTCACGGTGCGCGGCAGAAAATTGTTGGCTCGAAAATGTCCGACAAATTTCACGTCCGTCTTGCCACTCCGGCCGATGCCGACATCATCGGCACGCATCGCGCGCGCATGTTTTACGACATGGGCGATATTCCCGACCACTTATTCGAGGAATTTCGCACGAAGTCGTGCTCGCGACTGCGCGAGCAGCTCACGAACGGCGAATACATCGGCTGGCTCGCAAGTCCAGCCGATTCGTTAGGCGAAATCGTCGGCGGTGCCGGTGTCCAGCTACGGCGCGTGATGCCTCATCCCCTGACGAGTTCGACAGGCGAAGTGGAAATCGCCGAAGGGCGCCACGCTATTATTCTCAACGTCTTCACCGAACCGGAATGGCGGCGGCGCGGTGTTGCTGCGCTGCTGATGCAACACATCATCGACTGGTCGCGAAAAGAGCGACTCGATCGTCTCGTCCTCCACGCCTCGGATGAGGGCCGCGCTCTCTACGAGAAACTCGGCTTTGTTCTCACAAACGAAATGAAATTTGTCGGGAACGGATGATTGAAGCGTTGGCCGACTTTGCTATCGCTTCGACAAATCGTCGCGATAAATCACGCCGCCTTTCATCACAAAACCGACACGCCGAAACAGCGTCACATCCTGTAGAGGATCGCCGGGCACGGCAATCAGGTCCGCGAATTTTCCCGCTTCCACACTACCGATGCGATCGCTCCAGCCAATGATCTCCGCGTTAGTGCTTGTCGCCGAAACAATCGTCGCCGCAATCGATTCTCCCAGCTGATGTCGCACTTCAAACTCGCGCCAATTCTCGCCGTGTTCGATCACCGCCGCGTCGGTGCCGAATCCAATCGGGATCTTTGCTGCCAGTGCACGTTTGAATCCCGCCGTCATCACCGATCGAATCTCGCGGCCCCGTTCGCGCTCTGATTCCGGAATGTTATTCTTCGCGCCGTTCTGATCGACCGCATCCAACACGTCGAGCGTCGGAACATAAAACGTCTTGCGATTCGATGCTTTGATCAGCGCGATCGCTTCGTCGTCGAGATCCGATCCGTGATCAACCGTGCGAACACCAGCGCGGATCGCCGCCTTGATTCCCGCCGCACCATGCGCATGTGCGGCGACCTGTTTGCCCCAACGATTCGCTTCCGTCACCGCCGCTTGAATTTCCGCATCGGAATATTGCTGCGCGCCCGGCTTGATCCCTTTCGAAAGCACAGCGCCCGTCGCCATGATCTTGATAAAGTCCGCGCCGTTTTTAAAATTGGTGCGCACGGCCTTTGTCACTTCCTCCGGACCGTCGGCGAGGTTTTTCACCGTCGGCACATCGACGTAGATGGAAAATTGTTTCGCATCGCCCGCGCCGCCTGTGGATGAAACATAATTACCCGCAACGAGCAGACGCGGACCGGGCACCGCGCCGTCATCAATCGCATTGCGCAAATCGACATCGACATACGGCCATGTCGGACCCATGTCGCGGCAGGTCGTGAATCCCGCCATCAAAGTCACACGTGCATTGCGCGCGCCCCAGAGCGCGTCATGACCTGGCGTCGTTTTCGTCAGGCCATCTTCCCAATGCACACCCATGCGGTTGGTCAGATGCGTGTGGAGGTCGATCAATCCCGGCAGCAACGTCGCTTCCCCCAGATCGATCACCTTCGCACCGTCTGGCACACTCAGATCGCGTCCCACCTCCGCGATCTTTTCTCCCTCGACGCGAACCATTGCCGGAGAAATCGGATCACCCCCGCGTCCATCGATGAGTCGGCCTGCTTTAATGACAGTAATCCTGACAGGTGTCTCGGCTCTCACCGCCGTTTGCATCACGCAGCCCAGCGCCGCAACCAACCAAACATGCCTAACGAGTGAGAAAAAAGTATTTCGCATCTGGCGATCATGCATCCGCATCAACTTTTCCGTCGAGCGGAAATGCCTTTCTTAAAAAATGGATGCGCAACAACCCCCGATCACTACCTTCATCGCATTATGGCAACACGAACTGGATCGGCTGTTTGGGAA
>CAVWVT010000010.1:0-150429 GCA_963758535.1 uncultured Verrucomicrobiae bacterium | reverse complement strand
GCTGGATCTTCAACGAAGACGGCATCTGGAAGTTCTGGTTCGGCCGGAAGAGAAACGATGCGAACCCCCAGCTCGGCGAGGCAATCCTGATACGCCTTGTGCTGCGCGATTGCTTTGGCGACGTCGATCGGTTGCCGCGCGTGAAACGACAGCTCGCAGTTGTTGATGGTTGGACTTACGTCCCGAATGATTGCCGTCAGCTGCGCGAAATTTGCCTGCATCTGAAACAAAATATCGCGCGATTGCGGTGAGACCGAGCGGAAAGTAAGTTCGGGTATGAAAACCAACGCGGTTAAGTTGCTCCTTCTGCTTACACTCAGTGTCCTCGGTGTGAGCTGTGCCTCGCAGTCTCTTTACGATTCCGAAGACCAGCCAGCGAACGGAAGTGGCGCATTGAAGTCGCGCGCGTTCGAACCAGGAACGTCGTAGAAGAAGTTTGTTGTTGTAGCTGCCGCCGTCACTGGCGGCAGACCGCAGTTCCTTTTGGGGTCGCACGTCCTGCCGCTGGTGACAGCGGCAGCTACAACAGCCGGCTCAAACGTTGCTGCCGCTCCACTTCAGCTTCTGCCGGACAACGCTAAAAAACGAAACCTCGGCCAACACGGCCAACGGAAGAGTTTGTTTCGCTTTGCGAACTACAACGATCGATCCTCGCTCGACGCGCAAAGGTTCGCCGCCATCCAAGGTAAGAAATACGGGATAATCGGGATCGCTAACTTCGATTTCCACCACGGAAGTTTCAGCGACAATGATCGATCGATTCGTCAACACATGCGGACATATGGGCGTGATGACGAGAACTCCCGATTCGGGTTCGAGGATCGGTCCGCCGGCAGAAAGCGAATAGGCGGTCGAGCCAGTCGGCGTGGCAACGATCAAGCCGTCAGCGTTGAATTCGGTGAGCGCTTCGCCATCGACCATCGTGCGCAGCCGCACCAAACGGGAAAGTTCGCCACGGCTCAAGACCGCATCGTTGAGCGCTGTCATTTTTCCGGTCTTCTTCCCGGCCGTTTTCACCGTCACTTCCAGGAGCGTGCGCTCGCTGAAGTTGATCCGATCTTTGGCGATGCATTCGACGGCTTCGCGATAAGCCGAAGAATTGGCGCAAGTCAAAAAGCCTAACGAGCCAACATTGATTCCGAAAATAGGCTTGACCGCTTCGCCGAGGTGACCAGCCACATGAAGAATCGTTCCGTCGCCACCTAAAACGACCAATAGGTCCGTCTGCGCTCCCAGTTGCGGGATCGTGAGGTCGGACTGCTTCCGCGCGATCGCGGCGGTGTCCTTCTCAATGAGAACCGCGATGGAATAGCGCGCAAATTCCTCGGCTACCGCTTTGACGAGATCCGCTACGCCGCGTTTTCCGGTGTGTGCGATCAGGCCGATTGTTTTCGGAGGCATATGAAAAACTCCTGGTTCCCATCGGTGCCGCGTGGCGTGGACGGGACTACGCCATCAATAGAAACGCGCGCATCTTTCGCAGCAAAGTTCACAATTTTTTGCGTCGCCTTCTCGTGCAGCGCGGGATCGCGCACAATACCGCCGCGGCCGACATCGGCACGCTCCAGTTCGAATTGGGGCTTGATCAGCGCGAGAATCACACCGTTTGCAGTTACCAAGTCGATTGCGTTGGGCAAGATCAAAGTCAGCGAGATGAACGAAACGTCGATGACGCAAATATGCACCGGTTCCGGCACATCTGCTTGCGAGAGGAATCGCGCATTTAATTTTTCGTAAACGATAACGCGCGGATCGTTGCGCAACTTCCAGGCGATCTGGCCGTAGCCGACATCGATCGCGAAAACTTTCGTCACGCCGCGTTGCAACAAACAATCCGTGAATCCACCGGTCGATGCGCCGATATCAAGGCCGACCTTGCCGCTCATGTCGATGCGGAAATGATCCAGCGCGCCTGCTAATTTCAATCCGCCGCGACTAACATATTGCGGAGCGGCTGCGACCTCGATCGCCACCGTGGGTTCGACGAGGAGCGACGATTTCATCGCGATGCGATCGTTCACGCGGACTTCGCCCGCCATGATTGCGCGTTGCGCCTGCTCGCGGCTCGGGAACAGACCTTTGTCGGTCAGCACTGCATCGAGACGAAGTTTTTTTGGCATTAGATTGTGTTCAATGTGGGAGCGGCCTCCGTGCCGCAAGATCCAGAGTCGTTGTAGCTGCCGCTGTCACCAGCGGCAGGATTGTGTGCACGCAACAAAAATGCGCGAACAAGAAAATTTGCCTGCCGCCAGAGACGGCGGCAGCTACAACGACAAACGGTGGCGTTCCATTCATTCATCAATTGATTGCTCGTTCAACAACTTCTCAACCGAGGCCAGATCTTCCGCCGACGCGCGCCGGCGCTGATATTTTCGAAAAATCACGTCGCGCAGATTGCGCAAATCTTCGAGTAATGGACGATCGTAATATGTCCAGCCTTCATCATCCGCGTGTTTCGCCTGGAAGCGCCAGACGCCTCCGAACTTGATCACACGCACTTCGCGCTTGCGCCCGTCATCATCCTTTTCCGTCCATATGTGTTGACTGCGCATCGCATCGCAACCTTACATAACAATCTTGAAAGACGCAGCGAGATTGCTCGCCTACTTCATCGCGACGTTGCTCGTCGGCGCGTTGCTCGCACCGATTTTGTTTTGGTCGGCGCAGTGGCTGGCCGCGCACAACATTCTTCCCTTTCTCGCCGGCTACGATTTCGAGAAATTCTTCCATCGCGCGCTGCTCGTCGCTGCCATCGTGTTGCTCTGGCCGCTTCTTCGAACGTTACAAATAAAACGCTGGAGCGAACTTGGACTCGCGCCTAACCACCACCGTTGGCGCGATCTCCTTGCGGGTTTTTTGCTGGCAACGATTCCCCTGCTCTGCTGTTCCGCGATCCTGCTGATCTCGCACGGATACTCGATCCGCAATACGATTCGCTGGTCGGAAACGAGCAGCGTTGTGATCGCGAGTCTGTTCGTGCCACTGATCGAGGAACTATTCTTTCGCGGTTTGATTCTCGGAATCCTGCTGCGAACGACATCACGCATTGCGGCCATCATCTTTACTTCCGTGCTCTTCGCCATCCTTCACTTTTTCAAAGCACCAGACGAAACGATCGCAACGGTCACCTGGATGTCCGGGTTCGTTTCGATCGCTCATTCCCTGTATCAATTTCGCGAACCGTTCCTTGTTCTCGCCGGATTTACGACCTTGTTTCTTCTGGCGTGCATTCTCGCCGATGCGCGCATTCGCACGCGATCGCTCTGGCTTCCGATCGGTCTGCACAGCGGCTGGATTTTCGCCGACGGTTTTCTCAACATCCTCGCGCGCCGAGCGCAAATCGGCGCGCCGTGGATCGGTAAAAGCTTGCTCATCGGAATCGTGCCTCTTAGCCTCGGACTCCTGACCTGGCTGCTCACGCGCGCCTGGTTAAATCATGTCGACTCTCGCGCAACTTGAGCCGCTTCGCGCGCTTGTTTCACTGTTCTATCCGCCGCTCTGCGTCGTTTGTTCTGCCGGCGTCGACAACGGAAAATATCTTTGCGCCGAGTGCGAAGAGAAAGCTCCGCGCATCAAACCGCCATTTTGCGAGAAATGCTCCGAACAATTTGACGGCGCCATTAGCGGCAATTTTTCCTGCGCAAATTGCGCGCATCGCCGTCTCTATTTCGACGCGGCGGTTTCCCGCTACCGGAGTCGGGGAATCGTGCGCACGCTCGTGCATCAATTCAAATACGGCCGGCAGTTTCATCTGCGCCATCCCCTCGCCGACTGGTTAGGCGAAACGCTGCACGATCCTCGCCTGCGCGATCGTCGATTCGACATTCTCGTTCCCGTGCCGCTACATCCTGCGCGGGAACGCGAGCGCGGCTTCAATCAGGCGCAATTGCTGGCGGAATTATTAAGCGCGAAAATCTCCGTGCCGATGCGACCGGTCGCTCGAACGCATTCGCTACACCACCACGCAAACCGCGTTCGATCGCGCCGAACGCATGGAAAATTTACGTGATGCCTTTCGTTTACGAAAAAAGGCGCACGTGCGAGATTTGCGGGTGCTGCTCATTGATGACATCCTAACGACCGGCTCGACGTTGAGCGAATGCGCCCGGGTTCTGAAAAAAGCCGGCGCAATCTCCGTTCACGCGGCGACGGCCGCGCGCGCTTAAACATGGCTATCTTCAAAAAACCCACGCTCAAAACGCAGCAACGCAAGCGGCGCGAGATCCCGCAGGGCCTTTTCCAAAAATGCCCCGGATGCAACGAAACCATCCACGAAATCGAGCTCAACGAAAACCAGCGCGTCTGTCCGCGCTGCGATTATCATTTCGCGCAATCGGCCAAAGACCGCATCGCGAACCTGCTTGATTTTGATTCGTTCGTGGAAATGGACGCCGGTTTGCGCTCGATCGATACGCTCAAGTTTCAAGGCATGGCGTCCTACAAGGATCGGCTGCGCAAATATCAGGACAACACCGGACTGATCGACGCGGTCTTGAGCGGTCACGGATTTATCGAGGGCTACAAGGTTGCGATCGCGGTCATGGATTTCAGTTTTCTCGCTGCGACCATGGGCTCGGTGGTCGGGGAACGGATTACGCGCACGATCGAGTTCGGAACTGCGAATCGCGCTGCCGTCATTATCGTCTGTGCGTCAGGCGGCGCGCGGATGTACGAAGGAATGTTGAGCCTGATGCAAATGGCGAAGACAAGCGGCGCGCTCGCGCGCCATGCCGAAGCCAGACTTCCCTACATTGCGGTTTTGACGAACCCAACCACTGCGGGAGTGATGGCGAGTTTTGGTTCGTTAGGCGACGTCATTGTCGCCGAGCCCGGCGCCATGATCGGTTTCGCCGGTCCACGCGTGATCAAGGAAACAACGCATCAGGATTTGCCGGAAGGTTTCCAGACCGCGGAATTTCTCGAAGAGCACGGCTTGATCGATCTCATCGTGCATCGCAAACGAATGCGTTCGCAGATCATCCAATTCCTCAGCTACTTCTCGACCGCACAGTGAAACTGGGAGGGGCCGGTCTCGCGAACACTTTCGGAGCAGTGCCGCGACCTTCTCCATCTTATCAAGAGGCGCTTGCCTGGCTGTACGGAACCCAGCTCTTCGGAATCAAACTTGGCTTGGAAAGCGTTCGCCGGCTGTTTGTCGCATTGAATTTGTTTGAGCCCTCAAGGAGCGGCGATCTCCAGATCGCCGAAAATGTTAGCTGCCCCGAAAGCTTTCGGGGCAGACCCTCAGAAATTCGGCGGCTTGGAAACCGCCGCTCCCTGGCAGCTTAAGGGTTCCTGGCAACCGAAAATCATCCACGTCGCCGGTACAAATGGCAAAGGTTCCGTCTGCGCCATGATCGATTCCATCCTGCGCGCACAGGGTTATCGCACCGGTCTCTTCACCTCCCCTCACCTCGTCACCTTTCGCGAACGCATTCAGATCAATGGAGAACAGATTTCTGAGGATAACGTCGCGCGTGGCCTAACAAATATTCGCAAATCTCATCGCCGATTGGGATCCGCATCCCACTTTTTTTGAAATCGTAACCGCGCTTGCATTGCTCCATTTCCGAGAACGCGAAGCCGAATTGGTTGTTCTCGAAACCGGAATGGGCGGCCGACTCGACGCGACCAACGCCACGCAGCCGATTGTCTCCGTCATCACGCCAATTGATCTCGATCATCAGAAATGGCTCGGCGATACACTCACGAAAATCGCGGGGAAAAAGCCGGCATCATCAAACCGAAAACGCCTGTTGTTTCGGCGATGCAATTACCCGAAGCCGAGGAAGTCATTCGTGCGCGCGCGAAAGAATGCGATGCGCCGCTTCAATTCGTTAGGGAAAATTATTCCGGTAACGTCGCCCTCGGCGGTGCGCATCAAAAACAAAACGCCGCGCTTGCCATTGCGGCGTTGCGCGCAGCCAGGATTGAAATCACCGAAGATTCGATTGCGCGAGGATTGGCGTCAGTCACGTGGCCTGCCCGTTTTCAGCGCTGGGACGAACGCACAATCATCGACGGCGCGCATAACCCTGCCGGCGCGCGCATTCTGGCGCGAACGTGGCAGGAAACGTTTCCGAATCAGCGCGCAACCGTCGTGATCGCTGTTTTGCAGGACAAAGACGTCGCAGGCATCGTTCGCGCGATTTCACCGATCGCGCAGCAACTCTTTTTGCCGAAGATCAAGAGCGTGCGGGGCTTGGCCCCAGAAGCACTCGCAGAGTTCGTCTCGAACATTACTCCACGACTCCCCTGCTCCATTTCCTCCTCGATTGAGGACGCAATTGGATCGGCCAGGGCGCAACCATACCCCATCCTCATCACCGGCTCGCTTCACTTCGCTGGCGAAGCACTCGCTTATTTGCAAGGCGTTCCTGCCGCCTATGAAGAGTGTTTGCAGTAATTACGGCGGTTTTTGTTGCTCAAAATTCGGTCGTTAGGGTACGATCACAGGGCGAGTCCAGCCCGATGAAGCAAACTGCGCCAGTCAAGGACCAGCAAACCGTCACGCCAGACGGAAAGAGGGTCGGAAAAATGATCAAGGATTTGATCATTCGGCCCGCACGCACGCATACGGATCGACGCGGAGAACTGGTCGAGGTTTACGATCCGGCCTGGAAGATTCATCCGGCGCCGATGGTCTATGCCTATCAGGCTTCGATTCGGCCAAAAGCAATCAAAGGCTGGATCGTCCATAAAAAACAGGATGACCGCGTTTATACCTGTCTCGGCGTGATGCGATGGGCGTTTTATGATCTGCGCGAAAAATCGCCGACGTATCAGTTGCTCAACCAATTTACCTTCAGCGAGCGCAATCGCGCGCTCATCATTATTCCCGCCGGGGTCTATCACGCCGTGCAGAATGTCGGCGAAACCGAAGCCATCTTCTTTAATCTGCCGACGCAGCCTTACGATTATGTCGATCCAGACAAGTATCGGTTGCCGCCGAAAAACGATCTGATCCCATTCGATTTTGACGACCCGATGAATTGGTGATGGCGGACAATTCCGACAATCCGCTCGTCACCGTCGTCACGCCTACGTTTAACCGTAAAGCAACGCTGCGTTGCACCCTGCGCAGCATCCTGAACCAGGACTTCACGAATTTCGAAGTCCGCGTCATGGGTGATTGTTGCACGGATGGGAGCGAAGAAGTTATCGCCGCGCTCAATGATCCGCGGCTGCATTGGCATAATTTTCCAAAAAATACCGGCACACAAAGCGAACCAAACAATGAAGGGATGCGGCGCGCGCGTGGAAAATATATCGCGCTCGTCGGGCACGACGATTTGTGGATGCCGTGGCATCTCTCGAGACTCGTTAGGCATATTGAAGAGACCGGAGCGGACTTGGTCCACGACCTGGTCGCCAACGTTACGCCAGACGGGGTGATTGGAGCCTATGGACCGCCGCATGAGCGCTCCCGCTACGCGCGCGTTTACATTCCGCCCAGCTCCTGGTTACATCGCCGCGCGCTGCCCGAGGAGGTCGGCTTCTGGCGCAATGCCGACGAAATGGGTTGGCAGATCGATTTCGACTTTTCCCGACGCACTGCTCTGGCAGGAAAAAAGATTTCGTTTTTGCGTTCGTTAGGCGTGCTCAAGTTTCATTCCGAAGCCTGGAACTTGTATGCCCACACCGGCACTCCTCCGCAAGAACAGTGGCTCGATCAAATCCGGCAGAATCCGCAGCAGTTGAGCGAAAAGATTCTGACCGAGCTAGCGACTCAATACAGCCAGGTGTTTCTCAGGCACGATCGAAAACCACCGATTCGTTTCGCCTTCGACCAATGGAAAGACGCGAGCAAGGAAATGTTCAAAGCCTCCATCCGCGACCTTGTTTACTTCTATGGCCCAGAGCGTTGGCCCGTCAGACAATTAACTGCACGACGCTTGCGCCGTCTTCGCGTAAAAAAAAGGATCGCGAGGGGTCTTCGCTCTCTCGAAGATAGCGGACTGTAGAATCAGGTCTCGATGCGCGGAAACAAAGGCGTCGGTTTTCCAACCACGTGACCATCCGGCAACTTCCCCCACTCCGCGTCGCCTAACGAGAAACGTTCTTCCTTCCCGCTCAATTCCATCTTCCAATTGAGCTGATCGAAAATTCCGTGCGCGGCTTTAGGCAGAACTGGCGAAATCAAGATCGCGATGATGCGCAAGTGCTCGGCTAGATCATACAGAACTCGGTCGACAGCTCGTTGTCTTTCCGAACGCTCTTTGCCATTTTCCAAGGAGCGGATGTTCGATGAAAAAATCACTGAACTTCCAGACCAGCTATCGCTATGCTATTCAAGTCTCGACGATACGTCCATCATTCGGCGAACTGTCATCGCGTCAAACGCTCGTCATGCAGGATCGCAATACTCTTGGACGCGCGTCTCGAATATCTGGACGCTTCGCTGCGAGCGCCTTCGAGTCAGCTGACCATCCGCGGTATCTGCGAATCATTTCAAAGCGTGCGGTTCAGCAAATTGCCTAACGAATTTGCGAGATCAGCTGTTGTAACGTTCGATAAGTCGTTACTTCGAAAAATCGGCATCTCTTCCCGTGACAATGTCGCTCATCAAATAATAGCGGAGCGCCTCCACGCCGTATTTGTCCGCAAGCGCATCCGGATCGACAACATTGCCTAACGACTTGCTCATCTTCGCGCCGCTGATGTTCCACCAGCCGTGCACGAGCAGTTTTGGCATTTGCTCGTCAGGGAAAACCGAGCGCATGCAGCATGATCGGCCAATAGATTCCGTGCGCGGGAATCATGATGTCTTTGCCGATGACGTGCAGCGCGGGCCACCATTTGCGGAATTCGGCAGGTTGCGCGTTCCAATCTTTGATCGCCGGATCGTAGCCCATGAAGCTGATGTAATTCGTCAGCGCGTCGAACCAGACGTAGTTGACGAAGTCGCGATCGAACGGCAGCTCGATGCCCCAGCTCAAGCGTGATTTCGGGCGCGAGATGCAAAGATCGCCGGATAATTTTTCGACGGCGTTGATCAGTTCGGTTTGTCGGAAATCAGGCGTGACGAAATCGGGATGCGATCTCAGGAAGGCGAGCAGCCATTCCTTGTGCTGGTTCAGTTTGAAATAGTAATTTTCCTCCTCGCGAAATTCGACCTGGCCCCACTCCGGACCGAACTCGCCATCAGGCCCACGTTCCTTGTCGGTCAGGAATTGTTCCTGGCGAACGCTGTAATAACCGGCCTGCTTGTCTTTGTAGATCTGACCTTCGTCGTAAAGACGCTGCAGCATTCCCTGCACACATTTCTTGTGCAGCGGATCGGTCGTTGCGGCCCAGCGATCGTAGCGAACATCGAGTTTCTTCCAGAGCGCGATGAAATTTCTCCGTGATTTGCCTAACGAATTCTTCCGGCGAAACGCCCGCCTTCTCCGCTGACTGCTGCACTTTTTGTCCGTGCTGATCGACGCCGGTGAGAAAGAATACGTCGTCACCTTTCAATCGATGATAACGCGCGAGAACATCGGCCAGGATTTTTTCGTAAGCGTGGCCGATGTGCGGCGGCGAGTTCGTGTAATCGATCGCGGTGGTGATGTAGAAAGTGCTTCGGGCATGCGCGGCTAACCGTTGATGCGACCGCCTCAGAAGTAAAGTCACCGCAATCCAGCATTTTTGTAGCGGCGGTCTCTGACCGTCGCATTTATTCGCCGCCAGCGGATTCGAGCGACGGTCAGAGACCGCCGCTACAGAAAACGAGTCAGTGATGCGCGTGATGCATTTCGTTCGAATTGCGACCGCGCAGATACAGAACAAGAAAGATTCCGCTAACAACTCCGGCGATGATCTCGAGCCAGTTCGTCAAATTCTACGAGATCATGGCGCGCTGCTCTTACTCTCCTCCTGAAGTTCCGAAATCAATTTTTGCGCTGACTCCGCCCGCGAACTTTGGGGAAATCGCGCAATGAATTCGCGGGCGATCGATAAGGCCCGCGCCTTATCGTGCAGCACTTCGGCAAAAAGGCCGGCCTGATTGAAGAGGCTGTTCTCGTGCTGCGGGTTTTCTCTTTGGGCGATCTCGGTACTGCTCGAGCGCTTTCTGCGGTTGCCCGACAAAACGAAAGCAATTGCCGAGATCGGTCCGCACATCGGGATTGTCGGCACCGCGCGCGATCGCTTCCTGATAATGTTCGATCGCGTGTGGCCAGTTCTTGCGATCGTAGTTCCAGTTCGCCAGCGTCCGGGCGGCATCGGCAGGTGTAAGCTGCGAAACGTCCGGCGGTCCCGCGGTGTTGGCAGATGCAAGCTGCGAAACGCCCGGCGATTCTGCATTCGGCGACGGCACAAATCGCTTGAATACCGGTTTTTCCGGTGCGCCCGACGATGATGTGCGCATGATTACCCACATCCCGCCCGCACCGAGGACAAAAGCGGCGACAATCAGAACCGGCGTCGACAGTTCCGACCACAGCGCCTGAAGCTTTGCTTTTCTTGGTCGATTCGCCATTACAGAAGATCTTTAAAGGATTACGTCGCTAGAGCAATTTTTCGATGCTCCCCTCCGCTAAAGTTTAATTCTTCGCAACCGCAAGGCATTGCCGATGACGGAAACAGAACTCAAACTCATAGCCGCGCCGGCAATGATCGGGCTGAGTAAAATGCCGAAGAATGGGTAAAGAACTCCGGCGGCGATCGGAATACCTAACGAGTTATAGATGAACGCAAAAAATAAATTCTGGCGGATGTTGCTCATCATGGCGCGACTCAAGCGGATCGCTTTTTCGATGCCGCGCAGATCGCCTTTGAGAAGCGTGATGCCGGCGCTTTCCATGGCCACGTCGGTTCCGGTGCCCATTGCGATACCAACGTCGGCCGCAGCCAGGGCGGGCGCGTCGTTGATGCCATCGCCGGCCATCGCCACGACTTGCCCTCCGTCGCGTAATTTGCGCACTCGCTCGTTTTTGTGCTGAGGCTCGACGCCGGCTTCCACTTCATCGATGCCGAGTTTTTTCGCGACGGCGCGCGCGGTGCGTTCGTTGTCACCCGTTAGCATGATGACTTTGAGGCCGAGCTTATGCAGCTGCTCGATCGCGGCGGGCGTGGATTCCTTAATCGGGTCGGAGACAGCAAGAACCCCAGCGGCCTGTCCGTCGATCGCGACAAAGATCGCGCCCTGGCCTTCTTGTTGTAGTTCGGCAGCTTTGGCTTCGAGAGCTTCGAGACCGCTGATGTTTTGCGCGCGCAGAAAATCGGGCTTGCCGACAAGGACGCGGCGGCCATCGACGTTCCCGATCACTCCGCCTCCCGTGGTGGATTCGAAATCGGTCACGGCCGGCACTTTTACATCCCGCTCTTTTGCGCCGTTCACGATGGCCGCAGCGAGCGGGTGCTCGCTGTTTTGTTCGACTGCCGCTGCCGCCGCGAGCAGCTCCTGTTCAGTCATGGAGCCGACAGGAATTAGTGTCGTTAGGCGCGGCTTGCCTTCGGTCAGCGTGCCCGTCTTGTCCACGACGAGCGTCCGCACTTTTTCCATCAACTCCATCGCTTCCGCCTTCCTGATCAAGACGCCAGCTTGGGCGCCGCGACCAACCCCCACCATCACCGACATGGGAGTTGCAAGGCCGAGCGCACAAGGACAGGCGATGATCAGGACGGCGACCGCATTCACGATCGCGTAGGCGAAACGCGGCTCCGGTCCGACCAGCGCCCAAACGATGAAGGTGATGACAGAGATCCCGATCACCGTCGGGACGAACCAGGCCGCGAATTTGTCGGCTAATCCCTGGATCGGCGCGCGGCTGCGTTGTGCCTCCGCGACCATCTCGACGATTTGCGAAAGCATGGTTTCGCCACCGACCCGCTCCGCTTCGATCAAAATGCTGCCGGTCTGATTCACGGTGCCGCCAGTCACGCGATCATCGCTCGTCTTCTCCACCGGCATCGGCTCGCCAGTAATCATCGACTCGTCGATGCTCGTCCGGCCTTCCACCACGCGGCCGTCGACCGGAACCTTCTCGCCGGGCCGCACGCGCAAATTGTCGCCCTTCAGCACCTCCTCGAGAGGCACCTCCCGCTCTTCGCCATCACGAAGCACTCGCGCCGTCTTTGGCGCGAGATCGAGCAACGCGCGGATCGCGCTTCCCGTCCGGCTGCGCGCGCGCAGCTCCAGCACCTGGCCTAACAAAACAAGGACGGTGACAATCGCCGCCGCCTCAAAGTAAACGCCGAGCTTCCCGTGTTCAGCGAATGACGACGGAAAGAGTTGCGGAAAGAGCATCGCGACTGCGCTGAAGAAATAGGCCGCGCCGACGCCAATCGCGATCAGCGTAAACATATTCAGCGAACGATTGCGAATGGACTGCCAGCCGCGAACGAAAAACGGCCAGCCGCACCAGAGCACGACTGGCGTGCTCAAAATGAACTGCGTCCAGCGCGATACGTCGCCCTCCAACCAATGCGGTGCCGCGGGAAACATGTGCGCCATGGCGAGCAAGAACACCGGGGCACCAAGCGCCGCGCCCACCCAGAAACGTCGCGTCATATCGCGCAACTCGGTGTCATCCTCTTCGCCCCCTGCGACGGCGTTCTTCGGCTCGAGCGTCATCCCGCAGATCGGGCAATTGCCCGGATGATCCTGCTCGATCTGCGGATGCATCGGGCAGGTGTAAATTGTCTTCGCTGGCCCGCGGAACAACGGATTGCGCTCCAGCGCCATGCCGCATTTCGGGCAACTTCCCGGCTTGTCGCTTTTCACGCCATCGCACATCGGACAGAAGTATTTGGCGGCCGCAGAGGGTTTCACCGCTGCCCCCTGGTGTTCATGGCCGGGCGCGGCGTGGTCGTGGCGCTCGGACTTCTCCGTGCCACCGCCACCATCACCGTCGTGCTCGTTAGAAGCATTTTTGGAGAGAAACTCTTTTCGGCAATGCTCGCTGCAAAAGTAGAACGTCTCGCCATCACGCTCGGCGTGGAGAGCGGTGGCTTCGTCCACGGTCATTCCGCAGATGGGGTCTTTAGCCATATAACTTCACTTAGTTAAGCTAACGGTTCTGCAGGCTGCGGAATGCGCATGACTGCGCGTGCAATCATAAGTTCTCCGTCTTTTAGCAACGACGATCTCAGTCGCCATGTGTTGAGCTTGCTTTACTTCTACCCACAACAACAGCCAGACTCCCCCTCGGCTTTTTTGCCGGCGGGCGTGGACAGAAACTTTTGCCGGCAGCCGGCGCAGCAAAAGTAGAACGTCTTTCCATCGCGTTCGGCGTGGAGGGCGGTGGCGGTATCCACGGTCATACCGCAGATGGGGTCGATAGCTTCGGTTTTCGTCGTATTCATGATGCTGTTTCTTTCTTGTTTGTTGTTACTGTCTGTTGATTCCGGTTTTCAAATTCCGTCAAAAATAATGGCAATGGACAGCCCCAACCCAAATATCACGCACGAGAGGATTGTCATCCAGGTGAGGACACTGGTTGAAACCTGTTTCGCATCACCGTCCATTGGAGGCTTGCTCTTTGGTTGCCCACCGCCCGTGTGTTCGCTGGCGGTTTGATTGTCATGCATGGTTTTATGTGCTCCACCGTTTGCTGGTTCATCCGATGACCGCACCGTCATCATGCCGTGCTTCAGGTGATGGGATACCAACCACCAGTTCATGGGATACGCGGTGATGAAACCCACCAGCAGGGCCATGGACATGATGAACCAGAAGGCCGGACTCGGAGGGATCGCGGCCCGCCGGAACACTTTTCATTGCCAAAGTCATCACCGGCACCATGCCGGCCATGAGGCAATTCATGGACAGCAACTCCGGAAAGAAAGTGCTGGTGAGCGAACGCCGATAGGAACCTCCCGCCATGCCCCGCATGAAGAGAGCTTGAAAAATACTCCAGCCGAAGCCGAAGCCCAAAACATACTCCAGCGCAACATCAGCAACTTTTGGCAAATGAAACAGGCTGGCAACGACCGCGCCCGCCAGGATGCCTATGCCATCGCCAGCCACACAATGCATGGTCGAACCCAGGACCTGTCTCCAGCGTGTCGCGACGTAGCGTTCGTGCATTCCGGGCAGTGGTTCGCGACAACCTAATACATACAGAAATGCCCCCAGTGGTCCCGTGTAGGCGGTGAGTAATATGAACCCCCACTTGAGGACCGGGGATTCCGGCGTGGTCCGAATGTCAACCACGACAAACAGCAGCGACAGCGCGGTAAGCAGAAACCACAGAAGCATTACGCCATCAAGCATTCTGATCCTCCGTTGTTTTTATGCCTGACTATAATCGGGCATCTCCCATATGCCTTCTTGGGCAACTCGTCCTGCGCCGGCCTGCCCGGAACCCGCATGGCGGGCCGGCCCCGCTTAAGTCCAGTTAGCTGCCACCGGCGCGTTAAGGAGCGGTCGGCGCCGGGCTGCTCTCGGGTTTCCCTTTCATCATGTCGTGCTTCATCATCCCGCCTTGCATCTTCTCATGCAGCGCGCCCATTTGCTCGTGCATGGCCTTGCGTTGCTCGACGAGTTTGTTCACGACGGCCGCGATCGCGTCCACTTTCTTTTCGGCCGTCGCGCTGTTCATCTCGGCCACGAGCTTGTCGAGTTCGGCGTCCTGCGCCTTCATCTCGGCGGCCATCTTTTGGTGCATCTCCGCCATTTGGGCGTGATCACCTTTCATCATGTCGCCCATTTTCCCCTGTTCCTCTTGCGCGAAAAGCGCTGAAGCAGGAAGCGTGGCCGCAATGATCATTGATACGAGGTGTGTTGATTTCATCTTGTTTGTGTTTGTGTTCGTTGTTTGTTGGTTAGGTGAACGAATCCAATTGGATCGTTCGAAGGTAATGAATAGCGGTGCGATAGAAGCTGATGGTTAGGGGCTGACGATTAGGCGGCGGCTGCCTCCTTCATGATTTTAACCAGCGTGTCCTCGACGTCCTGTGCCACTGGTTCCAATGACGGGACGTTGAACATGGCCAGAAGCGTCGTTGGCTTCAAAGTAGCCAGAACCGTCTTGCCATTCTCCTCGTAAACGGAGATCCGGCATGGCAGCGCCGTGGAGACGCTCATGTTTTGGTCGAGAACCTTTTTGGCTTGTTGCGGCTGACAGACCTCGAAGATCAGACATTCCCGGCGAACTCCACGCCCTTCTTCGTCATGGTTTCTTTGAGGTTGTGCACCTGCATGACGCCAAAGTGATTGGCCTCAACGGCGGCTTGCACGGCGGCCGCTGTCTCACTCACGGTTTTGTCAGTCGATAGTTTGAACAGCATAGCTTTGCTTCCTTGGTTTAGAGCTCACTTCGTCGCAGCGCCGCGCGCTGGATTATTTCTTGGACACCTTGTTGATAAGGACGACCAGCAAGACCACCACCAGGACGCCGATCACCGTCCAAAACCACATCCCTCCACCCATCCAGCCATTCATCCATCCGTGTGTATGATTCATCATATATCGCCTTTCGTTGCGCTGCGACCGGCCCACCCCCCTGGAAATCTAGAAAGCGAGCGGAGGCAGCAGTGTTATTTAGAAGAGCTTCATCGATTAAATGATCGGACGCTGCGGTAACCGCGCCAGCGGTTTTTGGTTCTTGTTGTCCATGTCTCCAAGTCGCGAGTTCTCAGCGGGTGTTCAGTGGGAAATTCGCTTCCCCCTTTCCTCGCGGTCCATTGAAGGAAATTTTGGCGTTCCAATCGCCGGCCATGTCGATCTTGAGTTGGGCGAGATAGCGGCCCGGCGTCTTCGTTTGTTCGATCGTCGCGCCGGAGTGCATGTGCATTCCGGGCATGCTCATATCCAGATCGAATTTGACCTGACCCACGTCGACAAGCTGCCCGTTGCTATCGCGAAATTCGATGAGCAGCTCGTTGTTGCCCTCGTGAAGCCGGCCTTCACGCTCAATGAAATTCACCGTCAGGCCGTTGACGGTTCTGGGTGAAAAATGGCGCGGCGGAGATTTCTGTGGGCCGGACTTTGTGCCAGACAAAACTTCCGGCGAAGAAGATCGCGATCAGGCCAATGATGAGCGCGATCCATTTGAAGCAGGCGGCGACGAGTTTCGCGCGACCGCGGAAGCAGTGGCGCAGCTTCCTCTTCGCTGGTGTCCGACAACTCGCGCCGGCGCCAGAGGAAATAGAGCGCCGGGATGATGAGCAGGGTCAGAATGGTCGAGCTGATCATGCCGCCCACCATTGGCGCGGCGATTCGTTTCATGGTGTCGGCGCCGGTGCCGTGACTCCACATGATGGGGAGCAAACCGGCAATGATGGCGCACACCGTCATCATCTTCGGCCGCACGCGCTGCACCGCACCGAACATGACCGCATCGTAGAGATCGCTCGACTTCGGTCGCGCCGTCTTCTTCTTCAGGTTGTCCCAGGCTTCGTCGAGGTAGACGATCATCACAACCCCGGTTTCCGCTGCGACGCCGGCCAGCGCGATGAAACCAACTGCGACCGCGACGCTGTAGTTGTAGCCTAACAAGTAGACGAGCCAGACTCCGCCGACGAGAGCGAAGGGAACGCTCAGCATCACGATCAACGATTCCGTGACGTTGCGGAAATTAAGATAGAGGAGCAGAAAAATAATCAGAAGCGTGATCGGGATGGCGATGCGCAGATTCTCGCGCGCCTTGAGCAGATATTGATACTGACCACCCCACTGGATGTAATAACCCGGCGGCAGCTTGATGTGATCGGCGATCAATTTCTTCGCGTTCTCGACATAGGTGCCGAGATCGATCCCGACGGTGTCGACAAAAACGAAGCCAGCGAGCACGCCGTTCTCATCGCGAATCGAGGGCGGACCGGTGCTCAGACCGATCTCGGCCAATTGTTCGAGCGGGATCTGCGCGCCACCGGGTGTGGCCACGAGAACACGACGCAGCGCCGGAAGATCGCTCCGGAAATCGCGCGCATAACGAACGTTGATCGGAAACCGCTCCCGACCTTCCACCGTGGTCGAGATGTTTTTGCCGCCAATCGCGCTCTCGATCACCTCCTCGACATCCGCCACCCGCAACCCGTAACGCGCGATCGCGTCCCTGTTGATTTTGAAATCGACGTAATAGCCGCCGGTCACGCGCTCCGCGAAAGCGGACGCCGTGTGCGGCGCATTTTTGAGCAGGCTTTCAATCTCGGTCGCGATCTCTTCGATCTTCGCCAGGTCCGTCCCGAGCACCTTGATCCCGATCTGACTCCGAATGCCGGTCGCCATCATCTCGATGCGCGTCTGGATCGGCATCCACCAGATCGCGGGCATGCCGGGAAACGGAAGACGCGCGGTCAGTTCCCGTTTGATCTTGTCGAAGGTCATGCCGGCACGCCATTGCTCCTCCGGCTTGAGCGTGATGACCGTCTCGATCATCGAGAGCGGCGCCGGATCGGTGGCGGTGCGCGCGCGGCCGACCTTGCCATAGACGTGTTCGACTTCGGGGAATTGGGCGATGATGGCATCCTGTTTCTGCAGAATCTCTTTCGCCTCGCTAATCGCGATGCCCGGCACTGCCGTGGGCATGTAAAGGATCGAGCCTTCGTTAAGGGGCGGCATGAATTCTGAGCCAATCCGCCGGTTCGGAATCCAGGTGATCGCGAGGAGAACGGCGGCGATGATCAGGCTGGTCCAGCGGTAACGCAGAACCAACCTAACGAGCGGTCGATAAATCCAAACCAGAAACCGGTTGATCGGGTTGCGGTTCTCGTGAGGAATTTTTCCCCGGATGAACCAGACCATCAGAATCGGCACAAGCGTGACCGAGAGGAGCGCGGCGAAGAACATCGCAAACGTCTTGGTGTAGGCGAGCGGCTTGAAGAGCCGGCCCGATTGCGCTTGCAGCGAAAACACCGGCACGAATGAGACCGTGATGACGAGGAGCGAGAAGAAAAGCGGCCGGCCCACCTGCTGCGCGGCTTTGATGATGACGCGGGTCCGGCTCAGATCGACGACCTCGCGTTCTTCTGTCGAGAGCGCTCCATCACCTTCCTGCTCCCGCCGAGCGCGCGCATGCTCCCAGCGCTCCAGCCATTTGTGCGCGTTTTCGACCATGACGATCGCGGCATCAACCATCGCGCCGATCGCAATCGCGATCCCGCTCAGCGACATGATGTTGGAAGACAGGCCAAGGGCGTGCATCGGAATAAAGGCGAGGAGGATGGCGACCGGGAGCGTGAGAATCGCAACCAGCGCGCTGCGAAAATGGAAAAGAAAGAGGAGACAGATCAGACTGACGATGATGCTTTCCTCGACCAGCTTTTGGCGGAGGGTCGCGATCGCGCGATGGATCAGATTGGAGCGATCGTAGCCGGTGACGATGCGCACGCCCGGCGGCAGCGACGGCTTGAATTCTTCGAGCTTTTTCTTCACCGCCTCGATCGTCTTGAGCGCGTTCTCGCCGTAGCGCATCACGACGATGCCGCCGACCGCTTCGCCTTTGCCGTCGAGATCGAGCAGGCCGCGCCGGATATCCGGTCCGCGATGAACGCGGCCCACATCCCTTACGGTGATAGGAACGCCGTTTTCGCCCATGCCGACGACGACCTTTTCGATGTCGGCCAGGTTCTTGATGTAACCCTCGCCGCGCACCATGTATTCGGTCTCGCCGAACTCGATGACGCGCCCACCGACGTCGTTGTTCGAGGCGCGAATCGCTTCAATGACCTTGTTAATCGGGATGTGGAAAGCGAGGAGCTTGTTCGGGATCGATATCGACCTGGTATTGATTGACGTAGCCGCCTAACGACGCCACTTCGGCGACACCAGGCGTGTTTTGCAGGTAGTAGCGGAGCGTCCAATCCTGAAACGAGCGGAGCTCGGCGAGGCTGTGTTTTCCCGTGTCATCGACGAGCGCGTATTCATAAACCCAGCCGACTCCGGTGGCGTCGGGGCCCAGCACCGGGTTCACGTTTTCCGGCAACTGATTGCGGACCTGGTTGAGATATTCGAGGACGCGCGAGCGCGCCCAGTACATATCTGTGCCGTCTTCAAAAATGACGCTAACGAATGAAAGACCAAAGAAACTTTGGCCGCGGGCATACTTCACTTTCGGCGCCGCCGCGAGCGTGCTGACGATTGGGTAGCTGACCTGATCTTCGACGATGGTTGGAGCGCGTCCGGGCCATTCGGTGAAGACGATCACCTGCACATCGGACAGATCGGGGATGGCATCGAGCGGGATGTTGCGAATGGCATAGATTCCCGCGGCGATGGCGAAGAAGAGGCCAATCAAAACGAGAAAACGATTCAGGGCGCACCAGGCGATGATTCGTTCGACGAACGAACGCTTGGCGGGAGGCGGAGATTCCATTGTCGGCGGCGAGGAATTCAATCTTGATGGTCCTCTGGTTAGGGCATGGGCATCTGCATCGCGCCTCCGCCAGCCGCGGCTTTTATCTGGCTCTCGCTGTCGAGCAGGAAGTTGCCATCGACGACGACCTGTTCATGGCCTTCAAGTCCCTTCATGACGACAACGCGATCACCACTCTTCTGGCCCAGTTCGATTTCCTTTGGCACGAAGGATCCTTTTCCCGCCTGCACGAAGACATACTGGCGTTTCCCAGTATCGAAAACGGCGCTTGCCGGAACCAGGAGTTGATCGCCGAGATCTGACTCGATCGTGACGTTGGCATACATGCCGGGCTTGAGCAGTTCCTCCGGGTTTCGCAAAACCAGACGCACCTTGGCGGTGCGGGTCTTGTTCTGCAGATAGGGATAGATGAAAGATACCTCGCCCTCGAAAGTCTTTTCGGGATAGGCATCGACATTGATGTTCGCCTTCTGCCCGACTTTGATCAGTGCGAGCTCGTATTCGTAGACGTCCGCGTCGAGCCACACATCGGAGAGATCCGCGATCCGATAGAGCAGCATCCCGGGATTGATCATCTGGCTGGGGAAAACGTTTTTTTCCACGACCACGCCTTTCATGGGTGCGGATAGCTCCAGCGTGTCCTTTGCCGTGCCGGATTCTTCCAGTGCTTTGATTTGCGCCTGGCTGATATCCCAAAGCTCAAGCCGCTTCCGCGCTGATTGAAGCAACGACTGCGTGCCTTGTTTGTTCGCCGCGGAAAATTTCCGCATTTCCGCGCTCAACCCAGCTGCCTTACTCGCCCCGTGTTTTTCCTTGTACGCGAGCAAATATTCCTGCTGCACCGAGTAAAGTTCCGGACTGTAGAGCGCCAGCAAAGGCTCGCCCGCGCGCACCGTTTGCCCCGGTTTATCGACGTAGAGTTTCCGGACCCAACCTTTAACCTTGCTGTTTAAGTCAGCGACTTTGGTCTGGTCATAAGTGATGAACCCGACCGCACGCAGGGTTTTTGCCGCCTCCGCGCGTTCCACTGGAGCGACCCGGATATTGATGAGCTGTTCCTGCACATTGGTCAGTTGGACCGGTGCGCGGCCGGCGATTCCTTCCATCTTTACCTTTTCAATGGGCTCCAACTCCATCCCGCAAATCGGACAATTGGCCGGATGATCCATCACGACGTTGGGATGCATCGGGCATTGGTAGAGTTGCTTGCCGGTGGAAGAGGAAGCGCTGGCTTCGGACTTCTTTTCCATCGGCTGCGCGTCGGGTTGTTTGGAACAACCGAAGCCGAAAACGGCGGCGACTGTGACGAGTGCAATTGTAAGAAGCTTATTCATTTCGATTCCCCACCTTTCCACTTTGCGATCTCGGTTAGGTCCACGCCGGCCGCGCGTTCGAGTTGCGCCATGGCACGAGCGAGATCGGCTTCGCTCATTACTTCTCCGAGTCGTATGCCGAGCAACGCACGCTCGCTGTCGAGCAGATCAATGAAGTTGTTTTCGGCCGACTCGTATCCGGCGCGCGTCGCGTCGAAGCTCTGTTTGGCCTGCGGCACCAATGTCTGCCGGTAAAGCAGTAACTGGTCGTGAGCCAATTGTGCGCGGAACCAGGCTGACTGCACGTCGGCCTGTACACTGTTTCGGATATCGGCCGCCATCGCGCGGCTTTGCTCGAGACGTTTAGTTGCTTCGCGCTCTTCCGCTTTGAGTTTGCCGAACCAGATCGGCACGTTGACGCTCACCGAACCAATCACCGCGTCATGTCCGTTGTCGGGCGGGTCGGAGAAAATGTTCCGATTCACCTGGGTGTAAGCGACGCCGAAAGTGAAGTCGGGCAGACGATCCATCCGCGCGAGGGACGCTCCAATTCGATCGCGTTCAATCGCCACGCCGGCCTGCTGCAATTCCTGTCGATACTGCATGGCGATCGCCATGACGCGCGACCGATCAGGCAAAGGGGAATTGGCCAGGTTCGCTGCAATTTCGAATGGCGTGTCTTGCGGCTTGCTCCGCAACGCGTTCAACCGCGCGAGCGCGACCTGGCGCTGTTGAGTGAGATCCAATATTCGTTTTTGAATATCGGATGTCGTTAGCTGCGCCTTGAGTACGTCGGGCTGTTGCGCTTCGCCCGCTTCATAGCGGGCCTGACTGGTCTTCGTGACGGTGCCGAGTAACGACAACTCGGAGTTCAGGATTTCACGCGAACGATCAACTTGATAAAGATCGTAGTAAGCGGTTTTGGACCGCAGAATCAGCTCGCGTGCGAGCGTCTGATAATCCCACGCGGCGATCACAGCTTCGCGTGCGGCCTTCTTCGAAGCGAGCGAAAGCTTGCCCGGGAACGGGACCTTTTGTGACGCGGTAATTGCCTGATTTTGCGCCCCAACGCGTGTCTCGACGTTGTCGAAGAAATATCCGTAGGTCAGCATCGGATCCGGCAGTGATCCGGCGATCTTCGGGCGTTCCCGAAGCGCTTCCCATTTCAAGCGCGCGGCGCTGAGCGAAGGATTCTTTCGCAAGACTTCGCGGACGAGTTGATCGAGCGGTTCCGCGCTAATGGATGTGGTTAATAATAAGCTACAAAAAAAGAGTTTCGTTAGTTTCATCGATTCGAGGGTTCGGACGTTAAGAGTTCCGAATGAGTGCCGGGAAAACGGCACACTGCGCCTGTCAGCGCTCCCGAATCAGATCAGACGAATGCAGCTTGCCGCGAGCGGCGGCGGCGAATGCGAGATAAAGCTGCGAGTACCTATGACGACACTGTCAGACGACGCGACGGGGACACCAGGCGCAACCGAAAACAAGACGGAGCGCACCGTAAATTGATCGTTAGGCGAAGGATTAACGAGCGCCGATATTCGATTCGGCGGCGTTTGTCGCCGTACCATGCAGCAGCGGCCGCTCGCACAGCATCCGGCGCAAGTCATCGTTTTGCGCGGGCCCGGCATGGTGCAGGTCACCGGCACAACCAGCAAAGGTTGCGCGATTGTTGCGGCAAACAACAGGACCAGAACAATTCCTCTCACGCCATTAATCAATAGCATTAGCCGCGCCGCCAGTCGAATCGCAAGAAAGCCCGATGAACATTGCAGCTTCGGCGCAATCCTCGGAGCCAGCACGCGAGGGCGCGTGCGCTCCGCAGACGCCTGTCGCCGCTGCGCGGGAGTTTGAACGTCGCAAGTTCATTTCGCGTTCCTCATTTCATCGTCCCTTCGTGCGGCGACATGTCGTGGTCCATGCGTGATGGTCGGATGCGAAAGAAGAATTGGAATCCATAAGGCAGATCGTTTCCGTAATAGCGCTCAAGTTTGTCAGGCATGTCGTAGAGCGTGAACTGCCCGCCGAGCCCGACGTCGATTCCCCGCGCATGCGTCAGGTCACGCACGTAACCAATCGTGTAACCGGAAATGGGAAAGATTTCGTCTTGATCGATTTCATTGAGCACGAGTTCATGACCGGATTTTTCCACGCGCTCCCATCGCGCATAGACCGTGTCGCGCCCGCGTTGGAAGTTGGTTTCCGCGAGTAGCGATTGTGTCGCACGCTCACCGGTGTTGCGGTCCTGCGCCCAGACGAACGAACTCGACCAGTTCGCGTCTTCGCCTAACGAACGATTGTAAATCACCGAAGCCGATGTGCGATGCTGATTAATATCCGGCTCGCTCGATTCCGGGCTGTGCAGATAACCGTGCGACACTTGCAGCGCGAGATCGCGCGTCGGGTTCCACGAGATGCGGCCACTGTAGGAATCGAAACGCGGACGATCGAAGTCGTAGCGGTTTTCGTCGGGCTCGCGTCCGGTGAAAATGCTGCCCTCCAGTTTCACATTCTTCCAGACGGCGCCGAGGGTCGCGACGCCGAAAGTGATATGCGTCGAGTCCTGCCAATGATGCGAGATCGGCGCGTCCGGATTATCCATCGCGCTCGAGCCGATGCATGAACGTCGGTGGACCAAGCGCCGGTTCGCCCGGATATCCGAAATAAAGATATCCCGAAAGATCGTGCGCAAACTTTTGCGAATACGAAACCGACAGTTCGTCGAACAAATCGTGCGGATGCTGACGATCGTGGAGCGGCTGATCGTTCCATGTTTCGCCGCTTTGAAAGAGAAGCGGATAACCGCGACCCCCTTCGGTGAGTGGATCGAGGCTCATCATGCCGCGCAAGCCAAGCTGGGTGTTTTCGCCTAACGAATGGGAAAACATGGCCATGATCCAGTTCGGCATGTCGATGCGATCGTCGCCGCGCCGCGTGCTCACGTTTGTGTAACGCGGAAACGCACCGCCGTGCAGCATGAGCATGTCGTCGCCGAACATGAACATCCTGCCGTACATCGGCGTGGAATCGGGCACCCACGCCGTTCCCGGAACTTTCGCGCGACATGGGATCGGCGACGTCGATCGATGATTGCATCGACATTTCATGCTCTTGCTCTCCCTCGCGGGTGGTTCGGTGAACCGCCCCTACCTTTTTTGGCACGAGCGTCATGCCGCATTTCGGACACCGGCCGGGTCTGTCCAGCATTACCTCCGGATGCATGACGCAGGTGTATCTGGTCGCTGGTTCCGCAAAGACGGATGCGCCAAGAGCGAGCAATAGTGCAACACTTAAAATTCGTATAAATGATCTCAAAATGATTTCTTCGTTGTAGTTACGTGTAATTGATTACCTGGACGCGAGACAATCGCGGCCTAACACCTTTGTTTGGGACAGCTCGCCGAGCCGTCCGGGGCCTAAGGTCAAGCGCCCCTACCTAAATAAGGGAAGGCGGAGCGTGAGCGAGAATGCTCCGCTGCAAAACAAGTTCAGAAAACGAACGCGCTTCCGGCGGTCCAGTATCGAGCGCGAGAAGCAACGCTGATGGTCGCGCGATCTCCAAAAACGCCGGACCGGTAAAAAACGGTCTCAGAACAAAATCGAGCGTGTTCGTTCCAGCGGTGATTTTCGCTGGGTGACCGCGCGCAGATCTTGCAGCAAGGCTGATCGCTATTGTTTGTTTCGCCGGCGTTTTGTCCGACGATTTCATGTGCATCGGGCAACCTTTCGCCGCCGCAAGGCGCTCGCGCACGCCGAGAACGCAATGGTTCGATAGCGCAAACCAGGCGACTAAAATCAACAAGATCGTCGCAATTCGCGTGAGCGAAGATGAACTTGCGCCAGACAACTCTTATTCGTCAGCTAAGCGGAGTCTTTCAAATTCGGATAACGGGGCGAACCATGGTCTCATTTCTTCCAGCATGGCCGATGTCGTTTCCATCTTGCCATGAGATGAATTCGCCGGATTATCGAAAATGCGGTGATTATCGGCACTCGGCACCGTCACAAGGAATCATCAGCTCGCTCGCCTCCACCACGCGCGAACCGCGCGCATCCGAGATCGATCCGTTCGTCGCCGTGTTCCGGCTTCTTCAGGTTTTCGAGGATCTTTTGCGAAAAGAAAAACCGGCAAGGCGGAAAGCTGAACCAGAACCGAGAAAACGACGACTGCGAGAATGGATTTTTCGTAAAGCAATCCCATCGCGGCGCTGCCGAGAAACCACGCAATGCCGAAGCCCGCATCGAAAAAGCCAAATGCAGTTCCGCGTTTCGCAGACGGTATGACACTCGTGACCAGTGCTCGTAGGACAGAACCTTCTGCGCCCATTCCAATTCCCCACAAGATCATGCCGATGAAGGCGAGCGTGGCATTACCGAAGAAAACGAACGGCGCGAATCCCGCGGAAAGAAAAAATGCGAGCAGTGCAATTCTTCTTCCAAACATGTCGAACAAACGTCCGAAGATTAATCCACTCAACGCGGAAGTCGCCATCGCCACGGCGTAGAAAATCGGAACGACGTTCGGCGTGACCGTATTCGATTTCTGAAAATGAAAACTGATCAACGCGAAATCAGCCAAACCAGCCGCGACGAGCGCACCGGCGACGAGATACATCCAGAACGGCTGAGTCAACTTTGTGGCCGATAAAGTTTCGCTCGAGTGCACTTCGAGTTCGTGCGGACGCGGATAAAGCAAACGCGCAACGACAACGACGGCGATGCAAAGGATCGCCGGCACCAGGAAAACTCCGAAGCCCATTCGATACGTGCCGTGCGATGCGAGAATATAGGCGATGAGTAATGGGCCAGCCGTCGCGCCCGCCTGATCAAGTGCTTCGTTCAAACCGAAGACCCAACCGGCGCCGATCGATTGACCGGCGTGGGAAAGCATCGCGTCCATCGCCGGTTTGCGAATCGCGCGTCCGGTGCGTTCTGCGATCACGAGAGCCGAGCCCGTTTGCCAATTGGTCACAAGCGCGAGCGCCGGAATGGCAAGTTGATTGAGTACGTAACCGGCAAACGCGAACGGCCAATACCGGTGTGTCCTGTCGGCAAAATACCCGGAGATGGAACGAAGCGCGTAACCGATCAGCTCCCCGAATCCCGCCGTAAACCCGATCACGGCCGCGCTCGCGCCTAACGAGCCAAGAAAAGGGCCAACGACCGCGCGTCCGCCTTCATAAGTGAAATCGGCCAGGAGATTGACGATGCCGATGATGAGGACGAATCGGAACGCCGATTTCGCGAGCGCACCTTTGTTCTTGCTCACGATTCGCGGATAAAAAGACCGGAACGACAACACCCGATTATGCCAGCGTTGGCGTGAACTGCGCCAGTTCGTAAATTCCAAGCTTCTTCTCGATAGCAGCGACGCGATCGACGATCTTAAAAAAGCCGTCGTCGCCGAAAAGTTCATCTTCCTTCTTCTCGAAATCTTCGCCTAACGAGTCGAACTCATGAGCGCTGACAATCCCACGGAAGGCAGGAAACAAAACCGTGTCTTCCCGCGCTTCGTGCGGACTGTACATGCGGATGAACTGGCGCATCGAATCGGCCAGTCTGCGACGATCGTCTGTATTTTTGAGCGCCTGGTTTGTAGCCAGATGAAGGGTGATGTCGGTTATCCGCCGTCCGGCCTGGTGCTGCTGCAGGAGCACATCGACGAGATCGACGAGCTTGCCCGCTTTTTTGAATCGCGGAAAAAGAAAGTTCTCCTCCAGTTTTTCGTGATAATCCTCGACGAACTCGCGGATGATCTTCGCGGACTCAGCCAATGGCTCCGGTGGTAACTCCTCCTTCGCATCCATGCGCCGCAGCGCTTCGCCATAAACGAGCAGGATGCGTTTCAACACTCCGTGTTCGCGCATCAAATCTTCCGGCGGCGAGACCTCTTCCGCTTTTTCATCGGCTGCGACAGGCAAGCTCGCGCCGACGACCGAGGCGCCGACCAGAACTCCTGCTCGAAGAAAAGCGCGCCGTGAATGGAACTCCGAATCTTGTTTCATGGATAACTATGCGTTTAGCGCAAAACAGTCGCGCTATTTTTCGTCCGACTTTTGGTGCTGATAACGTATGACTTTGATTTTCTCGAGCGTGACGAGACCACCGCCGATCATTTTTTCCAAATCGGGCAGAAACGCGTTCAGCTTCTCTTCACTGTCGACGATTTCGATCACGATCGGCAGATCCATTGAAAGGCGCAGAATTTTCGCGGTGTGAATGCGGCTGGCTGCGCCAAAACCCATCGGACCGCGAAGCACGGTCGCGCCGGCAAGATGTCGTTCGCGCGCCTTGAGCACGATGGCTTCGTAAAGCGACTTGTGTTCCCATCGATCGCTCTCACCGATGAAAATCCGCAGCAGCATGGCGTCTTTTGGAATTTGCATAATTTTTTTATCTGTTGATCAGCGTGGCACAAAAGTGTCCGAGCCAGACGGCAACGAGACAGAAGATAAATGAAGCGATCGAATTCGCAGCGGCGCGAAACCATTCGCCTTGCTGCGCGAGGTTGAGGGTTTGCAGACTGAACGATGAGAATGTGGTGTAACCGCCGCAGATGCCGAGCATGAAAAATTGACGGAACGATGGACTAACGAGCCAGCGACCATCGGGCGATGTCAGCGTGGCAAACAGACCGATGACGAACGATCCGGTCACATTCACGACCAGCGTGCCGAAGGGGAAAATCTCGCCGCCGCGTTCGGCGATGAAACCCGAAACCCAATACCGCGCCGCGCTTCCCACCGCACCACCCAGACTAACTAAAAGATACGTAAGCATAATAAAACTCCTGCCGCGCATCGTGCGCTAAACAGGAGTCATTAGCTTCAGGCGGTTTTCCTTCTGCAGGATGGCAAACTCCATTGCCGACAATCAGTTAAATGGGAATCACGTTTTAGGCAACAAACTCTTCGTCGAAAGGCACAACTTAACAGGCCTCGCACGGAGGACGCAAAGGGCACAAGAATCACATTCGGTTTTTTCCGTTGCGGGCCTCTGCGGACTTTGTGCGAGAATCAAGCGGTGGGCATTATGATTCGAGAACGATCACTGCCATCGCGTGATTGTCGGTGTGACTAAGTGTGATCCAAACTTTCGTGACACCGCGATCCGCGGCGAGCTGCTTCGCGCCGCCTTCCAAAACAACGAACGGTTCGCCGCTTGGTTTCTTGTGCACGTCGATATCTTTCCAGCCCATCGCTTTTCCAATCCCGGTGCCGAATGCTTTCGAGATTGCTTCTTTCGCGGCGAAACGCGCGGCGAGATGTCGCGCAGGAAATTTCATCGATTGCGAATAGGCAATTTCGCCTTCGGTAAAAACGCGATGGAGAAACCGATCGCCAAAACGATCGAGCGAATGTTGAATGCGCGCGCATTCCACCAGATCGACGCCAATGCCAATGACACTCATCGCAGAAAGACAGGAACAAATCTGGAAACCAGGAATCCAAGAGAATGAAGTTTGAATTTTTTCATGGTTTCCTGGCTTCCAAATTCATCACCCTTTGTAGTTTTCCATCGCAGCGAGCATTTCGCGCACTGCAGTTTCGAATCCGACAAGAATCGCGCGCGCGACAATGGCGTGCCCAATGTTCAGCTCGGTCAGATGCGGGATGCGATGAATAAGCGCGATGTTGCGATAGTTGATTCCGTGACCGGCATTTACCTGAAGGTTCAAGCCCGCTGCGTATTTCGCGCAATCAATCAGGCGCTCCAATTCTGCGGCTGCAATTTTTTCGGTGAATGCATTCGCCAGTTTTCCGGTGTGCAATTCCACCATCTCCGCGCCGAGTTCCACGGCCGTGTCGATCTGTTCGTGTAGCGGATCGATGAACATGCTCACGCGAATGCCGGCGGCGTGTAATCGCTTTACCGTCGGGGTCAGCTCGGCCTGATGCGCAATCAAGTCGAGGCCGCCCTCGGTTGTGACTTCCTCGCGCTTCTCCGGGACGAGACAGACTTCATCGGGCACGATGCGCAAAGCGAAATCGATGATCTCGGCGGCGTTGCCCATTTCGAGATTCAACTTTGTCACGAGCGTTTCGCGCAGCCGTTCGATATCGCGATCCTGAATGTGTCGCCGGTCCGCGCGCAGATGCGCGGTGATGCCATGCGCTCCCGTGCGCTCGCAGATTCCCGCGATAGCGATTGGATCTGGCTCGACGTTCTTTGATTCCGGCATCGTCGCATAGCGCGCCTGTCGCAACGTCGCAACGTGATCGATGTTTACGCCTAACCGAAGAATGCTCATTGTCGTTCGAAATTAACCATTCCGGGAAACGGCAAGAGATTCCTCGACTTCGCTCGGAATGACAAGCGGCGAGCTGCAGGTGGATCGAGCGGATGCCTGGGAGAATCTGGGGAGCGCACGCGCCTCGCGTGCTGGCGTCGGCGCCCCGCCGACGCGGACTTTTAAAAGCGCCGCTATTTTGAGAGGACCGTGCGGGTGTCTTTTGCTTGACTGAACAAGTTCGTTGCGGCGAGGGCGCCGCAACCGGCACGCGAGGGCGCGTGCGCTCCCCGAAGATTTCGCCGTCGGCGAAGCTCGATGTTACGTTTGGGCGCCGAAGGCGCACTTGTTTAGCATCGCCCGCGGAGCGGCCGATCCACCGCCTTTCGATCAGAAGCGAATCGCAATACCGCCGCGGATGCGATAATCGGGCACGACTTGAAACGCCGTATTATCGATCAGCACCGGCAAATCAGCGCCGATCTCGGCACTGATTTTGCCTAACGAAGCAACAATGCGCGGACCGACATACACGGACGTGATGCCCGTGTCTTCCGCTTCTTTGCCGCGAAAGCGATCGACGTCCTTGTGTTCGCCGGAAACGACGAATTGCAGCCCGATGATCGTGTGCGGATTGCGAACGAAATAATAACCGGGTCCCCCACTCCACGAGAGATCGTTCGCAAAATGATACTCGTGCAAACCATCGCCGCGCAGCGTGAATTGCACATCAGCCTGGAAAAACGCGTTCTTGTAACGCAGCGAACCCTGGCCGCCGAAGATTCCATCATACGAACCGGTGCCAAGCGTGAGATCGTGTCCGTGAATTCCGCTTTCCGGCGCGCCGGGCACTTCGACTTCGTTGAATTCCTCTTTGATACGGCTGCTGTCGCCGGTCGGAAATTTCACGCCCGTGAGCAAAACAACCGACGCCGTAAAATCCGGCTCATGATTCGATTGCGACGGGCGATTTGTTGCCCGGCTCAAAACGCATTTCGCGCCGGCCGGCTGATGCGTAGTGAAAGAGCACGGACTTCAGGAGAAGCGAAACGTCGCCCAAGCCTGATTCCGTTCCGTGGTCGATCGCGAAACCTTCCGGACGCTGAAAGGAGCGATAGATAAACGGAACATTCACCTGCAACGCAAAACGCGAAGTGAAGCTGTAGCCGGCGACAAACTGCGTGATCGAGCTGGCAAGATATTGATCGGTCTCGTTAGCGGACTTCGTGTCCATCAATCTGAACGGTATTGAAGTAGGTGAACTGCTCGCCGACCGCGAGATAAAGGCGATCGCGCCACGATTGCATCACCATGGCCGCAGGCTGACCGAGCAGCATCTCCGTCGGTGTTTGCGGCATGGCTTCCGGCTGCGGTGTGTAACAACCGCAGAGATCGCACGCCGGAGCTTTCGCCACGGCCGTGCACACTAACGCTATTATTAAGAGAAGAAATTTTTTCACAGTATGTCCTCAGTGATGGGAATGGCGTTCGGCAAAGCAGAACGGTTCCCCGGTTTAAAATCGGAAAGCTGCGACCCGTGCACACGCACGGCGCAGATTATTGATTCGTTAGGCGAGGACTGTGCGGGGCGGAGGCACAGGCGGAGATTGCCCGCGTTCAGAGACAGGAACGGCGCTCTCCGCGTAATGAAAATCCTGGAAGGATGAAATGATTCGAATAGGGCGAGCCGTGCAGATTAGATCGGGCTTGCTCGGCGCCGGCTGTGCTTCCTGCTTTTTCTGCGAATGCTGCGCCGCGTTTATGCCTTTGCACAGATCGCACGGATGATTGCCATCGAAAGTCTTGGCGACGGCTTCCGCGAGTGACGGCGTCTGCTTCGCGTTTGCAACGAACATCGTCGTCCACGCGATCGATTGTAACGCGGCCCAATGAAGTCCGATAGCAACACAGAGAGCGAAGATCGTCAGCGCGCGACCAATCATTCGGATCATGCTGGTAACGCTAGGGAGTGCTTGAGCCATCGTCAATCGCGAACACGAGGCGAATTCATCGCTAAAAGATAAAATGCGGAAAGCATTACGATAAAAGAAACGATGAGGAAGAAGGGCATTTTCATCGCCATATCTTTCAGCAGAAAATTCGGCGCGAGGTTGCGCGGAATTTTGGGATGCTCTCGGTCCTCAACATAGGCAGGGGCAATGGTTGTCCCATACCTGGATTTTCGGTCCCCCGGCGCGCTCTCCGTCCAAAAAAATCGGGCGCCCGTTTTAGCGCAGCGGCTGTTCGCGACGCGAAAGAATCGGGCTCTGCGGATTGCCGGATGGCAAGCCGGTTCCCGATTTTGCCTTCACCAGCGACACATCGCTCGCGTTGATGGAACCGTTTACGGTTACGTCCTCGCGGAAATTCGTGAGGTCGACGTTTTGTCCTGACTTGGATTTCGTTAGGCTAACGTCGGAAGCGTTCACCGTTCCGTTGCCCGTTGTGTCGCCGATCAGCACACCCATAGTAGCGGCGAGGTTGCCGGTGTTGTTTTCCGAATCAGTCACGCCGTTTAAAGTAACAGTAGTGTCCTGCGCATTCGGCACGCCAGTGAGATTTTCGGTGCATTGGTTTGCCTTCGGCCCATTGCTTACCGATCCGCCCGCTGTCCCGCGGTGCCGCAATTCGTTACCTCATTCATGAAGCTAAAAACCACCGAATAGTTTCCCGAACCCAGAACCGCGCTGCTGCGGCATTCAACTCCGGGCGTGCCACTAAGCGGTAGATTGATGTCGAACGGCGACGTGATGCTGCCATGGGTCATCCTCGATACGACGCTCGTCAACGCCGGGACTGTTAACGAGTAGGCCTCGATAAGGTTCAGGTTAGCGCTGCCGTTGTTGTAGGCGCCGGCGGTCCAGCAAGCCGAGGCGGAACTGCAGGCTACACCCAGGAGGTAGTCGCTCTGCGCGGAACTGGTATTAGGCGAGGAGACGATGGACCAGGAGGAGCCGTTCCATTGCTCGATGAGAGTCTGGTAGGTGGTGCCGTTGGAGTAATCACCGGCGGCCCAGCACTGCGAGGCGGATGGACAGGTCACGCCCTTGAGCTCGTTAAACTGGGTGGTGCTGGTGTTAGGCGAGGAGACCCTGGCCCAGGAAGAGCCATTCCACAGGAGGATGAGGGTTTGATAGGTGGTGCCGTTAGAGTAGTTGCCGACAGCCCAGCACTGGGAAGCCGAGATGCAGCTGACGGCGTTGAGGTCGTTGTTCTGCGAAGTGCTGGCGTTGAGCGAGGAGGCAATGGACCAGGCGGAACCGTTCCATCGCTCGATGAGGGTTTGATAAGTGGAGCCGTTATAGTAGTCGCCGACGGCCCAGCACTGGGAGGTCGAGATGCAGCTGATGGCATTGAGGTAGTTGTTCTGCGGTGCTGGTGTTGGGCGAGGAGGCAATGGACCAGGCCGAGCCGTTCCAATGCTCGAGGAGGGTCTGATTCACGCTGCCGGCGTAGTTCCCGGCGGCCCAGCAATCGGAGGCAGAATTGCAGCTTATACCATTGAGGTAGTCGTTCTGGGAGATGCTGGTGTTTGGCGACGTAATAATGTACCACGAGGTGCCGTCCCATTCCTCGATAAGAGTCTGAGCATAGTGCAGGCGTCCGTTGTCGCTCTCGTAGTAGCCAGCAGCCCAGCAATTCGTCGTAGAAGAACACGCGACGCTGTTAAGATAGTTGCTCTGTCGAGACGCTGCTGTCAGGCGAGGCAATGATGGACCAGGCGGCGCCATCCCATTGCTCGATGAGAGTCTGATTGACATCGTTGTAGGCGTAGTAGTTACCTACCTCCCGAGCAATTAGAGGCCGATGCACAGGTAACGCCATAGAGAGTGTCGTCCAGTGGAGTCTCCGCATTCGGTGAGATATAGATGAAGCTGTACCGTTCCACTGTTCGATCAGGTTAGGCCATTGTTTACGCCTATGTTCCAGCACTGCGAAACGGAGGTGCAAGTGACGCTGACGAGGTTGACCAGGTTATCTATCTCGTCGCCGTCGCTGATCGTGGTGAGGAGACAATAGACCAGGCCGTGCCGTTCCATTGCTCGATGTAGAGTCTGATAGGGCTCAGTCCCATTTCCTGCACCTCCTCCATTACCAGCGTCATACTGGCCAACTCGCCCTAGCACTGGAAGGCTGATGTGCACGTCACGGCCATGAGAGAATTGTCGAATGTGCCACTGTTAGCTGAGCTGACGATGGACCAAGCGGTGCCGTTCCATCGCTCGATGAGGCTTGGTCGGTGGAGCCGTTTTAAACTCGCCCACGGCCCAGCATTGTGAGGCCGCGGTGCACGTCACGGCCCTGAGTAAATTGAACTGCGAGGTGCTGGTATTGGGAGAAGAGAGTGGCGGACCAGGAGAAGCCGGTCCAATTGTACGATAAGCGTCTGGCCCGTGCTACCGTTGTTGGAGTAGTTGCCGACGGCCCAGCAATCGGAGGCGGAGGTGCAGGTTACGCTCTCATAACGCTGTACGAAAAGTTGAGGGCATCAACGGGACTCCAATTGTTACCGGTCCAATGGTCAAAGAACGCCTGACGGTTGCCGCTGGCATCGTCATAGTAGCCAACAGCCCAGCAATCGGAGGTGGAATTACAGATCACGCTGAGGAGTAAGCTAGTCGAATGAGAAGTGTGGGAGGAACGATGGACCACGTTGAGCCGTTCCAATGTTCGAGGAGAGGCACGGCCTGGGGGTTGTCACTTAACCAGCCAGCGGCCCAGCAATCGGAGGTGGACGCACAACTCACGCTGAGGAGAAAGTTATATTGCGAAGAACTGGTCGAAGGGGAAGGAATAATGGACCAAGCTGAGCCATCCCAATGCTCGGTAAGGGTCTGCTGACTGCCATCATTGTCATAGTTACCAACGGCCCAACAATCGGAGGCAGAAATGCAGGTGACGCCATGGACAGAATCAGGCGGCGTCCTATTTGGCGAGGAAACGATGGACCAGCCTGGCCCAGTCGGAGTTTGCGGTGCGAGCGGCACGAGTTCACTCGGCCGCCAGAGTATCCGACAGCCGCGAGGGTAGAGCCGTGCGAGCTAGCAAGCGGACGGGTCACGCCACCGGCGGATTCGCGGCAAAACTGAGCATCGCCAGGAACACACCACCCGAGCAAAGAACGAAAGCAACTAAGACGCGTGGATTAAATATGTCGGATTGAGAGTTCGCATTTTTCATGGCTCAACTCTTCCAGCACGAAATCCGGCGCGAGGTTACGCGGAAAATGCTGAGAACCGCGATCGCGAACGGAAAACCGAGTCAGCGACGCTTATTTCGGAGCGAGCGATGCGACCATCTTTTCGAAACGCGGATCGCCACGCAGCGGATCCCAAAACGATACAGCTTCAACTGGCCGTAGCTCAGGAAACCGTGGTCGCGAATGGTGATGGCAAGTTGTTGGCAAGCGAGATCCTTGTCGCCCACCCACGCAGCAATCATGGCGGAATACTTGATCATGAGCGCGCCATTGATTGCATCTTTTTCGATCGGCAGAAGCTCGACCGCGCGTCGAGCTTCGCGCTGTGCCTGCTTTTTGTTGCCGAGAGCCGCGTCAATCAAACCCAGCACACAAAGGGGCGGCGCATAATCCGGTTGCGCGTCATAATTTTTTCCTCCTCGACGCGCGCTGCAACGAAAGCTGCGTGCGCGCGGTCTTCGTCATGGTCGAAACGCGAAACGATTCCTTCCACAAAATGTCGATTGAAATGAAGCGCCTCATCATTGAAGGGCGTATTCTGGCCAGCCGCGATCAAGGCTTCTTTCGCCGATGCCGCATCGTGTTCGGCTAATGCGCAAGTGATCCAGCCGTCCACGACACGTGGCACTGCATCGGGATTTGTCGCGCGTATCGAATCGATCGTCTGATGTAGCGGAATGGGATCAGCTTTCCATTCCAGCTCGACCCAAGCGCTCGCGACTTTCGTCAAAACATCGTCCGGCTCGATGAAGAGAGCGCGATCGAACGCGGATTTCGCTTCGGCATAGCGCTGAAGCAGGATGTAACCGTTGGCAATCTGTTGCAGCGTGAAAATGTTACGCGGGTCCAGCCCAGCCGCGCGCTCGAGATCGTGTATCGCCTCTCCGTATTTGCCCTGGCGATACTTAACATAACCCTTCAACTCAAATATGCGGGAGTCGTTAGGCAAACTCGCCTGCGCAAATTCCAATTCGGATAGCGCGTCTTCGTAATCGAGGTGCCCGCGGTAAAGACTGTCCGCCCGCGCGAGATGCGCTTCGCCGGCGTCCGGTTGAAGACGAAATGCAGTCTGCACAGCTGCGTCGGCCAGCGCCAAACGCGCCGGAGTATGATCGTGGCCAAGATTGTAAAGAAGGTCGTGGGTCCAGGTGAGTTGACAGTAAGCTTGAAAAAACGACGGGTCCCGCGTTACCGCCTGATTCAGTAGATCAGCCGCTTCGAGCAAATCTTCTTTTCCACTGTTACTAAAGCTGGCGGTTAGAAAAAGATTCTTGGCACGCGCATACAAATCAAAAGCGGTTAGGTCGGTGGTAGGCGCTCGTTTGATCGATCGTTTTTCGGCAAGCGACACTTTGGCGTGAAGTTGCTCGGCCACTTTCAGCGCGACTTCGCTTTGAATCGCGAAAACATCGTGCGCGTCACGATCGTATTCTTCCGCCCAAACATGCGAATCGTTTGTGGCGTCGATTAATTGCACATTGACGTGAATTTTCGTTCCGGCTTTGCGAATGCTTCCTTCAAGGAGGTGAGAAACGTTCAGGGACCGCGCAATTTTTTTGGCGTCGCGGAAATTGCGATAGCGCATCACACTTGTCCGGCTGATCACTTTCAGGTCCGCGATTTTGGCGAGCTTCGTCAAAATATCGTCCTGCATTCCGTCGGCGAGCGACGCGCTTTCATTTGCTTCGCTCAGATTTTCGAAAGGCAAGACGGCGATTCCGTTCGGTAGCCTGACCGGTTGCGTTTTCCAAATCGTCAGACCAAGCGCAAGTGCGACGATGCCTAACGAGCAAACAAGTGCCGCCGTTGTCGGATTGCGCTGCAGCAACTTTCGCCCACGCGTGACAATTCCGCTGCGCCGCGCCTGCACGGGCTCGTTTTGCAGCCAGCGTTCCAAGTCTTCGGCTAACGCGAGCCCGGAGGGATAACGCCGCGCCGGTTCTTTTTCCAAACACTTCAGGCAAATCGTTTCCAGATCGACATCCACTTTGCGATTTAAGGTTCGCGGTCGCGCCGGCTCGGTTTCGAGCACTTGCCGGATCACTTCGTATTTTGCGTTGGCCAAAAACGGCGCACGCCCGGTAAACATTTCGAACAACACCGTGCCGAGCCCGTAAACATCCGTTGCGCTGGTCAATTCCTTCGCGCCGGTGATTTGCTCCGGCGCCATGTAACTCGGCGTGCCTAACAAGTCGTCGGTATTGGTAATCGTGCTTTCCGTTTCCACCAGCTTCGCCAAACCGAAATCGGTCAGGTGCGCTTTGCCGTTCGCGTTAATGAGAACATTTCCCGGTTTGATATCGCGGTGCAGCACGCCACGCTCATGCGCGTAATGCACTGTGCGCGCCAGCTCGGCCACAGTTTGCGCCGCGTCGCGAATCGACCTCGGACTTTTTTGCACGATTCGATCGAGGCGTTCGCCTTCGATAAACTTCATCGTGAAGTAACAGTGGCCATCGTGCTCGCCCACTTCGTAAATCGGCACGATGCCGGGTTGATCGAGACTCGCGATCGCTTCCGCTTCGAGGCGAAAACGCCGCGAATGCGCTTCGGTCGCCCAACTACCAAGTGCGATCACCTTGAGGGCAACGACTCGATTGAGACTTTTCTGCCGCGCGCGATAAACGATCCCCTGCCCGCCTCGGCCGATTTCTTCGAGCAATTCGTAATCGCCGAAATTCGACCGCGTCGGCCGTGGTTTCGAGTCGCCCGATTCCCCTAACGAATCAAGACCGGTTTCCAGCAGACAGGCCGCGCAGAAGTTTGTGTCTGCGAAGATTCCCGCGCCGCATTTTTTGCATGTCTCGCCAGGGATGTAGGCCATCTCTTCGACAGTTCGTGCATGAAATTCGTCCACAGGTTACGCGCGCAAGATCGCGACGAGATGTCGCAGCTCGTCTTCGACATCGCCCGGCGCAGCGACCGTCCGCGCGATTTCTTCACGCAAAATTTCGCGATATCTCTGTCGAAAACGATGGAATGCCTGCTTCACCGCATTCTCGTTCATCGCAAATTCACGCGCGACCTCGGCCTGCGATTGTCGATCGTCATCCGCGATGAAACTCTTGAATCGCCCGAACAACTGCGCCTTGCCCACCTCGCGATATTCCTCGTGTAATCGCGTGAACACTTGTTCGAGCACACTCAAAGCCCAGCGCCGCTCGAAGATTCGCTCCGCGCTCAAATGGCTGGCCGGCTCCGAATCGCCGTTCGCCATTAAATCGTCGAGCGGAATGGGTCGCCGGCCTTCGCCGCGCTTGATCGTGAGCGCGCGACTGCGCTCGTTGGCCAGAAAATTTTTGAGCGACGCCAGTAAATAGGAGCGCAACCTTCCTTTCTCGCGCCTAACGACATCGAGATCGCGCCGTTCCAGAAATCGCGCGAAAAACGCCTGTGTTAAATCCTGCGCTTCTTCGGGCGAACAACCTTCACGCCTAACGAATGCATAAAGCGGCCGCCAGTAAATCCGGCAGATTTTTTCCAGCGCTTCCGCCGCCGCCGGCGAAATCCGTTGTGCCGAGACTACCAAGCTCCAGTCGGTTGTTACAAACGGCGTCCCGGCGTCGAACATACGGTCGGAAACAGCTGCACTCATTGGGCGACCATTACACCGCAAATCGCCCCGACCACCAAGTGCCCAGGTAGCCTGCCACGCATGCCGTCGGAGATGAGAATGGTGTTCCATTCGATGATCGAAATCGCCGCCAAACTGATTTCGCTTCGTCGCTTCACCGCTTTACGTCCTCCAAATTTTTTTCCGCATTTCATTCGTCAAGCGCGGTCAAGTTCAACATTCCCGATGGCGACGTCACAGGACTTAAGGCTGCGATCAACACCACTCCGGACGCCATGTCGGCGGAAGTGGTGAAACCGAACGTTAAACCCAGTAGGTTGGGGCGGCGCGAGATTTTCATGGCGGATTTGGAACAGGGTTGATTTGAAATGGGCTGTTAATGTCCCCTGGCAAGAAACCGCGAGCCGCTGCCCGCCAGGCAACGCTGACATTCCCTCTGTTGCTCACAGCTCCCGCCATATCAGGAAGACATCTCCGAGGCCAGCTTAATTACGGTTTTTTCCGAGATTGTGGCGGTTTCACGCTGCACGCGGTCGATGGACATTTCCGCCTGTGGACGCATTTAGTTCAGTAACCAACATGGCGACAATGATATGTGGCGTGCGTGCATGCGCGCAATTCGATCGACTCCGGCCCGTGGAGCGATCCGGCGGCCATCTTGGTGACGTAATAGCTTAGACTTTTTCCGAGGGAGCGAACGGGCGCCAGAAGAGAAATCTTCCGGCGCTTTGTTTTGGGAAGGTGGATCGACCTACAGATTGTACGCCAGCTTGTGCGTCGGCTGATAAAGCTGCATGTCGTCCGCGCCGGGCACGATCATCATGATCACGCGACCGTAGACCTCTTCCTCGATCGGGCCGCGGAACTGCGCGCCTTTCGCCCGCAACTCCTCCATCGTCGCCTCGATGTCATCGCACATCAGCGAGATCACGTGCTGCCGCGGATGATCATAGGTCTTGCCCTCGTGCACGCTATGCGTCGGATGCACGCCTACTTCACTCGGGCCGGAGTTAAAGATGAGCCAATCATTTTCTTCCCACTCTTCGGCCACATACTTCCAGCCGAGCACGTCGCGCAGAAACGCGCGCGTCGCCTTCGCGTCGTCGGAGTAAATCAAGGTGTGAATTGAGGTGATCATAATGTGGTATCTTACATCAGTGCCGGTCGCGCTTCCGCCCAAGCCGAGGAAGGCGCTCTCGTGTCCGAAAAAGGCGGATCTTCAGCCTATCCCCTGTATCTCTGATTAGATATCCGTACAAACAACAGCAACATCTCCCGCACATGAAACTTCTCACCGCCTTTTGGCTGTTATCCACCTCGCTCACTCTCGCGCAGCATCATCCTGGGGCTACGCCGTCTCCGGAAAATATTTCCGTTCCGGCCACGGGCGAATCCGTCCCAATGCTCGACTTTGGCGGCAGACCGGTCGTCGAAGTCATGATCAACAACAAAGGACCTTACCGCTTCATTTTCGATACCGGTGCGTCGGTCAGTGTCATCGATACCTCCATTGCGGACGAGCTCTCACTCGAAGACACGCCGAAAATCCAGGAATTGCGCATAGGCAACGTCGTCATCCACGACCTCACCATCTTCGTGAATCCTATCTCGCAAATGCTCGGCGGGGGAGACGTGCCCCGCGGCGTCCTGAATGCCTCGTCCTTTCCCGGCAACCTGGTCACCATCGATTATCCTGGAAAACGCATCGCCTTCCGCAAAGGCGCACTCGCTGAGCCCGACCACAAACAAATTTTCAACTACGATCCCACGCGACCTGCCATCAATTCCGGTAAAGGTAGCGGGCCGCGAGATCACCGTGCATCTCGATACCGGCGCTCCCTACACTCTCGCCCTGCCCACGAAGTACATGAAAGAAATCCCGTTGTCGCATCCTGCCGAACAAAAAGGACACGCCAAAACACACGCCGGCGTCCTGCCCATCTTTGTCGCCACCATCGAGGGCGACATTTCCGTCGGGGACTTCAAACTGCCTACGCGCGAGCTGCGTTTCACCGACGTCGTGCCCTTCGGCTCCGCCGAGCCGAGAGGTCAATTCGGAGCCGAAGGCCTGCAGAACTTCGTCCTCACGCTCGATTCACTCAATCATCGCCTGCGTTTCGAACGCGGGGAGAAGAAATAAGGCGTATAGGTCTGTTCGACAGCTTCTCGTTTTCTTACTTTATTCTTCCTACTTCTTAATCTTCTACGCCCGCGTCGCCTTCGCGTCGTCGGAGTAAATCAAGGTGTGAATTGAGGCGATCATAGTGTCGCATTTAGATTAGCTCCCTTTGCTCTGCTCGCCTCGAGAATTGCTGAAACGGATCGCCATTATGCCAAACGGCGCGACCGCGAACTAGCTTGAGAGAGTTGCGTGGTCTCGCTCGGCGCGGAGAGTCGGGGCATGAGTGACAATATCCTCTCACGATTCCTGCGCTACGTCCGCGTGGATACGCAGTCGGACGAGACCAGTAACACATTTCCGAGCACGGCAGGTCAATTGGTGCTGCTGAAGATGCTGAAGCAGGAGCTGAGCGAGTTGGGAGCGGCGGACGTGCAGATGACAAAGCACGGTTACGTCATCGCCAGCATACCCGCTACCACGCGCAAGGCCCGCGTGCCGACCGTGGCCTTTCTCGCCCATGTGGATACGGCGCCGGACTGCTCCGGCAAGGACGTCAAACCCATTCTTCATCGCAAGTACAATGGCAGCGTCATTAAGTTCCCGGATAACCGTGATCTGACTCTCGAGCCTGCGACCTCGCCGGAGCTTCGAACGGCCCTTGGCAAAGACATTGTTACCGCCAGCGGCACCACGTTGCTTGGCTCCGACGACAAGTCAGGTGTGGCGGTAGTCATGACTTTGGTCGAGAGGTTGCTCCACGCGACAAAACGCAAACACGGACTGATCCGAGTCTGCTTCAACCCCGATGAAGAGATCGGCCGGGGCGTGGACAAACTGGATCTGCGAATGCTCGGGGCGGATGTGGCTTACACCCTGGACGGCGGTGCGCCGGGGGAGATTTGCTGGGAAACTTTTTCTGGCGATGCGGCCGAGGTCATCATCGATGGCATCACCACTCATACCATGGAGGCGCGGGCCAAAGGCATGGTGAACGCGGCCTATCTCGCGGGCAAGCTTCTGGCAGCGCTGCCGCGCGAGCGCTGCGCGCCGGAGACAACCGAGGGCAGGGACGGCTTCATTCACCCGACCAATGTGGAGGGCCGGACGGAGCGGGCCATCGTGAAATTCATCCTGCGCGATTTCGAGCTGAAGGGGCTGGCAGCGAAGGGCAAAATTTTGCGGGGCCTTTGCCGAGGGTTACAAGCCACCGAGCCGCGGGCGCGCGTCCGCTGCAAGATCCGCAAACAATATCGCAACATGGCTTACTGGTTGCGGAAGGACATGCGCCCGGTGGAGCTGGCTCGCGAGGCGTTCGTGGCGGCGGGCCTCAAACCCTATGATCACGTCGTGCGCGGCGGTACGGATGGCTCGCGCCTGACTGAGCTAGGTCTTCCGACTCCCAACCTGTTCTGCGGTGAGCACAACGCGCATGGGCCGCTGGAATGGGTTGCGGTGCAGGATATGGAGTCGGCCGTAACGGCCTGCACCCACCTGGCTGAGTTGTGGGAAAGAAAAAGCTGAATTGCTGCATGCCGTCCGCGTATTGAGACAAGCCGCGTGGAGCGAAGCGATTTACGCGGGCAAGGTGTGAATTGAGGTGATCATAATGTGTCGCAACTTAGATCAAATCCGCCGTCAAACTGCAAGTTTCACAGGCTGATCTCTTCAGGTACCAGTCGACCCGTTGGCGGGCCGCACTATTCAGCGGTCGCGCAGCAGTTCGCCAACTAACGCGATTTCTGCTTCAACACCGCCGAATTGCGCATACATTCGCCTGCCAAGAAGATTCGACATGCGCCGTGAGCTTACCCTCCTAGCTATCGCTGCCCTCTTTGGGTTTGGGGCCCGTTATGTCGTCTTTGGCAGCACCAAGTCGCTTCCCTAACATCCCGAGTTGGATCTGGTATTGGTTGTTTTGGGGCGGTTGCGCGTTGATGCTCCTTGAATGGCTCTCAATGTGGTATGGCTGTGGTTTTGGCAGCCGCGCCCTTCAGCTGCGCTACTCGCGAACGCTGGATTACTCCTTCTCAGTGCAGCGGTGATTTCGCAGTTTTCACCAAGTTATGCGTCAGACGAAGATCTGTCCGTAGCGACTTCCGCTGCGGTGGCCAAACTTACGGAACTCGGATGGACTGTTAAGCCGGGCGAGAACGACATTCTGTTTGAGGTGGCAAATCGGGCACTGCCGCCGATGAAAGAGTCAGCGACATATTTTGATCAGCTAAAAAAACCATTCACACTGCACTTCCAGAGCATTAAGGGCCTTGATGGCCTCCATTATCTTGCCGACAACAAGAACTGTTCAAAGAAGTCGAGATCAACGCCGGGGAGTTCACGGATATTTCCGAACTCAATGGATTCGCTCATCTCACAAGCCTCATTATTTCGCAAGTTCCCCTAAACGGTGATGGAACGGTCGACGCCTCCGCTCTTGCCTCACTAACTAACCTCGAATTGCTTAACCTGAATGGCAGCAGAGTGCGTTTCACCGGCTTCTTGGCGCCCTTGAAGAAACTGAAGACGCTGAATCTCGGGAACACGCTTGTTTCTGACCTCTCGGCAATATCCGGAACGACTACCCTTGTCTCATTGGAAATGGGTCGCCTCGTATAATCGATTTAACTCCGCTTGATTCGATGATCAGAGTCTTGCGGAACTGACAATAAGCAATGATCAGGTGTCCGGCTTCGTTAATGTCGCCCTCTTCAAGAATTTGAAGAAAGTTGTTCTGATCGATCAAAGACCCGTCGACCTTACTCCGATTGGCGCGTTATCGAATCTTGAGTCTATTTTCATTTGGGGTCTACCACAGTTTGATTTTGCCCCCTAGGTCGCTTATCCAAATTACAGAACCTGCAGCTTAGCGGGCGCGGGTTTGGCGCAGGTTTGTCTGGTGTTCGCAATCTACAGGCAATAGGTGATTTGAACGACTTAAAGACACTTACGTTAGGTTACCTGGAGGTAGATAACCTTAGCTTTGCTGAGAATCTGGAATCTTGAGTTGAACTGACCTTAAATCAACTGCCGATCTTATCCCTTTCCTCGGTTCGCGGTCTCTCATCGCTCAAGAAAGTATCTCTTGTTGACATGTCAGTCGTAGATATTTCTCCACTATTAGAATTGCCTCAGTTGAGCGAATTGTTAATAGTTCGCGTCCAGCAAGGGCTGACGTTCTAACAGAGCTTAAGCGCCGCGGCGTGAGAGTCACCCCGTAAAGTCGAGCCATTGAATCGTTTTAGGCATGCCGAAGTGCCGAAGACGCATCTACTTAACATCGCCCGCAGAGCGGCCGATCCACCGCTAAAATTTACTCGGCTTCGTCGCCTCTTTTGAAGCACTCAAGCTTTTGCTGTAGAACCCAGTACCGGTCGAAACAGCGAACGCCACGTAAAATCTTCGATCACGTGGCGGGCTCACGTAGAGTCTGCTATCACATGGCAGGAATGTTATCGCGATAGGCGCCGGCATGCAGTGAGCGGGCATTCTTGATCCGGCGTGTGCGCGTCTCGGCTTTGTAGGACCTCCGCGCCAGCATTTGGTCTCGAAGATAATTGACACGATGACCGCGCCTGGCAAAGGATCACTGCGATGTTCTGGCGGAGTTTCGCAGCGGCCTTGGCAATTTTGCTGTCCTCAATTATCGCGGATGTGCAAAGCGCCGCTCCACTCACGCAAGTGTCGGCGTTGACCTTATCGCGTGGTGCCGAATTTGTCCGATTACCTAACGAATGGCATTTTGGTGAGGTCTCGGGCGTGGCGATTGATTCGCAGCAAACATCTTTGTCTTTCAGCGCGCCGCGCCGATGCTCTCGGAGTTCGATGCGGACGGGAAGTTTGTTCGCGAGATTGGCGCCGGTCTGTTCACTCATCCGCATGGGTTGCACATCGATGCGGAGGATAACATTTGGACGACGGATGATGGCAGCCACTTGGTGCTGAAGTTGAATCACGATGGGCGGCGCTTCTGGTTCTGGGAAGAAAAGGGATTGCGGCGGAGGCGGACTGGCTCTTTAACGAGCCGACCGACGTCGCGTTAAACAGGCCGGCAACTTGTATGTCTCCGACGGCTACGGGAATTCATCGCGTGATGAAGTACGACCACACTGGGCAGTTCCTAAAAGCGTGGGGCAGCTATGGCGATAAGCCGGGGCAGTTCGACCTGCCACACACGATCCTCATCGACAAAGACGAGCGCGTGTACGTCGGCGACCGCGAGAACAAGCGCATCCAGATTTTCGACACGGAAGGCAAGTCCTTGAAGCAGTCGACTCTTATTGGTTATCCGTCCGGCCTTTGCTTCGGGCCGGACGGGCGCATCTGGATGGCCGACGGCGGTTATGATCGAATCGTGAAGTTGGGCTAGAACGGCGAGGTCATTGGCGCGCTCGGCGAACCGGGTCACGCGCCGGGGCAATTCGCCTGGGCGCACTTCCTCACCTTTGATCGTGACGGCAGATTATTCGTGGCCAATGTCCTTGAATTGGCGCGCGCAAGTCTTTGCTCCGACTAACGAACAGCCCGGCCTGTCGAGCTACAATCCGACTGTGCGCAAGTTCTGGAACCAGAAGCCGAGTAACGGCTGGGGAAGCCTATCACCCGAACGCGCCGCTGCCGAAGAAGAAATAGCTTCGCGTCTAAGTCGCCGCTTTCGGAGCGCTCAAGCTTTTGCTGTAGAACCCGGACCGGTCGAAGCCACGTAAAATCTTCGATCACGTGGCGGGACACATGATTTCTGCGATCACATTGCCGAATCTCGTCGCGATGGGCGCCGGTGCAGGCATTTTTGATCCGGCGTGTGCGCGTCTCTATCTGTTTGGCGGCGGTGATCCAGTGGATCCAATCCCGGCGCGCATTGGGCGTGATGTCCGACCAGATCGTCCTTCTCTCTCCTCGGGTAAATGCTATATTTCTCATGTGAGCGCGGCCGAGATTATCAACCAACTATCCAAGCTGAACGAGGCCGAGCGACGCGCGGTTCTTGAAAAATTGCGCGAGTTAGCGCACCAGGACGATGAGCAATGGGAACGCATCATCGCCGACCCGCGGCCCCGCCCGAAACTGGAGGCTTTCGTGAACGAAGCTCTCAGCGAAGGCAGTGAGCCGCTCGATCTCAAGCGATTGTGACCTCCCGCGCCACTCCAAGTTTCTGGCGCTCCTTGGAACGACTCGACGGAATTGGCCGACGCTCGGCAGAGCGCGCGTTTCGCCGCTTCCAGGCAGATCCAAACCAGAACTCACTCTCGTTCAAAAAACTCGCGGGACATGCCGATCTCTGGTCGGTGCGAGTAAGTCTCGATCTGCGTGCAGTCGGCCATCGCACTGGCGAGGTCATCACCTGGGTCTGGATTGGCACTCACAACGAGTTCGACAACCTCTTTGGTTAGACGCGCGCTGGCTAAGCGTGTGACGGCGGCGACAGTAACGCCTAAATCGCCGCTTTGGGAGCGCTCATGCTCTTGCTGTAAAACCCAGAGCGATCGAAGCCACGTAAAATCTTCGATCACGTGGCCCGAAATCCGAATCTTCGATCAAAACCGAAAGTCGTTGTAGGCTTCGTGCGTCCCGATCCAGAACCAGTAATACTATCCGTTCCGTTCACGTGCGATCGCGCGATAGCTCCGCCCAACCTCGACGGTGTAGACGCCGCCCTTTTTCTGGAAACCGAGTGAAGGGTGTCGTGGATTACTTTTGAAGAGAGCGAAGTTCTTTCTCGCCAGTCGTTGCACACGCTCCGGCAAGGCTTCGTAGCATTGCCAGAAAGACGAAAGCGCGTGCGACTTCACGGCAGAGGCCGGAAGTTCCCAGCGTCAATCTCCGCGTCGATCTTCTCCAGAGCAACAGCGTGCTTGCCGCCGGGAGAAAAATCCTCTTCCAGCTCTTCATCCCAACTCAGCTTGTCCTGACGCGCAATGTAAGCGGCAAGCTTGGCAAGTTCTTCGCGGTTCAAGCTCTTCACTGCTTCCTCGATCTCGGCCAGGCTCATGAGTCGAGGTTAACCTCGCATATCGATCTTCACAATTGTTTCGTCTAAGCCGCCGCTTTCGGAGCGCTCAAGCTTTTACTGTAGAACCCGGAGCGGTCGAAGCAGCAGACGCGTCGCTTGCCGGCAGCGAGCATGGAGCAGGCATTTTTGATCCGGCGCGCGCGCGTCTCTTCTTGTTTGGCGGAGGTGATCCAGTGGATCCAATCTCGGCGTGCGTTGGGCGTGATGTCCGACCATAACGCGCGCGCCTTCGGGGCGGCAGCCGCGAGAGCTTTCCGCAGATCTGCCGGCATGGTGGGTTCCGGTTCCTTTGACGCGGGCGCGATTTCGAGAGTGACAACGTCGCCTGCCTCTGCGCCCGCAGATTTGCTTAGCTTCCGGTCAACCTTGAGCCAATGGCTCTTCTGGCCGTCTGGTTCTAGCGTTGTTTGAAAAGGAAAGCCATTGATGGTGCCTTCGATCGCCGTCATGCCGCGCGAGGGTAGCTTCGCACTCGCGTTCTTCGGCAGGATGAGAAAGGTCCAAGACCCGTTCTTCTCGCTCTCGACCGGCCGGAGGAGTTTTGCTTTGAAACGGATCGATGCGGTTTTGGTCATCTGGTTTGGTATCATCGTTCGCCGGGCCTGACCAGTGCCTCAGTCTAGATCCGTTTGATTGTCGCGAACCAGGCTGGTGCGCCGTTGTCGTGGAATCTCGTCTCAAGGCGGTCCGGTTCGATGGCGGAGACATTCCATCCATTGCTGGGGTTGAACGCCGCTCTCAGCTCTTCCTGACTAATGGGGTGCGGGCCAGTGTCGGGACCATCGTTACTGAAACAAAACACATACAGAGTTCCATCGTGCTCGGTCACTGACGCCAGACTTGCCGCGTATCGTGTTCGCTCTTCGACGTCGAAGCTGTGAAACAGTCCGCAGTCCAGCACCGTCTGAAACATTCGCCCCAAACGCTCCAACTGGAACGCGTCAGCTGTAGCGAACTCAACCTCGATCCCACGCTCGGCGGCCTTCTCTCGGGCGATCACCAATGCCGTCTCAGCCACGTCAACACCTAGAACCGATAATCCCAGCGAGGCGATGTGAAGAGCGTTCTCGCCGGTGCCGCAGCCCGCATCAAGCACCGCTCCGGCGAATCCGCCTTCGGATGCCAAACGCACTATTGCTGGCTGCGGATGGCCAATATCCCAAGGCGCAGGGCCGTCGTGGTACGACGCATCCCAAGGCTGTCCCGCCAGCCGTTCATGACTGGTCGGGTGCCGACCACCGAATGGATCATCGCCGAGGGTTTCTGATTGCTTCGACATCTTTTCCGTTCGCTGCAACTGGTCTTAATACCTCATCGTGGCACGCCGATCCAGAGGTCTGACCATTCCTCCGCTTCGAAGAGTGAGCAGCCACTGAGGCGCCACTCCGGTTCTCAGGCAAGCACGCGGGAGTCGGGAACATTTCTACTGCCGCCTAACGAGAACAAGGATTACAGAGCTGCTGCGAGTCGCGCCCTACCATGACGGACGCTGGGAGAAGCGTCGATAGATAAAATCGGCGGTCGGAGACCATTAAGTGCGACGGTCAGAGACCGCCGCTACAGAAAAGAGAGAAGAACACGTTGCGCTTCGCCCAGAAATGTCTAGTCGTGTTGCCTCATGAAACGTCTCGTTCTTCGCCGGCGCTTTTCTTTTCACGATCTCGGCCATGCTCGCGAAGGATTCGTCCTTCAATTATCCGAAGCCGCAAAAGAGTAATCAGGTCGATAATTATTTCGGGACGAAAGTGGCGGATCCGTATCGCGGATTGGAAAATCTGGATTCGCCGGCGACGAAGAAGTGGATCGAGGCGGAAAACAAGATCACTTACGATTATCTCGCGAGTATTCCGGAGCGGGAAAAGATCAACGAGCGTCTGACGGCGCTCTGGAATTACGAAAAGTACGGTGTGCCGTTTCACGAAGGTGGCCGCTATTTCTTCGGGAAAAACACGGGCCTGCAAAATCAAAGTGTGATCTACACGGCTTCGGCGTTGCCCGGCGAACCGCGGGAGTTGCTCGATCCTAATACGCTTTCGAAAGATGGAACGGTGGCCTTGAGCGGAGTATGCCGTGCCGGATGACGGCAAACTATTCGCCTATGGATTGGAGACTGCGGGATCGGATTGGCAGGAATGGAAGGTGCGCGATATCGAAACAGGGAAAGATCTGAGCGACGATCTGAAGTGGGTAAAATTTTCCAGCGCATCGTGGAGTCACGATGGCAGCGGATTTTTCTACAGTCGCTACGACGAGCCGAAAGGCGGCGGCGAGCAGCTCAAGGAAACGAATTATTTCCAAAAGCTTTACTACCATAAGATCGGGACTGCCGCAGTCAGCGGACGAGCTGGTCTACGAACGCAAGGATCATAAGGATTGGCTGTTCTCCGGCGAGGTGACGGAAGATGGCGCGTATCTAATTATAACCGTCTCGCACGGGACCGATCCGAAGAACCAAGTTTTCTACAAGGATTTGCTGCATCCGGACGCGAAAGTGGTCGAGCTGCTGAACAAGCAGGATGCGGCCTACAACTTCGTCGGAAACGAAGGGAATCTCTTTTGGTTTCAGACCAATCTCGAGCGCGCCGAAGGGCCGCATCATCGCGATCGATGTGCAGAGCCCGGAGGAAATCAAGGAGGTCGTGCCCGAAGGAAGCGACACGCTGCAAAGTGTCTCGCTCGTGGGCAATCTGTTCATCGCGAATTATCTGAAGGACGCGCATTCGCTCGTTAGGCTATTTGAAATTTCGGGGAAAGCGGCGGGCGAGATTTCGTTGCCGGGCCTCGGCACGGCGAGTGGTTTCACCGGTAAACGAAAAGATACCGAGACGTTTTATTCCTACACGAGCTTCACGGAGCCGCCGACGATCTACCGGTATGATATCAAGAGCGGGCAAAGCACGGCGCTCTTTCGCCCGAAGGTGGATTTCAAATCGGACGATTACACGACGGAGCAGGTCTTTTATAAGAGCAAGGATGGAACGCGTGTGCCGATGTTCCTGACCTACAAGAAGGGTCTCGAAAAGAACGACAAGAATCCGACGTTACTTTACGGCTACGGCGGATTCGATATCTCGATCACGCCATCTTTTTCACCGCGTGACGCGGTGTGGCTGGAGATGGGAGGCGTTTATGCCGTGGCGAATCTTCGCGGTGGCGGTGAGTACGGCGAGGAATGGCATTTGGCGGGCACGAAGGAGCGCAAACAAAATGTGTTCGATGATTTTATCGCGGCGGGCGAATGGCTGATTGCGAATCATTATACTTCGACGCCGAAACTCGCGATCAGTGGACGCAGCAACGGCGGGCTTCTGGTCGGCGCGTGTTTGACGCAACGGCCCGATTTGTGGGGCGCGACGCTGCCGGGTGTCGGCGTGATGGATATGTTGCGCTTTCAAAAGTTCACGATCGGTTGGGCGTGGGCGTCGGATTACGGATCGTCGGATAACGCGGAGGAGTTCAAGGCGCTCTATAAGTATTCGCCGTTGCATAATGTGAAGCCGGCGAAGTATCCGCCGACGTTGATCACGACGGCGGATCATGATGATCGCGTTTTCCCGGGACACAGCTTTAAGTTCGCGGCGACGTTACAGGCCGCGCAGAAAGGTGACGCGCCGATTCTCATTCGCATCGAAACGCGCGCGGGGCATGGCGCGGGAAAGCCGACGACAAAGCAGATCGAGGACGTGACGGATCAGTGGTCGTTCCTGGTGAAGAATCTGGGAATGAAGATTTCGTTTTGAAGATTTGTAGCGGCGGTCTCTGACCGTCGCACTTCCAATCGAAATCATGCGACGGTCAGAGACCGCCGCTACAAAACAGAGAGTTTGCGCTTGTCAGTGGCAACACGATTGGAAATGATCGCCCACTTATGGCTAATCCTGGCTCGCCCTTTTATCGTTGGTCGCCCATTTTTCTGAGCATCCTGCGCATTGTGATTGGATTGCTTTTCATGGAGCATGGCTCGCAAAAGCTGTTCAACTTCCCGCCCGCGGCGGAACCGCACGAGGGAGGGTTGCACGGTTTGATGCTCATCGGCGCATGGCTGGAGTTCGGCGGCGGATTGCTGGTGTTCCTCGGTTTGTTTACCAGACCGGTTGCCTTCCTTCTCTCCGGCGAAATGGCAGTCGCGTATTTCATGGTTCATGCAAAGGGCAGCCCCTTTCCCATCCTCAATCACGGGGAACTCGCGGTCGCTTATTGTTTTGTTTTTCTTTACATGATGGTCGCCGGCGGAGGCGCGTTGAGCATCGACGCCTTGTGGGGCAAAAAGGCCGCGCCCTAACGAGTTAACTTTTCGTTAAGCAAACGTATGGCTGGTATGAGCGCACGCCGATTATTACTTATCATCGCGTGCGTGCTATGCATTTGGCCGGCCGTCGCTCGCGCTCAGGATGCCAGTCCTTCACCGGCGGCGGAAGAGATACACGCACCTAATACCGCGGACATGGATCCGGCGGCGGCGACGAAAGCGTGGCTCGACACTGTGCCGGCAGAGAAGCGCGCGAAATCGGATGCCTATTTCGAAGGCGGTTACTGGCTGCTCCTTTGGGATTATCTGCTCGGCGCGGCGATCATGATCTTTCTGCTCTTGTCGGGAATTTCCGTTCGGCTTCGCGATTTCGCCGAACGAAGAACGCGCGTCCGATTCCTGCAGACTTTGCTCTACGCTTTTCCATTCATAATCATCGTCACGCTCCTTACGTTTCCCCTCTCCTACTACGAAGGATTTGTGCGCGATCATGCCTATGGTTTGTCGACGCAAAGCCTGGGCGGGTGGTTGAGCGATCAGGCAAAACAGGGCGCCGCTATTTTCGTCGCGCTGGCGATTTTGCTGGTCGCCCTCTACGGCGTTTTCCGGCGCGCGAAGCGCACATGGTGGATCTGGGCCGTGGCGGTGTTTGCGCTGTTCTCCATGCTCGGCTCTTTCATCTTCCCGGTTTACGTCGCTCCCCTAACGAACAAGTATCAGCCGCTCACCGACGCCAAAATTCGCGACCCGATTCTGCAGCTCGCGCGCGCCAACGAAATCCCGGTCAACAATGTTTACCAGTTCGACGCCTCGCGGCAAAGCAATCGCGTGAGCGCAAACGTCTCCGGTTTCCTGGGCACGACACGCATTTCACTCAACGACAATCTGCTCAAGCAATGCACTCTCCCGGAGATCCGCATGGTCATGGCGCACGAGATGGGTCACTACGTGCTCAATCATGGCGCGAAGCTGGTGATGTACTCCGCCATTATCAATTTCGTTTCCTTCGGCTTGCTCTTCGTTCTGTTTAACGCTGCGATCCGACGCAAGGGAACAAAGTGGCGCTTGCGGGACATTTCCGATCTCGCGGCGCTGCCGCTGTTGATCCTCATTTACACCACGATCAGTTTCCTACTCACGCCCGTCGGCAACACCGTGACGCGCGTGACCGAGCGCGAAGCCGATGCTTTCGGCATCAACGCATCGCGCGAGCCGGATGGATTCGCAAAGGTTGCGCTCAAGCTCGGCACCTATCGCAAACTGAATCCGGGAGAACTCGAGGAATTTATTTTCTTCGATCACCCAAGTGGACGCGCGCGCATACGCATGGCGATGGATTGGAAAGCGGCGCAATTGCCGTGCGGGTCGAGTGAGGCGAAGACGCCGTAATTTGTTTGGTGACGCGGCAGATCGCGAAGTCGTCGGCGGAAGAAAACGTCCAACGCTCAACGTTCAACGTTGAATGAAGACTGAAGGTGACGTTCCGGAAAATATTGAACGTTGAGCGTTGGACGTTAAACGTTTCTTCTAAATCGCCTAACGATCAAAGTCTTTAATACGTCCGGTAGACGTCGCCCGCATCCTGCTATACTTTCTGCCAGAATTCTCGGAAATGCCGCAGTTTGCTTATCGCGCGCGTGACGCGCAGGGAGGTCTGGTCGAGGGCGTGTTGAACTGCGTCGATCGCTCTGTCGCCATTCGGCAAATCGAGCAGCAGAATTGTATTCCCATCCGCATCGATGCAGTCGGGGGGACGGAACCGCATGTGGTCGACGGAGTGACGGCGCCGACTCAACCGACAACGCAAAACCTGAAGATTCCGCACGGGCAATTGTTGATCTTCACCGAACAACTCGCGCATTTGCTCCAGGCTGGAATGACGCTCGATGAGGGCCTCTCCATCCTGGAAAAGCGCTTGAAACATCCGCGCGTGCAGCAAATGACCCACGCGCTGCATCAGGCGCTGGTGGATGGCCGGAGTTTCTCGCAAGCGCTGCGCGAGTTCCCGAAGATTTTCCCGCCGATTTACGTGAATCTGGTGGCGGCGGGTGAAGCGAGCGGCGCGTTGCCCGACATCCTGACGCGCCTTGTCGAACATTTGATGCAGGCGAAGAATCTGCGCGACAGCGTCCAGCAAGCTCTCATTTATCCCGCTGCACTCGCGGTCGCGGGTGTGGTTCTGATCACGATTTTCATCACCTACATGGTGCCGCAATTGACCGGCTTCATGTCGGCTAATGGCGGCACCCTTCCATTGCCGACGCGTATTCTGCTCGAGGTCAATCATCTTATCGTTGCGTATTGGTGGTTAGGCGCACTTCTCGCGATTGGCGCGGGCGTTGGTTTCCGCGCTTTCGTGCGCACCGATGAAGGGCGCATTACGTGGGACCGGTTTCGATTATCGATCCCCGGTTACGGCCGCATTGTGCGGCACCGCTACTACGCGCAATTCTCTCGCACACTCGGGACGTTGATGGAAAACGGCATCCCGCTGCTGCGCGCCCTCGATCTGGTCACGGAGATTGCCGGCAATCGCTATCTGGAAGTGAAGTTGTCGGAAGTGCGCCGCGCCGTCATCGATGGCGCGACACTTTCAGTGGCGCTCTCCGCGCAGAATTTATTTCCCGACATGTTAACGGATATGATGGCCGTGGGCGAGCAGACCGGACACTTCGCGCGCGCCATGCAGACGATCGCGGACGTTTATGAACGTGAATTGGAACGCACGGTCAAAATGACCTCTTCGCTCATTCCCATTGTCATCATCGTTCTGATCGCGATCATCGTTGGCTTCGTCGTTTACAGCATTCTCTCCGCCGTCTTCGAGATGACGCATAGCTTGCAGTTCCGTCCGCATTAATGTTATCCTCGCAACCAATCCCACATGGTTTTACGCATTCTAGGGTTTGCGTTGGTCTTTATCGCGATTGCTTCCTCCCGGGGACAGCTGGCATTTGACCGCCGTTTGTCTCTGAACCAATCCGGCACAGAAGCTCCCGCGCCGGTCGATAGCGCCTGGATCGATTTGCGCCAGGTCGCCGCCGCTAATTCGAAAGCACAGAGCGCCCCCTCATGGGTCGAAGCGGTTACGCTTGGACCCGCGGCGTCCGACTCGCCGACCGCAAAGAGAAGTGTTTTCCGCATTCGCGTTTCGCGACCGAGAAAAGAACTGAACGCTTTGATGTTTCGTTTGTTCTTCGACGATAATCCGAAAGCGCAACCTGAAATCATTGCCTGGGATGAATCGGGCACCCAGCTTCTTCATTCCGGTGTGCTCGGCGCCGGCCTTAATCTTCCCACGTCGGAAACCGTGCTCATCCCGATGATCAATGTCACCGCCATCGATGTGGAGGTTCCGGGTGACGGTATGACCGTTCGCGGTGCTTACATCGATTGGATGACCAGCAGTGAGGTTGCGCATCCGTTGCACGCGGACCTTGGCGAAATCATGCCGCCGCCCTTTAGCGCCAGCACGCCGATGCACGCTGCGCAAAGCGATACGCAAGTATTTGGCACCGTCACCGCACCACTGGCGGCTGAGACCGTGCCCATGGGACCGAGCATTCAGCAATCGGCGCCATTTCAGTTTGGGCTCGAGGCGATGCCTTTGCTCGCGCTGCTAACTTTCGAAGTGGCGAGCCCAAAGGTGGAAGCGCCTCCCAATGTTTATCTAAATGGAGAGGACATTGGCCCGGTCACACTTGTTCTGCCCGATCTGGCCGATCCGGGTTACCGCGGCGAGATGCGAACACTCGTTAGGCAAATGCAATATCGCTACACCGGCTGGGTGCGTGCGCAAAAGCTGCTGCCAGTTTCCCGTTTGAAAGTGGGAACAAATGATCTGATTGTAGTGGCAGGGAATGGGACCGCCGTCTCGGCAATTCGAGCGACGCAACTGCAATTGAAATATCTCTGGGAGAAATCGGACTATCTGCTTAAGCCCGAACAAAGTCTTTATGAAAAGAACTAACGACGGCTTCACGCTTCTGGAGATCATGCTCGTCGTCACGATCATTGCGCTCCTGCTTGGAGCGGCAATTTACAAACTGGGCGGCAACGTGGAGTACTCGCGACATGTGCGCATCAGTTCCGACATTCAAGGAATCAATACGCAGCTAAAACTTTACGAGAGCATGAACGGATTCTTTCCCACGACCGAACAGGGGTTGCAAGCGCTCGTCACTCAACCCAGCTCCGATCCGCCACCGACGCGTTGGTATCAACTCTACAAAGAGCTCCCCAAAGATCCGTGGAATAACACTTACATCTACATAAATCCCGGCCGCAAAAATCCAAACGGCTACGATCTTTATTCCGCAGGGCCGGATCGTCGACCGGATACCGCCGACGACGATTGGGGGCAGTAATTAAGCCGACAATTTCGTTTTATTGTTCCGGCTTTTCCACCGGGGCTGTCTCGACCGGTTGTTCGACTCCCTTGAACGTTGTCGCCGGTGACGGCACTCGCTGATAGCCGCCACCAAGTGGATTGCGCGGAATCACGCCTCGCACTCGCGGCTGCGGCGTTGGCAACATGGGAATGGGAGCGGGGCGAATGCGATTACCGGGAAGATCCGGCACCACGCCCATATTCGTCGCGTTGGCATTTGGCACGGGGATGCTCGCGCCGCGCGGAAGCGGTTGGCTGATAAGCGCCTGATTGAAACTAAGAGTAGCGAACTGTCCGTCCTTGCTCACGGTCACCTTGGTTTCCCCGACTCGAGTAGACCATTCGATGTTGGAAAGTACGTAGCCATCCATCCCTTGTTTAGTCGTTAGGTATTTGCGGAAATTGCTGTCGGTGCTGGAGGCCAGCGCGACCCAATCACCATCTGCCGAGTGCGCGGCGTTGGCGATAAACAGGTCTTTCGCAAAATCGGCTGTTGTTGGTGCCGCCACTGCGGTCGCGACGGCGAAAGGCGAGTGATCCAGGATCGACTCGTAGCGCGCAAAGCTAAACGCTTTCGGCAGATCATCGGCAAAAATGGCGTGCAGCGACATCTGCGCAGAGATGGCGATAAAACAAGCCGACAATATTTTCTTCATTTTCATTGGTGTTGTGCCGGCGCAAACCAGCGCGCGATTTTGAATCTTCCTCGCATGGTTGTCGGATCACTGCCATCGATCGACAGGCCGACATCTTCAAAGGCGATGAACGATTCCGGTTGCTGCACATCGTAGAGGAAATGCACCAGGGCCGGCCAGGGACTCTTCGTTTCCATCGAGATCGCAATCGACTGATGATCGGGAGCGGCTACGACCGCGCCGAGCGATGGATTTTCGATGAGGATTTTGTGCTTATTGGCAATTTCTTTCACGCGTTCGAGCAAGGTGGAAGCTTCGCCCGCGTCTTTCAAAACAGGCTGATGTTTGGCGACCCAGTCCTGCCGCTTTTTCCACAGATCACTTTCCCTTAGAAAAACCGCCTGCGTCTTTCGAATCGCCTTTTGGTCGACTAATTCATGACGCGCATCCTTGATCCCGCCGACGAGCGCGCTCCAGATAAAGAGGTTTATCAATCCGAAGAGCGCGAGAGCAATGACTCCCGCAAGAATGCGTTCACGCCGATTCATGCGCTCGTAATAAGCGGAAATCGAAATCATCGCGGTTTGCCCTCCAAACGAAATTGCGCGTGACCATTGCCCATGATTTGTGGCGTCCCCATTTCAAACTGAAACGAGCGCAGCTCGGGAGTTTTTTTTACCTTCTCTGCAAATTGATAGGCCAGCGCAGGTGAGTTTGCTTCGCCCGCAACCGACACCTGACGCGCCGATTGATTGTATTGAGTGATATGCACGTCCTCCGAGGGCAGGCACTTCGCAAGATTCAGAATTATTTCCAGAGGGTAGTAGTGCGGATCAACGGCGGGCGCGAGTGTCTTCCAGTCTTCCGCGGTGGTGCGGATGAATTGCACGGCGGGTTCGTCGCGAGCGATCTGGCGCTTGATGCGTCCGACTTGAAAACGCATGAAGAGCAAAGTGAGGAAAAGCAAGAACAGCACACCGACATAAACGCCGCCGGCCAACAGGAGACGCTTTCGCCATTCGGTCAGCCTAACGAGTTTGGCGCGGCGCTGGCGCCATATCTCCGGAACGAGATTGAGCTCGGTCGAAGCGGGAGGTGTTTCCACGCCCACCATTTCCGCACGGCTCGTGAAGACATGCTCGACCGTGGAACGAAGATCGAGGCAGTCCTCGTCCATGAGAACGTTCGGGAACGAAGTATTGATTCCCTGCAACTCTGCGCTCAAAGCAAGTTGAGGCAGATCTATTTGCAGTTGCCCGGCTTCACCACCGAGCGTGCGCGCGAGACTAAGCTTGCCGTTTTCCGTGATGGCAGAAACGAGCGTTCCTCCTTCGTGATAAATCAAAAGCGCCTGACCTTCAGCCGCGTGAGTCGCACCTCGTTGCGCGGCATAGACAGTGACCTGGCTGGGAATGCAACCACGCGACACAAGAGGCGCCACGAGCGCATCAAGCCTTTCATTGTTCACAGCAATCGCGGAAACCACCGATTCGGAATCGTTGGTTTCAATAATTTCGTAATCGCTCGTGACTTCGTCGGTCGAGTACGGCAGTGCTTTCTCGATTTGGATCCGCACCATTTCGCGGAACTCCTCCGGATCGGCCGATGGCAAACGCAAACGCTGCGCGAGAACAGCACTGATAGGAAGACCGAGCACGAATCGATCTTCCGAGCGAAGAAGCGGCACCGCTTCTTCGAGCGTCGTCAGTGCGCGCACGTCCCACGTGCCGTTCTGATCGACGGAGCGAATCAGATTCCAGCCGTTCGCAGCGGGAATGATAAAGACCGGTAGGGACGCTCGTTTCGATGTTTACAACTCCTTCCAGCTGATCAATTGCGCAACATTCCCGGTTTTACGAACCACCATTTGTACCACGCGCGTAACTTGCGCCGATTTTCCTGTGCTGACGATTCGTAAAACCGGATCTTTAAAACTGAGCATTGAGGCAATTGCCCCAAATTGATCGGGCGACAAACCAAAAGCGATACGTGCGTCCTCGGGACTCTCCATTTTTGCATCGTCTTCAGTCCCATCGATCCCGTCCGGTCCACGGCGGATCTGGAGAAAGCGATCTACCAATTGTTCGGTCATACCGGGAAGTGCGAGCAAAACCGTCCGCGACGCCCAGACGATATCGATTGGACCAGTACTATTAAGAGTAAAGTCATCCTGCCAGTCCGACGTCGCGGTAAAATCGGTCCAGCCTTTGATCTTTTTCACATCGTCAAGACGCGTGAGCAACTCGTTTGCCGGCTGGTAATCGCCGTCACTTTCCGCTCCGTTTAATCGCACAAGATTGTCCGGGTCCACCCAATCGAGCAGACAATCGATCATGCGATCGCGTTCATTGAGATCGACGCCTTTAAGCTCGAGATATTTCCGAAGCACTTCGAGACGCGCGGGATTTTCTCCGGCCACGAGCCAGTTCAAGTTCAACCGGCCCCCCTCCCCCGTGATTTTCACCTCGTATCTTTGATTCTTTCCGAAATTTCCTTTGAGCACAGGTGAACCGGGTTTGACCGCAGGATGAAGCGCAACTTCAGTGCCGGAGCACGCCATTGCTTCTGCTTCCAGGGCCCGATTGGCGTCTCCGGATATTGAAATTCGCGAATCGATGTCCAGCGCCCAACTGATCAGGACCGCGCTGAGAAGAAACAAAGCCCAAAGCGAGAGCAGCAATGCCGCGCCCCGAACTTTGTTATGGCGGAAAAGTTTCATTTTCAAAGAGGCGTGCGGCCAAGCGCAATGATCGTGTCCCACGGCGCACCATTCGGGCGAGTGATCACCAGCCTAACGAGTCGCGGCAATGTAACCGTATCGGTCCACCGATCAATCCAGCTGTTCAGGCGCGGATCGAAATACCGTATCTGCATGCTATGAACATTCGGCAGCAACGGAAACCAGGTTTCGTCGCCTGCGTCTTCGTCTTGCGATTTACGCGTCAGACCAATGTCCATTTGATTTCTGTTCTTCTTCGACGGCCGCATTCGCATGGTCACGCTATATTCGCCGCGGGCGTAACGCGTCAACACCCCCGGACCCGCAGTCGCAATCCATGTGATCTCGTCACGCGATCGACCACTAAACTTGAACGGTTCGCCTGTAAGCCTGCCCTCGCCCGCAGGCAGACTTTGCAATTGTGTCGTAAGAAGTTCATGCAATCCGTCGTAGCTTGCGTCGACCGCGTTGGTCTCGGCAGAAATCCGCATCGAGATCAAGTTCGATTCGACGAAGCGGTAGATCGCCATCGACATCATCGCCAGAATGGCAACCGCGAACGTAATCTCGATGAGCGTGAAGCCGCTGCGACGCAGCGCGTTTTTATCCGGCGCGATAAACATAGAATGAGATTTGTTTCGATTGCTTAATTCCGCCGCGCGACCATTCCGCCGTCAGCAGCACGCGTCGCAACCCGTTGAGTTCCACGCCTTCTTCCTGCTTCAAACGCGCGGGCACGCTTTTCTGAATCAAACGCACCACGCCGAAATCGCTCTTCACCTTGATGACCTTGGAGGCATCTGGATTTCCCGGGGCCGTTTGAATTTCCGCCATGCGGTTCGAGAGGATCATGCGTATCCGATTCTCATCGGTCGTGATCTCGCTCGCATTCAGACAATTTTCAACGGAGCGGCCGAGGGCGAGGATACCGACGACGAAGATCGTCACACCGATCATGACTTCGTAGAGCGCGAACGCGAGCGAACGAGATTTATTTCGCTGCATACTGCCTCAGGTCTCCTCGAGCCGTCAGCGCCGAATAATCGGCAGTCCACGTTCCATCTCGACCTTTGAATCCCACGATCGCGGGTTCACAATTTCCGGAGGGCCAGAATATCCATTCGGGTGGCGTTTTTTTTTCCAGCGCGGCCGGTAGTTTCAACGTGAAAGCGTTTCCCGCGGCTGGCAGGACTGCCGTCGGCTCCTTTTTTTCACCCTTGCCGAAGCTCTCAGGTTGCAAGGTGATTTCGCCACGGTGCCAAACGAGCAGGTAGGGACGATGCTCCTCGATACTCCGTTCCTGTGCTTGCTGCACGAGTTTGTTAAACGCGTCGTATGTTCGGTGCAGGCGACGATCGGCCAGCACCCCGTTGAGACTCGGCACAGCCAGAAGCATCAAAAGCAGGAGAATAGAGACCGAGATAGAAATCTCGATCAGAGTGAACGCGCGACGACTTCGCATGGGGGAAAAGTTACGCCTTAACCGGGGAATCACAAGATGCGACATAGGTAGGAGGCCGTTCACCGAACCGTCCGCGGACGATTGAGGTCAATCGCCCCTACCTGCGATGGGCCGCGACCCCGTTTGCAACCATCCATCAAAAAATGACAACTAACCGTCAGCGATTGCGCAGCACTTGTGATAAGATTTTGGCGTGACTGCGAGATCACCTTCGCGGCGTATGGTAATTGTCATCGGACTTTTTGCCGCCGCCATCTGTGTCGTCGCGACAATCGTCTGGCAGGCATTTGCCGCACACGGTGCTCCAGATCCCACGCAGCCGCACACCAGTCCCACGGTCGCATTTCTCGACATTGGCGTGCTCGTTTTTCGCGAAGGACTCGAATGCATTCTCGTTCTCGCCGCGATCACGGCGAGCATGGTCGGCGCAAAGCGGGCGCATCGTCGTCCGGTTGCGCTTGGCGCCGGCATCGCCTTTGTCGCGACGTTAATCACATGGTTCATCGCGATCGGAATTGTCGGGCAATTGACGGAAAGCGTTCCCGCTTTGGATTTGCAGGCGGCGACCGGTCTTTTGGCGGTGATCGTTCTGCTCGTGATCATGAACTGGTTCTTCCACAAGATTTATTGGGGCGGTTGGATCCGCGCGCACAATCGTCGCCGCAAAACGCTGCTGCAAAATGGCAATGGCGGCGCGATTTCGAAGAGCCATTTGCGATGGGGATTGATCCTGCTGGGATTCACTTCGTTGTACAGGGAAGGTTTTGAGGTCGTTCTTTTCTTGCAAAGCTACAACCTGCGCCTCGGTGGAAATGTGGTTCTGAAGGGAGCGCTACTGGGCTTGATTCTTTCCGGGATGGTTGCCGTTCTCACTTTTGTTCTGCAACGGCGTCTTCCCTATCGGAAGATGTTAATCACGACTGGTATTCTCCTGGGCGTCGTTCTTCTCGTGATGGTGGGCGAGCAAGCGCAAGAGATGCAACTCGCGCATTGGATTTCGCGCACCGACATTCCGTGGTTGATCAACGTCATCCCCGCCTGGGTCGGGCTGTGGTTCGCCGTTTTCCCCACCTACGAAACGATGATCGCGCAGGCAATCGCTGCGGTATTGGTCATTGGTTCCTACTATGCCGCTCGCCGGTTGCGCGGAACCGCGCCTGACGAGACCGCCGAGCCGGCGCCTGTGTCAGGTCACGCGACAAAAATCGTTCCACGCCTCGAGACCGTCGCATAATTCGGCGCACGCGAGCATTCAAGCAAGGAGCGGCGGTTTCCAAAACCGCCGCAAAAGTTTGGGGAGCGCACGCGACTCGCGTGCTTGCGAAGGCGACTCGCCTTCGCGAACCGATCCACGTCACGATCTGCTGTAGACTTTGCGGCGGGTCGCCGCAAAATGCACGCGAGTCGCGTGCGCTCCCCAAGCAAATGCCACCCGGAAATTCGCGCTTCCTTGATATTGCGTGCAACCATCCCAAAATACCGGATGCGCAATCGATCCTTCTGTTCCGTTTTTATCGCTGTTGGACTTCTCGCTGGAGGTTCTGGCCTAACGAATGCCACAGCCGCTGATCCAAAGCCGCAGCTCGACGAAAAATTGTGGAGCGGAATGCGATGGCGCCAGATCGGACCTTTTCGCGGCGGTCGCGCGCTCGCGGTGGAAGGCGTCTCGGGCGAACCGGACACGTACTATTTCGGCGCGGTCGCGGGCGGCGTTTGGAAAACAGTGGATGGCGGTGCGACATGGTCGCCGATTTTCGATAAAGTAAAGTCGACTGCATCGATCGGCGCACTCGCGGTTTCGGCCTCCGACCACAACATCATCTATGTCGGCACCGGCGAAGCGGCGCCACGCGGCAACGTCACTTACGGAGACGGCGTTTATAAGTCGATCGATGGCGGCAAGAATTGGAAGAACGTTGGTCTAAAGGATACGCGCAACATCGGCGCAGTCATCGTGCATCCAGAAAATCCGGACATTGTTTTCGTTGCGGCGCTTGGTCATCTCTTTGGCCCAAATCAAGAACGCGGAATTTTTCGCACGACCGATGGCGGGAAAACGTGGACCAAGGTTTTGGGTAAAGACGAGAACACCGGCGGCATCGACATCGTGTTCGATCCCAACAATCCAAACACGCTTTTTGCCGCGCTCTGGCAAATGCGCAGGCAGCCATGGTTTTTTTCAAGCGGTGGACCGGGAAGCGGTTTGTATCGTTCGACTGATGGCGGAACGACCTGGCAGCAATTGCAAGGCAACGGTTTGCCGGACGGCGTTCTCGGTCGCATCGGCGTGAGTGTCTCCGGCGCGGATTCAAATCGTGTTTACGCGATCATCGAAGCAAAAGAAGGCGGCATTTTCCGCTCAGAAGATGGCGGCAACAATTGGACGAAGATCAATGACGACGGTCGTTTCCGGCAGCGCGCCTGGTATTTCAGCAAGATTTACGCGGACCCGAAAGCAGCCGACACGGTTTACGTTCTAAATACAGGAGCGTTTAAATCGGTCGATGGCGGCAAAACATTTTCGCTATTGCCTGCGCGGCACGGCGATCATCACGGTTTCTGGATTGATCCAAAAAATCCGGATCGCCTCGCGAATGCAAATGATGGCGGTGCGAGCGTTTCAATCGATGGCGGCAAGAGTTGGACGACATTGGATAATCAGCCGACCGCGCAATTTTATCACGTCTCGGTCGACAACGCGTTTCCGTATCACATCTACGGCGCACAGCAGGACAACTCGAACGTGTGCATCGCGAGCCGTTCCGATGAAGGCGTGATCGGTCGCCAGGATTGGTATCAAGCGGGCGGCGGCGAGTGCGGATTTGTTTTCGCCGATCCGCGCGACTGGCACATCATTTATTCAAACAACGAAGGATTTCTGACTCATTACGATAAGCAGACCGGGCTTTCGTACGACATCAGCGTTTGGCCTAACGATAATTCCGGGCATGGCGCCGAAGATCTGAAACATCGTTTCCAATGGATTACGCCGTTCTTTCTTTCTCCGCACGATCCGGACGCGATCTACACCGCCGGCGAAGCCGTTTTCAAATCGACCGATCGCGGGCAAAGCTGGACGCAGATCAGTCCGGACCTGACGCGAAACGACAAAAGCAAACAGAAACCGAGCGGCGGTCCGATTACGAACGACATCACGAGCGTCGAGTATTACGACACAATCTTCGCGCTCGCCGAATCGCCCGTGAAAAAAGGAATGCTCTGGGCCGGAAGCGACGACGGCCTTGTCCACGTCTCGACGGATGATGGCGCACATTGGACGAAAGTGACACCGCACATGCCGGAATGGAGCTGCGTCAGTCTGATCGAACCATCGGCTTCTGATGCGAACACCGCTTACATTGCAGTGGAACGTCATCGTCTCGATGACAACAAGCCGTACATTTTCAAAACGAGCGATGCCGGCAAAACATGGTCGTCGATCGTCAACGGCATTCCGGACGGCGCTTACGTGCACGCGGTGCGGATGGATCCGAAACACAAAGGTTTGCTTTATGCCGGCACCGAACAAGGCGTCTACGTCTCGTTTAATGACGGCGCGCATTGGCAACCGCTGCAGTTGAATCTACCGATGTCGCCGATTCGTGATTTGGTAGTGAAGGACGATGATCTCGTCGTCGCGACGCACGGTCGATCATTTTGGGTGCTCGATAACCTGACGCCGCTGCGCCAGGTAAATGCAGGCGCCGCGCCTGAGATGATTCTCTATCAGCCGCAAACGGCGCTGCGTTTGCATTTCCCTAACGAGGTCGATAAACGCGCTCCAGTCGGCGATAACCCGCCGGCGGGCGCAATGATCGATTACTATTTCAAAACCGCGCCGAAAGATGAAGTGACGCTCGATATTCTGGATAAGGGCGGCAAAGTCGTTAGGCATCTTTCCAGCAAAGAAAATAAGGAAAATGAGCAGCCGCCAGAATGGCCCGATCGCGTGGAGACGCCAAAAACTATCCCCGCCAAGGAAGGCATGAATCGCTTTGCCTGGGACCTGCACTACGACGATCCGGTGAAAATCCCGGGAGCGTTTTATTCCGGTGATGGCCCGCGTGGTCCGCTTGCTCCGCCCGGGGATTATCAAGTCCGATTGACGGCCAACGGGAAAAGCGAAACGGCGCCGCTCCATCTCGCCGTCGATCCACGATTGAAAGGAACAGAAACGACGTTACCCAAGCAGTTCGAGCTTTCATCACAGGTGACGGCGCGGATTGCGCAACTGCATCAGGCGGTGAATGAAATTCGCGACGTGAAAAATCAGATCGCGACATTGCACAAAAGATTTGGGGAGAACGAAAAACTGAAACCGGCGCTGGCCGCGGCGGATGAGCTCGAGAAAAAAATGTTCGCGATCGAGCAGCAATTGATTCAGGTGAACATGAAAGGTTCCGAGGCCAATCTTGCTTTCCCGAATATGCTTAACGAGGAGTTCGACACGTTCAGTCACGTGATCGATTACGCCGATAAGGGACCGACGCAGCCGCAATACGAAGTTTTCAAGATGTTGAGCGGCCGGCTCGATGAACAATTGACCAAATGGTCGCAGCTCAAGACTGACGAAGTTCCGAAGGTAAGTGCGATGATTAAGCAGGCCGAAGTGCCGGCGCTATCGGTGAGCACCAAGGCCGAGACGCCGCAATAATTTCAGTCTTGCCCGCGAAAATCACCAAAGCGGTTTTGCTTGCGGCCGGTCGCGGCACGCGAATGCGCGACCTAACGAGTAGTTTGCCCAAACCAATGCTACAGGTGCGCGGGAAGCCTGTCCTTGCCCACATTGTTGAAGGACTGAAAGCGGCGGGTGTTTCGGACTTTCTTATCATCGTTGGCTGGCGGGCGGATGTCGTGCGCGAGTTTTTCCACGAGGGTGCGCAATTCGGCGTGCGCATCAACTACGCGACACAATTGGTGCAGGATGGGACGGGAAGAGTCGTCGAGTTAGGCAAAAGCTTCGTTGGCGACGAGCCATTTATCTTGAGTTACGGAGACATACTCGTAGATGCGGAAAATTATCTGCGCCTGGCAGTTTTGCCTAACGAGATTGAAGCAATCATCAGCGTGAAGCACGATGAAGATTGCAGTAAAGGTGGCGCTGTTTTCGTAAACGAACGATTTGAGTTAACTGATCTGCGCGAGAAACCGAAACCAGGCGAGCCAACGAGTTCGTGGTACAACGCGGGAATTTACGCCTTTCGGCCCAGCATCTTTGCATTCACGGCCAAACTCCAACCCTCACCGCGCGGTGAATACGAACTGACCGATGCGATTCGCGAGCTCGCGATGTCTGGAAAAAAAGTGCAGGCGCTTGAACTAAAAGGAATGTGGGCAGACGTGCGCGATCCAGAAATTCTCGCGCAGCTCAATCAAATGTAGCTGCCGATGTCACCATCGGCAGACGCCTTTAATTTCTGCCGCCGGCGACGGCGGCAGCTACAACGGCGATATTACGTTTCCTCGATGGGCTCTTCGCCGATCTCTTCTTCGATCTCGCGCCGCAACCGCTTCGAAAACCACGGCCGCAGCAGACCGTAAAGCAAGTATCCCAGAAAGATTACGGCCGGCATCCATTCATAATTCAGAAATGTGAAGAGAAGAATGAGACTGATGACCAAAAATCTCGGAAGAGAACGGGTGGTGCGCCAGTTGACTGCCTTGAAACTCGGATACCTCAGTCGGCTGAACATCATGACAGACAAAAAAATCATGAGCGGCGGCAAAACCCACTTCAAATGCCCGATCTCGTGTTCGCGTTCGCCGAACCACCAAAGCATGAAGAGCGTAATCGACGCGATCAATCCCGCGGCGGCGGGAATCGGAAAGCCTGTGAATTCTTTCGCGTTTGTTGGTGGATCGCTTTCGGATACGGAATTAAAACGAGCAAGACGCAGCGCTCCGCAAAGCAAATAGACGAAGGCCACGACCCAACCGACGCGCGGAAAATCGATGAGCACGATGCGATAAACCATCAACGCAGGCGCGACACCAAATGAGACGATGTCGGAAAGGGAATCGAATTCGCGCCCAAACGTGCTGTCCTGACCGCCGAGGCGTGCGAGGCGTCCGTCGAGCACATCAAAAATGCAGGCGCCGAGGATAAACCAAATGGCTGCATGAAAGAGCGCGGCCGCAGAATCCGGATCGGACGTTTGCAACAGCGCGCCCTGCACGATCTTGAGCGTGGCCGCAAACCCGCAGAACAAATTGCCTGCCGTCATAAGGTTCGGCAGGAGATAGACCTTGGGATTGTGATCGTTCATTCGTTAGGCAACTGTGCTATCACGCTCGCGCCGCCGGCGACGCGATCGCCCACTTTTACCAGAACGGTGGCATTTAACGGCAAATAAACTTCCGTGCGCGAACCAAAGCGAATCATGCCAAAACGCTCTCCTTTTTTCACAACATCGCCCATTTGCGCCCAGCCGACAATCCTGCGCGCAATCGCACCCGTGATTTGCCTAACGACGATGGTAACGCGCGGATTTTCAAAACCCCAGCTCATAGCTTCATTCTTCGTCGAGCATTCGGGATTGCGGGCATCGAGACATTGGCCTTCCCGGCGCAGCCGATAAACGATGCGACCATCAATCGGCGCCCGGTTGACGTGAACATCGAAGACCGAGAGAAAGATCGCGATGCGCCGCATTGTTTGGTGCACCACTTCGGCTTCTTCAATCTCGGCAATTTCCACGACCACGCCGTCGGCTGCGGCTACGATCGCCGCTGGATCCTGAGGGATGACACGCTCCGGATCACGGAAGAAATAAAATGTGTAGCCAATCAAGGCCAGCCAAACGAGCGACCACCAGGGTTGGAGGACAAAGCTGATGAGGACGAGCGCTGCGAGGATGGCGAAAATCCAGCGCGCTTCAGCCAGTGTTTGAAGTCGCATAACAAGCCGCATCACACGCGCGGATTTTCGAACGCCCAGGTCATGGATTCGTTTTTTTCCGAACACTCAGGGCTACGTGCATCGAGACAAAGGCCGCGTTGATGCAGTCTATAAACTACGCGCCCATCAATGGGTGCGCGGTTCGTGTGGACATCAAAAACAGAAAGGAAAATGCCGATGCGACGCATTTTCGATTTCAGAACTTCAGTTTCCTCCACTTCGACGATATCGGCGACTTTGCCGTCCGCCGCAGCTACCACAACATGCGGATCTGGCGGGGTGTTTCGCTCCGGGTCACGGAAAGAAAAAGAATGTGTATAGAATTAGAAAAAACCAAAGAACGCAAGCCAAGCCGAAAAAAACAAACTGACGAGCGCGACAAGAAGAAGCACCCCAAAAATCCAGCGCGCCTCGGCTAGTGTCTGGTATCTCATAGTTGGGTGGCACCAGCTTGGCGGGGCTGCGGCACGGGTCAAGCCCGGGATAGCCATCTCAAAATAGCCCGGTTGCCTATAACGGGCTTGGCTTAAGTATGATATTTATGGTTCTTGGCGCACCTTCTGCTGTTCGATAGAAGCCAAATGCGACTGGCTTTTCGGGCCGCTGACGCGGTCCGCCGAAAACAATTTGGTTCAACCCGTGAGGTAGCGATGACACTCGTCGAAATCGCTATCGCTGTGGCGATACTTGGCCTCATGGCCGCTGGGGCTATGGCGGCGCTGACCGTGTTGAACAAGAACGCGGCCAGTGCGCGACTGATGAGCAATGCAAGCGAAATTGTGCAACGCAACATCGAAGCCGCGATAGGCTCACCTTTTACCTCGAGTACCGAGCCCGACATTCTGAAACAACATCCGCGAGTGGAAGCGCTTGGGATGAAGCAGGCGGGAGCAGTCCCGTCACCATTTATTCAAGCCGCGACGGAACCGGAACAATTGCAGGGTATACTCACACGAATTGTAACGGCGGAGTCGAACTCGCCGGGGGCCGATATTCGCAGAGTCACCTTTCGGTTGGATTATTCCCGACTCCGCAGACCTTTTCGGCGAAGTTTATTACGAAATGACAACGATAAGAGCAATGGATAAATGAGACGAACTCAGTTAAATCGAGCCACTTAGGATTTTCGCTCGCCGAGCTCTGCATCGCGATGGCGGTGTCATCGTTGCCGGTGGCGTGGTTTACGCCATGCTCATCAATTCGACGACACTCCTCGCGAAAAATCTCTCGCTGAATTCCTCCAACACGTTGACGCGCCGCGCTGGATCGCATTTACTCGGAGTTAAATCAGGCAAACGGTCTGCCCACGCTAGTCGATGATAGGCACTGTCGCCGCCACTTCGGGGCCGGCCGCTGGAATCATCTTTGATCGTTATCGCGGCGGGCCATACATCGTCACGAATCCCGGAACGGGATTTCCCGCACGGCGACGTCTTTCCAAATGTTCTGCTCGACCGATCCCCTGGCCATCGCCGCCACCGGTAGATAATGACGTTGTTTCATGGATGGCTGGAAACGAGCGCTCCTGTTTTCGTGCAGCACGACTACCTCGTCGTTCTCCGCGCCAATCCCACTCCAGACCCCACTCCGAAAAATGTGACGGTTACTCTCAAAGCAAAATCGGCAACTAGAAATTCCGCTGGTTGAGGCACCGCGATACCGTGGACTTCTCATGAAAGCGGCGTTCGTAATTCATCGCGAAGCGTTCATCGTCGCGCCGGCGAACGGAATCTGGGCCACCTGCCGAACTGCGGTTTTACAAAAACGCCGAAAACTAACCACAAGTAATTATGATCCAACTTCGAGTATCTTGTCTTGACGCGCGAAATCGGCACAAACAGAGAGCTAATTCCCCGTTCGAGAAGTCTGGCGCAACCAAGTACGAAAATAAGCCGTTCGTATCTATACCGACAGCGCCACGGGGACGAGTTCTGTAACATCGCCATGCGGGTCGAAGATGGGCAATTCAACAAGCGACTCGCAACCGGCAATCGAAAGAATTCAACACGTTTCTGCGTGTCGACGCAGTTCTACGACCCAGAAATTTCAGTAATGCACATGAAAAGAATAGTACAAACGAGCCAGCAAGCCTCAGCTCTGATCATCACCATGCTGACCGTTTTTCTGATCGCCGTGGCAATCGGAATCGCGATGAACGTTACCACGGCTACCCTCAGGCAAACTGGTTCAAGCCGCGATTTCTCAGCCTTACGGAGTGCGACAGAAGGAGCAGCCGAGTTCGGATACGGTGTCTGGGTTAAAACGATCAACAGCTACTACGCACCGGTTTCAAATTCCCGCTTAACAACAGCTCTGGGCACAGCTCCGTCGTTCCCAGGATTTTCCTACGTGACAGCTCTTCAAGTTACGGGGACGGATCAATATGGTGACCCCTACGGCGCAGCTAACTCTACGGCTACTCCGGCGCCGACAAGGGTTAACCTGGACAACTATCCTGGTTGGACGGGTTCTAACACAAGCTATCTCGCCAGTGTGAAGATGCAGGGAACATTTCTCGGCGGGCGCACCGTTCGTCCGGGGTCAAGCGCGCGATTAACTACACGGTGGTGCCGCTCTTTCAGGCCACCGCTTTTTTTGAGGACGATCTCGAATTGTATCGGCCAGCCACGATGACCATCGGAGGACTCGTTCACACAAACAGCAAGGCGTATGTGAGTTCGTCTTCCTCCGGTGTGTTAACGTTTACCGGGCATCTTTCTTATGCCGCGACCAATGGCTATCTCGACAATGTCGACCCGCCACAGGCCAACACTTGGAGCGGCTGGTCGCCGAACAGCGAGATCCCTCCAACGTATTCCAACGGCGGCCAGGCTCAACAAGTCGACCAGGTAGGCCGCTTGGAACCGCTTGGATCCGATTCCACCACATTGCTTGATACAACGGATACGAACAGAAACAACGATTCAATGCGCGAACTGATCGAGCCTCCTAACACCTATGTTGATCCGCTCACGCAAAAGATCACGACCTCATCTAACGCTACCGATCCCCAGCCAATCGCGGATCGGCGCCTTTATAACAAAGCGGGAATTCGCATCCGGGTTAGCGGTTCGACTTACACCATCACCACAGCCAATGGAACAAACCTCAGTGCGAAGCAAAAAACTGGTTTAACGTCTGCGCTGTCGCAACAGTCGATCTACGACCAGCATGAAGGCAAGACCATCGATCTGACCACGCTCGATATAACCAAAGACAAGAGCCAATGTAAGCACCAGCAGGTAGGTCCACTCGAGGCGCCCACCTTCAATAATATCATCTACATCGATAATACCAGCTCCACGAGTTACACCGATCCCAAAGGAATACGGTCGACTAACGGCAGCACTCTGCCCTCTAACGGACTCACCGTCGCCAGCCAGAACCCGGTTTATATTCAGGGCAATTACAATACGACCAGTGCAAGCACGCGAGGGGCGGCAGCCATCTTCGCGGATGCAGTCACAATCCTCTCAAACAGCTGGAGCGACAGCAACTCGAATGGTGCGCTCCCTTCGCGGCAGGCTTCTAGCACCACCGTCAATGCTGCGATTGTAGCCGGTTTCCTACCTTCTGGTTGGAACAATCCCAAGACGGGGCACAGTCCGGTTACTCAGGAGGTTTGAATAATTTCCCGCGCTTTCTTGAGGACTGGAGCAACGATACCTATGGAATAATGGTTCGATGATCGAACTTTTCACAAGTCAGATCGCGACTGGCGAAGTGGGATACAGGCAGCACCTACGTTCCACCCAGTCGCGTCTGGAATTTCGATTCCAACTTTGCCGACAATCCCCCGCCGGAAGCCTGGAGCTGCCTCACTATCTCCCGAGGGGCGCTCGTCCGCTACTAACAACTCACATTGATGAAAAAGCTATTCATTATCCTGTTGGCCATATCGGGCGGCCTGAATGTCGCAGTCGCTCTGAATCTGCAACCGCAGGAAATCACGGTAAAAAAGGATGGCCCGCCGATCCGGCGTTATTTCTTCCGAGACGAAACCAAGAGAGTCCTTTTTCGCATCGATAATAAAATGACGGTGACCGGAGGTTCCAATCAAGCGGTCTTCCAATTCTCAGACATTCGCAATGCAACCATGAGGATATCGAAATCCGGAATGACCCCTCAAGTCCCATTCGACGAAAAAAATCTGGAATTATACCGCACGGCCGCACGCGGATATATTCCGGCGCAAGCGACTGACATCCAGATTGTAGAAGAAAGGGCGGACGCCATTCCAATCAATGGGTGGGTTAATCATCAGTTCGTCGTTAACTACAAGATGTTCGGCGCAGCCTACCGACAAAGCATCACGTTTATTAATTACAGCGAGACAGAGCAACTGGTCGATGTAGCTGCGCTCGAGGCGGATTACGAAAAAGCTTACGCCCGCAGCTATCGCGTCGTTAACTCGCTATCAGATTATGTTCCGAACGCCGAAACGGGGCCAACATGATAGAGGCTTGGAGGTCCCAATAGCTCAATGAGAGCGTTCGCGACAAGATTCGTCCGCTTTTACGTTCGGTGTTCGCTCGCTCCTCCTCAGATTCCTACCATGCCCTTCTCTAATTCCCTATGAAAATGCTCACGAAAACAGATAGGCGCGCCTCGGCGCTCGTGATCGCAATGCTTGTTGTTATTCTCATCGCTTCGTTCGTGGGCTCGCAATGTACCTCACCACGGGAACATTGCGGCAGGCCGATTCCAGCCGCGATTACTCCGGTTTACGCAGCGCTACCGAAGGCGCCCTCGATTTTGCCTACGGCGTCTGGGCGAAAACCGTCAACAATTACTCCGCCCCGGCAACGCAGGCTCAACTGAACGCGGCTTTTGCGACCGTGCCGGCCTTTGATGGCTACGGTTACGCCCCGGCGGCCGAGAACGGTCCGCTAAAAATTTCGCCGGTGGATAGTTATGGCGCGCCGAGCGCATCCCCTTCATACACACTCATTAATTTGCCGAATTACCCAGGCTGGACGGGAAAGAATTACAGTTACCTGGCGAGCGTTCGCCTAACCGGAACAACCAATGGCGACCGTACGATTAAATACGGCGCGAAACGCTCAATCAATTACTCCGTTGTGCCACTTTTCCAGGCGACGGCGTTTTTCGAGGATAACCTCGAACTCTATAAGACTGCGCCCATGACCATAGGCGGCCTGGTCCACACCAACGGCACCGCGTATGTCAGCTCTTCGTCGACTTCGAATCCGTCTCTAACTTTTACGGGTAATCTTTCCTACGCGGCAGGATATAATGATACTGCCCCACCATTGGCTTATTTGTGGTCGGGTTATTCACCTAATTCCGCTTTTCCGCCTGAGTATCCCAACGGCGCTGATACTTCTGTAAATCAAGTCGACCGCATGGAACCGCTCGGCACCGATCCGGCTTCGGTCCTGCATCCGCCAAAAAACCAAAACGGAACTCCCACGGGCGACAACAATCCGAACGACGACTCGATGCGCGAGTTGATCGAACCGCCGGTAAACACCGGCGCCTATCCCGATCCACCACAAATCGCTGATCGCCGCCTTTACAATAAGGCAGGTATTCGCATCCACATTGCAGTGACGACGGTCATAAAATGGGGAAAACCACTACCGTCTACACTCCCACGGTCACCACGCAGAACGGAACTTCGCTCACTAACGCGCAAGTGAATTCCATTAACGCCGCACTCAAACAGCAAACCATTTATGACCGGAGGGAAGGTCAGAATGTCGACCTGACCACGCTCGACCTCGAGGCCGTTCGGTCGACCCTGAATGCCGCTGCCGGGTTTAACAACATCATCTACATCGACCAGACGGATGCGAACGGAAACATCGCCACTAATAACCCGCAGGGCATTCGGCTCGATAATGGCAACAAATTGCCAGACAATGGCCTCACCGTGGCTAGTCAGAACCCGGTCTATATCCAGGGCGATTACAACACTGAAAACCAGAAAACGCGTGGCTCTGCGGCCGTGTTTGCCGACGCGGTCACGATTCTTTCCAATAGCTGGAACGACTCGCATTCCAGTGATTCCCTTTCATATCGCAGGGCTAGCAATACCACCGTCAACACCGCCATTGTAGCCGGCTTTGCTACCCTCGGGCTGGACCAATTTCAACTCCGTGCCGGCCTATGGTTATTCCGGAGGTCTAAATAATTTCCCGCGCTTTTTAGAGGATTGGACGAACAAAACCTTTACCTACACCGGCTCGATGATTGAGCTTTTCAACAGCCAGATCGCCATCGGCGAATGGGATACTGGCAGCATTTACGTCCCGCCGAATCGCAATTGGAATTTCGATTCGAACTTTGTCGATAACCCGCCGCCCGGAAGTCTCGACGCCGTCACGATCTCGCGCGGGTCGCTTGCCCGCTTTTAGCCAACTGTCCATGAATAAATCACTCGCCCTTATTTTTTCGATCGCGGTCTGCTTAAGCACCGCTCGCGCTCTGAACCTGCAACCACAGGAAATCATGGTTGAAAAAGATGGACCGCCCGTGCGGCGCTATTTCTTTCAGGACGAGGGCAAGCGCCTTCTCTTCCGCATCGATGGCGGAATGAAGGTAAAGGGTTCGGCGACCGAGGCCCTTTTCCAGTTCTCCGATATCCGCAACGCCATCATGAAACTCTCGAAATCGAGAGTGACGCCGCGGGCTGCTTTCAACGACAAGGCTTGAAGTTGTATCGCGCTGCCGCACGGAGTCGCGTGCCCTCAAGCAACCGACTTTCAAATCGCCGAGGAAAATTCAGACGCCGTCCCAATCAATGGCTGGACCAGTCATCAGTTCGTGCTGAGCTACAAATTATTTGGTGCTCCTTTCGCGAGAGCGTTACGTATTTTAATTACAGCCCTACCGAACAGCTTGTCTTTGATGTGAGATCGCCCGAGGCCAATTACGAAAAGACTTACTCGCGAAGTTATCGCGTGCTGAACTCAATTTCGGATTCGCCGTGGAACCAGGGCCCACATAATTCGCGGCTAGTCAGCGCGATTCGCTCAACACCAGACTGCTTTGCTGCGGCAAATTTTTCTGACTTTCGAGGTCAGATCTTGCTTGCTTTTCTGCACACTCATTTTGCGCAATAATACGGCGGTTGGCCGGTTCGGCTCAATACACAAAATAGAGCAGTCGGGCCCAGGCTCCGTCTCCAGATATGGTGGTCGGAAGCCCTCAGAAGCTACAAGATTAGTTGTTGCTGCAGCCCGCGTTTTCGCTATCGTTTACGGCACCTAATGCGAGCCGCAGCTTTGCCCAAACCCGAAGACGACGAACCGAGCGATAAGGATCACCGAAAAGAGGACATCGGGGTTCAGAAATCTCAAAAATACGACGCCGCGCAGATCGATAAACTCGAGGGGCTCGAAGCGGTTCGGAAACGCCCCGGCATGTACATCGGAGACCCCGATGAACGAGGTCTGCATCACATGGTTTTCGAGGTTCTCGATAACTCGATCGACGAACATCTCGCCGGTTTTTGCACGAAGATTGAAGTCACCGTTCAGGTAGATGGCTCGGTTTCGGTGCGCGATAATGGCCGCGGTATTCCCGTCGACATGCATCCGAAATGGAAGATGCCGGCGGTCGAGTTGGTGCTGACAAATCTTCACGCGGGCGGGAAGTTCGGCCAGGGCGCTTACAAATATTCCGGTGGTTTGCACGGTGTCGGCGCGAAGTGCGTCAACGCACTTTCCGATTGGTTCAAAGTCGAAGTGTCGCGCGACGGCAAGGTCTATCACATGGCGTTCGAGCGCGGAAAGACCACGCAAAAGCTCGAAGTCATTGGCGAAGTCAAAAACAAAAAGACAACGGGAACACTGATCACCTTCCTGCCCGACCCGACGATCTTCACGATCACGACGGAATATAAGTTCGAGCGCCTGGCGACACGATTGCGCGAACTCGCGTTTTTAAATCCGGGTTTGGAAATCACGCTGACCGATGAGCGCGGCGACAAAGCGAAAAAGGAGACGTTTCTTTACAAGCACGGGATCGAGGAATTCGTAAAACAACTTGGCGAAAACAAGCAGGTCATTCATCCGAAACCCGTCGTCATCTCGCGGCAGCGCGATGAAGTCTTCGTCGATGTGGTGTTGCAATACAACGACAGCTACAACGATCAGATTTTGCCGTTTGCCAATTCGATCCCGAATCCAGACGGAGGCACGCATCTCACCGGCTTCCGCACGGCATTAACGAAAGCCGTCAACCAGTACGCAAAGTCGAATTCTTTAATGAAGGACAAAGATCCTTCGATTTCAGGTGACGACGTGCGGGAAGGGTTGATCTGCGTGTTGAGCATCAAGTTGCCAAATCCGCGGTTCGAATCGCAGACCAAAGTGAAGCTGGTTAACACCGAGATCGACGGCGTCGTGAATTCGGTTGTTTACGACGGGCTGATGACTTTCTTCGATCAAAATCCGCCGATTGCGAAACGGATTTTCGACAAGGTCCTGACCGCTGCGCGCGCGCGTGAAGCGGCGCGGAAAGCGCGCGAAACAATTCGTAAAGGCGCGCTCACCGGCGGCGGTCTCCCGGGAAAACTCGCCGATTGTTCCGAGCGTGATCCGGAATTGACGGAGCTTTACATCGTCGAGGGCGATTCGGCCGGCGGCTCAGCCAAACAAGGTCGCGATCGTCGTTACCAGGCAATTCTTCCGATCCGCGGCAAGCTCATCAACGTCGAGAAGGCGCGCGAAGATCAATTTCTAAAAAACAACGAGATCCAATCGATGATCACCGCGATTGGAACCGGCATCGGCAAGCCGAAGGAAGATGGGAACGGCAAGGACGAAGGCCGATTCGATATGTCGCGGCTTCGTTACGGTCGCATCATCATCATGACGGATGCCGACGTTGACGGATCGCACATTCGCACCTTGCTCCTGACGTTTTTCTATCGGCAAATGACCGAGCTCGTGCGCGCTGGAAAAATCTACATCGCACAGCCGCCGCTTTATCAAATCAAACGCAAAAAACGCGAAGAATACGTCGATGACGACGTGCAGCTGAACAAGATTTTGATTTCGTTAGGCGCGGAAGATGTGCGGCTCAAAAATCTGGCCGACGAAAAAGAGATCAGCGCCGCGCAGCTAAAGGACATTCTCGAATCGCTCGAGAAGCTCGCGAAGTTAAATGAATCCGTGCGCCGGCACGGCGGCGATTTCGAGAGTTTCCTCGCCGAGCGCAACACGAAGTCGGGCAAGCTCCCTGCATATTTAGTGAAGGTTCGCGACGGCAATGACGAGACGGTGCATTATTTTCATGACGAACGCGCCGTGCGGAAATTCCACGAGGAGAATCTCGACCTTAATCTTTTCGATACCGAGGAGGGGCAGGAATTGCTGCCGCTGGCTAACGCGCCCGTCGCTACTCCGAAAAACGGCAACCGTCGTCGCGGCAAGCTCGTTGAATTACATGAATCGGCTACGATTCAGAAGCTGATCGCAGAACTCGCGCGCAAGGGACTGAAGGTAAATCATTTTTCGGCGAGCGATCGGCCGATCTTTGAATTGATCGAGGGTGAAGGCGATCGCGCCGTTTCGCATCCACTATTTTCCATTCCGGAAATTCTTGGAAAGATTTTGGAGATTGGGCGGCGTGGCGTGCAGATCAAGCGATTCAAGGGTCTCGGCGAAATGAACGCGAAAGAGCTATTCAACACCACGATGGATCCCGAGAAGCGCAAACTGCTCAAAGTGGATTTAAACGACGACAACGCGGTCGATGCGGACAAGATGTTTACGATTCTCATGGGAGACGTTGTCGAACCGCGCCGTCAATTCATCGAGGACAATGCGCTGAACGTTCGGAACCTGGATGTTTAGACAGGCTTAACGGGATTTACTGGATTGGATTCAGAGGAAGATTCCGCGCTCACCGAAAAGGTAATTGGACTGGCGATGAAGGTCCATCGTGCGCTCGGTCCGGGTTTCCTCGAGTCAGTTTATCTGAACGCGCTGACTTACGAGTTGCGTCGCGTGGGGCTGTCGGTTGAAGTCGGTCAGCGAATTAAGGTGCGATATGGCAACGTCATCGTAGGAGATTTCATTGCAGACGTTGTCGTCGATGAGCATCTAATTTGTGAACTGAAAGCAAACGCAAACCTAACAAAAACTGACGAAGTGCAGGTCGTGAATTATCTTACGGCGACGAATCACGATATCGGTCTGCTTCTAAATTTCGGAGCGTCGAGCCTTCAGTTTAAGCGCAAGTATCGCCGAATTGTTCCGGATCCCGGTGAGGTTGATCTTACACCATCCGGTAAATCCCGTTAATCCTGTCTAAAAATTTGTGTATAACGCCAACGAAAAAGTAGAACTGATCAACGTCGCCGAAGAAGTATCGAGGTCGTTCCTCGATTACTCGATGTCGGTCATCATCTCGCGTGCCTTGCCGGATGCGCGCGACGGATTAAAGCCATCGCAGCGTCGCATTCTTTACGCGATGCATGATCTCTCGCTCTTTCCGAATCGCCAGCACCGTAAGTGCGCGAAGATTTGCGGCGATACGAGCGGTAACTATCACCCGCATGGCGAAGCCGTGATTTATCCCACGCTCGTGCACATGGCTCAGCCATGGGCGATGCGCGAAAGGCTCGTCGACGGTCAGGGGAATTTCGGATCGGTTGAAGGCGATCCGCCAGCCGCGATGCGGTACACCGAAGCGCGCATGACGCATCTCGGCGCCGCGCTCATGACCGACATGGAGAAGGACACGGTCGATTTCGTCCCGAACTACGACGAGACGCGCACCGAGCCGACTGTCTTTCCGTCAGCATTTCCAAATCTTCTCGTTAACGGCGGCACCGGCATCGCGGTCGGGATGGCGACCAACATTCCGCCACACAACTTGTGCGAAGTCATCGACGGCATTTGCGCGCAGATCGACGATCCCGATATCGATCTCGATGGACTGATGAAGTTCGTGAAGGGTCCGGATTTCCCGACCGGTTGCGCGATTCTCGGCATGGCGGGAATCAGGCAATACCTCGAGACCGGTCGTGGCAGCATGAAAGTGCGCGGCAAAGCGGGGGTTGAAGAACTTAAGGGAAATCGCGAGCAGATCGTTATCACGGAAATTCCCTACAACGTGAATCGCGCCACTCTGGTGGAACGAATTGCATCGCTCGTGAACGAGAAGGTCTTGAGCGACATCTCGGCCATCCGCGATGAGTCCGACGAGAACACGCGTGTAGTGATCGAGCTAAAGCGCGACGGCAATCCAAAGATCGTCATCAACAATCTTTACAAGCACACTGCGATGGAGAGCTCGTTCGCGGCTTCGATGCTCGCGATTGATCATGGCCGGCCGAAGCTTCTTTCACTTAGAGAAGCGAATCAGGCTTACATCGATCATCGCCGCGAAGTTGTTCTGCGCCGGACCCGTTTTGAATTGCGCAAAGCGGAAGAGCGCGCCGAAACGCTGGAAGGTTACCTCATTGCGCTGGCGAATCTCGATGAGTTCATTCGCATCATCCGAGGTTCGGCCAATCGCGAAGAAGCGCGCGTAAAACTTCTCGCTTTCGACTTTACCAGACGCCAGGTCGAACAAATCGGCGTTCTCATTCGCAACGAAGCGCGCCTAACCGAAGGCCGTTACGCATTCAGCGAACACCAGGCTAATCAAATTCTCGATCTGCGCTTGTACCAACTGACCGGCATGGAGCGCGAGAAGATCGTTAATGAATACAAAGAGCTAATCGATACGATCAAAGATCTGCGCGACATTCTCGCGAAAGAACAGCGGGTTTTCACCATCATCAAGAAGGAGCTGCGTGAGATTCGAGACAAGTATGGCTCCCCTCGCCTCACCCAACTCGTGCCCGACGAAGGTGAGATCAACATGGAGGATCTCATCGCGAATGAAGGCTGCATCATCAGCATCACGCACGGCGGTTTTATCAAACGCACGGCAGTGAGCGCGTTTCGTGCGCAACGCCGCGGCGGCAAAGGCGTGATCGGCATGACCACGCGCGAAGGCGCAACGGAGGAGGAAGAGGGCGATTTTATCGAACATCTCTTCACTGCAACCACGCACGACTACCTGATGTTCTTTACGGAATCCGGCCGCGTTTACGTAGAGAAAGTTTACGAAATTCCGGAGATGGGTCGAGCGGCCAAGGGGCGTTCCATTGCCAATCTGCTCGAGTTGCGCGCCGATGAAAAAATCGCCGCCACCATTCGTGTGCAATCGAAGAGCTCCGGCACCGGCGCGAATATAGTGGATGAAACCTGGGACGAAAATTTGCACGTCGTTTTCGCCACGCGCTCCGGCATCGTCAAGAAATCGAACCTGTCTGATTTCAGCAACATTCGCAAAGGCGGAATCATCGCCATTAAGATTGAAGAGGGCGATCGGCTGATCGATGCAAAGCTAACGAGCGGCAATAATGAAATCGTGCTGATTACGCGGAACGGACTGAGTCTTCGTTTTCACGAGGAACAGTTGCGGGATCAGGGTCGCAGCACCGTGGGCGTTTGGGGCATTCGCCCGCGCAAAGGCGATCAAGTGGTCGCGAACGCCATCGTCAATCCAGACGCCATGCTCTTGGTGGCCGGTGAAAACGGCATCGGCAAGCGAACGTCATTTGAGGAATACCGCAAGCAATCGCGCGGAGGCAAAGGCATCATCACAATGAAAACCGGCGAGAAGACCGGCGACGTGGTGGGAGCGTTGTCCGTCACGGATCAGGATGAGCTGATGCTCATCACCACCAAAGGTCAGATGGTGCGAACGCGTGTGAAAGAAATTCGCGAGACTGGCCGCAACGCGATGGGCGTAAAATTAATGGACCTGCGCGGTGCAGAAAAATTGCAGGCGATCGCGCCAGTCGTTAGCCAGGAAACCGAGGAAGCGGAATCCGAGAAAGCAGCTGCGGAGTCGCCGGAATAAGAAAATGGGACGCGCAAATGCGCGCCCCATCTTTTTGATTTCAGAACAGAGATTAGTAACCGCCTGTAGTGTGCGTGGTCGTTGTTTGGGTCGTGCCCGGCATGCGGGTCACAGACTCTTCGTGCGTCGTGGTCGTGGTACTCGCCGCGGGCTCCTTCACCACCGTGGTGCAGGAAGTCAGGAACATGGCCACCGCTGGAAGCGCCGGAATGAGAACGATAAGTTTTTTCATAGTGTTGGTAGATTCTCTCTAAGGACGATTCGTCGCAAGTGCCGTCAGCAGATGTATTAGAAACGAAGATTTTGCGATTCTTAATCAACTACACGACCACGCAATTTCTTCAAAACTGAGCGTTTTCTTTTTGTCTCCAGAATCCTTTTCTTGAGAGCGCGCGGTCGCCGCGAGGTTCGCCGTCGCTCCCGTTCCCGCAACGCGATTCGCTCTTTCCGTTGATTTTCCGCGCGACGTTCCAAAGCGTCGAGCAGACGTTCCCGTGCCAGCTGCCGATTGCGCATTTGCGAACGTGAATCCTGCACCATCACGCTAATCCCCGATCGCAAATGACGCAGTCGAACTGCCGTCGCGACTTTGTTGACGTTCTGTCCGCCGGGCCCCGAGGAGTGCGCGAATGTCTCTTCCAGATCCGTCTCGCGGATTCCCAGTTTCCTCATTCGCTCTTGCAGCGAGTGGGGTGATTCACTCATTCGGTTGTGGAAAAATTCTCGCGTCCGTAGCGCAGCACGCGCGCCATCCAGATTAGTTCCACCAAAAATTGATCGACGCGCCGGACATAATTTTCGTCGAGCAATTTTCCGTTTTCATCGAAGAGCTTTCGCACGTTCCCGAAATTCACATCGTTGAATATCGTAACGAGCCCCAACTCGCGCAGGACCGGCAAGAGATTTTCGATCACACGTGCGCCGCCAAACGGTCCCGCCGAAACGCCGCAAACTCCGACCGCCTTATGAATATATTCCTCGAGATTCATATCGAGCGCATGCTTCAACAAGCCGGGGTAGCCATGATTGTATTCCGGCACCACGAGAACGAGCGCATCCGCGCGCAAAACCGTCGCTGAGAACGCCGGATCCTTCATTTGCTCGCCGGCATCATCCAGTTTGAGCGGCAGATTGCGAATATCGATCAGTTCCGTTTCGATTTCCGCACGCTTTCGCATCTCGACGAGAACGAAATTCGCCACCTGCTCGCTTTGCCGGCCCTGTCGCGGCGTGCCTAAAATCACAGGAATAAAAAGCGGGCGCTCAATTTCGTCGTTCACGTTTTCTCATACAGGATTTACAAGATTAAGAGGATTAAAAGCACCTAATCCGCAAATCCTGTTAATCCTGTCATGTCTTTCCGGTTTCCGCGATCCGGTTTTCGTACTCATGAATTGCCGATGGCCGGACTCGAACCGGCACGGGCCGTTTAAGCCCAACGGATTTTAAGTCCGTTGCGTCTGCCATTTCGCCACATCGGCGTTGCCGCTCTGACTGTATGAATTTCCGGCGCGCGACCAAGCGGAAATCGACGTGGAAGAATCTTCAGAACTTCGCTCCGTCGATCTCGTAATTCTCCATAGGGGGAGCAAGATCGAGACGCTCTTCTTGTTTACATGGGCAGGCCATTCACGCTTAATTCAAGGGTCGAAATTCCAGTCGTCCACAATGGCGACGTCATATCCGTTTCGCTCGCGCAAGAGGGCGCGGTGGAGATCGCTTACGGAATTCGCCTGTCCACTTGAGGGAGCGGAAAATCAACCACCGCTTGTTCCCTTCCCGTCTTCAGCGCCCGGTCGGTCCTTTCCGATGACGACTGGCATTGCGCTGCGCGGATTAAGTATGAATTGTTTTGGTCGCATTTTTCTCTCAGAACAGGAGACGGTGAAGCTGCGTTGTGACTTTTCCGTCAGGGGAAACGTCATCGCCTCGTCTGAGCCCGCTCTGGTGAAAGTGGCCGCGGCCAATTCTGCGCGGACTTTTCAAATCGATTGCAAATTCGTTTGAGGATCGGGCCAAAGAATAGCTTGATGTCGCTCGCCTAAACCTCGTAAAAGCTAAAACGAAAGATAGTCGGGCTTGGTTAACCTTTCCCGATTAAACAACAACGTCCTTCGTAACTTTATGGCTGCAAAAGTGAAAAAGCCCGCCCAGACGATCCGTCATCGCGGCTACGGCTGGATGCCCGATTTGCCTGACAATCGCGATCATCTCTACGCCGCGCCCATGGCGAAACTCCGCCGTTTACCTGCGAGCGCAGATCTGCGCAAGCAGTGCCCGTCCGTTTACAACCAGGGCCAGATCGGTTCGTGCACAGCAAACGCGATCGCCGCCGCCATCCAATTCGATCGGAAAAAACAAAAGCTTTCCGACTTCACGCCATCGCGTCTTTTTATTTATTACAACGAGCGCAGCATGGAACACAGCGTGCCGCTCGATAACGGCGCGCAAATCCGGGATGGCATTAAGAGCGTAGGGAAAATAGGAGCGTGTCCCGAGAAAGAGTGGCCTTACGACGACACACCGGCCGATCCAAATACAAATGTCTGGCCAGCCGGTGCGAAGCCGGCGCAAAAACCATCTAAAGATTGTTACAAGGACGCGAAAAAATTTCGCGCTGTAAGTTATCAACGCGTCGATCGCACGCTTAGCCAGATGAAAGGTTGTCTGGCGGACGGTTATCCATTCGTGTTCGGTTTTACTGTTTACGACGCTTTTGAAGGCGCGGAGGTCGAAAAGACCGGCGTTCTGAATATGCCGTTACCGGGCGAAGGCGTAGTGGGAGGCCATGCTGTGCTTGCGGTCGGTTATGACGACAAGACGCAGTGCTTCATGGTGCGCAATTCCTGGGGCACGAGATGGGGAAAACGTGGCTACTTCACCATGCCTTACTCTTATCTCCTCACTGAAAATCTATCCGACGATTTCTGGACGATTCGTGTCGTTCGTTAGGCAAGAAGATACAAAATGAAAACAAACCAATCCGCACCAACCCTTAAATTAGCCTGCAGGATCGCCCTGCTTGTTGCCGTTTGTTTGGTCACAACAAATTGTGCGACATCTCCGACCACAGCGAGCAGTGACCCGAAAACTGCAATCGCGAAAATCGCGGAGCTGCAAAACCGCACTCAAACAGCGGCGGCAGCATTCAAGAAGAGCCACCCTGCAACCGACGCTACCTACGTCGCCGTCCGATCGAAATACCGCGATGCGGCTGCGAAAAACAAAGGATATCTCGCCGCGGTGCAAGCCGGAGTAATGAATCGAGAGAAGAATTTCGACACCCCTTCCTACCGCGCGATCGCAAAAGATGCGGGCGACACGGCGAAAGAATTTGTCGATCTCGCCGAGACGAACACGCCAGCGGATGTCAGAGCTGTAGGAATTGCGCCAGTCGTCATCGCAGCGGCCGATATTTTAGTTCAGGCAGGAATCGATATCTGGAAAGCTGTACAATCAAATGGAAGCGGATAAAGCGAAGGCAGTAGCTGATTCGCTGAAACAATACGAGTGGCCGGCCTGGGAAAATTTGTAATTGGCCAATAGAAAGTAAGAAGAGGTCTCGCTCGTGCCAGCGGCTAGGAAACGAAAAGTTCCCAAACGCGCCGCAAAATCAGCGGCGCCGCGTAAGCGAACTCCACGCAAGAAGGCGAAAAATAAGGCCGTTGTAGTTACTGATCCTTCCGGCAAATCGCACGGCTTGGGTCACGTGCCCACAATTGATGACGGCGATTTCAAATATCCGATGTCACCGCACGTCGGTGACATCGATGGCGACCCGATGACGAAAACTCAGGTTTACGCGCTCGGTCCGATTATGGATCAAGGTGAAACGCAATCGTGCGTTGGGCATGGCTGGACGCTGTTCATCACAAGCGCGCCCAGACTCACTTCGCCGGGGCCGGATCCCTATCGCGTCTATCACGAAGCGCAGAAGCTGGACGACACGCCGGGCGAGGAACCACTTTATTATGGCACGTCGGTGCGCGCGGGCGCGAAGGTGATGCAACAGCACAAGTGGATTAAAGGCGATTACGTCTGGGCGGAAGATGTGCGCGTGCTGTGGAACTTTATCCTGACGCGCGGCCCCGTTGTTCTTGCTTCCGACTGGTATGCCGGCATGAATAACGTCGACAGGAATGGATTCGTAAGCGTTTCGGGCGAACGGAACGGCGGCCATTGTTTTATTTGTTACGGCGTCAGCAGCGAAGATCGCGCGTTTGTTTGCGCAAACAGCTGGGGGAAGAAATGGGGATTGGATGGAACTTTCCTTCTGCGTTACGACGACGCTCGTCAGCTTTTCTTTCAAAAATCTCTCGTTGCCTGTTCGGCCGTTGAGAACGCCTAACGAATCGGTTTTATGAAAAATACTTTTCTCGTTCTTCTCGCGGCTCTTGGATTGCTCTTCAGCGGGTGCGCGACACAACACGCGACCCCGGCAAACACCACCAAGCCGGAGTTACGACGCGTCACTCAACTGGATGTGACGACAAACCTGCCGGTGAAATCATGGAATGCGCAGTCGGATACCATTCATCAGCACGTCACGCCGCCTGTCGGCATTACCTTTGTTGACGCTGATACCGGAAAGACAATTCATTTCGAAGGCACCTACAAGATCGAGTCGTATCGCAAATCGAGCTCCGTGCCTAACGAATCCTCTAGCTCCAATGCGAAACCGGAATCGTCTCCGCACTAAGATCACTTCCCCATGCTTGGTGCCATTCTCGATGTTGCTGTCGCTCTCGTTTTCGTTTTTGGCCTGTTCAGTCTGATTGTATCTGCGCTCAACGAAATCTGGCTCTCGTTCATGGATAAACGGGCGGATTTTCTCATCGAAGGCCTGGCCGAATTGCTTCAGGACCCCGATCGGAAACCCGTCAAACATTGGAATTGGTTTCAAACAAAGAGGCCGTCTCCCGCCGTCGCCAAGCTCTGTGATCATGGTCTGATTAACGCGCTCGCACGCGCCAAAAAAGGAATACCTTCCTATATCGCAACCGAATCGTTCGTTCCGGCGCTGCTTGATCTGATTCGACCGGCAAATCCCGCGACCGATCGCACGCTTGCCGATTTTCGAGAGAGCATCGACAAAATATCAAACGCTCATCTGAAACAGAGTCTGACTGCGATTCTCGATGGCGCAGCGAACGATCTCGAGAAATTCAAAGCCGGTATTTCCGCCTGGTACGATCGCACGATGGATCGTGTTAGCGGCTGGTACAAGCGGTATGTGCAGCTTTGGTTGTTGTATCTGGCGTTGGGTCTATCCGTCGGTGCGAACGTAGACACGATTCATATCGTCCACGAACTTTCGCTTGATCCGCAGTTGCGCGAAGCACTGGTAAAAGAAGCCACCGCTTACGCACAGAAACAGACGCAAGAATCGACCGCACCGGCACCGAGCGATGCCGCCGGCCTCTCTCACCTTCTCACCAAGTCTCAAGAAAAGCTGACAACCCTGTATCAGCTGCGCCTTCCAATCGGGTGGGACATGCAGCAACGCGCTTATTTTTACGATCAGCACACGCGCTGGGACCACGTTCTCACCGCAATTGTCGGATGGTTCATAACAGCGCTCGCCGCTTCACTCGGCGCGCCATTTTGGTTCGACATCCTCCAGCGTTTCGTCAACATCCGTGCTGCTGGACGCGCACCCGACGAGAAGGATCTTCCGACCAAGAAGACCTCTGCAACGGATAAGTAGGACAGCGCTTCTATGTCAAAAAAAGCCTCGGCGGAAATCATCGTTCCAATGGCAATCGACGTTGACGGCGCTCCTAATTCCTACGGCCCAAACGACGCGCTCGCGCTCGATTATGAATTGAATGCCCATGTAGGGGCAAAGCCGAGTGGAAAAATTGTCGGATACCTAACGAGGGACGACGACGGCCGAACGCCGATTGCGCAAGGTCCGCGCGATCCGTATCCCGGTTTTTACATTTCCACCACCGGCTACGAAGACAAAAACAATAGCCGCAGAGAAGATCCCCGCCGATACGTTAACGCGGCGGAAATAAATTATACTCTTCTCGCCACGGTCGCGAAGGACGCCGGCGTACGATGTGGAGATTTTTGTGTCGTCCACAGTCTGCGGACGCGCTTTACCGTTTACGCGATTGTCGGCGACACGGGGAACAGCCGCGGCGCGGAAGGATCTCTCGCTCTCCTGCAACGTCTGGGATACAACGTGAAGGACGGCAAGTCGGGTGGCGAGGATGCCGCAAAAATCGTCGTCCGGTATTTTGCCGGCACCAATCTCGAACGCCTCTTCTTTTTCCTGCAATCCGAACTGGAAACACACGCGCGTTCCCTCGATCTCGATACGGATTTCTCGCGTTTCCATCCAGGCGATCGAGGAAAGCTTGTGCTCGATGCAATTGCGCACACAGGCGGAACGCTTGTGATCGAACGCGAAACGCCATTCGTTCCGCTACTGAAGAAACAAAAAGCGCCGATCTATCCATCGCATCTCATCAAGATCGACAGCACAGATGCGGCAAGTGTGAGGTTGATCCAGCAACGCCTCTCCGATCTGGGATTCACAGAACCATCGCCAAAAGGTTCGCGACCTTTGCAAACAGATGGGGTTTTTGGCACGCACACCGCGAATGCAGTAAAACTTTTTCAGATACGACACACGGATTTGCACGGCCGGCCACTTGAAGTGGATGGTCAGGTTGGTTCGGATACGTGGGGCGCACTCTTCGGCCGCGCGACGGTGCACGCTTCAGCGCCAAAATCCCGCAATGAATTTATCGCCAAAGTGCTCGAGATCGCGACCGGCGAAATCGGAGTGTGCGAAGAGCCTCCCGGGAGTAACAGAGGCAAACGAGTCGGCGAATATCAGCGGGCCGTTGGAATCGATCCCGGCGAGCCGTGGTGCGTGGCATTTCTTTTTTTCTGTTTTGCCAGCGCCGCTCGCGAACTCAAAATAGCAAACCCAATTGAACAGGCGGGCTGTAAAACGGGCAGTGTGCTTGATCTTTGGAATCGGGCACGTCGCGCCAAAGGCGTCACGCTGTTGTTGCACGATGACGCCTTGGGCGATCCGAGCAAGGTAAAGCCCGGAATGATCTTCGCCATCTCGACGGGCGGAGGGAACGGTCACGTCGGATTGGTTGCAAACGTCGTCGGCAATCGACTTGAAACCATTGAAGGCAACACCAACGACGGCGGCTCGCGCGAAGGCATTGGTGTTTTTCGCCACACGGGCCGCACGATCGACAACATCAACCGCGGTTTCATCGAATTCAGCGCATCCAGTCCCTATACGGCGCTCCCGCAAGAAGCGAATCACCCGCGAGAGAAAGCACCGCAGGACGTAGCGGCATTCGCTACAAGAAAAGACTGGTCGTTGTAGTGACGGCGCGGTGTTTCGCTTGCTTGTTTTCATGGAGATGGAAAGACCGCTCTATTCTCAGGCAAGTGTGCGCCGCAACCGGACGGATTGCGCATTTACTTTGGTTGAAATCATGTTTGTCGTAGCCGTTATCGCGCTACTCGCCGCGATCGCAGTCCCGAGTTTTCTGCGCGCACGAAAACGAGCACAGGCAACACACGTCTTGAACGACCTTCGCGTCCTGGACAGCGCCCTCGACCTCTACGCCGTAGAGAACAACAAAGCCGCGGGCGCGAAGGTGAAATTCAAGGATTTACGCGGGTATTTGCGGCAGGGAGGAATGCTCTACGCCACGGGCAAAGATATTTTCGGGAACTCATACGGCACCTTCAAAATCGATCAGCCGCCAAAAGTTCCAAAATCGACCAAGAAGGCGCTCTCGGACGTGGTCGGTAATACTTTCTGGTCGCCGTTTCTTTAAGAGCGACGTGTCACGAGGTCCGAACCTCTTGTGCTTACATCCGAACGCATCGCCAGACGCGCGGACTTGGAAAGATGATCCGGTAATCGGCGCAGTGTGGGCGACAATGCTCCTCCGCTAAAGTTCCTTGGCGTTCCACCTGGCGGAGCGACAGAAGGCTGCGCCGCAAATTCCCTTGCAACTTTTTCCCACAGCCCTTCAAGTTTTGCTGTCCCTCCTTTGCCATGACCACCGCCAATAAAATCACGCTCGTCCGGATATTGATGATTCCGGTGTTTGTGGTCATGGCGATTTATTACGGTCAGAGCGTCCAACGCGGGGAGCCGCTGGAGTGGCAGCGCTTTGCGGCGATCATGATATTTCTCCTCGCGTCCGTGAGTGATGGCCTCGATGGCTACGTCGCACGCCGATATAATCAGCGCAGCTCGTTAGGCGTTATTCTTGATCCGATTGCAGACAAAGGTTTGCTCCTTAGCGGCGTCATCACACTCAGCATCAGCAATTGGAGCGAAGATCCGAATTACGGTCGATTCCCCGCGTGGTTTCCCGTGTTAATTATCGCTCGCGACGCCGTCATTCTGGTGGGCGCGATTGTTTTGCATTTGCTCAATGGTCGCGTCCACGTGAAACCCCACTGGACCGGCAAAATTGCGACAGTGTTGCAAATGGTCGCGATCGGCTGGGTTATGTTGCAACTCCATTTTCTTCCGCTCATTTATGTGGTCGGCGCAGCGGGAGTGTTCACTTTCATTTCCGGAATTGTCTATGTGAGAAACGGCGTGCGACAGTTGCAATCCGAAGGGCACGCTAATGCGAAGATCGACTGAACGCGCGGATCAAGCGCTCCCAACTGCCGGCAACGTTGCCATCGTTGGGCGACCGAATGTCGGGAAATCAGCGCTTTTCAATCGCCTGGTCGGTCGAAGTATCGCCATTGTCCACGATCAACCCGGCATCACGCGCGATCGAATATCGGCGTTGAGTTCTCGAGGCGCGCGGCCGTTCACCGTGTGGGACACCGGCGGAATCGTCGGTACGGGAGAGACGCAATTGCACGCCCAAGTGCGCACCGCCGCCGAATCCGCCATGCGCGAGAGCCAACTCATTCTCCTCATGGTCGACGCGAAACAGGGCCTCACACCGATTGATGAAGAGCTTGCGCGATTGTTACGTCGCTCTCCCACTCCGGTCGTCCTCGTTGTCAATAAAATCGACGATCCGAAACATGAAGATCTCGCGGTCGATTTTGCGCGGCTCGGTTTCGAAGATGTTGTCTCCATCAGCGCTGCACACGGGCGCGGAATGACCGATTTGCTCGAACTGATCGATCGCAAACTGCCCACCGTCTCGGTTGAACATTCACCATTAGATAACAAACGGCCGCTTGCGGTGGCGATTGTCGGCAAACCGAATGCCGGAAAATCGTCGCTCATCAATGCCATCGTCGAAGATGAGCGCGCCATCGTGAGCGAGATTCCCGGAACTACGCGTGATGCGGTCGATGTTCGTTACGAACGCGATGGGAAATCATTTCTTTTGATCGATACCGCCGGGATTCGCGCGCGCAGCAAACACTCCAGTTCCGTCGAGGTTTTTAGCGTGATGCGTGCGGAGCGCACGATTCGCCGCGCGGATTTGTGCGTTCTCGTCGTCGATCTAACGAGTGGAATCACGTCGCAGGACAAAAAGATCGCGGGCCTCATTCAAAAGGCGCGGAAGCCTTGCCTGGTGGTGCTGAACAAATGGGACCTGGTAAAGCCAAAGCGTGACGAGCGGAAGGAAATCCGCCGCCTAACGAGTGAGACGCAGGCGCAACTTTTCTTTCTGGACTATGCGCCAATGCTCATTGCCTCCGCGTTGACTGGTGAAAACGTGGAAATGCTGTTCCGGTTCGTTGCCAAAATTCAAAAGGCTGCACGGATGCGGATCGGGACGGGAATTCTCAATCGCCTTTTGCGCACGGCCTTTACTGAAAATCCGCCGCCGATGATGGGAAACCGGCGCTTGAAACTTTTTTACGCAGCGCAATCCGCCGGCGAAAGCGATCGAGCGATCGAGCCACCGGAATTTATTCTTTTTGTAAACGACCCAAAACTGCTCGGCGAAACGTATGAGCGCTTCCTCGAAGCGCGCCTTCGCCAAGCTGAACCGTATCCCGGACTGCCGCTTTTGCTGCGGTGTCGTCCGCGCAAGCAACAGGAACAGGACCAGTCTAATTCGCCTCGCGCTCGCTCATCGAAAGCTGCGCGCGTAAAAGATCGTGAAGAGTAACGACCGCGAGAATCTTTCCATCCACGCGATCGGTTAACGCAATCGTGCCGCTCGCGGACTCAATGAAAAGCGTCTGCGCCTCTCGAATAGTTTGTCCCGGTCGACCCGTTACGGCAGGCGTCAGATTGGGCGAACGATTCTGTGCCACTGCATCTTCGATTTCGCTGCGCGCCGCAACACCTTTGAGATTGCCGTTTTCAAGGACAGGAAAAAAGCGGTACGGATGTTTTTCCAAAATGTTCTGCAACGCTTCCCGCGAAAAATCCTCGATCACGACCGGCTGAAAATTTGCAATCGCCGAGATCGGAAGATTTTGCCAACTGCGCAAGTCGCGCGGCGGAATGAGATGTTCGATCTTGTGACCGTCCTGAACGAGAATTTGGTCGTAGAAATTCTCCTTTTGCAAGCTTCGCGCAATGACCTGACTGACGAGGCCGGCCAGCATCAAACCGGGAACGAGCGCGAATTGGTGTGTCATTTCAAAAATGATCAGGATCGCAGTGACCGGCGCCTGCACGACGGCTCCGAGACACGCGCTCATCGCACCGACTGCAAGAAGCGCTGAATCGGATTGATTGAGCGCGAGAACATGGAGACCAAGATCCGCTACGATCGCGCCGCACATTCCGCCGAGGAAAAGATTCGGCGAAAAGATTCCACCGCAGCCGCCGAGACCGTAACCGGCAACCGTGGCGATAAATTTTCCAACAAGCAGCAGAACAGCCAGCTTGAGCGCCATACCGTTGACCAACGCATCGGACAGATCGTCATAACCAAGCGCGAAGACTCCAAGGCGATTGGTGTGATAAAAAACCGCGACGCCAATGGCCCATGTAATCAGTCCGCCGATAAGCGGATGCAGCCAGCGCGGCACGCGCCGCACCTTTCGCGAATAGCCACGCAGCCAGAGCGAGCCGCGCTGAAATAAAATGCCAATCACAGCCGCGAACGCCGCCGCGATTGGCATCAGCAAATACGCGCGCCAGCTTGGTTCACCGATTTTAGGCAAAGCGAATGCCGGTTGCGCACCGATGCAGGCGTGCACGATGAACGCGCCGATGACGGATGCGAGCAGCACCGGGCCTAACGAGCGACTGTTCAAGTCACCGATAATTTCTTCGAGAACAAACGCAACGGAAGCAAGCGGCGCGTTGAAAGCGGCCGCCAAACCCGCAGCCGCACCGGCTGCACTCGCGGCACGGCGGTTTTGTTTTGTAACACCAAGTATTCCCGCGAGCGTGGAGGAGAGATTGCTGCCGATTTGCACTGTCGGTCCCTCGCGTCCGAGACTGAAACCCGCGCCGATACTGATTATGCCGGCGAGAAATTTTATCGACGCAATCCGGCGCGGAGCGAAACCAAAGCCTTTCCAATACGCCAGTTTCACCTGGGGAATTCCACTTCCAGCCGCTTCGGGACAAAAGGAATAAAGCAACCAGCCCGTGATGAGCGATGCGATCACGATCGCAACCAGACTGATCCAGGCAAAATGCGAAAATCCGACGCTTGCGGGATGTTGCAGGCAAAACGCGTAGATCCAATTAATCGCTATTTGGAAAGCAACGGCCGCCGAACTCGCGACCAATCCATAAAGACAGGTTCCCAGGACGGGCCGAATTTGATCGTGAAATCGATGAAAGCGCGTCGCGAGTGTTTCCATTCGCGACTGGCCTATTCGCGTTCGTCGATCGGAATGAGCTTCCTGCCAACCGGCTCGCCAACGTATTCGCTGAGCGGCCGGTAAAGGCGATTATCTTCGAGCTGCTCGAGCACATGGGCGCACCAGCCGGCGCAGCGTGCGATGGCAAACACCGGCGTGAAAAAATCCGTCGGAATGCCTAACGAGTGATAAACTGTCGCCGAATAAAAATCGACATTCGCGTTCAAATTCTTCTTCTGCTTCATCAGCTCCGCGATTCGCTCCGACATCCTGATCCATTTTGCATCGCCGAGTTTCTCGCCCAGTTTAATGGCCATCGCACGCAGATGCGGCGCGCGCGGATCGAGCGTCTTGTAAACGCGATGACCGATGCCCATGATCTTCTTTTTCTGCGCGAGCTTCTCCTCGATGTAAGCGTCGACTTTGTCCTCGCTCCCAATTTCTTCGAGCATGTGAATGACGCCTTCATTCGCGCCGCCGTGCAAAGGACCTTTGAGCGTTCCAATCGCGGAGGTGATCGCGGAATAAAAATCGCTCAACGTTGAAATCGTGACGCGCGCGCTGAACGTCGAAGCGTTTGTGCCATGATCGGCATGCAGGACAAAGGCAACATCAAGGGTATCGCTCGCCGCCTTCGGCTGCGGTTCGCCGCACATCAGATAAAGGAAATGCTCAGCTTCCGTCAGGTCTTCACGCACAGGCGGCAGGGATTTGCCGCCGCGCGCGCGATGAAAATACGCCGCGATCACTCCGATCTTCGCCGTGATGCTGCGCGCGCGACGCTCATTGATCTCACGCGTCGCCTCCTTTTCCATGTCGGGATCGTAAAGACCAAGCATGGAAACCGCGGTCCGCATCACGTCCATGGGGTCGGCTGTCTTCGGTGCCGACTTAATGAAATCAATCACTCCGCCGGGCAACTGACGCTCAGCACGCAAAGCGAGCATAAATTCATCAAGCTCGCGGCGGTTCGGCAGTTTACCTTTCCACAAAAGGTAAACCACTTCTTTGAAACTAACTTTCCCAGCCAGTTCGTTGATGTCGTAGCCCAAATAAATGAGCTGACCTTTGTCGCCGATGACATCGCTCAACCGCGTACTGTTTGCGACAACACCTTCAAGTCCGCGAGAAACCATTTTATTTTTCCTTTTTTATGCGCGCGATAAGCGTATCCGCCATCGTCGCCGGTGTATCCGCGACGGCGATTCCTGCCGCTTTGAGCGCTTCAATTTTTCCTTCTGCAGTTCCTTTTCCACCGGAAACAATCGCACCAGCGTGACCCATTCGCCGCCCCGGCGGAGCAGTTCGGCCCGCGATGAATGCGGCCACCGGTTTTTTACAATTGCTCTTGATCCAGTCCGCCGCTTCTTCTTCGGCTGAACCGCCTATTTCGCCAATCAAAATCATCGCGTGCGTTTCTGGATCGGCATTGAAAAGTTTAACCGCATCGAGATGTGACATACCGTTGATTGGATCCCCGCCGATGCCGATGCACGTGCTTTGACCGTGACCGCGCGTGGTCAATTGCCAGACGGCTTCGTAGGTCAGCGTGCCCGATCGCGAAATGACGCCCACGTTGCCCGGCTTATGAATATATCCAGGCATGATTCCGATTTTGCATTGGCCGGGTGTGATGATGCCTGGACAATTCGGCCCGATCAGCCGCGAATTTTTTCCGGCCATCAACGCTTTCACGCGCATCATATCCATCACAGGAATTCCTTCGGTGATGCATATTACAAGCTCAACACCGGCATCGACCGCTTCAAGAATTCCATCCGCCGCGCCGGCAGCGGGAACGAAAATCACGGAGACGTTGCAGTTCGTTTTCTGCCGCGCTTCCCAAACCGTATCGAAGACCGGCACTTTGCCGTCAAACATCTGGCCGCCTTTTCCCGGCGTAACACCGGCGACAACGTTCGTGCCGTACTCCATGCATTGTCGCGCATGAAATCCGCCAGCACTGCCGGTTATTCCCTGCACGACGAGGCGCGTGTTGTTGTCGACGAGAACTGACATCAGCTATGTCGTTTTCCGTTTGTGCACGACGAGCTTGTTTCCGTCAGGATCGCGAAATTGCGCCATCCAGCACACGGGCGTTTCCATCTTTTCCAGATCGAATTTGACGCCGCGCTCTTTCAATTTCGCGATGGTCGCATCGATGTCGTCCACTTCGAAGGCCACGGTCGTACCATCACGTGAAGGTTTCCAATCCGGATGACAACCGACGCCGATGGTTGTTCCGCCCAGATCGTACTCGACCCATGCGCCTTCCATTGCCGTCATGCCCGGCTTTAATTCCAATGTTTCCTGATAAAATTTCCGCGCGCGTTCCGCATCGGAGACGGCGATCGCAACGAATGCTACTTCCTTGATCATGAGCAAACTCCCTTCTCATTTTCTGGTTTCAATTTGTGAATCATAAGTTTGTTGCCGTCAGGATCCTGCACCACGGCCATGTGGCAACATGGTGTCTCAAACGGCTCCGCGGCGAATTTGATTCTCGATTTTTTCAGTTGCGCGATCGCTTCGTCGAAACTCCATGTCCGAGCACGCGATCGCAAGGGTCCATTTCCGATCGAATATTCTTCCCATCTCCATTGCGGCATATTCGTCCGGTGCTTCACCGATCGCCTTCGTAAAACCCACGCGCGCGCTCGATGTCCGACACTGGAATGCCAACGAAGCCGATTCCCTTGATTTTCATTTTCCGCTCGCCGCCTTCACAGCTTTCTGCGCCGCATCGCCGAGATCATCGGCCGTGATCACTGACAACCCGGAATGCGCTAACAATTTCTTGCCGGCATCAACGTTTGTTCCTTCAAGCCTAACGACTAATGGCACAGACAACTTCACGCGTCTTGGCCGCGTTTATGATTCCCTGCCCGACGACATCGCATTTCATGATGCCGCCGAAAATGTTGACCAGGATCGCCTTTACATTCTTGTCGGAGATCAAAATCTTGAACGCCTCGGTCACTTGCTCCTCGGTCGCGCCGCCGCCGACATCGAGAAAATTGGCCGGATTTCCGCCATAAAACTTGATGATGTCCATCGTCGCCATGGCCAGACCGGCGCCGTTGACGAGACAGGCGATGTTGCCGTCGAGTCCGATGTAATTGAGCCCGTGCTTCGACGCTTCAACTTCACGCGGATCTTCCTCCGCGATGTCGCGCATTGCCGCGACGTCGGGATGTCGATAAAGCGCGTTGTCGTCGAAATTAAATTTCGCATCGAGCGCCAGCACTTCGCCCTTCCGGCGTAACGACGAGCGGATTTACTTCCACCATCGAGCAATCGAGCCCGATGAACGTGCGATAAAGTCCATCGAACAATTTCGACGCCGCTTTCAATTGCCCCGACTCGAATTGCAGCTGCTTCGCCAGTTTGCGCGCTTGATAGGGCTGCAGTCCGCCGAGCGGATCGACCGGTTCGCGCATGATTTTCTCCGGCGATTTCGCGGCGACGGCCTCGATCTCAACGCCGCCTTCCGTGCTGGCCACAACCAGCGGCGCCGCCGTCGCGCGATCGAGCAGGATGGCAAAATAAATTTCGCGCGCGATCTCGGCCGACTTTGCAACGAGAACTTTGTTCACCACGCGCCCGGCCGGGCCGGTTTGATGCGTCACCAGGGTTTGCCCAAGCATTTTCGCCGCGACATCCCGCACTTCGGCCGGCGATTTGCAAAGATGCACGCCGCCTTTGAATCCATTGGCGAAAGTCCCCTTCCCGCGTCCGCCGGCGTGAATCTGCGCTTTGACCACGAGTTCGTTTGTCCCCAATTCTCGCGCGATTTTCTCGGCTTCTTCAGGCGTGGACGCAGCCTTGCCCGGCGGCGTGGCGACTCCGAATTTCTCCAGCAATTCTTTCGCCTGATACTCGTGGATGTTCATTCGGAAGTCGGTTGTCCACTAAGCCCGTGAACAGCATTGCGATCAATCGATTTTCTTGACCGAATTTTGTGGCAGCAGCGCAGAGCTCAATCCATAGTCCCCGACCATGAAAACCAGCCTCCTGATCTGTTCACTTCTTTTCGCTGCTTCGGTTTCTGTTTGGGCCGGCACGCCCGAGCAGGAAAAAGGATTCGTCGATAAATACAAAGCGGCTTTCGAAGGCAAAGACACGGCGACGCTTGAATCTTTCCTTTATACGAAGGGTGCCGATGCCGAAGTCCTCAGCTTTTACAAAATGATGCAGTCGAGCGCGGCGGGTGGAAAGATTTCAAAGATCGAACTGGTCGATCTCACGCCGGAAGATGCGAAAAAGGCGGAGTTACCGCAGGATTCACCCAGCGGCGGAAAACTTTGTCTCACGCTCAAGCCGACGAAGAAACTCGTCGTCACGACTGAGACAAAAGATGCGAACGGCAGTTCGAGCGGCACGACGACGAACTTTATCGCCGAGAAAGACGGCAAATTTGTTATTCCGGTTCCCGGCCCTTGTAAGTAAGCTTGGCGTTGGGGACGGCAGGCGTGAGCAATTTTAGCTGCGGATACAGGGCGCGCAGCCGCGATTAGGACTTGTCGCGGGCACTCGTCTTCCATCGACAATTACTGGAACCACTGTGAAAACTCCCCTCTGCGATCCCACAAGCGGAGGCCGACGCCCTTTTCCAAAACGCGTTTGAACACGCCGCCATCGGCATGGCGCTGGTCGCTCCGGATGGATCGTGGTTGCGCGTAAATCGGTCGGTTTGTCAGATCACTGGATACAGCGAGGACGAATTATTAAAGCGCACGTTTCAAGACATCACGCATCCGGACGATCTCGAACACGACGTGGCGAATGTGAAAAAGATACTGGCTGGCGAAATCGACACGTACCACATGGAGAAACGTTACTTTCACAAAAACGGCTCCATCATCTGGGTGCTGCTGAGCGTTTCATTAGTCCGCGATAAGGAAGGCAAACCGCGATTTTTCATCTCCCAGATCCAGGACATCACGCGCCGGAAGGAAGGCGAAGAGCAACTGAGTGAAGCAGCCGCGGAAATCAAAAAACTGCGCAGCCAATTGGTCAAAGTCTGCGCCTGGACCAAACGCATCCAGATCAACGACCAATGGATTTCGGTCGATGATTTTCTGCGCAATCATCTTCACTTGAATCTCACGCAGGGAATGTCGGTGGAAGGCGCGCGATTGTTTAAGAAGGACTGACTTCCGGTTAGTTACTTACGGGGCGCTGGATCCCGTGTTATTCCGAACGAAGCCGACGCATCCCTCATTTGCCAGGTAGGGACGTTTCTCCGAAACCTCCAGGGAATTCCACGGAGGCCCCGGAAGGTCATCGCCACTTGAACGTCAACAGATGTCTCGACTCCGCTCGACTACTAAAAAAACTTCGCCTTCGCTTTGCAATGCGCAGCAATCCCGTAAGAGTTGGCGACAATGTGCGCGACCCTCATCCACTCAACTCGATTCTCGAAAAAGCCGTTTCCGATCGACGACTGATCGAATCGGCGGCGAAGAATATCCGCTCGCTCCTAGCTGGCGCCAAATCACCGCTTTACGAAAACGCCGTGCTTGAACTTATCCACGCCGGCGCCTGGGACGAACTGAATGATCGCTTTTACAAAGCACTCGCTTTCGGCACAGGCGGACTCCGCGGCCGCACAATCGGCAAGATCGTGACGAAGGCGGAGCGCGGACGCGCGGCAGAGAATGAGCCTCCGGAATTTCCCTGTGTGGGCACAAACGCGATGAATTTTTACAACATCAGCCGGGCAACACAGGGTTTGGTTGGCTATGTGAAGGAGTGGCGAAATGCGCAACGATTGAAAGGACGAGCGAAAATCGTGATCGCGCACGATACGCGGCATTTCTCCAAAGCGTTCTCGGACCTGACTGCGAAAATCGCAGCGGAAAATGGTTGCGACGCCTTTGTCTTTAAGGTCCGCGCTCGACACCGGAGTTGTCTTTTGCAGTGCGCGAACTCGGCGCGAGCGCCGGCATTGTCATCACCGCGAGCCACAATCCGCCGCACGATAATGGTTACAAAGTTTACTTCGATGACGGCGCGCAGGTGGTCGAACCGCATGCCAGCGGAATCATCGCGAAAGTAAATGCGATCACAGGCGAAACCTACGAGCCGTTACCGCCTAACGAACAAGGCAAAGTGGTCACGCTTGGATCGGAAATTGATGAAGCCTATATGGCGCGATTGGAAACCCTCGTTCTCAATCCAGAACTCGTAGCCGCGGCGAAATCACTGCAAATCGTCTACACACCAATCCACGGCACCGGCGCTGTCATCATTAAACCAATGTTGAAGCGTCTCGGCTTCAGCTTCGCAGTCGTGACCGAGCAAGATCGACCTGACGGAAACTTTCCGACCGTGCAATCGCCGAATCCGGAGAATGCTGAAGCGCTGAAACTCGGGATCGAGCTCGCGAAACAAAATAATGCCGATCTCGTGATTGCGACTGATCCGGATTGCGATCGCATGGGCGTGGCGGTGCGCGACCGCGCCGGCGAAATGAAATTGCTAACGGGGAACCAAATCGGATCGCTCATGGCCTATTATCGAGCGAAGACGCTTTTCGAACGCGGAGTGCTTAATCAGGGAGAACGCGAATCGCGGTGTCATTATCAAAACTTTCGTCACCACTGATCTACAGAAAGCAATCGCGGAACATTATGGCCTACGCGCGGTCGAGACACTCACCGGTTTCAAATACATCGGCGCGAAGCTGGGCAAGTATGAGCGCAATTTGCCTAACGAGTGGAGAGAAAAATATCGCGCTTTGTCCGAGCAGGAATCGCGTGCGCTACGCCTGAAGTATTCTTCCTTCTACATTTTTGGCGGCGAAGAAAGCTACGGTTACAGCGGCGCGGATTTCGTGCGCGACAAAGATGGCTAATGGCGCAACCATCATGTTTTGCGAAGTCGCGGCCTATGCCAAGTCGAAGAATCTCACGCTCGATGAGTTGCTTGACGAAATTTATGCGACCTTCGGTTATTACGCGGAAAAAAATGGCGGGCTTACTTTGAAGGCGCGGAGGGAGCAGCCAAAATCAAACGGCTGCTGGAATCGTATGTGACTAATCCACCGGTCGAAATGCTCGGGACGAAGATCGTCGCTGTGAAAAATTTCGAGAGGGAAACCTTTCGCGACGTCGAAGGAGACGAGATTCCGAAGGAAAAGATGCTCATCTTCGAGCTCGCGGACAAGACGCGAATCGCTGTGCGCGGTTCGGAACAGAGCCGAAGATCAAGTATTATCTTTTCGCGCAACGCTCGCCGGACGAAGGAAAATTCACGTCGAGCAATTAACCGAAATTAAAGACGAAATAGAGCAACACCTGGAGCCGCTCTGGCAGTGGCTGCAGCAGGACGCACACGCCCGACTCGAAACATAAGCGACTCGACAGACGGCGAAACTCTGCGAGAAACTTTCTCATGCACCGCGAAATCAAACTCGATGGCGGCGAGATCACGATTCTGAAAACGCTCGGCAGTCACCGACATGAATGGGAAGCAACTGGTCGAACATCTCGGAGGAGACATGGAATCCGCCGAATTTGTCGACGCGCTTAAAGGTTTGATTTCGCTCGGTTACGTTCTTTCAAATAAAGTCAACGTGCGGTCGACGGAAGATGTCGAACGTGCGTTTTTCCGCGTGAACCCGGCTTATGCGCACGAACTGCGCGACGCCCTCAATCCCGGCCGGCGTCGCGAGCAGGAAAAGAAGACCCGACGCCGACGGCGCAGCTAAGATTGCGTGGACGGTTTTCGAAAGGCGCTGCGCGCGTGGCCATGGCTTGCTGCAATCGCGAGCGGCCTGCTCTACACCGCCTGTTTTCCGCCGTTCAATCAGGGATGGCTTTGCTGGTTCGCGCTCACGCCTTTGCTGGCGGCAATCTGGTTTAGTGGCGAAAATTCAAAGCGCCGCTGGCTGCGCGATCTCGCGCTCGGATATGTAGCCGGCCTGACATTTTTTTGGAGCGTTCTTTCCTGGCTCACCACCGTCACTATCCCTGGCTGGTTCCTGCTGCAATTTTACATGGCGATTTACTTCGCGATCTGGAGTTGGTTTTGCGGCTTGTTCCGGCCCAGGATTCGAACGCAGGAAAAACCAAGAAGCAAACATGCCTGGCCGCCGCCCAAGCCTAACGAATCATCCGTGGTGCGTTCGCCCTGGCTCAGCTCTGCGCATAATCTCGGCCTCGCATTTGTTGTTGCCGCCGCCTGGGTGGCGACGGAGTGGCTGCGCGGCTGGGTTTTTACCGGCTGGGGCTGGAATGGTCTCGGTGTAGCTCTGCACAGCTACTGGCCCATCATTCAGATTGCGGAGTTCACCGGCGTTGCTGGAATTTCCTTTGTCGTCGCGTTTGCCAATGTCATCGCCGTTTGTTCGGTGTGCCGGTTTATCTTGGAAACGCAAACGCGACAAATGCGGCCGCACTACGATCTCACGCTCACCATGGCCATCGTCGTCGGTCTTTTTGCCTACGGATTTGAAGCCGCGCAAGTCCACCAGCCCGCGACGAAACTGCGCGTCGCTCTCGTGCAGGCGAACGTGCCACGTGAAGAAAAATTCTCGGACCAATTTGCTTTCAAGATTTTCAGTCAATTTTCGCGCCTGAGCGACATGGCATTGCGGTCAAATCCGCCGCCCGAATTAATCGTGTGGCCGGAGAGCTCGATGCCCGGACCGATCTTGCAGGATGATGCGAGTTATAATTTCGTTATGGGCTTCGTGGAGCGGGCCAAAATCGACTTACTGCTCGGTGCGATCGATCAGGACGAAAAACATGCTTACAACGCCGCATTGCTGGTAACCGAAGGCGGACACAAGACACAACTCTATCGCAAGGTACATCTGGTTCCGTTTGGCGAATACGTACCGGGACGAAACTCGGTGCCGTTCTTGGCCCGCATCATCGGCGATCAAGTTCCGGCCGATTTCGATGCCGGAACAGATTACACAGTTTTTCACCTAACGAACAATGCGATACAGATAGCGCCGCTGATTTGTTTTGAAGACACGATCGGGGAATTAACGCGACGTTTCGTGGACAAGGGAGCGAACCTTCTTGTTAACGTCACCAATGATGGCTGGTTCCTGCGTTCGGCCGGTTCGCAACAACATCTGGCCAACGCGATTTTTCGCTGCGTGGAGACGCGGCGTCCGCTGGTGCGGGCCGCGAACACAGGCGTGACCTGTTTCGTTAACGAGTTTGGCCGCGTCACCAAAACGCTCATGGACGAGCACGGCAACCAATTTATTGATGGCGAGATCACGGCGATGTCATGGTTCCGACTGAACGCTCATTGACGTTCTACGCACGACACGGTGAACTGTTCGCACAATGTTGCGCCGCCTTTTCCTTAATAGCGCTATTCTTCGGTTTGGCTCGCACGGTCCGGCACCAGCGGGCAGAAAATGTGATTGAAGAACCTGCGTCAGCCTAACGAATAATGGACAACGATTCTACCATCCGTGTGCGCGGACTCCGAAAATCGTACGGCGCACTCGAAGCGGTGAAAGGGATCGATTTCGAAGTCCGCTCCGGTGAAGTTTTCGGACTACTCGGTCCGAACGGAGCCGGTAAAACGACGACAGTCGAGATTCTCGAAGGTTTGCGACCGCGCAGTGCGGGAGAAGTCACCGTCCTCAATTTTGATCCCGACCGGCAAAAACAAAAGCTGAAAGACCAGATCGGCGTTTGTCTGCAGGCAACAAATCTTCCCGACAAGATCACTGTCCACGAATCTTTGAAACTTTTCGCCGCGTTTTACACGCGCACTGTTGATGGCGATGCGTTACTCAAGCGTCTGCAACTTTGGGAAAAGAAGGATGCAAATTACTCCACCCTTTCCGGCGGACAAAAACAGCGGCTGGCGCTCGCACTCGCTCTGATCAACGATCCGCAAATGCTCTTTCTCGACGAACCGACAACCGGGCTCGATCCTCAGGCCCGTTTGGAAATTCGCGATCTGATCGAAGAATTGCGCGCGGAAAAGCGCACCATCCTCATGACGACGCATTACATCGAAGAGGCGGAGCGTCTTTGCGATCGCGTCGCAATCATAGATGATGGCGTCATCATCGCGCTCGGTTCGCCGCGACAATTGCAGGAGCGCAGCGCGGAGCAATCGGGAATCGAGATTACGCTGAATCAGCCGTTGGCGTCAGGAAATCTACCGACATGGCCGGAGGCGACCCATGCCGTTGTCTCCGACGACAAGCGCCACATCAAAGTTGGCTCGAAGAAACCTGCTCGCACGCTGGTGGAAATGGTGAAGTGGATCGACGCGCAAGGTTTGGAACTCGAAGACGTGAGCTTGAAACGACCGACGCTGGAAGATGTCTTCATCGAGCTAACGGGCAAGAAACTCCGCGAGTGATCCCTGGTGGGCAAAGCCCGTTTAAGCTTGTTACGGCAGGCCCTTCTGTGACACTCTCGCGGTCGTGAAAAAGATGCTCTCGAACCTCGCTATTCTTGCTTGTGGGCTGTTCCTAATCGCGCGTCCTGCGAATGCGATCGTAAATGGCCAGCTCGATAATTTCGAGGACGGCACAACCATGGGCTGGGCGGGTGACATGCTCCAGGTAAAAACCGGTGGACCGGCCGGCGCCGCCGATCACTATCTCGAGCTGACCGCGGATGGCGCGGGCTCCGGCGGTCGCCTGACGACCTTTAATCTTCAGCAGTGGCTAGGCAATTACATCGCTCAAAGCGTTAACACGATCCAAATCGATCTTAGGAACGAGAGCACGACCACACTTTCAATCCGGGTCGCTTTCAAATCGCAGAACCTGATGAATTCGCCCGGCTATTTATCCGCTCCGGTGATACTCGCAGTGGGAAGTGGCTGGCAGCATTTTTCGATTTCGATCGCGGCAGCGAACATGATCGCCATCGGCGGACCGGCGGCCTACAACACATTCTTTTCCACCGGCATCGGCGATGCGCGTATTATCAATGAAGCCGGCGCGACGGATTTAAATGGCGACTTTGTTGTCGGACAGCTTGGGATCGACAACATTCACGCCGTTCCCGAACCCGCATCTGCCGCGCTCCTGACGGGCGGTCTGCTCTTGTTTGCCGTCGGGTGTTTTCGCTCGGCTTCAAGAGCCCCGAAGCAAGCGCCCGTTACTCGAAGAGCTTTCTCGTTAGGCACAGCTTTCGGACAGGAGCGTATCAGGCTTACGGTGCCCGCTTGCAATGATGAGCATGCGCGGGAAACCTTCCCTGCCAGAATGACCGCACACCATTTGTCGGTCGAGATTGACCGCCAAGAAATTGCGCGAGTGAAATGAAAGCGTTTCTCGCTCTGCTCATCATCGATCTGAAGCTGGCGTTCCGCAATAAATCGGTCCTGTTCTTCAATTATTTTTTCCCACTCATCTTATTTTTTGTTTTCGGACAATTAATGGGCGCGAAGCAGGGCTCGGCCGTGCTGCTCGTCATCACGATGGTCATTGTGCTCGGCATTATCGGGAGCGGCCTTTTTGGCGCGGGCATGCGCGCGGTGCAGGAGCGGGAAGAAAATATTTTGCGGCGCTACAAAGTGACTCCGATCACGCCAGTCCCGTTGCTCCTCGCATCGATGATCACGGGCGTGATTCTTTATGTGCCGAGTGTGCTCATGATGCTTGTGCTCGCCAAACTTTTTTACGGCATGGTGATGCCAACAAACCTGCTTTCACTTCTGCTCTTCGTCTCTCTCGGCGCCGCGGCTTTTCGCACCATCGGTTTGATCGGCGCCGCGGTCGTAAATTCTACACAGGAAAGCAACATCCTCATTCAACCGATTTACATGGTGATGCTGTTTCTGAGCGGCGCGACGATACCGATCACCGTCTTTCCAGATTGGCTGCAGGTAGTGACACAATTCGTTCCCGCCACTTATTTGGTCACTGGTATTGCCGGAATTTTGCAACATCACGAAACGATCGCGCAAAATTGGCTGCCGGTGATCGCACTTCTGCTGACTACGGTCGTGGGCATTTTCATCGCGACAAAACTTTTCCGCTGGGAAAAGGAAGAGAAACTGCGCGCTTCCGCGAAACTCTGGGTCGTCGTCGTGCTACTCCCGTTTTTTCTGCTTGGCGGTTATCAGGCATGGAGCCGGCAGGATCTTGCGAAAGCGAAAATTCTCGAGCGCGATCGCGATCGCGGACGCACGCGACTGATTCAGAATGCGCGCATCTTTGTCGGCAACGGAAAAGTCATCGAGTCGGGCGCGGTGCTAATTCGCAATGGAAAAATCGCGGAAGTTTATGACGGCAGTTTTCCCGATGCCAAGTCGCTCAATGCGCAACCGATTGACGCTGCTGGAAAAACTGTCCTCCCCGGCTTGATCGACATGCACGTGCACCTGGGCGCGACTGGCGGTTTTTACGATGGCCAGTCGAAACTCAGCCCGCTCCAATCCGCCGAGCGTGAACTCGCGTCTTATCTTTATTGCGGTGTCACCGCAGTGCGCAGCCTCGGAGATGCGCTCGATACGATGCTGGAATTGCGCAAACCGTTTGATAGCGGCGAAAAACTCGGCACCGAATTATTTTTCGCCGGTCCGCTTTTCACGACAGAAGGCGGTCACGGAACGGAATACGCAAAGTATTTGCCCGAGATGCAGCGCGACGGCCTTCCTCCCGCAATTCGTTCGCTTGCCGAAAACACAAGAGGAGGCGCGCAAGCAGGTGGATGAGCTCGCCGCCCAGCATGTCGATGTCATCAAAGGCATTCTCGAAGCGGGCGTTCCTGCCTACCCGTTCAATCGCATGAATCTCGACATCCTGCGTGCAGTCGTGGATGAAGCGCATGCGAAGCATCTTCCCGTCGCCATTCATACCGGTGACAGCAAGGACGTCGCCGATGCTGTCTCGTTAGGCGCGGATTCGGTCGAACACGGTTCTTATCGCGATGAAATCTCTGACGCGACGATCGCCGAAATGAAAGCAAAGGGCATCGCTTTTGATCCGACACTCAGCGTGGCGGAAGCATTCACGGAGTTTGCGAAAGGCGACACGAGTTTACTCAAACGCTCACTCGTGCAGCAATCAACGCCGAAGGAACTTCTCGCCGGGACCGAAAAGGCTGCGACCTCGGACAAATACGCCGCGATGCGCGAAGGACTCAGCCATTATCCGATGTCGGTCGAGATGGGGGACAAAAATTTGCTCAAAGCCTGGCACGCCGGCGTGATGCTTGTGACTGGCTCGGACGCGGGAAATTTTCTCGTAATGCACGGACCGACGGTGCAACACGAGGTCGAGCTTTGGGTCGCGGCCGGAATTCCCACGAACGTTGCGTTGCAGGCGGCGACGTGGAATGCGGCGAAATTGTTGCGCGCGGATCAGCGCATCGGAACTATCGAGAAAGGCAAGGAAGCGAGTCTCATTGTCGTCGATGGAAATCCGTTGCAAGACATTCACGCGCTTTCGTCCATCTCGAATGTTTTCTTCAAAGGCGAACGCGTGATTCGCTCGGAATTGTTCGAGCAAAAATAATCCTTTGTAGCTGCGGTCTATGACCGTCGCATTATTCCAGTGTTGCGGCGTCGCTCAAAAAAAATGCGACGGTCATAGTCCGCCGCTACAAAGAGAAAATGGTTGCGCTTCCAATCGATCGCCTTTCTGAATTATGGCCGGAGAAATTGCGCGGCGCTCGCATCGGCGCGCTGTTGCATCCGGCCTCGGTTTCCGCAACGCTCGAGCACAGTTCGCGCATTCTCGCGCGTGAAGACGGAAAACTATTTCATCTCGCCGCCTTCTTCGGTCCGCAGCACGGCTTTCTCGGACAAACGCAGGACAACATGGTGGAATGGCAAAGCTATCTGCATCCACGGCTCAACATCCCCGTCTACAGCCTTTACGGCGAACAACGCGAACCCACGCCGGAAATGCTGCGCAATCTCGATGCGATCGTTGTTGATCTTCAGGATATCGGTGCGCGTTATTACACCTTCATCTGGACGCTCTATCTCGTCATGCAGGCGTGCCGGCGATCGGGCATCGCTGTCGTCGTGCTCGATCGGCCCAATCCAATCAATGGCCTAACGACTGAAGGTCCATTGCTCGATCCAGCTTTCGCGTCCTTTGTCGGTTTGCATCCCCTCCCGGTCCGGCACGGCCGCACCATCGGCGAGCTGGCGCGACAGTTCCGCGAAGAAGCCTTTCCCAATATCGTCCTCGAAGTTCTGCCAATGCGCGGCTGGGAGCGCGCAATGTGGTTCGACCAAACCGGACTGCAATGGGTGATGCCGTCGCCGAACATGCCGACGCTCGAAACAGCAACGGTCTATCCCGGAATGTGTTTACTGGAAGGAACGAATATTTCCGAAGGACGCGGCACAACGCGTCCGTTCGAAATTTTTGGAGCGCCATTCATCGATGCGGAAATTTTTTGCCATGAAATGAACAGCGCCAGGCTTTCAGGCATTTATTTTCGCGAAACTTATTTCCGACCCACTTTCCACAAATTTGCCGGCGAACTTTGTGCAGGTGCCCAACTGCACGTTACCGATCGCGATCAATTTCAGCCATTCGCCACTGGAATTGAAATCATACGTCGGCTGCGAAAGCTCTATCCGAATTTCTTTGCATGGAAGAAACCTCCTTACGAATACGAATACCGTCGTCTGCCGATCGAAATTTTGCTCGGCGGTCCTCTTGATTCATTTTTCGGATGAACAAGAATTCCGACCAAACGCGCTGTCATCCTGAGCGAAGCGAAGGACCTCGCAATCCACCTTGCACGGCCGTTGCGAGAGCGCTCGCTGCGCTCGGGATGACATGCTAACGCACGACATGAAATTAGCTTCATGGTCGTTCCCGTCCTTCTCGCGAACGGGATCATTTCGGCATTCGCCGACATTCCGTGGCGAGACGTGCAGATGCGATTGAAACGAGAGAATGCACGTCTGGCGAATCAAGGCAACGGGAACAGATGTTTCGTCATCTGCACTCTTTACTACACGCCGATGGAATCGGGCTTCATCGCCGCGCGCGGTTTTGATGTGCGCATGGAGACGCGCCCCGGTCTCAGGGGCCGCAAGTATCCGCGCGATTTTCTTCTTGCGGTCAAGAAGGAAGGCAGCGGGCGCATCAAGCAACCTGTCGAAGGTTGTAACTACATTTGCTACAAGGGTGGCAGATCCTACACTTCGCCGACAGCCCGTCGGTCGCGATACCGATCCGTTGTCGCGCGCTTCTCGCAGCCGTTGACGGGGACAAAAACGTTTGCCTAACCGGCACGAACTTCTGATCTCCGATCGCATCGTGCAGAAATATTTCGCAAATCATTTGCATATCGTCGATACAGGCAGTGGATTGCAGCGCTGGCAGGTCGATCTCTACTGGGGCGAAGACGAACCACGCGGGCCGGGAGATCTGATGGCGCGTCCGCGTGGGACAACTTTCGAGTATGCATTTTCCGAAGTTGAAGTTCAGCGTTAATGGAGACAAATACGCTCGCTTTACTCGTTAGGCTTTACGACCTTCCTGAAAGCCGGAAACCGACCGACGCCGATATTACAATCCGGCGTGCGTTTGCCGCCGAGAAAAAAATCGTGAGCGCGTTTGCGTGAGAAGAATTTCACGAATGGCTGGGCCTCTGAGTGTGAGATCGCTTTTGCGCGCGTGCCCATTGCATGTTTCATCGTCGTCGAACGCGAGACCATTGCCGGGTTCGCATGTTACGACGTAGCGGCGCGCGGTTTCTTCGGACCGATTGGTGTCGCCAAAGAGCAGCGAAACAACGGCCTTGGTTCGGCGCTGCTGCTCGCTGCCTTGCAAGATATGTTCGCGCAAGGCTACGCCTATGCCATTGTCGGGCGCGTGTCTGATGCGGAGTTCTATCGACGTAACGTCAGCGTTATCGAGATTCCGAATTCCGATCCGGGATTTTACCGCGGAATGTTGAAGTCACAGTAAAGCATGGTGTTTTTGCGCGTGTGTCATCCCGAGCGACCCGAGGGACCCGGCAATATCTTCTGGATGACACCAGTCAAAGTCGATTGTTCACGTCCTCGCGTTGATTGAAATTATCCGCGGCTTCGGATCCACCGCATGAAGTCGCGAGGTCCGTCGCTTCGCTCGGGATGACACGTTTTTGTGCGAAACGGACATCGCCACATCGTCAATATGGACAAACCGGATTCTTGTTCGCTCGAATCTTTCTGCGCAGTTACAAACTGGCGGTTTACTCGCGCCCCCTTTTCGGTAAGACCGTTCGAGTTTCCTTAACCCAGCCAGGAAGCGGCAGTCTCCATGCCGCCGAAATCGCCAGAATACAAAGGGCGCTTTGCAAAGCGCCCCTCCTTGGTGGCCGCTCGCGCGATCGAAGGATGGAATTCATATCCATACATGTTATCTAGGCGAGACTCGCGGCTGCAATAATCCGCTGCGATTCCATACGATGACGAAAATCATAACGACATTGTTTCTTTTTTGTTTTTGCGGGGCTGCGTTCGCGTATGGCCCGGTCGGACATGAAATTGTCGGCGGCATCGCGGATCAACGACTCGCTAACACGCCAACCGGCGCGAAAGTCGCCGCTCTCATCGACGGCCTCACGCTCCAAAGAGCGGCAACAATGCCGGATGAAATCAAGAGTTGGGATCGCAACGGCGCGGGCGATCTAAGTGCATACCCGCATTACTCACAGCATCGTATCGAAGAGCAATTGCGCGCGTTCTGGACGGCAAATCCGCCGACAGACGATCCGAATTCGACGGTTCCCTCACACCATTGGTTTCATTACACCGACGTGCCGGTGCTCAACGTCGTGAAGTACGCCGACGGCAAAACCGGACGCACCCAATGGGACATCGTGCATATGATGCGCTACTGCGTGCAGGTTTTGAAAGGCGAAGTCCCCGAAGAGAATCCGCGCAAAATCACAAAACCAGTCGCGGTTATTTTGCTCGCGCATTATGTCGGTGATGTTCATCAGCCGCTTCATGTCGGTGCGGAATATTTCGATCAAACCGGAAAAAAAGTTGATCCAGATCGAGGGACATCCGGTCTCGAGGATCAAGGAGGCAATTCAATTATTCTCGAGCTTCCCGCAGGCAATGGTTACGCGGCGAAGAAGGGAAAGCTGCACGGATATTGGGATAACGATCCGGTGATCGCGCAGTTTCCGTCGCTGCCGCGCGGTCTGAAGGGCAAAGAGCAAACGGAAGCGCTAAAAATTCCGAAACAGGAATTGATCGCGAAATTGTCGAAGGAAGAACCGAAAAACTGGCGCCCGCCTGCGAACGTGAAACCGGAAGATTTGGGGGAGACGTGGGCGAACGATATTTTGCCGGAAGCGCGCCAAGCCTACGAACGTTTGCGCTTCATCAACGTTCATCGCAAGCCGGAATTGAACAGCAACGTTGCCGAAGGCACAGCCATGGAACAACCGATGCCCGACCACGTTTCGTATCGTGATTGGTCCACGCATGTCGTGCACGATGACCTGCACAAAGCCGGCTGGCGTCTTGCTTATCTGCTCGAGAAAACTTTGGCAGAGTCGAGCACGGCGGCATCGCCTTCGCAGACTCCCAGCGCTATGGCATCGGTCACTCCGATTGCCAGCCCTTCACCCAGCGAGACGCTCACGCCGAAACCCGTTACGCCCATCCCGTCAGTGATAAATGATCCTGTCTACGGCGAGTATCCGGTGAGATACAAAGACATCGTCATGGATTGGCTTTATACCCACCTGAACGATCCGCTCTCGGCCAAGATCGAATGGCAAAGTGAGCCAAAGCGCGCAGACCTCCCCGATGCGCGCGGACGAAAGATCTATGGTTGGCTTGTCCTATTCAGCATCCAGGCACGAAACCGGTTTGGCGGCTATACCGGGAAACAGACTCACGGCATTCTCATTCGAAACGGTGTCGTCGCACAAGCGACCGGTTTCATTTATGAAAAGCGCTGAATTAGCTTCGTTTCCTTACGGTCTTCGCGCATTCGGCTTTTAGCTGCGCGTATTGATCAGCTGACAGAATTCTCTTCGCGCCCTTCAGAAATTTGGTGCGGGTTTTCTCCGTGCAGCCATCTTTCATGCACCGGTCCTGTAACGCAGTCAGCTTTGTCTTCTGCTCCGCGCTCAGATTTAACTTCGCGTAATCGGCGCACATCGTGTTCTTCGCGGTTTTGCCACTAGCACAACAAGCGGCGTCTTTTGCTTGCACCGAAATAGTCGTCGACGCGATTGCTGCGATAAAAATAAAACCGGCAATTCGTATTCTCATGGGTTCGAATGAGGCATCGCTCCCCGTCCACGTCAACGCTCCTATCATGCTTTTGTAGCGGCGGTCTATGACCGTCGCACTATTACTGGAGGAGCGTCTTTCGAAGAATAAATGCGACGGTCATAGACCGCCGCTACAGATTAAAAATTAACGCGCAGTGAAAGTCAGCGCGCCGTTCTTGGCGTCGACGTTAATGCGCTGGCCCTCGCGAAATTTACCCTCCAAAATCTGCATGCTAAGAGGATCGAGAATCTCCTTTTGAATCGCCCGCTTGAGCGGTCGTGCGCCGTAAACGGGATCGTAACCTTCGCGTGCAATTAACGCCTTCGCTCCATCGCTCAATTGCAACGTGATTTTTTGCTGCTCCAAACGTTTCGTTAGGCGATTCAGTTGAATCTCAACAATCTTTTTCAGATCCTCTTCGCTCAATCGATCGAAGATGATGATCTCATCCACGCGATTGAGGAACTCCGGACGAAAATGTTGTCGCAACGCATCCATCACCAGTCGCTCGCGTCCTTCGCTCGATTCTTCCTCGGTAATGTATTGCGAACCGATGTTCGACGTCATGATGATAACGGTGTTTTTGAAATCGACCGTTCTCCCCTGTCCGTCGGTGATGCGACCGTCGTCGAGCACTTGCAGCAACACATTGAAAACATCGGCATGTGCTTTTTCGATTTCGTCGAAAAGCACGACTGAATACGGTTTGCGGCGCACGGCCTCGCTCAACTGTCCGCCTTCTTCGTAACCGACATATCCGGGCGGCGCGCCGATCAAACGCGCGACCGTGTGCTTCTCCATGTATTCGCTCATGTCGATGCGAATCATGTTGTGCTCGTCGTCGAACAAAAATTCCGCGAGCGCGCGGGACAATTCCGTTTTACCGACGCCGGTCGGTCCGAGAAAAATGAAGGAACCGATCGGGCGATTCTCGTCCTGCAAACCGGCGCGCGCACGTCGCACCGCGTTCGAGACCGCTTTGATCGCCTTTTCCTGATCGACCACGCGCTGATGCAAGTGCTCTTCCAAGTGAAGTAATTTTTCGCGCTCGCCTTCCTGCAAACGCGAGACTGGAATTCCGGTCCAACTCGAGACAACTTCCGCAATATCTTCCTCGGTTACTTCTTCGCGCAGCAGTTGATTCTTTCCCTCGGTCTCTTTCGCGGCGATCTCCGCCAGTTTTCGCTCGAGCTCGTGGAATCTGTCCGTATTGGATCTCGCTCGCCTTCCCCAAATCGCCGCGACGCTGCGCTCGTTCCAGTTCCGTGCGCGCCGCATCGAGCTGCTCTTTCCATTTGCGCTGCTCGTCGAGCACCGCCTTTTCCTTTTGCCATTCCGCTTTCAGTGCCGTTGATTTTTCCTTCAGCTCGGCCAATTCCCTCTCCAGCTTTTTCAATCGCTCTTTGCTCGCTGAATCTTTTTCTTTCTTTAGCGCCTGGCGTTCCATCTCACGCTGCATGATTTCGCGTTCGATCACGTCGATTTCTGTCGGCATCGATTCGATCTCGATCTTCAAACGCGACGCTGCTTCATCCACAAGATCGACCGCCTTATCCGGCAGGAATCGGTCGCTGATGTAGCGATGCGACAGAACGGCAGCCGCGACCAAAGCCGCATCCTGAATGCGCACGCCGTGATGCACTTCGTAGCGCTCCTTTAATCCGCGTAGAATCGCAATCGTATCTTCGACGCTCGGTTCATTCACCATCACCGGCTGGAAACGCCGCTCCAGCGCCGCGTCTTTCTCGATGTATTTTCGATATTCATCGAGCGTCGTCGCGCCGATCGTGCGCAGTTCGCCGCGCGCCAGTTGCGGCTTCAACATATTCGACGCGTCGACCGCACCTTCGCTCGCACCCGCGCCGACAATCGTGTGCAGTTCATCGATGAACAAAATGATCTCCCCCTGCGAATCGGTCACTTCTTTCAGAAACGCTTTCAGTCGATCTTCGAATTCACCGCGATACTTCGCGCCCGCGATCATCGATCCGATATCCATTGCGATGATCCGCTTGCGTTTGAGCGACTCCGGCACGTCGCCGGAAATGATTCTTCGCGCCAAACCTTCGACGATCGCTGTCTTGCCCACACCCGGATCGCCGATCAAAACCGGATTGTTTTTTGTGCGGCGCGACAACACCTGCATGATGCGCCTGATTTCATTATCGCGCCCGATTACCGGATCGATTTTTCCCCGGCGCGCCATTTCCGTGAGGTCGCGCCCGTACTTCTCCAATGTCTGATATTTTCCCTCGGGGTTTTGATCGGTCACGCGCTGAGAACCTCGCACCTGTTGCAACGCCTGCATCAGTTTGTCGCGCGCGACTCCCGCATCTTTCAACGCCTTCGCTGCGCCGTTTTTTTCTCCAGCGAGCGCGAGCAAATAGTGCTCCGAGCTGGTGAATTCGTCCTTCAACTTCGACATCTCGCGCTCCGCGTCTTCGAGGGTGGCGCGCAGCTCATTACTCAATCGCACTTCGTAACCCGCGCCCTGCACCTTCGGCCGGCGGTTTAATTCTTCGCGCAATCGCGTCTGCAATTCGCCAACCGGGACACCCATCTTCTCTAACAATGGCCGCGTCACGCCATCCGTCTGATCGAGCAACGCGAGCAGGAAATGCTCGTTCGTTATTTCCGCCTGACTAGAATCGGAAGCGAGGCTCTGCGCCGCCTGCAGCGCCTCCTGCATCTTCTGCGTGTATCGGTCCGGTCGCATACTTCAAAATAGAAAGCACGAGCACGTTGACAAATAGTCGTGAAGCACAGCCGACATTGCCCTGCGGTCATCCCGAGCGGATGCGAGGGACCTCACAAATTTGATTGCGTGATGTAATTCGCGAGGTCCTTCGCTACGCTCAGGATGACCTGAAAAGTTATCTTTCATCGCAAGCTGGACGACAGCGCGAGTTTTCGTTGCAACCTCTGCGCGATGGCAGAAAGACACACCGAAAGCAATCGCGGTCATTTTGGGCGCGCTTCTTTTCCTCGCGATGCTGCTCGTGATCGCAAATCATTTCCGGCCCCATTAGCAAAATTGCGTTCGGTTCGTTGCGGTGAGCCGCGCTCCCGCGTATGAGTTCCTCCCATGAAATCGGGGGAACGAACATTTCTTCGCCGCGCGCTCGTCTTGCTCGCGAAGGGACCGTTCCGCCGTTACATCATCGGCTCGGCGATTTCCGACACCGGCACGTGGATGCAGGTGATGGCGCAAGCCTGGGTCGTGAGTTCGCTCACCAACAAGGCACTCGTGCTCGGCATGGTGAACTTCGCCGCCGGCATCCCGACTCTCGCGCTCACGATGATCGGAGGATCGGCGGCCGATCGGCACGACAAGCGCAAGATTCTAGTCATCACCCAGATCGTGCAGATTTGTTGCGCACTCACGCTCGGCTTTCTCGTCATGACCGGGAGAATTCACATCTGGCATGTGATAGTGCTCGCGTCTGTGCTCGGTTGTTGCATCGCGTTTGAAATGCCGGCGCTCTCCGCGCTCGTGCCGGAACTGGTGAAACACGAAGAAATCGCTACGGCCATTGCGCTCGATCGCTCGGTTTTTCACGGATCGCGATTAGTTGGTCCGTCTCTCGCCGGATTGTTTGTCGGATGGTGGGGCGCAGCGTCGGCGTTCTTTTGCAATGCCGCCTCATTCCTCGCTCTCATTATCGCGATGATTTCGCTGCCCGCGCGTACGGTCGGCACCGCGGAAGAAGAAGAACAACGGCGCAGCGGATTTAAGGAAGGGTTTCTTTATGTCCGCTCCGATCGGACCATTCTCTCGATGATCGCGCTCATCGCGCTGACTACGGTTTTTGTCTATCCGGTCATCTCAGTGATGCTCCCGCTTTACGTGCGGAACATTCTTCACCTCGGACCGGATCGACTTGGCTTACTCATGGGAACATCGGCGGTGGGCTCTTTGACCGGCGCGCTCGGATTGCTCAGTGTGGCGCGCCATCTTCGATTAAAATTTATGACCGGAGCTGCGGTACTCGTCTCCGTCGCGCTTTTTTTCATGTCCCGCTCAAGCAGCTTCCTACTGACCGCTGCCTGCATGGGCACGCTCGCCGTCGGACTCTCGCTCAACTTCGGTCTCGCCGGAACGATCGTGCAGGAACGCGCGCCGGGTCCGTTGCGCGGACGCATCTCGGCGATTTTCGGCCTCAGCTTTTTCGGCCTCATGCCGATCGCAGGTTTGATGATGCCGAGTGTCTCCGACTGGATCGGAATGCGCTCGGCACTGTTCGTCTCGGCGGTTTGCTTCTGCGCCGGCACTATTTTTGTGCTGACGATGTGCGGCCGCACAATCTGTGAAAGCCCGAAGACAGCGGTGTCCGAACCCGAACCGGAGGTCGCGCCAGTCTTGTGAGGAGTCGTTAGGCGCGCATGATTTCCTTCTCCACCTGTTGGAATTCCGGCCGTCACACGGACGGTGAGACAATGCTGCGCGAAATAAAACGGCTCGGTTTCGACATGATCGAGCTTGGCCATGGCATTCGCATTTCGCTCATGCCCGGAATTCAAAAAATGTACGATGCCGGCGAAGTTCGTTTCAGCAGTCTCCACAATTTTTGTCCGCTGCCGGTCGAAGTCATGGGAGCGTCCCCCGATTGCTATCAATTTTCCGCGCCCTACCTGAAGGAACGCGAGCGCGCGGTGAAACAAACATTTCAGACAATCGATTTCGCGCAGCGTCTCGGCGCGCCCTTTGTCGTGCTTCATCTCGGCGAGGTAAGTATGAATCCGATTACGGACGAACTGATTGCTCTGGCGAAGAATGGCCATTTACTTTCACGCGAATACGTGCGCAAAAAATTGAAGGCGGTGCAGAAACGCGAAGAAGCCGCGCCCACATATCTTGCGCGGGTGAAGGATTGCTTGAAACGCGTGGCCGATTACGCCGGCGAGAAAAACATTCGGCTCGGTGTGGAAGGCCGGCGCGGCTACGAAGAGATTCCGAGCGAACGCGAACTTCCCGCGCTACTCGATGAACTCAATTCGCCTGCGCTCGGTTACTGGCACGATATGGGGCACATTCAGATCAAGGAAAATCTCGGCTTTCTCAATCACGAAGAATGGCTGCGCGCGATTGGTCCGCGCGCGATCGGTTGTCACATGCAGGATTGCATCTGGCCTGCGCAGGATCACCAGCCGCCCTTCGCCGGCGATGTCGATTTGGACAAACTCGTCCCGCTTCTTCCCAAAAAATTGTCTCTACGTTTGGGAATTGAGTCCGCGCAAAACGGCGGATGAAATCCGCGAGTCTGTAGCCACCTGGAAAGAACATTTTAGCGAGTGAAAAAGGTATTGCTCGCCATCTTCCAGATCGCCGTCACGGTCGCGGTTTTGATCTGGGTTTTCCACGATCCGCGAAAACGGGAGAGCATGCGGCTCGCGCTCCACACCGCACAATATGGATGGATTATCGTGGCGATACTCGCCTATGGCCTGGTTGAATTCGTTGCGGCCGTGCGCTGGCACATTCTGCTCAAGGTGCAGAAGATTCATCTGAGCATCCCACGAGTTTCCGGACTGTTTCTGATCGGAATGTTCTACAACCAATTTCTCCCGGGCGGCACCGGCGGCGATATCATGAAGAGCTATTTGTTGCTCAAGGAAACGCCGGGAAAAGCGACGGGGGCATTGCTTGCCGTCGTATTCGATCGGCTCGTCGGCCTCGTGGCGCTCATTTGCATCACGGGCACTTTGGTCGCGTTGCGTTATCGCTGGCTGACGCAATTTCCACAAACGCGAAATCTCGTCTGGGTTTTGCTCGCGGTCCTCGCCAGTGCAGTTCTCATGTTGCTCACTTCATTTGTCGTGAGCGGATTAAATCTCGCGCATAAACTGCCGCAACGATTTCCCGGCCGCGAAAAGCTAATCGAACTCTCTGCCGCCTATCATCTTTACGCGCATCATTGGCGGGCCACCCTGGCTGCATTCGGATGCTCGCTCATCGCGCATCTCTCCACCTTCGCGACGTTTCTTTTCGTTGCCTACGCCTTCCGCGCGAAAGTGGCGGTCATCGATTTTTTTGCGATCATGCCGATCGAACGCACCATCTCCTCCATCCCGATCAGCTTCGCTGGAGTCGGACTTCGCGAAAAGATTTTCCAGGTGATGCTCCACGGCCTTTGCGGTGTCCCGGAAGCCGTCGCGATCCTGATCGGCTCAATGAGTTTTCTCGTCATGCTAGCCGCGTGCGCGCCGGGCGGGATCGTTTACTTCTTCTACAAACCGAGCGGCCAGACCCGGCACGTGAAGCTCCGCGAAATGAAAGAGGAAGTCGCAGCTCTGGAGCATGAAATCAGCGACACGGAATAAAAAGGTGGGAGGGATCTCAGTGTCCCAACCGCGGTCGCCGGAGGGACGTGCTTCCGCACGTCCTCGCCCTACCGCGCCGCCTTCGCAAATTTCGGACGTGCGGAAGCACGTCCCTCCGAAACAGTCGCGTCGCCCATTCGTCGCCGCGACGTTCGCCATGACCGTCGATGGCAAAATCACGACCCGAACTTTTTCGCCCGTCGACTTTACCTCTCGCGAAGACAAAGCGCACCTGCTCCGCCATCGCTCGTTAGGCGATGCTGTTCTTATCGGCCACAGCACCTTGCGGCGTGACAACGTGCGGCTCGGTTTGCCGGGCACCGAGTTGAAAGAACAGCGGCTCGCCCGCGGCCAGACGCCGTATCCGATACGCGTGATTGTTTCAAACGAAGGCCGGATCGATCCCGGTTTGAAAATTTTCCAATCTGAGATTTCGCCGATCCTGATCTTTTCCACCACGCGGATGCCGCGGAAGTTTCAAGATGCGCTAAGGAAGAAAGCCACGCTGCATTTGAGCAAGTCGCGCGGCGTCGATCTCGCCGGGATGCTTCGACAACTGCGTCGCGATTACAAAGTGCGCTTTGTCGCGTGCGAAGGTGGCGCAGAACTTTTCCGCTCGCTTCTTGAACGCGATCTCGTCGATCAGCTGAATCTGACAATCGCGCCGGTAATGTTTGGAGGTGCCGGAGCTCCAACGCTTACGGGTTTAAGCAAAGAATTTCTCTCTGCCAGCGCCCAGTGTTCGCTCAAAGAAATGCGAACTGTCGGCGATGAATGCTTTCTAACCTACCGAATCAAACACCGACGCTGAATCAATTCTGGGGAGCGCACGCGACTCGCGTGCTCGTTTCGGCGACTCGCCGAAACAACTTCCAAATGGGAAAAGTTCGCGATGGCGAGGTCGCCATCGCCAGCACGCGAGTCGCGTGCGCTCCCCAGATATTCGTCGTTACTTTTCCCAAGAGCGGACACCTGACCGAGCAAACGAGACTACTTTTGACGAACGTACCGACGCAGCCCAAGTTGCGGTCTCTCAACTCCAAACAGTCATCCTCTATGAGTAAAATACTCGATCAAAATTCGATCAACGATTTTAAGGCAAACCTGCGGGGCGGTGTAATCGAACCGCAAGATCCAGTCTATGACGACGCCCGCAAAGTTTACAACGCGATGATAGACAAGAAGCCGCGTTTGATCGCGCGTTGCGCGGATGTGGCAGATGTAATCCGGTCGGTAAATTTCGCGAGAGATCATGATCTGCTTCTCTCCATCCGAAGTGGCGGACATAACGCGGGCGGGTTGGGGATTTGCGATGATGGCCTCGTCATTGACCTCGCGCCGATGAAATACACGCGAGTGGATCCTGCGGCCCTCACGATCACAGTGGGCGCGAGGATGCACCTGGGCCGATGTCGATCACGCCACGCATGTATTCGGATTGGCGACGCCGAGTGGAGTTATTTCCACGACTGGCGTAGGCGGATTAACTTTGGGCGGCGGCGTCGGCCATCTCACTCGTAAATGTGGCCTAACGATTGACAACCTTCTCTCCGCTGATGTCGTTTTGGCCGATGGAAAATTTGTCCACGCAAATGCGAAGGAGAATCCTGATTTGTTCTGGGCCATTCGCGGCGGAGGCGGAAACTTCGGGGTTGTAACTTCGTTTACCTTCAAGCTCCACCGCATCGATACGATCTATGGCGGTCCGATGCTCTATGAGTTAAGCGAAGCCGCAGAGGTGATGAAGTGGTATCGCGATCTGATTAAAACGACTCGCGACGATGATCTCAGTGGCTTTTTTGCTTTCCTCACGGTGCCGCCTGGACCTCCATTCCCCGAGCATCTTCATTTGAAAAAGATGTGCGGCATCGTGTGGGCGTATACCGGGCCGCTGGCTAAAGCCGAGGAAACATTCAAACCGATTCGTGCGTTCAAGAAACCGGCGCTCGATCTCGTCGGTCCGCTGCCGCAACCTGCTTTGCAAAGCATGTTCGATGCGCTGTATCCACCGGGTTTGCAGTGGTACTGGCGCGCGGATTTCGTGAACGAATTGAGCGACGCTGCGATTGAGCAGCACATCCGGTTTGGCAAGACGCTTCCTTCCATGCATTCCACAATGCACATGTATCCGATCAACGGCGCCGCCTCGCGCGTGGGCAAAACCGAAACCGCTTGGAATTATCGTGACGCCACCTGGGCGCAAGTGATGGTGGGCGTCGATCCCGATCCTGCGAACAACGAAAAGATTATTTCGTGGACGAAAGATTACTACGACGCGGTGCATCCCTATTCCGCCGGCGGAGCCTACGTCAACTTCATGATGGATGAGGGCGAGGAGCGCGTGAAAGCAACTTATGGCGACAACTACGATCGCCTGGTTGCGATTAAGAATAAGTACGATCCCGCCAATCTCTTTCGCGTGAATCAAAACATCAGACCCACTAAATAGAGCAGTGGCGTCGATGAACGCGGACGAACTGAAATCGTTGCAGGCGCCCATCAAAGAGAAATATCGCGAGCGTCCCGATACGGCATTAATAACATTGCGAGCAGAGGGACGTGTCGGTGACGGGATCACCTGCAAACTGGAAACGGGACGTGAGCTCGTCGAAGCAGGTCTTCACCCTGCAACCGGCGGCGACGGGTTGAGTGCGTGCTCGGGCGATATGTTGTTGGAGGCCTTGGTGGCATGCGCGGGCGTTACCTTGCGCGCTGTGGCCACGGCCCTCGGCATTCAACTGCGAGAAGCAACAGTTCGCGCCGAGGGCGATCTCGATTTTCGCGGCACGCTCGGAGTATCCAAAGATGTTCCCGTTGGCTTCCGTGATATCCGATTGCAGTTCGACTTGGAAACAGATGCCAGCGAGGAGCAATTGGCGACGCTTCTTCGTCTGACTGAACGCTATTGCGTCGTCTATCAAACGCTTCGTCAGCCCGCCGCGATCCACCTCACGCATCGTGTTACGTCATCGTAAACTCGAAGCCGTTTCGGGGGCGCGCTTAGCTTGCGCAAGCGGCCGCACATCGGTACTATTGGAGCCGCCGATATGCCGCTCTACATGGATATTCACAAGCTTGCGGCAGGGACGACTCCCGAAGATGTCGCCAAGGCCCATGCCGCCGATGTCGAGACGCAAAAAAAGTATGGCGTCGAATACCACAAATATTGGCTGAACGAGAGTGCCGGTAAGGTTTTCTGCATCTGCCATGCGCCAAATAGTGAAGCCGCGGTCCGGGTGCATCAGGAAGCGCACGGCCTTCTCGCCGAAAATATCATCGAGGTAGAATCGGCGATTGCGGAGGCATTTCTCGGCGGCGGTGAAATAAATCCAATGGGCGCAGCTTTAGTTCCTGGTGGCGCATCCAGAGCGCGCGATCCTGGAATTCGAACCATTCTTTTTACCGACATCGTCGACTCGACTGCGCTAACTCAATCGATCGGCGATGAAGCGGCTATGATGATCCTTGATGTGCACGATACCGTTGTCCGAGACGCGTTGGCCGCTTTCGGCGGTCGCGAAGTCAAGCACACGGGAGACGGAATCATGGCGTCATTTTTGTCCAGCGCGGCCGCGGTGAGGTGCGCAAGCCAGATCCAACGCGAGCTGGCAAAACAGCGGGAAAAGGCAGAGCAACGCGATGGGGCTGTCAAAGTTCGCATCGGTGTCGCCGCGGGAGAGCCAGTCGAGCATCATGAAGATCTGTTTGGTTGCACCGTTCAATTAGCCGCCCGGCTCTGCGCCTACGCATGTCCCGAACAAATCCTGGTGTCGAACGCGATTGCAGATTTGTGCATCGGGAAGAAACTCTCATTTCAAGACCTCGGAGAACTTTCGCTTAAAGGCTTCGATAGTCCGGTTCGAGCCCACGCTGTCGCATGGGACGCTGAAGCGTAAGGGATCGCGCTCTGGAAATAGCGTTGACGGACGCGATCTTCCGCTAATTCTGTCTGGCGCCGCCAGCCGCCTTACCGTGTCGCGGTCGCCTAACGAGTTCTCCGCCGCAATTTGGACACACATTTTGCATGTGCGCAGTGCACTCCGGACAAAAAGTGCATTCGTAAACGCAAATAAAAGCAGCCGAATCTTGCGCGAGCTGTTTCCCGCACTTTTCGCAGCTGGTCTTTCATTTCTAACGCCATTTCGATTTGTCCTCCCGGTCTGAGAGCTTATCGTGCGACGCCTTCAACCGCCACCGTCTCTCTTCATGCACACCGGCAACTCCATCGTTATCCAGGCGCCACGCGAAACAATCTTCGAGACGGCCTCCAACCTCGAGCTTTGGCCGAAAATTTTACCGCACTATCGATACATTCATTATCTCGAACGAAGCGTAAATAGAAACGTAGTTATCATGGCAGCAACGCGTTCCGGATTTCCGATTTCATGGACATCCGAGCAAATTATCGACCGCGAGCGGTTCGAGGTCCGTTTCCATCATCTCAAAGCGTGGACGAAAGGAATGCGCGTAGTTTGGACGTTCAAAGCGATTTCAAACGGAGTGTTGGTCGAGATTTTGCACGATTTAAACTTTCGAATTCGCGCACTCGCACCCATCGCGGAGCCGATCATCGGTAATTTTTTTATCGGTAACATCGCGAACAAAACATTGCATTGCATGAAGGCTTATTTGGAATCGCAGGGTAAAATGGTCGCGGCCCAATGAGCAAACGGCGCGCTGTCATCACCGGAATTGGTCCCATCACGGCCGTCGGTCGCGGTCGTGAGAATTTCTGGCGCGGAATTCGTGCGGAGAAAAGTGGTATCGTTGACATCTCGTTTTTCGATACCAGCGCTTTCAATGCACATTGCGGCGCCGAAATCCGCGATTGGGTTCCGGAAGATTTTTTCCCGCCGCATCGACTGAAGCGACTCGATCGCTACGCACAGTTCGCCGTCGCTTCTGCGAAGCTCGCGCTTGATGATGCCGGACTCGAATATTCGCGCGAGCAACCGCAACCTCGCATCGGTGTTAGCTTCGGAACCGCGCTGGGCGGCGTATCCAATGCTGAAGATCAACACGCACATTTCCTGAAAAAAGGAACGCGCGGCGTGAATCAAACTCTCGCGCTGCAAGTCTTCGGCGGTTCGGCTCACACCAATATCGCGATTGAATTTGGTTTCCGCGGCGTTGGGACAACGAACTCGAACAGTTGCGCCAGCGGCACTGTTGCGGTGGGTGAAGCGCTTCGTTATATCCGCGACGATTTCGCGGACGTGATCATTGCTGGCGGCGCAGAAGCGCCACTGGCTCCGCTTTCCTTCGGCGCATTCGCAATTATTAAGACGATGAGTCAGTGGAGAGGTGATCCCACGTTTGCCTGCAGGCCATTCGATAAATTGCGCGACGGCTTTGTCATGGGCGAAGGCGCCGCTACGCTCATCGTCGAGGAACTCGAACACGCGAAAAAGCGCGGCGCTCACATTTACGCAGAGCTGCTCGGCTACAGTTTAAACAATGATGCCTATCACATGACTTCGCCGCTGCCTTCGGGCGATTCATGCATTCGCGCAATGCGTCACGCACTTGCCGATGCCGATCTCACGGCGGAACAAATTGACTATGTCAACGCCCACGGCAGCTCGACGCAGTTAGGCGACAGCACCGAGATAATGGCGATCAAGCAAGTGTTCGGCGATCACATGCGTAAAATTCCGGTAAGCGGAACGAAGGGCTATACCGGTCATCCGCTCGGCGCGACTGGTGCGATGGAGGCGGCGATCTGCACGCTCGCGCTCGAAGAACAGTGGATTCCGCCGACATTGAGCTACGCAAATTCCGATCCCGCTTGCGATCTCGACGTTGTTCCGAATCACGGCCGCGACGCCAAATTGAATTACGTCCTGAGCAATTCCTTTGGTTTCGGCGGAATCAACGCCTGCATCGTTCTAGGACGCGTTCGTTAATTTCTGGGGAGCGCAGGCTGCCAGCCTGCATTCGCCGGCAGCTTGCCGGCGAAACTCTTTTCGGCAAGCTGCCGAAAAGCGCGGGCTAGCAGCCCGCGCTCGCCGGACCGCCAGAGCCGCGTTACGCGCCGCCTAACAAGTCCGGCCGATTTTCTTGCGTCCGCCGCAGCGCCTCTTTCTTCCGCCACGCTGCGATCTCCGCATGATTTCCCGACAACAAAACATCCGGAACTTTCCAACCCCGGAATTCAGCCGGTCGCGTGTATTGAGGTCCCTCTAACAATCCCGAACTGAAACTGTCGTCGCTAGCTGACAGTTCGTGCCCAAGCACACCGGGTAGCAATCGCACGACTGCATCGACAAATATCACCGCCGCAATTGCGCCATTGGTCAGCACGTAATCGCCGACAGAAATCTCTTCATCGACCAAATGCTCCACCACGCGATGATCGACGCCTTCATAATGTCCGCAAACGATGATGAGGTGTTCACACAACGAACATTCGCGCGCAACATCCTGCGTGAACGGTCGGCCCGCCGGCGACATCAAAACCACCTTCGGCCTCTGCAACTGAACGTTGGACGTTGAATGTTGAACGTTGAACGTTTTCCCCACTTTTCCGCAAAGTTCCTCCACCGCCGCAAAAATCGGCTCCGGCTTTCATCACCATCCCCTGCCCTCCCCCAAATGGCGCGTCATCGACGACGTGATGTTTGTCTGTCGTCCAACCGCGCAGATCGTGAATGTGCAGATCGAGCGCGCCGCTATCCTGCGCACGTTTCATCATGCTCTCGCTCAATGGCGCGCGGCAGATCTCGGGAAAAAGCGTGATGATGTCGACGCGCATAAAAAGTGGCGCAAGCTTCCAGCTTGCGGTTCCAAACCAAAAGCAAGCTGGAAGCTTGCTCTACTCTACAATTTCGAGCGTAGCCTTTTGACCGTGACGCGCCGCCGAACTCGCCAGCAACGCGCGGATGGCCTGAATCGTCTGTCCGTTCCGGCCGATGACGCGGCCGACGTCCGTTTGCCGCATTTGCAGCCGAAAAATCGTCAACTTCCCTGACGGAATTTCCGATAACATTACTTCGTCGGGAAACTCAACCAGTTGCCGAACGATGAATTCGAGAAATTCCTTCATCGCCTGCGCGATTACTCGTTAGGGATTGTTGCTGCCGCCGTCTCAGCTGTAGCTGCCGCCGTCTCTGGCGGCAGTGCGGCTTCAGCGACACTGGCCTCAGCCGGACGCTTCTTGTTTTTCTTGATCAAACTCTTGACCGTGTCCGACGCTTGCGCACCGCGCGCAATCCAATATTCCACGCGATCCAATTTCAAAGTGCTGTTGTCGCCCGGCTTCTTCGGATCGTAGGTGCCGATGATTTCGATAAATTTCCCGTCGCGCGGGCTGCGACTATCCGCCACCACCACTTTGAAGTACGGGCGATTCTTCGCGCCTTCTCTGCGTAATCTGATTGAAACTGCCATAGTTATTTTTTCATTCGCGCCATCTGCGCCATCATTCTTTTCATCTTGCCCGTGCTCTTCATCATCTTTCGCATTTGATTGAAGCGCTGAAGCAAATCATTCACCTGCGTGACGGTGCTGCCGCTGCCGCGCGCGATGCGCTGACGACGCCGTGCATTTAGAATGTCGGGTCGCGCGCGCTCTTCGTTAGTCATCGAAAGCACGATGGCTTCCGTGCGCTTAAGCTGCTTCTCGTCAACGGAGAGGCCGGGCATGTTACTCATTCCCGGCAGCATGCCAAGTATATTCTCGAGCGGTCCGAGCTTTCGCATCATCTTGAACTGGGCGAGGAAATCGTTGAAATCGAAGGACGCCGTGCGCAGTTTCTTCTCCAGGCGCGCTGCTTCTTCCTCATCGATTGCTTCGGCGGCCTTTTCGACGAAGCCAACAATGTCACCCATGCCGAGGATGCGCCCAGCGAGGCGATCCGGCACGAATGGCTCGAATTGATCGAGCTTTTCGCCCACGCCTGCGAACTTGATCGGACGTTGCGTTACTTCCCGCATGGAGAGCGCCGCGCCGCCTCGCGCATCGCCATCGAGTTTGGTCAAAACGATTCCGGTGATTTGCAGCGCATCGTTGAAATGCGTGGCCACGCTCACTGCCTGCTGGCCCGTCGCTGCGTCGGCCACGAGCAAGACTTCCTGCGGCTGAAGAAACTCCTTGAGCTGTTTGATCTCTTCGATCAAAGCCGCGTCGATTTCCTGCCGACCAGCCGTGTCGAAAATCTGGACGTTACCGTTTTGTTGTTGCGCCCACTCGATGCTCGCCGCGGCGGCGCGCCGCACATCTTTCTCGTTAGGCTGCGGCGTAAATACTGGCACGTCCACCTGTCGTCCAAGTGTGGCGAGCTGTTCGATCGCCGCAGGTCGCTGCAAATCGCAAGCGATGAGCAACGGCGTTCGTCCCTGCTTCTTCAAATAGTTCGCCAGCTTCGCTGAAGAAGTTGTCTTGCCCGCGCCGTTCAGACCGACCATTAAAATGCGCGCCGGTTTGTCGAGATTGAGCGGAGCCGCATTGCCGCCGAGAAGAGCGGTAAGTTCATCGTGGAAAATCTTTACGATCTGCTGACCCGGCGTAACGCTGCGCAGCACTTCTTCGCCGAGCGCTTTTTCCTTCACGCTGGCGATGAATTTTTTCGCGACTTGAAAATCGACATCGGCCTCGAGCAGCGCCAGCCGGACCTGGCGCATGGCGTCGTTGACGTTCGTCTCGCTGATCGTGCCGTGACCGCGCAGATCTTTGAAAATGTCCTGCAGCTTATCGCCGAGTTGGGAAAACATAATTAGCCTAACGAATAAACGACTCGGGGGAGCGCATGCGCCCTCGCGATCGCAAACTTTTCTGGAAATAAGAATGTTTTCGGCGAGGCGCCGAAAACTGCACGCGAGGGGCGCGTGCGCTCCCCAGAAGTCAGCGATCACGCTACTTTTTCGGTGTGCTGCGGGTTGGAGACATTCGACTGCTTCCTGCCGCACCTTCATCGATTTTGAAACTCCAGTGCGTCGAAACTTTCCGGCCGCCGGATTTCGCCTCGATGATGACGGCACAGGCCTTGCCCCGCAATTTCTGCGGGATTTGATACGAAATGTTTTGTGTCTTCGGATCGTAATTCGCGTTCACCAGCCCGAGCCCGCTGATGCGCATCTGCACAGAACCTTGATCGATGGAGCCGAAGCCGGCGAGATTCGCTTTGATCAGCGGCATCGCGTTCTTGATCGTCTCGCCATCGGGCGGCTGTACGCCTAGCGTAACGGCATTCACTTCCGCGACGGGAGCACTGCCGCCAGCCGATGTGCCGCCAAAATCGATCGCTTCCGCAAAAACTTTCGGCTTGTTACCTTCGATCATGTAACGGCCTAACGAATCCAGCGGCGACCCGAAGGTAAGTTTCTGCCCGTAGACCGTGAAGAGCGCTTCATAACCAGCCTTCATCGCAATTTCCTTCACGTGCTCGTTGTAGTATCCGTAAGGCACGGCGAAGCAATTCACTTTCACGCCGAGCTTCTGCTCGATGATCTGTTTGGAACCCGCGACTTCATTTTCCATCCATGATTCATACTCGCTCTGCGGAAGCCGGCGTTTCGTAAACCGATCGTAGGGCGGTTTGCGCAAATCCTGGTGCGTCAAGCTGTGCGCCTCAATATCGATTCCGGCATCGCGCATCTCCGCAAGTTGCTCCCAGCCCATCGACTCGCCACCGCTGTATTTCCCCGGCTTGATCCCTTCCGTGTAGATGAACAGCGTCAGCGGGTAGCCGTATTTTTTCAAAATCGGCCAGGCCACTTCATATTGCGATTTCCAGCCGTCATCGAAAGTGATGATGGCGCAGTGCGGCGGAATATTTTTCTCCCCGCGTTTCCAGGCAAGAAAATCCTGCATCTTGATCACGGAAATTTGCTTGTCCTGAAGCTCTTTCATTTGCGCTTCGAAAGCCGCCGGTGTGATTTCCGTATCAGGCCGCCGCACTTTGTTCACGAAACGGTGATAACCAAACACGATGACTTCTGCATTCTGGTCCACGAGCGGTTTTGCAGGCGTCGGGAAAGGCGTAGCGGCAACAGTCGGCGCAGGCGTCGCGGTGGCGTTCGCGTTCGAATTAGAAGAACTACTGCCATTCGCTCCGCGTTTTTTGCACGCGCTTAGAACTAAGGCGAGGAGCAGCAAAAAGAGAGCGAATCGTCGGAACATAAATCAAGGTAAGGCCTTTAGGTGCGAGTGCACAAAAAACAAGCGGTTTTTCGATGAGCTGGTGCTGCCAGAAAACGGTGGCAGATAAAATGCTTTTACGTATCAATCAAAAATGCGCGGGCATCTGCCACGAATCATTGCGACGGGATTGCTCTGCTCGCTCGCCGGTTGCGCGACACACACTCGGTCGGCGAAGAATACCTCCCGTACGTTCACCACGGTTGTGGTCGACGCCGGGCACGGCGGAATGGATAGCGGAGCGTCACGACGTTATGGCCCACCGGAAAAAGTGGCCGCACTCGATGTGGCACAACGAGTGGAGAAAAAGCTGCACGAGTCGCAATTAAAAACGGTCATGACTCGCTCGAGCGACGTGTTCATCCCGCTCGATCGGCGCGTGGCCATCGAAAACGCTCAGAAGAATTCCATCTTTGTCAGCATTCATTTCAATGATTCACGACGGCGGGTGATTCATGGTTTTGAGACGTACTACCATTCGCCGATGTCGTACGATCTCGCCCAAAGGATCCAAAACAAATTACTGACGTTGCCGCACGCAGTGAACCGCGGCGTGCATCCGGCAGACTTTCGCGTCCTGCGCAAAGCTGCTTATCCCGCCGTGCTCGTGGAATGCGGTTTCCTGAGCAATCGCTCGGAGGGAAGATCCGCGCGCAATTCGGATCACCGTGAACAACTCGCAGATAAAATCGCCGAAGCGATCGTTGAGCAACGATATGGTGTCGGCGTCTACCAGGGTGGAGCGCAAAGCGTAGTGGAACAGAGCGCGACCGCCCATTGCGCAGGCGAGCCCTCCGCCGCCCAAGGCTCCTCCCATCAGTTCGCGGAATCGCTAGAATTCTATTCCGCGCGCCTCGCGTCCGATCGCTGCGAGAATAATGATCGCAATGAAAACGACGAGTGCGACGCACGCCATCGTGAGTGCGTAGTTCGCGTGGCCATTCGCATCGCGGAAACGATCGGCCAGCCAGGCTTGCTGTTGAGCTGCGTAAGCAGCCGCGAGATTTCCTAATTGATAAGCGAGGCCCGGGAACGTTCCGCGGAAATGCGCCGGCGAGAGTTCGTTCAAGTGAACGGGGACGACTCCCCATGCGCCTTGCACCATGAATTGCATGAGAAACCCGCCAATTACCAGGAGCGTGGTCGTTGGTGCAAAAATCCAAAGTGGGATTAGCAACATGCCGCAAAATGCTGAGAGGATAATCGACCTGCGCCGTCCCCAGCGTTGTGAAAGAAAACCGATAATCGTGCCGCCGCAGATCGCGCCAAAAGCATAAACGATCGTGATCATCGATTTCTCGCTCACGCCAAAGCCGCGCTGTTTTTCGAGAAATGTCGGATAGAGATCCTGGGTGCCGTGCGACATGTAATTGAATGCTGTCATGAGCAAGACCGCGTAGATAAACAAGAAGCCGTGTTGCCTAACGAGTCCGAGCAGATCAAACGGCATTTTCTTTCCCTGCCCAAGGTGACGTTGCCAAACCGGCGATTCCGGGACTCGAGCTCGAATGTATATCACGAGCAGCGCGGGCAGCGCGCCCGCTACGAACAACCCACGCCAACCGAAAAAAGGAAATACGATCCAGTAGACGATCGCGGCGAGCAGATAACCGAACGCGTAACCTTGCTGCAAAATTCCCGAGAACAAGCCGCGCGCTTCAGTCGGGAGCGATTCCATCGCGAGTGAAGCGCCGAGTCCCCATTCGCCGCCCATGCCGACTCCGTAGAGCGCCCGCAGCAAAAGAAAGATCGTGAAATTCGGCGCGAAAGCGGTGAGCAATTCCATCACCGAATAAAAAATGATGTCCGCCATGAGCGGAATGCGCCGGCCAAACCTGTCACCGAGCAATCCGAACATGAACGCGCCGAGTGGCCGCATCATCAGCGTCAGTGTGATCGCGAACGCAACCTCCGGGATCGTTCGCCGGAAATCTCCAGCGACCGGAGACAGAACAAACGTGAGCAGGAAAAAATCGAGCGCATCCAGTGACCACCCGAGGAAGCAGGCAACGAATGTGTTGCGCTGATCGCGATTGAGGGATTTGAAAAGCCGCAGCGCTTCCATTCTTCCAGTCATCTAATTGTCATGTCGAGCGATATGCAAGTCCGGCTCGGACCGAGACATCTCTGGTAGATCAAGCCGCCTGCGCTGGCGCGTCGTCTTCTCCACACATATTGACGTATCATGATGCGTCAATTTGTTAGTTGCTGATACGGCCAAATTGGCGTTTAATTGCTGACCACACCATGTCTGATCGAGCCGTCCATCCGTTGGAAGAATTAATGCGCGAGCGCATCGCCATACTCGATGGCGCGATGGGTACGATGATCCAGCGCTACGGATTGAGCGAGACGGATTACCGAGGAACGCGCTTTCACGATTGGAAAGGCAAAGATCTCAAAGGCAGCCTCGAACTCCTCTTGCTCACGAAGCCGGCAGTGATCGATGAGATCCACACGCAATATCTCGAAGCAGGCGCCGACCTGATCGAAACAAACACTTTCAGCGCGACGACGATCGGGCTTCACGATTTTCTATTTCAAGGCGAACCGAAGAGCGGACGCAAAGATGCAGAATTTTTCCAGCGTGTGGTTGATGACATCGATCTGTGCAATCTGGTGCACGAAATCAATCTCGCCGCGGCGCGCAGCGCGCGTGCGTCCGCAGACCGCGTTTCGAATGCGACGGGGCAAAGGCGTTTCGTGGTTGGTTCGATGGGACCGTTGCCCGTGACGGCGTCTTTCTCGCCAGACGTAAACGATCCCAGTTTTCGCGCCGTCACGTTCGATCAAATCGAAAAAGCTTATGCCGGTCAGGCTGCGGCATTGCTCGAGGGCGACGTCGATCTACTCGCTGTCGAAACGATTTTCGATACGCTCAATGCGAAAGCTGCGATCTCGGCCATCACGCAGGTTTTTGAACGCGCCGGCAAAAAAGTTCCGCTCATTATTTCCGGAACGGTGACAGATCTTTCCGGTCGCATTCTTAGCGGCCAAACCGTGGAAGCTTTTCTGATTTCGATCGCACACGCCGATCCGCTTATGCTTAGCCTTAATTGCGCGCTCGGGCCTAACGAGATGGAACCTTACATCGAAGAACTCGCGCGCAGTCGTATCCACTTACACCTGCGCTTATCCGAACGCCGGTCTCCCCGATCCCCTTTCGCCGACCGGCTTTCCCGAAACCCCCGAAAGTCTCGCACCGAAAATGCGCGAGTGGGCAAAGAACGGCTAGCTGAACATCGTCGGGGGCTGTTGCGGCACCACACCCGACCATATTCGCACGATTCGCAACGGCGGTTCGCGAATTTCCCGCGCGCTGCCACGAATCATTTCGACGGGATTGCTCTGCTCACTCGCCGGTTGCGCCACACACACTCGGTCGGCGAAGAATACCTCCCGTACGTTCACCACGGTTGTGGTCGACGCCGGGCACGGCGGGATGGATAGCGGAGCGTCACGACGTTACGGCCCACCGGAAAAAGTGGCCGCACTCGATGTGGCACAACGAGTGGAGAAAAAGCTGCACGAGTCGCAATTAAAAACGGTCATGACTCGCTCGAGCGACGTGTTCATCCCGCTCGATCGGCGCGTTGCCATCGAAAATGCTCAGAAGAATTCCATCTTTGTCAGCATTCATTTCAATGATTCACGACGGCGCGTGATTCATGGTTTCGAGACGTACTACCATTCGCCGATGTCGTACGATCTCGCGCAAAGGATCCAAAACAAATTACTGACGTTGCCGCACGCAGTGAACCGCGGCGTGCATCCGGCAGACTTTCGCGTCCTGCGCAAAGCTGCTTATCCCGCCGTGCTCGTGGAATGCGGTTTCCTGAGCAATCGCTCGGAGGGAAGATCCGCGCGCAATTCGGATCACCGTGAACAACTCGCAGATAAAATCGCCGAAGCGATCGTTGAGCAACGATATGGTGTCGGCGTCTACCAGGGTGGAGCGCAAAGCGTAGTGGAACAGAGCGCGACCCCCATTGCGCAGGCGAGCCCTCCGCCGCCCAAGGCTCCTCCCATCAGTTCGCGGAATCGCTAGAATTCTATCCCGCGCGCCTCGCGTCCGATCGCTGCGAGAATAATGATCGCAATGAAAACGACGAGTGCGACGCACGCCATCGTGAGCGCGTAATTCGCGTGGCCATTCGCATCGCGGAAACGATCGGCCAGCCAGGCTTGCTGTTGAGCTGCATAAGCAGCGGCGAGATTTCCTAATTGATAAGCGAGGCCCGGGAACGTTCCGCGGAAATGCGCCGGCGAGAGTTCGTTCAAGTGAACGGGGACGACTCCCCATGCGCCTTGCACCATGAATTGCATGAGAAACCCGCCAATTACCAGCAGCGTTGTCGTTGGTGCAAAAATCCAAAGTGGGATTAGCAACATGCCGCAAAATGCTGAGAGGATGATCGACCTGCGCCGTCCCCAGCGTTGCGAAAGAAAACCGATGATCGTGCCGCCGCAGATCGCGCCAAAAGCATAAACGATCGTGATCATCGATTTCTCGCTCACGCCAAAGCCGCGCTGTTTTTCGAGAAACGTCGGATAGAGATCCTGGGTGCCGTGCGACATGTAGTTGAACGCGGTCATGAGCAGGACCGCGTAGATAAACAGGAAGCCGTGTTGCCTAACGAGTCCGAGGAGATTGAACGGCGTTTTCTTTCTCTGCCCAAGGTGACGTTGCCAAACCGGCGATTCCGGAACTCGAGCTCGAATGTAAATCACGAGCAGTGCGGGAAGCGCGCCGGCAACGAACAACCCACGCCAACCGAAGAAAGGAAATACGATCCAGTAGACGATCGCAGCGAGCAGATAACCGAACGCATAGCCTTGCTGCAGAATTCCCGAGAACAAGCCGCGCGCTTCAGTCGGGAGCGATTCCATCGCGAGTGAAGCGCCGAGTCCCCATTCGCCGCCCATGCCGATTCCGTAGAGCGCCCGCAGCAAAAGAAAGATCGTGAAATTCGGCGCGAACGCGGTCAACAATTCCATCACCGAATAAAAAATGATGTCCGCCATGAGCGGAATGCGCCGGCCAAACCTGTCACCGAGCAATCCGAACATGAACGCGCCGAGTGGCCGCATCATCAGCGTCAGTGTGATCGCGAACGCAACCTCCGGGATCGTTCGCCGGAAATCTCCAGCGACCGGAGACAGAACAAACGTGAGCAGGAAAAAATCGAGCGCATCCAGTGACCACCCGAGGAAGCAGGCAACGAATGTGTTGCGCTGATCGCGATTGAGGGATTTGAAAAGCCGCAGCGCTTCCATTCTTCCAGTCATCTAATTGTCATGTCGAGCGATATGCAAGTCCGGCTCGGACCGAGACATCTCTGGTAGATCAAGCCCCTGCGCTGGCCGTCGTCTTCTCCAGACATATTGACGTATCATGATGCGTCAATTTGTTAGTTGCTGACGCGACCAAATTGGCGTTTAATTGCTGACCACACCATGTCTGATCGAGCCGTCCATCCGTTGGAAGAATTAATGCGCGAGCGCATCGCCATACTCGATGGCGCGATGGGGACGATGATCCAGCGCTACGGATTGAGCGAGACGGATTACCGAGGAACGCGCTTTCACGATTGGAAAGGCAAAGATCTCAAAGGCAGCCTCGAACTCCTCTTGCTCACGAAGCCGGCAGTGATCGATGAGATCCACACGCAATATCTCGAAGCAGGCGCCGACCTGATCGAAACAAACACTTTCAGCGCGACGACGATCGGGCTTCACGATTTTCTATTTCAAGGCGAACCGAAGAGCGGACGCAAAGATGCAGAATTTTTCCAGCGCGTGGTTGATGACATCGACCTGTGCAATCTGGTGCACGAAATCAATCTCGCGGCGGCGCGTAGCGCGCGTGCGTCCGCAGACCGCGTGTCGAATGCGACGGGGCAAAGGCGTTTCGTGGTTGGTTCGATGGGACCGTTGCCCGTGACGGCGTCTTTGTCGCCGGACGTAAACGATCCCAGTTTTCGCGCCGTCACGTTCGATCAAATCGAAAAAGCTTATGCCGGTCAGGCTGCGGCATTGCTCGAGGGCGACGTCGATCTACTCGCTGTCGAAACGATTTTCGATACGCTCAATGCGAAAGCTGCGATCTCGGCCATCACGCAGGTTTTTGAACGCGCCGGCAAAAAAGTTCCGCTCATTATTTCCGGAACAGTGACAGACCTTTCCGGTCGCATACTGAGCGGACAAACCGTGGAAGCTTTTCTGATTTCGGTCGCACACGCCGACCCGCTTATCCTTAGCCTTAATTGCGCACTAGGGCCTAACGAGATGGAACCTTACATAGAAGAACTCGCGCGCAGTGCATCCACTTACACCTGCGCTTATCCGAACGCCGGTCTGCCCGATCCGCTGTCGCCGACCGGCTTTCCCGAAACCCCCGAAAGTCTCGCACCGAAATTGCGCGAGTGGGCGAAGAACGGCTGGCTGAACATCGTCGGGGGCTGTTGCGGCACCACGCCCGACCATATCCGCGCGATCGCAACGGCGGTTCGCGAATTTCCGCCGCGGAAATTACCCGAGCGCGCGGCGCCGGCTCCGGGGAGCGCACGCGCCTCGCGTGTCGTTTCCGGCGCCTCGCCGGAAACCTCTTCCGAGTCCACACTTATTCCAAAGCGCCGTCTTCCTCACTTCGAACGCCCGTGGTCAAAATACGCCGTTTCTTTTTCCACTCATGAACGTCGCCAGCTGAACCAAGCAGAACGCGATTTAGTTTTGCAAAGTGTCCTCTACGCGCACGAGCACAACCAGTATGAGCTCTATGTCGCCTGCGTGATGCCAGATCACGTGCACTTGTTGTTTGAACCACAGGTCAAAGACCAAAGTTCAAACGGCGAGACGCTCTTTTGGTCGCTCACTGAAATTCTTCACGGAATCAAATCCACCAGCGCCCATCGAATCAATAAAGCTGCGGGGAAAACAGGCGTTGTTTGGGAGAAGGAATCTTTCGACCGCGTGATTCGATCCGAAACCGATTTGCACGAAAAATTCTCCTATATCTGCAGAAATCCGTGGGATTCGAAAGTTGCCGAGCAGGATGAAGAGTATCCGTGGCTTTGGACACTGGAGGAGTCTTCGGCGAGGGCGCCGAAGACAGCACGCGAGGCGCGTGCGCTCCCCCGAGTTGAGCCGCGCAAATGAAAGCACTCCGACTCGCCGGCCTCGAGCCGCTGGTTATTACTCCCGATACCGGATTCGTCATCGTAGGCGAGCGCACGAACATCACCGGCTCGCCAAAATTCTCGAAATTGATTCTGGGCGGCGACTTTGATGCCGCGGTCGCAGTAGCGCGACAACAGGTAAATGGCGGCGCCAACATTCTCGACGTCAACATGGACGAGGGAATGATCGATTCGGAAGCGACGATGACGCGCTTTCTGAATTTGATTCAAAGCGAGCCGGAGATCGCGCGCATTCCGATCATGATCGACAGCTCGAAGTGGAGCGTGATCGAAGCCGGATTGAAATGCGTGCAGGGAAAATGCGTCGTTAACTCGATCTCGCTAAAGAATGGCGAAGAAGAATTCCTGCGCCAGGCCGCGCTCGTTAGGCGATACGGCGCCGCCGTTATTGTAATGGCGTTCGACGAGCGCGGACAGGCCGACAGTCTTGATCGTCGAATCGAAATTTGCGGTCGCGCTTACAAGCTGTTAACCGAGCGCGCCGGAATTTTGCCTAACGATATCATTTTCGATCCGAATATTCTGACTGTGGCCACGGGCCTGGAAGAACATCGTAACTACGCGATCGATTTCATCGAGGCCACACGCTGGATCAAAGCGAACTTGCCGGACGCGCGCGTGAGCGGAGGCGTGAGCAATATTTCGTTCTCATTTCGCGGGAACAATACCGTGCGCGAAGCAATGCACGCGGCGTTTCTGTATCACGCGATTCGCGCCGGACTCGACATGGGAATCGTCAATGCCGGTCAGTTGGCGGTTTACGAAGAGATCGACCCTGCGCTGCGAGAGCGCGTGGAAGACGTGCTCCTCAATCGTCGCGACGATGCGACCGAGCGATTGGTCGAGTTCGCCGAAAACGTGAAAGCGAAAGGCAAGGTCGCCGTGAAAGATGAAGCGTGGCGCGACGGCCCGGTAGAGGAACGACTCTCGCACGCGCTCGTGAAAGGCATCGTTGATTTTATCGATGTGGATACCGAGGAGGCGCGGCAAAAGGCGAAGCGGCCGCTCGATGTGATTGAAGGCCCGCTCATGGCGGGAATGAGTGTGGTCGGTGATTTGTTCGGCGCCGGCAAAATGTTTTTGCCGCAGGTGGTGAAGAGCGCGCGCGTCATGAAGAAAGCGGTGGCGTATTTGATGCCGTTCATGGAAGCGGAAAAAGCCGAGGGCGCAAAACCGCAGGGCCGAATCGTGATGGCGACGGTGAAAGGCGACGTGCACGACATCGGCAAAAATATCGTTGGCGTCGTTCTGCAATGTAACAACTACGAGGTGATCGATCTCGGCGTAATGGTGCCGGCTGCGAAAATCCTGGAGACGGCGCGTGAGAAGAAAGCGGATATCATCGGATTAAGCGGACTGATCACGCCCTCGCTCGATGAGATGGTGCACGTCGCACAAGAAATGGAGCGCGAGAAGTTTCAGCTGCCGCTGTTAATCGGCGGCGCGACGACGAGCCGCGCGCATACCGCAGTCAAGATCGAGCCGCATTATCGCGCCAACAGTACGGTGCATGTCCTCGATGCCTCACGCGCAGTCGGAGTGGTGAGCAATCTTTTGAATGCGGAAGAGAATGGAAACTTTGCCGCGAAGATTCGCGCGGACTATCAAAAATTGCGCGAAGAATATGCGTCCAAGACGCGCGATAAGAAATTGGTCTCCCTTTCCGAAGCACGCGCGAGGAAGCCGGCATTCGATTGGAAGGACTACCAACCGCCAGTTCCAGAATTCATTGGAGCCCGCGTTTACGCGACAGATCTGGGGAGCGCAGGCTGCCAGCCTGCCGTTGCCGGCAGCTTGCCGGCAACATCCAAAAGCGACGCTGCACAATTAGAAGACGCGTCTCGGCAAGCTGCCGAGACGGGCAGGCTAGCAGCCTGCGCTCCCCAGAGGATCTCGCTCGAGACGTTGATTGATTACATCGATTGGTCGCCATTCTTTCACACGTGGGAATTGCGTGGACGCTACCCGGCGATCTTCGATGATCCGGCCGTGGGCGAACAAGCCCGCGAACTGTTCGATGACGCACAACAGCTCCTCAAACGGATTGTCTCGGAGAAATTGCTGAGCGCGCGTGGCGTGTTTGCACTCTGGCCGGCTCACTCGTTAGGCGACGACGTTGAAGTTTATGCGGACACCGAGCGAAAGAAGGTTGCCGCGAAATTCCATTTTTTGCGACAGCAAATGCAAAAACCCGCGGATCAGTTCAATCATTCGTTAGGCGATTACATCGCGCCGGTCGAATCCGAGCTCGACGATTTCATCGGCGGTTTTGCGGTCACGGCCGGCATCGGCGCGGACGAACTGGCGCAAAAGTTTGCCAAAGACCTCGACGACTATCAGAGCATCCTTACAAAAGCACTGGCCGATCGGCTGGCGGAAGCGTTTGCGGAATATCTGCATAAGCAGGCAAGCGTATCGCGTGGGGATTTGGCACAGAGGAAAACCTCTCGCATGAAGAATTAATTCGCGAACGCTACCGTGGGATCCGTCCGGCGGCAGGTTATCCGGCCTCCCCAGATCATACGGAAAAACGGACGCTATTCGATCTGCTCGAAGCCGAGAAAAATACAGGCATTACCCTAACGGAATCTTTTGCCATGCATCCGGGCGCGAGCGTGAGCGGGCTCTACTTTTCCCATCCGGACGCGAAATATTTCGGAGTCGGGAAGATCGACCGCGATCAGGTGCGCGACTATGCTGCGCGCAAAAATATGCCTAACGAGTGGGTTGAAAAATGGCTGGCGCCAAACCTCGCTTACTGAGGGGCCTTAAGATCTGACGACTCTGGACCAAGCGAAGGATCCCGAATGTGTGCGCCAAAAAGCAGAAGCGCACCCGCTTCATCGGCCGAGACCGGATCTGGAGTTACCTGGGCCGGCTCGGGCCAATGAACGCTCCAGGCAAGCCCGCATTTTTCCAGCAGCCAAATAAAATAGCGGGTAAGATCGAACTCCCACCAGCGCAGGCCATGCGCCGCGCAACGCGGCTTGGCGTGATGATTATTATGATAGCCCTCGCCGAACGCGCCCACGCCGATCCAAAAATTATTCTTACTGTGATCGGAAGTATCGAAGCTGCGGTAGCCGAAACTCGGCATGTGACAGATCGAGTTCACCGCCCAGGTCATATTATATATAATGAGCATCGGGACGTAGAGGCACCAAAGCAGTCCGGTAAAACCGAAGACGAAATAGAGCGTCGCCGCGACCGCGAGATGCGGCAGGACGTAGAGGTAACTGCGTTCCCATAGACGGCAGTACCAGATTTTGCGCACATCCGCAGCGTAACGCATCGAACGCACGCGAAACCCGGGCGGTTTCCGAATCAACCACATCATGTGCGCATAGGGGAAGCCATGCACCGGGCTGTGAATGTCTTCGTCGGTATCCGATTTCAAATGATGGTAACGATGATCCCCCACCCACGTCACAGGATCGCCGGCGAGCAGGACCGCGGAACCGGTTGCGAAAATAAACTTCAGCCATTCCGGCATTTCAAAACCGCGATGCGTGAGATAGCGATGAAGATAAAGCGTTGTGCTCAGGCCGCCCCAGAAATACAGCGCGATCATGATCGGCAGATAGGAAAGTTGAAAGCGCGAGAGCAGTCCGATGACGCCCAGAGCCTGAATCGTAACCAGGATCGCGAAAATGAAGAAATTGACCTTTTCGTTCTTAAACATGCGGTGTGGCAGGAAAGCAGCCAGCAGGCCGCATTCGGAAAATCGAGGCCACACGATGCGACGGAAGTTGCTCCTGCGCAAGTGGTTTTCCAAACAAGCATTGGCTTTGAACAAGATTGTGCATGCGCGGCGGCGCGCATCGTGTTAAACAGCGTTTCCCAGAAAGCGGGGTGTAGCTTAGTCCGCCTTCGGACGGATCCGCCGTGGCGGACTTGGTAGAGCGGTCGCCGCGGCGACAGGTCGCTTCCCCACCCGCAAGACTTTGCATGCGCTGCGCCCTCTCTCGTGCTATACCCGTTGATTCACGGGGTGTAGCTTAGTCCGCCTTCGGACGGATCCGCCGTGGCGGACTTGGTAGAGCGGTCGCCGCGGCGACAGGTCGCTTTTCCGACTCGCAAGACTTTGCATGCGCTGCGCCCTCTCTCGTGCTATACCCGTTGATTCACGGGGTGTAGCTTAGTCCGCCTTCGGACGGATCCGCCGTGGCGGACTTGGTAGAGCGGTCGCCGCGGCGACAGGTCGCTGACCCCACCCGCAAGACTTTGCATGCGCTGCGCCCTCTCTCGTGCTATACCCGTTGATTCACGGGGTGTAGCTTAGCTTGGTAGAGCGCGTGGTTTGGGACCACGAGGTCGCAGGTTCGAATCCTGTCACCCCGATTAAAATAAACGACGATGTTTTCGGTTTACGTTCTGAGAAGTGGCAAGACCGGCCGACAATACGTCGGCTCCTGCGGCGACCTTGCCGACAGGTTGCGACGACACAACGCTGGCGAGTCGCCTGCAACGAAGCATGGATTACCGTGGACTCTCATTTACGCAGAACAATTGCCCACCCGCGCCATGGCGTGCGCGCGAGAGCGCTATTTCAAAACCGGCCGTGGACGCGATGAACTTAACCGATTGTCTGGCGAACGAGCGGTCGCCGCGGCGACAGGTCCCGCCACAGCGGGCAAGCTGCGGTTCGAATCCTGTCACCCCGATTAAAATGAGCGACGATGTTTTCGGTTTACGTTCTGAGAAGCGGCAAGACCGGCCGACGATACGTTGGCTCCTGCGCCGACCTTGCCGACAGGTTGCGGCGACACAACGCTGGCGAGTCGCCTGCGACGAAGCATGGATTACCGTGGACTCTCATTTACGAAGAACAATTGCCCACCCGCGCCATGGCTTGCGCGCGAGAACGTTATTTCAAAACCGGCCGTGGACGCGATGAACTTAACCGATTGTCTGGCGAACGAGCGGTCGCCGCGGCGACAGGTCCCGCCACAGCGGGCAAGCTGCAGGTTGTCGCCGCGGCGACTCACCCCGATTAATGTCGAATAAGAAATGAAGCGGATCTGGCAGCTGATTTTTTTCGCAACACTTTGCCCTGTTCTTTATGCGGGCGCGCAGGATTTGGTGCCGCGAAGAGAAGTCGCTACACCAACGCCTGCCGCCACACCAGCGCGCTCTCCCGAAACAACGCCAACGCCAATCCCTCAAAGCGCGCTCGCTTTGATCCCAGCGCCATCGGCCACTCCTGCCGAGGCCGGCACCGCAGCTTCCGCGCCGACCATGCCCGACTTGTCCCAGCTCGAGCAAATCTTTAGCAAGGTCACGCCGGGGAAGGAAGTTGAGCTTTACCGCGCGCACGTGGAATGGCGAAAGTTGAAAAATCAAACGGTCAACGATCCCGCCGTGGTCGAGGCGAAGGCGGCGGCGGAAGCAGCCACCACTGACTTGGAGAAACGCAATGGACTGCGCCACTATTATGAACTCTTCTACGCGCGCATGCGCGCCCTCGCGCCTACCCCGGAGATGGTCGCCTATCTCGACTCGCAGAAAACAAACGCATCTCGATCTTTTGGATCAACCGCGCGTGCGCCCCACTCCCGACACTGGAAAGAAGCCGGAATCTACGCCCGCTCAGTCCTCGCCGGAGCAGCCGCCGCAGGCCACACCCGAGCCGAGTTTGCCTAACGAGTGATTCTTAATATCAACGTCGGCTTGCCCGCGGGCACAACGGCGAATAGAATCGCGATCGTCCACGGCGCGTTCGTCTAGTGGTTAGGACACAGCCCTCTCAAGGCTGGTGCACGGGTTCGACTCCCGTACGCGCTGCTTTTTCTGCGATTCGGGAACCGAGCATCCTTATTTTTCATCGCTCCCGGCTTGAAGGCGGAGCTTCCGGCGAGGGCACCCAAAACAGCAGGCGAGGCGCCCGCACACCGGCAGACAGGCAGTGCGCTCCCCAACCAGCCCGACTAGCCGTCCCGATTCAAAGAAGCTGACAGCTCGTGAAATTTCGTCAACATCGTAGAAAATGTATTGCCCGTGCGACCTCAAACCCGTAAAATCGGCGCGCTTTTCCCCACCGGTAATCCAGACCCCTTATGAACATATGTTTCACAAGTAATCGCCGCCATCTTTGGACTCGCGCCCCTTGCGGCTTTTGCAAACCTCTCCTTGGAATCACGTTTCACGTCGATCGAGACCATTAATCCCGGCAACGCCAGACCGGATATCGCCCGGTCCGCGAAACAGCAGCCGCCACTGTAACGGGTCATTACGTTTGAATGGCAACGATGACCGCTGGCGCAATTCCTGGTTTCATTTGCCGATCCACTTCATTGACAAAACTCGTTGCTGGTTTTGTGTGGTGGCCAGCTCGTGTTGTCATCGCGACAGCCACGTTCGCCCAGGATGTCGCACTCACCAGTCCCGAAACTTCCTCCACCGACACCGCATCCTTACCTGCCGGCTGGAGCGAACCTCCACCGCTGAACGAACCTTCGCCATCGAGCGAACCGCCGCCCGCCGATGGATCGGTTCTCCTTCGCCTGTTTCACAAAACGACATCCCGCTCCCGCCTTCGGAAGGACCGAATCCGGCAGTCGAGCTTCGTGACGGCGATGCGGCAATTTCTGCAAACGTGAATCGTTTCCACTATTCAATGGGGCTACAGATTCGCGGCGTTTACGATGACAACATTTCCTTTTCGTCTTCCGGGGCCAAGGGTGGTTACTACTTTGCGATCGAACCGTCGATCGCACTCGGCTTTGGCGCCAGCGGCGACGAAGGCAATTACATTCATTTCAGTTACAAGCCGAGCTTTTTCGTTTTCGTCGATCACGACGAAGAGAATTCCATTCAACACATTATTACCTTGGGGGCTTACCATCGCTTTAGCCGGCTCGCGCTGACGCTGGATCAAGGCATTGAGTTGCTGGATGGGGCAAATCTCAATACGACAACCAGCTGGCCTGAGCAATCCCGGAATTATCGATGCCGGCGGCCGAAACCGGTGAATCTTTACAACACGACCCTTGATGCGACCTACGACCTGACCGGCAAAACGTTTTTAAGCGGCGGACTGGGCTACTCAATATCCGACTACCGGAGAGCCTTACCAGTTCGGCATATTTGTCCGGCAACATATTTATCAACTACAATTACAGTCCGAAGTTGGTCATCGGCCTGGGGGGCACCGGCGGATACAATTGGGTCGATGCGCCCAGCCCGAATCAAACATTTGAGCAAATGAATATGCGCGTCGGCTATCAAGTCACGGGCAAGATTTCGTTGAGCGCTTCGGGCGGCGTCGAGTTCCGCCAGTTCGATGGCGACGCTCGTGGTGGCTACGTTTCTCCCGTCTACGATCTAAGCGCGACCTACCAGCCTTTTGATGGGACCACCATCACGCTCAGTGGCAATGGTAGCATCCAGAACTCCGCCGCGCTTGCCGGCCAGGATTATCAGACGACAAATATCACCGCTACGGTGCAACAACGCTTTCTCACGCGTATGCATTTGGGACTGACCGTTGGCTACGAACACGCAGAATATTTCGGCGCTGCCAATGGCGTCAACGCGACGCGGGATGATAATTACTATTTTATTCAACCGAGCCTTGATCTTACCGTCACTCGCTGGTGGACGGCGGGCGGTTACTACCTGCATCGGGAAGACAACAGCTCGACGGAGGTTTTCAGTTTTTATGACAATCAATTCGGATTACGGAGTGAATTTACGTTCTAGAAATCAACACGAGCCTTCTCGAAGTGATGCACGCAGGGCAATCGGCTTCTTCGCATGGGTGTTAATCGCCCTGCTTTGCTTCTTGCACCCGTTAGTGTCTTTCGCGCAGGCTCCGCCCGCGCCTTCGCAAGCGCCCCGGCCACAAATCTCACTCCCTTCCTCTTCAAACAATGCGACAGACACCGCGTCTCCGGATTCCGCTCATTACAGTTCCGGCGTCCCGAATGGCGTCAGCGCACCGACCGGATATCAACTCAGCCCGAACGATTCGATTGCGGTCGAAGTTTTTGGCGAAGACGATCTCAAGACGGCAACGCGTCTGAACGGCGAAGGCGCTGTAAGTCTGCCCTTGCTCGGTTCGGTTCGGCTAAGCGGCCTCACGCTTTCACAAGCCACCGCGAAAATAACGGAACTTTACGGGCGCGATTATCTTGTGAATCCAAAAGTGAACGTCGTGCTGCTCGGTTACGCGAAGCGGCGCTTCACTGTGCTGGGACAGGTGAGCCGTCCGGGAAGTTATGAAATGCCGGAGACGAGTCCCGGCGGCATCGATCTTCTTGAAGCGATTGCGATGGCGGGAGGTTACACTCGAATAGCGGCACCGGAACGAATCAGCGTGCGACGACATCCCGGCGAAAAGGATGAAAAGGTCATCAGGGTGGATGGCAAACGACTCGCTCGCGCCGGCGGCGGAACTTTTCGCGTCGAATCGGGCGACACGATCACAGTCGGTGAAAGCATTTTCTAACATGTCTTTCATAAGAACCCTAAACATGTAAACTCCATTTCTCTTTCAATGACTCCCATAGAACAACCGCCCCGCAATTCGCCATCTCCTTCCGCCACTCTTCCCGGCGATGCGCTCGCCGAACCGAAAGGGCTTCGATTTCCGTCATTTCTGGCACTCGATTTTGGAACGGATGTGGATCGTTGCGGCGTGTGTGCTGGCAGGTCTCCTGATCGCGCTGGTTTATCTTGCTCGAACGCCAAAGCTTTACCAGGGACATACTGTTCTCGAAGTCGAAGTGCAGGAACCAACGATGGTAAACGATCCGGAAGTCAGTTCCCGCATGCGTTCCGCTTTCCTTGCCAGCCAGGAAGCGATGCGGACGATCGAGCAGAACCTAACGAATCGTACGTTGCTGGCTCGCGTCATTCGAGCCGAGGGCCTGGCAAAAGATGGTGGCCGCGCGCTTTTAGGCACAAGCGCCACTAACAGCAAAAAGGACTCAAAGTCTTCCGCTTCATCGCCATCTCCGTCCCCGCCGAACACCGCGAATGGTGAAACCGTCGCGACCTACACTCCGTTGGAGGAAGGGTCTGGCCGGCGCGCTTTCGACAATGGTCAAGCCGGTAATCCGGCGCGGGACGCGATTGATCGATCTCTACGTCACGAATCGCGACCCGGCGCTTGCGCAAAGTCTCGCCGAAGCCGTCGGTCGTGAATACATCCGGAGTTCGATCGAGCATCGCGCCTCGTTCAGTCAGGAAACGCTGCGCTATCTTTTGGAAGAAGAAGAGCGGCTTAAGCTAAATCTGCAAAAGAGCGAAGCGGCTGTTGCCGACTACAAGGCAAGAACTCCCGATGCGTTACAGCTTGGTGGCGGCGCGGCCTCCACGGGAAGTCAGAGCGGCGCCGGCAGCGCTGGCGGCCGCGGCGGCCTCGTCGAAGACAAGCTTCAGGAACTCACCAGCAAACTGACCGCAGCCAAAGCGGAACGGCTCCGCCTCGAGGCTCAACTAAAGCAGAGTCGAAGCAGACCGGACAAACGTCGACGCGCTGCTCGCGCTGCCAGTTATTGCCTCGCGCTCCACCGTAAACGATCGGCGTCGCGATGTCGCTCAATTGGAGGCGACCGTCGCCAGCCTCGCGCAACGCTACAAAACTAAGCATCCAAAGATGCTCGCGGCGCGTGCCGCCCTAGCGGAAGCGCGCGATGCGCTCCGTCGCGAAGTCCTGGCCCAGCCTGAAGTTTTGCGCAATACCATTCAACAGGCGCACGCCGCCGAAGAGAACATGGGCGCGGCCGGCACACGAACAAGAAAAAGCGGCACTTGCTCTTAACAAGGCCGCTATTGGTTATCAGGAGCTAGCTCGACAGGCCGAGACCGATCGCGCGCTTTACGAAAGCGTTCTGCGTCAGATCAAAGATACGAACCTGACGAAGGATGTGAAGACGAACGCAGTCAGTGTCATCGAACATTCTCCCTATCCGTATTCCCCGGTTAGCCCGAATCCTCGGAAAGCCATTCTCCTCGGATTACTCGGTGGGCTTGCCGTCGCTCTCGCATTTGTTTACTCTCGCCGATGTTCTGGATCGTTCTATTAAGACGGTTGATCAGGCAGAATCGCTCCTGGGTCTTCCCGTCCTCGCCGCCGTGCCCGAAGCCGGCGACGGTTCAAAGGTTCCCGGTCCTGATCCCGCGCCTAAGGTTACAGGCACTACGACCTACCGGCTCGTGGCCGAAGCGCCAGAAGGTCCAACTGCCGAGGCATTCCGGAATTTGCGCGCTGCTCTTTCCCTGCTTGGACCGGAAGTAGAAAGAAAAGTTTTTCTCTTCACCAGCGCGCTTCCTACTGAAGGCAAAAGCTTCACCAGCGCTAACTACGCGCTTGCGCTCGCGCAACAAGGACACCGTGTCCTGCTCATCGATGGCGACCTTCGCCGCCCGAGCCTGCATAAGATCTTTCGATACGAAGGCGATGCCACACCGGAGCAAAAGGAAGAAGAATCACGCGGCATAGTCGATTACCTGATTGGCGAAGTAGACCTGCAAGCCGCCACGCGGCCCGTCTATGCGAGTGACGTTGATCCGGGTGGCAATTCGTCCACGGAACGAAACACCATTCGCACCGCCATGGGCGGACAGCTTTCAGTCCTCGCTGGCGGACAACGTGCGCCGAATCCCGCCGAACTTTTGAGCGGTCCGACTTTCGGCCAGCTCGTCGCTGAGGCAGCGCGCCTTTTCGATCGCGTCGTGATCGACAGCGCGCCGATTCTCGCAGTCAGCGACACCTTGCTCATGACGCCGCATATTCAAACCGTCTGCATGGTCGTGCGCGCCGCCAAGACTCCGCGCAATGCTGTGCGCCGCGCGCTTTCACTCATCATCGGCGCAGGTGGCCATCCTGCCGGTCTTATCCTCAATCGGCTCCCGCATCGTCGCGGCTCCGGTTATTATTACTACTACGCCTCGCATGGCTACGGCGCCGGCGAAGGATCGTATGGCGGACGTATGGAGATCGATATTCGAAGAAGGTAGAAAGTAAAAATGGGGAAATAGAAAACCGCTGAGTGCAACTCAGCGGTTTTCCATTTCCAGAGGTCAGAAATCAGATGTCGGATGTCCCGCCACGGCGGGCAAGCTGCGGTCAGAAGTTTGAATGTCAGTGGCCTCTCTAATAAAAGGAACGGCGACTCACAAATGCCGCGTAGAGAATTTGCTATGAAAAAGATCGAAGAAGGTCTTCCTTTCGGACACCCTTATGCGTTGCGATCAGCCGCAGAATTGAGTTTAGGGTACCGAGTCGAAGGGGCTTATGATCCGGCACTGATATTCTCTGGAGTTTTGGCGAAGTAGTTTGCAGAATAATGTGGCTGCCTTCCTGGTTTACTACTTGGTAGGCCCAGTCACGACACAGACCCTTTACTACCTCGCGACCGTCCAGGTCTCGCGGTAACCTCATGCCGAGGCGAAGACCTCATTCCGCACCAAGTGGAGGCGGATCAACGCCGGTATCTTCTCAGGCTGGTCGAAGTAAAACGCTCGGACGACTTCTCGCACGTTCTTCCGCAGATCTTCCCAGCTATCTCCTTCGGTTACGATAGCATCAGTCAAACACTCCGCGGAGAAACCACCATCGGCCTCTTCCGTCACTTCGAAAACCAGTTCAGCCAACATACCGCGATTGTAGCCTTTGATCGACGCAGAAACAAGACATGGATTAATGTACCAAATAAAACAGCGGGCGAAACGCCCGCTGTTCAGGGAGCGGTCGCCGCGGCGACCTGATTCCGGCGCCTCGCCGGAATCTCCATCAACAAACCAAAACGCAGTCGCGCGAGGGCGCACGACTGAACACGCGAGGCGCGTACGCTCCCCAGCAACCGATTTCCCGCTGTCTCACCTCGAATCTTCTATTCACGTCTTCTACTTTCTACTTTCTACTTTCCCTCAGCGCCTTTCCCAAACAGTATCGTGTACACCGTCTTCAACACGATCATCGCGTCGAGCTTGAGCGAATAGTGTCTTATATAATAGAGATCGTATTTTAGCTTTTCGAGCGCATCCTTGTCGCTCTCGCCGTACGGATAGTTCACCTGCGCCCAACCGGTGATTCCCGGTTTCACCAGATGCCGGAAATGATAGAACGGAATCTTCTTCTCATAGATTTCCGCGCATCGCGTCCATTCCGCGCGCGGCCCGATGAGACTCATCTCGCCATTCCAGACATTCCAAAGTTGCGGCAGCTCATCGAGACGTAGTTTTCGCAGCACTCGTCCCACTCGCGTAATGCGCGGATCGCCTTTTCGCGTGTAAATATCTTCTCCGTCACCATCGACAGCCGACTCTCATCGTTCTGAATTTATAAACGGTGAACGCTTTGCCCTCCCGTCCGATCCGCTCCTGCCAAAACAAAATCGGCTCCTTCACAGGCGGTGACGCCTCGCCGATCGCAGATTCGCAGTGGCGAAGCCGTCCGACTCTTTTTTCCACCCATATCGCCGCCGCAATCAGACCCATTAACGGACAACTGATAATCAATAACGCGCCCGACAGGGCGAGATCGCAAAGGCGCTTCAAATAGTGATAAGGGGAAATTCGCGCCAGTTGAAATCCGGTTTGCAACGGCCAGACGGGATCGACCGATTCCAAGGGAACATAACGCCAGTGCGTCTCGTAGAATGATTCGAGCGTATAAACCCGCGTTCGCTGAAACTGCGTCCTGACGAGTCGATCGAGCAAGCGCGTGTTTAACTCTCGTATATTCTCCGCCAGAATTATCCCGCTGTAATTCTGCCCGCCCTTACCGCAGTTTTTCCGCCAGATCTCCTTCCACGATTGGCGAACCTTCTTCCGCGATCGGCTGACCGACGCATCTGTTTGTCACATCGACGAATTGGAGTTGCTGTGGATTGACCGAACTCCGATAGGACTCATAGAATCGCGGGCCGCTTCTCCGGCTCCAACAACGAGAAAGGCTCGGTTGGCAAAACTCGCCGCCACGTACTTCCTGATCCAGCGCCGGTAATAGAGGGAAACCGGTAGGAACGTCAGAAAACTGAACAGCAAAACCGCCCGGCTCGGATGCATCGTGCGATCGAACGTGGCCGCCGAATAAATGATAAACGCGCTAACAACCGCCGCTGCGCCAATCGCGAGGATATGCTCGGCCGCGTAAGCGAGACTTCGCTTTTCAATGTTACGATCGTAACCGCCGATGATGTAAAGCGCCTGAACGATGATCAGCAGCTGGATCACCTCGAGAAAAAAGAATTCGAAAGGCGTCGTATGAAAAGCCTCGCGGCGAAGAACGCTGATCCTCCGTAGATCGCAACCCACGCGACCACATCGAGAAACAAATAGACCAGCGCTACTGCCCATTCGTGACCGGCGATACGAACAAGCCGTGATCTCTCCGCAACGGCTTCGCCAGGCGAAGCGAGGACATCTGGATAGGGTTCGGCTAACACGTGGAAGGCCGAGGTTCTTGAACTTTTTCGGCGAAATACCCGGCTCTTATTTGTTCTGCTATTCGGGGGGCCATATGTGGGGAGATTTGACTAACCTCGATTTTTTAGCGGTTTTCGAAAAATGATGCCAGAAAAAAATGCGCGGGCGGGAGCCGACCGCGTGTTACTTGTTATCGGTTAGCCGTTAAAGGAAAAACGCCGGATTTCCGGCGTTACTCTACGCGTAGGCCATTGTAGACCGGTGGGAAATCCTGTGAAAGCTGAGATTGCGAAAAGCCTGATATCTGCAATCGGAAGCTACCCAAATTCCGGCAGTGAAATGTTGAACGGGCCGAAAATCGAAGCGCTGAAAAAGGCTGACACAGCCGTTATCGCTATGCAATGTTTGATTCCGGGACCGTTTCAGCCCTGGCTACTAACGCTCGCAGAAAACGACTTGAGACTGCCGAGAATTTGTTGCCGAGACCTATCCCAATCGTTCAGCAGGACTTCGAGACGCCGAGGGTCCAACTGGAAATCATAGGCATGCCGGAATAAGTGCCGAAAACCGCGCAAATCGTTCAGTACCCGCCGAGTTCCTCAGGTAGAACTCTCGGCCGCACAGGCGTCATATCTAGAAACATCTTTTCTAATAGCTCTTTGTGCCATTGCGTGAGATCGACGATATGATTTTCAAAGGTCCGCGAGATCTGCTCGAATGTATTCTCCAGCGCATTGTAAATGTTGTGCAGGCAGTAGGACGCCGCGGCGAGATCACGAGAATCAGGCCCACTGAAGTCAGGCCGCACCGAAGCTAATCGCTCATCCTGGCGTAAAATAGCATCGCAATTGTGCGCGATCACCGCGCGTAAAGATGCCGCCGCTCCTTCAGGCAGTGGCATAAAGCAGCCTTCCCCACTTTTCAATTTCAGTTTTCAGCGTCTCGCTCGCCTCCTCATAGCGGGTTAAGTCGAGCGGGGGTTGGACTAAGCTATCGAGTTGCGACCAGACTCCCCCCAGCGCTGTTTTCTCGAGCCCTTCCACGGCGATATCGATATCCGAGCGCCAGTCAGGAGCGCGTCCCTTCGCCAGCGATCCAAAAAGCCAGATACGCTGAACACCGGGTTGCCGTGCGAGATAAGTCACAACCAGCGATAGAAGGTGTTCCAAATCGTCCGGCGAACTCATGGAAGGACTATAGCAAAAGAGGGGTCAGGGGAAAACTGAAACGCTGACAACGAAAGCTGTCATCCCACGGTTCGTCTGACCGCGTCGATCAGCCGCTCGGCTTCTTCGACATGTTCCCGAAAAGTCACCCGATTAGCCTCTTCCAAGTCGAACCCGGGATAACGCGCCATGAAATAGACATCAGTGTATTCTGTCATTAAAGGATTGAAGAGCGGCGCGAGTGCCGAGCCTTTTGCTTCGAGATGGGAATGAAGGTGATGAAGGTCATGAGTTTTTTCCAGAAACCAACCGAGGCGAAGCAATTCCGCCTTCATCAATTTTTCGATCACCTCTCTCCGAGGCGTAGGCTCTTACGTAGCCGGAGGCCGCCAGCTTGCTTCGGCACATCGCATAACTGATTTCCTTTTGCGACAGCTCAGCGATCCCCTCCATGTCGCTCGCCGCCATGAAGAGCCAGTCGGCGGGATTATTCGAATCCGTCTTGCGTGGCAAGCGGCACTCCTTCCGCCAGGACAGTCTTAAAAAAATGATCTCCGATCCGCTGCTTCTCTGCCAGTCGTGCCGGCGTGATGGGAATTAACGTCAAAGGCGGTCGAGGCCAGATGGATCCTAATTCCCTGCGCAAACGTCGCGCGGCAGCGATCTGGTCGGACGCTTCATCGGTCAAGACGCACAGATCCACGTCGCTCTGAGCATTGGCCGCGCCGCGGGCGTGGGAGCCAAAAAGATAGACGGCCTGCAAGGGCAAAGCCGAGGCCATTGCCTTGAGGCACTGCTCAATCGCGTTACGCTGATTGGAAAGAGACGGCGGCAGGTTTTCGAGAAGCAACCTCATATCTTAAAGCTAAGATGAACGTTTGAGCGGCGCAACGCCATCAGTAGTTATTTGTTATTGGTTAACCGTTAAAAGAAAAACTGAAAGCTGAAATCTGAAACACTGAAATTAGGAAATGCGGGTTTGAGCAATGAAGAGTTTGCGTTCACGATCCGCTGCAAAAGCGAGGCAGGCTCGAATATCCTCCTGCGGCAACGCTGGGAGCGCGGAGGTCGAAGCTTGGACGGATGCGCGTTGTCAGTTCTCGAATATCGGATTTGCATCCGGACATTGCTGTGTTTACCAATGGCAGGCAGGGGCGCGGCGCTACCTGCCACTCGCTTCCCACTCTTCCGAACTGATTCGTCCTTGTGCCAGAACACGCTTCAGCAGTGTCCAATCCAAGTCGCTGCCATGAGGGTTAGGCACAATAAGACGACGGCCCGCCTTGCGCATGAAAGGGTGCGACCCGCCACCCTCAGGTCCGCTCCAGCCAAGGATTCGCAAACGGCGGATAAGCTCGCGTCGCTTGATCGGCTTAGGCATCGACCAGCTCGCGCGGATTCAGATCGATGCCATCGAGCACTGGGAGTTGATCGCCATGGCGCAGGCCACCCACAATCCAACTCTCAAGCGCCCCTCGAAGTTCCTCGCGGCAAGCCTCCAGCGTTTCAGCCTCTGCCCACGCGCCTTCGCACTGGGAGATAGAGCCGAAGAAACGCCCATTCTCCATTAGTTCATAGTGGGCGTGGCGCAAAGCGGCTGCGATATATTCCGTGAGCACGCTTTGAATCTTAGCTCTCTTTAGCGATAGAGCGAGATGAAAATGCTTCTCCTCCGACTCGCGTTCGAAAAACTCTTCGATAGCCGGCGAGAGTTTTTTGAACTTCTCGTAACCAAAATGCTCGATAACTCTTTGCGGCAACGTTGCCAGCGCAACGGCGCCCTCCCTCATTCCGTCTTGAGATCAGCCACACCGTATTCCGGCTCGGAATCGCCGTAGGCGCGAGCCAGAGCTTGCTTGGAGAGATTGCTCCACGCCACACGATCTTCCGCAGCGGCAGAGAGCACAGTCACCATGAGAGGCGTGTTTGGGGAAGGTCACACGGTTCGTCAAGAACGATCCGCTGACCATCGAAATGTGCTCTGAGCGTCACGCTCGAATATTTAATACCCGGCCCCAAACTCCGGCAACTGCTTAATTCCCAACTGATAACAAATAACGGATAACCCGCTGAGGCAGTCAGCGTCCTATTTCATTTCAGCTTCTCAGTTATCTCAACGTCTTTCTCAGTCATTCCGCATTCCGAACTCCGAGTCTTTTACTTTCAGTTTTCAGTTTTCAGCTTTTGCACCTTTGCTCTGCCTCGGTTCTCATGCACGAAGCTGGCGGCCTGATAAAGCCATTCGAGTCGCTCCGCCGGAGTCAGCCTCGCAAACTCGGTGTGACCGTCGAGTCTTCAGGCCGCAGTGAGGCGGCCAAAGCCTCCTCGAATTCAACTGACGGTTTGCTTTGCTTTGCTTCATCATGCTCGTTCGTCGAGCAACCTCTCCAGCGCCCTTATGTCAAAGCTATCCTTATCGCGCGGTGGCTGAATCGCGCGTTTGAAATCCCCAGGAGTCTGACCGCGCTCATGACCCGAATCGTTCGCTCGCCAAGCACAACTGTTTTTGCATCAGCATGCATCTCTTCATACTCTTGATAGCTCTTTGGTGAGAAATATATCGACGTGGCGCAGCGGTTTGTCAGGATCAATAAAGGAAAAGACCAGCGCGTGCTTTTCCTCGATCATCCGGCGGACCGCTTCCGCGTTAAGCAGCTCGCGCGCCGGCACTGGAACCCGGTTTCTAAAACCCAGTCGCCCCATCACCCTGAGAAATTTCTCCATGTTAGGCTCGTTCATCCTGAGAGCCAGATCGATGTCGAGGGTAACCCGTTCCACGCCGTGAAGGACCGCTGCCACGCCGCCGCCAACGACAAATTCGACTCCTTCATCTGCGAGGGCGAAAAGGATTTCGTTGATGTGATTGCTCATGTCACGTTCAAGCTACCCCTGATCCGCGGAAATGGATTTTCAATTGCCGATTGCGGAATGCAAGGAGCGAGAAGAGCGCCCTCACTTAAATTCTCTCCCACAATGTCCTCTCTTCTTTTCTCTACAGTTTCAGCTTTTCCCCGAAATCATTCCGCATTCCGAACTCCGATGTCAGACGTTGAGATTTCTGATGTCAACTTCTCCCCCTTGGCAGCGTGATCCCATTTCGGCTCTCAGCTTCCCGCTCGCGAACGCTTTCGGAGTTCAGTCTTCCGCCGGTTCTCTGTCATCTCCCCCTGCTCTCCGTCCTCCGTGAACTCCTTTTCACCTTTCAGTTTTCGGTTTTCCCACCGGGGCGTAGGCTATGGGCCGGAGGCAGCTTTTCTACGAACTTCTCCAAGGCAAAAAGACACCACGTTCGATACAAACTTCCCAAGCGAACCGGACTCTTCGCTTCAATTCGCTCGAA
>CAVWVT010000009.1:0-134498 GCA_963758535.1 uncultured Verrucomicrobiae bacterium | reverse complement strand
GCGCGAAATGGAAGGGATAAAGACACCTACGATAACAAATCCGATTACAATATCCTGCTCGCGCTCGGCGCCGTCCTCGCCCAGGCAGGATGGGACGGCACTTTCGTTCGGTCCCTCCAGGATTGGCAACGCCAAAGCGGCCAGGACGAACACTCCATCCAGGCTGAGCCCATGTTTGCAATGGGTGCCATGGGAGATTTCCGACTGCTTCCAATAAGCCCGGGCGCGAAGGCCGGCTGGCCATCGGGAGAAGTGCGGCAGGATTTTTTTGGACAGGCACGCTCGCCAAATAATGTTAGCATTGGCGCATGCGAAGTTTCAGCGCTCGATTATCCGCGCCCAGCAACACTTTATCTGGAAACGCTGGGCGCACCGTAATATAATCGTCGGCCCTTTTAAGAAATGCATCCGACCGACCTGCGATGGAACATCACGCCGATACTGGTAATGGTGCTGGGGCTCATCGTTGCCCTGTGCCTGGGAATCTTCATTGGCGGCAGCGAATTCATTAATCTCGGGACGGTTTTTGGCTTGGTCGGAATTATCGCGCTGGTAGCGCTGATGCGGCAGCATATTTGGTTGCTTATCCCCATTTTCTGGGGATTTGGCGGGACTATTCCGCTTCTTCCTCTTCCGTTTGCCCTAAAAGATCTGGTCTTGTTGCTCGTCGCTGGAGTGAGCTTCGCGCTGTTTGCGTTACGCATCTTCAAATTTAAGAATCAATGGAATTTTTTGGACACGATCCTCCTTCTTAACATCGCTCAGGTCGCAACCGTTTTCATCATGCACCCAATCGGGATGAATTCGCTTTCCTCACAGCGTGTAGGATCAAGACCTTACTTTAATATAGCGATAGCCGCGGTCGCTTACTTTATTTTGTCTAATCAATCGATATCTCCGAAGCTGGCACGTCGACTTCCGATTTGGATAATAGCAACCGAACTTTGTTCCTCGGCGCTGTTTCTCCTAAGTCGCACAGTTAAGTCGATCGGATTTGCGCTTGGCCGGGTATATGACGGATTCCTTCCACCGGCCTTTCATTACGGTCCTACGGCTGCTTTCGAACGTATGACGGGAGTCGTGCGCGGCGGAACCTTACTGATTACAGGATTATGTTCATATTTTCGGCCGCTTGCATTGCTAAGCCCTGTGCGCCTTTGGCGTCCATTCTTACTTCTAATTGGACTTACACTGGTCCTGATATCGGGCTTTAGATCTCAATTACTGACCACCGCCGTAATTTTTGTCCTGGCCAGCTATTTTCGCAAAGGATGGTCGGATGTTCTTGTCTGCCTTCTAGGATTGTTTTTTGCCGTTTGCTTCCTGATCTTCTTCAACTCCTTTGTTCATCCTCTCCCCTTGGCAATACAACGAACTCTCTCCGGTCTGCCGGGGGAATGGGACTCGCAGGCTGTAAAAGATGCGGAAGATTCGACCGAATGGCGCTTTCAGATGTGGCGGGACATTCCTAAGGGAAGCCAATACATTCACAATAGGATCATGGGAGATGGATTCGGATTCAGTCGCGCCGAGCTTATAGCAATGGAACGTCGGCAGTTTCTAGTGGGCGAAATTAGCCAGGAGGATTTCATGCTTATCGGCTCGTTTCATAATGGTCCATTATCAGCAATTCGTTTCGTAGGGATTGTAGGCATGCTCTTATACTATGTTCTCCTGATTTACTTCCGCGGTGTATGCGTGGCGCCTTATTCGTACCGCAGAAGATACGGCATTTTTCCCCTTCGCCCTTTTCATCGGTCTGGCAATGATTTGGGAGCCTTTTAATTACACTTTTATCTTCGGAGCGTATGATTCAGGCGTTCCTAACGCTATTTTCAGCGCGGGTATGCTGAAGATGCTCTACAACTCGTTGCCTAAACGCGCGGAGACTTCTCCTAAGGCAACTTCCGCTCCAACGTTGCCTCATAGTCTGAATACGTTCGTGGAATCTCCTAACGGAACTGGACGTCCTTTGGTGCAACGCTGAGCGAAACTACTGCGAGTAAGCTCGCGGCACGAAACTCACGCACAGCTACGTCCGAAAATTAACAGTGACCCTAACGAAGCCGAACGCATCGCGAATGCGGAGATTCTTCCACTCCGTAGCTTCGGGATATGTGTTGCTCGGCGCCAATACGCTTTTCATATTCGTTCAGATCCCGCTTGCGCTCCACTACCTGCCGAGAAAGCAATTCGGCCTCTGGGCGCTCGTTGTGCAGCTTACCGGATATCTCCAATTCGTCGACTTGGGGATGTCGCCTTCGGTTTCGAGAAATCTCATTGATCACAAGGACGACAGGAATGGCCGTGTCTACGGCAGCTTGATACAAACGGCTGGCATTGTTCTCCTCGCACAGGGCGTGATCGTGTTTGCGGCAGGCGTCCTCTTAACCTTCTTTGGTTCGAGTTTTCTACACGTCGAGCAGGACCTGCAGCGTCAATTCACGATCTTAATGAGCATACAGTGCGCGGTGCTCGCCGCCGGGTTTCCCATGCGCATTTTTTATCACGTGCTGACAGCTCATCAACGCACGGACATTTCGAATTATTTTCAAACCGGCATGTTCTTGATTAACTATATGGTTCTTTGGTTGTGTTTCGCCCATGGGAGCGGCGTTTTCAGCCTTGCCTATGCAAGTGTGGCAAGTGCCCTATATTCTTCGTGCGCCAGTTTGATCGCCTGCCTGTTTCTAAAACTCTTTCCTTCCGCCCATGCGTGGGGCCGTCCGAGTTGGTCAAGATTTCGCGAGCTCTTCGCTTTTGGGAAAGATATCTTTTGGGTCTTCCTGGGAACGCAGATGATCAACGCAAGTCAGACTATTGTTATCACACGCTCGATGGGGCTGGATGCCAGCGGCGTTTGGACGGTGGCCACTCGCGCCTTTACCCTTGTGACACAACTCGTATGGCGGCCCTTTGACCTTTCTTACCCTGCACTCTCGGAGATGGTCGTGCGTGGAGAACGCGATCGTCTGTTACAGCGTTTCAGGAACCTCGTAGTTTTGTCCTGCTCCGTCGCGGTCATTGGCGCGGTGATGTTCGCTGTTTGTAACAAGCCGTTCGTTGAGTTATGGACGCACGGCAAAGTGACCTGGAGTTCGCGATACGATCTGCTCCTGGGAATCTGGTTGATCGTTCTTACACTTGTTCATTGTCATTGTGGTTTCGTCATGTACTTGAAGCGCATTGGTTTCATGAAGTATATTTTCTTTATCGAGGGCGCTGTTTTTCTCACCGTCGGTAGTTACGCGACATCTCGATATGGACTCACCGGACTACTCGCAACCTCAATCGTGGCGAGCTCGATCTTCACCTGTAGTTACGGCATTTGGCGCACGGTATCGGAGTTCGAACTCACAGTTAAAGAGGTCGCGTTTCGCTGGCTCATCCCTCCCATAAAATTGCTTGCGTTTCTCGGAGGAATCGGGTTTTGCGCGTATTTGATGGTACACCACCTTCCAGCGCAAGCACAACTCCTGATTTACGTCGCGGGCCTTGGAACTTTTGCAACATTGTTATTCGCCCGCCTCGGTTTGACGGTTGAGTTACGTCAGGAACTTCTGCTCAGAGTTCCAACAAGGTTTAGGCGAGTGGCCGTTTTGGTTTTTGGTGAGGATGGCGATATTGTAAATAGAAATACAACCCTTCGATTGTAACTGCCCTTGCCCCTTTCAGTTCGGTTATGAGCCTAGGAGCATCTATCACCTTCCATATGAAATTGATGAGAGAACCAACCGCTTCGCTTACTATGAAAATCTCTGGAAGAAAAAAGGGTTGGCTTTGCTCATGAAACACTGCGACCCAAAGGAGAAGTCGCTGCTGGACTACGGCTGCGGTAGAGGAGAATGCCTCGAGTTTGCCAGAGACGCAGGATTTAACGTCAAGGGCGCAGATATCGACCCAAACTGCGTAGAGTTTGGCAAGCCGCCATGGTGATGCATGCGTCCTCGACGCTGGAGATCCCGTCTCTCAGTTCGGGGCCAAGTCCTTTGATGTCGTCACCTGCTTCCATGTGCTCGAGCATGTGGATAATCCGAAAAAGATTTTGAAGGCGCTCGGCACGATAGCTCGGAGTTATGTCGTTCTCGCGGTTCCTAATCTGCGTTATCTTCACCGACTGTTCACCAGGCGCATTGAACTAGCGATAATGAACCCGGGGCATCTTCAATCATGGGATCATTGGCATCTATTAAACCTGGCAGAAACACACTGCGGTTTGAAACTTGTCGAATGGGGAACGGACGCCACAATCCTTCCTTTCGTAAGCGGATGGTGTCAGACTCTGTTTGGTACGAAAGCCACGATCTGGTTGGAGACAGAAATTTTTCGAAGGATGTTCCCGTTCCATGGAATTTCGGTGCTTGGATTATTTCGACCAGATTAGAAGGCAGAATTAATTTTTCGCCTGCGCGCGTCAATCACCTTGGGGGACATCGTAGGCTCGCGGTCTACGTCGCGATCATTCCTCGCACGTTCTGAGTCGCAACGGAAACCCATCTGCCGGATTGGCATCCGCGCCATTGACAATTTTCAATATCTCAAATACTTGTGCGAGCTCTAGATTTGAAGTTTATAAGAGCCACTATCGCGTATACTTGGCGTCTTCGCAGCGCGATCCTAGTTCCAAATGCCAGACCTAAGCAATCAACCGGAACCACGAGGGCAGCTAAACGCAAAAGAACGTGAGCTGCTCTTCGACACCATCGTAAACGCTGAGACCAAGCCGAAAGTGGTCTTGGAAGTAGGCACGTGGCTTGGCGGTGGCAGTACGATTCATATATTGCGGGCACTACAGAAGAATAACATCGGGCATCTCTGGGGGGTTGAAGCAGACAAAACAATCTACGAGCGCATGGTTAGTAACATCCGCGCGGCCGCACCCGAAGCCTCCTCGCGATTTACGCCTCTTTTAGGACTCTCAGAACAGGTGATACCAAAATGGCTGGCGAAAATGGAGAAGGGCACTCGCATTGATCTCGCCTTCCTGGATGGTGGAAACAATCCGTTGGAACAAATCATGGAATTCGAATTGATCGATCCTTATATGCCAGTGGGAGGAGTTTTGTTGGCGCACGATGCGAAACTGAGAAAAGGCAAGTGGCTGGTACCCTATGTTTCACGTCTCGATAATTGGGAAACGTATTTGCATGATGTAAGCGCCGAAGGACTTTTTTACGCGAAGAAGATTGCCGACAAACCCTCACCTGCCATCATGCGCAAGGCGCGTTTCCATCTCTTGAGAATGCGACTGGCTCCTGCTGAACTGGCCGCCGCCCTATTGCCAGCGAAGCTGTGTGGTTGGGTCTTGAGGATATTGCCTCACCGTTTCTCCTTAGAGCTTGCAGAAGGAAGATCCTGATTTCTTTGCGAGACTGGAGCGCAGATCATGAAAGTATTGTTCTCACACGGTATGCCGTTTTTTCTCTCTCACGGTGGAGTACAGACTTTTGTCGAGTCCTTGATGCGAGAACTTCCAGCTCTTGGGGTGGAGGTAGAACCGGAGCGATGGTGGGATGAAACACAGCGAGGCCAGATTATTCACTTTGTCGGCCGTCCGAACGCCACCTACATCGACCTCGCGAAAGAGAAAGGCTTTAGGATCGTGATGACAGAATTTCTCGACCAAACCGCATCGCGCGGAAAGGTAGCCCTGTTCGCGCAGCGAACCTGTATCCAGCTGGGTCGCAAACTCCTCGGCCCACTTACGGCACGGCTGGCCTGGGACGCATATGATAAAGTGGACGCGATGACCTATGCCGTTCCCCACGAGCTGGAGACAGCGGTATATTTGTTTGGCGCGCAACCAACACGCGGACATGTTATTCCTCACGGCCTGGAAGTAGACGCTATTGAAAAGCTTGGCCAGCGTGCCGAAGAATCGGATTATCTGATCTCCGTTGCTACGATAACGTCACGAAAAAATACTTGTCTCCTGGCTGCGGCAGCGAAGCTGGCCAAGGTTCCGGTATTATTCGTCGGTAAGCCCTATTCGGAGGATGATCCCTATTATCTGAGCTTTAAGGAAATGATCGACAACGAGTATGTGCGTTATGCCGGTTTCGTGACGAGCGAAGAAAAGTACGATCTCTTAAAAAAGGCGCGCGGCTTTGCGCTCTTAAGTCAATTTGAAAGCGGATGTTTCGCCATTTTCGAGGCGGCCGCGGCCGGACTTCCGCTACTTCTTTCAAATCTTCCATGGGCAACAAAGCCGCTTCGCGATGTAAAGGAATCAAAATTTGTTACTCTGGATACGCCAGACCGGATCGCGAGGCAGCTAGCCGGCTTTTACTCGAATGCGCACCGTCTCTCAGAGACAACGTTTCCTATCCTTTCCTCCCGAGAGATCGCAAGCCGCTATCTTGCGATCTATGAAAAGATCCTCGCCGAGGAATAACGTTCCTGCCGGCCATTCAACCATAATCTTGAATTGGAGCAGCGCAGCGAGCTCGATTTCCAATCGATCTTTGGACCACCCGACGCAATGTGAGAAATTAGACACCGAAGCTCAAATCGTGGATTGAAGCCGCATGGCTATATCCCAACACATTCGTCAACGTTCGATTGTCTGAAATTGGACAAGGTCGAATTTCCGCGCACCCTGCTGCGGTGACAAAATTCGCGAATCGCGATATCAGTTTAAGCATTCCAAGATTCGGCATTCAACGTAGATGAAGATTGCAATGTTAATTCCGGACAACCGGGATGAATTCGGCGATTACGATGCGTCAGACCCTGTCTTCGGCCCAGCGCCGGCGGCGCTGCTTGAAGGAATGAGTCAAGAGCCGGATTTGCAGGTGCACATTATTTCCTGCGCGAGAAAACCTCTCCGCGCTCCGGAAAAGCTCTCGGCGAATATATTTTTTCATTTGTTACACGTCAGGCAATGGGGATGGCTCCGATCCGCTTACTCAGGCTGCATCCTCGCAATTCGACGAAAATTGCAAGAAATAAAGCCGGATCTGGTCCACGGACAGGGCACCGAACGTTACTGCGCCCTTGCGACCGCATTTTCCAACCTTCCCAATGTCATTACTATCCATGGCAACATGCGTGCAATCGCCAAAGTCAATCACGCCAAATTTTTCTCTTACCAATGGTGTGCGGCAAGACTGGAGGATTTCACTTTGCCGCGAATCGGAGGCGTGATCTGCCTGTCTGACTATACGCAATCGCTGGTTTCGGAAAAGACGGCCAAGACATGGTTGATCCCGAACGCAGTTAGCAGCAGTTATTTCGAGGTTCGGCCGACGCAATCTGAGTCGGTCGATCTTTTGTGTGTCGGCACGATTATGCCACGGAAGAATCAAAACACGTTAATTCGCGCGCTGGATACTCTCGTCCCACACTACAAGTTCAGATTGATCTTTCTAGGCAGCGGCAGCGAGACCGAGCCTTACTTTCGTGAGTTCTTGCAACTCATACAAACGAGGCCGTGGTGTGTTCACGAGGGATTCGTTAGTCCGGAAAGGTTTCAGGAGTTCCTGAGCCGTGCCACCGCACTGGTGCTGGCATCACTGGAAGATAACTGCCCGATGGTAGTCCTGGAAGCAGCAGCTGCGGGCGTTCCAGTGCTCGCGTCCAAAGTAGGAGGCATTCCTGGCCTTATCCAGGACGGTCATAACGGGCTCTTATTCGATCCTCGTGATTTGAATAGTATCGCGACAGCAACTGAACGGTACCTCTCGAACCGTCAATTCGCGCAGCAAATGGCCGATAACGCGCAGAAGCTTGCAAACGCGACGTTTCATCCCGCGGTGGTTTCAAAGCGACATATGGATGTCTACCGAGAAGTAATTGCTAACGTGTCATGAGCTTTCCAAAGATTTCGATTGTAACGCCGATCTTTAACAGCGCGCCGACGTTGCGAGAGACGATCGAAAGTGTCCTCGCACAGGATTACAAGAACTGGGAGCACATCGTAATGGATGGCGGATCGAACGATGGGACGTTGGACATACTTCGTAGCTACCCGCATCTGCAATGGGTTTCGGAGAAAGATAAAGGACACTATCACGCGATGAATAAAGGCATCGAGCGCGCCTCCGGCGAGGTCGTCGCAATCCTTAACGGGGATGACTGCTATCGGGAAGGAGCTCTAAGCAATGTTGCCGAAGCCTTTGACAAACATCCTGACTGGGATGGGCTATTCGGAGACGTCGTCTATGTCGATGGACAAGGCGAAGAGATTTTTCGGCGGCATGAAGCAGCCTATGATTACGATATCCTGCGATTCGGAAATGTCTGCTACATCATTCATCCGACGCTATTCGTGAAGAAGAAAATTTACGATCGGCTGGGAGCGTATCAGACACGAGAAATTTCTGAATTGTTGCGATGTCGATTTTATCCTGCGACTTGGGCAAGGCGGGCGCACGTATCGGTCATCTGTCGCAGGCAGTCGCTAATTACCGATTGCACGAGCACGGCCAGTCCGCCGATCGCCGCGTCTCCGAAAATATGCAGCGCGAATACCTGGCCATCCGAAAGGAACATGGTTTCCCGGGCGGGATAAGCGGAAAGTTGCTCGAGATTTTCGCGAAAGTGAAACGGCAGCTGCAAAAGCTCATTTATCGCGGCAGACTCGATTGGGTTTCCGGGAAGTGGTTTCTCAGAAAGCACATGCGCGATAAGACCAGCTTTTCCTCCAACATCGGTGTCGATCAGCTCTAGCCCGGGCGACTACCTCCGCCCGTCCCCTCTCTCCAGCTTTTCGCCGCCCGGTTATTAGGTCGCCAAGTTCCAAGTCGGAAGGACCTTGGTCTTAGACGAAAACTTTGCCTTCGCGTATTGCGGCCACGGACAACAAACCACTGCGAGATTCACATCGTCCCTTTTGGACAATTCACGAAGATCGGGCAGGAATTCGAATTCGGTAAGTGCAGGGTTATTGGAATGGTTGGCCGCAAAATCATGCACGAGGACGCGGTAACCCTGTCGCTTCATTTCCTGCGCGAGATGCAGGCCGGCGGATTCTTCGGTGATGTAGGTGTTGGGTTTGTAGGAAACTCCCAGGACAAGCACAGTGCCACCGGCGGGGATAAGTTCTTTCGCCTTCTCGGCCAGTCTCGACTTCGTAAGCTCATTTGTCTTGTCTGACGCTTCGGCCAATGGCGCCTGCAATCCGACCTGACGCGCAGCGTAGGCGAGCAAACGGTTGTCACGCGGGAAGCAGGGACCGCCAAAGCTCAAGCCGGCGCGCAGATATTTCTTTCCGATTCGTGTGTCAGTACCAATCGCGTCCAGGATCATGTTGATGTCCGCCTTGGGGAATTGCTCGGCGATCATGCGCAACTGATTGGTAAAGCTGATCTTCATCGTGATGTAGCTGTTCACCGAGATCTTGGTCAGCTCGGCGCTGATGATCGACATGCGTGCGATACGGGGCTTGTTGCGATTGTATTTGCGATAGAGCGCTTCCAGTTCTGCGCCGCTTTCCGGGTCGCCTTCGCCGATCAAGACCAGATCGGGTTCGAGCAAACCGTTGATCACGTCGCCAAGCGCGATGAACTCCGGGTTGTAACAAACGTGAAACTCTGAGCCACATTTCCAACCTGTCTCCTCCTCCAGCATGGGGATCAGCACACCATCGACGGCGCCCGGCGTAGTGGTCGAGCTTGAGACAAAAATATGTCCCTTCTTGTCGGCCTTGCGCACCGCCTTGGCGATCGGTCGCATCGCCTTGAGGAGATATTCATTGGAAAAGCTACCGTCTGGCAAACTGGGCGAAGGCGGAATGAAAAATGACACGCCGGTCTTCACAGCTTCTGCCGGATCATTCGTAGCTTTGAGGCGTCCTTTTGCTGCCTCCATAGTTTCGGCAAGCAGGGGCTCGTCGACCGGCGGTTCTCCGGCATTCATCTTCCGAATTTTTTCCGGATCAATGTCTATGCCGACAACATCGAAACCGCGAGCGGCGAACGTGGCCGCCATACAAGCGCCGAGTTTGCCGAGGCCGCAGACAGAGATGGATTTTATCGATTGCATGAGAAGTTGTGACCGTTGCTAGAGATTCAGCCGCGCGTCAAGTAGCTGCCAGCATTCGTCGCACCAGATCGGCATAATCAGAGTGCGCCGGGTTTTGCTTGAAACAACGATTCGAATCGTTCGCGGTTTTTGGTCCCCCACTCCGGCCATTCGTCTCGTCGAGCCAGCACCGAGCGAAGTGCCTGCTCGATTTGCATGTGAACGGATGAGTCGGAGAAAAGAATCGCGCCGGTTGAATCGCCGAGAACATCTCGGTTACCGCGCCAATCAGTCGCCAATATCGGCAGAGAGAACATCATTGCTTCCGCCAGAACAATTCCGAAGGATTCGAAGGGCGCCACCGTTGGAAATACGAAAATCTCCGCTCGACCAAATGCCCGCCACTTGTCGACACCGGTAAGAACACCGGAAAGAACGACCTGTTGCTGAATTCCTAACCGCGCGATATCACTGCGCAATGTCTCCGCGTCGTAAGGCAGAAGTGGCTCGCCGACCAGCTCAAGTTTAGCCGCAGGAAAATCGCGAGGCGATGCGCGCAAAGGCTTCAAGTAAATCCGGAGTGCCTTTGTCCGAACAAAGATGCCCGACATACAAAAGGCGCAGCGCGTCGCGTTCGACAAGATCATTTCGAAATTCGTCGCGAATACGAATTGGAATGACGTCGATTTTTCGAATGCCGATACTTTCCGGATCGATACGATTGAAATTTGTCATCACGATCGCTGAATCCGCACGACGCATCAAAGTCGCGACGATGCGATGAAAAATAGTCGCCCTGCGCATGCTTTCAGCGATGCCGGCGGCGTGAAATTGAAGCACAAGCTTGCGGCTGGCCAGACGCGCGAAAGGCAACAGCAGATGTCGCGAATGATCGGCACAAGTGTGCGGTCCACCAACCGGATAAAGTATCAGATCCATACCTCCTGTCATGCGAATGCGAAACAGTCGCCAGAGCAGCGCGCATGAGTTCTGCACGATTTTGCCGACGCGAATGCGACGGACAGTGTTAAGGTCTCGCGAAAATGAAAAAGGCCAATGCAGCGTTTCGAAACTGTTTCCTGGCGACGCAGCTCGTCCAAGATTTGCTCGATCAGATGTTCTGGCCATGGACTGGAGGCGGCACCTGGCCGGCAACGATCACGCGTTTTCTTTTCACTTTGGTTTCCTTAACTTAACGGATAAGCGTGTAGAAGATGAAAATAATGGTAACCGATGGATGCGGTGTTATCGATTCGCATGTAGTCGAGGCGCTTTCAGGTTAGGAAAATGAAGTTTTCAATTATTGGCTTCAACCACCGCGCCGATGGGAGTCAAGGCAACACGAGGAGCAAGGGGATATTCTCGATGCGGCTACGCGGCAAGGAGCATTTAAAGATTTCTTGGCGGGATTTGAGCTATTCGAGGAAAATCGATATGGGCTGGAACGCGGAATAATGGAAACGGTGGCGTTGTCCTCGACTTCTTTTTCAAATTAAATGGCGGACGAATTCTAATGTCGCAAACGAATTCAGTTCTAAACTTAATTCTGACTCATCAATCTGCGCCGGCGATTGCCAGAATGCTGGCGCATTGGAACAAATGCGTGGATAGCGGAAGTATCTTGATTGCGTATGGCGGACCGCAGAGCGAATTTGAGAAGATCGAGTATTCGCAAAAATTCTTTGTCGACGCGCCGCGTCTCCTGACAAGCGATCATCAGCGAGAAATGCAAAGCTACACACCGTTGTTCCACGGCGCCGCCGAGTTCTTGCGAGGAGAAGGCAGAAAATTCCGATATGTGCATTTTGCCGAATACGACCACGTCCCGTTGGTGAGCGATTTGAACCAAAGACAACAGGCACGTCTTGAAGCCGAAACGGCCGATGTGCTTGGCTTTCATCTGCACCGCATCGATGGCACGAGTAGCGCGCATTTTCTTTATCATGTGGGCAACGCTGAGTTCGCACCGTTCTGGGAAAGAATAAGCTGCCGCTCCGACCCAGGCGTAATTCTTTCGATGTTCGGCACCGGCAGCTTTTGGACGACAGAAGCGTTCAGCGCCGTTGCCTCGCTCAAAGAAGGTTTCCCGATTTACATGGAGATCTACCTGCCGACCCTTGCTCATCACCTGGGGTTTCGTGTACGAGACTTTTCGGATCAAAATTGTTTCGTCCGTGCGCTTGCTAGCGAAATTAGTTCGATCGAGCAAGCCAGGAGAGACGGCGCCTGGACTTTGCATCCGCTTAAAGACTACTGGATCAAGTAATGCGAAAATTCATCCGTGCCATTGGTCTTGGCATTGTCCGCAAAATCGGGTGGCGCATCACCGATTATCGAACCGGAAAGGTTCTTGGCCGAGCTATTATCATCCCATGGCGCGGTCGTATCCACGTGATAGGACTGGAAAGCGCGGTTATTCCAACCTTCATGCCCCAGCAACGGTTGACCTATTGGAAGCAGGAGCTTGGGTTCACGGTTCACGACCCACCCGATTTTGAAAAGCTCAGACCTAATTCGCCAACTCGCGTGGGAGGAGATGAAAGTCACGTTTGATTTTCATCTGGTCCACCAATTCACGCCGGACGACATTTTCGATCTTGTCGTTAGGCGCACGGAAGGAAATCAATAACTTCAAGAGCTTATAGCGCTCTGATAAACCGCCTTGATTGCGCTGATGAATTTTTCCTCCGGATAAGTGTCCGCAATCCGTTTGCTGGCGATTTTCGCCATCCGAGCCATCAGTTCCCGGTCGCGGTCGAAACGGACAACGGCGTCTGCGATCTCCCCTGCCATTTGTTTCGGCGTGGTAACCGGGACCCTGACACCGCATTCATCGGTTACCGTGGTGCCGGGACCTCCGCATGCTGCCACGATAGGAACGCAGCCGGCGAGCATAGCTTCCATCATGGTCAAGCCGCCGCCTTCACGAAGACTCGGCAAAAGGTAGAGATCAGTGTCTTGCAATTCGCGAATGTAATCCTCTCGTGGCATCTGCCGTCCGAGATCGACTTCCTCCGCGATGCCCAAACGTTTCGCCAGGCGTTGCAAGTGCTCAAATTCCGGCCCGCGACTGGTAATGCGGTAACTGAACTTCACGCCTTTCTGTTTCGCTTGCGCAAGACCATGCAGAGCCATGGCAATTCCCTTGCGCCCCTCGAGATTGCCCGCCGCGAAAATCTTGAGCGGTCTTCCAGTCCGAACAGGAAAATTGCTGCGCGCAATCGCTTCGATCCGCTCGGGACTGAAGGAGAAATAGGACAAAACGCTGATCCCATCGGAGCTTTGCCGCAATCGTGACAGGTGCGAGACCGCTTCGCGATGGGCTGCGAGAATGTGGAAGGCATTGCGCGCGCAGCGATGCACCTCGGGCACACAATAGCTGTAATACCCTCCCAATATCCTGAGCAATTCGAAGCCGAACGCGGAGGGGCTGAGCATCCGTCCGAAGCGCAATAGCGGGAACACTTCGGTCCCGCTTATCGGTCCCCAAATGAATGGCACACCGAGCCGCCAGAGCGGCGACGCGACGCGCCATGTGGAATAGGTGACGTGATGCGATAGATCGAATTGGATTTTCTCGTGAAGTTCGCGAGCGATAGGGAGGATCGCTTTGCTGAAATCCATGTAGCGCAACCAGCTTTGTCCCCGGGCCAGAAGGCGATTTTCCAGGCAGGGCCGGTGTTCGCCGATGAAAGTAAACTGCATGTTTGCAGGAACCAGTCCTTCACTCTGAGCCTTCTCGATACCTGCACGATGTTCGTCGCTGACCAGCAACCAAAGATCGCCCAGCGTGGCCAGCGATCTGCAAACCATCCAGCCGTGTAATCCTTCCGAGCCAGAAAATGGATTGCATGCAACGGCAGAGACGAGGATTTTCATCAATCGAAAGCGTATTTCATTGCACGAGTCTTTAACAACTCCAACATCACTCTGCTCATGATTCGTGCTGCTTTTTCACGTCTCCGGGGGAGGCTTCGCTATTTTTTTTCACTCCCTGGCTTCAAGAAGCATCCCCTCGCCGTAATTTGGCGCACATTTATTTGGAGAATCAGGTGCGCTCTTAAAGTTCCCGGATTGATTCGGGTGCCCGCCTGGGACAATGCAAAAATCTTTCTCCCTCCGGAGTGGCATGGCGCCGGCGCGACGCTCTTTTATGCAGTGCGAGAAGATTATGAGCCTGAGCTCACTTTCTTAAATCAGGTTCTTAAACGCGGCGAAACATTTGTCGACGCAGGGGCGAACTGTGGCATTTACACCATCGCCGCGGCAAGCATTGTGGGACCCGCAGGGCTGGTGCTCGCGTTTGAACCCGGAAAGGAAGTCTTTCGGACGTTGCAGCAAAGCATCCAGTTGAATCATTTCGAGCAAGTGCGGTTGTTCGATGTCGGGCTCGCGGAAAAATCCGGCACGGCATCACTGTATAAACATCCTCACGGCACAAGCAGCTTTTCGCTTGGCAAAATTTCGGAAAGTGTGGAGGAGTCTTCCTCCATTACGTTACGGCGACTTGATGATGTGTTGGCGGAACAAGGAGTTGAAATTGTTCATTGCTTGAAAATGGATGTGGAAGGCGCCGAGGAGCTAATTCTTCAAGGAGCCGTCAATCTTTTCGAGAAGTGCAAGCCGCGGGTCATCTTTGAAATCAACCCGCCTGCGATCGAGGCGCTGAATCTCGAAACCTTCGGAGCCTGGCATTTTCTCGAAGCACGAGATTATCAGTTTTTCACGATGGATCCGAACGGAATCATGACTGTGCTAGACTCACGTCCTCCGGGAGCAAATGTAATCGCGCTGCCGAAGAAGTAACGGTAGCGCCAGTTCGGGAAAGCAATGCCGCCTTATCTCACTAGAAGAATCTTATGCGTTCCATTTTATTGAAACTTACTCGTGCGATTTTCAATTGGCCTCCGCAGCCATGCCCCGAGCCTGCAAAACATGCCATCATCACTGAATACGGCCGGAGATGGAATATTGGGAATCTCGTTGAGACCGGCACTTTCGAAGGAATGATGACGGAGGCGCAGAAAGAAAACTTCCGCTGCATCGTCACGATCGAGCTGGATCGAGCGCTCCACGAATCGGCAAAACAGCGATTCAAAGACTTTCCGCATATTCATGCCCTGCATGGCGATAGCGGCGTCATGTTGGTGGAGGCTCTGCGCCTGGTAAATGGCCCGACGCTTTTCTGGCTCGATGCTCACTATTCAGGCGGGGTAACGGCAAAGGCTGATCTCGAAACTCCGATCTTGAAAGAACTGTCAATCATTGCGAGTCGCGGCGATTGCGGCGATGTGATCCTTATCGATGATGCCCGTCTATTCGGCTGGCGCGCAGACTATCCACGTCTGGCGAAAATCCGGAAATTCGTAACCGAACATTGGCCAGACTATAAAGTCGATGTGGAGTCAGACTTAATTCGCATCGTGCCCCAACGTCAGAGTCAGGAGAAGGGTCGCATTGTCCATCAGAGTCGATAAAACCTACGACTCAGCCTCGTTATGGACTGGAAGAACAATGTCGATCGCGGAATCCATGCTCGCGCGCGGTTGCGCAGTGATCCGGAGGCTCGATCACCAAACTTCGAATCATGACCTCACGGTCGAGACGTTACTAACATCGGCGAGCCATCCGGACGCGAAAGCTCTGGCACTAGTTGAGCGATAAAGTGTTCGACCATTTTGGCGGTGTCTGCTTCCGAACGTCCTGGTCTGGAGATTCCCTCCGTAACCGTTCCTGAAACTGTTACGTAAGCCCAGCGTTGATTAAATCCGTGCAACACTCGATCGCGCAGGTCGAACATGGTGCGGGTGAAATGGGATGGAGTGATGTCAGAATATCCCACGAACCAGTAGTAGGTAAGGTTCTTGATTGCGACGCGCTGCTTCTTCCCCTCAACCATGCGCACACTCGAAAGTTGTGTCGTCTTGAGTGAACGCGCGTCCGAAATCGGGATTGTACGCTGAGACGTGTTCTGCAAATTCCAACCCTGGGCGGGAAGGCAACGTTCCGGCCGATGGATGCTGCTCGTCATGTCTTCGCCAGAGAGAACTATTGAAACGAAGATCTTATCGCCGGCGGGACTGACATAAATCTTACGCGCAAATTCGGTGTCTTTCGCCAGCACTTCCAGCTCGCGGGGCGTGACTTCAGCATCTTCCCCGATCCAGTCCCCAACCCAGATGGGTAACTTGAGCGCGATTCCAACCGGACTGGTGGCAGGCGCTTTGGGCAGGAAGAAGATCGCGCTTAGCCCAATAACAAGAGCAATCTCAACCGCCAGCAGGCGCTTGGAAATCATACGTAGCTCTCCTTCGCCGCAGGAACGGGTTTCTTATCCTTCGATCCGATATTGAGCAATTTCCCGAACAGCACCATGGCTCCGATCGAAAATGGAAATGAAAGGTACCCCGAAATCCAGTGGTAGGGGCCGCCGGCCAAATCCTGTCCGAAAAAGCGAGCCATCACCATGATGGAGACGAGCCGGCCTGTGTTGCCAATGATCGCGAAAACAATCGCGGCCGCGAAGATCGCCAGTTTTTTCCACAGGCGATTTTGGGTGAAGTGCGCGTAGATCGCCGAAAGCATCGCTATCGCCATGAGCGAGCGAATTCCGCTGCAGCCTTCGTCGATCGTAAAGTGAAAGGATTCATTGGCGGCATTGATCGTTGTGCCAACCGTGTAAACACTAATCCGCAAGAGATTGCAGATGGCGCTCGCGGCCGCGGTTTCGATGAATTGCAATTTCGTCGTCGCCTGCGTGAGAAAATTCAGCGGCACCATGAAAAATAAAAATGCGATCGGGAAAAGAAGTATGCGCGCCACATGTTTGCCGCAGACGTAAAGGACAATCCCGAAGAGAAGAAATGGCAGCGCCGTTAGTCCGATCCGGCCCTGCAAAGTGCGTGCGCCTGCAACGAATAAGAGCACGCCGAAGGCGATGAACAGCCAACCCCATCGCGACGAACTAATCGGTGCGACCCGCAATTTGTCGCGCTCATACCAAATGAGAAACGCCGTGATGAACGGAATGAGCTTGGCGTGCTCGTAGTTCGTTTCCGGATTCCACGCCTGCCATGCCCACGTGAAGGTCGAAACATGGCCGTTAAGAAAAATCTTAACGAAACCAAAGAAGTAAATCAGCGTCAGTACGACCGCGGCTATGAGCAATGTCGCGACGGGATTCCGCTTGATCCACGCAAGAGTGGTCTCCGCTACATTGCTGGTTGAGGCTGCTTCAGTCACTAGGACGCGACCGCTACCGGGGCTGAGGTTGAGCGGCGCGCAACCATTTCATCGTGAATCCAGCGATACGTTCGCTCCAAGCCGTCACGCAGGCGAGTGGAAGGTTCCCAATCGAAAATCGATCGGATAAGTGTGTTGTCGCTGTTGCGACCGTTCACACCTTTCGGCGCGGAAAGATTGTAGCTGCGTTTCAGTTTTACGCCGGCGATTTCCTCCACGATGTCGACAAGCTGATTGATCGAGACCAGCTCGCTGCTTCCCAGATTCAATGGTTCGGCAAAGTCGCCGTTCATAATCATTTGGGTTCCCTCGACGCAGTCATCGATCCACTGAAAACTGCGGGTCTGCTCGCCGTCGCCCCAAATCTCGATTTCATGTTTGTTCGAAAGCTTTGCCGATACAACTTTTCGACAAATGGCCGCCGGCGCCTTTTCCCGTCCGCCATCATATGTTCCGTATGGACCGTAAACGTTGTGGTAACGAGCCACGCGAGTCGTCATGCCGAAATCTTCTCTGAAATGCCGGCACATGCGCTCGCTAAATAATTTTTCCCAACCGTACCCGTCTTCCGGCATGGCCGGGTATGCATCTTCTTCCTTCAGCGCGGTAACGTTGGGATCGGTCTGTTTGTCGGCCGCATAGACGCATGCGGACGATGCATAGAAAAATCTCTCCGCGCCCACGTCCTTCGCCGCCATGAGCAGGTGCGTATTGATGAGAACACTCAGCATGCAGAGCGCTCGATTATTCTCGATGAACCCCATTCCCCCCATGTCGGCAGCGAGGTTATAGATGATCGCCGTTCCGTTTACGGCCTTCTCACACGCCTCTTTTTCCTGCAAATCCAGCTGGAGATTCTCCACATTGGGGAACAGCTGATACCATTCGTTCAGGGGCTTCACATCGACGCCGCGCACGTCCGCGCCTTGTCGCAATAAATCAGCTACCAAATGTCCGCCGATAAAACCACCGGCGCCGCAAACTACAGTTTTCTTCGAAGCCATATCTTTGATCAAAAGGGTGTTAAGCCTGCTCAGGTCGTTTCGTCTGGCAAGTATTTTCGTAATTTTAGCATTTGCGCCCCCGCGCGGGCTACAAATAAAGGATTGTTGACCAAATAACGCTTCCAAAGACGCCCCGGCTCCTGGGTGAAACGATAGAACCACTCGAGGCCGCTGCGCTGCATCCATAGCGGCGCCTGACGCAGGTGGCCGGTCAAAAGATCGAACGCGGCGCCGACGCCGATGAAAATTTTCACTTCCGGCAAAAGGTCCAGATGCGCCGCCATGAACCGTTCCTGTTTCGGCGTGCTGAGTCCGACCCAAAAAAAGTCCGGCTTGGTTTCACGCACTTTGGCTTGGAGATCCGCGAGCTCGCCGGGATTGAGCGGGCGAAAGGGCGGCGAATATGTGCCGACGATGTTTAAGCCGGGAAATCGGCCTCGAAGATTTTCCGATAACGAATCGGCTACCCCGGGTTTACCACCGAAAAGAAAATGGCGGAAGCCATTCGCGACCGAATGTTCGCAGAGATTAAGCATGAGATCGGGGCCATACACTCGACGGATAGAATCATGCCCCTGCATGCGTCCCATCCAGACCATCGGCATTCCGTCGGGCGTGCTGAGCAGCGAACGATTCAGGATGCTTTTTAACTCCGAATCGTTTTGGGCTTCGCTGACTCCGTGGACTCCAGTCACCGTAACGTAACCGCGTCTCCCGATGCGAACGGCCTCAAACAAGAACTCGCGCGCCCGGTCCTGATCGAGCACGCTGATTCCGACTCCTAGCACGTTAGTTTTTTCGATTTCCATTATCGGCAACGAAATTTTCAAGCGCAACAATGCTCACCGCGGCGAGCGCCTGCTCTCGGAGGGACATGCTTCTGCATGTCCTCGCACGATTGTCGCATATTGTTTTTAAATGTGGACGTGCCGAAGCACGTCCCTCCGGATTTCAAACTTTTCGTCCAAACTTCTTCTCCAATTCGCCTAACGAGATCTGAATCATGGTGGGACGGCCGTGCGGACAGCAGTAGGGCAGGTCGCAGCGGAGAAGATCGTGCATCAGCTTTTCGATTTCGAGATTGCGCAGAATGTCGTTTGCTTTGACGGCGTGACGGCAAACGGTCTTGGCAATCATGTCTTCCCCCAGCCGCAAGGCGGAACTGCTGTTGCTCGCACTTTTCAGGCCGTCGATGACTTCGCGCATGAATTGAATGGGGTTCGATGTGTTTAAGAAAGTCGGGAGACTGTCGATCTTGAACGTGTTCGCTCCGAAAAATTCGATGCCGATTCCCATTTTTTGCAGCGTCGGAATGTTGCGATCCACCCATTCCGCGTCGCGCGGCGAGAGATCGAAAATGAGCGGAAGCAACAGGCGCTGCGAAGGAACGCCCTGTTCCTCCATTCGACGCCGGAGTTCCTCGAAGAGGATTCGCTCGTGCGCAGCGTGTTGATCGACCAGGACGAGGCCCTCGGCGTTCTCCATGAGCACGTAAAGTTTGTTGAGCACGCCGATGATTTGAAATTGTTGAGCACGCGGCGGAAATGGAGCGGAGTAATCACTTTCGCGTTGCACTAACCGGGCGGCGAGACCCGGGTCTTCGCGTTCAATCGGAAGCATTGGCATCGTGGGAATCGTTGCTTCCGGCTGGTGAAGCGCCGGGCCGGATGGAAACTCTGAGGCGGAAACCGACGGCGAATGGGTAACAGATTCCATCTGAGCGCGATCAACGACACTGGCTGCGGCTTGGCGCCGCGAATTGCTTCTGCCATGTCTGCTTCCCAGCTCCCAAAGTGTTGCGAATCGTTTCTACGACGGCTTCCCGCACGCCGGCCGGATCGCGGAAACGAACTTCGCGTTTCGCCGGATGGACGTTGACGTCAACGGCCGCAGGATCGAGCTCGAGAAAAAGAAAGGTGACAGGAAATTGTCCTTTCATCAGCGCGGTGTGATAACCCTCACGCAACGCCGCGTTGAGCACCGGACTCTCGATCGCGCGCCCATTGACGAAGGTTAATTGTTGCGAACGCGTATTTCGGCTCACGCCCGCCTGCCCGATAAATCCGCGGATCTTGATCCTGGCATGCTCGTTAGGCGGTTCGATCTCCAACAGTCGTTCGACCAAGTCAGCGCCATGCAGATCGCGAATGCGGTCGCGCAGAGAATTTGTGGCCGGAAGCTGAAAAACGATGCGCTCGTCGCGCACAAAAACAAATGCGATCTCCGGATGCCCGGTCGCCTGCAGATGCAATTGATGTTCGACGTTGCGACTTTCGGTATTTTCCGAACGAAGAAATTTCCGGCGCGCCGGAAGATTGTAAAAAAGCGAACGCACTTCGACTTGCGTTCCGGCGGGCTCTCCGCCTTCGCGCACGGTCTCGATCTTTCCGCCGGCGACGAGAATTTCTGCGCCTTCGACCGCGGAGTGCTCGCGAGTCGTCAGGCGAAATCGCGAAACGCTGGCGATGCTCGGCAACGCCTCGCCGCGAAAGCCAAGCGTGCTGATCGCCGCGAGATCGTTCGATGTGCGAATCTTGCTCGTCGCATGCCGCTCCAACGACAGCAACGCATCGTCGCGATCCATGCCGCAGCCATCGTCAATCACGCGCAGAAGCGAGATGCCACCGCGCCGAATCATGACTTCGATTGTCCGAGCGCCCGCATCGATTGCATTCTCGACCAATTCTTTTACGACCGAGGCCGGCCGCTCGACGACTTCTCCCGCCGCGACCTGATTGGCGACAATTTCGGGAAGAAGTTGAATGCGGCTCATGCAATTGAGATTTTAGATTTTCAATTGCCGATTGCGAAATAAATCAGCGCACGATGGAACCCGCCATCCGTTGACTTGGCGGGTCCGCGGGATAGTTTTCATTCTCGATGATCGAAGTCACAGAAAACGCCGTGCGCCACCTGCGTTCGCTACTGCAAGGTCAGGATGCGGGCGATAAAGGTCTGCGCGTGCAGATCGCGAAAGGCGGTTGCTCCGGCTTGCAATATGAAATGCTGCTGGATGAAAAACGGAGTGGCGATGCCGTGGTCGAACGGGACGGCATGGAGTTTTTCGTCGATCCTGAGAGCGCGCCCATTCTGAAAGGCTCCACTCTGGATTATCATGACGGTTTGACCGGAACCGGTTTTCGTATTGTGAACCCGAACGCGACGCGCACGTGCGGCTGCGGTACGTCATTCGAAGCCGCGCGCTCCGCTTAGAACCGGCCGCAGGGCAACGGCGCTAAGATGGACCGCGACCTTTTTCGTTTCGACGAGCGCTCCTATCGTCCGCGTCCGAAAACGAATTATTTTGCGTGGTCGATCACGCTTCTTCTTCTGGTGGGCTTCGCGCTCGCGGCGTGGCTGGGCAGCTTCTACATTTTCGGACAACCGGAACGGCCGGACAGCTATCGCATTCTGAAAAAGCTGCACAAGATCGATCCGCCGCGCCGGTTCGAACTCACAGCGGCGCCGAAAGGAGAATTCCTGAATGCGAAACAAATCTTCGAGCGCTACAGCAACATGCGCCCGGCGGAATTGCAGCGCGCGAACGCGGAGCTCGCGCGCAATTACATTCGAAATTACCAGCAGGTGCGCGGTCTGGTGCCGTATGTGATCGGCCGTTACGACATCATGGAAGCGCGCGAGTTAGGCCCGAACGACATCTTCCAGAGCGGGATGGTCGCGTTGACGCGCGCGGTCGATCGCGGCGAACTGCTTATGGAACATCTTTATCCAGGCTCTGCCGACGATGTGCCGTTAATGAAACAGACGCTTGCCGTCGGCCTCGAAATCAGATTGGAGCGCACGCATGATCTTTCCGCGATCATCCATGCCGACCGACTGAACGATGGTCGTCTGCTCATCACGGCCATTCCGTTGCTTTACGGAACCTACACGGTGACGAAGGGGACGGATACTTTTAGTCTCGAACCGCCTAACGACTTAAATTTCGCGGCGGGCTGGCCGTTGTTCAAAGATTCCCAACGCCGCAAAGCGGAAATTCATTACACCGCGCATCTTGCCGGTGCTCCGCCGGGTTCTGAGGGCGCGGTTACCATCGCTGGAATCACAACGAGCGCGAACACATCGAATGCGAATGAATTGATTCGAGTCGAGCAGGCGTCGCTACCAGAAGGCGCGAAAGTCGCGACTGCATCTCCGACTCCGAAAGGAGCTGCGCCGGCAGCGAGTCCGGCAACGACAGAAATTGCGAAGAACAAGACTTCGCCGAAACCCACGCCTTCCGCGACGGCGATTGTGATGGCGAAAAAAATCACACCGGCTACGACGCCAGCACCTTCCCAGACTGTTGTCGCAAAATTAGCGGCAACGCCAAAACCGATTGCCACCGCGACGCCACCTACAGTTTTGCCGGCGCTTCCGGTAACGGAAGCAGATGAAAACGCATTGGCCTCCACTGCCGGTGGCGGGAATTGGAGGACCTTCGAGCCCGGTCGAATGCCGGCGGGACGTCTGGTCGGCGTTTCCGATTTAAGCGAAGTGGCCGATCGCGGAACGGCAGGCGAACGCTATTACTTGAAAGGCCAGTTCGTTGTGAACTTTGCTGAAGCGCATCGTGCCGTGCTTCGACCACGCTCGAAGTTACCGACTAAAGTTTTCAATCTCGCTGCCGCATCCACGCGCATCATCGTGGAATTTCCCGAAGGCTACCCCGCCCCGGCACAAGGCTCCACCGTTACTCGCGACGCGATGCGTCCCTACGAAATCACGGAAGTGCGAAAGGATTCCGAGGGACAACTGAACGTTTTTGTCCGCGAGATTATTCAGCCGTAGCTAGCGCTGGCGACCCGCTTCGATCACGACTTTGTCTCCGACAATCTTGAACGTCGAGATATCGTAATCGCTGCGGTATTGATTGATGTAAGGATCAGTCCAGCTGCGAAGCGACCGTGTTCCGAGCAACAAGTTCAACAATCTCCCGGGAACCTCCACGCCCCGCGGCGAACGCACCGTAATTTGAATCCCACTTACATCGCCATTTGGCGCGGAGTGCACTTCGAAGTCGGCGTTTAGATAACGACCGGAGAAACCTGCCTTCCTCGAAATCGGAATGGTCACCGCACACGTGACCAACGCCATTCTCGATCGATACAAAGGCTTTGCCGCGCGAATGACGATTAGCGGCAATCATTTGGTTTATGTCGCCCGCCGTTAGTTCGATTTGCGGCCTCGTCGCGGGCTGATTCGGCACGGTGGTCGTCTGATTTGGTACGGTGGGCGTTGGAGATGGCGGATTGACATTGGCGACGCCCGATTCCGTTCTGTACTTCGTGCACAGCATTTTCAAAATTGTCCCAGCGTTGCAATGCCTCTTGCTGTTGCACCTCGGAGGTCTGCACCTGCGGAAGCTCGCGCGGTTTGTTTGAAGTAAATGTGCGCAGGCCGAGATAAGCGCCCACGCAAAAAACAACAAACAGGAAGAAGAAAAAGACGATGAGAATGAGGCAGCCTTTGCCCAGACAGCAACCGAGGCCGGGATTCGGTTGGGGCGGTTGTTCGATTACAGTAGCCATTGGATTTAATCAGTGAGAGCTGAGTTTGCTTTGGGTCGCAATCAATTTGTCGTAAAGGCCGCGCAACGATTCGGAGAGCAATCGCGTGCCGCTCAAGGTCGGCATGAAATTAGTGTCACCATTCCAGCGCGGCACGATGTGAATATGCAAATGGTCCGGCACGCCTGCGCCAGCGCATTCGCCAAGGTTGAGACCGATGTTGAATCCCTGCGCCTTCATCGCCGCGCGCAAAAGTTTTTGAGCATGTGTGACCAAGCCCCAAAGTTCGATGACTTCGTTTTCGCCTAACGAATCGAGCTCGGCGATTTTGCGGTAGGGCACCGCCATGAGATGGCCAACTGCATACGGGTAGCGATTCATCATCAGGAAGGCATTTTTTCGCCGGGTCACGACCAGATGCTCTGCGTCGTCATTCGCACGCGCGGCATCAGAGAGAAAATTCGCATTACGATCTTCCTTCTCGAAATATTCCACGCGCCACGGGCACCAGAGCGTTTCGAGTTCAGCTTTGGGGAAATCCATTTCGACGAAGTCTGCGAAGGTAAAACCGCACGGATGAAAGTCGAGGAAGGTTTTAAGCGGCGGCTGGTCATAAATGACTTGTCAAGGCAGTGCTGGAGATGTCGGTAAACGTGATTTTATCCGCCGCAAAATTGTCGTTTTTTAATAGTGACAACGACGTGGCCGCTTTGTAGCCTCCCGCCAGTAATCCCGAAAACTATGATCACTCAGCCAAAGATTCTTCTCGCAGTTGCCTTTGTAGCCTGCTTCGCGCTGTCTTCGCGCGTCGCTCACGGTGCCTCCATCACCTGGGACACGCCACAGAACATCAGCGGCGTCGGTGACGTCAGCACCGCCGGCACGTTGGTCGGCGCAGCAAACGTCGGCGACGTCGGCGTGGCGGGCACCACCGTTAACGGCGTGAATTTCCAGAGCTTCGCCGCGCCCGGCGGCAACGGGACTTCGGGCATGTTCACCATGACCGCCGGTGGCGGCGGCGTTTTCCAAAGCAATACCGACGGTGCATCGCCGAACGCGCCCTTCAGCTCGCTCCCTGCCAATTATCAGTCGCTCCTGTCGTCTTACGTCGTACCGCTGTTCTCGCCAGTTACTCTCACCATGACTGGCCTCAGCGTGGGGATGCAGTACCAGTTTCAATTCTGGTCTAACCTCTCCTCCCAGATGTTCGGATACCAGATCACGGCGACGGCCGGGAACTCCGTCTCGCTAAGCTCCAATGTCGACGGCGCAAACGGCGGCCTCGGCGAGTGGGTGACTGGCACTTTTACGGCCGATGCCGCTTTCCAAAGCATTGATTTCCTCGGCGACGGCGACGGTGGGTTCCTGAACGGCTTCCAGCTTCGCCTTTTGGACGGCGCGACCTCCGTGCCTGAGTCCGGGAGCACGCTGGCGCTGCTTGGAATTACGTTAGGCGGTCTGTTGATCGCGCAGCGAAAACTGCGCGCCGCCAGCGTCGCGCGTTAGTAAGTCGTCGGCGCCATCCTTGTTTCTGTAGCGGCGGTCTATGACCGTCGCACTTCTCGTCTTGATGACGCGCTCGCAGCGAAATAGTGCGACGGTCATATACCGCCGCTACAGAAACAAAAGGAATCACGAGCGCGTGAGCAAAACGTAGCGCGGCGTGTCTTTGTCGTGCTCATCCCACGATCGGATGCGCGAGGGAATCGAACCTTCGAGATCGTGCAGCAAACGAGGCCGTTCCTCTTCCGGCGCAACTACGGCATCGATCGAGCCGGCATTCCAATGGGCGATCACGTCATCCGGCCTGGCGAATCGCGGTTGTTCCAGATAAAGGAGCAAACCTTCCTCCTCACCGCCGACCACATCGTATTGCCAGCCATGCGCGTCGGCCTCCTTGCGCACGGCATGACCAAATCGCACAAGCGCTCCGCGATCGTGCCGGAAAGCTTCAGTAGTTTTAATCGCTGCGTAACCAGCGCAAAACACCACGGCGAACGCGACGGCAATCGGCAGACCATCGCGTCGCGCGGCTGCGCAATGTTTCGTCTGACGTTACCCGAGAAAAAAGCGCAGCGACCAGCAACGCCAGCGGAGGGACGACAGGAAATATGCGATCAACTCGCTTCGAAGGAATAAGCGACATCACAACCAATCCGCCGATGCTCCAGACCACCAGCCAGAAAATCTCCGGCGATACGCGCGACCACCATTGACGGATTCCTAATTTTTCCTTCGACCATTTCAAAACGGCGAACGCGATGAGAAGAATGCTCCACGGCGCAAACTTGTGCAGGAGGTGCGGCAAATAAAAATAGATCGGCTGCGGCCGGTGAACGGTTTCGCCAAATCGCCCAAGAAATTCGCGCATCACGACGTCGTGGAAAAAATGCGGCGTGAATAATCCGCCGGCGACCCAAAGAACAAAAATCGCGAAAGCCCCGAACCACGGCAGCCAACCGCACCAAGCACTCGCCGTTGTCGGATGCGAACGGCGGCGCCATTCGAAAATCACGATCCCCGGCAACAAGAACGCGCAGACGATCGGGCCTTTGATCAGCATCGATGCCGTGAGCAGCATGAAAGCGCGAACGCGATCGTGCATTCCCCACGGTTCGTTCTTGCGAATCCTGTCCCAGATTTGCCAGCCCAGTAGAAAAATGATGAGCGCCAGCGGCATGTCGGTTCGAACAAGCGTAGCCAATCGCAGGGAAAGCAGATTCAAACCGAAGGCGCACATCGCGAGCAGGCCGGCGACCTGTCCGTAAGCGTTGCGCGCGGCGAAAGTACAGAAAGGCGAGAAGTGCGAGCGCCGAAATAAACGACGGAAGACGCCACGCCAATGCCCATGATCGTGTTCCGGCAAACAACGCAGCGGAAATCCAGGCGACCAGTGGTGGTTTTGTCGCCGCGTGTTCGTTAGGCGTGCGTTGATAAAGCCAATGTCCTTCCTTCACGATTTCGAATGAAGTGAAGGCTTGCTTGGCTTGATCGTAATCGTCGAGTCGCCACGGCAAATTGCCGATCGCAAAAAGGAAGATCGTCAGGCTAAGAACGATCCAAAATGTTCTTCGGCTTTGCAGAAATCGCTCGCTCACACTCGACGCGATCATTCGCGCCAGAGAATAGCGCGCACTGGTGCAGCATCGCCACCGGCGATTTTGATTGGCAGCGCCGCAAGATGATATCGACCTTCTTCGACCTCGCTCAGATCGAGCGACTCAACGATCGCGATCCGCGCTTCCGCGAGCGCGTGATGATTCGGAAGATCTTTGGAATCGATTGCATCGACCGAGGGGACATCGACGCCGAGCAACTTCACTCCCCTCGCCTGCAACCAATGCGGCACTTCGCGAGAAATCGTCGGAATTTCTTTCGGAAAACTTTTTGGATCCGGCCACGCGCCTGTTCTTAACAGTAGTCGCGGCGCATCACGCAGTGCGTTTCCCCAGCGCTCGAGGTGCGAGATTTCGATCGTCGCAGAATTCGTAACGTCCGCCACAATCGCTGGACCAAAAAATACGCTCAACTCTGCGCGTTCAATCGTCTCGCCTTTCGGATCGAAATGAAAAACAGCATCCGCGTGCGTGCCGTTGTGCGCGCTCATTTCGATCGCACCGACATTGACTGCGGCGCCTTCCGCGATTTTCCATTTCAATTCATATCGAAACGGCGTGTCACCAGGAAATGGCGCGAGGTCGTTCGATAACGTTCGCGAGATATCGATGATCTGCATTGTCGTGGTCGCGATTGTGGTTAGGCGCCCTCTGGCGTGGTGGATCGACCGCTCCGCGGGCGATGTTAAAATTCTTAGCGGCCTCGCCGCCATTTTCCAGGCATCGAGCAAGGGACCTGCTCGATCCACCTTATCGATGCCTTACCTTTCATTTTGAGTCCAGCCCGTAGTTGGACGGATGCGTTCTCCCACGCATAATATCGCAATCCTGTGGCTACCGGACCATTCCAGATTCCAAACTTCATCGGCGGCGAATTTGTCGGGCCGGCCAGCGGCACATTTCTCGACAACATCGAACCGGCCACCGGCAAGCCCTACTCGCAGGTGGCAGACAGCGATTTGCGTGGCGTCGAGCTCGCCGTTGTCGCTGCGGAGAAAGCATTTACCGATTGGTCGCGTACGCCGACGGCGGAGCGTTCGCGCATTCTCCTGCGCATAGCGGATTTGATCGACCGCGATCTGGAAAAACTCGCACGCGCGGAATCGATCGATACCGGCAAGCCGCTTACGCTCGCGCGTTCACTCGACATTCCCCGTGCCTCCAGCAATTTCCGATTTTTCGCGACGGCCATTCTGCATACCGAAAATGAGGCGCACATCATGGACGGCATCGCGTTCAACTACACACTGCGCCAACCGCGCGGCGTTGTTGGTCTGATTTCGCCGTGGAATCTGCCGCTTTATTTGTTGAGCTGGAAAATTGCGCCTGCGATCGCAGTTGGGAATACCGCCATCGCCAAGCCCAGCGAGCTCACGCCGATGACCGCACACCTGCTCTGTGAAATTTGTCAGGAGGCCGGATTGCCTGAAGGCGTGCTCAATGTCGTTCATGGAACAGGACTAAATGTTGGAGCCGCGATCACAGCCCATCCGAAGATTGGCACGATCTCCTTCACTGGCGGGACACTCACTGGTCGCCGAGTCGCAGAAGCCGGCGCTCCGCTTTTCAAAAAACTTTCGCTCGAACTTGGCGGCAAAAACCCAAACATCATTTTTGCCGACGCCGATCTCGATGCCGCCATCGCCGGCAGTGTGCGATCGTCATTCGCAAACCAGGGTCAGGTATGTCTCTGCGGCTCGCGCGTCTTTGTCGAACGACCGGCCTACGAAAAATTCCTTGGGCGCTTTGTCGAGAAAGTTTCGAAACTAAAAATCGGCGATCCCCTCGATGAAAAAACGGAGCAAGGCGCCATCGTCTCGAAAATGCAGCTCGATAAAGTGAAGTTCTACGTCGATCTCGCGCAAAAGGAGGGCGGCAAAATCGCTATCGGCGGCTCCGCGCCACCACCGCCTAACGAACGCTGTCGCGACGGTTATTTTTTCGCGCCAACGGTCATCACCGATTTGCCGGTGTCATGTCGCACGAATCGCGAAGAGATTTTCGGCCCCGTCGTTTCCATCACGCCGTTCGACAAGGAAGAAGAAGTAATCGGCTACGCCAACGACGTCGATTACGGGCTTTCCTCGAGCGTCTGGACACAAAACCTAAGTCGCGCCCACCGCGTCGCGGAACTGATTCAGACCGGCACCGTCTGGGTAAACTGTTGGCTCGTGCGCGATCTCCGAGTTCCCTTCGGCGGCATGAAACAAAGCGGCGTCGGCCGCGAAGGCGGCGAAGAAGCGCTCCGCTTTTTTACCGAGCCGAAAAACGTCTGCATCGCGAAGTGAACGAACCCGGCACCGCGAAATGGAAACCGTTTACATCGAGACAACTGTTGTGAGTTATCTCGTTTCACATCCGAGTCAGGATGTGGTTGTCGCTGCCCACCAGCAACTAACCCGCGAATGGTGGGATCGACGTCGACCGCTCTTCGCCTGCTTTATTTCCGATGTCGTACTGGATGAGGCGGGCGATGGTGACCCAGAGCAGGCGGCTCTGCGGCTGAAAGCGCTGGAAAACATTCCAAAGTTGGCAGCGACAACGGAAGGAGAGTGCCTCGCCGAGGCATTCCTCGTGGATGCGTTGCCCGCAAAAGCGGCTGGCGACGCGGCGCATCTCGCCATCGCAACGGTTGGCAAAGTGAAATACCTCGTGACGTGGAACTGTGCTCACCTGGCCAATGCCCAACTTTTGGATCGTCTGGAACCGATCGCGGCGACAGCGGGTTTCAAGCTTCCGAGGGTTTGCACCCCCGAAGAACTGATGGGAGTTTTAACTTATGAATGAAGATCCGATCGTGGCCGAGGTGCGACGGATTCGCGAACAACGATCGCGCCGTTTTGGCTACGACGTTCGAAAAATCTTTGCCGACCTGATAACGCGCCGAGGCGACGAAGACCGGTCGCATCCGACCGTGGAGGATGCCAACAAATGGACGGAAGATATCGGTGCCAAGGATGCGCTGACCGTGAGGGAAGAACCTCCGCACAAGAAGTGACATGGAAGTTGACGCGATTGGTCCGCGCGTTCCCTTCGGCATGAAACAAAGCGGCGTCGGCCGCGAAGGCGGCGAAGAAGCGCTGCGTTTCTTCACGGAACCAAAAAACGTCTGCATCGCGAAATAGCGGCTGTTCGTCAAAGCCGCCCGTTCGAATCGGACATCCCTCACTCGCCAGCGATCCGGTAATCCGAACCGTTTTCTATCCGCTTCAATCTTAGCCGAACCAACAAATCCGCTTTCATCCGTGGAATCTGCGGTTACAAATTCATGCATGAGCGGAGTACGATTGCTGGTTGGCACGCGCAAAGGCGCGTTCGTTCTGACTTCGGATGCGAAGCGCAAGGATTGGAAAATTGACGGACCGCACTTTGCAGGATGGGAAATTTATCACGTCAAAGGTTCGCCGATTGATCCGAACAGAATTTACGCGTCGCAGACGAGCGCGTGGTTCGGACAGATCATTCAGCGCTCGAGCGATGGCGGAAAAACGTGGGAGACGCCGGGCGGCGGAATGGAAACGACGCCGGACGGAATGCCAAAAGGCGAGAGCAACAAGTTCGTCTATGACGGCGTGCCGGGAACGCACATGTGGTACGACGGGACGCAGCACCCGTGGGAATTCAAGCGCGTCTGGCATCTTGAACCCTCGTTAGGCGATCCGGATCATGTTTACGCTGGTGTCGAAGACGCAGCGTTATTCGAATCGAAAGATGGCGGCACCTCGTGGAAGGAATTGTCGGGCCTGCGCAAACACGACACCGGACCGAAATGGCAGCCGGGCGCGGGCGGAATGTGTCTGCATTCGATTCTGATCGATCCGAAAAATCCGAAACGAATTTTCATCGCGATCTCAGCGGCAGGTGCGTTTCGCACAGATGATGGCGGCGCGACATGGAAGCCGATCAATCGTGGTTTGCATTCGCAATACATTCCCGATCCGAACGCGGAGGTTGGCCATTGTGTGCATCGCATCGCGCTGCATCCGTCGAGACCGAATACCCTTTTCATGCAAAAACATTGGGACGTGATGCGGAGCGACGACGCGGGCGACTCGTGGCGCGAGGTCAGCGGGAATTTGCCGAGCGATTTCGGATTCCCGATCGATGTTCACGCACATGAACCGGAGACGATTTATGTCGTTCCGATCGAGAGCGACTCGTTGCATTTTCCGCCCTCTGGGAAATTGCGCGTTTATCGCAGCCGGAGCGGCGGCAACGAATGGGAAGAACTCACGAAAGGTCTGCCGCAACGCGATTGCTATGTGAATGTGCTTCGCGATGCGATGTCGGTGGATTCGCTCGATCAATGCGGAATCTATTTCGGCACGACGGGTGGACAGGTTTATGGATCAAACGATTCCGGCGACACGTGGAACGCGATCGTGCGTGATCTGCCGGCGGTTCTTTCGGTTGAGGCGCAAACGCTGCAATGATTCGCGTCGTGCTTCCGCATCATTTGCGCACGCTGGCGCATGTCGGCGATGAGCTGCAATTAAATCTCGATGGAAATGTGACCCCGCGCGCGGTCATCGACGCGCTCGAAAAAGAATACCCGGTGTTGCGCGGAACCATCCGCGATCATGCGACGCAACAACGGCGACCACTCGTTAGGTTTTTCGCCTGCGGAGAAGATGTGTCGCATGAATCGGCGGATGCGGCGTTGCCCGACGCCATCGCAAAAGGCACCGAGCCGTTCTTTATCATGGGCGCGATCGCGGGAGGTTAGCCCGACGGGATGTTTGATGAGCGCAGCGAAGAGCGAGATTTTACTCCAAGAATCACCACAACTGTCAGCCCAACAAGGCACGCCCAGGCAAACCAATCTCCCAGCAGCGAGTAGACGGTCCGCGTTCCGCGAATCGGAACTTGTGCAACAAGAACTCGATCGGTTGCGAGGTAATGATCCATCGATGCCAACTGTCGACCCTGGTAGTCGAAAGCAGCAGAGAGACCCTGGCTCGTGTGCCGGACAAGGTTAAACCCTTGTTCGATTGCGCGAAAACTCGCCATCCTGGTATGCCATGGGTCGATCGCTTTCCAATCGTTAGACGGATCGAGCAATATGTCGGTTCGCAGTCGTCCCGCCTGTCCGAGAAGTTGCGGAAAGTCGGCGTCGAAACAGATGACCGAGCTCAGCCGCCCGTATGGAGTATCAAGCGCGCGTAACTTTGCATCGCCCCGAATGGAGATCGCTGCCTCACCACCGGGTACTGGATGCGCTTTAAAAAATTCCCAGGCAGGAATGCCGTCGGGTTGAACGAGAACGATCTTGTTTTCGAGAGGCGGCGTTGTTTCCAGATGCCAGCTGGCCAGCACCATTCCGAGATAAATGCCGTTGGCCTTGGCGAGGATCCCGCCGCGCCGGATGAGATCGTTCTCATCTTCCTTCAGCACCGGCGCATTCGCCTCGCCCCAGAAGATGATGCGGGCTCCAGCTTTTGCTTCGCGCTCGCTTCGGTTCAGCAAGTCATTGTCAATCGCAGCCGCGTTTTTCCGAATCGTCGCAATTTCTTCAGGTGTGAGCGCTTCGTGACGGAAGAAGCGTCCAATGACTTTCGGATCAGGATGCAATTTGCTGTTGATCCCTGAAAGCGTCGCCACCCGGACCGTTTTTCCTGCGGGCGGGAAGAGCGCAAGACGCGCACCACCGGCGAGCATCGTGATGACGACAACCAAAGCGCAGATCGTCGCAACCCGCGGGACGCGTCGCGAAATGGTCCACTCCTCCCATAACGCATTTCCCGCCGAGGCCGTCCATCCGATCAGGAACGTGATACCCCAGAGGCCGGTGATCGAAAGCATTTGGAGCAACGCCAGGTTACCGTACTGCGAATATGCGGTCGCAAACCATGTTCCGAACGGGCCGAGCGAGATGAGATATTCAATTGATGTCAAAATCAGCGGGAAAACGAGCGTGCCCGGAAACACGGGGAGTCGGTGCGACAAAAGCCGGTCGCCCAAATACGGCAGAGTGAAACAGAGGCCATAAAAGACCATCACGGCTATGTAGATAGGCGTCGGAAAAGGCACCATGCCGCGATACTGGATTGCGAGCGTGGCGATTTGCACCGCCAGGACCAAGGGAGCGCCGACAATGATCCGCTGCCCTCGAATGAACCGCAGCAAAAAAAGCGGAGCCAACCATGCAGCCAGCGCGATGGCGTTTGCTCCATTGGCAAACGGCAGAAGAAGAATTGCGACGAGCAAAGAAATCCAAGAGCCGGTTCTCGTCGCTCCGAGTAAGAATGTTGCCTGGGATTTTTTCTCAGGTGTTTCGAGTTTCGTTTGCATAAGCGTCCTTCTAATTTTTTCCGTTTGATCTCTGACGCTTCGTTGGCCCGAGCGCGCCTTGCACAGCGGTGTCGATCACGTGATCGATCAGACGTTGTTTCGAGACCCAGGGAAAAGAGGGTCTCTGCGTGAGAAGGGAAGTGATGCCGTGCGTTGCGGCCCACAACGCCTGGGTGCGCAATTCCAATTCGCCACCGGCGGTCTTGGAATTGCCCAGACAAAGTTTCACCAGGGCGCGCGCAAGATCGAAAGCGCGATGAGTCCGGTACGGCTTCTTCGTAGGATTTCGAACGACGAAGGCTATTTGGTATTCGCTGGGATGTTTCAATCCCCATTCCACGTAGAGGCGCAGGCCGCGCTTTAATTGCCGCACCGGATCCTTGCCTCGTTCTTTCAGCAGGATAGCAAGCGCGTCGTACAAGTGGACGAAGCTTTCCTCCACAAGAATCTCGAAGAGCTCTTCCTTGCTCGTGAAGTGCAGATAAATCGCAGCGGGCGAGCATCCGACGGAGCGCGCGAGGGTGCGCATGGAAAAGCCTTCGAATCCGTTGCGCACGAAGATTTCGCGCGCCGCGATCAGGATTTCTGATCGCGTCTCCTGCCGGTAACGTTTTCGTCTTGCTTCTGCTAACATGAACAGTGTTCACTATACTGAACACTGTTCAGTTATCAAGCACGATCGTCGCGAGTTGATTACAGAGAGTCGCCGACGTCGCATCCCACCGATTTTTCCAATGAGGATGGCTCCATCTCGTGCCAGTAATCTTCGTTGTTCATTCCAGAAAAAAATTGTGTAAATCTAGATCGAGATGAGCCAATCCTTCGAAAGTAAACGCGCGGCAGAACCAGTGGGGGCGTTTCCGCACGCAAAACGTGTCGGCAATCTTTTGTTTCTCTCCGGCATCGGACCGCGCGTGCGCGGGAGCAAGGAAATTCCCGGCGTCACGCTTGATTCGTTAGGCAATATCGCAAGCTACGATATCGAGAAGCAGTGCCACGCGGTCTTCGAAAATGTGCGGCTCGTTCTGGAAGATGCCGGCGCGAGTTGGAACGATATCGTCGATGTCACAGTCTTCCTCACGAACATGAAGAAGGACTTTCCCATCTACAATAAACTCTACGCGGAATATTTCGCCGGTGAAGGCAAACCAAATCCGACACGCACGACGATTCAAATCACCGCATTACCGACACCGATCGCGATCGAACTCAAGGTAATCGCGGCATTGGAATAATTCCGGGGAGCGTACGCGCCCTCGCGTGCATCGTTCGGCGCCTCGCCGAACGAAAGTGTTTGCCCTAACAATTTTGCGGCGAGGGCGCCGCAAACAGCACGCGAGGCGCGTGCGCTCCCCGGAATTGCGCGTTGGACGTTCGGCGTCGGGCGTTAGACTTTGCCAAGACATGAACAACGCATCGTTTCGCATCATCGCAGCCGATCACACCGGCATAACAGTGAAAGACCTCGAGCGCTCACTGTCGTTTTGGCGCGATGTTCTCGGCTTCGAACTTTCACATCGCACGCACCAAACGGGCACGCTTGCCTGCGAGATTACTGGAGTGCCTGGCGCGGAAATCTCGATCGCTGTTCTCAAGGCGCCCGGACACAAAATCGAGCTGTTGCAATATCACGCGCCGCCCGATCGAAAACATCTAAGTCCTCGACCATGCGATGTCGGATCTGTTCATGTTGCCCTAACGATTGATAATCTCGACGCTGCTCTCAATGCGATTGCGGCCTCGGGTTGGAAAGCTGCGGGCGAGCCGCAAACACTCGCATCCGGGCCAAACGCCGGAAGACGCGTTGTCTATGTTCGCGATCCTGATGGGGTAACCATCGAATTGATGCAGGTCGCCAGTTAACGGCAATACCCATCCTTGAAAAGCGAAGGAAGGATTGTCCCTATTTGTTCGGGCGAAGACTTGTCCGAACTGATTTGCGCAGCTTACTCAGTTGCGGTGCAATTGGTTTGTCGAATCGAGCTGAGTCGCTCGCTGAAAGTGCTTTTCGGCCAAGTGGGTCATGCCGAGATTTTGCAGGCGACGGCCGATCATCCAATGGTAAAACGGATCGTCCGGAGTCGCTTGATCCGCTCGTTCTTCATAAGCCGAAGCTTCTTCGACTCGGCCTTGCGATTGCAGGGCGCCCGCGAGTTCATTGTTCGTCAAAGCAAGGTTTGCGTTGCGTTGCACCGCGTCGGTCCACACCGCGACGGCTTCCGGCTTGCGACCTAGTTGCCATAGCGATTCACCTTTTTCTTCGCGAGCAAGAATCAAATCCGGTCGCTCGTTCAAGGCTGCATCGAGACTTGTCTGCGCCTGCTCGTAACGACCCAAACGATTGAGAATCGTTCCGCGGTAATAAAGGCTCAGCGCTTTGGCCTGACCTTTCTGATAATCTGCGGCCTGGCCGAGACGCGCGACAGATTGCTCTGCATCGCCGGAGAGATACTCGAACCACGCGAGTTTCGATAATGAATCGCCATTCGCAAAAAGCCCGAAGTTCGTAGCCGCCTGAAAATGCTTCTCTCCAGCGGAGATATTTTCGCGATCAATCGGGCTAAGCCAGGGTTTGGGATTCAGTTGGGCGAGCGCGAGTTCGTCGGGGACCTGGAGTTTTTCAAATGCTCGCTCGCCTTCGTATTCGTGGTAGCGAATCCAACCGCTGTGCGCATTCAGACCAATCCACGAAATTGCGAAGGCGAGAAAAGCCCAGCCGGCGCCGTGAATTTTTCCCGCAGATTTCAAATTGAATTGATGGAGAAAGACATCTTTCGTCGCGAATAATCGCCAGGCTTTTAGTGCGAGAAGCGTTGTGACTGCGGCACAACCAAGCGCCATCAGGAATGGCACAAGTCCATAAACACTCCGAACGGCGAGAAAACTTCCCAGAAACACCACGCTTCCGAAAATTTCCTCCGGCCATGTTAAAGAATAGTTTCTTTTTATCGCGCTCGATTTTGGAATGGCGACAGACGGCTTTCCAAAGCCCAAATAGAGAGCGTCGTTAGGGCAAACGCTGATGCAATCCATGCATTTCATGCAGCCCGGATCGACCACCATCTTGTGAACTTTTACCTCGGCGTGGACGAGGACATTCGAGGTGCATGTTGCCGTGCAGTGGCCGCATTGATTGCACGCGTCGGTGACGCGGATTTTCCAAGGCGACAGCTTATCCGCGAGACTGAAAAACCCGCCGTATGGGCAGGCGTAAGTGCAGAAGCCTTTTTGCCCGAGGAAACAGACGGTCAGGAATCCGCAAATTGCGAGAAAGGGAATGGCAACCGCGACCGAAGGAAAAGTCGCCCAAAAATCACTCGTGACGAGATGATTGGTGAATTTTGGGATAAGCGGTCCGGGCTCTGTGCTGAAAAAGTATCGATACGCGGTGGGCCAAACAAACATGTAGAGGGCGGCGAGGAGTGGAACGTAGACCAAAAGCCGCGACCGAAACGGCCTTGGATTGATTCGCATCTTCTTCAAGAGCCAGCCACAGAAATCCTGCAGGGCGAGAATGTGACAACCCCAGCCGCAGACGAAACGGCCGAAAATCAACGTCGCCAGGATCGCCAGAGCAAAGAAGATGAATCCGGCGTTAACCGCTCCCGCGCTGCAGGGTATGCATGGTCTCGGAGGGCTCGATCGGGGAAATGGTCCGGCCCGTTATTCGCCACTGAATGATGTGCGCGACCATGAGCAAATTAACGCCCAGGAGGACGGCCCCGCGCCAACGGCTGGTCCTTGATTTTCGAATGCCGCTTGGCTGGCCCGGCAGGCTCCTGCGGGCGGGAAGATCGATCAAACCGTGGTTCCCCACCCTCCGACTATCACAGCCACTTTTCACTCGTTTCTCAATGTCGAGAAAGCCCCCTGAACATCCTCAAGCCTCACCTATCGAGCTTTTTTTTAAAAATTCTCTAAAAAAGTATTCCACTTTTCCAAAAACCAGATAGGAAATTATACTATTACAGGTCACGTCGGCCTGTGAAAGGGGAGGATTAAATCAGATGTTACAAAAAATGTTGAGTCGTTTCGTATTTCCAACGCTTTTGGTTCTCGGCGCCAGTTTCGCTAGTCACGTCAGCGCGATCTGCCGAAGCAAAGCAGCAAGTTGAGACTGGAATTCTGGAGAAGATGATTCCATCGAACGGGATAGTTACGATGGACTTGGATTTGGCCCGACTCGGTGGAGATCTCTCTGCCGCCAAAGGATCAAAAGCGGAGACCTTGAGCTTTTCCGTGAGCCCGAGCTCTTTCTTCACCGCGCTTGTTTTCAATAACGTACTCCGCGGACCCGACAGCGGGCTCGATGGACTTGGTTCGCGAAAAATTCGGCGGCCTTCCCTGCTTGGTTGAAGGCATCTGCTAATCAACTTGTTGTCGAGAAACTCGATTCGACCGAGGCTTTTGATTTGGTCGTGCGTGATGGCAAGACCGGATTCAGGTTTTTCAATATCTCCGGGCATTCCTATGATTACGATGCAAGCAAGCACGTCTTAAATATCAAAGATGGCAGGCTTCAGCTTTCCGAAGAGTTTGCCGCGAAGCTTGGCCATCCTTCCTCGGCCAACTCGATCGCAGGGAAGATTTCCATCACCATGACCGTGTATCCGATTGAGGTCGATAAACTGGTTGATGGAACAATCAAATCCGCCTCAATGCCGCCGATGCACCCTGAGAACGGAACGACTCCCGGCCCTGACGTAATTGTTGGAGATCTTCCCTCTGTGGAGCAGGGTGGTAGCGTTACAGGCTTTGTTGGCCTGGGAGTGGGAACGACCTCTTGCAACGCCGGTGTCGTGGACCTGGATTGGTTTGCGTTGCCGGCCAATGACCACCCGGTCATCCCGCAAAACATGTACAGAATGAGCGGTGGGTCTGATAACACGGAACGTTTCGAACAAATCGGACAATCCTGGTGCAAACATGCCTTCACCGCATTAACGCAGAACGTCTGTTCCCTTGGCTGCAACGGCACTGGCGGCAGTCATCTCGGCTCAGGATGCTCCGATCCTTATTCGGCGAGCTTGAACTACGGCCAATCCGGTTTGGGTTCGCGCGCCTGGATCAATCCGTTTACCGGTGCCTATCCCCGCGGAGATTCCGGTAGTACTAACCCGAACAATCATAGCGGCCACTCGCACACAGGCACGTCGCATCGATTGCTCGTAGCCGTGAGCGATTTGGCCCCCGCCTCGAACCCGGGCGCCACCTATTTTGCAGAAGGCCAGTATGTCACCCCGCATGAAAGTGTCTGGTGCCAGGCTCATCCTGGCGAATGCAACATGTATAACAATGTATCCTACCGCCAATTCACTCCCTCGGGGACGACGAGCTTCACGTTTACTGCAAATGGAGCGACCGTCCGAACGAAGCCCGCGATCACTGCCTGGACCGGAGCGGCAACCAATACGTTCGAGCCAGATCCTGGAAACGACGGAATCGGTATGGTTGGCTACAAAGTGACAAATCCATCCGCCGGTGTTTGGCATTATGAATACGCGGTCTACAACGAAAACCTCGATCGCGCGATTCAATCCTTCAGTGTGCCGCTAGGTTGCGGCGTTACGGTTAGCAATCTCGGTTTCCATGCTCCGCCTCAGCAGCCTGCGTTCGCCAACGATGGAACTTTAGGTAGCGCCGGATATAGCAGCACCGCCATGGAGTCCGAATCAGACCGCTACCAATGTAAGCTGGAGTTCGGAGACCTTTGCGCAAAACCAGAACGCGAACGCCATTCGCTGGGGCACGCTGTATAATTTTCGTTTCGACTCCAACAAACCGCCGCAGACCGCGAATGCGACAGTGGGATTCTTCAAAACAGGTGCGCCAATCAACGTCCAGATCCAAGCCCCTACTCCGGATATGTGTAATGCATTGGAGACCCTAACGGCCGTTTCGCGCAAGACGCACGGCGCTGCGGGAGCCTTCGATATTGATCTACCGCTGAGCGGTGAACCCGGCGTCGAGTGTCGCAGCGGCGGTGCGAACGGCAATTACACGATTGTCGTTACCTTTAGCAATAACATCGTGAGCGGCAACGCCAGCATTACACAGGGGACTGGCAACATTACCGGCAGTCCTATTGTGGACAATACGATTACCGTGAACCTGGCCGGCGTGACGAATGTGCAGAAGCTCACCGTCACCTTAAGCGGTGTGACGGATATCTTCGCTCAGGTCTTAGCCGATACGGCAGTGAACATGAATGTATTGGCGGGCGACACATCGGGTAACAAGAGCGTGACTGCCGACCGACGTTTCCGAGACCAAAGCACAGTCGGGACATGCAGTAGACGGCAGCAATTTCCGGGAGGACGTGGTGGTCGACGGTTCCATCAATAGCACCGATATATCCGCCGTTAAATCGTTTTCCGGAACCGGATTACCCTAATCTATTTCGAGTCGCCGCGGCCGCCCCGGCCGCGGCTCTCGATATCAAAAATTCCGGATTAACCGAGCGAATAACCATTCCGGGTCCGAATGGTGAACTGCTCCGTTTGCAGTAGACGTGGGGCGTCGGGCGTTGAACGTTCCCTCGTGCCTGTATGATGAGTTTCTCCACCGACGAGGATTTCGCATATCAACTCGACCGAGAAGATCCGTTGGGTCGTTTTCGCGAAAAATTTAGCCTGCCGCTCGGTAAAGAGGGCAGGCCGCTCATTTATTTCGCCGGAAACTCGTTAGGCCTGATGCCGAAATCGGCGAGAAAGATCGTCGAAGAGGAATTGGATGATTGGGCAACGCTCGGCCTCGACGCGCATCTGGAAGGAAAAACGCCCTGGTATTCATATCACGAAACTTTGCGTGAACCGGCGGCACGCCTCGTCGGGGCGCAGCCTAACGAGGTCATCTGCATGAACAGTCTGACGGTGAATCTTCACCTGATGATGGCGACGTTTTATCGTCCGACGAAATCGCGCTTCAAAATTCTGATGGAGGAGCCGGCATTTCCTTCCGATACCTACGCGATCAAGACGCAGATTGCTCATCACGGTTATGAGCCTAACGAGGCGCTCGTGCTGGCGCGGCCGCGCAAAGGCGAATTCACCGTTCGACAGGAAGACATCGTGGCGACGATTGATAAACATGCCGACGAGCTCGCCGTGGTTATGATCGGAGGAGTCAATTTTTTTACCGGTCAACTGTTCGACATTCCCGGAATCACCACGACAGCTCAGAGACGTGGCATCACTGTCGGGATCGATCTCGCCCACGCCGCCGGCAATGTGCCGTTGTCATTGCATGATTGGAATGTCGATTTCGCAATCTGGTGTTCCTACAAATATCTGAACTCTGGTCCCGGTGCGGTGGCGGGCGCATTCTTGCACGAGCGACATGCGACCAACACCGAGTTACCGCGCTTCGCCGGTTGGTTTGGCAACGACCCAAATACGCGCTTTCGTATGCAGCTCGAGCCGGAGTTCATTCCTGTCCCATCAGCAGATGGATGGCAGATCAGCAACCCTCCGATTTTCTCCATGGCGCCGTTGCGTGCGTCGTTCTCGATCTTCGACGAAGCCGGCGGCATGCAACCGTTGCGCGCGAAGTCGGTCAAACTGACGGGATATCTCCAATTTCTTTTGCAGAACGCGCCATCGAAACTCTTTACTGTCATTACGCCCGGCGATCCTAACGAGCACGGCTGCCAGCTTTCAATTCTTGTTCACGAACATCCCAAAGAGTTATTCAAAAAACTCGAGGCCGCCGGCGTGAAATGCGATTTCCGCGAGCCGAACGTGGTGCGCGCGGCGCCGACTCCACTCTACAACACCTTCCACGAAGTCTGGCGCTTCGCCAAAATCCTGTCAGACCATCGGTGACATCCAAGTGCTAGTTCTTTTGCTTTTCGAGCTGGTGTCGAAAATACCCCTTCCAACTCTCCGGCAGCGATTCTACTTCGAGAGCTCGGCGTAATGATTTCACATCGTTCTTCTCAAAAGCGTAAAGACGCGTGATGTCAGCTACGCTGATGTCCTGTTGCTCTCGGCCAATTAATTCCATCGCATCTCCAGCACCAACCATCCCTTCGCGCACAACGGCGAAATAGAAGCCGGTGCGCCGGCTCGCCAGAAAGCGTTTGATGATATCTGGACGGCCAAACTTTATCCCCAGCTTGTAGCAGGGCATTCGTGGTTCCGTGATCAGCACCTCCGCATCGCCGATTCGAAATTTGTCTCCGATGTAAACCGCCGACTCAGCCAATCCTTCCGTCGTAAAATTTTCTCCAAACATTCCCCAGGGCAAATCCACTCCCGGCAACTCCGTTCGCCAATAGCCGTAGTGCTCCGAAGGATAAGCGTAAACGGCTTTGCTAACGCCGCCGTGAACAGTGAGATCGGCCTGTTGATCGCCATCGAGATTTAACTTCCGCAACATGACCGGTCCCTCGACGGGGTTCTTGAAAATTCCTGTCGTGATAATTTTACCGTCCCATTTTACTTCCCGCGGCAATCCAACGTTCAGTGACAAAATTTTCATGAGGATTCTCGATTGCGATTATGTCGTCGGGCTAATCGCCGATCCAGCAAGTTCCTGAATTTTAAGTTCGTGATATCCGCGGCATCCGCGGTTAACCATTCTGCTGCATGGGAAACAAAACCATTCTCATCGGCAGCGGCCTCGCCGGTGGATTACTCGCGGCGTATTTGGGACGGCGCGGATACGAGGTCGATCTATACGAACGACGCGCTGATCCGCGCGAAGGCAATATCGTCGGCGGTCGCTCGATAAACCTCGCGCTTTCCACGCGCGGCATTCACGCGCTCGAGCAGCTGGACCTCGCTAAAGAAGTCTTGCAGCACGCCATACCAATGCGCGGTCGCATGATTCACGACAGATCGGGCGAACTGCATTTGGCGCCATACGATGTCGATCCTAACAAATGCATCAACTCGATCGGTCGCGCCGCGCTCAACACGACCGTGATCGAAGCGGCGCAGCGTTATCCGAACGTGCGCGTGCGGTTCAATCACAAATGCACCGATGTCGATCTTGATTCAGCCTCGGCGCAACTCGTCAACACCGAGACTAACGAGTCGCTCGTCGCAACGGCCGATGCGGTCATCGGCGTTGATGGCGCATTCTCCGCCGTGCGCCAGGCGATGCAGAAAAAGCTCGACCATTTCGAATACGACGAAAGTTATCTCGCTCACGGTTACAAAGAGCTGACGATCCCGCCGGCGCCGGATGGTTCGTGGCGCATGGAAAAAAACGCGCTTCATATCTGGCCACGCAAAAGTTTCATGATGATCGCGCTGCCGAATCCGGACGGCTCGTTCACCTGCACGCTCTTCTGGGAATTCAAAGGTCCACGCAGCTTTGAATCGACAACGAACGACGATGATGTTCGCCGTTTCTTTGACGAAGAATTTCCTGACGCCGTGCCGCTCATGCCAACGTTACTCGAAGATTTCCGCGACAATCCCACGGGCTCGCTCGTGACGATTCGCTGCGCGCCGTGGTTCTACAAAGACAAGGTCGCGCTCGTCGGCGATGCCGCGCATGCGGTCGTTCCCTTCTACGGCCAGGGAATGAACGCCGCCTTCGAAGATTGCGTCGTGCTCGACGAATGTCTCGCCGAATTCCCTAACGACCGGGAGCGCGCATTCTCCGAATATTTCGTTAGGCGAAAAGAAGAACGCCGATGCGCTCGCCGATCTCGCCGTGCAAAATTTCATCGAGATGCGCGATAAGACCGCGTCGAAAATATTTCGAGCGAAGAAGAAACTCGACCACTCGCTCGAAGCTTTCCTCCCGGGAATTTATCTGCCGCTCTACACGATGGTCACGTTCACGCGTATTCCCTACGCCGAAGCCGCCCGGCGCGCGCGCCGACAAGACCGTATTCTCTTGGCTGGCGTAATCGTCTGTGCGATCGCGATTTTAGCAGCGTCGGTGTGGTTGGCTCATTCTCTCGTTGGTCTCAAGAATTTTTCGTGCGCGGACGCAACCATGACGGTTCATAACAAAGCCGCATTCACCGTCGAGATCACCGATCCCTTTCGCTCATCGTGATGAAGCTCGCACAATCATCGTCGATGACGAACCGATCGCGCGCGATCAGCTTCGCCGTCTCCGTGCCAGGCACCCACAAGTCGAAATTTCGACGAATACGGTGACGGCAAGAGTGCGATCGCCGGTTACCCAAGAAGAAAAGCGAATCTGCTCTTCCTCGACATTCAGATGCCCGGGATGAATGGCTTCGATGTCATTGACGAACTCAACCGAAGCACGCCGCTGCAGTTTTTGTAACCGCCTACGACAATTACGCCATTCGCGCTTTTGAGGCGTGTGCGCTGGATTATTTGCTTAAGCCGGTGGCCCCCGAGCGGCTAGCCGCGACAATTGCGCGCGCGACTGAATTTCTTTCGCGGCGCGTCCCGGATGTCGTTCCTGAAAAAGCAGCCCGCTTTCAGGTTCGCAGCGGTCAGACTACGAGCTTCATCGCGCCGGAACAGATCGACTGGATCGAAGCTGACGGGAATTACGCCATTCTGCATGTAGGCGCGAAGGGCTATCTATTTCGCGCCACCATGTCTGCGCTTTCCAGCCAACTCGATCCCACAAGTTTCTTGCGCGTGAGCCGCTCTGCCATCGTAAATCTTTCCCGCATTCAGGAACTGCAGGCGACGCGCACGCACCAACATTTTGCCCTCTTGCATAACGGACAAAAAATTGGCGTCACGCTTGGTGTGCGAGAGCTACAGCAGCGACTACGAGCCGCCCACTGAAGTGCGATTTGGGGGCGACGCACGGTCGCCATGCGCGAAACAATTAATAAACCGAATCAGGAACTACCCCTCGCCTGCCATGCGCGGCGCACTAGCAAAAAACTTCCGAACCCATAACAGATATCCGAGAAAGGGGATAGTGAACACCAACGCGGTCCACCGCAGCGTCCGGTTCCCGATTAATCCTGTCTTCTGTATCTCCGCGATCTGCGCTTGTGGATAGCCCATCAACGAATACACCTCGTTAAGATCGTGTCGCGAATAGGTGACAAAACTGGAAACAGAAAAGAGGATCATCGCGGCGACGACTATCCACCAGCCGCGGCGATCAAGACGGTAACAAGTCCACGCACAATAAATCCAGAGAACTGCCATGAAGAGGTAGAGCGCGCTACCAGCAGCGCCGGAAATGAGCACTCCGAAAAATGGGGCGACGGAATGGAACATTGGCATGAAAAGCATCATTAACCCTCCAACTCCGAGCCAAAGACTGATTGCGAGAACTGGCAGCGGACAACGATCAGTCCATCGGACGACCGGGTCGCGCGCCTCGCATGTCGCTTTCACGTTTCTTCCGCCATAAAACAGTGCCCAAATCAAGGGTAGGACGATGAACATGAATCCCATCATTATGATTGGTATCAGCATGAGAAGGGAGACATCGGGTTGTCCCGGACGCTGAGCGCTTCGAATGGTTTCAAAAATTTGCGGCGCCATGATAATCATCGTGGCCATGCCCATGACGCCGGCGATGAGCCAGGACCAGGACCATATGGCAAGGAGCGCGCGAGCCCAACGTCGCGCCATCATCGAACCAACGCCGAGCCAAATGAGCACAACGGCCAGCGATCCATACAGAAGCCCAACGGGTACCAAACTAACGTTAGACGGTGGCGGAGGATTGGCACTGTGTTCCGCCATTGTCATTCCCAATATCAACAGCGGTACAAGAAGCGCGCAGAAGCATCCCATTAAAACGGTCAGGACGCCGAAAATCACCAAACCAACTTTTCGATCTTTAGTCGGCAGGGGCGGAGGGAGGGTGTTTGAATCCATGACTAATGACATTACCCATTAGCTCCACGAATTGTCGATGCTCACATGGGCAAAAGAACTTTCCATCATTCGCAGGGGAGGCCCTTCAATTCCAATTGCCGCGCGGCTCTCGAAGTTGTTAGGTTCGGCGCATGAATTCAAAACTTCGGCTGTTTTCTTTTCTTGCCGTTACTTCTTTTTTCTTCGCTCCATTGCTGAGCGCTCAGGAAGACGCGACGAAGGATACCGACCTAACCAAGATGCTGAAAGAAGCGCAGGACATGCAGAACGAAGCCGCAAAAATGCAGGAAAAGAACCCGCCCGCTCCGGGAAAGAAGAAGACGATGGCGGAAATGCAGGCGGAATCGAAAGCAGAATTGGCGCGCATGGAAGCGCAGGAAAAGAAGGAGAAGGAACAACTTCAGGCTGCGCTGAAGAAACAACTCGCGGAGCCCGGTCCGACTGCTCTTCCCGACTGGACACCAAAGACGCCGCAATTCACTGCAACCGGTCCGGCGGTAAAGAAAATCGTCGACGACGAAGTGAAAATTATTCAAACGGGCACTTCGACTCTTGCGCCAAAGGAGCTCGCTGACGGCTGGGAAGCAGCCGCGACTGCGGCCGGAAATCTCAACCACGTTCGCAACAACATCAGCAGTAATGGCAACATTACCACGATCATGTTTCTTACGACGCGCACCGATCCCGAGCAAAAGGTGGAGATGGATGCGAGACGTGCGCCGGGCGAAAAAGTCAGCCGAATCGAAATTTCCTCGCCGCTTCCCAAACCGGAGATCCCGAGCGAATGACCTCTTACGCGGCGAGAAACAATGCCCTAACGAGTAGGTTCGTACTTAGCCTTTTATTGGTATTTCTCACTGTCGGTTGCCAAAAGACCGGCAAACTTTCACCGGAACTGCAAGCGCGTTTCGATAAAGAAGGAATCACTCATCGCGCCGATGATCTCACTTTCCGCCGGACGCGTCCCGCTGGCCAACGCGATTCCGGTTGGGATGAGAAGCGCGCCTCCATCATCGTCACGCGCGAAAGTGTTTTCCTTCATGTGAATGGGCGACCGCTCGTCGAAATCACGCCTCGCTCCACCGGCTTCTACGAAGTTCGCCGCGACCACGATCGCATCGCTCTGCGCGCTGGCAGCGGCAAGTCCGCTCTGAGCTGGTCGTTTTATCCACGCGATGATGCGGACGCGTGGGCCAAAGACATTCGCGCCGTAATCAAGAACGCAAAGTCTCGATAGGTTAGTCGAATCGAAGGGTTAGGCCAGTCCCTCGACACTCGCCGTCGAGAACTCGGGCCTTGATGTCAAGCAGGTGGATCGGCCGGTCCCTCGGGCAATGCCAAAATTACTCGGCTTCGCCGACATTAAACATCGAGCTCGCCACAGGACGAGTCCGTCCGACTGGCGGACAAGGGACTGCTCGATCCACCCTTATCGGCCGCCTAACTCGCGCGCAACGCGTTCAACAAACGACGATCAATGCGTCCCGTAACCGGCAGTCCGTTGTCTCTCTGAAATGCGCGCACGGCGCGTCGAGTTCCGCTGCCCACGATGCCATCGATTGGCCCATCGTAGTAACCAAGATCCGCCAGTGCCGACTGCACATCTACTTCCGCGGAATAATTTCCGCCGGCATAATCGCCTTCATAATAGGACGGCTGCGAGTAATACGAGGTGTACCCGGGATAGCCATATGCATAACCGTATGGATATCCGTAGCCATACCCGTAATAGAACGGATCGAAGAAGGGATCGACGTAGATGACACCGTTATGCCGATAATGTCCGTGGTGTCCGTGGTGCCCATAGTTCCCGTAGTGCCCGTGATAGAAATGGCCGTTGCGGCTAAACCCAGCACCGCGATTGAATCCGGCGCCTCGATGAAAGCTGCCTGCTCGGCTATATCCCCCGCCGCGATTAAAGCTCCCGCTTGAGTGCCCTTGGGAATGAGATCCGCCACCACCACCGTGACCACGGGCATCAGCCAACGGACTAAACGCAAACGCCCCCGCCGCGATAAGCCCGACCAGAAGAGTGCTTCGAGTTATCATATCTATTTAGACAATCGAATCTCCCGCAATCCATTCAATCTCATCTTTCCAAGAAGATCTTCCCTCTCGATTACATTCGCGCCAGGCGCGTACGATAAAATAACTGTACACCGGCGATCGCTACTACGCCAATGGTGGCGTAGAGACCGACGCTCATCGGAGTAAATCGCCCGTAGAAGCCCGCGAAATCGAGCATCGGATGCGTCCCGTGATCATTTACGACCACATACCAGAATGTAAGAAATCCAACGATGAATGTCTTCGGGTTCGCAGTCGCCACACCAAGCGCTGTTGCGATGGAAGCAACGAAGAGGATTCCGCAGATGAGAGCGACAAACGCAAACTGTCCGTGCGCCATCGCCCTAACGAGCGGTGCGGCGCACAGAATGAGAGCAAGCAGGCTCGTGGAACCGAATTTCCACCAAACATAATTTTCGCGCAGCCGCGAGATCGATCGCAGGCTCGCCATCGTTCCCGCACGCACATCGCGCGTCGCTACATCCGATACGATGACGCCGAGCGCCGCAAACACGATCGGCAAAGTTTTGCCGAGCGGCGCGCAGCAAGTCACAATCGTAATTCCGACAAACGCGACTAATACGAACGGAAAGAGAGTGAATGTGAGTGCGGCATCCGTCCACATCGCGCCGATGAAAGAGCCGCCGCGGCTTGGGAATGTGAGAAACCCAACCGCACGTCGACTCAGTGGTTTGAAAAGATTTTGAATTTTGCCGATCCAATTTTTTCTGCCCTTTCCGGCAACGCGCCCGGTTCGCACGGGATCGAAGCGATGGAAAAACAGTGCCGCGATGGGGAGCAGCGCCAACGGCGCCAGCATCGAGATCAGACGCGGCAGGACCCACTCGCGCGTCAAAGTCAGTCCGTGAAAGAGAATCGCCGGCTTCTTTGGATCGAAAGACGACGCACCGATCGACACCGACTCCGTATGCAATGTCTGCTGCATCTGGTCGATCATGAATCCGAACCCGGTGAAATCGAAGCAGCGCGCCCAATTTATCCGGCCGTGGCTGGTTTCATTCGCAACCACCAAACCGATCACCGCCATCCAAAGAAAAAAATAAATGACATCGCCAAGCTTTCCCGCGAGCCACGGAATCGATTCGAAGAGAACCGCCACCGCCGAGACGAAGACAATTGCGGCGGGAGTAAGCAGCAAATATTGCTCGATAAAAACGAATGGCTCGAGCCGCGCTTCTCCGCGGACAGTGAGCATTACCATCGAGCTCAACATAAAACCGCAGACGAAGGTCGCGAGGAATACGACGTTGCCGAGGAATTTGCCGAGCAGGTATTCGCCTGAGCGCATCGGCGTAGAGGCGGCGATGACGCCGCATCGCGTGATCACGTCGCGACGAATCGCATTCGAGATAACGTAGAAACCGAAAAGCCCGACGAAAATCATCCCGAGCGACGCCGTGCCGAGACCGATTGCGCCCGAGTTATTGATGGCGCGATGACCATTGATCTGGATGAGCGCCCGGCCCGTGGAAGGCGCGGGAATCCAGACATAAGCAAACGCGCTCAACAGCAGAAACACGATCACCGTCGAGACGCGTCGGAATCGAATGCGAAAATCCGCGCCGACAATGGCGCCGATGCGCGAGAGTGAAGCAATCATAGGGGCGCCGCCGCCGGTTGATCTGCGTCGCCGAAGTTCATCAAATAAAGAAACGCATCTTCCAATTCCGGTTCCGCTGCGGTGGCCGCGATCTCCGGCGATGGTCCGACGAATCGAATGTGCACGCCATCCGGTTTTCGCACTGCGCTCGATATCTTGAGCGTCGTCCGCAGTTGATCGAATTGCTCGGACGCGACCACGCTTTGCCAAACGTGCCCCTCGCACTTCCGCAACATCGTTTCCGGCGTCGCCATCGTAAGCAGCGCACCATTTTTCATCACCGCGATCTCGGTCGCGATCGATTCCACATCCGAGACAATGTGCGTGGAGAGAATCACCAGTTTCCCAAACCCGATCTCCGACAACACATTTCGAAATCGCACGCGCTCCTCCGGATCGAGACCGGCCGTCGGCTCGTCCACAATCACGAGCTCGGGATCGTTGATCAGCGCCTGCGCGATTCCGAGCCGCTGCTTCATTCCGCCGGAGAACCCGCCCACCGTCCGTTTGGCCACGCCGTGCAGATTCACGCTCTCGAGCATTTCCATCACGCGCTTCTTCGAGCGGACGCCTTTGAGCGCCGCGAAGTAAGTGAGAAACTCCGTTGCCGTCAGATTATCGTAAACGCCAAAATCCTGCGGCAGATAACCAAGCTTGCGCCGTAACTTGTTAGGCCGCTTCACCACATCGTCGCCGTGAAACAGGATCCGGCCGCTCGTCGGTCGCGTGATCGTCGCGATCATCTGCATCAGCGTCGTCTTCCCTGCCCCGTTCGGACCGAGTAACCCGACGACGCCGGACTTCACTTCCAACGACAGATCGCGCACGCCATAATTCCCTGCGCGAAACTTCTTCGAAACATTTTCAATTCTCAGCACGCGCGATTATGGCAACGCCGCAGCCATCAGGTCACGAGCATACTTGTGATTCATTGGACCGCGCGGTTGAAGTCTTTCTCTTTCTCCGCTTTCGGAGTTGAGCGTTGGACGTTGAACGTTTCTTTTTCCCGCTCAGTGCCTAAAGCCCGCTCCCGTCGAAATTCCCAGCACCTCTTTCAAACTCGTCGCTTCGGGAAATAACCGAAGTTCGGTGACTTTCTTCTGCCTTACCTCCTCGGCCTGCGTCTCAATTTTCTCGAGAGGCGGATTCTCCTTCTCGATCCACTGTTCCACTTTCTTTACGTCCTCATCGCTAAAGCGCTCGCTTTCCGCGACCGAGAGCGCGATCACCTGGCGTTCTTCGGCCGTAAGATCCGTCCGATGCTGCAACTTCGCCGCGAATTCGGTGGCATCCGCATCCGTCATCGGACCGCGTGTAAAGAACGGGCGGGCCACAGCTCTCGCTTCCGGCAAAGTCAGCTTCCGGTTCGCGATCACTTTCAAAATTTCATCGCCCGCGGCAGGAGAAGGAAGATCCGAGCGCACTCGCGATACCGGAGGCGTGCCGGCGGGCGAGGGCGACGCAATTCGGCAGTTCGCAGGCATCGTGGTATTCAAATGCTTCCAGCGCGGACCAAAAGCCCATACGGCCCAGAACATCGTCTTCGCCTTAACCCAGCCGACTCCGCTGCAACGCATCGCATTATAGAACATGTGATGCACATCGCTCCAAGGTTGCATCTGGGCACAGCAACCAGCGTCATGGACGATGGAAGCTTCACGAAACAGCCCTTCGAATGGTCCACCGATCACACTCCAAAACGGCCGGGGGATCGAAGCACCATCAACGATCAACCCGGCCGGGCTTTCCCACACGTGTTTGGCGGGATCGATATAATTAAATTCGTGGATGAGCGAGAAGCGGCGTCCGTCCGGCGGAATCATATCGACCAAAGCCAGCGGTCGATTCGGGTACGAGCCCCACTGCGATTGCGCCGCCCGACAACCCGCAAAACAAATCAAGGTGACGATGAGGAACACTTTCATGCCGCAGTTATAGGAAGCGGTCCTTTCGCCGACAAGCAACTTTCCGGCTAACGAATGCACTCGCGATTCATTGAACCGCGGATCGCGCGGATGAAACGGATTGGGAGTCTAATCAGGAAAGCAGGAACATGGAATCATTCGCTTGTTACACTTGGGAATTGCAGAACCGGACTTTCCTCCCTTCACCTCAAGAATTAATCCGTCTTCATCCGCGCAATCGGCGGTTAAATACAATTCTCCCCTGTCATCCGCGCTCCGCGTTGAACGTTGAACGTTTTCTTTTTCGCCCGACCGCCTACACTTGCAGCCGCATGAGCACCGACTTAGCCCAACTGGCCTGTGATCGATACGAAATCGCCGACACACTCCATCGCTACGCCTTTGGGCTGGATCACGGCGATGCCGATTCGCTCGCCTCGGCCTTCACGGAAGATTGCCTTTTCGATTTCAAAAACGCGCGCGCGAAACTCGGCATCGGTTTCAACAAACTCACCGGTCGCGCCGCCATCGTGGAAACTCTGCTTCCCATTCTCGGTCCGCTCGATACCAGTCACACCGTCAGCAATCTTCAGATCGAGATCAACGGCGACGCAGCGACACTGCACGCATACGTCATGGCTCAACACTTCATGCCGCGCGAAGGTTCGCGCGCCGGCTCGGAAAACGCGCTCTTAATGAACCGCTACGATTGCGATCTCGTGCGCGACGGCCAGAAATGGCGCTTCAAACGCGTGATCATCGACAACGCCTGGGCGCAAGGCAATCCCGACATTCTAAACGCCAACGCCATTCATCGCGCAATTACCGCGAAATCACGGCAACCAAAATCGTGACCGAGAAGGCGAAGTCTCGCTAGGCTAGAGCTTTTAGTTCTTCTTGAGAATATCTAATAGCTCTGAAATCTCGTACGGTAGCCTGTATTTGTACATCTTTTTCTCTTGCTCATCATGAGTTGCCTGTTCGCCGCTCCGGTCTTCAAACTTGATGAGCTTGTCATTGTGAAAGTACAACTCCTTGCCCGGCTGACCCATGTCTCTGCCTTCCTGCTTTGGACCCTTATCTTGAATGAATGCAAAGACCAGCTTGTTATTCATCAGGTAGAATTCTTCCGATCTTTGACTGGTGTTTGCGTGCGGGTAGAGCTGAATTCTTACGAGCTTTGATCCTTCGTAATATGCGGCCATTTTCTCCCACTTCTGCTTAACCGTCTCTTTTACGTTATCGCCCGTCAGAGCGACTTCTTTCCTGATAAATTTGTTATCTACAAGCTTCTGTTCTCCGTCTTCCCGGTATTTTTTAATCTGAGCAATTATCTCATCCTTGTTGCTGCCCGAGGCCTTTTTCCCCTCAGCGTAAGTCACCGCTGGTGCCGCTACAATAGTCCGAGTAGCAATATCCCGCTAATAAACTTCTTCATGATAACCTTCTAGTTTTGATCGAGTAAATGCTGCGTTGTTTCGTGCGATTTGACAGCAGCCGCAACTAAATCGTTAGAACCAATACCATTTCGTTACCTGCGCAAATGTATTTCACCGTTATTCTTGCTACATTTTCCACAACGCCTCCAAAATCCCGACATTCTGAATGCCAACGCCATTCATCGCGCAATTACCGCGAAATCACGGCAACCAAAGTAGGTGGATCGAGCAGTTAAGCCAGTCCGGTCGACGACTCGCCGTAGAGAGCATCGGACCTCGATGGTAAGAGTGGCGGCGAAGCCGCATTTGCTTCTAACATCGCCCGACGGAGCGGCCGATCCCACCTTCCGACTTCTTATCCGCCAATGGACGGATTCGCTGCGGCGAACTTCCGGCTTACGAAACCGTCGCCGCTTCTTCCATGCGGTGACGTTCGCCGGTCGAGGACAAAGATGTTGCACCGGCCGTCTTATATCGGGCGGCTTTGGTCTGCGCTTTGGCGGGCAGATATACCGTAAAGGTAGTACCGCGGTTCACCTCACTCGACACATTGATTTCGCCGTCGTGCAGCAAAACAAGTTCGTGTGCAATCGCCAGGCCCAGGCCGGCTCCAGTCTCGCCAGCCGTCGCTTTGTACTCGTCTGATAATACTTCTCGAAAATGTGAGGCATCTCTGTCTTCGAAATACCCAGACCGCTGTCTTTCACCGCCACGCGCACCCCCTCGCGTGCCGGCTCCACAGTTACTACCACGCTGCCGCCCGCAGGCGTGAACTTTACTGCATTGCTCAGGATATTATTGAACACTTGCGAAAGCCGGAGACGATCCGCGATCAACACCGGCTCTTCCGCCGGCCGATCGAATCGCAACGTAATCCGTTTTGCATTCGCATTAATCCTTAGCGGCTCCAGCGATTGCTCGATTACGTCGCTAACGAGAACATTCTCACGTTCCAGTTCAATCTCGTGAGACTGAAGCTTCGCCACATCGAGTAACCCGCGCACCATCGATACCATCCGGCGCACGGAGTGATCCATCAGATCCAGTAATTCGTCGGGTGGTTCGTCGCGCTTTTGGCGCAAGACGTCGATCACGATCTTGAAACCGGTAAGCGGCGAACAGAGATCGTGTGAGACCACGGCGATCATTTCGTCTTTACGTCGATTGAGTTCTTGCAGGCGCGCATTCGCCAGTACGCGCTCCGCTTCCAGCTTCGACACTGTGCCCAGCGTCCAGCGGATTAATATAGCGAACACAATACAAAGAGCCGTGGCGAAGAGAGCCGTGCCGAATTCACTCTCATAGAGTTCCGCTCGCTCGCCGTACACACACAGCCACCCCAAAATCAAAGTAAGTAGCACCGCCCCCGGGAAGAGCCGTCGCGCCATCACGCCACTTGGATCGTCGGACGCGAACACCTGAGTTAGCGGAGCTGTTTCCGAAGCAAAAAATACTCCGTAGGCCAGAACCAAAAACGCCAGCGCGGTGTGCAGCGCCATCGGGATGAAAGCAGGATTGCCGCGAAAGGATTGCACTCCATAGAGATAGCCGGTTATCGGGAGCAACGCTCCGAAACCCACGAGAATGGCGAAACCCTGGGATACGGAAGAGCGCTTCGAGGGAAGATTGAGAGTAAGGAGCGACAGGCTTATCAGCAGAAAATTCAAAGCCGTATTCGGCGCCATCCGATTCGACAGATTGTCCTGCTCGTCTCCCAGCTTCGATGCAAAGAAAAGCTGGTCCATATTCCTGTCCCAATGCCCGATGATCCCGATCAGTTTTGTTGCGGCGATGAGAAAAACAATCGCGCCAAGTACCTTCGTACACGTCGCGCACCCGAGCCGCTCGGCATCGATCCACCACAACGCGAGAGCTGTTCCCGAAACAATAAACAGAATCGCCGTCACCGGATTCATCGCCACGTATCCCGGAAACAAACGTTTCAATGGCTCCAAATCGAAGCCCCATCCAATTAGGACGAGAACACCTGTCAGCACCACCACGCTGCTTGCCAGCGGCGGTGTCATCGCCAAACCTAGCGGCAACCGCGGTGCGTTTTGAGGTTCGTTCGTATTTGTCACGTTGGGAGAAGAGCTTGGTCAAACCCGCTTCCCAAGATCAGCAGTTCGCTTGCCAGCGTCTGGTAGGGGCGCCACGGCCCGCGTCGCACCGACGAATCAAACCTAGGGCGGGATCATCGCGCTGACGGAATTACGTCACTGTGTCGGCTGCATTAGATAACAACTCCTCTTTCTGAGGAAAGAAACCAGGGCCAAGATCGAAGCCTCGTTAGGCCCCGCCAGTGATACGCCGTGCTAAGGTGGATCGAGCAGTCCATTGTCCGCCAGTCGGACGACTCGTCCTGTGGCGAGCCCGATGCTAAAAATGGCGGCATAGCCGCATTAAACTAACATCGCCAGACGGCGTTTCGAAAGCTTTCGCGAGCAGGCTGGCCGATCTACCTTCCGACTTCTGACCTCTGAATTTCAGTTGTCAGTTTTTCAGACTTTCAGCTTTTTCTTAAAGCGCTCCGCGCCTTACTCCGCCACGAAGTCGCCGGTGCCTAGACGACTCGTTAGGATTATTCGATTCGAAACAGATGACTCGTTACAGTTGGATCATTTCGGTTTAACATCGCGCGATGCGTCCTTTTCGACCCGCGATTCTGTCAGCGTTCGTTGACTACCGGCGGCGGGATTTTTTTGCGGACCTGGCGGCTGGACTCACTGTCGGGATCATCGCGTTGCCGCTCGCCATCGGTTTCGCCATCGCCTCGGGCGCAACACCGCAACAGGGATTGTGGACCGGCATCGTCGCCGGTCTCGCGGTCTCGCTCCTCGGTGGGTCGCGTTTTCAAATCGCCGGACCGACGGGCGCGTTCGTGCCGGTACTTTTCTCCGTCATCGCCCAATTCGGCTACGGCGGTCTGGCGCTCGCCGTCATGATGGCCGGCGTGATGTTGATCGCGGTCGGTGCGCTCAAGATGGGCCGCCTGTTGAAGTTTTTCCCCTACCCCGTCGTCGCCGGATTCACGAGCGGCATCGCGGTGATTATCTTTTGCGGACAACTTAATGAGTTTCTCGGGCTCGGGCTGAAAATGCCGGGACATGTTCCGCAGCAACTCACTTGCTGGCGACGCATTTGCTTAGCGTGAATTGGCACGCCTTCGCCATCGGCATTCTCTCGCTCGCCATCATTTATTTGTGGCCGCGCCTGACTAAACGCGTGCCCGCCAGTATCGTCGCCGTCATCTTCACCGCGCTGCTCGCCTATTTCGCCCATTGGCCGGTAGCGACGATCGCCAGCAGGTTCGGCGCAATTCCGAGCGGCTGGCCCGGCTTGCATTTTCCCGATATCTCGCTCGACTTGATGCGCCAGTTGATGGTCCCTGCGTTCACCATCGCCGCACTCGGCGCGATCGAATCGCTTCTTTCCGCCATGGTCGCCGATGGAATGGCCGAGACGCACCACGATCCTAACCAGGAGCTCATCGGTCAGGGCATCGCGAATATTCTTTCGCCACTCGCGGGCGGCATCGCGGCCACGGGCGCCATCGCGAGGACAGCGGCAAATATCCGCAATGGCGGCCGCACTCCGCTCGCCGGCATCGTGCATTCGCTGCTGCTTTTGTTTGTCGTGCTCATCGCCGCGCCGTTAGTCGGCTACATTCCTCTCGCTACCCTTAGCGCGATTCTACTCACAGTGGCTGTGCGAATGGCGGAAGCGCACACCTTCGTCGAACTTTGGCGCGGCCCGCGCAGCGACTTCGGCGTCATGACGACCGCGTTCGGTCTCACCGTTGTATTCGATCTCACCATCGGCGTCGGCGCAGGAATGATCATGGCCATCGTGCTCTTTCTGCGGCAAATGGAATCCGTCTCGCACATTCGCCTCGTCACGCCCGAGAGCGAACCCGAAGGCACTGGCACGCACAGCATGCGCGGCAAAGATATTCCTAAAGGCGTCGTCCTTTACCGCATCGAAGGGCCGCTATTTTTCGCTGCGGCCGAAAATCTCGAGCAGGCGTTGCGCGGTTCTGGCGGAACGCCCAAGGCTGTCATCTTTCGCATGCGCAACGTCCCTGCGATGGACGCCAGTGGTTTGCACGCCTTCCGTATCGCCATCCAAAAGTTGCGGCGCGATGGCGTTAGAATTTTCCTGACCGCTGTTCAACCGCAACCGATGAAAGTCATGTTCGAGTCGGGCCTTGTTGATTGGTTAGGCGCAGAAAAATTCTGCGCCGATCTCGACCAGGCGCTCGCCAAAGCGCGCCAGATGCTCACGGAGCCACAGCCATCCGCCACGCGCTAATCGCCGAAGGTGAATCGAGCAGTTAGGCCCGTCCGGTCGCAAATGCGTATGAGCGGCAATTTCCACCCAGCCGAGAAAATGGCGATCAAGTCAGAAGTCATCAATTGCAGCGAGGGCCTAGTATACTGCCAGAGTTACCGACTCGGCCGCACGTGTCTTCCCTTTCGCTTGCGCCACTATCTCCACCTGACTCGCGGTCTCCCACGCGCCCAGCGTTTCCGGATCGCCCTTGAACACATTGTGAAAGATCGCATCGAACGTCTTCGCCGCGCTCTTGATCGCCTTCAGAGACTCCGGGACCGTCGCCCTCGCACCCGCTTGCGGCACCAGCGCTGTGCCATGATCGGCTTCGCTGTCTTGAAACGCTTCCGCGGCCATCAACAACCTCGACGACGGGACCCTTCCCATCCCATGCGCGGCAAAATCCGTGTCGAGCCCGAGATCCAGGATCGCTTGCGCCATCAAGTGCGCTTGCGTCTTCAGCTCCTCATCACTGCTGCCATGCAGTGTGCGAAACCGGTCCATGATCCCTGGCTTCTGCTGTTCTTCCGCAATCGCGGCCGCCGTGCGATTCGTATCGCATAGCAACTCCTCCAGATCGTGCCGGCTCGTTGATTTCGCGCCGGTTCCTTCATTGAGACCGCCGCCCATCTTGATCTCTTGTTTGCCGCCGAGAGCGGAAATCGCATCTCCCTGTTTCGTTTTGATTCGCGCGAACGTAGTATCCACGGCTGTCGCGGGGTTATGATCGAACGAGCTCACCTTCGTTTGCGCACACGCATGTGCCTCCACATCCATCTGGTGATGCGGACTCGTCAACTTCGCGCCAGCCTCTTTATTCAGACCGCCAGCCATCCGGATCGCTTCCTTGCCGCCGAGCTCGGTGATTGCGTTATCCAGCTTCGTTTTGGTTTGCGCGAACATCGTATCCACGGCTGTCGCCCGTTTATGATAGAACGAGCTCGCCCTCGTTTCCACGAACGCCTGCACCTTCACGCCCATCTGGGCGACTCTTACCTGGCCATCATTCATAACTTCTTAATCTCGGCTGGTTTTGAGTTAAGAGCTGTCTTGGGGGACCGCGAGTTATTCATTATGAACAGATGCCGACACGCGTCGCCGTTCAGCTCAATTTGTTAAGAGCTAAATCAGCATCAATTGTTCCGTTGTACGGAGATTATGTGGAGATCTTTGGACAGTTTGTGATCAAATTTCGCTGACGCCATGCAAGGCCGCCAGCCAGCCTTTGATTCTGAATTTCAGTTGTCAGCCTTTCGGCCTTTCAGCTTTTTCCTAAAGCGCTCCGCGCTTTACTTCGCTCTCATGTCGGTATGAAACGCAATGCGCCAATCGTTCCCTTCCTTCTTCCATACCGAGGCCGCATTAATCTTCCCGGAAATGTCCTTCCCTTTCTGCGTGCCTTTTACGGTTGCGTGATAGCTCACCAGAGCGGCGTCATTGTCGATGAACACCACATCCATCTTGCCGAGCGTGACGGATTTGAAATCAAGCGTTCGCACTTCGGCCGCTTCTTTGCTCGCTGTATTAATCGTGTCCGAATAAACACCGCGAAAATCGAGGGCCAGAAGTTTTTGAAACGCATCAAATTTCTTGTCCTTGATCAACTGCCAGGCGTTTTTTTCCGCCGTAACGATCTTCCCGCTGTCCGGCGAAGCCAGGGCCCCGGCGGTCAGCGCGAAGAATGTGATTGCTGCAATGCTTAATAGTTTTTTCATGGTTTTCTCTTTCGTCAGGTTACTAACAGAGAGACTAAATCGGAGCCCCCTCGCCCGGTCAATCCCATTTGCCGGGCAACGCCGGCGCGAACCGCGCCGACACTGGTCCGGGCCGGTTCCGGCTTATCGCGTTGCGTCACATTTATTATATATATTTATTTCTCAGCGCTGGACTTGCGTCCGAGATCAAACTATTCTCGATCTGTTCTGGGGGGAACAAACGCCGCCCTTCACGTTCCCTCGAATATGAGGGGCGGCGACTTCTCTTGCGGTTTATCGCGTCGGCGCCGCCGAACATCTGCTTCTGTTCTCCGGTTTTTCGATCGCGCAGACCTTGCGCCGAGGTTTGCGCTGATGTTAGTTCAACGGCGTAGCCGCATTTGTTTGCCGGAAAGCGTAGAGCATCGCAATGATTTCTGCTGCCGTCAATTCCGTTCCCAACGGCAGATCCTCCCGAATATTGGCTGTTCGATTTGTCCCTTTCGATACTCTGCTCAGTTTGACCGCCTCGGCGTTGGCGGGCACGCTTTCAAAGCGAATTCGGAGTTCACTTACCATGTCAGCGTCTCAGCTTTCAGTCTGGGGAGCAGCACGCGCAGCTCGCGTGTTGGTGAAGGCGCCCTCGCCTTCACGAACTTGATTGCCTCTGTCTTCTGCCCCTTTGCCGCTTTCTGCAAGGAGTTTACCCGTCCTGGTCGCCGTGGAGACCGCGGCGGACACTCCGAACTCCGACTTGTCGCGTGCTCGCAAAGACTTTCGGAGTTTACGCGAGTGGTGCGGCCACTGGCTTCCTATGTCACCGTTACCTCCGCCGGTGATCTAACGAAGCTACTGAGCAGCGGTTTCCCTATCCAGAAACCAACGCGTCATCGGATAGGTCCCGTATCCGCTCCGATGGCTCCCGTCGTGCGCCCGGGGTTCATGCACGGGATGGTGTTGGCCGATACCGGCGCTGTTAATGGCGCTTACATATACAATTGGCGCGTGGCTCTTGCTTCCGCGCCGACGGTGTATGTGAAGGAAGCGCAGACGACAAAAGCCAACCTGCGCGCGGAAGATCTCACGCGCGGTGGGATCTATAACATCCAGGTCTCCGCAGTCGGTGCCGCCGGCGCGAGTGATTGGAGCGATGCCGGCAACATCACAGCCCCCCAGAGACAAAGTACGACAGTAAGAGCTGTCCCCCTGGAAAGTTTTCCCCTCCCCCAAAGGAAATTTTTCGAGGAGTGCCGCGGCGAACGAAAGTTCGCCGCGGTTCTGTTTTTTGAGTGTAGGGGCGTTTGTGTCAAACGCCGAGGTTAAGGTGGATCGAGCGCTCCGTCGCTCGATGTTAGAACTAATGCGCTCGCGCGCTGATCTCCCCGGTGGGTCGAGCAGTCCCTTGCTCGATGTTAACCAAGCGACGCAGTCGCATTCACGTCCCCGGTGGATCGAGCGCTCCGTCGCTCGATGTTAGTTTGGCGGCGAAGCCGCATTTCTTTCACGCAGAACGCCAGCACCGCGCAATGACTGCTGCTACCCTCAATTCGCGTCGCAGAGTCAAAGTCCCCGGCCGACATTTTGGTTATTGTATCGACTCGGCCGTTTCGATATTCTCGTCCGCATGACCGGCATTTTTCCGGCGCCTCCTCAGGATGACGTCTGGATTATACGGGAATATTCCGTATTCAATTGCGGAATATTTCCGCAGAATACTCGTTAGGCGTTAGACGCTCACGATGCTTGAAGTCGTTTACTCTGTCGCCTGTAGCTTCGATGGCTACATCGCAACCACCGACGGCGGCGTCGATTGGTTGAGCCGTTTTCACGCCAGGGGAGAGGATCACGGTGCAGGTGAGCTACACGCTTCGATCGATGCGCTTTTCTGCTCGGTAGCCATACCTATGCGTTCGCTTTGAAGCTCGGTCAGTGGCCGTCGCCCGACAAGCCATCGTGGGTCTTCACCAAACGCGCTTTGCGCGTTCCACCCGAGCATTACTCTCACGTCACAGTTTCCGGCGGAGGTTGTGGGCCATCTGGGCGCGCGCGGGTTTCGCCGCGTCTGGTTGATGGGCGGCGGGCAGCTCGCGGCTTCATTCCACGCCGAGGGGCTTATTTCCCGTTACATGGTTTCGGTGTTCCCAGTCCTTCTTGGCTCCGGTATTCCGTTCCTCGCCCCGCATTCCTGCTCCGAGGATGCGCTGCAGTTGGTTGCTGCCAAGCCCTTCAAGAGTGGTATTGTTCAGCTTACCTATGAGCCGGCGCCGAAAATGCCTAACGGGACTGTCGAATAAGTAAGTCTGGAGAGTAAACCGGGAATAAGCGGAGCTAAGTAGCGTGGGCTGACTTGAACTAGCAAAAGCGGGTTATTTGATGGAAAAAGCAGACTTGCAAGGTTGCTAGCTCTTGCAGAAGCCGAGAGGAGAGCCGCAAGCGAGCGCAAAGAGGCTTTTTCCCACCATAGGTCTTGCTGCGGTGTGCCAGTTTTTCAATGTTATGCACGAGGCAGTAGAGTAACCACTGGATGTTGACCTTGGCCTGTCCGCGGTAGGTAAAGCGATCGAGGCGCTTGTTGCTGCGCAAGTTGGCAAAGACCGGTTCGACGATGGCCAGGCGGCGGCCGTAGATACGGCGTGATTCGGGCAGGTCGATTTTGCGGCGCATGCGCGCGGTCAGGGTGGCGGGTTGTTCTCCTACGGCCAGAGCGAGCGATTTGCGTTGCGCCCCGCGCTTGAGGCATAGTAAGCGGATAGGACACCTGGCGCAGTCTTGTTTTCGGGAGCGGTAACGCCGGTAGCTCTGGCCACGGTTGGTGCGATGAGACCGGGCGTAGAGGCTTAATACCATTCCTTGAGGGCAACGATATTGGTCGTTCGCTTTTTCATACTCGAAGTCTACTATGGTAAAATGCTCCAGCTTGACCCGGCTCTTATGCCTCTCTTGGCTGACAAAGCGCGCATCCCGCTGCCGGAAGTGGTTGTCGGGTATGTAAGCATCCACCCCATAGCGCTGACAGGCCTGCAGGTTCGCTTCACTATGGTAGTTGCAATCGGCGCTCAGTTTGGCTTCTTTTAAGGGTAACTTCTGCGGGAGTTCGACTAACTCTAGTAACTCACTCGCCCCGGCCAGGACCGGTTCGATCTGCTGGTGATCCTGACCCACTCCGCTGGCCAACCCGTGCACGATCACTTGCGCTTTCTCATCCACCAACGCCTGCGCGTTATAACCCTGGATCATTCCATGGCCGGTCGTCATCTTGGCCGAGTCGTTATCGGTCACGTTACTTTGCACTTCCTGCCCGCGCCTTCCCTCCTTGGGCTCTTCTTCCTCGACGAAGCGCTCCAGTTTCTCCGCCCGCGCCAGCAGCCTCGCCACCGTCGCCGCCCGCTTCGCTTTCTCTTGCGCGCGTTGTTCCTTGGCGCTGCCATCGCCCCGCTTGCGATCGAGCCGGTCCTGCCGTCGATGTTCGGCCAGGCTTTCGCTTACTTTTCGGCGCAGCTTGTCCGCTTTCCAGCGCAGCTCCGCAAAGGTCCCGCTCCCTTCCCGCGAGGCGTTCCCCGGCAGCTTTACTCCATCCAGACTTAAGTGGGTCCCGCTTAAAAGTCCTTCTTCATGACAGACCAACAAGACCTCGGCAAAGATGCGTTCCATCCGCCCTTGTAACTTCCCGACAAAGGCCGCCAGCGTGCTGTGATCGGGCCGCGTCCCGCAGGCCAGGGCCATAAAGGTCACGTTCTCTTTACAGGCCAGCTCCAACCGTCGCGAACCGATCACCCCGCGCGCATACCCCAGCAGGATCACCTTTAAGAGTAACTTAGGCGAGTACGCCGGGCGCCCGATCTCTTCATTAGCGTAGAGTTGCTCGAACCAGTCATCCGCCACTCGCCTCTCGATCAAGTGATGGAGGGCGTGTTCGAGTGTGCCAGGAGAAAGTTGCGCTTCCAGGCTGATCGGCACCATCAACCCTTGTGCATAATCATACGGCTTGAATCGGGCCATGTTTTCGCTTAACAAACAACTCGTACCCCACACCAGCCCAAAATACCTTGCCCACCTACTTTTTCGACACCCTCAACCAGCGATGGAGCCAACGGCTGACCGTTCCGATGTCTCGCTTATGATAGCTACAACCTCTTACTCGCAGCCACACGCGCTTTCGCCAGCCGTCGCTGATCTTGGGTCTCGTTAGATGCTTGCCGCGAGTTCAACCTGGTCAGATTGGAGTGCTGGGCAGCGCGTTTTCGCAGTGTATCTGTTGATTGGCTTCGCGGTTGTGATTGCGACTTTGCAATATCTGCGGCCGAGATATCGGCGCTGGCCAGGCGATTCGGTGGATTGGGAGCCGAGAGGCGAAGGTTCCGGCGGCATGTATTGCCTACTGCTTGCGGCAGGGGCGCACCCGATCACTTTCTTGATCGCAGTCGCGGTTTGGCCGATTTGGTTGGTCGTGCTCCTGCTGCTTCGCTTCCTTAGATGATCAGCGCATGAGCTACACCCGCACCTAACCTGGCGATGCAGCGAACCGCGAGCAAGCCTGCGATCCACTTCATGAGTGTTTGCCATCTACCCGTTGGCCGCGAGTCACGTTTTCCCGGGCTCGCGGTCGCTGATCTTGGGTCTCGTTAGATGACTCCGCGCATCATCGTTCTCGCCGCTATAGGGCTCTCACTCGCCAGTGCACGCGCAGTCGATCTGAACAAGCTGCCACCGATGAATGAGACCAAAATGTCGCCAGACGTCGAGCTGAAGGGCCGTGAGATCGAAGCGATTGAGGTGGCATTACGGCAATTCCGCGAAGATCGCTTTTCGAAGTCTGGTGACCTAAAGCATTTTACAGTTGAGCTGCGTCGAGAGGCAGGAAACCTGTTTGTTTCCTTCTCTCCCGAGTACCACGAGCGCAGCAGTCGAGGGCTTCCGGGCCGAAACAAGTATGGCACTTACGTCACATATGCGGTGTCCTTGCGCACACTGAAGATCATCGGGTACCACTTCGAGCGTGACTAAGTCATCTAACCAATCACTGCAGCGAACCGCTGGCCGCTCCGACGCCTCGCTTCACTTATGAAAACACCTCCATTGCAATCCACGCCCGCTCCCGCCAGCGGTCGCTGAGTTCATTCTCGTTAGATGCTGCGCGACCTCGTAGATCGATTCGCTTATCGCTACCGACTATGGGTACGCGAGACTCAAGGTGACAAGGCCGGCGCCGGCGAATCACCGCCGGCAATCTCGTCGAAGCGCGAGTCGGCGTGGGTTCTTATCGGTCGCATGCTGCAGATCATCCTGAGTGGACTCATCTTGCTATGGTTTGTATACCTTCTCGCGATGCGGACATTCCCGAGCCTCAGCGACGGCATTCCGATGATTTTCATTTTCCTTGCGCTCGTTTGGTGCGGAGTAGGATTGTTCATGATGGGCGGCGAGTTACTCACGAAATGGAGCAAGACTCGCAGTGATGATGACGAACGCATCTAACCAGTCAGTGGAGCTAACCGCCACCCGTCGTGCGTTCACATTTCAGATGACTAGTACCTTTTCACTTTGTGCCACGCTCGCTCTCGGTGGCGGTAGCTCACTTCTTTCTCGTTAGATGCTGTGACACCGCGCCTGTTGTTTGCCTTAGTCCTTTTGGGATTCGCCGCGTTCGCCTCTAAGTCCTTCGCTCTGGTTGGCGAGACGACGAAGCAGATCGAGGCACGTTATGGACCACCGCGAGATGAAAATCGCGACGAGTTCGGCAACCAACAGCGTGGCTACACTTTCGGAGGCTACATCGTGGCCGTCGCGTTCGAGAAGGGCGTCTCAGTATGCGAATCATTTTTCAAGCCGCAGGCGTCAAGAGACTTCACTCCGGAGGAACTCGCAGATATTCTCGTAGCGTATGTTCCATCGGGTACGCATTGGAAAGCGTCGAAGAGCGAAGCTTGGCTTTGGACATCTGCGGACGGGAAGCTTAGAGCCGTGCACCCCTCCCACCGACTGCAGATCGCCACGATCAAATACGCGAGTCGGATGGCGGCATACAATGATGCAAAATCGAGGAAGAAGCCGCGCTAACGCATCTAACCAATCGCTCGAGCGAACCGCCACCCGTTTCGCGTTCACTTTTCAGATGATTAAAACACCTTCACTCAAAGCGACGCTCGCCCTCGGTGGCGGTCGCTCAGCTTATTCTCGTTAGGCCTATGCGACTCCTCATTGTGTTAGCTTCGCTCCTGCTTGCAGGCTGCGTGCAGCCAGTGAGCGATGCAGAACTCGATCGGATGGTCGCGGCTGGCAAAGAGGCCGACCGCACTGGCATCTGTGAGATTCACCACGTTGCGATGGAGCGCCGCGTCGCGAAAGTCATGTTCGGCTACCCATACATGGATGATCGCCACTTCGCGGTTTTCAATCGTCACTTCCCGCACACCAGCGATCAATGGCACGGTGACTGTGTTCCAGACCCAAAGATCGCGCGGGAGAAGCACTACGTGTATATCTGCCCCGAATGCAAGCGGGCGCAGCGTTCGTGGGCTTTGAACCATCCAAATGATCCGTATGCGCAGTTGATTCTTAAGGATGAGGATCCCGACCAACCACTGGCATGGGCGAATTAGGCCTAACCATGCGCTGGAGGTAACGGCTACCCGCTGTGCATTCACATTTTCCATGATTAGAACCTTCAACTCGCATTTCGGGCTCGGCTCCGGTAACCGTACCTCAGCTTGTTCTCGTTAGACGTAGCCGCGTTCATGACGAAAGCACCAAAGGGATTTCGCCTCGATGATCGTGTTCGCCGGCCTGTATTGGTGGGCTCTCGAGTGGTTATTTACGCCGTGTCTGCGACTCATCGGCTTCATTGTAGGTCGCGAGCGTTTTACTGGCTGGGAGCAGTATTGGTTCATCGTTTTTCGGAAGCCTCGTGGCGGAGTGACACAGCTTTTCCCAGTCGACCCTCTCGTCATCGCCATACATCTCGTTTATTGTATAGTCGGCATGATTCCGCTTTATCTCACGTGGCTTTACCTTCAACGGCGCAGAAATTACCTTTCCAACATTGCGGACGTACGCGTCTAACCCCTATGAATGATGTCAAGTGTGGCGGGCGCTTGCGGTAAGTGGTTGATTAGATCATAAGCTTTTGATTGAAGGTTGGGGTTTCTTTGGAAACGCTTCCTCTTCCGGTTGCACCCTGGGTTTTCATTTCCAGCGGCTCTTACTCCTATCCGTGCGTGAAGCTCTTTGGCGTCAGCACCATTTGATCAACGCGATCAGGTGGAAGGGGAACTTGAGGCGGTCCGATCTAAAGCGGATAAGTCCGGGGCAGATGCGGGTCTCAGTCGATGAGTTTCCGGATTCGTCACGATCGCTCGTTAGGTTCCACCCAGATAACTAAGAACTGACTGGTGCCTCATCACGGCACGGCCGAACCGACACGCAGTTTTACTAGAGAGACATCGGTACCGTTGATTTGGCCGCTTGGAATTATATCCTCGCGAAAGTTAGCTGCGGTCACAGCCTGGCCAGATTGCAGTTTGGTTTGAGATACGTCAGTGGAATTGACTGTTTTGTTTGCCGTAACATCACCAACGAGCATGTTCACACTTACTGCCTTGTCTGGCAGTACCTGAGCGAAGCTGTCGGTTACATTGCTCAAAGTAACCGTGATCTTCTGCACATCGGCGACGCCGGTCAGGTTTACCGTCATGGTGTTGCCGGAGAAGGTGGGGCTTCCGGAGACAGCTCCGATACCTGCGGTCACGCTCGCGTTGCCGCTAACGAGATTGTTACTCGCTGCGAAGACGAGTGTGTGATTCCCGCTGCTCGAGCGGCATTCCACACCGGGCTCACCGATAAGAGGCAAGGCGATATCGAAGTCGCCGGCGGCGCCGTGGGTTTTGCGCGAGACGGCGGTGGTGAGTTGCAGGGGCGCGACGGTAAGATACGCGTTCTGCACCTTTTCCTGGAGGCTCTCCGAGTCGTTGTCTGAGCCGGAGGCAAAACGTGCACGGGCGCGGATGAGGATGTTTTGTGCGGTGGGCAGGTCCAGTCCGGTCAGCGTGTAACCGGCGGTTTGCGGTGCGGTTGGCGTGCCGCGCTCAGTTCGCCGGTCGGCAGGCGACGAAGCGGAAAGACTGGGAGTGACGCTGCCGAGGAAGGAATAGTTGGCACCGTTATCGGTCGAGAGTTCGAAGGTGACCCGGCTGAAAAGCGCGGTCGAACCGTCCGCGATCAGACTGACGGAGTTTTGGGTGACACTGGCACGAGATCGCCCGGCCGGTATTTGAAGTTGCGACCTCCACCCCGTTGCGCCTCTTCCATTCTGCGGCGGAGTTCTACAATGTGGACGGCATTATTTTTTGCCGAAACTGCTTCTCGGCCAGCTCCTACCGGCGCGAGGCGAGGCATCTGCGCGACGGTCGGAATGATTTCATCACGCTGCATCTGTGCATCGAGGGGACCGAACGTGGCGTCGCGGCCGACCGGCCGCACCTGCTGGGCACCCGACCGCATTTGCCTGCAGGACTGGGCACATCCGTATACGACCGTGGCCGAAAAGACGCAGAAGTTCGGCGTGATGATCCCGCGGGATCGGGTCGAAGCCCGGGACTGGATTTACGAGCGCGAGCCGACGATCACCTGGAAGCTCGACGCCCCCGCGGGGAGGGTGCTGGCCGCGGCGTGGATGAATCTTTGGGAAACATTACCCCTGGCGCACCTGGAAGACGCGCCGCAATTGGCGGCCGGATTTCTGGGCCTTTTGAACGGACTGATCAATCCCCTTTCACGAAGATACGAAGCACTACCAGCGCCGGCCACGACGAACACGGTCGGTCGCGCGATGAAACGCTACCTTGGCGAACATCTAACCCAACCGGAGCTGGGCGTGGACGATTTGACCCGTGTTTTCCGTTGTTCCCGCGCCACGGTTTATCGGCTGTTTCCCGATTCCGGCGGCGTGACGGCCTACATCCGCCAGTGCCGGCTATGGCAAAGTTTCCACGACCTGCGTCTTGCACAGAGCAGCCCGGTGTCCATCCATGAGATCGGTGCGCGCTGGGGCTTTCGCGATCACGGGTATTTTCACCGCGCCTTCAAGAAGCAGTTCGGTATTACCCCCACGGACGCGAGGGGCACCGCAAGGCAGGCTACCGAGGAGGCTTCATCGTTGACGGGACGGCGAGTCCTCGGCCGAATTCGCAGTGTTCACAGATGGTTGGGCAACCGCAGGTGACGCACCGCGCACCCGTAACCGTATTTACCGCCGCGCGCCCACTAAAATTATTCTCGCGGCTCAACTTGGCTTTACCCGTGACCCGAATCCAAATCCAATTGGTTTCGGCATTCTGGCTGGCTTCACATTTTGGCCAAGTTTGACGCTCACCGTCATCGGCATTGTCCGCACCGTACGTAAGAGACGAGCTATTCAAGCCAGCTGATTTTGCCGCCGCGCCAACCATTTTAACAGCGATCGAGCAATCACTGGCCGGAGTTCCAGGAACGTTGGGCTTTTCAGAGTCGTTGACTCGATTGATCCCAAGCATACAAACTCGCTCATGAAGAAGCATTTCGATTCCGGATCGCTCTCGGTAATTCTGCTCACGCTGGTCCTCTTTGCAGTAGCGTTGGTCGCGAAAGGGTTCTCGCACGATCTCCTGCTTGAGGCCGGAGTGTTTCTTGTCTCGGTAAAGCTGGTCCTGATGTCATATAAGAACAGCGTCGCTACCATTCAGCTGCAGGAACGCGTGGACGAAGTGCTAAAGGTTGTTCGCCAAATTCAGGCTGGCGAAGATGCGCCGCGCTAGAGTAGCGACGAACTGCCGCGTCGAAACGCTTGCGCGCGAGCTATTAACATGCGTCGGTGGATCGAGCAGTCCCTTGTCCGCCAGTCGGACGGACTCGTTCTGTGGCGAGGCTCTCGATGTTAGGAGTGGCGGCGAAGCCGCATATCATCACCATCGCCCGCGGAGCTCCGAAAGCTTTCGCGAGCAGGCAGGCCGATCCACCTCTTGATCCACCACACTGATGTAGCTTCGCATTTTTAGTTCGTATAGTCGCTGTGTCTTAAGTAATTACGAAGGCTCGCCTGGAAAGACCAATATGATTCTGCAAATTTATACAATCATTCATACGATCATCAGCTTGATCGGAATTTTTACGGGACTCGTTGCGCTCGGCGGACTGCTCACGGGTAAAAGACTCGATGGCTGGACGAAGTGGTTTCTCATCACCACCGTCCTAACGAGTGTGACCGGATTCTTCTTTCCGTTCCACGGTTTCACTCCGGCGATCGGCGTGGGAATTATCTCGTGTATGGTCCTCGCGATCGCGATCTATGCGCGCTACGCGAAGCATCTGGCGGGCGCGTGGCGATGGATCTACGTGATCACGGCAGCGATCGCGCTCTACTTCAACTGCTTCGTTCTGGTGGTCATGCTCTTTCGAAGGGTGCCTGCGTTGCATGCGCTCGCGCCGACGCAGACCGAGCCACCTTTTCAGCACACGCAGCTCATTGTGCTCGCGATTTTTGTCGTGCTTACGATCGTCGCCGTGATCAAGTTCAAGGTCGACCCGGTAACGAGGTCCTGAACCGAGCGGTCTTTGCGGGAAAGATTCTAGTCCACAGATTTCGCAGATTTACACAGATTTTGTTTCTGTTTTTTGAATCTGTGAAAATGGTTTTCCAATCTGTGGATCAACTGTTTTTTCCGGCTCAATTGGTCCACTGATTTACACAGATTACGGTTCTGATCTGATATGGAAGTGACATTCTTTCCCTCGCCATCTCATTTTCGGAAATGGCTCGAACAAAATCATGCGGATGCGGCGGAACTCTGGGTGGGATTTTATCGAAAGGATTCCGGACGAAGAAGCATCACGTGGCCGGAATCGGTGGATGAGGCGTTGTGCTTCGGCTGGATCGACGGATTGCGGAAGCGAATCGATGCGGAGAGTTACAAAATTCGTTTCACGCCGCGCCGAACGATAAGCCGGTGGAGCAATGTAAACATCGGACGCGTCGAAGAGTTAACGCGCGCGGGACGGATGCGAGCGGCAGGCACAAAGGCCTTTCAACAGCGCACGCCGGCACGATCGGGAAGCTACTCTTACGAGAATCGGAAAAGAGCGAAGCTGGATAAGCGCGCGGAGAAACAAATCCGCTCGTCCCCAGCAGCGTGGAAATTCTTTCAGGCGCAGACGCCTTCGTATCGGCAGGTCATCACGTGGTGGGTGATGAGTGCAAAGAAAGAAGAGACGCGCGCACGGCGGCTCGCGAAATTGATCGAGCACTCGGCGCGCGGGGAGCGGTTGTACAGTTAGGTGGAAACAGGTTCCGTCTCGTGGAGACGACCGTAATCGACGCTCAGTTTGCCGTTCCCATGTTCTGTATAGATCTCGACGAAGCGCTGGTCGAAAAGGACATCGCGCCAGGTGTAATGCTCCTGCGCCTGCACAGACGCAGGAATTACCGGATCGGTCCCAACTACAGAAGCGATGATCAGCGTTCGCTGTGCTTCGAGTAATTGCGCCGTTACGCCGTAAAGCGGACTTTGTTCGTCAATGGTGTGTCGCAACGTGAGCGCCGCCGGCCATGCGCTGAGCCGGTCAAAGGCGAGCTTGAGATTGTAAAAGTGACGAAAGTTATCGCCTTCTACGATCGGTTCGTCGCGCGTGAACATGATGCGGAACTCGACTTCGACCATGCTCTGCTGGCGCAGATTACCGACGCGCAACATCAATGTCGGCTTGCCATTAAAGGGCGCGATGACAAGGCATTTGCTGAAGACGATGCGCGCGGCCGGTCGTGAGAAACGGACGAAGATGAGGCCTGTCATGACGGCGAGGAGAAAGGTGCCGCTCATTATTTCGATGGTGGAAACGATGTGGCCGTAAAGAGTTTGCGGATAGAGATGGCCGTAACCCACGGTGGCGAGCGTTTGCACGCTGAAGAAGAATGCTTCCGAAAAGGAGCCAGTCACCATGCCAGCGATGCAGTTTGGCTTCATGGCATAGAATGCCGCGAAGATGAGATTGAGCGCGATGTAAACCGCGGCGACGAACAGGGCGAAATTTAGCCAGCGCAATGCGAGCAGCCGTTGGTAGGCGTCACGCCATTCCCAGCCGGCGGCGTTGAGTTTTAGAAACTCCGTGGCGCCGCTTCGCACGGAAACGGTGTGCTTTTTCATTCGATGCGAGGACAGACGCGCGACAAATGACTGACGGAAAACAAGAGGAGCGCGCCCACATCCATTGTTAGACAACTCATTTCGATTAAGGCAATTTCGCAACGCTCATGGCGACACAAGCGCAACGCGCTCTCGATATTTTACACGAATGGGTTCAATCGGAAAGCTTGCGGCGTCACTGCTATGCGGTGGCTGATTCGATGAAGCATTTCGCGCAATTGCGCGGCGAGGACGCGGACTTGTGGGAAGCGGTTGGATTGCTGCACGACATGGATTACGAGCGGCATCCGAATCCCGAACAAAGCGCGACCGACGGCCATCCGTTTGTTGGCGTGAAGTGGCTGCGCGAGAACGGTTGGAGCGAGGAAGTTTGTCGCGCGATTCTTTCGCACGCGAATTACTCCGGCGTCACGCGCGAGACACCGATGGAGAAGACGCTCTATGCGGTGGATGAACTGAGCGGATTTGTCATGGCGGTCGCATTCGTTCGTCCGTCGAAGAGCGTGCACGAAGTCGAGGTTTCGTCGGTGAAAAAGAAGATGAAAGACAAGGCGTTCGCGCGTGCCGTTAGTCGTGATGACATCGTTCACGGCGCAGAAGAACTCGGGATGCCGCTCGAAGATGTAATCGCAAACGTGATTGCAGCATTACGAGTCGGACGCGGATCGATTGGGAATCGCTGGCAACGTAACTTAAATCAGCGCGTTCAAGTTCATGTTGTCATCCCGAACGAATGTGAGGGACCTCGCGCAAACGAAAAAGATCACACAAAGCGCGCGAGAGCATCGATTGGAATTGAGAGGTCCCTCGCCCAGGGCTCGGGATGACAGCGACAGAAAGCGCGGCGTATATCGATCACTGATGCCAGCTGAAATTGCCGCAGACCAACCGCTCATTCATGCTCGCTGTCGACCGCCGACATCCGAAAACATTTTCCGGCGCTCGATCGCATTCATAACGGACATCCCGTCGCATACTTCGATGGTCCCGGCGGAACGCAGGTTCCGCGCACCGTAGTCGAGGCAATGAATGATTATCTCTATCATCACAACGCCAATACGCATTGGGCTTATCCGACGAGCGAAGAGACCGACGCAATCATCGAATCCTCGCGAGGTGTACTCGCCGATTTTCTAAACGCGTCGCCGAACGAAATCGTGTTCGGCGCGAACATGACGACGTTGACCTTTCATCTCGCGCGAACCCTCGGACGCGGATACGAAAGCGGCGACGAGATCGTGGTGACGGAGCTGGATCATCACGCCAACGTGGCGCCGTGGCGCGCGTTGGAAAAAGAGCGCGGCGTGAAAGTGCGCACGGTGAAGATGATTCCCGAAAGCGGGCAGCTTGATTGGGAGGATTTCGAGCGGCAATTGAACAAGCGCACGAAACTGGTAGCGATCGGGGCGGCCTCTAATGCGCTCGGCACGATCAATGACATCCCGCGTGCGACACAAATGGCTCACTCGTTAGGCGCGTCAATCTTTGTCGATGCCGTGCACTACGCACCGCACGAATTGATCGATGTGCGCGATTGGGATTGCGATTTTCTCAGCTGTTCTGCCTACAAGTTTTACGGACCGCACATCGGAATTCTTTACGGCCGAAGCGACCTCCTCGCGTCGCTTGATTTTCCGAAGCTGATTCCCGCGCCCGACACTGCACCGGAGTGCGCAGAGACCGGCACACAAAATCATGAAGGAATTGCCGGGGCTGCCGCAGCGGTGGAATTCCTCGCTTCGCTTGCGTCTGGCCGCACGCGCCGGGATCGCCTGCGCGCTGCATTTGCGGGACTTCACCAACGAGGTCGTGATTTGCTGGAACAGCTTTGGAGTGGCCTAACGAGTATTGATGGTGTCCGCCTTTATGGCCCCGCGCCTGATGCGCCGCGCACACCAACCATCGCGTTCACGGTCGATAGCATGTCATCAATCGACATGGCAAAGAAACTGGCGCGTGAGGGAATCTTCGCGTCCAATGGAGATTTCTATGCGGCCACTGTCATTGAACGATTGGGTCTCGGAGAAGATGGTGTCGTGCGTGCCGGCTGCGCTTGTTACACTACCAGTGAGGAAATAAAGCGACTTGTTGAAGGACTGGAAAGCACTCGCTAGCCCATAAGGGAATTGTGCGTCGGGAACGAAGGTTGATTATTTTTTGTGGCACCGCAGCGAGAAATCCGGGGAGCGCACGCGCCCTCGCGTGCCGGCGATGGCGCCCTCGCCATCGCGAACTTGATCGCACACGAATGGATTTCGGCGAGGCGCCGAAATCAGCACGCGAGGCGCGTGCGCTCCCCGGAATCGAGCAAGCGGACGACTACTCACAAATGTCCTTCGCTGTTCCTGGCGAAGCTGATAATTCATCAGCTCAGTAAAGCGATCGTCGTTTTTTCTTTGCGGAACATTCGCGGTCTGCTTCACCTTCGTATCCTTGATGAGCGCGCACCAAAAACCAGCAGAACGAGTTCCTGAGATTCAATCGGCGCTGCGCGCAGCCAAACTGGACGGCTGGCTCTTCTATGATTTTCGCCACAGCGATCCCCTCGCCTATCGCATCCTGAAGCTGGATGAAGACATGGCTGTATCGCGTCGCTGGTTTTATTACGTGCCTGCCTCAGGTGAGCCGATGAAAATTGTGATGTCGATCGAGCAGTTCAAACTCGATGCGCTGCCCGGCAAGAAGCTCATCTATCGCGGCTGGGAAGAATTGCATGCTCGCTTGCGCGAAGCGCTCAATGGAAATGAGGCCAAGCCGGCAATAAAGAAGATCGCGATGCAATACTCGCCGATGAATGACATCCCCTACATGTCGCGCGTCGATGCAGGAACGATCGAACTGGTTCGCTCGTTAGGCGTAGAAATCGTAAGTAGCGCGGAACTGGTCCAGCGATTCGAAGCGGTCTGGTCGCCGGAGCAATTGCAGATGCACATCGAGGCTTCCGATAAGATGCATCGCATCTTCTTCGATGCGTTCGGCGAAATCGCACGTCGCATTCGCGCCGACATTCCGACGACAGAATATGACATCGAGCAGTTCATCCTTGGTCGCTGGCACGAGGAAGGACTGGGCGCCGAGCACGACGACGCGATCGTTTCGGTGAATGCGAATACCGCGAACCCGCATTATGTGCCGACGCGCGAAAAGGCTTTGCCGATCAAGCGCGGCGACTTTGTTCTCCTGGATCTCGCTTCTAAACTAAAAAAACCGGATTCCGTCTTCACCGATCAAACGTGGACTGGTTATGTCGGTGAGACCGTGCCGGACGAATACACGCGCATTTTCAACATCGTGCGGGAAGCGCGCGATTCCGCGGCTGAGTTTGTGCGCAAGAATGTGCGTGCCGGCAAATCGATTCACGGCGCGGATGTTGATGATGTTTCTCGCGGCGTAATAAAGCGCGCAGGTTACGGCGATCAATTTACCCATCGCACCGGCCATTCCATCGGCGAGGAAGTGCACGGCAATGGTGTGAACATCGACAACTTCGAGACGCGCGATTCGCGGCGAATTATTCCCGGCGTTTGTTTTTCGATCGAACCCGGAATTTATCTTGAAGGGAAATTTGGCGTTCGCTCCGAGATCGATGTTTACGTAGGCGACAAAGACATTGAAGTCACCGGGCAGCCGATCCAGACCGAAATCGTCGCGATCTTAAAGTAACTCGCTTCGCTCGCACAGCGTGATGGCCGTCATGGTCGTCTTGATGTCATGGATTTTGTGCGCATGCCCGCTACGATGGTTCGGTGAAAATAATTATCGCGCTTCTCCTATGTTCTGTCTCGCTTTGGCAAACCCGCGCTGCATCAGACGCGCCGGACGCAAGTACGTTCGTCCGCAACTTTTATGCAGCCTACAAGGCAAAAGACGCCGCACGCATGGCGCAGTTCTATGCCGATGATGCGACGTTTGTAGATCCAACCTTTGAGCTAAATCTCAAAGGTCCGGATCAAATTCGCGATTTGTTCACGAAAGCGCTCGCGAAATATGAATCGCTCGATTGGGACATCGCGCACACGACACCGGCCGGTGACGATTTGATCGTGGAGGGAACGATGATCGGAAAACTGAAAACAAAAACCGTGCGCGTGCCATTCGTCTCGATCTTCCATTTTCAAAATGGCAAGATCGCAGCGCAACGCGATATGTTCGACGTGCTTCATTTTCTCGTACAGCTGGGCGTTGTTCCTCCTCCGTTCGGACCAAAGCCGTCTCCCGCCAAGGTGGGAGGGACCTAAGTGCCGATCCGGAGGAAGCTGCGGCAAACATCAAAGATCGCATAGCATTCTGGAAAAGTGTCGTAGTCGAGTAGGTTCTCTTCGAGCGGCGATAATTTCATGCGCATGACCCGTTTCATTCTGTTGCTCATCCTGTTGGGCTTTTTCGTTTCCACGGCCGCGGCGCAATCAACCATCTTCATCGTTCGTCACGCGGAAAAAAATGAAAACGCAGGTAACGATCCTGATCTATCGGACGCAGGTCGAGCGCGCGCTGAAGCGCTTGCCGATGTCTTGAAGGATGCGCGCATCACAGCGATTTACGCGACCGAGTTCAAGCGCACGCAAGAAACGGCCGAGCCGCTAGCCAAAAAGCTCGGCCTGGAAGTAACGAAATTGCCGGCCAAGGAAACCGCGGCGCTTGTCGCGAAGTTGCGTGATTTGCACGGAGGAAATGCCCTTGTCGTTGGTCATTCCAACACCGTTCCGCAGTTGATCAAGTCACTCGGCTTCGAGGCGCCAATCAAAATAGCAGAGGCCGATTACGATAATCTTTTCGTCCTCGCGCTCGATGAAAAACCGCGTCTTATCCAACTGCACTATCGCTGAGAACTCTCGCGTGTTTTGCAGCTAGTGGATATCGGCGCCCCAAACAGTCTTCGTGTATTTGCCGATGCGATAAGTGACCTGCACCCGATCTCCGGCGTTCAGCTTATCCCATTTTGACTGATCAACCTGCGCGTTGAACTGACGCCCATCCGTCATCATTCGCACCTTGACGATCCATTGCTCGTGATCAAGCGCGCGCGGATCTTTACCTGTTCCGCGCTCATCCTTAGTCATGACATATTGGTCCACCGTAATCTCATCCGGACGAATGGGTCTCTCAGTCTCGCCAGGCGGTGTTTCAGTAGTGTCGGTCGCCGCCTGGCTCGTGGAAGTTTCCGGAATTTCCCGTGCTGCGATATGCTCCTTTTCAATAACCACGGCTTCTCCGCTTTTCTTGTCGCAACCAGCGAGTCCGAAAATGAAAATCAGCTGGACGACGAAACCGATTGCTTCGAGACGGGAAAGCTTCTTGCCCATTGTTCAGTCTCAATCGTTCGTCAGCGATTCGAAGCAGGCATGACCTGCTGCCTGCTCAAAAGCCAGGCGCTGCTCATCGCCTAACTCGCCGAATGCACGCGCAGCGGCGGGTGCGAACTTTTCAGTTCGGCGAAAATCAAGCGGCCGGCTGCGGTTTGCAGAGCGCTCGACACAATTACCGGCACCGTGTTTCCAATCTGCGGGGAAGCGTTATTCACCACGATCATTGTTCCGTCTGCGAGATATCCAACGGCTTGATGACTTTCGCGCCCTTCCTTCACAAGATACAGATCGAGTTGATCGCCCGTAGTCGCAGCCGGTCGCAATGCTCGCGCCAAATCAGATAGATTTAGCACAGTCACTTGCTGTAGTCGCGCCACTTGAGAAAGCGCCTGATCGTTGGTGAGCAAGCGTGCATGCCGCAGTTGCGCCGTGCGAACGAGCCGCTCATCAGTCGACAATTCGGCATCATCGGTCGTGTCATGGATCGTCAGGTCGACTTCGCGTGAACGTTTTAGCGCGTTCAGAATATCGAGACCGCGCCGGCCGCGCTCGCGTTTCATGGGATCGCGCGCGTCGGCAAGCGTTTGTAATTCGGCGAGAATAAAACGTGGCACGACTAACGTGCGGCTGAGAAAACCAGTCGCGCATAAATCTCCGATGCGACCATCGATGATGACGTTAGTATCGAGGACGATTGGCTCGCGCTGTGTCGTCTCGCGCGCGAAACGCACGTAGGGAATGATGAGCGAAAATTCGTCGCGATTGCTGCGCATCGCCAGCATCATGCCGAGATAGGCAAACGTGCAGTAGACGCCTAATCGAATTGTCCATTGCGTGATTTCGCTCTGGTAGCGCAAGATGTCCGAGGCAAGGAGCAGATTCGCGAAGAGAAGCCCGAGTAAAAGGCCGAAGGTTGCTGAAGAAAAAGCGCGCAGCGAAAAACCCTTTAGAAGCCGGTCGATCAGCACGATGACCAGGCCAACGACTGCGCCGATGAGCAAACCGGGAATCGGGCTATCGACGAATTCCACCGAAACAGAGGCACCGATTACGATGCAAAACGTCACAAAGAGGACGCGCAGCAAATTAACGGTTACCAGCGGTGTCATTAATGTCGGCCGCTTCTTCGCGGTTCTCGATCCGACTGTCGCAGGTCTTGTGCCCGCTGTTCTGTTTTTGCCGCGCTGTCGCGATAAAAAAGCACGCCATGCCGGCGCAAGTTGCTGATTAGCGCTTCCAGATCGTTCGCCAGCTGCTGATTTGTCAGCAATGTCGCGAGCATTCCCTTTCCGTGTGTCGCCTCATCCATCACCGCGGTCGCAGCCCGAATGGTCTTGCGCGCGTCGCCGATTGCCTTTTGCAAATCATCCGACGCCTGTTTTGTCGAAGTCATTGTCGCACCGGCTTTGTCGACCACGCCGTCGATTTTTTTCGACGACTCTGCGAGCGCGCCGGTCGCCTGGTTCAAATGTTCGATGCTGGCTTTAAGATTCTGCATGTTGTCCTGTGACAACGCCTGCTGATTCAACCGAGTCACGGTCGCGTTAACGTTTTTCACCGTTCCGCGCAGATCTTGCACGAGCGCGCCGCCTTCACGCGTGAGATCGTCCAATCCAGTTTCGCGAGCCCCATCCAACATTGCGTTCTTCGAAATGAATGTTGTCGGCTTCCCGGGCGGCATTGTGACGGAAACAAATCGATCGCCTAACAAGCCGGAACTTCCGACGGTAAATTTGCTGCCCACCGGAATTTTCACGTAATCGTAAATCCGCAACGGCACCGCGACGCCGTTGCCAGCGGAAACAAGATGCGGTCCTCCCGAGACACGGCCGATTTTCGCGCCGGCGAGCAAGACATCCGAGCCCTTGAGCAAGCCGCTTGCGTCCGAAAAACGAATGGTGAGCCCGTAATAAGTTTTCCATCCCTCGCCGACACGCCCGAACTGCACTACGAGCGCAGCAAGGACAGCGCAGGCCGACAAAAACAAACGCACCGACTTTTACTTCAATTCCTCTTTCGCCCGCGCTCATTTTTTACTTAACGCCAATCACAGTCACGGCATCGTGAAAAATTGCCACTGCTTTCGCAACGAGTGGCTCGCTCAACTTTCCTCTTCCGATCGGCCGAGCAGAAAATCCCGGATCAATGGATCGGTCGAGCTCTGAAGTTCCGTCGCGCCGCCGTGAAAATAAATTCTTCCCTCGTGCAGATACGCGATGCGATCGGCGACGTGAAACGCGCTTTTCATGTCGTGTGTCACGACAATGCTCGTGACATGAAAACGCGCCTGCAATCGCCGGATCAATCGATTGATGCTATCCGAAACAATCGGATCCAGCCCGGATGTCGGTTCGTCATATAAGATGCAGGATGGCTGCCGAATGATGGAACGTGCGAGGCCAACGCGCTTTTTCATTCCACCGCTCAGACTTCACCGGCATTTTCCTTTGCGTCCCCTCCAGTTCCACGACCTCCAGCATTTCCTTTACTTTTTGGCGAATAATTTTGGGGTCGCGCTCGCCGGCTTCGCGTAACGGAAACGCGATATTTTCTTCCACCGTCAGGGAATCGAAAAGCGCTCCGCCCTGAAATAGAATTCCCACTTTGCTGCGGATGGAGGCGAGTTTGCGCTCGCTTAGGCCGATAATGCTCTGTTCTTCAATCCAAATCTCGCCCGAGTCCGGCAGCATCAGCCCAATGAGATGTTTGAGCAAAACTGTTTTCCCCCCGCCGCTTCGTCCGATGATGGCAAGCGTTTCACCTTTTGCGACGTCCAGATCGACTCCGCGCAAAATCTCCTGGCGCGCGATCTTCTTGGTTAACGATCGCACGGAGATCATCGGCGACGCAGGCGTTACTGCCGCCGCCGTTGTAGCTGCCGCCGTCGCCGGCGGCAGATGCGTTTGCATTGCGTTCGTGACTGAATCATTCATCGGTGTTCGATAAGCGCAATCTCGCCCTGAAAGGGCCAGTCGTCAGCGCGTTGAATCAGTCCAGCGCGGACCGGATTTTGGCTCACATAATCCCATTTCGATGAATAGCTCTCGCTGTTCCGAATGATGTGATCGAAGAAACCGCGCTGCCAGATCGCTGAATGTTTCAATTCGACAGCTGCCGCCTGGGTTGCGGCTACTGCCCCTGTTGTAGCTGCCGCCGTCTCGGCGGCAGAGTCTTTGCATTCCACATCTCCTTTCCTGCTGCCGGCGATGGCGGCACCTACAACGCGCTTTAATCCGCGGACCCAGATACCTAGATTAAAGTCATCGCGTCCACACACGAAGAGGTGAACGTGATCGGGCATGATGACATAACGGCCAAGCGCCACGCCTTGTTCGCGACCGCATTCGCCATAATTGATCAACACACGATGCACGAACTCGTTCGCAAGAATTTGCCGTCGCTGCGACGTGCACAAGGTGACAAAGTAAATCGGTGGATCGTAAATCTGAAAAACACGTTCCAGACGAGGAGGTTTTCCGAGAGTCATATGAGGTGTTCGTCTCCTGCCGCCAGTGACGGCGGCAGCTACAACAGAAAGGGTACAATCATTGATACCCCGCGGGGAAAATGATGTTCAGCAGCATGGTGAGAAAAAAGTTTGCGATCAAAACTGCGAGTGACGAGTCGACGACGGCTTGCGTGGTCGCTCTGCCGACACCGACCGCGCCCTCGCGTGTGGTCAAGCCGCGATGACAACTGATGAAGACGATGATAAGCGCAAAACAGAATCCTTTCGTCAGGCCCATGATGATGTCGCGCATTTGCGTCCAACGCACCATGTTCGCGACATAGTAGGTGCCGTTGACGTCGAGCAGAAAAATTGCGACGAAATATCCCGCGACGATTCCGAAGCCGATGCACTCCGCGACGAGTAGCGGCATCGAAATCATCATGGCCAGCGCACGCGGCACGACCAGGTAATCCACCGGGTAAACGGCCAGAGCGCGCAACGCATCGATCTGTTCGGTGACTTTCATTGTGCCGATCTCGGCCGACATCGCGGCGCCGACACGGCCGGTAACCATCAAGGCGGTGAGGACCGGTCCAAGTTCGCGGCAAATCGAAACCGAAACGACCGCTCCCACTGCCGAACCCATTCCCAGTTTGTTGAATTGAAAAAAAGTCTGCGCGGCGAAAACGGCACCGGTGAATCCGCCGGTGATCACCACGACCAACTGCGAGAGCAGTCCAATCTCCACGATTTGGCGCATGAACAATTTCCAACGCAGGCGATGCGTGAAGAGAGAAAGAAAAGTATCCGCCGCGAGGAGCACGACCTCGCCGAGGTAGGAAAAAAAAGCGAGGATCCCTGCGCCGATGGCACCGAAAAATCGAGCGATCATAAAATGCGCCTCCCTTTCGCGCAGACAGCGCGCGAATTACAGACTAAGGAGTTCCGTTTCCGGTTTTGCACGCAACTCCGCGGGAATGGTGCCGATGAAGCGCGGTTCGAGCCCAAGCTTGCGGAACATCGAGCGAATTTCGCGCACGCTCATGGTCGGCTCTTCCAATTCCATGTAAACAAGATCGTGATTGCGATCGACCTTGTAGCGCAAGCCAGAGACAGCTTCGAGCTCATGATCCAGTTCGAGAATCTTGTTCAGGTCGCGCACGCCGGCGGCATAAACTTCCAGTTCAATCATCAGTTCGGCGGGCAAACTACGATTAAGCCACACCGATGCCAATGAGAATTCCGGCGATTGCGCAGAGTGCGAGGCTACGATAAAGAAACGCATCCATGAGATCGCGCGTACTTCGTTTTTTGCTTCCCGCTAATCTTCTCGTTCTCGCATTCATCCTCGCCGGTTGCGAAAGCATGCCGAAAGGAATTCAAGAGGCGCGCATCGCGATGGCGCAGCAGATTCAGGCCGAACCACCCGGCGACTACTTCATCGGAAGACGCTACTTCAAGCCGGATTACAAGTTCTGGGGTTACGTCCGCCGCCCGGGGCAGCCGTGGAGCACGGCGCAACTTGTCATGTTAAATGAAAAGCTGAAGCTGGCGCCTGATCGCGAACAGTTGAGCTTCGGCAGCGATAACAATTACGAATACAAGCTGACTGGTAACTTTACCGGCGATAACGTTTACGAGCCGGCGAGCAATTCTGTTTACCCGGAATTTTTGGTGAAAAGTTTCCAGCTTATTTCCGTCAGTCCGCCACCGATTTTCAAAAGCCAGTACAACAGTCGTGCTGCGGCGGAGAACAACCGATATCACATCGAGAAACCTGAATGATATCCGAGTTTTGAGCTTTGCATCGCGAAGCGTCACCAAGGAGCGGCGGTTTCTAACCGCCGATTATACTGGTCGGCGCTTTGGAAAGCGCCGCTCCTTGAAGGCAAACTTTTCTGCATGACGAACTCGAACCGCAAGGCGCGAGAAAAAAAGGATCCGTTACTCGGGGAATTCTTGCGCTTCCTCGAGGTGGAACGGAATGCGTCATCGCGAACCGTGCTGGCCTACCGACAAGCCTTCGCCGCTTTTCGCGCGCACACAGATTGTCCGTGGAAGAAATGCACGGCAGACAATTTTCGTGATTATCTCTTCGCTCTAATGAAAAAGCGCCAGGCGCGCTCCTACATTCGCCTGCAATTTTCCGCGCTGCGCACGTTCTATCGTTTTCTCGTTGAGCGAAAAGGCTTGCGCGTTGATCCAACGCGCCAATTGCAACTTCCGAAACTGGAAAAAAAATTGCCGCTCGTCCTCACGCGTCAGCAAATCGACGAACTGCTATCCGCGCCGTTGCGGGTGGCCAAACACCGCACCGCGCCGGCCTGGATGCCGCTTCGCGACGTTGCCACGATGGAATTATTTTACAGCAGCGGTCTGCGCTTGAGCGAACTGGCCGCGCTCAACGTGAGCGATCTGGATATTTACACGGAAACGGTGCGCGTTCTCGGCAAGGGACGGAAAGAACGTGTTTGTCCTGTTGGTGCGCCAGCCCTGGAGGCGATTTCGCGTTATCGCTCGGCCGCCGGGGTGCAATCGGGTCCGCTTTTTATTAATAAGACGCGACGTCGGATTTCACCACGCTCACTTTGGTTGGTGTTGAAAAGGTATTTGCGACACACTTCAATTCCGATCGCATTAAGTCCGCACAAATTGCGGCACAGTTTCGCGACGCATTTGCTCGATAACGGCGCCGATTTGCGAAGCGTGCAGGCACTGCTCGGCCACGCCAGCCTTTCGACGACGCAGATTTACACTCACGTTACGGTCGAGCGCCTAAAGAAAGCATACTCCGCAGCGCATCCTCGCGCCTAACGAATTGGGGGCAACGAGGGAGCGGCCTCAGTGCCGCGACCTGCCGGGACTCTGAGGTCCCTCCCACCTTCCCTCCTAGCTAGCGTTCGCAGCAGTGGCCTGCGGTTCGGCCACGTGGAAGGTCAAATTACCTTCGCTGACCGAAACCTGCACCAGATCACCGGCTTTAACGTTTCCTCTGAGCAACTCTTCCGCGAGTGGATCTTCGAGATAGCGTTCCACCGCACGCCGCATCGGACGCGCACCGTAAGTTGGATCGTATCCCTTCTCGATAACGAATTCGTGCGCCGGTATGTCGAGCACAATCTCGATCTCCTTCAGCTTCAAACGCGCTTTCACCTTGTCGACTTCGAGATCGACGATGCGCAGCAGGTCCGGCTTCTCCAGCGTGCGGAAGACGATGATCTCGTCGAGCCGATTCAAAAATTCCGGTTTAAAGACGCGCTTCGTCTCCTCCATGATCTTGTCGCGCATCGTGTCGTAATCGTGAACGTTCTGCGCCGCGCCAAAACCCATCGTTGTCTGACGCTTGATCAAATCGGCGCCGACATTCGACGTCATGATGATGATGGTATTGCGGAAATCGATCTTGCGGCCTAACGAGTCAGTTACTTTGCCATCCTCCAGGATTTGCAAAAGCAGATGCATCACGTCCGGATGCGCCTTTTCGATTTCGTCGAAGAGAACAACCGAATATGGACGACGACGAACCGCTTCGGAAAGTTGTCCGCCTTCTTCATAACCGACATAGCCCGGCGGCGAACCAATCAAACGCGAGGCCGTGAATTTTTCCATGTATTCCGACATGTCGATCTGGATCAGTGCATCGGAATCGCCAAACATGAATTCGGCCAGGGTGCGCGCGAGGTACGTCTTGCCCACGCCGGTAGGGCCAAGAAAGACGAACGACCCGATAGGACGACGCGGATCTTTCAAGTCTGCGCGCGAGCGGCGCAAAGCTTTGCTGATTGCCGTCACCGCCATATCCTGGCCAATCACGCGTTGCTTCATCTCCCCTTCCATCGCGAGAAGCTTCTGGGTTTCCTTTTGCTCCATCCGTTGCAACGGAACGCCGGTGACCTTCGAAATGATGTGCATCATGTCGTCAGCCGTCACGATCACTTCGCGTTCTTCGCGCTCTTCGCGCCACTGACTCAGAATGGTATCAAGTTTTTCTTTCGCCTGTTTCTCCTTGTCGCGTAACGACGCGGCCTTTTCGAAATCCTGCGCCTTGATTGCAGCTTCTTTCTCGACGCGGATTTCTTCGATCTCGCGCTCAATTTCCTTAACGTCGGGCGGTCTCGTCATGGCATTGATACGCGCACGCGCGCCCGCTTCATCCATAACGTCGATTGCTTTATCGGGAAGAAATCTTCCGGTGATGTAACGCTCGGAAAGTTTGACGGCGGTCTCAAGCGCCTCATCCGTCAGCTTCGCCTTGTGATGCGCTTCGTATTTCGGGCGCAGGCCTTTTAGAATTTGGATCGCTTCCTCGATCGTCGGCGCATCGACCTTGACCGTTTGGAAACGTCGTTCCAACGCCGCGTCCTTCTCAATGTATTTGCGGTATTCATTGAGCGTGGTAGCGCCAATGCACTGCAATTCGCCGCGACTTAGCGCCGGCTTGATGATGTTCGACGCATCCATTGCACCTTCTGCCGAACCGGCGCCGACGATCGTGTGCAGCTCGTCGATGAAAAGAATGACATTTTTTGAGCGGCGAATCTCATCCATGACCGCTTTGATTCGCTCCTCAAATTGCCCGCGGTATTTCGTGCCTGCGACCATCAATGCCAAATCGAGCGTGATTACTTTCTTGTCGCGCAGCAGCTCAGGAACGTTGCCGCTGGCAATTTCCTGCGCGAGGCCTTCGGCGATCGCGGTCTTACCGACACCGGCTTCGCCTAACAAAACCGGATTGTTTTTCGTGCGCCGGCAAAGAACCTGAATGACGCGTTCGATCTCGTTGCGGCGACCGATAACTGGGTCGAGTTCACTCTTCTTTGCCAACTCGGTCAGATCGCGCCCGAATGCACGCAGAGCTGGAGTCTTTACGTCCTTCTTGCCACCCGTCGTTTCGCCGTTGCCTTCCTGCTCCGATTCCGGCGGTGTGAAATTCGGATCGAGTTCCTTCAAAATTTCGTTGCGCGTGCGCTCGATATCGACTTCCAAACTTTTTAGAACACGCGCGGCGACACCTTCGCCCTCGCGCAAGAGTCCGAGCAAAATGTGTTCGGTACCGACGTAGGAATGGTTCAGCGCCTTCGCTTCCTTGCCCGCGAGCGCGAGAACTTTTTTCACGCGCGGCGTGTACGGAATGTTCCCGACCATCTTCGTCTCGGGTCCGGAGCCGACTTGTTTCTCGACCTCCATGCGCACCGTTTCGAGATCGAGCCCCATCTTTTGCAGAACGTTGACGGCAACGCCCTGCCCCAGTTTGATCAGCCCGAGCAACAGATGCTCGGTGCCGACGTAATTATGATTGAAACGATCCGCTTCTTTGCGGGCGAGCGCCAACACCTGTTGTGCGCGGGGCGTGAAATTATTCATTATTTTTCGGCTCGGGCTTCGAACCGTTCTCCGACTCCCTCGCCAGTTTACTGATATCAGGTTTGGGAAAGACTTTCAAACGGTGGCGGATAATTTGCGCGCGCAAATGGTCGCGTTCCTCCGCGTTCATCTTCTGTTGCGAACTCTTTTGCAAATGCGCTGGTTGCGTTTCGATGAAGAGTTCGTCCACCGGCAATCGCCGATCTTCCGGAAATGCGCCCAGGTCGATTCCGAGCTTCATGATCGAGAGCAAATTGAGCGCCTCCTTTGAAGTCATGGCGTGGGCATAAGTGAGCACGCCATATGCCCGCCCGATCTGATCCCAGAGGGTATTCGACTTTTTCTGAATTAACATCTGCCGCGCGTCGTGCTCCTTCTCGATGATGGTCTCGATGACCTTGGTTAGGCGGCTGATAATTTCCTCCTCTTTCTCACCGAGGGTCGTTTGATTGGAAATCTGAAAGAGGTTGCCCATCGCTTCCGTGCCCTCGCCGTAGAGCCCTCGCACCGCGAGGCCGATTTTGTTCACCGCCTGAATGACTTGATTGATCAATTCGCTCAGGACAAGCCCCGGCAAATGCAGCATCGCGGACGCGCGCATGCCGGTTCCGACGTTGGTCGGGCACGCGGTCAGGTATCCAAGCTTCGGATCGTAGGCAAAGTCGAGTTTCGACTCGAGCGTGCTGTCGACTTTATCGACTAATTTGAAAGCGCTCTTTAGTTGCAGACCTGAGCGAATCGATTGCATGCGCAAATGATCTTCTTCGTTGATCATGATGCTGAGCGTTTGCCGGCGATTCATGACAATGGCGCTGCCAACACTCTTGGCCGCATGCTCGCGACTGATGAGATGACGTTCGACCAGGACTTGCTTTTCGGTCGCGGAAAGCTCCTGCAGCACCTCCGAAAACGCATCCTGCATTTCCGGCAGCTCTTCCACGCGCGGCTTGATTAATTCCAGGATGGCAGTGCGTTCCGCCTTTTTCGCCCAGCCCGGGAACGCGCGATTGCGAAGATTGCGCGCCAGCCGCACCCGGCTACTGACGACGATCTGATGATGCGGGCCTTCGCCGCGCAGCCATTCACCGGCCGTGGCAGTAAAATTGTCAAACTTCATGATGTTTGGCTTGCGAACTCGTTTTCCAGTTGCTTGATCTGGTCGCGCAGCGAAGCCGCCGTCTCGTAATTTTCCTCCGCCACGGCTTTTTGCAGATCCTGAGTAAGTGCGCGCATGCGATCGTTTAGCTGCATCTGCTCATGCGCGCGTTGCGGAAGTTTGCCGACATGCTCGGTCCCTTTATGCATGGCTTTGAGCAAAGTCGTTAGGCCTTCGGAAAAAGAAAGATAGCAAGCGCTGCAACCGAGCCGTCCTGTTTTCTTGAAATCCGCCTGTGTAAAGCCGCAGATCGTACATTTCTGTGTGACCGAACCCTTCTCGATTTCTTCGGCCGCGCCGATCCCGAGGAGCAGATCTGCCAATGCGAACCCGGTCGGATCCTGCACCCCTTTGTCCTTGGAGCAGGCATCGCAGAGATTAACCTTCTGCATCTTCCCTTCCAGAATTTGGGTTAGGAAAACTGTCGCGTCATTACATTTGCAAACGTCGCACAACATCTCTTCTATTAGACCACAAATGGCGGATAACATTCAACCCCCGCCCGGTTGAGCACCTTCTGCGCCGAAAGCGCCTGCTCTGCGCTAAGTGAAAATCGGCGTGCCGGTTTCGCGCGTAAGTTCACGGAATCTTTCAATCATGCGCGCCGTAATTGGGCCGGGTTTGCCGGTTCCGATCGTGCGCCCGTCAGCCTTAACTACGGGGATTAGTTCCGCAGCCGTGCCAGTGAGAAAACATTCATCTGCGATAAAGACATCATGTCGCGTGATGTCGGTCTCAGAAATTCTGATCCCGGTTTCTGCGGCAATCTCGAACACAACTGAACGCGTAATTCCCCGCAACGCCCCCGCCGAAATCGGTGGTGTAAAAATTTGGCCGCGCTTCACGACAAACACGTTGTCGGCGGTGCATTCCGCGACGTTACCTGCGTCATTCAGCATCAGCGCCTCGTCCGCTCCCGCCAGGTTCGCTTCGATGCGCGCCATCACGTTGTTCAAATAATTGAGCGACTTCACCGCCGGATTAAGCGCACCAGGATTGGTGCGGCGTGTCGCGCAGGTCACAACCGTCAACCCGTTTTCATAAACCTCGCGCGGATAGAGTGCGATGGTCGCGGCAATAATGATGACACTTGGTTTCTTACATTGCGCCGGATTCAAACCGAGATTGCCCACGCCACGGGTGACGATCAAGCGAATGTACCCTTCGCGTAAGTCATTTTGCCGAATCGTTTCCAGCAACGCGTCTGTCATTTCGCGCGGCGTCATCGGAATTTCGAGGCAAATCGAGCGCGCGGAATCCCACAAACGATCGAGATGCTCTTCGAGACGAAAAACACGCCCATTGTAGAAACGAATCCCTTCAAAAATTCCGTCGCCGTAAAGCAAGCCGTGATCGAAAACGGAGATTTTTGCCTCCGACTCGGGCAAAAACTTTCCATCTATATAGATCGTTGATTTGTTTTCAGATGCTTTCGCCGGCCCGTCGCTCTCACTTGCAGGTTTCACCGCCGCCTTCGTCGTAGCCGTGCTGGAGGTGGATTTTTCCATCACCATTTCGCCATCAGCTGTCGCAGTTTTCATAGACACAAGAAAACGTTCGGTGCTTAGCGATGCAATTCAAGCGGCAAAATGAACTCATGCCGCGACAAGCCCCCGCCGCTTCTTCCTACCTCATTCTAATAATCCGTCGACGATGTGAAGCGTGCGGTCCCCGCGCTCAGCGAGCCGATTGTCGTGGGTCACAACAAGCAGCGTTTTCTTGCGATCGCGCGCGAGAGCGAGCAGCAAGTCGATAATTGTGTCCCCAGTCTTCGAATCGAGATTTCCGGTCGGCTCGTCCGCGAAAATAATGTCCGGATCATTCGTTAGGGCACGCGCGATGGCAACGCGCTGCTGCTCGCCCCCCGACAGTTCCGGCGGAAGATGATGCATCCGATCACCAAGCCCAACGGACTCCAAACTTTTCTCGGCCACCGACTTCTTCGGCTGGCGACCGATCATCGCGGGCAACAAAACATTTTCCAGCGCCGTCAATTCCGGCAGCAAGAAATAGCCCTGAAAGACGAAGCCCATCTTTTGATTACGCAGGTTCGCTTGCGACGATTCGCTTCCGGAATAAAGCCGCCGTCCCTCGAATTCGACCGTGCCCGACTCGGGCCGCTCCAGTCCGGCGAGCGTGTAAAGCAGCGTCGTCTTACCTGCGCCGGAAGCGCCGCACAGAAAAATCGCCTCACCGTGCGCCACCTCCATGGAAATTCCGCGCAACACTTCGATCCGCCGCGGACCGATGCGAAATGACCGTCGCACGTCGTGCGCTACAAGTTGCGCTGTCGCCATAGGCGCTCAGCATTCGCTAAAATGCGACGGCTCGCAATTAGCGATCAGCGCAAAAAGAAAAACCGCATGACAGGATCACCCATCATGCGGCTCTAATTTCTTAGCTGGCGTTTATTATGTGAGACCCAGCGCTTCGAGCGTCGGCTCGTCGATTGCGCGCGTCACATAGAGGCCGTGATCCTCTTGATAGTTCGCCAATGCTTCGCGTGTCATCGGACCGATCAGCCCATCGATCTCGCCATCGTAATATCCTTCACGCTGGAGTTGGATTTGCACGTTGGAGATGACCTGGCCGGGCGCGTAGTTGTTATAACCGTAAATCGGCTCGTCATAAGCGTAGGTGCTGTAGGCCCGATCGTAGCCGTAAGCCGGATACCAGTAACCGCCGTTCCAGAAGTAATAACCGCCGCCAAAGAGGACGAACCGGGTATTGCTATAATGATGTCTCCACCAGCTGCGGTCGTGGTGTTCATGCCAATTAACGCGTCGCGACGCTTCGTACCAACTGTTGCGATTACGAACGGTGACCCTGGTTTTATGCCGGTTGATCACACGATTGTTTCGATTAGCCACAATCGCGTTCTGATTTTTGTGATTCCAGTGCCGGGCTTGCACTTCAGCATTGTTATTTTTGTGCTGGATTTTCGCCTGCTGATGTTGGAATCGCAGCGCGTTCTGCATTTTGGTGCGCCTGAATGCTCCGGTTAATCTTCACGCCATGCTGGACGCTGCGTTGGTAGGCAGCATTTTGTTTGGCGGCTCTGACAGCATTGTGCTGCGCAGCCGCGGCCGCCTTGGCCTCTCGTTTCGCGTGTTTTTTGCCTTTGTCGTCGGCGTGAACCACCTGCGTCAGGGCCAGGCCAAGACAAAAAGTTAAAGCAAGAATTCTGTTCATATGTTTGTACCTCAATCGAATTAGACCGTGTGGATGCGCGTTTATTCAAGATTCTTATGCTGCTGCCGCTCCGCCTCAAAGAGAACTATCGCTACCGCCGTGGCAAGATTGAGGCTGCGCGTTCCATGCATCGGGATCGTGAGCAGGCTTTCCGCGCGTTCGCGCAGGAGAGTTTCCGGCAGCCCTTTCGTTTCACGTCCAAAGACCAGAAAATCACCCGGCTTGAATGCGACCTCGAAGTAAGGCCGCTTTGATTTGGTCGTGAGAAAGAAAAAGCGGGCATTTTCCTGCTGCGCCGAGTGCAACGCTGTAAACGAATCCCAGAGACACACGTCAACTTCCTTCCAATAATCCAAACCAGCTCGCTTCAATTCCCGGTCGTCGATGGAAAATCCGAGTGGCTTGATCAGATGCAGAGTGGATTGCGTGGCAAGACAGAGACGTCCCACATTGCCGGTATTAGGCGGAATCTCGGGCTCGACCAGAACGATGTTGAACACGCTAATCTTCCTCTTACTTCAGCGGGCGTGAGAAGGGCAGATCAAGAGGAAGCGTAGAGGAAGAGATCTACTCTAGTTTCGAGGCGACGAACTTTTCCAACTTCACAATATCGGCAGCAAATTTCCGAATTCCTTCCGCCGTCTTTTCTGTCGCCATGGCATCATCATTTAAGAGATAGCGGAACTTTTTCTCATCCAGTTCGAGTTTCTTCGCGTCCGATTGCTTCGCCGCCTCCGGGCTCAGTTTTCTTTCCACCGGGTCATGCGATCCCGACAGTTCCTTCATCAACTCCGGACTGATCGTGAGCAAATCGCAACCGGCCAATTCCACGATTTGCCCCACGTTACGAAAGCTCGCTCCCATTACTTCCGTCGGATAATCGAACTTCTTGTAGTACGAATAAATTTCCCGGACCGATTGCACGCCGGGATCTTCCGCGCCGACATAATCACGTTTGTTATGCGCCTTGTACCAATCGTAGATACGCCCGACAAACGGCGAGATGAGTTGCACTTTCGCCTCGGCGCAGCGCGTCGCCTGCACGAGCGAGAAAAGCAGTGTCATGTTGCAGCGGATACCTTCCTTCTGCAGTTGCTCCGCCGCATTAATCCCTTCCCATGTCGATGCGATCTTGATCAAAACGCGCTCGCGTCCGATCCCTTGCTCTTCATAGAGCTCGATCAAATGTCGCGCCTTTTTGATTGAGCCTTCCACATCGAAAGAAAGTCGCGCATCCGTTTCCGTAGAAACGCGACCCGGAACGATCTGCAAAATCGCATATCCGAATTTCACCAGCAGATGATCGATGATGTCCTCGATCTGCGCCGCGCCGCTCAAACCGGACTTTTTCCGGTCCGCCAGGACCTCTTCAAGCAAATGCGTGTACTGCGATTTCTGCGTCGCCGCGAAAATCAGACTCGGATTGGTCGTCGCATCCTGCGGCTTAAAATCGCGAATTGATTCGAAATCCCCCGTGTCGGCGACGACTTTCGTGAATTTCTTTAGCTGCTCGAGCTGATTAAGTTTCGTGTCGGTTTTTCCTTTTTCGAGAACGGTTGTGCTCATTATTGCGGCCTTTCGATTCAATCAATCCGAACGGATTGCCTGCTCCCAGAACGTACGTGCGAGAGAGCGGCATACAATTGGAAATTGCTTACGCCGGAGCGGCAATTTGGCTCGATGGCTGCTGCTAAAAATGGCATGCGGAAGTTTTTTCTCTTCGCCCTCCTGCTCACAGCGTTCTTCATTTGGCTGAATCGGAACGATACTTCCAAACCCGCGGCCGCGCCGAACTCGAACACGCAAAGCCAATCCGTTTCCGAACACGACTGGGCAAAACGTTCGCTCGATCGCGCGCGCTCAGTGAGAGACGAAGCTCGACAAAATCAGATCGAAAGCCAGCAACCCTGAGTGCTTGGGCCTGACGTTAAAGATTGAGCGATTGGTTGACCCGATTCGCTAAATCGCTACATCATTAGCTCGCAACTGCCGGGCCTGTAGCTCAGTTGGTTAGAGCATGCGCTTGATAAGCGCAGGGTCACTGGTTCGAGCCCAGTCAGGCCCACTAAATCGCGCTCGGTCTTGTCGCCGGCCGATTTCGCACAAACATCCAGCAGATTAGCAATCCGACGATCGCCCCCACGGTATCGATCACCACATCGTGCACCGTTGCAGTTCGACTGGGGAAGAATGATTGATGGAACTCATCTGTCGCCGCGAAAATCATCGCCGTGATGAGCGCAACAATTGCCGGTCGCCAAAAATTCCTTCGCACGAGCAGCCAGTGGTGCCGCAGCACGCGCCAGAGCAACGAAGCGAGGATGGCATATTCCGTCAGATGACCGCACTTCCGCACGATCAATTGAACCAGCATGATGGTTTTGAAAGAAATGTGCGGATCAAGCCAGAGCAGGAACGGCACGATAAACCGCGATGTGTGCTCAGCCGACATCAGATCGGTCGAGCCGGCAAAGATTAAACACATCCACGCAATGACGAGCACCCAATCAATGACGAGCAAGCGTATCTTTGTGTTCAAAATGAGCGCCAACTTTATGAGTTCTTTTTCCCGATACAACTTGCGTTGCAAAGCATGAGCCTACTTTTACGTTGAACCGCAAAATCTGCGCCATGTCGTCGCTGCAACTATCCGCTCCGCTCGTCTTCGAACCGATTTTCATGGAACGAGTCTGGGGAGGACGACGCCTGGAGGAATTTTACGGAAAAAAATTGCCGCCGGATCTGCCAATTGGCGAATCGTGGGAAATTGTTGATCGCCCGGAAGCGCAAAGTGTTGTGCGAAACGGGTCGTTAGGCGGCCGCACATTGCATGAACTATGGTCAAAACATCGCGGCGCAATTTTTGGCGATGTTCCCGACGCTCCACGATTCCCGCTTCTCGTAAAATTGCTCGACGCGCGAGAGAAACTTTCCGTCCAGGTTCATCCACCCGACGAATTCGTGCGTGCGTTTGGCGGCGAAGCGAAAACGGAATTTTGGTACATCGCTGATGCCGAACCGAACGCGGAACTTTATGTCGGACTACGTCGTGGATCGACACGCCACGACTTTGAACAGGCGCTGCATACCAGTGACGTCGCTCAACACATACATCGCATCCAGGTACGAACCGGCGACGCGCTGTTTTTACCAAGTGGCCGCGTCCACGCAATCGGAGCGGGAAATCTTATCGTCGAAATCCAGCAGAACAGCGACACCACATATCGCGTCTTTGATTGGAACCGTCTCGGCACGGACGGCAAACCACGCGCGCTGCACGTCGAGGAATCATTGCGCTGCATCGATTTCGCCGATTACGAGCCGGCACTGACAAAAGCCCGCAACGAAACATTCGTTAGGTTCACTCACTTCCAAGTCGAAAAGTGGAAATTGCATCGGCAACGTTCCGCTGCGCCCAGCGGCAAATTTGCCATCGTGTTTTGCCTGTCGGGAGAAATCGAGTGCGCCGAGCGTGACGATAAAGCCCGGAGAATTCTTTCTCGTCCCCAGCTCGTTAGGCGATCGTGTTCTGCAAGCGCGCTCCGGCGAAACCGAGCTGCTGCGAATTACCATCCCTTAATCTTGTAGCGGCGGTCTCCGACCGTCGCATAATTAACAACCTGCGACGCGCTAGCAGGAAAATGCGACCGTCACAGATACCGCCGCTACAGAAACAAAAGTTAGACGTGAAGATCGACCTGCCGCGAACGCAGAATCGGCATTGGGTCGACACTCTCAATCTTCCACACCCCGTCTTCGACCACGAAAGTATAAAGAAACGCGTGCGCCTCGCCGGTGTAGGAAAACAAGAATACCTGCAGGATCGCGCTTTCGCCCTGCGTCCGTCCCACGCCGAATTCAACGCGCTGGGTTTCTTTCATCACTTCCGCGTAATTGCGGCGGATCATGCTTTCGAATTGCGGTAACGAAAATTCCTGCTGCACCCGAGTTGAAGCGTTGCGATACGCTCGGGAAAAATCATCGGCCCGAAACGCGTTCAGCTGGTTATTGACGACCGAATAAAGTTCGCGCGGCGCCGGCATCGTTGTCCGGCGGGCAAATCGCGGCGTCACGATGATCGCCGCGGTGCAAAGCGAAAGAAAAAACAGCAGGAGAAAAGATTTTCCGATTTGCGTCATGCCGTGTGGTGTCTCGCGTCTTCCAAACGCCGTAAATATTGAAAGGAATAAAGACCGCTATCATGCCCATCCGCCCAGCGCGGCTGCAAGGCATAACCACCGACCATTCCAAATCCCGCCAGCATAAAACTTTTTTCCGTATAGCTAACTTCGGGCCGCATCACATTTCCGAGAACATCCGGTTCGCCGCCGCAGGCCGCGCACGGGCAGGCGCGACGCAGGAATTCCAACGGAAAATACGATTCAACATCATCATTCCACCGGATGGCCAATTCTTCGCCAATCAGCTCAACATTCTTTGGCTCGATCCGCATCGCGAAGATTGTAGTCGCCCGAGCAGGCGCAGATCAATCCTCGATACTGTGGCTGCCTCGCAATCGGATCGGCGTGCGCGGACCAAAGATCGCTGTCCCAACCCGCACCAAAGTCGCGCCCTCTTCAATCGCAATCGGAAAATCGTGACTCATACCCATGGAAAGTTCCGGCAGTTGGACCTCGCAGTCCCGCACGAGGCCGTCGCGTAACTCACGCAAGGTCACGAAATATTTCCGCGACGCTTCGGGCTCTTCCGCCAACGGGGGAATCGCCATCAAACCTTCGACGGTAATTCTGCCTAACGAGTTAACTTGCTCGAAGTCGGCTCGTAACGATTCTGGCTGGAAACCAATCTTACTCCCTTCACCTGCCACATTCACCTCAAGCAAAACGCGCGCATGCAATCCTTCTTCTTCCGCAATGCGATTCATGTTTTCCGCCAGAGCGAGTGAGTCGACACTATGGAACAGTTCGAATAGCGGAAGTGCGTGCCGCACCTTGTTTTTTTGCAGGCGACCGATGAAGTGCCAGCGCAGTGCCGAAGGTAACAGCGGGATTTTCGCGCGCGCTTCCTGGACGCGACTTTCGCCGAAAATCTCCTGACCTGCATCGAAGGCGGCACGGACTTTTTCGGCTTCGTGAGTTTTTGAAACGGCGACTAATTGAATTTCATCTGGCGAACGTTTGGCTTTCTGCGCCGCGTCAGCGATTTCCACGCGTACGCGTTGAAGATTCTGAGCGATGTCACTCATTGGTTTTCGTTTTCAACCATCCGGCATTTCGCAGCACCGTGACGAATTGCGAATTGTCGGCAGATAACGGTGGAAGCCAAATCTGCTTTTCATCGCGCTCCCACCAGAGGTTTTTCGCGTTCCCGGGTGGCGCGAATTTGTAGCGATACCAAACCGCGCGGACATAGCGCGGCGGTTTATCAGGAAATGGATTGCTCGCGAAAAGGCTCAATGCGCCGGGATCGTTATGCAGCAATTTCCAAATCAGATTGAGCGTCCACGGATACTCGTTAGGCGTGCCCATGGCGGCGAACCACATTTGCCAATCGAGGTGCAGTTGATATGGCGCGATTTGTGGTGGCGGTTTGTCGAGCGCAACCGGCAGCCCCTTGTAGGGATACTCTTTCCAAGTCGCGGTTTCATCGGGAAAATAGGAGTCGGTTCCTTCGAAGACGACGTTGAAACGCTCTTTGCCGACGGCGCCGAAGGCTCCGTAGGTATTCACCAAATCGAGCGGATCAAAGGAAGTATTCATGATCTGTTGCGCGGAGAGAATGTTCAGTAACGGCTGAACGCTGAGTAAGGCCACGACCGCGGCGACCGCCAACGCCGTTCGTTGCATCGGTCGCGAAACCTTCGCGGCGTTTTCTGCTTGCTGTGCTCGATGCGTCAATGCGCGCGGCAAAATTTTTGCCCAAACGCGATCGTCAAAACAGGCGAGCGCAGGAACGATCGTTACCCAGTTCAAGAACGAGAGATTGCCGCTCAGGATAATGACAATTTGAAACGCGATAATGATCGTGCCGGCAATGTAACGCGCGACGCGCGGCCAAAAGACAAACCAAGGCGCACCCAATTCTGCGATGTGATTGAAAAGCGTGCCGAAACGCAGCACACCTCTCGGCAAGAAATGAAACCAGCGACTCAGGCCGTTCGGAATCGGTTGCGTTTCGAAGTGGTAATACAGCGCAGTCAGATTGCGCCAGCTTGCGTCACCGCGAATTTTGATCAGACCGGAACCGAGCATGATTTTGAAAATCAAAAGACGAAACAACCAGAAGATGACGAGCGGCGGCGCGCGTCGTGGAAAAGGACGCGCATCGAGCAAGGGGCACAGGAAGATCGCAAGGAACCCGGTCTCGAGCAGCTGGACTTCCCAGCCGTACGAATACCAATCCTGACCGAAATGCACGATCGACATGTAAAGAAACCAGAGAAGGCCAAGCAGAATCGCGTTCGCGTAACCGGCTACGACCACGCACGACAATCCGAACCCGATCCACGCGACGGCGACAAGTGCGGTGTCCGAATGATTGAACCAGAAAAGTGACGGCAACCGCAGAAAACCCGCGGAAGAAGAACCAAGCGCGTCGCGCACGCGATCAATAAACAAATTTACCGGCAACAGACCGTGTTCGCCGATAAGCGGCACGAGCTGATTCGCCGCCACCAGAAATGCGACGGCGTAAATAAACCCGAGCAAGCGCAGGATACAGAAACGCGTCAACCAATAGCTGCTCCCAGTTTCACCGGGTAGCTGCGGCCATTGTGCCGATTCCATTAAAGTATCGTCTTCCGCTGGATTGAAATTACAATGCCGCAACTTTCAATATTGACCATCGCTCTAAAAATTTTTGCGCACGCACGTGTGACGAAGTCTCCGCTCGGAAGATCCTTACGGTGGGGAGCACTCGCCACAATCGTCTTCTCTTTTCTCGCGGCTTGGCCCTGCGACGGAGCGGTCGCGCTCGATGCGCTCGGGCAATTTCTCACCAGCCACGGCTATGGCGGCGCGCAGTTGGTGCATCCGGGAAATCTTTATCGTCTCCCGATCAACTCTAATGGGAAGGCGGGCGACCTTGTCGTGGATACCGGAGCGTCAGCATCGCTCATTTTTCGGGCTAGCCTGAGCAAACTCGGGCTCAACGTCACCGAGACAGAATACGCGGTGCACGGCGCCTTCGGTAAGGGAAAGGAGCGGTTTGGCCGTGCGACCATCCAATCTCTCACCATGGGAAATTGCGTGCTGGTAAACATGCCCGTGGTTGTAGCTTCCGATAAGGAAGGCCGCGGAATCTTTCGCCGTTACGGTAGCTCGGACGGACTTCTTGGCTTGCGCGAGATGGTGAGTTACGGCGCTGTTCTCGATCTTGGCAATCGTCTGCTTTTCGTGCAGCCAAAGGGACGGAGCAATGAAATCGGCGCCGGCGTGCGATCGATTCTTACGGCGAAGGGTTATACGCCGGTCAAGCTCGTGACTTTGAGATCGCACATTCACGCCGACGGAAAAATCGATGGAATGTCCTGTCATTTTGTCGTCGATACCGGTGCGTACCTGACCACGATCGATAGCGAGGCAGCCGCAAAGGCGCGCATCGGCGGCTCCCACACCGACGTCGTCGGCGATGGAATCGGACCGTCCGGTGGCGAACTCCGACTCGCGAAATTTCCAAGCCTGCGCATCGGCACCTACGAAATCAAGAGCGCGAGCGCGACAGTGGTAAAACTTGACGATGAAGTAATCGGGCGCGGAACCGACACCGAAGATGCCGGATTGCTCGGAGCGGAATATCTGGGACAGAATTCGGCCGTTTTCGATTTCAATTCGAGCATGCTCTATCTCAAAGCCAAACGAACTCGTTAGGCAAAACGGGATCGTAGCCACGGCGCTCTGTCGCCGTGCTTCTCCACTTTTTAGAACGTGGCCCCCTTTTGTCCGATCGCCCATTTACGACTACGTTCGCGCCTTCACTCGCGAGCAAACTCGCGATTGCCAAACCAATCCCCGCGGTTGATCCGGTAACGACCGCCGCCTTATGCTGCAGTTGTAGTTGCAGGTCCATATCCTTATCGCTTCGCAAAGATGAATTTCGCGCGCAAAGTTCAAAAACTCTTCACCGCTGAAGCGGTCGAAAGTCTTTGGGATCACGCCAAACGCTGGACGCATCCGGTCGATGCGCAAAAAATCTTCAACGGCATCGATCGCAAAGCGTGGGACGAACTGCGCGTTCGCTATCCGCAACGACCGGACGCGCCGCGCATCAATCGATTTTCCGACGTTGATCACTGGCTCAAGATCAACATCGAGCGCGCCCAGGATTTGTGGCTCGATCGCAGCCCGCCGCTGCGCATTCTCGATCTCGGCTGTGGACCGGGATATTTTCTCTACGTCTGTAAACAACTTGGTCACGAAGGCTTCGGCGTGGATATCGACGAGCAGCCGCTCTTCCGCGAAACGACGGCGCTACTCGGAGTGCGACGCATGATTTTTCGAATCGAACCGCAAACGCCTTTGCCAGATCTCGGCGAAAAATTTGATCTCGTCACCGGACATCGCGTCTGTTTCCAAAAAACAGTGCGTTGGGGAACAGGCCCCGGCGAATGGCACGAATGGGAGCCGCCTGATTGGAAATTTTTCCTCGACGATGTGCGCAAAAATACTCTGAAGCCAGGCGGCCGAATTCTCCTCGATTTCAATCCACGCGCCGATGGCCGCTCTTTTTTCACACCGGATTTGCGCGATGTCTTGACTAGCGAGGGCGCTCGTATTTTCCGCTCGAAAGCACTGCTCGCCGATAGCCGCGGTAAACAAGCCAGCTTTAAGCAGGCGATGTCATCCTGAGCCCGAATGCTTTCGGGACGAAGGAACTGCAAACACGCAGTGGGTAATTTGCGAGGTTCCTCGCTACGCTCGGAATGACCGCCTGTTTGTAGCTGCCGCCGTCGCTGGCGGCAGAATTTCCTACAATCTGCCGCCGATGACGGCGGCAGCTACAACAAGCCTGTTATCGCTTCCAATTTGAGCAATCCAAACCCAGGAGCTTCTCGAGGGCGTTGATGTCTTTCTCAAAGACTGGGAGCATCGCCTGGCGTTCTTCCTTGGTGATGGTGCGCTCGTAGCGAATCGGATTTCTTTCCTTATTGCGAATATTTCGCAACGGGTACACGCCGATAAAGGTGAAAATCGAATTGATCGCTTTCGAAAAATCGTTTCGTAGCTCTTCCGACCTAACGATCTGCACTTGTTCGCGCGGAAAGTATTTGAGCACACGCTCGAGTTGTTCGCCGTAGAGACTGCGTCCGACGTATGAAAAGCGACGCGACTGCAATGGCGCGGTTTCGTTCTGGCGTAACTGCTCTGCCTTGACGGCATCGAGGAAATCGAGCGTATCGTATCCGCGCTCGCGTTGCATGTTCCAATGCGAAAACGCGCGATCGATCGGATTCCGCAGCAGGATGATGAGTTTGATGTCTTTGCTGTAGTTCCAAATCCTTTCGATCGCGGGACGCCAGTAGAGGTAAGCGGGCGTTGATTCACCGGCAACAATTGCGCGCGACGGGCGAAATCTGTCGTGCAGTTCCTGGTAGTTTACTGCTTTTGCGAATCGCTCTTCGTCATCGAAGAAATGCAGCTCCTCTCTGTCAGGGAGCGCGATTTGCGGATGCTTTTCCATTTGATAATGCAGTGCAGTCGTCCCGCATTTCTGCGCGCCTGCGACAATGAAATCGAGCCTTTCGACTTTATCGTTCTTGATCATTGCGCGGACGAAAGCGCGTGCCATCGGGAAAATGTAATCCGAATCGTTCGCGCAAAATTTTCAGCAAGTGAGCGTCATCTTCGATAGTCTCAGTGCGAATGCCTCCAGCGTCAGCGGTCGTCAATTCGTTGCCGCGCAAAATCGTGCGCGTCTCTTCCGTCGGGAGCTGCGCGGTTGGGGTTTGCGTGAACGACGATTGCGGCCAGGTCGAACAAAAGTGGTTAGGCGGTTCGTAATCGATCGGCAACTGCGGCTCGAGCGTAAAAGAAAACTGATCGGCGCCAGCTGGACATTGCGGACAGGAGAGAATCCATTCGTCGCCTTCGCGACGGAGTCGAAACGTCCACGCGCCCTGTTTCGATTCCGCGCCATCGATGAACTCAATCGGTTCGAGCAATCCCCAACCGCCGAAACCGACATCCGCCAGCCACGATTTTCCATCCGCCTCCACTTTCAACGCCATGTGCGTGCGCGGCCGAACCTGATCGGAGCCGAAGCGCACGCGCGCCGCGAGTCGCATAACAACAAAACCCATCCGCTCCAAGAGCAGCGGCAAGCAGCGCGTTTTGCTCGAAGCAATATCCACCGCGACGATTGCGAACCAGTTTTGTCTGCAAGCTTTCCAGATCGAGACGGATCGATTTTCCAAGCAGAATATCGAGGTTCTCGAAGGGAATGTGCGTTGTATGTGCGCGATGCAATTGCCTCAAGGTCGCCGCAGTCACGTTCCGAGACCCGGAATATTCGATGCGCGAGAGATATGCATCGAGATCGAGAGCTGCGTCTTCTTTATTCATCGAAATCTCTCCGTGATCTTCCTTATAACGCGCCGATCGCGCGCGAGATCAGGAGCACCACGATCGAAAGCGAAATGAAAACCTGAATCATCGCGAGAATCTTGGCCCAGCGTGCGAGCAGCGGTGCGTCGGTCGGACCAAAGGTCGAGCTTTGGGTGAACGCGATAAAAAGATAATCGACGAAATGCGGGCGCCAGCGCATGCACTCAAATTGCCCGCGCTCATCTTTTGGAATTTGCATTTGGGGAAAGAGAAAACTGCAGCTTCCAAACTCGTTAAGCTCGTGGCGTTTGGTCGGTCCACCGCCGTCGATACGCCAATACCAAAGGGCGAAGACGAGAACATTAGTCAGCCACAACAATGCGGCAGACAACAAAAGCTGCAGCGGCGGTTCGCGATGCGAAGGCAGCGCGTGCACGAGCAGCACAACGGAGCCAATCAATGCCAGGGTGGTGATCGAACTAATGGTGAAACCGAGGATGCGATTGAGCGAAAGGTTTCCGACGCGGTGACTAAGCACAGTCGGCACCAAGAGCACGCCAATTAAAGTGGGAAACAGCCAGGCAGGGCCGACGATCAGGTTTTTCGGCAATGCCAGATAAATTGCCGCGATGGCGACGAACGCGAGCAACGCCTGCCACCGCGGCTCGGGCTTATCAACGCGCTTCCCGTCGTTACTCATCGCATCGCCATATAGCATGAAGCGCCAATTACGTTCAGCCATTTTGTAGCTGCCGCCGTCACTGGCGGCAGGTCTTTGCTTGGGGAGCGCACGCGACTCGCGTGCTGTTTGCGGCGACTCGCTGCAAAGCTTCTGTGCGAAGACGCTAAGTAAGGAAAGTTCGCGAAGGCGGGTCGCCTTCGCCAGCACGCGAGTCGCGTGCGCTCCCCAATCCAGAATTCACCGCCAGTGACGGCGGCAGCTACAACCTCGCGGGCTTTACATTTTCTTTACGACCACTCTAAAATTCGCTTCCAAAATGAAAACCAAAAAAATTCCAGGGGTTTTCTTAGCGCTGTTGGTTTTGGTGTCTTTATCCTACCGCGCATTGACAAAACAAAGTCGCGCTGAATTCATCGCTAACGATTCAGTCGCCCGCGCGCAGGTCCCGACTTGGTCGCAGCAGGACATGGATTTTTTCCTGCACGGATCGATGAGCACGGAAGTTGTTCCCGAAAGAGTCCTGCACGCATTCATTCAGATTTATCCCGACCTGTTTCCGAAATCGGATCTCAGTCATTTCGGTTTAGTACCCGATCCTGAATTCGGATGGCCGATTGGATTTTCGAGGAAGCAGGTGCCCCACCTCGGCGGGTTGTCCGCAGTCGGCGTCAATTGCGCGGCCTGTCATGTGGCGCAAATCACCGCGAAGAATTCGGACAAGCCGGTGCACATTCTCGGCGTCGCCAGTCATTTCGATGCGGAAGCGTATTTCGGCGCGGTCACCGTTTCTGGTTTTCGAACAGCGCAACCGGAAAACATGAAAAAGTTTCTGCTCGCGTATCTAAACGAAGGTGCGACGGAAAAAATATCCCAAGCGTCATTCGACTCCGCCTGGGCAGCGCAGCAGGAAAAAATCGAGAATGCGATTTCTGCCGATCCTTCCGGTTCAAAAGAAGCTTCGCCAGGCGCTTTGCACGAAATCGGCAGCGATGAATTGCAATTGAATGGGAAAAAAATCGACGAAGCTAATCTCGCCGCGCTGTCCCATTCGATGCTGAAACTCTTCCATAACATGCGCGCGGCATTGCACATTCCGGATCAACCGCCCGAAAAGGTCCCGCCGCCTTCGGGACCAGGTCGCAATGATGCATTCGGTTTGCTCTCGGCGTCGCTCTTGGTCGCGCCGCAGCCACCTGCGCCGGTAAAATACGGATTGGTTTGGAATGTGGCGCATCGTAAGTGGGTTCACTGGGACGGGAACACGCGCTCGCCGCTCGGCCGCAATTTGCTCGCTTCGCTCGGTCTCGGCGCGCCACTCATCGGAAAGCATGGCGAGCTCGACTTTGCTCTCGTGAAACGACAGACCGATATCAGCGAACACATTCAGGCGCCGCATTATCCATGGAAGATCGACAAAAATGCAGCCGAACGTGGTGCGAAAGTTTATCAGGCAAATTGCAATTCATGTCACGGCGGCGAAGAAACGGACAAGCGTTTATATTCGCCTAACGAGATTGGAACCGATCCGCAACGCGCCATGCTTTTCACGCAAGTCCAGGCAGATCGCTTCAATAAATTCCTGGCCGAACTCGAGACTCCTGGATACCAGGCCAGCAAAATGCCGGGGCTGCGCAGCACGCAAAAATATTTGGCGGCAAGCATGCCCGGCGTTTGGGCGCGCTCGCCGTATCTCCACAACGGTTCGGTGCGCACGATGGCGGAACTGCTTACGCCGCCTAACGAACGCGCGAAAACATTCCATCGCGGTTCGCGCGTTTACGATCCCGAAGAAATGGGCTTTACCGACGAAGGCACGTATGTGTTCGACACCGCCGGGCCCGGAAACGCGAATACCGGTCACGATTACGGCACAACACTCGCTTCTGATCAAAAACGCGATTTGATGGAATACCTCAAATCGCTTTGAGGTGTAGCCACGGCGCTCTGTCGCCGTGCCTTGGTCTGGAAACGACGCACGCCCCGACAGAGCGGGGCGGCTACATTTTTATGAGCTGCGAGAAACAATATCCATTCATGCAAGCCGCGATCGCGCAGGCACGAAAGAGTCGGGCCGAAGGCGGAATCCCGATCGGCTCTGTCCTCGTGCGCGACGGCGAGATCGTTTCGGCAGGCCACAACCGGCGAGTGCAGGACAACGATCCGATGACACACGCCGAGATCGATTGCCTGCGGCGCGCCGGCCGCCTCGGCAGTTTCGCAATACCATTCTCTATTCGACGCTAATGCCTTGTTACCTCTGCGCGGGTGCAGTCGTGCAATTTGGCATCAAGCAGGTGATCGTCGGCGAAAGTCGTACATTTCCCGGAGCGGTTGATTTCATGCGTTCGCACGGCGTGGAAGTTACCGACCTGGACCTTCCCGAATGCGTCGAGATGATGCGCGATTTTATCGCCAAGCATCCCCAGCTTTGGAACGAAGACATCGGCCGATCTTAGTTTTGTAGCGGCGGTCTCTGACCGTCGCACTTGTTTCGGAGGGACGTGCTTCTGCACGTCCAAAATATTTCATTGGCTTACACGAATCACCAGAACGTGCGGAAGCACGTCCCTCTGGGAGAGAATAATGCGACGGTCATAGACCGCCGCTACAGGAGTGACAAAACCTGTCGGCTCTTCTACTCTGCGCCGCCACATGGAGCAGGGACTCGCGCGACGACCGCTAAAATCACGTTCGGCAAACTGGCCGCGGCAAATCGCTTTCGCGCTGGTTCGCAATGGCTTCACGCCAAATCAGATTTCCGTCGCCAGCCTGATCTTCGCCTCGTTAGGCGCTCTCTGTCTGGCTCTCGCGCCCGGGCAATCGCGCCCTGTCGCCGCGCTGCTTTTTATTGCGACGGCCGTCTGCATTCAACTGCGACTTGTCTGCAATTTGCTCGATGGGTTGATGGCAGTCGAAGGCGGGAAGAAAACAAAAGCGGGTGAAATTTTTAACGAATTCCCCGATCGCATCGCTGACGTCGCGCTTTTTGTTTGTGCCGGTTACTCGATTTATTTCTTTCCGTATGCAGTTCAACTCGGTTGGGCCTGTGCAGTCGCAGCAGTGCTCGCCGCTTACGTGCGAGTTTTCGGCGGCGCCGTCGGTTTGCCCCAGGATTTTTGCGGACCGATGGCCAAGCAACAACGAATGGCTGTTTTGACTGGCGCGTGCGTTTTGTCGGCAGCCGAACGGTTTCTCGCGTGGCCTGCGCGAATCATGTTCCTGGCGCTTTGCGTCGTATTAGTCGGCGCGCTGATTACTGCGGTTCGACGCACATTGCGAATCGCTCACCTGCTTAATCAACGATGATCGCTAACTGCGCGGCCGCAGCGGTGCGCTTACTTACTGGAGCGACATGCCGATGGGTCGGTTGTACGCCGACAGATAACGCAACGCGTTTACTTCGCTAATCACACGAGCAATCTCGATTTTGTTTTGCTTTGGGCATCGCTGCCACGCTCAGTCCGGCTCAGAACGCGCCCGATCGCTGCGCATGATTACTGGACCAAAAGTCGCGTACGCCTTGCGCTGGCCGATAAGATTTTCCACGCCGTGCTGATCGAGCGAAAACGCGTGACTCGCGCCAATAATCCAATCGCACCCATGCTGGCTGCTCTCAATGAAGGCAGTTCTCTGATCATCTTTCCCGAAGGCGGGCGCGCGACTAACGAGCCCACCGAATTCAAAAGCGGCATTTTTCACCTCGCACGCGCTCGTCCTGATCTCGAGTTCGTGCCGGTTTACATCCAAAACCTGAATCGTGTTCTTCCGAAAGGCGAAGTGCTGCCCATCCCGATGCTCTGCTCGGTTCATTTCGGTTCGCCGATTTATCTCCAGCCTAACGAAGAGAAGAATTCGTTTGTCCAGCGCGCACAAAACGCAATGCTCGATCTCACTCCTGCCTCATGAACGATCGACAAACCATCTGGCTCGTGGGCGGCGTCGTTGCGTTTCTCTTTCTCGCCACCGTCATCGGACAAATTCTTCGCAAAACCGCGAAGAGCGATCAGGCGCGCAAAGTCGTTGTGAATCTCAACGCTCGCATCTGGGCGTGGTGGATCATCGTTATCATCTTTGGCGCCGCGCTCTTTCTCGGTCTCATCGGCACGATCGTGCTTGTTTGCGCTCATGTCGTTTATCGCCCTGCGCGAATTCATCACGCTCACACCGTCGAAACGCGGCGATCATCGCGCGCTCTTCTGGGCGTTCTTCATCATCCTGCCGATCCAATACATTCTCATCGCGCGCCAGTGGTACGCGATGTTCACGATTTTTATTCCGGTCTACGCGTTTCTTTTCATTCCCATCCGCAGCGTTCTCGCGGGCGATACCGAACATTTTCTGGAACGCACCGCGAAAATTCAATGGGGCCTGATGGTCTGTGTTTATTTCGTCAGCTACGCCCCTGCTCTGCTGACCTTGCAGATTCCCGGTTATTCCGGCCAAAACGCCAAGCTGCTTTTTTTCTTCGCCGCCATCGTGCAAATGAGCGACGTGCTGCAATACGTTTGGGGAAAACTTTTCGGAAAACATCCGCTCGCCCCGACAGTCAGTCCGAACAAAACGGTGGAAGGATTAGTCGGTGGAATACTTTCGGCGAGTCTTCTCGGAACTGCATTGTGGTGGGCCACACCGTTTCGGCCCGCTTCAAGCCGGACTGATGTCGCTCGCCATCACGCTCATGGGATTTTTTGGCGGACTAACGATGTCCGCGATCAAGCGCGATCGCGGCGTGAAAGATTACGGCGAACTACTCCCGGGACACGGCGGCATGATGGACCGCATCGATTCGCTTTGCTTCGCCGCGCCGATTTTCTTTCATCTCACGCGCTACTTTTACACCTAGCGCGCCGTAAGATTGAGTGCGGACGCAATACCAATTCCTTCTGGGGAGCGCACGCGACCTCGCGTGCTGGCGCTGGCGACTCGCCAGCGCGGACTTTGAAGCGGGCGGCGTGCAGATCCTCACAAACTGATGACTTCGCGCTCTTTTGTTTGTTGCGGCGAGTCGCCGCAACCGGCACGCGAGTCGCGTGCGCTCCCCGAAAGCAGCGATCAAGCCGGACCGGAATAGCGGTCGTTGAGCCAAACGTGCGCTGCTTCATCATCGCGCGATGTCTTCAGGAATCGTTCCCAGGATTCTTTCTCGTGCCAGACCGGCACGAGTTCCCACACGCAGAATGTCGGTTTGTGCGTGCCGTCGCGCGGCCAAAGCGCGAAATCCGCCATGGCATCGCCATCTTTGTAGAAAACCGTTTCCCAAACTTCGTTATTCCCGCGCCATGTGTTGACGATCAAAAAATAAAAATCGTTCCCGCACCGATGCAGAATAACAAAGCCAAGCCCCTTCGCTTCAAGCGTAGTTCGCTCCAGGTATGAGCGAGCCAGCCGATTGATTTCATCCGGCACCGGCTGGCCTTCCGGATAAAGCGCATACCATTTCAACACTGCGCTTTTTGTTTCAAACGAATCGCCGGGCGTCACCCATTTCGGCGTGTGCCGGTATTGCGGCGCAATTCCCGGATCGTGCTTCAATATCGCCGCTAAATTTTCGTTTTGCTGAATCATGAAACGATTTCCGACTTTTGTTTCAAATTTCTACTTCTAACTTTCCGCATGAACGAGACTAATTCGCTGCAATCCGCCGCTGTCGCAAAGTTTCGCGAACTGCATGAATCCGGATGTTTTGTTCTGCCGAACCCTTGGGATGTCGGAACAGCGATGTATCTGCATCATCTCGGATTCAAGGCGCTCGCAACGACTTCTGCAGGATTCGCCTTTTCGCGCGGGCTTCAAGACGGCGCTGTTCCGCGCGATGAAATGCTCTCACACATTCAGGAGATCGTGGAAGCGACGCCGCTCCCGGTGAACGCAGATTTTCTGAATGGATTTGCCGACGACCCTGAAGGCGTCGCCGCAAACGTCAGGTTGTGCATTGCGACCGGTGTCGCCGGCTTGTCGATTGAAGATAATTCGGGACGCGAGGACGTGCCGCTCTACGAAAAAAGTCTGGCGATCGATCGTATCCGAGCTGCGCGTGCGGCGATTGACGCTTCGGGAGTTCCTGTCGTGTTGACCGCGCGCTGTGAAACCTGGCTCGTTGAAGAAGCTAACTCGTTAGGCACGGCGCTCGATCGTCTCGCCGCATTTGCGGAAGCGGGCGCTGATTGCCTTTACGCGCCGGGAGTCGCCGCCCCCGAAGAAATTGCCGCTATTGTGAAAGCGGTCGCTCCCAAGCCGGTCAACGTTTTAGTTGCAGGATTCAATCATGAGCTGTCGCTCTCGCAACTCACCGATCTGGGTGTTCGCCGTATTTCTGTTGGATCCGCCCTTGCGACCGTCGCATGGGCCGCGTTCATCCGCGCCGCGCAGAGCATCGCTGCCACCGGCAATTTCGACGGCCTCGCCGACACGGCGCCATCCGCCAGGATCACGGCAGGCTTCGGCGCGCGACAATAAATCCTTCTCTAACACCGGGAATTAACGAATGATGCCAGTCGTTAGTTCTGTTATGTTGCGCGCAATCTCCGCGATATCTCCCAAACAATGGACTACGTGATTCGACCGCTTGGCGCTGAAGACGAACCGATCCTATGGGAAATGTTGTTCCAGGCTCTGAAGAGCGTCGAGGGCGAGACGCCGTCGCGCGAGATTGTGCGGCAGCCGGAATTTGCACGTTACGTGGAGGGTTGGGGCCGGCCGGGTGACGCCGGTTTTGTCGCCCATGATTCGAAAAACGGTCAGCTGCTCGGGGCGGTCTGGTTTCGGGCGCCGGCAGAAAACGCGATGCCGGAACTGGCGTTTGCGGTCAAAGCCGGATATCGCAAGCACGGCATCGGTGCCGCTCTCCTGACGCACTGGGTGAAAACAAATCCCGAACAATCAGAGATCTCGTTGCGTGTGCATTCAAACAGTCCCGCGGTGCGACTCTACGAACGCTTTGGATTTAAGGTGGCGCAGGAACATCCAGGGTCTGTCACCATGCGCCGAGATCTGTAAAACAAACTCTTCCTCCTCCTCTTCTCTGCTTACCCTTCGAATCCATTTGGAGAGCAGATTAAGAGGAAGCGGAAGAGAAATAAGCTTCCGTTAACGCACATCTATTCGCGCGAAGGACTCGGCGGCGCGCCGAGTTACCGCGAAACGTCGCGATATGGCTGATGCTTTTGATAAAGAGCGAGTCGCGCCTGCGCGCCTCTCGTATCGTCGTCCTTCTTAGCTTTCGCGATCGCCTTCTGCTCGAATTTTACCGCTGAATCAAAATCTCCAGCCTCGGCGTATGCAGCGGCCAGGGTATCAATGTAATCCCAGTCGCCCCAGGAGCAGAGTTTGCACGCATCCGTTGCATCTTTCACTGCATCTTTTCCGTTACGGAAAGCAGGATTAGGGCAAGTCGCGCGCAGCCAGGCACGAGCGGTTTTTGCTCGACCGCGCGAACCGATCATCGGGTTCAGACTCAGCACTTTGTTGTAATCCGCAAGACTCAATTCGTATCTTCCCAGTCGTGAGTTAGCCTCGCCGCGTCTTATCGCAGCAAGAAAAAATCCGGGGCTCTTACTAAGGGCGGCGTTAAAATCCTGCACCGCCAGCGCCCATCTGTGTTGTCGCATCGAAATCTCGCCCCGAAAATAAAGGGCGAGATACAATCGTGGGTCGGCCTGAATAGCTGCATCGTACAATCGACGCGCACCTTCGAAATCGCCTTTCTTGTAGAGATCGGCTGCCTTATTTGCGGCGTCGAGAGCAGATCTCTTAGTATCAACTTCGATGAGTTGGTCGCGTGCCCGCAAGGGAGTTGCCGCGCTTATTAATAAAGCCACCATCAAGAGGAGGAACAATTTTTTCATGGAGAGCGTTGGTAGCTGTTCCAGGAACGAATGCCAAGATTTTTCGTGAAAAGTTCCTGTATTGATTCCGAGAAGCACAGTTAGCTTCTGAAAAAAAGAACAACACGCACAGTCGCGTGCCGCGTTATAGAAACAAATGAAGACCTTCATCAGTGCATGGCTGGAACGATTGCGGACCAGTTATTGGTTTGTTCCGGCCGTAATGGCGGTCAGCGCGACTGGGCTCTCCTTCCTGACTGTGCACATCGACACGCTCATGAGTGCGAAATGGGTGCGTGCGACGGGATGGATCTGGGCGGGCGGGCCGGAAGGGGCGCGTAATGTTCTCGCCACCATCGCAGGTTCCACAATCACCGTCGCCGGTGTTGTTTTTTCGGTAACCATTGTCTCGTTAACGCTTGCTTCGTCGCAATTCGGTCCGCGTCTCCTTCGCAATTTCATGGACGACCGCGGCACCCAGGCGGTGCTTGGGATTTTCGTTTCCACTTTCCTCTACTGTCTGCTTGTTCTCCGCACGATTCGCGGCACCGATAACACGACGTTTGTTCCTTTCCTCTCCGTTACCTGCGGACTTGTTTTCGCGGTTACCAGCGTTGGTTTTCTTATCTTCTTCATCCATCACGTTCCCAGTTCCATTCTTGCGGAAAATCTCATCGCTCGCGTGGCGGATGAATTGCATTCGGGGATCGATCGCCTTTATCCGGAAGAAGAAGGTAGCGATATCTCAAGGCAAAAGGCACTTGATGAACTGCCCGCCCGTTTCCAGGATGAAGCGCGGAAAATTACGGCGGAAAAATCGAGCGGTTTTATTCAAGCCATCGCAGTCGATAGTCTTTTGGAAATAGCGCAACGCGACGGCTTCGTTTTGCGCGTACCGGTGCGTCCCGGGAACTTCGTCACTCAAGGAACGGTCCTGATCGAAGCCTGGCCGGAATCGAATGTGACCGAGGGGCTAATCGCGCAACTTCGTCGTGCCTTTTTCTTCGGACGCCGGCGCACGCCGACGCAGGATGTTGAATATTCCATCGATCAGCTCGTTGAAGTGGCGGTGCGAGCTTTGTCGCCCGGAATCAATGATCCTTTCACGGCCATGTCCTGCATCGAATGGCTTGGTGCTGCGCTAATCCGCATCGCCGGACGGAAAATTCCGTCGTCACAAAGATATGACGATCACGGACGACTACGGCTGATCGTGAATACGACGGATTTCGAAGGCATTGCCGACGCCGCGTTGAACCAAATCCGGCAATTTGGAAGCAGAAGTGTCGCCGTCATGATTCGTTTGCTCGACATGCTCTCGCGCGTTGCGGCGCAGGTGCGCCGCGAGTCGGATCGCCGCGTTCTCCTGACACATGCGCAAAAAATTCGCGACGACGGCATTGCTCAGGCCTCGAACGAACAGGACAAAGTCGACATCGAAGGACGCTTCGCCAATGCGCAGCAAGCTCTGTCGCGAGCGGTTTAGCTCGGATCTATTGGAGCTGTTTTGCGCGATTAAATTCCTCGACTGCCTTCGGCATCCACGCTTCGAGCTGCGCGATGCGCGTGCCGTGCGACGGGTGAGTAGACAGAAATTCCGGAGGTTGCGCGCGTCCGAGCTGTTCCATTCGGGTCCAAAACCGAACACTTTCATGCGGATCGTAACCCGCACGCGCCATATACATCAGTCCGATCTCATCCGCTTCCGATTCATCCTTGCGACTGAACGGCATGAGCACGCCAAATTGCGCGCCCGCGCCCAGCGCGCCCATGACCGCGCGCTGTTTGTCGTAATCCATGTCGGACAACGAAATCGCGATCCCGGTCATCGCCGTTTGCGTGAGACTTTGCTGCAGGACGCGTTGCGCGCCATGACGAGAAGTCGCGTGTGCCATCTCATGTCCCAGCACCGTCGCGAGCGCCGCTTCATTTTGCGCGACCGGAAGAATTCCGGTGTAGACGACAATTTTTCCGCCAGGCAAACAAAACGCGTTCACCTGATCGCTGCGAATGAGCGAGACTCTCCAGTCAAAATTCTGCCCCGCTTTTCCCGTGGCAGCGGCGAGCCGACTGGCGACTCCCTTTACCATTTCAAACTCAGGCCCGGAGCTGATTGTCTGCGATTGCGAAAGAACCTGCTGATATGTTTGCAGACCCAGAGCTGCTTCCTGTTCGGTCGACATCCCGACGTGGCTGGCGCGTCCCGTCTCCGGGTTCACAAATTTTTCCGACGAAAAATATTGGTAGGCTAGAAAGAGACCAGCGAGGACAATCGGAAGCCATTTGATGTGCCGGCGCTGCATCGCTCCGGTTTAGCAACGCGCGGGCAAGGGGGCAAGCCCAGCATACAATCAAACGCTGAGTTGCTGATAAGTGCTGACCCGAGATCAGAGAAACTTGACCAATGCGTCCATCGTTTCCTTGGGTCGCTCCTCCATGATCCAATGGCCCGTGTCTTTCAACACGACGACCGTGACGTTGGTGGCGACGAGTTTCATTTGTTCGGCGAGCTCGTTGCCTAACGACTTCTCACCACCGATCGACAGCACGGGCATGGCCAGCTTCGTTTGGGAGAGAACCGCAAAATCTTTCGCGAAATCCGGCCACGACGCGAAATAGGCCCACGCTGCGCGCATGCGTCCCGGTCGCGAATACGCTTCGGTATAAGCTTTGCGATCCGCTTCCGGAATCGAGTGCGTTTTATCGGCCGCGAAAACGTTCCAGAAATACTCGAAGTAAGTGCGCTCACGTCCCTTTACCAACTTTTCAGGATATTCGCCATTGAAGCGAAAATGCCATGTGTGCGGATTGTTATAGATCGGTTCCCAACCCGGCACGCCGGGAAGAAACGCATCCATCACCGCGAGCTTCTCCGTTTCGGAGGGAAACTGCGTCGCGTAAGCATAGGCAACCATGAGGCCAATATCGTGGCCGACCACTCGCGCCTTCTCCACGCCTAACGAGCGAACGAGCGCATGAATGCGCGTCGCCGAAGTCTTCATGTCGATGCCGCTTTCGGGAATTGACGAATCGCCGATGCCCGGCAGATCGGGCGCGATGACGGTAAACTTTTCCGCCAGTAACGGAATGAGCGGTCGCCACATGCGCGAAGTTTCCGCGTAGCCGTGCAACAAAATCACGGCGGGCCCGTGACCCGCCGTCATGTAATGCAACTTCACGCCATCGATCTCCGCCGTCCGCGAGGCGATCGCCTTGTCGTTAGGCGCAGCGTTGCTCGTGCTCGCCAACACAACAAACGTGAACAACAAACCGGCTACGACATGGACAAAGGAAAAATTAGAAATGCGTTTCATAAGAACTTCCCGTTAACGATGTCTTCGATACGATCTTCTCCGCGGCCGAAAATTGGCAGGCGCAAAATTGCGGCCGCCATTGCGCTGGGTCGGATCGCCGCTCCCGCGGGCAGAATTCCCCGGCAATCGCGGCTCCATTTTCTCCGTCCGGGAAGCGCGCGTCTCTCCTCTTCGACGCTCTTCTCGCGGCGGAGCGGCGGCGTTGTAATCGAAACCTTCGGCTTTCTTGCGCACTATCCCGCGACCGATGAAACGCTCAAGCGAACGCAATTGCCCCTGATCTTCCGGCGTGACGAAACTGATCGCGTCGCCGACCGCATGCGCGCGACCCGTGCGGCCTATGCGATGGACGTAATCCTCGGAGTGCATCGGAAAGTCGTAATTCACTACGTGCGAAATCCCATCGACATCGATACCGCGGGCTGCGATGTCGGTGGCGACAAGCACACGCACCGCTCCTGATTTGAAATCCTTCAACGCGCGCAGCCGTTGATTTTGCGAACGGTTCGAATGAATCGTGCCGGTCTTGATCCCGCTGCTTTCGAGACGGCGCGCGATGCGATCGGCGCCATGTTTCGTGCGAGTAAAAACCAGCACGGTGTCGAACTGCGGATCCGCGAGCAGATGGAGAAGCAGCGCCGGCTTCAAATGCGGACGCACGTCGTAAACAAATTGCGTCACGGTTTCCGCGGGATTCGCGCGCCGGCCGATCTCGATGATCTTGGGCGAACGCTGAAACTCGTGCGTCAGCTTTTCGATTTCGTGCGAAAGCGATGCCGAGAACATCAGCGTCTGTCGTTGCCGCGGCAACGCTTTCACGATTTGCCGGATCGGCGGCAGAAAACCCATGTCGAGCATGCGATCGGCTTCATCGAGCACGAGGAACTCGATTCCTGAAAAATTCGTCTGCCGCTGGCCCATCAAATCGATCAACCGGCCCGGCGTCGCGACGACAAGATCCACGCCCGAACGGAGCGCCTCGATCTGCGGACGTTCGCTCACTCCTCCAAAAATCGTCGCCATCCGAAATGGAAGATGTTTCGCGTACGCGCGCACATTCTCTTCGATCTGAACAACGAGCTCCCGCGTCGGCGCGACGATCAGCGCACGCATTCCATGTCGTTGGCCATTCCTTGTCGAACTCGCGAGCCTGGTCAGAATCGGCAGCACGAATGCCGCGGTCTTTCCCGTTCCGGTCTGCGCAATACCGATCACGTCGCGTCCCGCCAACACTTCGGGGATGGCAGCGAGCTGAATGGGAGTCGGCTCCGTGTAACCAGCTTCCTGGATGGCTTGCAGAATCTGAGGCGAAAGTTGCAGGGCGCGAAACGGCATAAGAATGCTTACTATCGTCTGTTAACGACGATCTGCACGTAATGATCCTGACTAACGAGTGAAACCGGCACGCCTTTTCTTCCTCACGCTGCTCGCAATGATCGCGTTCGCGAGCAACTCGCTCCTTTGCCGCCTGGCGCTAAAGCAAACGAACATCGACGCCGCCAGCTTCACGTTCGTTCGCATTTTTTCCGGCGCCGTCGCGCTTTGGCTCCTCGTGAAACTACGCAACGCTTCTGCTGTAGCGGCGGTCTCTGACCGTCGCATCAATCGGGTCGACGCTCAGAGAGCGCCGCTACAAGGCAACTGGCCCTCCGCGCTTGCGCTCTATATATATGCCGCCGCGTTTTCGTTTGCTTATCTCAGCCTCTCCGCCGGAATGGGCGCGCTGCTCCTCTTTGGCGCAGTCCAGGCGACAATGATCCTTTGGGGTTTTCGCAAAGGCGAACGGCTGGGGCCGATTCAAACCATCGGATTTCTCGCCGCAATGGGCGGGCTCATCGCACTCGTATTTCCCGGGCTTTCCGCGCCGCCCTTGTTCGGTTCGACCCTGATGCTCAGCGCAGGCGTCGCGTGGGGAATTTATTCACTGCGCGGCAAGAGAGAGAATAATCCGGCCCGTGCCACCGCCGGTAATTTTCAGCGCGCCGTTCCGTTCGCCGCAGTCGTTAGCGTTGCCATGATGAAGCAACATCATTTTGACTCGTTAGGCGCGACTTACGCCGTCCTTTCCGGAGCGATCACTTCAGGTCTTGGTTACGTAATTTGGTACAGCGCGTTGCCTGGACTCAAAGCAACCAGCGCCGCGACCGTCCAACTGAGCGTCCCCGTCCTCGCCGCCATCGGCGGCATCCTCTTGTTAGGCGAACCGCTAACCTTGCGCTTTGTGCTCGCGTCCATCGCGATCCTGGGCGGAATCGCGTTGGTCGTCACGGGAAAGCATCAGGTACGTTCGTTTCGCACAAGTACAGAAAACTGAGTGAGTAAACATCCTTTCTGCCTTCCGATTTCCGCATCTAGCACCAAAGATCGGCCTGCAGCCCCGGGACGCTTTCCCTGTTGCTCCTGGTATGGCGCAAGTTACAACCGCCGGCGGCACGAACGGAAAAATTCCATTGACGGCCCCAGCCAAGACAACTTTCCTTTGCTCCTGGTATGGCGCAAGTTACAACCGCCGGCGGCACGAACGGAAAAACTCCGCGTTTTTCCTTCGCGCCGCCGAATCTTCTACATACAACGGGAGCGTGAAGGCGCGGCTGACTACGGCAATCGCTCTGTTTTGCATTCTGGCAGCCGCGTCAAAACTCCCGGCGAGCGGGATAGATTCCAATAGCACCGTCTTCATTATCCTGATGGAGAATCACAATTGGTCGAGTATCAAAGGCAACGTTAACGCGCCCTATATCAACAACACGCTGTTGCCGATGGCGTCCTATACCGATCAATATTACAACCCGCCCGGTATTCACCCGAGCGAACCGAACTACCTTTGGCTCGAGGCTGGCACGAACTTCGGCATTACAAACGACAACCCCCCTTCCTCGAACCACCAATCCACTACCAACCATTTCGTCACTCGGCTCAAAAATGCCGGCATCTCCTGGAAGACTTATCAGGAAAATATCACCGGTGCCACCTGCCCCACGACCGATAGCTACCCTTACGCGGTCAAGCATAACCCGTTCGCCTTTTTCGATGATGTCGTGAGCAGTGAGTGCACGACTGTCATGCGACCTTTCACCGAGCTAGCCACCGATCTCGCGAACCAGACCGTCGCCCATTACAATTTCATCACGCCAAATCTGATCAACGACATGCACGACGGCACGATCGCTCAAGGCGATACCTGGCTCTCGCAAAACGTGCCCGTCATCTTGCAATCCGTCGCCTACCAGAATAACGGCCTCCTTCTCATTACCTGGGACGAAGGTGCCAGCTCCAGTGACGGACCCATCGGCATGATCGTCCTCTCACCGCTTGCCAGAGGCGGCGGCTATCATAACACCCTTCACTACACGCATAGCTCCACCTTGCGCACGCTACAGAAGATATTCGGAGTAGCTCCTTTTCTGGGAGGCGCGGATGCCGCGCTCGATTTGAGCGATCTGTTCGTCCCAAATGCAATTCCAGGCGGCGATTCGCAGTTTGCCATTCAGGACATCACTTACACATCCATCGGTGTCACAATTAAGTGGACAGGCCAGTCTGGGATCACTTACCGCTGCCAATGGAAAAACCAACTCATCGGTGACACGTGGCAATCGATCACGCCCGACTTCGCCGGCACTGGCAGCGTCCTTTCCTGGACTGACGATGGCACCCAAACCGGTGGCTTGGACGCGGCGCAGCGATTCTATCGCGTGGTGGTTCCGTAGGTGGCTCCAGATCGAGCGTCGAATGTTAAACGATTGAGCTGAGACTCCTAAACCGTATCTGCTGTTATCCGCGGTATCCGCGGTAAAGGGAATTGAATTAGGAAAGTAGGAATCCAGGAAAAAGCCGAGGCCTTCGCTCGAAGCCCGCTCGTCGATATTTCGAAAGGATTTTTGATTAACCGCAGATCACGCGGATTTCACGGATTGGGTTCTGACTGCCAGTTCTTATCTGTGTTATCCGCATTATCTGCGGTAAGAATCGAGCCTTCAATCTTTTCAGCACATTCCGCATTTCAGCGGTTCCCCGTTCAAGATTCTTGAATCCAAACCGCACCCTAGCCGCATCCATTTATTAGACGCCATGGAAACTTCATACCCAACACCGCCGCCTCTCCCCGTCCCCGCCGTTACCAACGTGCGCAGCTGGAACGCGCTTTGTCACGCCAGCGCTTTGCTCGGCGTATTCCTACATTTCCCCGGGCACCTGCTCGGGCCGCTCATCGTCTGGCTGGCCAAGCGCGACGACTCGCCCGAGATCGATGCGCACGGCAAAGAGGCGCTCAACTTCCAGATCTCGATGCTCATCTACAACGTAGTCGCCGCGGTCTTTTGCCTCATCCTGATCGGCTTCGTTTTCCTGGCGGCCCTTTGGGTCCTGAACGCCGTCTTCGTCATCATCGCCTCCATCCAGGCGAGCGACGGAAAATTCTACCGCTACCCGATGACCATCCGGTTCATTCAGTAAGAGAACCCAAGCGTAATCCGAAAGGTCTGGGGAGCGCCCGCCGCGGCGAGCTGGTGATCGCGCCCTCGCGATCACGAACTTTCTTCTCCTTCCGCGATTCAGCTGTCAGCTTTTCAGAATTTCAGTGGTCAGCGTTCCCCTTTTCACCTTTTTCGTGTTTTCCTGCTTTCCTAATTCTTTTCCCATTCCGCAATCCGAATTCCGCATTCCGCATTTCAATGCTGATCTCCCTTTCCTCTTGCGCGTCGGTCTCCTTTCTGTTTGAAATCTTGCCATGCAACCCCCGTTAGGCAGGCACCTCGCCTCGCTCCCGCTCCCTTCAGCACGGAACACCGTTGTTAGCCTTGTCGTTATCTTTGTCGCCGTCTTCAGTCTTCCGGCCCGCGCGGATGTTTACACCACCGGCGTTGCTCTTAATTTTGCCGGCGCCGCAGGAAATGTATCGGCCTGGACCCAACCCAATCTTGGCGGTGATGGAGCAATCGTTTCGCTTTCCATTGACGACAACTTCGAACTAAGACCGACGGCTTACAGCGTTGGTATCGGACACGTATGGTATAGCGTTATGCCCGGCACCATCATCGACCCGGCGTTCACGGCGAGCGCCCCGCCTTTCGTCAACGCATTTACAGGATACCTCGGCGGCAGAATTCAATTGGTCGTCGGTCAAAGCTTTCTTCTTGGGTTTTGGCTTGATGCAAATGGCAACGGCATGCCCGGCTTGGGGGATCGCTTTGGTTGGGCTAGTTTCACCTACAGTCCTTCCGGGATAATCCTCATCAGCAGCGCCATCGAAAGCACCGGCACAGGAATCATTGCAGGAACAACCACCGCCGTTCCCGAACCATCCACTCCGATTTTTCTGGTGATGGGATTCGCCGCCCTCACTTCCTTCGTTCTAAAAGCGCGACCAAGCCCGCTCGCGCAATGTGCCGACCGTAAGCTTTGACTCCTTTGTTCCTTTTTAGAATTTCAGCTGGTCAGCTTTTTCCCTAAGAACTGATAACCGATAACTACCATTTGCCTAACGAGCGGACGTTGCGATTAGAAGTGTCAAAGAATTTAGATTTGACCACGCCACGCCTTTTTTGACCCCGCCACGCCTTTTTTCGAAGGGGCTATCATATCGCGCTACGCGGCCGTATCTTCGGACATGATGACCACGCACTCGGCCGCAACCGGAACTCCCACGCCGGCGCAAATCTATCGCCGCGCCCATGAGGGCAAATTGATGGTCGTCCAGCCGACCACAGATCGGCAGCCTGTGGGCGCTGACTTCTTTCACTTGGAGTCGGTCGGCACGCATCCCACTGGCTTGTTCGTGACTGGAAAATTCGCCGGCGGCCGGTTGAAATCCATGCGCGTTTCGACTGTCCGGGAAGCGAACGAAGAGGAAATCGCGTCAATGCGCGCGGGGAGCGAGATGGAATCGCCGGACCTCTGAGAGCCAGCGTTTTGACGGAGATTCCCTCGGCCAATTTTTCGCGCACGGACGTCGCGCAGTCCGCACTCGCTATCGCGCCAAACCCTGCGATGGGTGAGATGTGCCACTGGAAGATTGTCCAACTTGCGGTTATGCCCTGTCGATCGTCGATCATCAGTGCCGGCATTGTGCTCCCGCGCTGCTCTCGGGATCGCCCCTGCCGCTCTTCGATCCGAAAAGGCTTTCTTGGTTGGTTGTGGCGGTGGTGGTGCTGGGTGTGTTGGGTTACTTGATTTTCCTCCGGTAGGAGCAGCTCCCGGGCGCTGGTTTGCTAACGGGCAAAGTTCCAGCGGCGCAGGGGAAAATGGGGCAAGTCTAAATTCTTTAATAGTTGCCTAACGAGTTGCCTGTGCGATCGAAGTGGTTTTAATATCGCAGCGGTCGATCGCTCTTTTCCTCATTCACGGATTTGCTGAGTCGGGTTTTTCGGGAATCTGGGTAATCGGCGCTGCAACAAACGCGAAGCGGCAGCCAGGCTTTCCAATCTGTGGAAGTCCCTCAAGCTGCATTCCTACAGCACAAAAGGAATGATGCGCTTCACGCGTCGTTGATAAGACCGATACTGATCCGGGAACTGTTGCAGCATGAGCTTTTCTTCGGCGCTGAACTTTATCCAGAAGCTTAAGAACGCGAACAGGACGGCGGCGATTCCACCAGGGTATCCGTATACGATCGCGGTCGCGAGAATCATGGCCATCATTCCGGTGTAGATGGGATGGCGGACGAGGCGATAGGGTCCGCGTTCAATGAGCTCGTGTTCTTCTTTTAACGTGATGGTTCCGCTCCAGTTGCGTCCAAGAGTAGCTCTCGCCCAAACGCAGAACGCGAGGCCCGCAATGCATAGAACCGCGGCTACCCATTGCACGATCGCCGTTGCCGGGATGATGCGAACATTGAATGGATATGGCAATCGCCGGCCCCTGGTCAGAAGGAGATAAGCTACGATCAGCAACAGCCCGTAACGCAGCCGTTGCGCACCGCTTTCGCGGTGGACCGAACGCTTGGTGAACGCAGCGGCCAGCAGCCAGATAACACAGAAAGATGTCCAGCATCCCGAAATGATTTGGATCGGCGAGAAAGAACTTTGCATGAAGCGCGATGACGTATCCAAAGATTACACAGATTTCGCAGATTTTTTTGAAGGAACTGAGCAGAGCTGAATTCTAATCTGCGTAATCGACGAAATCTGTGGACCTTTCCTCTGCGGAATCATGTCGGCAGTGCCGGGTATGTTTAGCATCGCCCGATGGATCGGCCGATCCGCCTTTGAATGGCGATTACGAGTGATAATGTTCCCCAGCTGTGACAAAGTCATCATTCGGACAAAGTAAGAGACGAAATCCTGATGGTAGAATTCTAGTCGGGACGGCGAGCTGGACTGATCCGGGATTTGTTGAGCATTGGTATCCCAAAGGCATGCCGGCGGCGGATCGGTTGAGCTGGTATGCGGACCAGTTTCAGATGGTGGAGGTCAATTCGACGTTCTATGCGGTGCCGGCTCCGCAGATGGTGGAACGCTGGTGCCGAAGCACGCCGGAAGGGTTCGTGTTCGATGTGAAGCTGCATCAATTGCTCTCGCGTCATTCCACGGCGGCGAAGTTGTTGCCGCCGGCGGTGCGAAAGCGAGCGGAGATCGATGCAAAGGGGAAGGTAAAACTTACGGCCGAGATCGAGGAGGCGATGATCGCGGAAGTGCTCGGCCCGGTGAAGTTATTACAGGCGTTCGGCAAACTGGGCGCGTTACTCTTGCAAATGTCGCCGGCGTTTTCACCGAAGGCGCATCAGTTGTCAGAGCTGGAAAGGCTACTGGATGCGGTAGGAAATTATCAGGTGGCGATCGAGCTGCGAAACAGGAATTGGGTGGAAGGCGAGCGGCTGGCGGAGACGCTGCAATTCTTTCGCGAGCGCGCGCTCACTTTCGTGGCGGTGGATGCGCCGGCGCAGAAGCATTTCACGATCATGCCGCCGGATCTGAATGAAGTGACGAACCCGGCGCTGGCTTATCTGCGCCTGCATGGACGCGATGCGAAGGCTTACACGACCGGTAAGACAGTGGCGTCGCGTTTCAATTATGATTATAGCGACGAGGAGATCGCGGAGGTAGCGGAGCGATCGAAGCAACTCGCGCGGGAAGCGAAGGAAGTGCACGTAGTCTTTAATAATAATGCGGAGGATTTTGCGCCGCACGCCGCCGCGCGCATGCGAGAGGCGCTTGGACAATTGGTGAAGGCAATGCCGCGTCAGCAGACTTTGTTGTAGGTGCGATTGAATCAGGAAAGCAGGAAACAGTCAGAAAATAGAGAAGAAGAGCTAAAGTCGAATCAGGAAAGCTCGCCACAGGACGAGTCCGTCCGATTTGGCGGACAGGAAAAGAGGTGGATCGGCCGATCCTTCGGGCGATGTTAAGAACTAATGCGCGCTCAGAGCGCGAATCATTTACCATCGCCCGCGGAGCGGCCGATCCACCTTGTCCGCATTTGTTTCGAGCGACGGTCAGAGACCGACGCTACAAAGAGCAAAGAGACCCAACCTCTCTCCCTGTGAGAGAGGTGCCAACAATTGTTCTCAGTAGCTAACTACGGCAGTGCGGTCCCCGAATTCGATTTCACCGCGGCAACGTCCGTCGCATTGATGCTCCCGTTCACAACCACGTCCTCTCGGAAGTTCGCAGCCTGTGACTGGTTGCCCCGACTGCCCTTTGGTCTGACTGACATCAGTGGCAGTGACCGAGCCATTACCGCTGGTATCACCAGCCAGGACTCCCATCGGGATGGTTACACTGCCTGACTGGGCGCCAGCAATCACATTGTTAAGCGTAAGTGTAATGGTCTGTGCATTTGTTACGCCCGTGAGATTGACCATGATGACGCTGCCGCTGGGGTTAAAGCCGCTTACGTGTCCGGTACCCGAAGTCACCGCTGCTCCTCCGGCCACCGTAACTGAGTTGGCGAACGTCAGGACGATCTGATGATTTCCAGATGTGCTGCGACATTCGACTCCGGGCGTGCCGGTAAGCGGCAGATTGACATCGAACGTGCCGGCTCCGCCGTGGACCTTCCGGGAGACAGCGCTTTGTAACGGACAATCTGTTACCGTGACGGACAGAGTGTCGATCCGCCAGCCGACGGCAGCGACGCTGCTATCCGATGCCATGCGGAAGCGCAGTCTGATGGTCTGGCCCGCAACGTTCGGTCCCAGGTTTGCAGTGGTGGTGATGTAGCCGCCGGAGTCTCCGCCCCAAGCCATGCGGCCCGCCAGCGGGTTGCCGCAGCAACCACTTATAATTGCCAACATAGCCGCCGGTAACAAAACTGCCGCCAACTGCAGCATCGGTAATGTCGGTGAATGCTCCGCCATTAATGTTAGGCGATGAAACTTCGAGCACAGCTCCGTCATAGAAGTTCCCGTGACACGGTTTCCAGGTTGTAAGAATGGCGGAAGGTAACCTGCGCCGAGGCTGAAGTAATAGGAATACCCGGCGTGTCCAGATCCTTATCGCTAGACGCGTCCGGGTCATCGACAAAGGCATCGTTCGGGGCCGTATCGGGCGTGGTTGTAGAGGTAACCCAAAGAGGCGCGGGTCCAACTGACATTAGTTGCCATCCAGCCCCCGGGTAACGCGGGTGCAACAACGCTATCGAAGTTCTCGGAGAAATTGGTGCAAAGAGGCCCCGGAGGCGGCGCCGACGTCGCGATCTCCCACGCGCCACGTCCATGCGTGGCAACACCGAGAATGTGCAGCGCTTTATTCAATGCAACCTCGACGGCCTGCGCATTGGGAAGTCCCGTCCCGAAACGACCCCAGGTAACTCCAAGGTCAGTGCTGGAATAGACGCCATCATCCGCTCCGATATAGAGCGTGTTCGGCATAGTGGAGTTATCGATCTGAATCGACCAGACAGGTAAATTGGGGAGGTTGCCGCTGATGTTGTTCCACGAGGTTCCGCCATTAGTCGTGCGGAAAACATGGCCGTTAGCGCTAAACCGGTTGACCACAGCATAGGCGATTTGGGCGTTAACGGGATCTACCTCAATGTAATTGACTCTGCCATTACCCGCCGGGAGATCGTGCTCGGTCCAAGCCGCACCGTGAAGAGTAGTGACGAAGATCTGACTGGTGGTGGCGAATCCTCCGCCGGTCGCAGCATAGATGGTGTTCGTATCCGAAGGAGCGATGCCGATCGCATCGAGCGCATTCCCGCCGCTATTGAATCCGCCATTTCCGACGGTGCTAAGAGGGGTCCAGGAGTCACCACCATTCATGGTTTCCCACACCCGGCTTCCGCAATATAGAACGCGGTCGCCGTTACCAGGATCGACCGAGAACGACGCATAAAAATTTTGGCTCGTATCCGCGGAGATGGTGGAAGTTTTGGTCACCCATGTATTGCCTCCATCGTCGGAACGGCGGAAGAAATTCGTGCCGAAGCTTGCGATTGGGATTTGATGATAGACGCGGTTGCCGTTGGTGGAACTAAACTTTGCATAGCCGCCATCGCCTCCGTCCGTTTCCAGCCAGACTACATTGCCTGTGTATAGCTCGGTGCCGTTATCCTGGCTGCCGCCAATCACGATGTTGGCATTGGTCGGGTGCAGCCCGATGCCTGTGAACTGGATGGTGTTAAGATTTCCGTTGAGATCGCTCCAGGAAGGTGTCGCGGGAGTATCCAGCCGGTAGAGACCGCCATCGTTACCATCGAGGAATTTGCCATTAGAATCGAAGTCGGCTCCGTGATGATCCGGGTGGGGCGAAGTATTATTCGGCGCTCCGCCGGTATGAATGTCCGTCCAGCTTGCACCGCTGGTTGTTGAGCGCAGGATACTGTTGGTGCCCGCAGCCCCAGCCGCATAGACGATGGCCGAACTTGTAGGGTCGACGATAAGAGTCTGATCGTACCAGCCCTGGCCGCCCATGTAGTTGGGCGGGGTCAAGAGATTAAAGCTCACGCCAGCGTCGTCCGACCGCACGAACCTGGCAAGTGCACCGCCGGCGCTGGTGTTATCTTCAGCAGCAATGTAGAGCACGTTCGCGTTACTCGCTTTCGATATCGCGAGGCTAAGTCTCCCGAAGGTTGCTCCGACGGGCGCGTTGGCAGCATTCAACAGGGTCGAGTTAACGGCGCTATTGATTGATTTGTACGCGCCGTTATTGGCTGTGCCAAATATATAGCCGACCGCTCCGTAAACGGTGCTGGTAGTATTTGGATCAACCGCGGCATCGGACCATGGGAAGGTGGACTCCTTGCCGTCTGCGGCCGTTACGTTCACCCAATTCAGGCCACCATCGGTAGTTTTGTAAACGCCTGTGATCCCGCCTGCGAAGATGCCGTTTTGACCAAAGTTCGACATCGCCGCGTAAGCCACGTTAGCGTTGGTCGGATCGATCACGAGTTTCGAACATGTCATCCGGTTGGTGTTGAACACGCCGCCGGGCCCGGTATTCAGTGTCCAGGTGGCTCCGGCGTCGGCAGATCTCAGGATGCCGCGTCCAAAATTGTTGTCTGCCCCGTTATTCGCTTCGCCGGTTCCGGCAAGGATGAGCGATGGGTTGGTCTTTGCGATCGCGATCGCGCCCATTGACAACGTCATCTGCGTGTCTGTCAACGGAGTCCAGGTGGTGCCGCCATTGGTTGTCTTCCAAACGCCGCCGCCGGCTGTCGCAACGTAGATCGTGTTAGCATCCGTGGGATGCGCCGCGATAGCAGCGATACGTCCGCTGACGTTAAAGTTGGCGTTAGCTGGTGTAGTAACGGCCAGCGGCGAGGGGCCGATCGGAGTCCAGGCAGTGGTGCTCAGCGCAAGGGTTCGGGTTTCGGGTGCATATTGCCGCTCGAGCGGCGGACGGGGCGTCCACTCATCAACCGGCTGGGGCCGGAATTGCTCTTGCGCCATGGCCTGGCCTTGATTCGCAGTGGCTGATCCTGCCTTACCAGAATGGGCGACACCGCCCGCACCCGCTTCTGGCACGAGGGCCCATACGAGCAAGCCGAGTGAGGCGGTCCAGATGACTGATAAAGCTGCAATTTTGGTGTGGCGCATAGAGTTAGGTCTCCTGTTGATGTTGATTTAGTGGAATTCGAGGTAAAAAGGGACGAGTCCACGCAAGCCGCCATGGCATTGCAGAATACGTTCGCTGCGACTGCTGTTCGATTCGACAACGAGTCGCAACCCTGAATTGGGGTCTTCTCACCGGTAATGAGATTGCGCCGGAATCGCCGTCTCCGGTCAAGCTTTATCTTGTACTTGTGGCTATTTGATATGCGGTTGCGTTAACCTGCTAGTATAACATTAACCCAACAAGTTTATGACATAATTGTAATGACCGAACGGGATGCTCGTGCAGGTATATTAAGCATGAGCCACCATCGCTACGTGCGTTAAAGTAAAGACGACAGAAACAGATTGCGTAATCAACATAGGTAAAACGTGAAACGATCTCTTCAATTTGCAGTGCTTGTTTGCCTTCCTGTCTCACTTTTGTGCGTTCATGCGCAAACTGCCGGTGGACCTGCGAGCCGGCAGGGATTAAATAATAACGGAGTGTCGCAATCTTCTTTAGCAGCATGCCTGCCGGCTGACATTAAGCTTGGCGACGTAGTGGAGGCAACGAGTTCTGGATATGCTAATGGTCGACCTGTCGGATTACATAAGGTAACTGTCGAACAAAAGCTGAATGAACTCAAAGCAACTTGTAATAGTGATAACAAGTTAGTTGATGGAAATGGGAAGCAGATAAGGTTTTACCACTTAACTGGTTGCTGGGGTAATCCGCCCTTCAACTATCAGGATATTCTTCGGAAGCAGCGAGAGGAAATTAATAAGCTCAAGGAACAATATACCGTTATCGAGATGACGTGTAATCCTTCAGGCGTTCCCATCTCGTAACGCCTGGCCTTCCGCTTTCACCGCCGTGTCGACGGTTCTATCGCCTTTCGTCTAGCTGTAAGATTCGTTACATACTAAGGCAATGCGGTTCCTGAGTTCGATTTTACCCCGGAAACATCCGTCGCATTGATGCTCCCGTTCACAATCACGTCCTCTCGGAAGTTCGCACCTGTGACTGCCTGCCCCGACTGTCCTTTGGTCTGACTGACATCAGTGGCGCTGACGACGCCATTACCGCTAGTATCACCAGCCAGAACTCCCATCGGAATCATCGTGCTACCGAGGCCGACTCCATCGCTCACGTTCGACAGCGCGATGCCGAGTCTCTGCGCGTTTGCCACCCCGGTGAGGTTGAGAGTGACCACATTGCCAACCACGCTGGAGCTACCGATGCTCCCCGCCGTCACCGAAGCTGAACCCACTGTGACGGGATTGGCAAAGGTAACCACTACCTGGTGCTCTCCCGCGACCCCTTTGCGGTCTTCTACCCCCACCGCTCCGGTGAGTCCTACCAGAGGCAGATTGACATCGAAGGTACCAGCCGCTCCGTGAACCTTTCGCGATACTGCGGAAGTTACCGCCGGCGCACTCCCGCCGCAGACCGGATTCGCGATTGAGACGTTGTCGATCCTCCATCCGTTGTGCGAGACCGAACTGTCCGAACCCATCCGCCAGCGCAACTGCACCGGCACGCCTGCGCCTGCCGCTGGGAGATTGACGGTGCAAGTTTCAAAACCTCCCGCACCACCGTTAGAGATTCCGCTCCAGTTCGGGCGCGTAGGCAGCAGCGGATTGCTGAAGCCTGTGCTTATGTCAGTATGGTTGTAGCCACCGCTCACGAAGGTGCCTCCTGCCGTAATTATGTCGGTATACGCTCCTCCGCTAATCGAGATCTCCAAAACACCCGCATCATAGGCGACAGTAGCGCTGGACTGTTCGAGGTCGTAGTTCTGTCTAAAGGTCAACCGCGAACCGGCGGCATACATGATGATCGGCGTGTAGATTCGGTTATCGCAGAGGTTAGCCGGATCTTGACTGAAAGCTGCGTTTGGCAGACTATCCGCAACCGGAGTCGGAACGCCCGAATTCGACGTAACCCATAGCGGGGCCCCTGCCGTATTTATCCCCTGATCGGCCGTCCATCCAGAGGGCAGTGCTGGCACCACTACGCCATCAAAGTTTTGCGCGACAGCTACAGCCGAGCTGCCCGTGATGAATGTATAGGAAACATTACCGTAGTCTGTCGCCCCATCCATCATATGCAGCGTGGCGGTCACCGTGCTGCCGCATGGCAGGGCCGGATCAACTGTAAAGGTGAAACTGCGGAACACTGGCGGGTTGCCCGAACAAACCGCTCCGTAATTCTGAGGCCCAGATGGAACGGTTACGCCGCCGCTTGCCTGCAGCGTCCCGGTTAGTGCCGACGTACAAACGACGCCCGGTCCTCCGACATTCAGCACACCGAGGGAGACGGTAACGGATTCACTCGGGTCAAGAACTCCGTTGGGACCGGCCGAGTCAATCGTTTTGCCGCCAGCGCTGATGATGTTTGTCGGCACATTCAAACAAAGCAACTTCTGATTGTCGTTCGTGCCGACGAAAGCAGACGACGCGATGGAACGTCCGCCGATGGCATAGAAGGAGCCGTTCAACACCGCACCGTTAAAGCGCGCGCGCTCCCCCAGCATATTCGGCACGGTTTGCCAGGTATTGCTGGCCATGTCCCAGGAAATTACCGACGTCGAAATATTTGCGGTGGCAACTCCGTCGACATACCCACCGGCCAGCACTCCGTCCGTGTACAAGGCTGAAGCTGCGCCCCAACGGGTGAGCGGCAGATCGGCGATGGACGCGTCATCCCAAACATTGGCGACCGTATCGTAACGGTAGGTTTTTGTGGTAGCCACGGACGTGGCGCCGTCGATGCCGCCAGCCGCATAGATGAAGGTTCCCTGCCCCCACGCACTCACGAAACTCTCCGTGATCGGATAAGAGGCACCGGTAGTCCAGGTGTTCCCGGCAACGTCATAAATTTCCAGCACGTTCGTCGACGATGGTCGCGGGACCGGTGCCGCAAAACTTATAAATCTTTCCGCTGAGATAGATCGTCGCCTGGTTCCACGTCCCAACCGTAAAGGGAGCTAACGTCGTATAGGTATTTGCCGCGACATTATACCGGTAAACCGTTGTTTGCGGGGTACCGGCCGTGGCTTCCGCGCCGCCCAGAATATAAATGTTTGTGCCGTCAGTGACCGCGGAGGGAAATTCCAAAGCGTTGGGCAAAGACGCAATCGGCGTCCAGGTTGTGCCATCAAACTTATAGCAGTTACCAGTGATCGAGGTGCTGACACCCCCAAAGCTGTAGAGAATACCGCCTACCGACACCACTGCGTTGTCCAGAATGGTGATCGGAAAGGCCGTCGACGCAGTCCAAGTGCAATTAAATAGCGTGTCCGGAGAATTCGCGACAACGTTATCAATCTTAACAGCGGAAACCTGCCGCGTATTTACACCTGCCTTTTCAGCTTCGATTAAGCTGGCAGCTGGCGCTACGTCAGAAGTTTTCCACGCCTTGGTTTTAGCAGCGCGCGACTGCGCCAACCCAGGCCTCGCGTCGAAAGAAAGAAACAACAGAAGGAGGGAAAGCGCCGCCCAGTAGAGTGGCAATGTCGTGTGTTTAATCGTTTTCATATTTTGTTTTTTTTGACGAGTCGGAAGCCAGGCTCTCTGCGGAGTGCCGCCCCTTTTGCACAAAGTGCATCCCCTCATCCACCGCGCGAAGTAGCCTACCTTGCGACCAAGTGTTTCGGTATTGGACCGCGATCGTATTTAGATACACGCTGCCGTGTCAATGACTTTTCTTGGATGAATCCGGCACACGATGGGGCCGTGTTGATGGAAATGCGAAGCAGACAAAATTTTATCGCTTAACCGGTTGTTGGGTAACCCGCCCTTCAACTATCAGGATATTCTCCGGAAGCAGCGAGAGGAAATTAATAAACTCAAGGAACAATATACCGTTATCGAGATGACGTGTAATCCTTCATGCGTTCCCATCTCGTAACGCCTGACCTTCCGCTCTCACCGTCGTGTCGACGGTGCTATCGCCTTTCGTTTAGCTGTAAGATTCGTTAGATCCTAAGGCAGTGCGGTTCCCGAGTTCGACTTTACCGCGGCAACGTCCGTAGCATTGATGCTCCCGTTCACAACCACGTCCTCTCGGAAGTTCGCACCTGTGACTGGTTGCCCCGACTGCCCTTTGGTCTGACTGACATCAGTGGCAGTGACCGAGCCATTACCACTAGTATCACCAGCGAGAACTCCCATCGGGATGGTTACATCGCCCGTATTGGCGCCATCGCTCACGTTCGCGAGTGTAATTCCCAGCCTCTGAGCGTTCGTCACTCCGGTTAGGTTGATGGTAACTACCGCGCCGCTTACACTGGAGCCACCGACGCTCCCAGTTCCCGAAGTCACCGATACCCCACCCACCGTGACGGGGTTGGCAAAGGTAGCTACTATCTGATGCTGCACCCGTCGCCGGTGCGGCACTCGATCCCAACCGCCCCGCCGATCGCTACCTGAGGAAGGTTGATGTCAAACGTGCCCGCTCCGCCGTGGACCTTCCGGGAGACAGCGCTTTGTAAAACTGGCGGCGCCACGGAAAAATTGTAGCCGATGGCATCCATGACCCGCAGATCCACTGCGGTCAGGTCATTTTGCACGCTGTCACTGCTGAAGGCGTTGAAGCTGTCATTTGTTCCACTGGCCCAGTCCTGCAAATCGCCGCCGTTCATGGCCGCGTTATTAAATGCCTTAAGGAGTGTTGTCCCATTATTAATGGAGAAAGATCTATTCGCACCGTTGTTCAAGCCCCGTACGCCCGCACCGGTATAGTGGAACAAATCGAAGAGCATATAGTCTGGATTTCCGGTCAGGTTTTCCCCCATCAGTCCGATGCGGCCCATGATCTCCGAGATCTCGTGCATGGCCACGCCGATGAAGTCAATCTTCCCGGCCACGGCGCGGTTATTCGGGTCGTAGGTGTAGCTGAACCCACCGCCGAAGGTGAAGGTGCCATCATTCGAAAGGTCATTCGCAGCGAGGCCCAACGCCTTGGCCTCCGCCCTGGCCAGGAGATAATCGTGCGTCCCGCCGATCGGATCGGCTGCTGGCAGCGAGCCGCCGGCCGCGAGTGCCGTCGCATCGTCCGCCGTGGTCGAGTCCGAGACCATCGCTGCTCGGAGCGAGGCATAGCTGCCCGCGAACGCGAGGGCAGTGCTGCTTTCTCCGAGCGTGCTAGTGCCGGGCACCGCCGTCACCTGGATATTGACGTCGATGGAGTCGGTATATCTGCTGGTGAACTGCGTTTTAGCATACGTCATCGCCGCTTTCATGTTCACGATGTCCGCTGCGGTCAAACCGGCAGCGGTGAACGTGGCATCCGGGTCATAGGTCAGGTTGATGTTCAAAGCGGAGGCTGTTCCCCCTGTCGTCAGAGCCAGGGCAAGGACCACCCAGCGCGCGACGCGCACTTGTATCTTAATTCTGCGGAACAACTCTAACGTCCATCCAGCGTGTTTAATGCACGTCTCTTCGCGAGACGCGCTGTGGCAGATAATCTCTTTCATGATTTTGGGCTTTCGATGGGGTTGAAATTTGGCCTAGGGCTCCGCTCTCGAGATGACGGAGAGTTTCGCCGGGGAGATGAACTTAACGTCCGCGCGCCACGACAAGGCCTCCAACTGCGAGAGCGGAATCATCGCCCGAATGATGTGGGCTGGGTCAGGGCTCTTGGCCACCTTCCCTCCGATGAGCGTAATGTGGGTCACCAAATCGGCGGAAATCGTGGCCTTCACGTCGACCAGCACGGACGCTCCATCCCTAATCGGAATATCCGGTTTCAGCGACGTCGGTTTGTCAAACGGTGGCTGTCCTCGGCTTTGCTTCAAGGCCAGCACGATTTGAGCGTCCAGCTTCTTTGATGACTCCTCGCCGGCGAAGGTGCCCGCGGTCGAGAGAGTGAACGCCGCCGTCGCGGCGAGAAGGGAGAGGATAATTCTTTTCATAAACATGGTGTGGTTGTGGCGGGTTTGAGAAGCGTAAAGGCAGTGCGATGAAGAATAAGTTTAGGTACCGGGAAACATAAACCGAGATGAAGCCTGCCCGGTTTCCGAATTCGGTGTCGAGCTTTATTTTCGACAACGAAAATCAGCACACTAGCCACTCGATGTGCTTCGGTTCTCGATGTCTTGTTATCCGCAAGGAGTCACACTCTTGATAGAGTGGAGTACTCCAAACGCCAGACTTGGCGAATCGACAAGCGCCCTTTAGGTTCGGCCATGATTCTGCGCCGCTCGTTTGTCTTAGTGCTCGCTTCAGCGATCAGCCTTTCCACCGCGCTGGCCGATGAAGGCATGTGGCTGTTCAACAATCCGCCGACCGCCTTGTGGAAACAGAAATATAATTTCGAACCCACTCCGCAATGGATGGAGCATCTCCAGAAAGCGAGCGTGCGCTTTAACTCGGGCGGAAGCGGCTCGTTTATTTCTGCGGATGGTCTCGTCATTACAAATCATCACGTGGGCGCAGACACTTTGCAGAAGCTGAGCAGTGCCGAGCATAATTATTTGCGCGAAGGTTTCTACGCGAAGACGCAGGCGGAGGAACAGCGCGCGCTCGATCTCGAGCTCAATATTCTCGATTCGATCGAAGATGTGACGCAACGAGTCAACGCCGCGGTCAAGTCGACGATGGATTCCAACGCCGCCCTCGCCGCGCGCCGCTCGATCATCGCGCAAATCGAGAAGGAATCGAAAGACAAGACCGGCCTGCGCAGCGATGTCGTAACTCTTTACGAGGGCGGTTCCTACCAACTCTATCGCTACAAGACTTACACGGATGTCCGGCTTGTCTTCGCGCCGGAACAGCAGGCCGCGTTTTACGGCGGCGATCCGGACAATTTCGAATACCCGCGTTACGACCTCGATATCTGTCTTTTTCGTGTTTATGAAAACGGGAAACCGGCCAGGATCGACAATTACCTGAAATTTAATCCGTCCGGCGCGAAGGAAGGAGACCTTGTCTTCGTAAGTGGCAATCCGGGAAAAACGGATCGCGAGTGGACGGTCGCGGCTCTGGCGGATGCGCGCGATCGGCTGATGCCGGAGTGGCTGGCCATGTTTTACCGGCGCGAAGTTTACCTAACGAGTTTCAGCGGGCGCTCGCTCGAGAACGCCCGGCGCGCGCGTGACGAACTGTTCGGCGTGCAAAATAGCCGCAAAGCTTTTACCGGAATGCTCGGCGGTCTGCTTGATCCGGCCATTTTCGGGAAATTGCAGGCCGACGAAACGAAGTTGCGCCAGGAAATGCAGACGCGTGCATCGAAGGGAGACGCGTCGTGCAAGGCCGCCCTCGGCGCCTACGACAAAATCAAAAGCGCGCAGGCGACCATTATTAAGAATGCACCGGTATACGATTACTACGAAAGTGAACGCTACCGGCTCGGTCTCTACCGCCAGCCGCGTGGATTCACCGGCACGCTCTTTAAGTATGCGCGCTTTCTCGTGCGCGCGGCGGAGGAGCGCACGAAGCCGAACGGCGAACGGCTGCCTGCGTATCAGGAGAGTTCGCGCGGACCGCTCGAGCTCGATCTCTTTTCCACGCAACCGATCTACGATGATTTCGAAGAGCTGGAGCTCACCGATTCGTTAACCGATCTTGCGACAAAGTTCGGCGCGGATGATCCGCTTGTGCAAAAAGTGCTGGCCGGCAAATCGCCTTCCGCGCGTGCCGCGGAGCTGGTCACCGGCAGCAAACTCAAGGACGTCGCTTTCCGCAAAAGAATGTACGCGGCTGACAGCGCTGCCATCAAAGCAGCGAACGATCCGATGTTGAACCTTGCTCTTCTCGTCGACCCCACAGCGCGCGCCGCGCGCAAGGTTTTCGATGCGAACGATGAGACGCGGAAACAGGCTTACGCGAAAATCGCTAAAGCCCGCTTCGCCATCGAAGGCACAAGCACTTATCCGGACGCAACGTTTACCCTTCGCATTTCTTACGGAACCGTGCGCGGCTACGAAGAGAACGGAAAACAGATCCCGGCCTTCACCGATTTCGCCGGACTCTACCGACGCGCCGCCGAACATCAGAATAAGGAACCGTTCGACCTGCCGCAACGCTGGGTCGATCGCAAAGGCCAGCTCTCGTTAGGCACAAACTTCGATTTCGTCTGCGACGCCGACATTATCGGCGGCAATAGCGGCAGTCCCGTCGTCAACCGAGCCGGCGAATTCGTCGGCATCATTTTCGACGGCAACATCCAATCGCTCGTGCTCGATTACGTCTACGACAACAAACAAGCACGCGCCGTTTCCGTCGATTCCGCAGCGATCATTGAAGCGCTCCGGAAAGTTTACGATGCCGGCGCACTGGCCGATGAGATCGAAGGCAAACGGTAGCGTTTGATGCCGGGAAGTGAATGAGCAGTCGCTTGCCTGGCGCCAGGTTGCGACGCAAGATCAAAACTCATGCCGCGTTGTTCCTGGGCCACGACAGAACCCAACATCACCTATCACGATGAGGAATGGGGCGTGCCGGTGCATGACGATCGGAAGCTCTTTGAGTTTCTGATTCTCGAAGGCGCGCAGGCCGGACTGAGCTGGACCACGATTCTGAAGAAGCGGGAGAACTATCGCAAAGCGCTCGACGGATTTCGCGCGGAAAAGATCGCGCGCTACGGCGCGCGCGATGTGAAGCGGTTGCTCGCCGACGCCGGCATCGTGCGCAACCGGCTGAAGATCGCGGCGACGATTCAGAACGCGAAAGCGTTCCTCGCGGTGCAAAAAGAATTCGGCAGCTTCGACGCGTATCTCTGGAGTTTCGTCGGCGGCAAACCGAAGCAGAATCGCTGGCGCAGCATGAAGCAGGTGCCCGCGCGCACGACCGAATCCGATGCGATGAGCCGCGATCTGCTAAGCGCGGATTCAAGTTCGTCGGCTCGACGATCTGCTACGCGTTCATGCAGGCGACCGGCATGGTGAACGATCACCTACGAGTTGTCCGCGGCACGCAGAACTCAGCCGTGTTCGACGCCGTCGGTAATCACTCACATGCAGGCGAGAATGACGCCGGTCACAATGAGAGCAAGCGCCCAGGCAAAGTCGATATTGAACCAAGCTGTTTGCAAAATCGTTAGGCCAAGTTTTTCATAAACGAGAAGCGCCACGAGCCCGGCAACGGCGAGATGGCCGAGGGTGTGAACTAAAACTGCAAGCGTTAGCCATCCCGGCCCGGGAAGAAGCAGAAGATGGGACGCATGATCCCCTGCTCCGCCATGATGACTCATCACGATGTGAGACTCAGGCGAAGTGGTCGCCAGAAAAATCGGAATCAACATAAGACCCGCACCATGAGCTGAAGCCATGAGAAACGACCAGAGTGTGAGATCGCGAAACCCGACACGCATGCCGACCCAGCGTGGATGACGCGCACGCACGGCGCGATACGCGCCATAGCTAATGAGAAGAGCCGCGCAACCGTATTTAAGCGCGGCGGGATTCAAGTTGGCGCGCAGCACCGCGATGAGCGCTACGACCAATCCGACGGATAATGCATGTCCCAATGCGATCGGCGGCAGAGCGGCAATTACTGCTTTGCGTTTGCGCTCCTGCAATCCAAGACAAACGGCAAAGAGCCAACCCATCCCGGGATTGATTCCATGGAGTGCGCCCAATCCGAAAAGCACAAACCAAGGCCACAGATCGTTCATCAAGAGTCCCGGGTGCGCTCCGCGCCAGCAATCGAAACGAAGCTATTGCTCGTTAGGGAAAACAATATGAATCCGAAGAGGCGTCGCCACCCTCCAGGCGGATCTGGTGCAGCCGGTATTCTTTTGTCTCGAAGAAAAATTTCGGATCGAATTTTATCCCACCTTTCGGATCGGCATCGAGTTTCACCATCCAATTACCGACGCCTTCGGGGTAGAATTGTTCGTCCCATGCGGCATAAAGGGAGTTTGTGAAATAAATGCGACGGCCATCGCGGCTCACTTCAACCATCTGCGGCCCACCAAGTAACTTACGCTTTGGATCTTTCGGATGAGCTGCGCGCCTAACGATACCGCCGATATGCACCGAACCTACAAGTTTCGGCTGCATTCGATCGGAGACGTCGTATTGCCGCATCTCACCCGTGCCCCAGCAGGAAACGTAAAGGAAACGGTCGTCGACCGAGAGCGCGATGTCGGTGACGAGCGGCGGTACTGCCTTGAAGTCCTTCAAGGCCGGCGGCAACAAATCAGGCTCAGCCGGTTCGGCTGGAATCTCGATGACTTTCTTGATTGCCCACGCGCCGTTCGGTCGATGCCACAACCAGACTGAAGCCGAGAGATCTTTGAGCGACACGACCACACCGACAAAGCCGTAGGTCTTGGTCGGATAGTGCGCCAGTCGCATTTCCAAAACCATTTGATTCTCTTTACCCAGATCGAGCGTCTCGGTAATTTTCCTCCGGCGCAGATCCCACACGTGCATGCGATGGCCGTACTCAGACTTCATCAACAGATCGGGTTGCAAACCGTTCTCGATCATTTTTGGCGTGCCCCACTCCGAACTAGAAGCGTGTCGTGCAGCAGATGCCACCAGAAATCGTAATGAAGATATTGATCGCCCCGATCGATCTCCCATTGTCCGAGCACATCGAAAGTGAAATGATCGAGCAGGAAAATGCCGCCGGGTCCGTCGCCCGAAGGCGATCCCAGCGCACTCACATAATTCCTTCCGGTCCGCAATGCACAGTGTGCGGTCGCGAATATCCGGCCCGCGCCGCCAACTCTTCACGCTCAATCGTGCGGACGATTTTCGGTTTGCGGGGATCGGGTTTGATATCGATCACATAAAGCCGCGACGAACGAATGCCCGGCACAATGAGATAACGCCGTTCGATATGCGGATGCGGCGCATACGGACAGAGCGCCGAGCTGCACGCGTTCCATCCGAAATGATGCAACTCATCGCCAAAATTTGGCAAGGTGCATCGTCCGACTTCCTTGCCAAAACTCGACGATCGGGATCGAGATCCACCACGAGGATCGCATCGTTATGTTTACTGCCGGGCGGATTTAACGCAGCGACATATGCCAGTTTTTCTGGTGGTCCCTGGATGGCGAGGCGGGGAGACGGATAAAACGTGGGATCGGGCTTGAGCAAGGGCATGATCAAATCCTCCGGTTGAGATTGCGACTGACTTCTTCGAGTCAACGTGCGTTCGTCCTGTGAAGTCAAACACCAAATTGACCACGAGAGAACAATCTCAAGCGCACTGAGGTTGAAAGTCTCGCTTGCGGACGACAATTCTAGTCGACGCCTAACGAGTGGTCTACCACTCGCCACGTTCCTCGCATCTCGGCAAATTCGAGACGCGCCGGAACCTCATCTCATTGATATTTTCTTTTTCCTATCTTCTGCTTTCTTATTTTATGGACCGCGAGAAAACCATTTACTTCCGCAATCTGTTTCTGCGGATGTTTGTGATTGGAATCGTTTTGCGATTCTGCTTTTTGTGGCCACGTTTGCATTCTGGAATACCGCCGCCGGATGGGTGATGCAGTTTGTTCAAGGTGGATAAAAAGAATTGGGCCGCATCGTTCTGTTTTGTTTCACGAACGTGCGGATTGTCGTTCTCTTTTTTCTTCCTCACGCCGGCTCTGGCGTTCCACTGGATGGCAGAGAAGCAATAGCGAAA
>CAVWVT010000008.1:0-309796 GCA_963758535.1 uncultured Verrucomicrobiae bacterium | reverse complement strand
GAAGCAACGCTCGCCGCAGCAACTGAGTTGAGCCGCGGTAACTCACGCAGTGTGGGTAATTGAATGGCGCCGCGAAAATTTGCTGCTGCTTCGTCCTGTATCTATGAAAGTTCTTTACGGACTAGGCCGCTATTTTCCTGAATGTGACGCGAATACCCGGGTCCAGAATCGTTGCCGACCAGCCGTTCTTTTCCGCGAAAGCCTGAATCGATTTTGTGCGTTCCTCGCGGTACTTCTTCTCGTCAGGCAAGATTGGGTCCAGCTCAATTTCGAAAGCGACGTATGATTTGGCCACTTCCAAATGTTCGCGTACGCGCTGTGCGAAGGCTTCCATGCCACAATTATAGTCTATACGGAAGAATATGGGGGATTTATTTATAAGCGAAGTTTGAAAAGGCCTTCGCAAACCTATGAAAACGCGGAAGGCTACTATCGAAGCGACCCTAACACGCGCATTGGTGGTGGTAGGGGTTAAAGCCTACCGGCACCCGCAAATTTTCTTTTGCGAGCCGAGATTTCGCAGCTCAATGCACTGGATGAGCCGACAATTTATTGGTATGATCAGTAAGATAAATGGCATCGGATAAAGATCTTCCAAGGCAGGGTGAACGGGAAAAAACGGGTGTAAGTCATCCTACTGAACACGTTGAAACCGAAGATTCAGCTTCGGAGCAGCAAGCGGACTTAAACCGCGATGCGGAAAGAGTAGAAGCAGACAAGGCCAAATTGCAAAGTCGCAGCGATTCAGACGCCTCGCGCGATTTAGGGAGAGCGGATATGGGAAAAAGCCGCGTGGAACGCCAGGCCGAGAGAGATGAACGGCTGCGTCTAGAAAGAGAAATCACGGACGAAGCAATCAAAGCCGAACGAATGCGAGCCGATGCTGCTACAGAAAAGGAACGGAGCTATTATCAGGCATCCGCCAAGTCTTCTGCTGAGTTATTATCCCAGGAACAAGAGAGACACCAAAAAACCCAGGCGGCACTTACTACAAGGGAAGAATTCCTCGCCATCGTAAGCCATGACCTAAGGAACCCTCTCAATCACATATCACTGGTGGCACAAGGTTTGTTAGAAGAGCCAAAGGACGTAGAAGGGCTCGCCTCATCAATAAAAAGAAGCTCTGGAGAAATGCTCCGGCTAATTGAAGATTTGCTAGACGTAGAAAGAATAGCCTTAGGCAAATTGACGCTGCACCTCGAGCAGCATGACGTTAGTGAAATAATAAAACAGGCTGTAGAGCAACTACGAGGAGCTGCCGCTTCCAAAGGAGTAACGTTGGAGGTAGAACCTCAAGACGTGTGTGGCTACGTGGTCTGCGACCGAGCCCGCGTCATGCAGGTATTGTCAAATCTGATTGGAAATGCGATTAAATTCACACCGGCCAAAGGCCACATTTGTGTGAGCTGCCAAAGAACCGGCCCTGAAGCCAAAGAGGTACAAGTTTCAGTCAGCGATACGGGGGAGGGAATCGCTCCGGAGAAGATCAAAACCATCTTCGAGCGTTTCTCACAGCTACATAACCAGGACCGTCGCGGAATAGGACTTGGACTCTATATTGCAAAAATGATGGTTGAAGAACACCCGGGAAGAATATGGGTCGAGTCGAAGCTCGGAGAGGGCAGCACGTTTCACTTCACTCTTCCCCTTCGTTCGGCTGAAATCCGCGAAGCCAAGTCCCAGTAACATCCTCGTATCCGTTGCCTAACGAGGCGATCTGCCTGAAACAGTCTTGTGTGACATATATTTTCCGCGGAAATTTTCGATTCCCGACGTTGCAGCTTTCTCGTCGGCATGATCATATGTTGGGCGGTATGATTCCGCGATTGCAAATGCTGGACAGGGTCGCCAAGCCGAAATAAACTCTTGAAACCTGTAGCGTTAGCAAATCGAGACGGCCTTCGATCCGTGCAGGGGCGATTTAAGGTAAAGGCAAACTAAGAAAGTAACACATCATGAACAGAAATATTTTTTACATCATCGGAGTGATCGTGGTTGTCGTCGTTATCCTCAAAGTGCTCCACGTATTTTAGCTCAGGGTTTTCCCGGCAGGGGAAGGATGGAAGAGCGGCTGGATGGCTGTCGTTGTCGGCCTCCTGGCTATCGCGAGAAGGCTAGCTGCGGGTCATTTAATAACGAAGCAACGCTCGCAGCAGCAACTGAGTTGAGCCGCGGTAACTCACGCAGTGTGGGTAATTGAACGACGCCGCGAAAATTTGCTGCTGCTTCGTCCTGTATCTATGAAAGTTCTGTTGCGGACTAGGCCGCTATTTTCCTGAATGTGACGCGAATACCCGGGTCCAGAATCGTTGCCGACCAGCCGTTCTTTTCCGCGAAAGCCTGAATCGATTTTACGCGTTCCTCGCGGTAATTCTTCTCGTCAGGCAAGATTGGGTCCAGCTCAATTTCGAAAGCGACGTATGATTTGGCCACTTCCAAATGTTCGCGTACGCGCTGTGCAAAAGCTTCCATGCCACAATTATGGCCTATACGGAAGAATATGGGGGATTTATTTAGAAGCGAAGTTTGAAAAGGCCTTCGCAAACCTATGAAAACGCGGAAGGCTACTATCGAAGCGACCCGCACACGCACATTGGTGGTGGTAGGGGTTAAAGCCTACCGGCATCCGCAAATTTTCTTTTTGCGAGCCGAGATTTCGCAGCTCAATGCACTGGATGAGCCGACAATTTATTGGTATGATCAGTAAGATAAATGGCATCGGATAAAGATCTTCCAAGGCAGGGTGAACGGGAAAAAACGGGTGTAAGTCAACCTACTGAACACGTTGAAACCGAAGATTCAGCTTCGGAGCAGCAAGCGGATTTAAACCGCGATACGGAAAGAGTAGAAGCAGACAAGGCCAAATTGCAAAGTCGCAGCGATTCAGACGCCTCGCGCGATTTAGGGAGAGCGGATATGGGAAAAAGCCGCGCAGAACGCCAGGCCGAGAGAGATGAACGGCTGCGTCTAGAAAGAGAAATCACGGACGAAGCAATCAAAGCCGAACGACTGCGAGCCGATGCTGCTACAGAAAAGGAACGGAGCCATTATCAGGCATCCGCCAAGTCTTCTGCTGAGTTATTATCCCAGGAACAAGAGAGACACCAAAAAACCCAAGCGGCACTTACTACAAGGGAAGAATTCCTCGCCATCGTAAGCCATGACCTAAGGAACCCTCTCAATCACATATCACTGGTGGCGCAAGGTTTGTTAGAAGAGCCAAAGGACGTAGAAGAGCTCGCCACGTCAATAAAAAGAAGCTCTGGAGAAATGCTCCGGCTAATTGAAGATTTGCTAGACGTAGAAAGAATAGCTTTAGGCAAATTGACGCTGCACCTCGAGCAGCATGACGTTAGTGAAATAATAAAACAGGCTGTAGAGCAACTACGAGGAGCTGCCGCTTCCAAAGGAGTAACGTTGGAGGTAGAACCTCAAGACGTGTGTGGCTACGTGGTCTGCGACCGAGCCCGCGTCATGCAGGTATTGTCAAATCTGATTGGAAATGCGATTAAATTCACACCGGCCAAAGGTCACATTTGTGTGAGCTGCCAAAGAACCGGCCCTGAAGCCAAAGAGGTGCAAATTTCAGTCAGCGATACGGGGGAGGGAATCGCTCCGGAGAAGATCAAAACCATCTTCGAGCGTTTCTCACAGCTACATAACCAGGATCGTCGCGGAATAGGACTTGGACTCTATATTGCAAAAATGATGGTCGAAGAACACCCGGGAAGAATATGGGTCGAGTCGAAGCTAGGAGAGGGCAGCACGTTTCATTTCACTCTTCCCCTTCGTTCGGCTGAAATCCGCGAAGCCAAGTCCCAGTAACGGCCTCGTATCCGTTGCCTAACGAGGCGATCTGCCTGAAACAGTCTTGTGTGACATATATTTTCCGCGGAAATTTTCGATTCCCGAAGTTGCAGCTTTCTCGTCGGCATAATCATATGTTGGGCGGCATGATTCCGCGATTGCAAATGCTGGACAGGGTCGCCAAGCCGAAATAAACTCCTGGAATTAACCTGTAGCGTTAGCAAATCGAGACGCCCTTCGATCCGTGCAGGGGCGATTTAAGGTAAAGGCAAACTAAGAAAGTAACACATCATGAACAGAAATATTTTTTACATCATCGGAGTGATCGTGGTTGTCGTCGTTATCCTCAAAGTGCTCCACGTATTTTAGCTCAGGGTTTTCCCGGCAGGGGAAGGATGGAAGAGCGGCTGGATGGCTGTCGTTGTCGGCCTCCTGGCTATCGCGAGAAGGCTAGCTGCGGGTCGCCTTCTTATCTGTGGCACAGCGCTTTGAACTTAAACCGCAGACATTAGAAACAGATTGTCGTTCTAGCGGACTGTTGTTCGTATGCTGATGCAAGAAACAACGGTAATGCAACTACAAGTCATAGTCTGCAATCGAAGTAGGGCGACAGAATCTTGGCAATGAACGTCTTTCGCGTTGTGATTCGTCATCGTGAATGCTCTCGTAACGGCCATCGCTGCCGGCGATCCATACATTTGTATCTCCGATCCCTTGCCCTGCCAGAATTGAAACTTCGCGTCGTGTTCGCGCAAAATGTCAGCGACTTCTCTGGCTTTTTGGGTTCACGCAAACGCTAGCTCAGACTCCGAGAAAGCCCGTTTCGCCTTGCTCCGGAGCTTCACTCAGTTCTTTTGCGGAGATCCGACAACGGTCGCCTTGGCGGCGAGAGCGCATGATTTCTCGGACAATAATTGCCCACTCAATTGCGCCCTCTTTCCTCCATGAAGATTGCTTTGGCGCGAAAACGAAATCTCGCTGAACGAGCCGCCGGAAGCTCCGGCCCAGCCGGTGCCGAAACGCCAGCCGCCAACTTCCGATTGCGAATCGATATAGATTGCATCCGCGCCACACTTGACCGTCTGCTTCCATCGCATTGCGTTCAGTTCGTCATAATGCCATCGATTTGATCATTCGTCGGTATTCATATGCGTAATTGCCTCTGCATCGACGGACTGTGTCGGCTGCTATTCCAAACGGATTCCTTTGGAACAGCAGCCACGCGCAGCCGTTGCTTAAGGAACGTGCAATCTGGATATCCGCCGACACGCCCGCACAAAGTCATAGGCATTATCACGCCACCTTCTGGCGAGTATGAAACCGAGGCAGAGGCAGTAAAAGCAATGCGAAGAATCGCGGCCAAGTACGGTGCGGCCGCGATTATATCAATACCAATCCGAAGCTGGCGGATGGCGCTTTGGCAGTGGTTGGGGCGGTGTTTCGGGCGGCTCGTTTAGTGAGATTAGATTCCGCGCCAAGGGAATCGTCTGGCAATAATGGATTCTGAGGAGTTTTGGCAAAAGGCCCAAGAAACGACGGCAGAAGAGCTACGCCCGATGTCACGCCGTAAACTGCGTGAATATCGGAAGTATTTTGACCAAGCGATAATCCGAATGGTTCATGACGATAGATGGGATATGGCGCGACAACGGAAATCGGAAATCCAAACGGCACCAACACCTATCGATTTCATATGACATATATTGTATGATGTAATGAAACGGTGAGCAGGGCGGGTTCGAATCTTGTTTTTGTCTGTCCCCTCGTATTCAGTCGAATAATGCGGGAGCCTGGCGAAATCGACGAAAGCTTATCCGTATAACGGAACCGAAATCAGATGCAGACTGGAAGAGTTACTTCGATCTGCGCTGGCGCGTTCTCCGCGCGCCTTGGAATCAGCCGCGTGGTAGCGAGCGCGATGACCAGGAAGATCAAAGCATTCATGCGATGATCTGCGACTCCTCTCGCCGCGCCGTCGCAGTCGGGCGGCTGCATTTTCGGTCGCCGAACGAGGGTCAGATTCGGTATATGGCGGTCGACGAAGCTTTCGCGGGCCGGGGTCTGGGAGGCAGAGTTCTTGCGGAACTTGAAAGTCGAGCGGCGTTGGCAGGCGTCCGGCGGCTGGTGTTGAATGCGCGGAAGAATGCCGTGCCGTTTTATCTGAAGCATAACTACGTCGTGACGGGCCCGGCGGACACTCTATTTGGCGTGATCGAGCATTTCCGAATGGAAAAGGAAATCGGGACGGAGTCGGGCACGCGGCGATAGCGGTAATTCGCTCTTTGATTGCGTGTTGCTGTATTTATTACGCGAGTGACGTGAGTGAAACAATTGAGGATTTTTGGTGTTCTTATGTCGCTTTCCTGCGGCTAGTCCCGTGCGACGCCGAACAAGATCTAGACGTCGCTTTAATGTTGTAGCTGCCGCTGTCACCAGCGGCAGAATCCCGCGCGCACAAACAAATCTCCGCCTGCCGCCAGTGACGGCGGCAGCTACAAACAGAATTCGGCGACTAGGAAGTCGCCGCTCCTTGGTGGCACATGTTCCATCGGAGATCTCGGAATCGGTTCGGGCGCTTGATAAAAGAACCTTGGCTGTTAATCTGCGCCCTCATGAGAAATCGTAGCAAGCTCAATCGTTTCATTTGCTGTCTCGCCGTACCCCTCGCCGCTATTTTTCTTACTGCCGGCACCGCTTGGGCCCAGGAGGAATCCAATGACATCCAAAAGATGATGTCTCCGGGTGAATTCAAGGCGGCCGGGCTCGAGAAGTTATCGCCGGAAGAATTGGAACGCTTGAATGCCTGGCTGAAGGGTTACCGCGAAACAACCGTGCAAGCGGCCGAAAAGAAGGCGACCAAAGAAGGTCGCCGCAAAATCGATGTGCTTGTGAGCCGGATCGTTGGGCCGTTCTACGGCCTCACGGGAAACACGATCATTACGCTGGAAGATGGCACGAAGTGGAAACAAGCGAACAAGAATGACCGCTATAAAGGACCAGGGCTGGATAATCTTGGCTGCGCTGTCTTCAACGCCGGACTGTTCGGTTACAAGATGCGAATCCAAGGGACGCAGGAATTCTACGTCGACCAGGTTAAGCAAAAACATTAGCTGCCGGCGGGCATGATCGTAAGCGCGGGATTCGGCGCGAGGCGCGTTAACCCGAAGCCTTCATGCGTGAGCTGCGCCGCGCGTTCCAGATCATTCTCGTCAACGATGACGGCAATCTTGATGTCCGACGTGGAGATGAGCTGAATGTTGATGCCGCCTTTCGCCATGCATTGAAACAAGCGCGCCGCGACGCCCGGTTGCGAGCGCATGCCGATGCCGACAACGCTGAGCTTGGCCATGCCACCGTGCGTGACGAGACCTTTCGCGCCGATTTCTTTGATCACAGGCGCGAGTAATTCTTCGGTCTGTTTCAATTCCGTTTCGTGAATGGTAAAAGAAATATCCGTGATGCGATCGGTCGAAACATTCTGCACGATCATGTCGACGATGATGTTGGCCGAGGCGATGGCGGAAAAAATCTGTGCAGCGATCCCGGCGCGATCCGGAACTCCGGCGATGGTGAGCTTGGCCTGTTTGCGATCGACGCTCACGCCGCGCACGAGAACGTCTTCCAGGTTCTGCGTTTGCTCTTTCGCGATCGTGCCGGCTTCGCCTTTGAAACTGGAGCGCACTTCAAACGGGATGCCGAATTTTTTCGCGAACTCGACCGCGCGCGACTGCATGACTTTGGAACCAGCGCCCGCCATCTCGAGCAATTCGTCGTAGGCAATTTCGTCGATCTTCTTTGCTTCGGCCACGACGCGCGGATCGCATGTGAAAACGCCATCGACGTCGGTAAAAATCTGGCAGGCATCCGCTTCGAGCGCGCCGGCTAATGCGATCGCAGTCAGATCGGTTCCACCGCGACCGAGCGTGGTCGTCTCACCCTCCGGCGTTTGTCCCTGAAAACCGGCGACGATCACGATGTAGTCATCGGCGAGTAATTCGTGGATCTGCCGCGGTGTGATGTTCGCGATCTTCGCTTTGGTGTGGACGCGATCAGTCAGGATTCCGGCTTGCGCGCCTGTGAGCGAAATCGCACGCCCACCGAGCGCGTTCACGGCCATCGCGGTCAATGCACTCGCGCCGTGCTCGCCCGTTGCGAGCAGGATGTCCATTTCGCGTTGCGTCGGATTTGGCGACACGCTCTGCGCAAGTTTGATGAGATTGTCCGTGACACCGGCCATCGCTGAAATTGCGGCGACGACGCGGCAATCGTCGCGCTGCGTATCGATGAGACGCTGCGCGACCGCACGAATCCGTTCCGGAGTACCGACGGAAGTGCCACCGTATTTTTGGACGATAAGGCGCATGTTACATCTCGGGGAGCGCACGCGCCTCGCGTGCTGGCGGTGGCGCCTCGCCATCGCGAACTTTTTCAAGAAACATTGCGGCGAGGCGCCGCAACGGGCACGCGAGGCGCGTGCGCTCCCCAGATTATTAAGAACTTTCTCTTCTGATATTCCATCTGAGCATGACATCGGTACAATTGGCGAAACAACGGGATGGTTTTCGCTTATGTCTCGCTGCTGTCAAATCTGCGCTCACAATCCGAGCGCGCGCAAAACATCTTGTTCGTTAGGCGAAATACTTTTTTGCTCGAAATCCACGCCACCAACATCAGGATCTTTCAACCCGTGGCCGGTCAACGTGCAAACAATCCGAGAACCGGCAGCGATGTTTGCAAATGAGTAAACAGGCTTTCGCGCGGCATCGCACGACTTTGAAAAGACCGGCGATCGGGGCGGCGCTCGCGGGTTCCACAAAAATTCCTTCGTGGCTTGCGAGCCAGCGTTGCGCTTTGAGTATTTCCTCGTCGCTCACGATATCAACGGCGCCGCGCGATTGTTTCACGGCATTCGTCGCGCCTTCCCAGCTCGCTGGATTTCCGATGCGAATTGCCGACGCGATTGTTTCCGGTTTCTCGACAACTTTGTCGTAAAAGATCGGGGCAGCGCCCGCCGCTTGAAAGCCAATCATCGCGGGAAGCGAGGTCGATTTGCCTCGATCACGATACGCACAATATCCCGCCCAATATGCGGTGATATTCCCCGCGTTGCCGAGCGGCAAGAGATGCACGGCGGGCGCTTCGCCTAACGAATCCACAATTTCAAACGCAGCTGTCGTTTGTCCGGCGATGCGATCGGGATTGATTGAGTTAACGACTGCGACATCGCGCCGCTCTCCCAGTATCCGAACGACGCGCAGCGCGTCATCGAAATTGCCGTCAATCGCGACGATCGTCGCGCCGTAAACGATCGCCTGGAGGAGTTTGCCGCGCGCGATTTTTCCTGCCGGCAGCACGACACCACAACGAATCCCGGCACGCGCCGCGTAAGCGGCGGCCGAGGCCGATGTGTTTCCAGTCGAAGCACAAATCAAAAGCGCGGCGCCAGTTTCGATTGCTTTTGAAACGGCGACTGTCATTCCGCGATCCTTGAACGAGCCGGTTGGATTTTGTCCTTCGCATTTCAGGAAAACTTCACAGTCGCGTCCGACGATCTTGCTAAGCCGCGGCGAAAAAACGAGCGGCGTATTCCCTTCGCCTAACGAGATAACCGGTGTGCTTTCCGTGACAGGAAGGAAATCGCGGTAACGTTCGATTACTCCCCTGCCCTCCTGGGCGCTTGATGCTGTTAACGTCACAGATTCAAATTAAGCGCGGCTGCCTCCGAGAAACATCTGGAAAAGCGTTGCAAAGACAGAGCAGTTGTTTTCCCTTAGCAACACCGAATCATTCTATGGCCGCTTTGACTAAAGAGGACAAGCTTCGACTCCTCACCATCATGCTCGAAAGTCGTCACGCCGACTTGCGCGAGCAAAATCTGAATCGTCAGGGCAAGGGACATTTTCACGTTTCTGGGATGGGACACGAAGCGCTCGCTGCCATTTCCGTGCAAATGAAACCGGACGATTACATCGTTCCGTACTATCGCGATCGTGGACTTGTGCTTGGTCGCGGAATGACGACGCGGGAACTCGGGCTCGAATATTTCGCGAAGCGCAATACGGGCAGCGGCGGACGCATGATGCCGTCGCATTACAGCAGCCGCGATCTGAACATCTGGAGTGTCCCGACGCCAACGGGCTCACAACTTCTGCCCGCCTGCGGAATGGCGTGGGGAATGAAACTCGATGGGAAAGACAGCGTTGTAGTTACAACTGTCGGCGATGCAGCGTCGCGCCAGGGCGATGTGTATGAGGCGATCTGTTTCGCGAAAGAGAAAAAGTTGCCTGTCCTTTTTCTTGTCGAAGACAACGCGTATGGCATCAGCAGTCCGACGCGCAAAATCAATCCGCTCGCGCTCGACGTGCTTCAGCCTAACGACTGGCAGACGATCGACGGACATGATGTCGAGAAAGTTTACGAAGTGTCGGCGAATGCAATCGCGCGAATGCGCGCGGGCGAAGGGCCCGTCTTTTTCTGGGTAATGATGGAGCGACTTTCGAGTCACACCAGCTCGGACGACCAGAAACTCTATCGCAGCGCGGACGAGATTGCGATGCTCGAGCAGAAGGACCCGGTCAAGTTTTGGAAGGATCGTTTGATCGAAGAAGGCCTCATCACCGCGGAGGAATTCGCAAAGCTCGACAACGAAATTAAAGAGCGCATCCGGAAGGAATATTCCGAAGCGGAAAAAGCAGAAGATCCTTCGCCGAAAGAACTCGAGCTCAATGTTCGTGGTCCTTTCCCTGAACTCGATGACGAAATTCTTCCACCCGGCAAATACAGAATCGGCGATACGGTAAACCTGACGTTGCGCGCAGGTCTGAAAGAAAATTCGGATCGCATTATTTTCGGGGAAGACGTCGAAGATCCGAAAGGCGGCGTCTTTCGGCTCACACAAAAGCTTTCAACGGAATTTCCAAATCAGGTGTTCAACTCGCCACTCGCGGAGTCGACGATTCTCGGTGTCGCGTGTGGTCTCGCATCGTACAGGCAAACGCCCGGTCTTCGAATTGCAATTCATCGATTTCATTTATCCGGGAATCAATCAGCTCATCACCAACATCACGACTTTGCGCTGGCGATCGTTTGGTCATTGGAAATGCCCGGCCGTGATTTACGCGCCGTATGGCGCATATCTTCCGGGCGGTTCGCTCTGGCACAGCCAGGCGAATGAATCGGCCTTTGCGCATTATCCCGGCCTGAGCGTCGTCATTCCGAGCGCACCGGACGACGCTGCCGGTTTGCTCTGGACGGCGATGCACTGCGAAGATCCGGTGCTGTTTCTCATTCCCAAACATATGTTTTGGGCGGAACGCGAATCTGCGGAGCCAATCCGCGCCGTTCCGTTCGGTCGCGCGCGTAAACGTCAAAGCGGATCGGACGTTACCGTCATTGCGTGGGGCAACACCGTCGAGAAATCGCTCGAAGCCATCGAGAAGATTGGTCGCGACGTGAGCATCGAACTTTTCGATCTGCGTTCGATTGTGCCGTGGGACAAAGCGGCGATCGAAGAATCCGTGCGCAAGACCGGACGTGTCGTCGTCGTGCAGGAAGACACGGGAAATTGCAGCGTCGGCCAGATGATTATTTCGCATCTCACCGCGCAATCGGACATTTGGAGCGCGATGGTGAGCCCGCCCGCGCTTGTGACGAAAGCCAACGTCATGATCGGTTACAATCCGATTTACGAATACGCAGCGCTTCCGGATGTCGAAAGGATCGTCGCCGCGATCAGGCGTTCGGTTTCAACCAGCATTGACCGTGCAGTATCGGCGCCGATTCCAACACCGGACTCGCCGCGGCGAGTCCCTCCGGAGGGACGCGCTTCCGCGCGTCCAGGAAATGTGCGCACGCAAAAGATCGTTGTCCCAATCATGGGCGAAGGAATTCGTGCGGCCAAAGTCGTTAGTCTGCTCAAGAAGCCGGGTGAGAAAATTCAACATGACGATCCGCTTTGCGAAGTGGAAACCGACAAGGCGGTCTATCCGATCGAATCTTCGTTCGCCGGAACGATGGGCGAATGGAAAATAGAAGTTGGAGCGAATGTAGAGATCGGTCAGGAACTCGGAACAATTTTGACCGAAGCCGAAGAAGGCGCTCTCGAAGATCAGATCGAGCATGCTGCCGAAATTTCTTCGGACCAACAATCAAACGGTGCTGGAGATGTAGCTGCCCCGAAAGCTTTCGGGGCGGAGACGAAACGCGTTTCTGTTTCCTCGAGAAAATCGGAGGGAATTGAGCCAGCGCTCTCGCCGACGATCATCCGCCGTCTCGGTCGTGTCGTGCCGGCGAATCTGCAAATCGATGCGCGGTGGGATGCGATTCGAAAAGCGCGAGAGAGCGCAAAAAAGAAAAACGGAAAGAATGCGCCGTCGCCATCTGTCATGCTCGCGTGGGCAGTGGTGCGCGCGATGGAAAAACACGCGCCGTTCCGCCGTCTCATGTTAGAGGACGATCAAATTATCGAGAACGACGAATTCGATCTTGGCGTCGCCGTTGCGCTGGAAGACGATCGCCTTGCCACCGCTGTCGTCACGCACGCCAACAAACGCGATTGGGCGGATTTCGTGAAGCGTTACAATGAAACCGTCAACGAAACGCGCAGTGGCCGCGTTGATGCGATGAACGCGCCGGTTGTTATCAGCAGTCTTGGCGCTTTCGGTGTGCGCGCGGCGGCTCCGATTGTGGTTCCGCCATCAGTCGGAACGCTTTTTATCGGCTCCGCGCATCAGGAAGTTGTCAGTGACGGGAAGAAGAACGCGACAAGAGAAGTGATTACGTTATCGCTCACATTCGATCATCGCGTGGTAAACGGCGCCGCCGCGGCCAACTTCGTTCACGACGTGAAAGAAGAGATCGAGAAGTTCAAAATTCCAACTGCTCGCGTCGCCGCTCGTTAGGCAACGACTGTCATTCCGGTTTTCTTCTGTAGCGGCGGTCTATGACCGTCGCATTTTTTGCTGAGTGAGCGTTGCCAGCTGACAAAGTACGGCGGTCACAGACCGCCGCTACAAACCTACAGCCGTGCGCAGCGCATCACCTACAAACGCGTCTCATCGTTCCACCACTTGGAAAGCCGGGACTCGGGAACGTGCGGGATTGCCTGGCCGATCTCTGAGTAATGCGAAGTGTCGTTGAACAACGTTAGCCTCGCCCGCACAGAGTCTTTGAAGTCAACGATGTTTAGGGCGGCGGGATTTTGATCGAGGTTGTCGCGATAACGGCGCGGATCGAAACCGAGCAGCGAACTTAATAACAGACGGATCGTCCCTTTGTGCGAAACGATAAGGATGCAGGAAGCGTGATGCCCCCGCACCAGGTCCAATAAGACCGGAAGCGCACGCGCTGTCACAGCAAGTCCGCTTTCGCCACCGGCCGGAGCGAAGGTGTAGGGATCTCTTTCCCATTCCGCCATTTCATCGGGAAATTTTTGTTCCACTTCGCGGCGCGTCATTTGTTCCCAATGGCCGTGCGAAATTTCGCGCAATCCATCGCGCGGTTGCACTTCCAGTCCGTGCGGCTGGGCGAGAATGCGCGCCGTCTCCATGGTGCGGCCCAGGGGCGATGAATAGACGGCGGAAATTTTCTCGGTGCACAATCGTTTCGCGAGATGCCGTGTCTGTTCGCGGCCTTCGTCGGAAAGTGGAACATCTGTCTCGCCCGCGAATCGGTCTTCCGCGCTCACAATCGTTGCGCCGTGTCGAACGAGGAAAACGCGCGCAGTTGGGGAAGACATGAATATGTCCGTACCTACTTTGCCCAATTTGGCGGACGCTTTTCGAGAAACGCGGCGATGCCCTCTTTGGCTTCGGCCGATTCGCGTGCCTGCATGTGGTGCGTGAGCGCGCGTTCGACATCGTGTCGCACTGTACTCGACCAGAGATCTTCGATGAGGCGTTTGGTATTGCTGAGTGCGCCGGGTGCATTTTGCAAAATGTCACTCACCGTCTTTTGCAATTCTTTTTCCAACTCGTTAGGTGGAACGACGCGATTGATAAGGCCGATCTCGCACGCGCGCTGGGAGCCGATGAGCTCCGAAGTCAGAAGCAGTTCGCGGATGTGGCGCTCGTGCAGTTGGCGACGGAGAAAGGTCAAAACGAGTCCGGCAACCAGTCCACGTTTCGCTTCGGGGTAGCCGAACTTTGTATGGGCTTCGGCAATGACGAAATCGCAAGCCGACATCAAACCGGCGCCACCGGCGACGGCTGCGCCGTGAACGACGGCAATTGTGATCAGGCGCGTCTGACTGAGCGTGATGAATGTTTTTGCGACGACTTCGGCGGCCGCGTGCGCATCCTGCGTCATCGCTGTTTCCTGCAGATCAAGTCCGGCGCAGAAGACTTTGCCGGCGCCGCGCAAAATGAGAACGCGCTGCTTTTGATCCGCTCCAATAGTTTCGATCGCGCCGATCAACTCTTTCATCAACTCGACCGTTAACGCGTTGCGGCGTTCGGGACGATTCAATGTGATAACACTGACGTGAGGGTTTTGCTTTTCGATGATAACAACGGACATAAAGAGAATTGATGCACTAACTTCCGATAATGGATTCCGTCAAGATCATCGAATGCCCGCGCGATGCATGGCAGGGGCTGAAAGTTCAGATTCCCACTGAGCGCAAGGTCGCGTATTTGCGCGCGCTTGTCGCTGCGGGCTTCACGCACATAGACGCGGCGAGCTTTGTTTCACCGAAAGCCGTGCCGCAGATGGCCGACAGCGAGCAGGTGCTCGAACAACTGAACGCGCCTAACGACGTCGAGATCATCGGGATCGTCGTCAACGAAAGAGGCGCCGAGCGAGCGATTGCGACCAAAGCGGTGAGCACACTTGGTTATCCCTGCTCGATTTCGGAAACGTTTTTGCGGCGAAATCAAAATCAATCGCTCGAAGAGAATCAGGCGGTGATGAAGAGAATCAAAAAGATGGCGGATGAAGCTGGCCTAACGATGGTCGTCTATATTTCGATGGCCTTTGGTAATCCGTACGGCGATCGGTGGAGCGAAGCGGATGTTGGCGAAGCGGCGCAGAGAATCAGCGAGATTGGTGTGCCTGCAGTTTCAGTCGCGGACACAGTGGGAGCGGCTGACCCCGACTTGATTCAACGCGTGGTGACGACGGTTTTACACGACTGCGGTGGAATCGAGCTTGGTGTGCACCTGCACAGCACGCGAGCGAGCGCTGCGGCCAAAGTCCTGGCCGCGTATGATGCTGGTTGCAGGCGATTCGATTCGGCGATTGGTGGATTGGGCGGTTGTCCTTTCGCGCAAGACGAACTCATCGGGAACATTCCGACGGAAGAAGTCTTGCGAGCGCTGGAACAACGCGGCGTCGATCTGCAGATCGATCTTTCGAAAATCACGGCGCTGAATTCCGCGATTGGCGCTGAATTCTCAACCGAGCCTGTTCGACGCGAAAGCGTCTAGGTCTGAATCACGCCGGTATGAAAACGCGCCTTGGGTGTGGGGCGAGAGACGTATTGCAATAACCTGACGAGAACATCGCGCGTTTCGTGCGGCTGAATGACGGCATCGACCCAGCCTCTCGCCGCGCCGTAACGAATGTCCGTTTGTTCTTCGTACGATTTCTTCACTTTCACGCGTAACTGCTCCAATTCCTCCGGCGATGATTTTTTGTCACCGCGATCTCGCGCGCGCGCAAGAATGCTGAACACCGTATCGGACGCCTGTGCCGCGCCCATGACGGCGTAGCGCGCGTTTGGCCAGGCCAGAATGAAACGCGGATCGTACGCTTTGCCGCAAAGCGCATAATTGCCCGCGCCGAAAGATCCGCCGACAACAACGGTAATTTTCGGCACGATTGAATTGCTGACGGCGTTCACCAATTTCGCGCCGCTCCGAATGATTCCGCTTTGTTCTGCGTCTCGGCCGACCATGAAGCCGGTGACATCCTGGAAAAAAATGATCGGCAGTCCCGTTTGATTGCAATCCATGATGAAGCGCGCGGCTTTGTCGGCGCTATCATGATAGATGACGCCGCCCATCTGGATTCCTTCCTTCTTCGTGCGCACCTGAAGACGTTGGCTCGCAACAATCCCAACCGAATGGCCGCCGATTCGCGCGTAGGTCGTGATAAGAGTCTTCCCATAATCGGCTTTGTATTCATCGATCGAATCGGCGTCGACGATGGAGGCAAGCAGGTCACGGGCGTCGTAGGTTTTCTGCCCATCAGCACTAATGAGTTCGTAAACCGCCTCAGGTTTTTTTGCCGGTGCTTTGGCTTTTGATGGCGAAGAATTTTTGTTCGCCTCCGCTTCCGGGAGATGCGAGACGAGCGAACGCAATTGTCGTAAACACGATTCGTCGTCCTTCTCCCAGAAATCGACCGTGCCGCTGACTTCAGCGTGCATCTTCGCGCCGCCCAGTTCTTCGGCATCGACAATTTGTCCGATCGCGGCTTTGACCAGTGATGGCCCAGCGAGATAAAGACCGCTTCCTTCCGTCATCAAAATTTTGTCGCACAGCACCGGCAGGTAGGCGCCGCCGGCAACGCAGTTGCCCATGATGGCGGCGAACTGTGGAAGTCCCGCCGCGGAAATGACGGAGTTGTTGCGGAAGATGCGGCCGAAATCATCTTCATCGGGAAAAATTTCATCCTGCATCGGCAGAAACACGCCGGCAGAATCGACCAGGTAGATAATCGGCAGCGAATTTTCGAAAGCGATGCGCTGCGCTCGGATGAGTTTCTTGCACGTTTGCGGAAAGAAGGCGCCCGCTTTTACGGTGGCGTCATTGGCGATAATCATGCAGGGAACGCCGGCAACATTGCCAATACCTGCAACCGTGCCGGCGGCGGGAACAGTCCCCCACTCTTCGTACATTTTGTAAGCCGCCCAAAGACCGATTTCGAAAAGCGCCGAGTCTTTATCCAGCAGAGAGGCGACACGTTCGCGCACCGGCAGACGTCCCATCTTGCGCTGCCGATCATGACCCGCTTTGCCGCCACCCTCGCGCAGAATCGCTTCTTCTTTGGCGATGGCACGACAACGATCGCGAAGAGACTCGGTGGAAGTGGAAACAATTCGAGACATAAACAACAACTCAGTCGGGGCGCTGAGGCCCCTCCCACATTAGTAAAGATCCATCTCGGACCCGTAGCCGCCGTCGCCGCGAATGGAATGCAGGCGGCGTCGACTACCACGCTCCGATTCGGGCCGGTTGATTCGCTCGAGTGCTGCCCTAACGAGTAATGGCACAGCGGCCAGCGCGCCAACTGAGACCAGTGCAATGGCGGCGGCGTTTCGCACCGGGCGATTCATTTTGTCGGCCACTAAAATTCCCAGACCGAGCCCGAACGCGGTCCGCGTCAAGGTAAGTAATCCATCGAGCGGGAGCTGCTCGGCGGCGGTTTTTGCAATGGATATCGGGTAGGACATCGCATACCCTTATACGTCTCGTTTCCGAAAAGGAAATGGGAAATCTTGCGACCTCGGGTTGCTGCGATTCACCAACATGTCCAATCCGATTTACGCGTTAATTCTCGCCGGCGGGAGCGGTGAACGCTTTTGGCCGCTAAGTCGGCGAAAGAAGCCGAAGCAATTATTGCGGCTCATTTCCAAGCGCACGCTTCTCGAAGAAACCGTCGCGCGGTTGGACGGACTCGTCCCGCTGGAACGCGTACTCATTTTGACGAACGTCGAACAAGAAGCCGCTGTCCGCGAATTGCTGCCGAAGTTTCCGAAGGAGAATATTCTCGCCGAACCAGCGAAACGCGATACCGCTGCGGCAATCGCTCTCGGCGCCGGTTGGGTAGCGGCGCGCGATCACGGTGCGACCATGCTCGTGCTCCCGGCAGATCACGTGATCAAAGATCGCGCGGCTTTTCAAAAAACTCTCATGGCTGCGGTGCAGGCTGCGGAAGAGACGGGAGCGCTCGTCACCATTGGCATCAAACCGACATGGGCCTGCCCCGGCTTTGGTTACATCGAATGCGGCGAACCCGTGCGCCTGCGCGCAAAAGGAATCGAAACGGCTATCCATCGCGTCCTTCGCTTTCGCGAAAAACCGAATACCGACTTAGCAGAGTCGTTTCTGCGCAAAGGAAACTTTCGTTGGAATGCCGGTATGTTTGTCTGGTCAGTTCCGACCGTTCTGAGCGAATTCAATCGCCAGTCGCCCGAGCTTGCCAATTTCATTTCGCAACTGCGCGCTCCGGAAAATTTCGAGAAGACGCTTGAAGCGCGCTTCAGCAAGCTGCCGAAAATTTCTTTCGATTACGCGATTATGGAACGCGCCGATCGTGTGCTCGTCGTGGAAGCGGGATTCGATTGGGATGACGTTGGCAGTTGGACGGCGGTCGCAAATTATTTCAAGCGCGACGAAAAAAATAACGCAGCCAATTGTCCCATTACGGCGGTTGATTCCACTGGGAACATCGTGTCGGATCAAGACGGCACGAACATTGCATTGCTCGGTGTGCACAATCTTATCATCGTGCGCACGGACGATGCGCTGTTGATTTGTCACCGGCACCAGGCAGAAAAGATTAAGGATCTTGTCGGCAAGATTCCGCCGGAATTGCAGTGAAGCGATTGCTCGGAATCGATTTGGGGAAAGCGCGCGTCGGGATGGCGATTTCCGATGAACTCGCTCTGCTTGCGCATCCGCTCGAAACATTTCCCGCAGACAAGCCGACTGCGGTATTCGAACGCATCGCTGCGATCGTGCGCGAAAAAGACGTGGAGCGCGTTGTGGTTGGTTTGCCTCGAAACATGAATGGCACCATGGGTCCTGCTGCCACCGAAGCTCTGGAATTTGTCGATCGGCTTCGTGAAAAACTTCCCTGCCCTGTCGTTACGTGGGACGAACGCCTAACGACCGTCGCCGCTCATCGAGCGTTGCGCGATGCCGGCCGCTCGACTCGGACAACGCGCGGGCAAGTCGATCAAGTTGCCGCGCAGATGATCCTGCAGGGCTATCTGGATCAATTGCAAATGCAGGCGCAAGAGAAAGCGCGGCCGCAGTAATGCCGGCACGTCTGAAACTCACGCTGGCCTACAACGGGACTTCGTTTGCCGGGTGGCAAAGTCAGAAGCACGGAAACACGATTCAGGACCGTCTGGAGAAGGCGATTCGGCAAGTAGTTGGAAAAACCGTTCGTGTACATGGCGCGGGGCGCACCGATGCCGGCGTGCATGCGCTCGCCCAGTGCGCGCACATCGATTTGCCGAATCGCGCGCGTTTGCCTAACGAGTGGCAGCGAACGCTGAACGCGCTTCTTCCAGCGGAGATTCGTATTATGCGGGCGCGTTATGTTTCGAATGCGTTCCATGCGCGCTTTTCGTCGATAGGAAAAACGTATCGTTATCGAATTTGGGCGGGGCCGATTCTGCCGCCATTCGAAGTCGATCGCGCCTGGAACGTTACGGCGCCATTGGATTTCGGGAAGGTTAGCTGCGCGGCCAACTTGTTTGCAGGGAAACACGACTTTGCCGGTTTTGCGGCGAACCGTGGAAAACAGCAAGCGAGCACGGTAAGGACCATTCATCGCGTTAGTGCCAAAAAGTCGGGCGCTTTGATCACGATCGAATTCGAAGGCGACGGTTTTCTCTACAAGATGGTGCGATTGATGTTGGGTTCGATAGTCGAGTGCGCTTTAGGAAAAATATCCCTGCAAGAAGTGAAGGATCGCCTTTCTTCCCCATCGGCCACAAATGCAGCACGAATGGTTGCTCCGGCGGCAGGCCTCATTCTCGTTAGGGTTCGTTACTGATTCGCCGGAAAATTTCAGACGGATTCGGAAGGGTTATGCCGGACCCGTGGCAAAAGACCTGCTTCTGGAAATTATGATGGATCAGGCGCAGGCCAAGGCGGCCAAAATCGAAGAGAATGCCGCTGCCGGTACCCCGCTCGTTAAAAAGAGCACCGGGTGGCTTTTTAGCCCGAGCCATTTCCGCTTCAAGCTTCTTTCCGGAACCGCCATTGGCGTCGGTGTCATTGCGTTTCTGGCGGGCACTTTTCTGTTCATCGCCATTCGCAATTATCAGCAGGGCAATCTGCGTAATCACACGATCGAAGTGATTCGCCTGGGCAGTCTGATCGAGAATGACATGGACACATTGGAAGCCACGCATCGGGGATACCTATTGACCGGCGACGGCGTTTACCTCGAAACGTTCAATCGGCGTTACGAACAAATCCGCAGCCGGGCCGATGAACTTGCGGCTCTTATTTTGGAAAGTTCTCCGCAGCGCAAGCGCATGATGAAAATGCAGGAAACGCTGCAGTCCTGGCTCGATACGATCGCGCGACCTGAAATGGAAAAGCGGAAAACATCGCGTCGTGAACAGGCGAGCACGAGCGCGGCTTCGTTAGGAGCTTCCCTTTTGGACGTGGCACGCAGAAATCTGCAGTCGATTCAAGACGAAGAGCAGATCCTGCTCAATCGCAAGACGCTCGCGCGGGAATGGCCGATCCAGTCGACACAAATGTTGAACTACCTGCCGAAACTGGAGCGCTCCGTGATCGAGATGGAGAAAGAAAAACGCGGCTTTCTTTTGACCGGAGAAAGTAGTTTCGCTGACGCCTATAAGCGCGCGACCGCGGATTTTTTCACCATCAACGGATATTTGACAACGCTGGTTGCGAACTCATCCGAGCAAACTGATCTGCTCGGGGATCTGCGAGCTCGCGTGGAACGTTGGATCAATGACTCGGCTGTTCCGGACATGAATGCGAAGCGCGCGGGCAAGACTGTCTCTCACGCCGACAACGATCGCGGCGAGCGTTTGATGGCGGAGATTCGCAAAAGTATAAGTAATTTCGAACGCAACGAACTCCACGGCTATGAGGAACTCACGGCCGCGACAAAGCGTGATCGCATCATAAGAACCATCGCTCTCGGTGCGCTCTGCTCTTTTGCTGCGGCCCTCCTGGTTATGTCAAGTTGGTACACGGTCACGCTCGCCCGCAAACAACTGGCGAAACTGGAGGGAGCCGAGACTCGCATTCGATCGATCATCGACCACATCCTCGACGGAATGATCGCGGTCGACGATCAGGGCGCGATTCAATCAATGAATCCGGCCGCGGAAAAAATGTTTGGCTGCGTGAATAACGAAATGGTTGGACACAAGTTCACCAAATTAATTCCGAAAAGTTACAATTTCGAGTCGGGCGGCGAGCCGGTCGCTTGCGCTTGGGATGACCTGTCCAAACGCACTGGCAGCATCACGCTCGCTGTTGGGCGCACGCTCAAACAGACGACATTCCCGGTAGAGATTTCGCTGAGCGAAATGGTGGTCGATCAGCAACAGCTATATGTCGCGATGGTGCGTAACGTTACCGATCAAAGACGTTTTGAACAAGAGCTCGCGGCGGAGAAGGAGAGCCTGGCCGTTACGCTGCGTTCCATCGGTGACGGCGTTATCACAACAGATGTCCAGGGCAAGATCATCATGATCAACCATGCCGGCGAAGCAATGACCGGCTGGACTTCGCCCGAGGCAATCGGCCAACCGCTGAAAATTGTTTTCGATATTGCGATCGATCTGGCGGCGCAGGCACGGATCCAGAAAAGCGGATTCCGCAACGAAGCGCATTCGCTTCTGCTAAGCCTGCCCGAAAATGCGACCTTGCGGTCAAAAGACGGAGTCGAGCGCGTCATCGAGCAGGTGGCTTCGCCGATTCGCGACAGCAAGAACGAAATCGCCGGTGTCGTGCTCGTCTTTCGAGATATCACAGAGCGGCAGAAGACAGAAGACGAACGTCGCAAAGCAGAGACGCTGGAACAGCTTGGTTTGCTCGCGGGCGGCATCGCGCATGATTTCAACAATCTGCTCACGGCAATCATCGGAAATATCTCACTCGCTTCGTTGTTGCTTCCGCCTGACGACGAAATGGTGACGCGCCTCAATGATGCCAAGAACGCCTCCCTGCGCGCACGCGATTTGGCGCAACAGCTTCTTACCTTTGCTCGAGGTGGCGCTCCGATTAAGAAGACGGCGTCGATCGGTAAGCTCATTCAGGATACGGTCAGCTTCTCTTTGCGCGGAAGTCATAGCCGCAGCGAATTTCAATTCGGCCCCGACTTGTGGCCGGCCGAGATTGATCCCGGCCAAATCAGCCAGGTCATCGCAAACCTCGTCGTCAATGCCGACCAGGCGATGCCGAACGGTGGAACACTGCGCGTCTCCTGCGAGAATTTTGTCTACGATGGCAACACCGAGCCCGTTCCCGATTTGATGCCGGGCGATTATATTCGCATCAGCATCAAGGACGAAGGCGTTGGAATTTCAGAACATTATTTGAAGCGAATCTTTGATCCTTATTTTACGACCAAGTCTCACGGCAACGGACTGGGTCTCGCGACCACTTACTCAATCATTAAGAATCACAACGGCCTCATCATGGTGGAATCGCAACAGCATGTTGGCTCCACATTCACAATTTATCTGCCGGCGTTGAAAGATCAGCTAATGCCGATCGAGCCAGTCACACTCACACCCGCGCCGACCGGAAATGGGGCGGGCACCGGTCGTATCTTGATTGTCGATGATGAAGAAGCCATCCGCGCACTGGTTGAGTTCACTCTCACGCGGCTCGGATACCAGGTGGCGCAGGCCGAAAACGCGGCGGACGGTGTGAATATTTACCGGGAAAAATTCGAAGCAGGCGAGCGTTTCGATGCTGTGATTCTCGATCTCACACTGCCCGGCGGCATGGGCGGAAAGGAAGCGTTAAAGAAGTTGATCGAGATCGATCCGACGGTGAATGCAATCGTCTCCAGCGGCTACGCCACCGACGCCACCATGAGCCGATATCAGGATTTTGGATTCCGCGGCGTCATCGCCAAACCGTACGAAGCGTCCGAGCTCGGACGCATCGTGCATAACGTGGTCACAAACCAGGTCGCCTCACAGCCGGAGTACGAGATGCAACACGCTGCCTCGGCGTAGCGCTCTTACCCACATTTCACGCTGTCATCCCGAGCGCAGCGAGGGACCTCACGAACTACGCACAGGGTAAATTGCGAGGTTCTTCGCCCCGAAAGCATTCGGGGCTCAGAATGACCACGCCGTTTTGTGAGCGATGTTGTTCGCGATTTCACGCCTAACGAGCCGGCAACTCCTTCATAAAACGCAGTCCGGTCCGCACGTAGCCCAGCGATTCATAAAACGCGTGTGCTCGTTCACGCGTGAAGCGACTGGTCAAAACCACGCGGACGATTTTTTCGCGCGCAAAATAATCTTCCGCAGCTGCTAACAATGCGCGTCCGATTCCGCGGCCGCGCATTCGCTCGTCCACGACGAGGGCCATGATTCTGCCTGTGCGATCGTTGTGTTCGTAACTGGTGGACGCAGAAAGGCCAATCATTCCGCAAACCTCATTTTCCTTCATCGCGACCAAGGTTGCGAAATCGGGGTTACGAAGAATGGACCGTAGCCGTTCGCGCATTTCTTCTGCGGTCGTCCGATAACCCAGTTGAGTCATCAATTCGGCGAGCGCCGAAGCGTCGCCTTCTTCCGCGGTGCGAATCATCATTTTAATGGACTTAGCCTTGTTGAAAAGGTAGCGCCAGTGATTGCTATCAAGGAGCGCCCATTTCCTGTAGCGGCGGTTTACGACCGTCGCACTCTCGAAGTAGGGCAAGTTTTGAACTTGCCCCACGATTTGGATCGCAAGTTGAAAACGTGCGCTACCAAAGAATGCGCGTCTGAGTCAATGCAGTGCCCGACTTCGATTTCACCAGGCCGATGTCGGTGGCGTTGATCGAGCCGTTCGCATCGATGTCAGCGCGAAAATTGGAAACAGTGATTGCCTGGCCAGTGTTGGCTTTGGTCTGACTTATGTCGGTGGCATTCACCGCGCCGTTGCCACTCGTGTCGCCGACCAACACATCGATTGGCACGCTGAAGTCGCTCTTGCTCGATCCGTGACTGGCACCAAGTAATGCCACTGTGAGTCTCTGTCCGCTACTGATTCCAGTGAGATTAATGCTCACGCTGTTTGTGCCGCTGCCGCTGGTTCCGCTGACCGAGCCGGCGCCTTCTTTGATCGTTGCGCCATCGAATACGACCGGGCTGACAAAGCTAAGCACGATTTGGTAATCGCCACTGGCCCCACCACTGCGGCATTCCACTCCGGGAGTGCCACTCAAAGGCAGATCGATGTCGAATGTCCCGGCGCTCCCATGCACCTTTCTCGAAACCACTCGGGTCGGTCCGAAGAGAAAGACTTCGCGGCCTGTCTGGACAATGCTTTCTGAGGCGTTGTGTTCTCCACTGCGATAGTAGCCGCGCGCACGGATGAACACGTTCCGATCCATGGGCAGGTTCAAGCCGCTCAATGTCCAGTTATTTTCGCGTGAACGCTCCGTTACCGAGCAGATGTATAGTTCACGTTGTCGGTGGACATTTCGAACGTGACGCGGCTGAACTGTGGACTCGATCCGGTCCGGCTCCAGGTGATGGTGGATGCGGTTGCGCTCAGATCTTGTCCTGCCAGCGTGTCGTTTACCAGCCGGGCGAAGATATTGCGGGTCTGGCCGCCGGCATGGCCAAACTCGCCACCTAAAAGTAGTCTTCCCATCACTGGCCAAACAAAGGGAGTCGCACAACATTATCCGCAGCGGCATCGTAGCTATCGGCCAGTCCAGTCGTCCCATCGAGTCGGGCAAGGTAGTTGTGGCTTTGACCGCCAATGCTGCTGAAGGCGCCGCTTACCATCGAGTTTCCCATTGCTCTGCATCACAATTGAGCTGATCGCTCCGTTGTTCTGGGCATTGAAGGCTGTCGGCATTCCCGGTATCTCCATCCAGTTGCGCGATGCCGTTGCATGGCTGGCCGTTGATGTGAGTGAATTGGCCGGTGACCATGATGCTTCCATCGGGTTGCACCGTCGATGGAATCGATCGGGCCATCTACTGCCGGAGCAAAGGGGTCAGCTACTCCTGCGGCGTCGAGCCGGGCCAGGTAACTGTGGTTGGCTCCTCCAATATTACTAAAGTTACCGCCCACCAGTATCTTCGCATTGCTTTGCCACACGATCGCATTCACTGCGCCGTTTGCGTTGGGATCGAATATGTCGGCCAGACCGCTGATGGGATCGAGCCGCGCAATGTGGTTGCGGGTTTGTCCGCCGATATTGGTAAACGCCCCGCCTAACAATACTTTCCCATCAGGCTGCACGGCCATGGCGGTTACCCGATCGTTTGGGTTCGCTCCATTAAAGGAAGAGGCGCCGCCGGTTACTCCGTTGATCCTTGCCACATATTGGCGACTGGCTTGTCCTATCGTTGTAAAGGCGCCACTCACCATGATGTAACCATCCGGTTCCACGGCGATGGCATCGACTTCTCCGCCTGCACTGGGATCGAATTGCTGGTCGAGTGTCCCATCGGCATTGAGCCGCGCCATGTTATTGCGTTGCACGCCAAGAATGTTCGTAAAGAGTCCGCCAACCAGTATCTTTCCATCGGGCTGAATGGCCGTGGCTACGATCTTGGCTCCGATGGCGTTGAGGTTAAGTGTTTGTTCTACTCCTCCATCAGCTTCCAGGCGGGCTATGTAGTTACGCATCACGGTTGGTTCGCCGGGGGGCGTAAACGCACTAAAGTATCCGCCTGCGATTATTTTCCCGTCCGGCTGTGGCACAAGCGCCTCGACCCACGGCCCAAACTGCGTCCCCTCACCCGGATTTGGATCGAAGGAATCAGCCTGTCCCGTGATGGGATCAAGCCGCGCGATCCGATTGCGGTATTGTCCACCTACGTACCCAAAAGAACCGTTGACTAAGATCCTGCCATCGGGCTGCACGACAATGCCGACAATTTGCCGAATAGGCGTCCGAACTGAAGGAGTCTGCTGCTCCAGTGAGCGGATCCAGCCTGGCGAAGTGACGTCTGGACTGGCCGCCAATGAAATTGAAGTTTCCGCTTACCAGGATTTTCCCGTCCGGCTGGACTGCGATTGCGTCTACCTGAGTCACAGTTGGTATGTTCGGATTAAACGACATGTCCAGAGTTCCATCTGGATTAAGCCGGACAAGGCCGTTGCGTGGCTGACCTGCCACCTGGGTGAAAGGTCCGCCGACAAGCACCTTGCCATCTGGCTGCAAGGCGATGGCGTTAACGTGCCGGCTCCCGCCCGTGCCAATGTTCGCATTGAAGGAATCGGCCACGCCAGTAACTGGATCGAGCCGCGCGATAAAATTGCGCGCTTGTTGCAGACCAATCGGTCCGTAAATTGCCCGCCAATTAGGATCTTGCCGTCAGGCTGCACTACTACGGCAAAGGGTGGTTGATCGGGACTTGGATTAAACGAATCTGCTGTCCCCGTGGCAGGATCAAGTCGTGCCATGTACCCGCGAGTCTGGCCCCCAATAGTACCGGAATCACCGAAAGAACCAGAAACCAGAATCTTTCCATCTGCCTGGAGTGCGATGAGGTTGATAAAACTGTGCGCAGCGGGATTTGGATTGAAAGTGTTATCCAAAGTCCCGTCGAAATTAAGACGCGCAATACCATTGCGCACGCCGCCTAAAATACTCGTGAAGCTGCCACCTAGAAGAATTTTTCCATCTTGCTGCAATGCAATTGTATCCACGGCCGAAGTCGCCTGTGGATCAAAACCATCGAGAGCGGATTGTCCATTTACGATACCAAGTTGACCTAGCAACAACAGCCACGGAATCCATCCTCTATAGCGCATAGTTGAATCCGATCTTCCTAAAAAAGAGAGTTTGCGTCAATTGGCCGCTTTGAGATAAAGCACTGCGTCCGTATATTGCGAAAAAGGAGGATGGAAGTAGCTCCGCGCTATCTCCCGAGATCATCCTATCCGGGTCATGCATAGTTTCCCCAGTTGCTGGGTTAAACCATTCCACCGCATATGTGTTAGCCGCCAAATTTACAGTGAAGTCGCCTTGGACTGGCCGGTAAACCAGATATTCCTCGCCCACCTCGGCCAAGAACATAGCCATCGTCATTACCGATCGGCGAAAGGCTCCCTTGCGGCGTCATGTTGATCAGGTCCATTCTTTCCGCGTAGCCTCGTGTGTAACCCATAGCTGTGCGCACATCGTCCGCGTGTGGAGAATGCGGGGCAAGCGCAGCCCCGCCGAAAACGGGGTCCGAATACATTTGATCCATGTAAATCGGGTTATAACCCCTGGTAAAACATTTCCAAACCCACACCCGTGTCGCCCGGTTGTCCGCGTTGCTCCGGGAGGTTTAGTGCGGGGGTTCGCATTGGTATTGGGTCGGGAGGGGTTAAAAAACAACGCGATCGTTTGGCGAATCTATCTATTAGTCAAGCCGAAAAACCTTGTGTCTGCTAAGGCGCGCAGTATTCGCCCATCGTCAGTCGGACGGCCCACCTCTGCCAAGGGGAGGGCGCTTTGTAAGCGACCACGGCGGTTACAAACCGCCGCTCCTTGCCGCTGCCAAGCGCCTGCTGACAATTAACACACGCTACCCTGGTAAGGCGGTCGCAAAGCTCACGTTTGTGGCTATCGTGTCCTAATTCCTGTCAAGTAGTATCGCGGCAGAGCTGAAGCTTTGTGGTTTGCCTAACGAGTCGGAGTAAGGCCGGGTTGTATTTTAAAACAATCTTACTCCGCAAGTTCTTCCGGTCGCAGCCGCGGCATCAACTGATCGAGAATAGTCGTGACCGATTGCCCAAGGTCCTGCTTGTCCGTTCGCACAACGATTTCGGCATCTTCCGGCGCCTCATATGGCGCGTCGATTCCAGTGAAGTCGCGAATTTTTCCCGCGCGCGCCTTTGCGTAAAGTTTCTTCGGATCGCGCTCCTCGCAAACCTCGAGCGGCGCATCGACGAAGATTTCAATAAACTCAGCATTGCCTTCCAGCGCAATCTCACGCGCACGACGGCGCTCCCGCCGATAGGGTGAGATAAACGCGGTGATAACAACGGTTCCCGAATCAGCCATCAGTTTCGCCACTTCGCTCACCCGCCGAATATTTTCCACGCGATCCTCCGGTGAAAATCCGAGATTGGAATTCAATCCATGCCGAACGTTGTCGCCATCGAGCACATAAGTATGGATCGCGCGTTTGAAAAGTTCGCCTTCCAGGGCCTGTGCAATCGTCGATTTGCCCGCGCCCGATAAACCAGTCAGCCACACGACCGCGCCCCTATGGCCGTTGTTTAGCGCACGCTGTTGCGCTGTAATTTTTTCTTCTGTCCAAAAGATGTTCTTGCTTTTGACGGCGGTGCGATCGGTATACGCGCCGCCAAAAACGATGCCGCCGCCGCTTATTCTTCCGTCGTCGATAATGACGAAGCGGCCGAGATTCGCGACGCGATCACGATTGTCCAGCACGATCGCGGCGCGTGTTTGAATCGTCACTCGGCCGACTTCGTTACGCGCCACTTCTTTGCGCGAATCGGTCGTGGTGCCGAGCGTGGATGAATCCATGATTTGATTGATGGCTACGACGCGGCCTTTCAGTTCCTGCGTTGCCAGCCGGATCGTGTAGGGTGCGTCCATCCGAAGCGGTTCGCTCGCCATCCAGAAAACATCGGCGTGAAATCGGTTCGTCTCGATTGGCGTGTCATTTTGATGCGATGCGACGTAGCCTCGCTCGACAAAGATTTGTTCGCGCAACGTGATACCGATGGAATCTCCGGCGATCGCTTCTTCCACGGGCGCCGCGTTCCATTTTTCGATTGTGGCGACCACGCTTGATTTATTCGCGGGCGAGAAAACGAGATTATCCCCCACCCTGAGCACACCGGTTTCGATACGGCCGGCAATAATGCGACGCTCATCGAAACGATAAACATCCTGCACGCAAAATCGCAGCGGCAATTCGATCGAGGCTTTTGGAGGCTTCAATTGGTCGAACGCTTCGAGCACTGTCGGACCGCGATACCATTTCATTTTCTCCGCGCTTTTTTGCGCGACGTTCTCTCCCTGTTTGGCGGATGCCGGAACGAAGACGCATGCCTCCAATCCAAGCTCAGAAAGAAACGCGCGATATTCCCGCTCGATTTCCTGAAAACGTTTTTCCTCGTAGCCGGCCAAATCCATCTTGTTTACGACAACAACGATTTGGCGAATCCCTAACAGGCTTAGGAGATAGGCATGGCGCCGACTTTGTTCCTGCACGCCTTCGTTTGCTGCGATGACAAGGATTGCCGCGTCCGCGCTCGACGCGCCCGTGATCATGTTTTTCAAAAACTCCTTATGTCCCGGCGCATCGATGATCATGTATTGCCGATGCGCAGTGCGAAACGGAATCTGCGTCGTATCGATCGTGATGTTTTGTTCCTGTTCTTCGAGCAAAGCATCGAGCAGGAATGCGTACTCAAATTCCATTCCTTCCGCCGCACACGCTTTCTCGATGCTTTCGATTTTTCCTTCGGGCAAAGAATCGGTGTCGTGCAGAATGCGACCAATCAACGTCGACTTGCCGTGATCGACATGACCAACAAAAACAATCTTGAGCAAAACCGGAGGGCGGATACCGGATACCGGATAGGATTCGGACTTCACGATTTTGTGCCTTTACGCGCCGTTTTGATAGAAGAGATGGTGACGGCGATAATTTCACTCGCTTCTCGTTGTAGTTCCTTTGTTCGTGTTTCGGGAACCAAGCCGAGTTCGAGTAAGGCCTCTATCCAATAGAGCGCTTCGTCGCATTCCTCTTCAACAATTCCCATTTTCGCAATGAAGTCAGCGCGTGATCGGCTGCGAACAGACGCTCGATAATTCGCGCCGACTGATGTCGCAGCCCGAATCAGCTGTCGCGCAATTATCTGGGTAACGCTCGTCTGCGGCAAAGACTCGGCCAGACGAATGCAGCGAATGCCGAACTGAAACGTGCGCAGCCGAAATTCGTCTCGTGTCATCGTGAAAACTTTCCGGTATCCGGTTTCCGCTTTCTCGGTTTTCACAGAAATCCTTTTGCGCGCAGTTTTTGCATCGCGTTGCGCTCGTGATGATCTTGCGCACGGCCAGCGCGTTCGGTTGTGCGCGTCTCTTCCAATTCGGCAATGATTTCGTCGATGGTGCTGGCGTTGCTTGAAACGGGTTTTGTTATAGGACTGCAGCCTAACGAGCGAAAACGCTTTCCCTCACGCGCGAAATACATTTTCGGAATCGGGATATTCTCGCGTTGGATGTAACGCCAGATGTCTACTTCTCTCCAATCGAGGAGCGGTTGCACCCGGACGTGTTCACCTTTCCCATTGGCAGTGGCGAATTGCCCCCAGAATTCTGGCGGCTGGTCTTTGTAATCCCATTCCGATTGCGCGTTGCGCGGCGAAAAATATCGCTCCTTGGCGCGCGTCGGATCTTCATCGCGGCGGATGCCGGTAATAAGCGCGTCCCACCTGTATTCCGCTATGGCCTGCTGCAGAGGAACGGTCTTGAGTTCGTGGGTCACCGTCACCGGATCGTGCGTTTCGTAACCGACACCGCGCGCACGGGCTTCGGTGTTGATCTTAACTATGAGATTCAGTTTGTAATGTTTCGTCGCCCAATCACGAAACTCGAGCATCTCCGGAAACTCGTAAGTCGTATCGATGTGCAGAACGGGAAATGGAATTTTTCCGAAGAAAGATTTCAACGCCAGCCAGATGAGAACATTCGAATCCTTCCCCATCGACCAGGGCATGGCGATGTTCTTGAACGAGTGATAAGCCTCTCGAAAAATGAAGATACTCTGGTTCTCCAATTGATCGAGATGCGTGCGGGTGGTGTCTGCCATTTTGCTAAATACTGCGCGCTTATCTTCTACTTGCGACGCGAGGACGCAACCATAGTGTTGCGCCATGCCGGATATTCGTCCTGCGGCTTACGATTCGAAGATCGAGGGTAACGTGATCTTCACACGGCTCGATGCCGCCATGAATTGGATGCGCAAGAATTCGCTCTGGCCGATGCCAATGGGTTTGGCGTGTTGCGCGATAGAGCTCATGGCGACGGCAGCGTCGCGTTTCGACATCGCACGTTTTGGCGCGGAAGTGATGCGATTTTCTCCGCGACAATGCGACGTCATGATTGTGGCCGGCACGGTGACCTACAAAATGGCGTTGGCGGTAAAACGCATTTACGAACAGATGCCGGAACCGAAATGGGTCATCGCCATGGGCGCATGTGCGTCGACCGGCGGCATGTACCGGTCGTATGCCGTTCTTCAGGGAATCGATCAATTGCTGCCGGTGGACGTTTACGTTTCCGGTTGTCCCCCGCGCCCGGAAGCGTTGCTCGAAGGTCTGATGCGACTGCAGGAAAAGATTTCCGGCGAACAATCTTTTAGAGCGCAGAAACGCGAGTTGATGGAAGAGCTCGAACCGATGATGCCATGACGGGACAGGAACTTCTTGCCTCGCTGGAGAAATTATTCGGTTCCAAAATCCAGGGGAAAACGGAATTTCGCGGCGAGTTAACTTTCACGATTAGGGCCGATGATTTACGTGAGGTGGCAAAGTTCTGTCGCGATGATCTATCGTTCGATTACCTCGTCGACATTACGAGCATCGACAATTTGGGAGAAGATCCGCGCTTTGAAATTGTCTACGAACTTTATTCGCTAACGCTGGCGGTTCATTTGCGTCTGAGGCTTTACGCATCGGAAGAGGAACCTGTTGTCGATACAGTTTCCGATGTCTGGCCGACGGCGAATTGGCACGAGCGCGAAATTTACGACATGATGGGAATTCGGTTTGAAGGCCATCCCGATCTGCGACGCATCCTGATGTGGGATGGCTATCCTTACTTTCCGTTGCGGAAAGAATTTCCTCTTGCGGGCAAGCCGAGTGAAATGCCAGACGTGGCGTTTTCGGAGGCCGCGCCGATGGAAGGCGGACCGTTTGTTACTCTGCCAAGCACGGCCACATCAAAAGATCGTGAGCCGCGGGCGCGGCGCGTGGAAGACGAAGCGTAAGGCGCTAGAGCAAGCACCCGCTACGTAGCTGCCTCGAGCAAACATCCAAAAGCTTGCGCGGACGCTTTACCCGTCTCCAGCACTTCTTCGTGACTCAGCTTGCCGGTCCCCATACCTGCTGCCCAATTCGTTAGGCAGGAAAACCCAGCGACCTCTATTCCGAGAGCACGCGCTTGAATGACTTCGAGCACAGTCGACATCCCGATGGCGTCCGCGCCTAACGAGCGAAGCATGCGCACTTCCGCCGGGGTTTCGTACTGTGGCCCGAGCAATCCGGCATAAACACCTTCGTGAAGTTTTATCCCGGTGTTTCGGGCAGCGTCGCGAAATCGCGTGCGCCATGGCGATGAATACGCCTCCGTCATATCGACGAAATTCGGTTCGCCGAGAAGCGGCGTGGTGCCAGTGAGGTTGATGTGATCGCTGATCATCATCCACGATCCTGGCGCGAACTCCTGATTCGCGCTGCCAGCGGCGTTTGTGACGATAAGTTGTTTGACGCCCGCCGCGGCGAGGACGCGCACACCAGCGGTCACTTCTCTTGCGGTTCGGCCTTCGTAAAGATGAATGCGTCCTTGCGCGAAAATAACCGGCGTTTTGTCCAGTTGCGCGAGAACAAACCGTCCCGCGTGTCCCGGAACCGACGGTCGCGGAATTTCTGAGAATTCACTGTAGCAAATGGTTTGATCCGGCGTTGCGTCGCGAACGAGCGCGTTTAAACCAGAACCAAGAATGATCGCCTTTTCCGCGCGCCATTCGCGCAAGCGATCGGGCCCGGGACTGTTCACGACCTAGGCAGCTGAAACGGGCGGTGCGGACGCGGGTTTTTTGCTGCTAGCCATAACGTCCGGGCGAAAACCTTCCTCGCGGTGCGATACCACTTTTGTATCCGGTTTCGGATAGGCGATGCGCGTGTGCAGCATCGTCATGAGCGTAAAACGAAATCGCTCGGCTATGATGCGCAATTCCGAAAGCGTCAGCTCGCATTCGTCCAATTGGCGATCGGCGATACGTTGATCGATCAATTCGTTAACGAACTGATCGATCTTTTGCGGAGTTGGTTTCTCCAAACTGCGTGAGGCGCTTTCAACCATGTCCGCCAGACTGATGATCGCGCTCTCCTTCGTTTGCGGCTTCGGTCCGGGATAGCGAAAACTCTCCTCTCGCACGGTCGAGATATCGTCCTCGCGCATGTTCATGATCTTGCCGCCGGCGCGCGCATCCTCGAGCTGCTGCAGCGCGCGTTTGTAAAAATAGTAAACGAGCGACGTGCCGTGATGCTCTTGAATGACATCGATGATCTGTTGATTGAGTCGATGCTTCAGCGCGAGATCCACTCCTTCTTTCACGTGCGCAATGATGATCAAAGCGCTCATTGTCGGCGCGAGATCGTCGTGGGGATTGCGCTCGTAGTTCATGTTTTCGGTGAAGTATTCAGGCTTCACGAGTTTACCGACATCGTGAAAATAAGAGCAGACGCGGCACAGCGTCGCGTTTGCGCCGATCGCTTCCGCAGCCGCTTCCGCGAGGTTCGCGACGACAAGACTGTGGTGGTAAGTGCCCGGCGCTTCGATCGTCATGCGGCGCAGCAACGGATGATTCAAATCCGAGGCTTCGAGCCAGGAAATGTCGGTCGTGATTCGAAAGAGATGTTCGAGAATGGGAAGCGCGCCTCCCACCACCATGGCAGTGACGATTCCGTTTCCAAAAGCAAGGGCGCTCTGCACGCCGATCATTGTCCAGTCGTTAGTCATCGGTGAGAACCAATTGATCGGACCGATCTGGCCGAAGGTGAGCCCGAGAATCCAAATGGCCAAACCGACGCCCACTCCCGCGCGAATGAGTTTACTGCGCCGGCGAACTTGCATGGTGAGATAAACGGCGGTGAAACCGCTGATCCAGCCGCAAAGGAGCAAGGGCGCATCGATTTTTCCAAACAAGATGCTGCCCCAAACGCTAACGAAAACCGCCGCGTACAATCCGTGATTCCGGCCTAACAAAACGCTTAAAACAAGGGGGGCCAAAGCGTATGGCACGACGAGCACGCCGGCTTCGGGCTTGAGGAAACTAAACGTCCCGCTGTTGCAAAGAAGGAGCAGCCCCTTTGTCACTGCGATCTGCACAAATATCGTCCCGAAAACGAGCAGCAACCGGGAGCTGCGGGAAAAGCTTTTTGGCTGATTGATCCAAAGCTGCGTCGTTGCCGTGACGAAGATCAGAAGCGCGATAATAAAGTTTTTTGTCGGTTCCGCTTGCTGTCCGCCAAAGATAAGAAATGCGAGACCACCAATGAACGCAGCGAAGATCAAATACTTCGTATAAGCGGCATACTCGAGCTTTAGCAATAGCTCGTTAGGGGCGCGGCGCCGGCGCATCTTGCGCGAAGCCAGACCGCGTCTGATCAACCGATTGCGTTTTAGGAAATCAAACATGATCTATTTTCGCGATGGTGCGTTCGCGGGCGAGCGGTGAATCTGATACGCGTTGATGATGGAACGGACAAGTTCATGCCGGACAACGTCGCGTTCAGTAAAGTAAATAAACGAGATTCCGGAAACGTTTTTTAGCGCCTGCAAAGCTTCCACCAAACCGGAGCGTTTGTTTGTCGGCAGATCAATCTGGGTCACGTCACCAGTCACGACGCATTTTGAGCGCGGCCCCATGCGCGTAAGCAGCATAAACATTTGTTCCGTGGTGGTGTTTTGCGCCTCGTCGAGAATGATGAAGGCGTTGCTCAAGGTGCGCCCACGCATGTAGGCCAATGGCGCGACTTCGATCGTCTGCCGTGCCATATGACGTTCGATTTCATCCGGCTCAAGCATGTCCCGCAACGCGTCATAAAGAGGACGCAGATACGGCGTGATTTTTTCCTGCAAATCGCCTGGCAGAAATCCCAGGGCTTCACCTGCTTCAACGGCCGGCCGCGTAAGAATAATGCGATTTACCTGTTCCTTCTTTAGCGCTGCCACCGCCATTGCGACAGCGAGATAGGTCTTGCCGGTTCCAGCCGGGCCAATTCCGAAAACGATATCGTGTTTTTGGATCGCTTCGAGGTAACTGCGCTGCACGGGCGAGCGTGGAACGATCGGCGGCTTGCGCGCGGACGTAACAATTTTGGCGTCCACGGCATCCGACAAATTATCGGAGCGTGCTTCCGTCACGGAATTAAGTGCGTAACTGAATTCAGGCTTTTGAATGTCGACGCCCTTTTGCCTGGCTTGTTCCAATTGTTGGAATACGCGCTCCGCGCGATCGATCTGAGCAGGCTCACCATCAATCTTCACCCAGCCTTCGCGCGTTGTTACTTTCACTCCTAACGAATCCTCGAGCGTCTTCAAATTCTTGAGATCGTTTGCGTAGAGCGACTGCAGAGCGCGAGCGCTCTCAAACTGCAACGTGCGCGTTTCGGTCATCTCACTGCTAGCAGCGGACAGGTATCACCCAGACGAAAGTATTGATCACTGCTTAACGGAAACCATACACCAAAGCCCAGTGCGTGCGCTCTTCTGGCGACTCTTCCACCGTGACGATGATAAAATAACTGCTGGTCGCGCTTGGTGTGACGTGGGCTGCCGCAAAATGTCCTTTTTCCCAACTGTCCGTTTGTTCGGCGAGCTTTCCTTCCGAATCGTAAATGTGCACAGACACTTTTGCTTTTTCCACTTCGGTTCCGAGCCAAAACCAGTATTCGTTTCCTTTAAATAATTGCTGCCGCACCGCCTTCTTTTCGCCGACGCCGAGATCGCCGCCCCAATAATCTTCGCGCACTTGAAACCCTTCCTTCACATAGGGCTCGGCGGCCTCAAGAGCGAATGATTGCGCGTCATCAACAGATGCCCGCGTGCTCATGACCAGCGCCACAGTCATGACGAGGACGGCAACCAACCGCTGCCTGGGAATAAACGGGGTCGACATCTGTTACTGCATCTTCGTTACGATCGCTTCATCCAGACGTGTCGTAATTTCGTAAATGCGCTTAACCGATCCCGCGGAAATCGGATGGTCACCGACGTCAATCAGCGGCCGGACTTCAACCAATGCCGACTGAATGTCCTGCAGCAACTTCATATTATATTCCGGCATTCCGTCGAGCCGATCCTGAAAATAAGTAATCAAATCGGGCTGGTGCAGTAACTCTGCGCCGTCGGAGGAGAAACGCTTGTTGACTACGGCGGTCAAAACCTCCGTGCCACGCAACCAACCGCCCAGACTAACGAGTTGAGAAAGCTTCTGGTCGTGCACTTCGTTCATGGCCTGCTGCACGCTGTTTTGCGTGCGATCCAGTTCCTGGCGCACGCCGTCCCAATTGCGTTTATCGGCGGCTTCGGTGATAGCTTTTGCATGCGGCGTAATGGAACTGCCCACTCCGATGCCGCGCGACAAATTCAGCACACGTTGTCCGATTTCCTTCACGGTCGGCGCGTCCTCCGCCTGGACGGCGATGAAACCATCGGCAATCACCGTTCCGAGAAGAAGGGCGATGCGAGGTCGTTCGGTGAAATTGGTCCCCTTGTCGTTGCGGACGTATTCCTTCCAATTGACGCTGCCGAGTTTGTTCAGGGCGCCGAAGACTTCGTTAGGCAACGGCACCACGACGTCCTCGACGCGTTTGGAAAACTGCGTGATATCAATCTTCTTCGGCGCATCGGTAGCCTGCGCCGGCAGACTCAGAGCGATTAACACCGCCATGGTCGCCTTATGGGAATGAGCAAATAAATTCATTAGCACCTTAGATGGTTGATTTCGCGTCGATATTCAGGCTAAGTCGTAAACTTTAGGCAGAACTGCTAAGCGCACAAACTCCGACACGTCAAGATTTTGAGTTTTATTATTCAAACTATTCTCCCGGCGGATCGCCCTTTTACGCAGCAACTTGCAGACCCATTATGAAGCAAGACCGGCTGGATAAAATTCTTTCACAGGCGTCTGCCAAACGCATCATCGTCATCGGCGACCTCATGCTGGATGAGTTCGTTTGGGGCAAGGTAGGCCGGATTTCCCCTGAGGCGCCAGTCCCGGTCGTTCAGGTAACGGGTGAAAGCTTTTTCCCCGGTGGCGCGGCCAATGTCGCGCGAAATTTGCGCCAGTTTGTCGGGAACACTGCCGTGGTTGGGATCGTCGGAAAGGATCGCGGTGGCACACGGCTACGGCAATTGCTCGCCGAGGAGAAGATCGATACCAGCTCTGTCATCGAAGACTCGACCTTTCAGACGATCGTGAAGACACGCGTGATTGCCGGACATCAACAGGTCGTGCGCGTGGATCGCGAAGAGATCCGCGCTCCGACGCCGGAACAGGTCGCGCGCGTAACGAATGAGCTGCGTTCTCTTCTGCCCGAAACCGACGCCGTAATTTTCGAAGATTACGGAAAGGGTTTTCTCAGCGCTGAGCTCGTTAGGCAAATTTGCGACGACGCGAACGCCGCCGGCAAGATCATTGCTGCCGATCCGAATCCGCGACATCCGCTCGAATGGCGCAAAGCAACCGTCGTAAAACCAAATCGCACGGAAGCATTTCTCGCTGCCGGTGTTCCCTGCCCTGATGCGACTGAGCATCCCGATAGGGACGAAGATTTAAAGAGAGTCGGCTCGCTTTTGCTCGAACGATGGGAAACGCGGTTGGTTCTGATAACCCTCGGCGAGCATGGGATGATGCTTTTCGAGCAAGGAAAATCGCCTCATCATATTCCAACCAAAGCGCAGCAGGTCTTTGATGTTTCAGGCGCGGGCGACACGGCGATCGCCCTTTTTACCCTCGCTCTTTCTTGTGGCGCGTCGCCGATTGAAGCGGCCGAGATCGCCAATCACGCGAGTGCAGTTGTGGTTGGCAAATTGGGAACCGCGACGGTAAGCGCGGAAGAATTACGCGCCAGTTTTCGCAATGACGCGACCGACGGCTGAATCAGGTTATCCCGCAGTTTTTCTCGATCGAGACGGAACGATCATGCGCGAGGTGGAATATTGCTCCGATCCCAATGCGATCGAAATTTTCGATGGCGTTCCCGATGCATTGCGCCGACTGAAAAAGGCCGGCTTCAAACTTTTCGTCATCACGAATCAGAGCGGCATCGGTCGTGGCTATTTCACCGAAGAGCAATATCGAGCGGTAGAGAGCGAATTGAATCGCAGAATCGGCGCCGACCTGATCGATGCGACGTATTTTTGTCCAGATAAACCTGACGAAGATTCACCTCGACGGAAGCCCTCTCCAGAAATGGTTTTCGAGGCGGGCAGAGAGCATGACCTGGATCTGCACCGTTCCTTCTTTGTCGGAGACAAAGCGATCGATATCGACTGCGGCCGAAACGCCGGTGTGCGAACCGTATTAGTTCGCACTGGTTACGGTCATTCCGAGAAATGCACTCCAGACTGGACCGCGGAGAACCTGACCGAAGCCGTGGAAATAATCTTGAAACAAGCCCGATGAAAAGAGCGGTAGCGATAATTCCAGCCCGCTGGGGTTCAACGCGTTTTCCGGGAAAACCATTGTATCTAATTGCTGGAAGACCGCTTCTGCAACACGTGTGGATGCGCGTTACGCGCGCTCGCGCTATCGATGCGGTCATTATTGCAACAGACGATATGCGGATCGCGGAAGCGGCCTTCGATTGGGGTGCAGAGGTTTCTCTTACCTCGCTCAAACATCAAAGCGGGACGGATCGGATCGCGGAAGTCGCGAAAAAGCTGCGCGACGCCGCATACATAATTAATATCCAATGCGACGAACCACTTATTGAACCGCGATTGATCGACCGCTTCGTTCGCGACCTCCGCACGAATCCGAAATGCGGAATCGTCACTGCCGCGCATCCATTTGATAATCCGGCGGACGCGGCCTCACCGCATCAGGTCAAGGTGGTGACCGACCTTGCGGGCAACGCACTTTATTTTTCACGTTCCCCAATTCCTTATCCGAGAAGTCGCCCTGCTGTCGTGCTCCGGCACCAGGGCATTTACGGCTTTCGTCGTGAGACTTTGCTGCAATTTGTGCGTTGGAAACCGTCGCCACTAGAGAAGGCCGAGCACCTCGAGCAATTGCGCGCACTTGAAAATGGTGTAACTGTTCATGTGCTCGTCACTAAACATGGATCGCCCGGCGTAGACACGCCGCAGGATGCAAAAGCGCTGGAGCAAAAGCTGGCTCGCGCGCAACGGAAAGCCGCTTCGCGATGAAGTATATTTTCGTCACCGGCGGCGTCGTTAGTTCGTTAGGCAAAGGACTTGCCGCAGCCTCGCTCGGCACGCTTCTGGAACTGCGCGGCCTGCGCGTCGTTTTCCAAAAATTCGATCCCTATCTCAACGTTGATCCCGGAACGATGAATCCGTTCCAACACGGCGAAGTCTATGTCTTGAACGACGGCGCCGAAACCGATCTCGACCTGGGCCACTACGAACGTTTTACGAACTGTGTTCTCTCGAAGAATAACAACCTGACCAGCGGTCAGGTCTACGAGCAGGTGATCTTGAAAGAACGTCGTGGCGATTATCTCGGCAAAACGGTGCAGGTGATTCCGCACGTGACCGACGAGATTAAAGCGCGCATTCGCGAACTTTCTGACGAAGACAAATACGATGTCGTCATTACGGAAATTGGCGGAACCACGGGTGACATCGAAGGCCTGCCGTTTCTCGAAGCGATCCGCCAGTTCATTCTCGAAGTCGGTCCCGAAAATGTTGTCAACATGCACGTCACGCTGATTCCGTACATCAAAGCGGCGCGTGAACTAAAAACAAAACCGACGCAGCAAAGCATTGCCAAATTGCGCGAGATTGGTCTGCAGCCGCAGGTTCTCTTGTGTCGGACGGAGCATGCGCTCGACGCCGAACTGCGCCAAAAGCTTTCGATGTTCAGCAATGTTTCGCCTAAGGCAGTGATCGAAGCGCGCGATGTGAAGCATACGATTTATGAAATGCCGCTGATGCTGCACGAGGAACACTTGGACGACGTGGTCTGCGGTCTTTTGCACATCGAAGCGCCTCAGCCCGATCTGACGAACTGGCGCAAATTTGTCGAGCGCGTCGTGAGTCCAAAAAAGCAGGTGAAGATAGCGGTGGTCGGCAAATACATCGATTTGCAGGATGCGTACAAGAGCATCTACGAATCGCTTACTCACGCGGCAGCGAGTCAGGATTGCGGAATTAATTTGAAACTGATCGACGCCGAATCGCTGGAAAATGGTTTCGACGGCCAACTCAAAGATGTCGCCGGCGTTTTGATTCCCGGCGGATTTGGTGAGCGCGGGGTGGAAGGAAAAATTAGGGCGGCGCGTTTCGCGCGCGAAAACAAGGTTCCCTATCTCGGTCTTTGCCTCGGCATGCAGGTCGCGACGATCGAGTTTGCGCGAAACGTTTGCGGCCTCGAAAAAGCGAACAGCACAGAGTTCGATAAAGATGCGGCAGAACCAGTCATCTCATTGTTGGAAGAACAGCGCGAAATTCAAAACAAAGGCGCAAGTATGCGTCTGGGAACGTGGCCCACGAAAATTGAGCACGGGACGCTGGCCGAAAAAGTTTACGGCAAAGATCAGGTGCTCGAGCGACATCGTCATCGCTACGAGTTCAACATGAAGTATCGCGACCGCATGGACGAAAAGGGATTTACAATTTCGGGCACGTCACCCGATGGCGCGCTCGCGGAGTTAATCGAGCTGCGCGATCACCCTTATTTTCTCGCCTGCCAGTATCATCCCGAATTTCAAAGCCGGCCGAACCAACCGCACCCGCTCTTCAAAGGTTTCATCCAGGCCTGTCTTGCGCACCAGAGTTAGCTGCGCGCCGCAGACGATCGTTGATCGCACGGCCGAGGCCTTCGTCTGGAACCTCCTCGGCCAGGATTAAATCGAGTTTCGCGTGATCGAGTTCGCGCAAATAACGAAAGAAATTCGTGGCGGCTTCGCGCAGATCAACCTCTGAGACGCTCAAGGTGCGCACATCGGAAAATTGGTTTGGTGAGGTTCGCCACGCAAGAACGCCGCATTTTTGGTCTTTAGGCGGGACAAACGATTTTGCTTCTTTGATCAGCGCCAGAGGAGTGCGTGGCGCGTAGTGCGACGGGAATTGGCCAGGCGCGCGCACTCTTTCATCGGTTGCGATCGCAACGTCACCAAATTCTTTTAGCAATTCTTCCGTGATCGGGCCGCGTCGTAACACTTCCAATCGCTCGGGATAAATCGCTATGATCGTCGATTCGATTCCGTGCGTCGTCGGCCCCGCGTCGACAATGAGCGGAATTTTGCCGTCCAATTCATCACGCACATGTTCAGCCGTTGTCGGACTGATCCGACCGAAGCGGTTCGCACTCGGCGCGGCCAACGGGCGACCAAATTCGCGAATCGTTTCTGCAAATACCGGATGCGCACTCATGCGGACGGCGACAGTTTCGAGCCCAGCGGTCACGAGATCGGGCACGATTTCCTTGCGCGGCAAAACAAACGTGAGCGGACCGGGCCAGAACTTCGCGATGAGTTTGTTCAGCAATTCGCGCGTTTCATTTTCTATCTGTGCGATCTGCTCCAGCCAACTTAGGCCCGGCAAATGGACAATCAGGGGATCAAAACGCGGCCGCTCTTTCGCTTCGAAAATGCGCGTGACTGCAGCCGGATTGAGCGCGTCAGCTGCAAGTCCGTAAACGGTTTCGGTCGGAAGCGCGACGATTTGCCCTTCGCGCAAAAGTTTCGCGGCGACATCGACCGCACGCGCACATTCTTCCTGCGTGTGCGCAGGAAGAATTTCCGTTTTCACTTCGGGAGTTTCTGTTCGAGAACCGCTTCGGTTTGTTTCTTGCGAAACTCTTCCAGGTTCTTGCGAATCTTGCCGTCGGAAAGAGCGAGAATGCTCGCGGCAAGCAAGGCCGCGTTTTTCGCACCGGCTTTACCGATCGCGAGCGTGCCTACAGGAATTCCGCCCGGCATTTGCGCTGTGGAAAGGAGCGAATCCAAACCATTCAGCGCAGATTGCATGGGCACGCCCAGCACTGGCAGGCGCGTGTGGCCCGCAATGACTCCCGCCAAATGTGCGGCACCGCCTGCAGCAGCAATAATAACCTGCAGGCCGCGGTCCGCTGCGTTGCGCGCGAATTCCGTCGTTGCTTCCGGCGTGCGGTGCGCGGAAAGAACGTGCGCTTCGTTAGGCACGCCGAGTTGATCGAGCGTGTCGACGCAACTCTTCATCGTTTCCCAGTCTGACGTGCTGCCCATGATGACAGCTACAAGTGAAGATTCTGATCCAGCCATGTTGGAACATCACTTCCTTACGACCGCTCGCGTTGTAAAGTGGTTTTTATATGGCCGACCGCGGACGCGCGATTGTTTTAGTTGGTTTCATGGGGGCAGGAAAATCCTCCGTTGGTCGACGGTTGGAAATGAGCACGGGGCTACCGCGTTTCGATACGGACGAAATGATTGCGGCGAAATTTGGCTTATCGGTTCCGCGGATCTTTGAGATTCATGGCGAAGATGCGTTTCGCGATGCCGAAAGTGACGTCCTGCGAGGACTGGACTCGCGCGAGCCGTCGATCATCGTAACCGGCGGCGGCATTGTGCTGCGAACGACACATCGCGAGCTATTGCGGCAACTTGGAACGGTCGTTTATTTGCATGCAGATGAAGAAACGCTGTTTGAACGCATCTCAAGGCGATCTTCGCGTCCCCTGCTCCGCACGGACGACCCACGCGCAACGATGAAGGAACTTTTGGAACGCCGTTTGCCGCTTTATGAAGAGATCGCAGACCTTCGAATCGATACTTCGAGCCTGAGTCACGATGAAGTTTGTGACGCGATCTTACAAAATATCCCCGCCCTGAAACGCAGCTGACATTTCTCAAATGACACGATTAGAAGATCCGATCCGCGCACGAGTGTTGGAACTCGCCTCGGAACTTGGTTTCGATTCTTGCCGAGTCGCGCGGTGCGATTCACCGAAGCACGCGAATGAATTCAACAAGTGGTTAGGCGACGGGGCGGCAGGCGAAATGGAGTGGATGGAACGCGGCGCAGACAAACGCCGCGATCCTCAGTTAGTTTTGCCAGGGGCGCGTTCGGTCATTGTTTTTGCCTTGAATTACTGGCAGGGCGAAGAAGTGCGACGGTCACAGACCGCCGCTACAAATTATCCACGCATCGCGCGGTATGCCTGGGGCGATGATTACCACGAAGTGATCGAGAAGAAGCTGAAGCCGATCGACGAACTGCTGCGCGACCACGGCGGGAAGCAAAAATGTTACGTCGACACAGGGCCGGTGCTCGAACGTGATTATGCGGCCGAGGCGGGAATTGGCTGGCATGGCAAGAGTACGATGCTGGTCGATACGAAGTTAGGCACTTGGTTTTTCCTCGCCGAGATTCTGACCACGCTCGAGCTCGCGCCGGACGCGCCGCAGCGCGATCGTTGCGGCAGTTGCACGCGCTGCATTACCGCTTGTCCCACAGGCGCGATAACCGAGCCTCATCGGCTCGACGCGCGCCGTTGCATCTCGTACCTCACGATCGAATTAAAGGGTTCGATTCCTCTGGAACTTCGTCCGCTCATTGGCGACAGGATTTACGGCTGCGATGACTGCCTGGATGCGTGTCCGTGGAATCGCTTTGCGCAGGCATCCCATGAGCTTGCTTTTGCCGCGCGCCCCGCTGTTGCCCAGATGGAACTGCGCGATTTTCTGCGGCTCGATGACTCTGGTTTTCGCGCGCTGTTTCGCCGATCTCCAATCAAGCGCATCAAACGGCGCGGATTTTTGCGCAACGTTTGTGTCGCGTTGGGAAACATCGGAACCGAGAGCGATTTACCGGCCCTCGAACACGCACAAAATGATTCCGAACCTCTGATCGCAGAGCATGCAGCCTGGGCGATTGATCAAATTCAAGGCCGTATGAAGGTCATCGTTGAATCCAAAGAGGCGGCGTTCGCATCCTAATAGGTGGCGAGTCGCTTCGGCTTTTTTTTTGCAAACGTCCAAACTATACTTACATCTCATAAGTCAAACCCCGGGACCGTCATAGATGCACCAAACGCTTCAAACAACTGAGATTGCGCCGACGCCGCGTAAACGACGCTCGCGACGGAAACGCCTTATTATTTTCGGCTCGATCGGCCTGCTCCTCCTTTTCATCATCGGGTCGGCGATTTCCAGCAAGCGCGAGAAGCCCATTCCCGTTGTCACGGAAAAGGCGGTACGCAGAACGATTATCCAAACTGTTTCCGCCACCGGAAAGGTTCAGCCGGAAACGGAAGTGAAAATCTCGCCAGAGGTGGCTGGCGAAATCACTGACTTGCCGGTGGAAGACGGCAAGGCGGTAAAAAAAGGCGATCTTCTGCTGAAGATTAAACCCGACTCTTACAAGGCGTTGGTCGAGCAACAGGAGGCCGCCATCAGCATGGCGCGGGCGACGAACCTCGAGCAAAAGGCGTCAATGGTGAAAGCGGAGCTGGACCTGAAGCGAAGCAAAGATCTTTTCGATAAGAAGATGATTTCCGAATCGGAATTTACGACAGCGCAGGCCGCATACGATGTTGCCAAGAATACCTTCCAGAGTTCGCTCCATCAAATCGAACAGGCGGAAGCGAGCTCGAGTCAGGCGCGCGATGCGCTTTCCAAGACGACGATTTATTCACCCATCGACGGCACAATCACAATCCTCAACAGCAAACTCGGCGAGCGTGTGGTCGCGACGAATCAATTCGCCGGCACGGAAGTTATGCGTGTGGCCGACTTAAATCACATGCAGGCCGTCGTGGACGTGAACGAAAACGACGTCGTAAAAGTGAAGGTGGGCGATAAGAGCACGGTGACGATCGACGCCTACAACGAGCGCAAATTTCACGGTGTAGTGCAGCAAATCGCGAATACCGGGAAAACAACCGGAACCGGAACGCAGGAAGAAGTCACCAATTTTGAAGTGAAGATTCAGATCAACGATCACGACGTCCGATTGCGTCCCGGCCTTAGTTGCACGGCCGATATTCAAACCGACATGGTCAAAGATGTCATCGCGGTCCCGATGCAAAGTGTGACGATTCGAACGGGCGATACGAAGATGAGTCCGGAAGATATCGAACGGAACAAACAGAAAGCTGCGTTGCGCGAGAAAGCCGATAACAACGCGGAAGCCATCAATGATCGCCTCGTTAAACAGGAGGAGAAGGAAGAGCGCGAGAAATTGCAAAAAGGCGTGTTCACCATGAGCGGCGGAAAGGCGCACTGGGCCAAAGTAACGACAGGAATCGCCGATGACACTTACATGGAGATCAAAGACGGCGTGAAGCCAGGCGATGATGTCATTTCCGGAAGCTACAGCGCGATTAGTCGCAAGCTGAAAGACGGCGCGAAAGTCACGATCGACAAAGAAGGGTTAAAATAGTGAATACGGTGACGGCAGAGCCGCCACCCACGGTCGCGGCTCCGAACTCGACTCGCCCGCGCGGGCCGCTCGTGATCGATATCGAAAACATCTCGCGCCATTACATCATGGGCGAGGAAACGGTGCATGCACTGCGCGGCGTGAGTCTGCGCATTCATCGCAACGAATATCTCGCGATCATGGGCCCGAGCGGCAGCGGTAAGTCGACGCTCATGAATATGCTCGGATGTTTGGACACGCCGAGTTCGGGACGTTACGAGTTCAATGGCAAGAACGTTTCTGAAATGGACGGCGATGAGCTCGCCGCCATTCGGAATCGCGAGATCGGATTCGTTTTCCAGACATTCAATTTGCTGCCGCGATCGAGCAGCCTGCGCAACGTTGAGTTGCCGTTGATTTACGCTGGAATCGATCCGGAGACGCGCGAAGAACGCGCGGCCCAGGCGATGCGCAACGTCGGCCTCGGAGATCGATTGCATCACAAGCCTAACGAATTATCCGGTGGACAACGCCAGCGTGTCGCGATCGCGCGCGCTCTCGTCAACAATCCCTCCATCATCCTTGCCGATGAGCCGACCGGAAATCTCGATTCAAAAACCGGCGAGGAAATCATGGCGCTGTTCGAGAATCTTTATCAGGACGGGACATACCATTGTGCTTGTTACGCATGAGCTGGATATCTCGCGACACGCGCGGCGCATTGTCCATTTACGCGACGGTCTCATTGAAAGCGACGGTTTGGCCTAACGAATGAAGCGATTTCTCTACGAGCTGACTGAAAGCTGGAAGATTGCGGCCAGCCAGATGCGCGCGAACAAGACGCGTTCCATTCTCACCGCACTTGGCGTGATTATCGGCATCGTCGCGGTGACGCTGATGGGAACGGCGATCTCTGGAATTCAAATCGGCTTCGACAAGAGCATGTCGGTTCTGGGCGAAGATGTTCTGTATGTCGAACAATGGCCCTGGGCGCGCGTGGATAATTGGTGGCAGTATCGCGACCGCAAGAAAATCAAAACGGAATACGCCGAGCAGATCAATCGCATGATTGCGGCGACGCCAAACTCAAACCTCGTCGTCGCGGTGCCTGCGTCGAGTTTTCTGCGCAGCGTGAAGTACGCAGACAATCAGGTGAACAACGTTTTCGTCCTGGGCACGACATCGGATTTCGTTCTCACTTCTACCGTCGATTGCGATGAAGGTCGTTTTATCAGTGAAGTCGAATCGCGAGGCGGCGCGAATGTGTGCGTGATCGGTTACGATGTAGCCGACGCGCTTTTTCCAAATACCAGCCCGCTCAATAAATCGGTGCTGATAAACGGCCAGCCGTTCAAAGTTGTCGGCGTCAATTCCCGGCAAGGCACATTCCTTGGATTGTTCAGCTGGGATTCGATGGTCGTTATTCCGTTGCCCGCGTTTAAGAAATATTTCAGCGCAAAAAGCGAATCGGATATTCGCGTGAAGGTGAAAGACAAAACGAAACTCGCTGATGCGAAGGATGAGTTGAACGGCTTGATGCGCCGGGTCCGCGGCCTGCCGCCGGAAAAGAAAGATGACTTCACGGTGAACGAACAGGAGGCTTTCAAGAGCACACTCGATCCGGTCAAGAATTCCATCGCCATTGCGGGGCTGTTTATTACCGGACTTTCTCTCTTCGTCGGAGCGATCGGCATCATGAACATCACGTTCGTGAGCGTGAAGGAACGGACGAAAGAAATCGGCACGCGCAAAGCGCTCGGCGCGCGACGACGAACGATCCTGTTGCAATTCCTGATCGAATCGACCGCGCTCTGCCTGGTCGGAGGATTTATTGGATTGATGATTGCCTATCTCCTCTGCTTTTCCATCGCCTCGGCATTTCCATCGTTTCCGATTCATTTTTCCTTCGGCCTCGTGCTGATGAGCATGTTTGTTTCCGTCATGACCGGTTTGGTTTCCGGTTTCGCGCCGGCCTGGTCTGCGTCTCGTCTCGATCCAGTGACTGCGCTTAGGTATGAATAAGACTCAATTAACCGCAGAGGACGCGGAGAACGCAGAGTCCGGAATGGACACAAATGAATTGACGGAGTGCGTCATTGGTGCGGCGATCGAAGTTCATCGCGCGCTTGGTCCCGGGCTACTTGAGTCTACATATGAGATTTGTTTGTGCCATGAACTGAAGCGTCGGGGAATCGCGTTCGAAAGACAAAAGCCCATTCCGATCGAATACAAGGGTGTTCATTTGGATTGCGGATATCGCGCTGACCTCATCATCGACGGACAGCTGCTTGTAGAACTGAAGTCAGTCGATTCGCTCTTGCCGATCTATGAGGCGCAATTGCTGAGTTATCTCAAACTCGGCGGATGGCACTGTGCGCTTCTCATTAACTTCAATGTGCGCCTATTGAGAGAAGGCGTTCGCCGGCGCGTTTTAAATTTCACCGAAGAAATCATCCTTTAATCTCTGCGATCTCTGCGTTCTCCGCGGTAAAAATCCATATGCGCTTTCGCGAAATCTTAACCATGGCGATGTCTTCGCTCGGCGCGAATAAACTTCGTACCGCATTAACCATGGTCGGAATTACGATCGGCGTTTTTTCTGTTATTTCAGTCATGACGGCGATCGGCGCGCTTCAGGGCTCGATCGAATCGGGAATAAACATTCTCGGCGCGAACATTTTTCAGTTCGCCAAGTACCCGATCAATTTCAACGCCGGCGGCAAGAACCAGGAGAAATACGCAAATCGACACAACATCACATATCGCGAGGCGCTGCGTTATTCCGAGATCATGGAAGGCATTGCCTCGGCCGTTTGCTTGAAAAGTTTCGATGATGGAAAACAAGCCGTTTACAACGGAATCAAGACAACGCCGAGCATCACGATCGCGGGAACGAACAAGAATTTTACCATCGCGAACGCCTATCCTGTCGGCTACGGCCGCAATATCACTGACGAGGATGTGGAGTTTGCACGCAGCGTTCTCGTCATCGGCAAGAAAATCGAGAAGCGGCTCTTCCCGCACGAATCGCCCATCGGGAAGGTCATCAAACTCAGCGGACACACTTACACCATCATCGGCGTCTTCGAAGAGAAGGGATCCGCTTTCGGCCAAAGCCAGGACGACATCGCAATCATGCCACTCACGCGCTTCTTCGAAGATTTCGGCTCGGTGAAACGGACAGTGAACATTGCGACTCAGGCTGTCTCGCAACAGTTATATAATCGGACGTTCGATCGCGCGGTGGGTGCGATGCGCACGGCGCGTGGTCTGCGCGCGGATCAGCCTAACGACTTCGAAGTTTACACAAACGATTCGTTGAAGAGTGCCTTTGTTTCCGTGGCCGGGGTTGTGAGCATTGGCGCATTTGTCATTAGCTTCATTGCGCTGATCGCCGCCGGGATCGGCATCATGAACATCATGTTGGTAAGCGTGACGGAACGCACAAAAGAAATTGGCGTGCGCAAATCGATCGGTGCGCGCAGCCGCGACATTCTTCGGCAGTTCCTCGCGGAGGCGGTATTTATCTCGGAGGCAGGCGGAATTATCGGAATTGTACTCGGCGTTATCGGCGGCGACCTGCTGGCGCTTGCGCTGAAAGTCGATGTGATTTTCCCGTGGGGCTGGGCTATCGCCGGTTTAGTCGTCTGCTCCGCGATTGGGATCGGATTTGGTTTCTATCCGGCGTATCGCGCTGCGGCTCTCGATCCAATCGAAGCGTTGCGCTACGAATAAGCGGATCGCTCACTCCAACCCGAGTGCGCGAAATGTTTCGTCAACATAACGAAAATGCGTTTCGAGCGAGCAGAGCTGATCGATCTCCGAATCTGAAAGTGCCGCTTTGATTTCCGGCTCTTGCTTCGCGTTCTCAGCGAATGGCTTGTCGCCCTTCCACGTCTTCATCGCGGCTCGCTGCACAGCTTCGTAAGCGGTTTTGCGTTCCGCACCCTTGCGCGTAAGCGCGAGCAGGATCGATTGGCTGCAATAAAGACCTTTCGTTAGGCCAAGATTTTGCAGCATTCGGTCCGGATAAACCTGGAGCTTCGTCACCAGGTCCCGCAATTTATCGAGCATGTAATCGAGCAAAATGCAGGAGTCAGGAAGAATGATTCTTTCAGCGCTGGAATGACTGATATCGCGTTCGTGCCAGAGAGCGACGTTCTCAAGGGCGACAATCGCATTTCCACGAATGACGCGTGCGAGTCCACTCAATCGTTCGCCTGTAATCGGATTCCGCTTGTGCGGCATGGCCGAACTGCCCTTTTGTCCTTCACCGAAAAATTCCTCCACCTCCAAAACTTCCGTCCGTTGAAGATGCCGGAATTCTGTCGCCCATCGATCGATGCTCGAAGCAATGAGCGCGAGCGTGGTGCAAAATTCTGCGTGACGATCTCGCTGAACGATTTGTGTGGAAAGAGTCGCCGGCTTTCAATCCGAGCTTTTCGCAAACGGCGCGCTCTATCGCAGGATCGAGATGCGCGTGTGTGCCGACGGCGCCACTTAATTTACCGACGCGGATTCGTTCTGTCGTTTGCGAAAGCCGCTCTTCTGCTCGACCGAATTCGTCGTACATCAACGCGAGCTTCAATCCGAACGTGATCGGTTCCGCATGGATGCCGTGGCTCCGCCCGATCATAGGCGTCATCTTGAACTTTCGCGCTTGAGCCGCGACAGCGAGCCGCAACTCTTTCAGATCCGCGCTCAAAATCCGACACGCTTCTGTGAGCTGAACCGCGAGCGTGGTGTCGAGAATATCGGACGAGGTCAGACCTTGATGTATCCAGCGCGCTGCCGGTCCGACGGACGCAGCGACGTTTTCAAGGAACGCGATGACATCATGATTGGTTCGCTTTTCGATCTCGAGGATTTCGGGAATTGAGAAGCGCGCACGTTTTCGGATTTCGACGGCATCCTCTTTCGGGATTTGGCCCAAGTCCGCCATCGCTTCGCAGGCGAGGATTTCGATATCGAGCCAGATTTGAAATTTGCGCGCGTCAGACCAGAGGTCGCGCATCTGCTGCCGGGAATAACGATCGATCACCGCGAGAACATAAAAGCGCCTCCCCTTTGCGGGAAGTGTTTTATGCGGCAAAAAAAGACGCCCCGGCAATGACGCCGGGGCGTTCTTTGGAAAATCTTTGTTACAGAATTAGCAAACCTTGGCGCGCATGAACCGCCCATTATTTTCGACGCGAACCTGGCCGCTGCCGAGGAGATCAGCTACTGCTGCGACGGTCTCCTTCGTGCTTTTAGTGCAAGAGCTGACGGCGAGGATGAGGTCACCGAGTGAAAGTTTCTGGCGATTCTTGAGGATTTGTTTGTTCTTTTTCATACGATTCGGTCCAGTTTTACAGCAGCTCAGGTGCCACAAGGCCCTTTGAGCGCTATCTAAGAGACAACTGGATATAGCGGACGTTCAAACGGCAAGCCCAAGATATGCGAAGGCGAAACACTTGTGTCACGTTTTGAAACACCAAAACGTCAATCCCTTGCAGGTCTCGTAAGCCGCAGAGTCGCCAGATAAAGGAGTGCGAATACGATGACGAGAAGGACGATCCAGTGCGATTGGGTTTTGATAAGATGCACCATCGCTTCGGGATCGGACAACAACTGCGGCTCCTTCCGGTATGCTTGCAAACCGAGGTAAGCGAGCACGCCGCACCAAATCGCCGAGCCCGTAATCGTCACCGCGCTGAACGCGCCAAAATTCATCCGAACGATTCCCGCTGGAATTGAAATGAGATGCCGCACGACTGGGAGCAAACGCGCGAAAAATACGCCACCCGTTTCGTAACGGCTCAACCATCTTTCTGCACGCTCAAGTTTTTCGGAGTTTAAGAAGAATAACCGGCCATAACGCAGGACGAGCGGCCTACCCACTACTCGCGAAATCCAATACGTCACCGCAGCGCCGAGATACGATCCTGCTGTCCCGGCGGCGATGACGCCCCAGAAATTCAAATGGCCTTGCGCAGCAAGAAAGGCCGCGGGCGGGATCACCACTTCACTCGGCACAGGAAAGATCGAACTTTCCATCGCCATCAGCGCAATGATGCCGATATATCCGCCTTGGAGGACCCAGCCCGACCAAACTTCCAAAAGATGATGCATATTGTCATTCCGAGCGAAGTCGAGGAATCTCTCGAAGTCGACTGCGCGATGGATTTCGCGTAGTTCGTTCAAAATTCAAACTGCGCAATCCGAAAATCCCATGTCGATTTACCGCCGCGTCTTCCAATATTACCGGCCGTTCCTCGGACAGACAGTTGTCGGTCTCGTGCTCTCGATTCTCGGAATCGGTTTGAATCTGCTTAAACCATGGCCGTTCAAACTGATCGTTGATCAAATCCTCCCGGCCGTTCATGCGGAAGCGCCGGGGGCGCATTTTTTCCAAATCCAATTTCGTGGGTTCGTATTGTCACCGCTTCTGACCTTGCATGGCGCAGTGGCATTTCTCTGTCTGTCGCTAGTCGTGATTCAATTGCTCTGGGGAATTCTGAATTTCATCACGAATTACCTTTTCGTGAAAATCGGCTTGCAGGCGCTCCTGAAATTACGCACGGACCTTTACGCTTACCTGCAATCGCTTTCCCTCAAGTATCACGATGCACGGCGATCCAGCGATTCCAGTTTCCGTGTCGCGTATGATTCGCAATCCGTGCAAACCATCTACAACAAAGGCCTGACGAGTATTTTCGGATCGATCATTACGTTGCTGGGCACGTTCGCGATCATGGTTCGACTTGATTGGCAATTGACGCTGCTTTCGCTTGCCGTGATTCCCGCAGTGGTCGGCGCGATTTATTTTTTCGCAAACCGCATCCGGCGAGAATCCATCTTCATCCAGGAACGGGAAAGTGCGGTTCTCACGCAGGCGCAAGAGGGATTGAGCTCAATCCGCATGGTGCACGCATTTGGCCGCGAAGAGTTTGAAGTGCGGCAGTTTCATCAACAAGCCCGAGAAAGCTTGCGCGCCAATCTGAGACTTACCCTAACGAATGTGCAGAGCGCGCTGGTCATCAGCACGCTCATGGTCATCGGAACGGCGGCAATGTATTACGTCGGCACTCTGCATGTGGTCGCGGGCACGCTCACACTTGGATCGCTTCTTGTCTTCATCGCCTATCTCGTAATGCTCTATCAACCGCTTGAATCACTTACCTACACGGCTTGGGCGATGGAAGGCGCGGCCGCAGGTGCGCAACGTTGCTTCGAAGTGCTTGATCGTCGTGACGACGTCCTGGATTCTCCGGACGCTGTTGCGATTGCGCGTGCGGATGGAGCGATTGGTTTTAATAGCGTCAGCTTTGGTTACGAGCCTGACCGGCTGATTCTGCATGACATCACTCTGGAAATTCGTCCGAATCAGATCATCGCTCTCGTCGGCGGGACCGGGGCCGGGAAAAGCACTTTTCTTAGTTTGGTGCCGCGCTTTTATGATCCAAACCAAGGCCATGTCACTGTCGATGGTCGTGATCTTCGCAAAATCACAAAGCGATCGCTGCGCTCTCAAATCGGAATCGTGCTGCAAGACACGGTTCTTTTTTCAACGACCATCCGCGAAAACATTTCCTATGGCCGTCCGGATGCGACGGAGGAAGAAATTCACGAAGCCGCTCGCCGCGCCCAAGCGGAATCGTTCATCCTCCAAATGCCGCACGGCTATGAAAGTCCGGTGGGCGAACGCGGCGGTCACCTTAGCGTCGGTCAACGGCAACGCATCGGGATTGCGCGCGCGTTTTTGAAAAACGCACCTATTCTTTTGCTCGACGAGCCAACTTCTGCTCTCGATCCTACGACCGAAGCCGCCATCATGGGGACGATTAAAGAGCTGATGCAAGGACGGACGACGCTGATCGTGACGCATCGGCTGGCGACCGTGCACAATGTTGATCGCATCGTCGTGCTGGAGAATGGTCGGGTTGTCGAAGAGGGAACCGGCCCTGAACTCGTTAGGCGCGGCGGCATCTATGCGAAGCTTTATTCCGCCGGCAACTTCCCTTCATGAGTAACGTCGACGAACAACGCCGGGTGCAGGATGATTGGTGGCAGCATCCGATTCCTCCGAATGTTGTCTTCGGCGAAGGTTTTTATTGCGAGACCGCACAAGTCTTTCGGTTCCTGCGCAATCGTGCCGATGCGGCGGTGAAGACTTGGCGATCACGTTTCCTGTTATTCCGGTTGCTCGTTTGCAATTGGCAAAAAAGGAACGTGCAAGGTCGGCAATTTTACGCTTTTGAACGGCGCAATCATCATGGCCGAAGAACGCATCGAGATCGGATCGTATTGCTTGATCTCATGGAACGTCGGAATTGCCGATTCCGATTTTCATCCACTTGAACCAGCGCAGCGTCTGATCGATGCGCGCGCTCTTGCCCCTTACTTCAAAGATCGCCCCGCTCGTCCCCCACTCCGCACCGCGCCGGTTATCATTGCCGATAATGTTTGGATTGGAATGAACGCGACGATTTTGAAAGGCGTGACGATCGGCGAAAATTCCGTTGTCGCCGCTGGCTCCGTCGTTTCGAAAAGTGTGCCGCCGAATACCGTCGTCGCGGGAAATCCGGCGGTAAAGGTCAAAGACTTAAGTCCAGGCCAATAACTCGTTAGGCGATCCGATGAAGCGAAAAAAAATCGTTGTCATGGGCTTTATGGGTTCCTGCCCGATCGCGGGAGTGATCTGGCAGCACGTTCACTACATTGTGGGACTGAATCGACTTGGGCACGACGTTTACTACATCGAGGATTCAGCTCGGTTGCCCTATAATCCACAAACTTTCGACACCAGTAACGATTACGGATATGCCGGCAAAATTCTTGCCGGTCTCGCCCGTGAATTCGGATTTCAAAGACGGTGGGGGTTTTGCGCGCGTTACCTTCCGGAGAATCCGACGGTAGGATTAAGTTTAAAAACGATCCGACAGCTTTATCGCGATGCGGATGCCATTCTGAATGTTTGCGGCACGCAGGAATTAAATGACGACCTGCGACGAAGCGATCGCCTTCTTTACATCGAGAGCGACCCGGGCGTCGAGCAGATCAAGATCGATAAGCGCGATAAATGCACCATTGAGTACCTAAAGCAGCATCACGCACTCTTTACCTTTGGAGAGAATGTTGGGACCAAAAAATTTCCCGTGCCGTTGCACGGGTTGCGTTGGCTCCCAACACGACAGCCTGTCGTGACCGATCTGTGGAAAACGAATCGACGCCCGCCGAAAGGTGCCGTGCTGACGACGATCGCTAATTGGTCAACCAGCGGATTGAAAGACATCGAGTGGCGCGGGGAAAAATATCTTTGGAGCAAGTCCCGCGAATTTCTTCGCTTCGTAAATGCCCCGCAAAAGGCGGATGAGCCGTTTGAAATGGCAACGGACATTAAAGACGCCAAGGTTCGTGAAAAATTTCTGCGCCGTAACTGGCGTTTTTGTTCGCCACATGAACTGAGCGTCGATTACTGGCGATACCGCGATTACATCCGTCGTTCGAAAGGCGAATTTACCGTAGCAAAGGATCAATACATTCGACTCTGCAGCGGATGGTTTAGCGACCGGAGCGCGTGCTATCTTGCGGCGGGACGTCCCGTTATTACGCAGGAAACCGGGTTTACGGATCATTACGGAAACGAAGGCGGTCTCTTTGCTTATGACTCGTTAGGTCAAATCGTCGAAGCCGTGAAAATGATCAACTCGGATTACGCTTTTCATTCCCGCGCTGCCCGTAACATCGCGCGCGAAACTTTCGAAGCGACAAAAGTTCTGGCTTCATTGCTCGAGCGTGCCGGCATCTAAATGTCTGCGGGCCAATGGATCGAATCGCACGTGCCCGCGCGGCTCGATCGGTTGCCATGGAGCCGCTGGCACTGGCTCATCGTCGTCGCGCTCGGTGCGACCTGGATTCTGGATGGACTGGAGGTAACGCTTGCCGGTTCGTTAGGCGCGATTCTCACCCATCGCGAAACACTTGGTTTGAGCGACGCACAGGTTGGCGCAACCGCCACCTTCTATCTTATCGGTGCCGTTCTCGGCGCATTGGTATTCGGATATGCGACCGATCGGCTTGGCCGCAAGAGATTGTTCTTCATCACGGTCTCGGTTTACCTGGTCGCGACGGGACTGACGGCATTTTCGTGGAGCTTTGCCAGCTACGCATTTTTCCGCGCGCTCACGGGTGCAGGGATCGGAGGAGAATACGCCGCGATCAATTCTGCGATCGACGAATTAATTCCGGCGCGCGTGCGCGGTCGTGTCGATTTGATCATTAACGGTTCTTACTGGGTTGGCGCGGCACTCGGATCGGCGGCGACAATTTTTCTGCTCGATCCGCACAGACTACCGATCTGGTTAGGCTGGCGATTCGCATTTGGAATCGGCGCAATACTCGGATTGATCGTGATTTTTTTTCGGCGCTGGATTCCGGAAAGCCCGCGTTGGCTCATGATTCATGGACGCGAAAATGAGGCGGAGCGAATCGTGGATGAAGTCGAGCGCAAAGTTGTCGGAAAAACATTGCCGATGAACGATGCGCCGCCAACGCGCATTCGTACGCGCACGCACACACCCTGGCGCGAAATCTGGAATGCGATCGTGCACGAACATCGCCGGCGCTCGTTGCTTGGCTTCGTTCTCATGCTGACGCAGGCCTTTTTCTATAACGCGATCTTTTTTACCTACGGCCTTGTCTTGATGCGTTTCTACAATGTGCCAGCCAACAATGTTGGCGGCTATCTGCTGCCGTTTGCGCTCGGCAATGTGCTCGGTCCGTTATTGCTCGGACATCTTTTCGACACCGTCGGTCGCAAACCAATGATCACGGCGACCTATGTGATATCCGGAATCCTGCTTGCGTTTACGGGCTGGCTCTTTTACGCCGGTTTGTTGACGGCGCAGACGCAAACGCTGGCGTGGAGCGTGATCTTCTTTGTTGCTTCGGCCGCCGCCAGCTCCGCCTATCTCACAGTGAGTGAAATCTTTCCCCTGGAAATTCGCGCCCTTGCCATCGCAGTCTTTTACGCGATCGGAACGTTGGCCGGTGGAGTCGGCGCTCCGCTGTTATTCGGGTGGATCATCGGAACCGGATCGAGCTCCGCTCTGTTTATTGGATATCTGATCGGCGCCGCACTAATGGTCTTTGGCGGACTGACAGAGGCATGGATCGGCGTGCCAGCGGAACGCCGATCACTCGAGCATATCGCGCCGCCATTATCCAGTCGTTAGGCCCTAACGATCAGTTCTTGCGTGTAGATCGAACCATCCGGCGTCAGAACGCTGGAATTGAGGCAAAATGATTCGACGTGAATCATTCCGGCATCGAAATCGGTGTGTGCTTTCAGAAATGGCCGGACCGATTCGGCGGAGACTTCGCGGCAGCGGGCGAGACTGATGTGTGGGTGCCACGGCCGCAAATCCGGTTCCAGGCCGGCGGCGAGCGCCGCATCCTGCACTCGTTTGTGCAATTGAAAAAGATGCGGATGTCCCGCGCCCACGCCGATCCAGATGATGTTGGGCCGGCCTTTTGCCGGAAACGTGCCGAGCCCGATGATGGGCAGAAAGAAGGCGCTCCAACGAATCGAGCCGAGCTTATCCCGCAATTTCTCTTCCGTGTCCTGGTCGACGTGTCCAAGAAAACTGAGCGTTAGATGCATTTGATCCGTCGCAAGCCAGCGGACGCCGCGAATTTTCGGATCGAGCCTAACAAGTGATTGTTTGACCGATCCGGGCAATTCAATGGCGACGAACAAGCGTTTGCCTGGCACCACGCAAACGTAACCGAAAAGTGCGACGCTCATAGAGCGCCGCTACAAATCAGGGAGCGGTCGAATCTTCTGGCGGTGGTGGCGGCGGCCCGGCAAAGCCGTGACGCCGGCCCCGCTTGCGATGCATTTCTTCAATGGCAGCGAGTTTCTTGCGCTGTTCCGGCGTGAGGTTAGGCGAAATCTCCTGGTGTGTTTCGGTAAAGGTTTGATGGACGCGCCGCGCGCTTTCCACGCGAATGGCTTCCAGCTTCTTTGCGCTTTGCTCGATGATCGGAGCAATTTTCGCCGATTGCTCGGCCGTGAGGTCGAGCTCGTGGCGCAACCGATCATTGATGCGCTCGGCGAGAGCTCCGGCCCGCGGTGGCCCCCAGGGACGGTCATGCCACTTCCAGGCAAAAGATCCCGTCGCAACGCCAGCGAGGAACACGAGGAGAAATCCAACCGCTAGTTTCCACTTCAAACCGTCGCTCATTGTAAGAGTTGGTTCTGAATCGCGGAATCGACGAGCGCGTAATCGTTCGTTAGGGGCTCGCCGATTTCGTCGTCTTCGGCAACTTGCCGGTATGTGGCCAAGCCACCGAGAACGGTGATCGCGATCGCGGCGAGGGCGACACGGCGAACAAAGCGCACAAGATCGCCATTGTTGTTCCCCTTCATCTCCCGCCATCGCGCGACAATCCTCGTATCAAAACCAAACGGCGCTTCGACGGGAGTCTGGTCCGGCGCTGCTGCCGCCCATTTCAACAGCCGCACTAAATGAGTATCACGCTTGTCCATAACGTTCCTGCGTTTCCAATGCCGCGAGGCGATCCTTCAATTTTCGCCGGGCGCGAAAAGCTCGCACTTTAACGTGCGCTGCACTCCATCCAGTAATCTCTTTGATTTCCGCGACAGACCGCTGTTGAAGATAGAGCAGATCAATCACGAGACGTTCGGCTGGTTTCAAGCAAGCGAGCAAGTGTTCCACCAAATCGCGTGCGATAAAAGCATGATCCGGGGACGGTTCATCTTCCGCGGTACTGAGCGAGGTAATGACGTTAGCCTGCTCTTCGCTTAAATCCGCGTGGCGCAATTCCGGTCGAGCCTTTTCCGCACGAATCTGATTGATGCAAGTATTGATCGCGATCCGCGAAACCCAGTGCTCGAGCGGGACCTTGCCGGAGAACTGCGGCAATTTTTGAAATAGCTTAATGAAAATCATCTGGCAGAGATCCTCCTCGGCGGCGCGTTGTGGGCGATGCGAGCGGACCATGCGCAACACGAGCGGGTAAAGGCGCCGCACCAGCTCGCGAGCGGCATCGTCATCCTGCTGTAACGCTCGTTCCACCAGGAGACGCGCATCCAATTCATCAGCCATGTAAGAAAAAGCGAGTCCACACCAGTTGATATGACGGAAGACCGGGCCACCTGGTTACACATGAATGGCGGAGTTTGAAGGGCATAAAAAATTCTCGATAATTTTGTAACCACTCAGTTTGGCTCACCGTCATCTGTTTTAAACAAGCGTGCGTTGGTCGCGCTCGCGCAACAAAAAAAGAAAATGCTAATGAAAACAAAATTAATTGCTCTTACAGGGGCACTCGCTCTCTCGCTTGTTCCGCTGGCGATTGTCAACGCGGAAGATCCGCCGCCCGGTCCCCACCATCATGGTTTCCGGGAACACGGTCCACATCACATGATGCTGGAACACTTGGACAAAGACTTAAACTTGAGTGCTGATCAAAAGGCCAAGGTGCAGCCAATCGTCGATCAGACGCGTCCGCAAATTCGGGCGATCCACGAAGAAGCGATGCAAAAGACAAAAGCCGTCATGGATAACGCCATGGCACAGATCCGTCCCCTGCTCACTGCCGAGCAGCAACAGAAACTGGATGCCATGCAAAAAGCGCATGAGGACATGCGCAATGCGCACAAAGAAATGGAAGAGGCGCGCGCCCGATAAATTGTCAGAGGGTAGGTAGTGGGAAGTGCGGCGGCGGCGGTCGAAAGGCCGTCGCCGCTTTCTTTTAGCGACTCTCCCTGGGAAAAGGGGAAATCCACGAGCGAATGCCGCTCATGTATTTGACGACTGAATAGCGCGAAATTTGCTTTATCGGACTTCTGTTTCATCTTCCCGACTTCGTCTTCATGAATCGTTTTTGTTTTTTGCTCTGCGCCTTTTTGCTTTCGAGCCAAATCCTGCAAGCGCAGCCGAACGGAAAGATTCAGAAAAGTTTGGTTCGCATCACGGCGACGGAAGTTGAACCTGATTATCGCGCGCCTTGGAACTCCGGCGCGATCCAGCGAGGTGTCGGCGCCGGCTTTGTCATCGATGGCAATCGCATCATGACGAACGCGCATGTCGTAAGCAACAGTCGCTATCTCACGATCGAGCGCGAAGGCGATCCGAATAAATACCAGGCGACGGTTAAATTCATCGCGCACGATTGCGATCTCGCCGTCATCACCGTGACAGCGCCGAATTTTTTCAAAGAGATGACGCCGCTCAATTTTGGCGCGATCCCGCAGCTGGAATCGACCGTGTCAGCTTACGGTTATCCAATCGGCGGCGAGCGCATGTCGGTGACGACGGGAATCGTTTCGCGCATCGATTTCCAGCTCTATACGCATTCATCGATCGACTCGCATTTGGCGATCCAGATCAGCGCGCAGATTAATCCGGGAAATAGCGGCGGACCGGTGATGCAGAATGGCAAAGTCGTTGGTGTCGCTTTTCAAGGTTACAGCGGCGATGTCGCGCAAGGTGTCGCTTACATGATTCCGGTGCCGGTGATTCAACGCTTTCTGAAAGACATCTCGGACGGGCATTACGACAAGTATGTCGATCTCGGTCTTAGCTATTCCAAATTACAAAACCCGGCGCAGCGTCGTTACCTTGGATTGAAGGACGACGGGCGTGGCGTCTTGATCGACACCGTGACAGCGGCTGGCCCGGCCGGAAAATTCGTCCAGAGCGGCGACGTTCTTATGGCGATCGACGATCATCCGATCTCGAGCGATGCCTATGTCGAGATCGACGGCGACCGCGTGCAAATGCCGGAAGTAGTCGAACGCAAATTTAAAGGCGACGTCGTGAAGCTCGATCTGCTGCGTAACAAGCAGCCCACGACGGTGAAGGTGACGCTCGATACGGTGTGGCCTTATTTCATGCAGGGCCATGCCTATGATGTGCGACCACGTTATGTAGTTTACGCGGGTCTCCTTTTTCAGCCGCTCTCGCTCGACATGATGGAAGCGTATCGGCCCACCGATTTACGGCTTCGACATTTCTTCGACTTTTTTGTGAGCGAGCAGATTTATCTCAAACACCCGGAGGTTATCGTTCTTACCAACATTCTTCCCGACCCGATCAACACCTATCTTTCGCCTTTTCGATACAGCATCGTCGATGAAATCAACGGTGCGAAGATTCGAACATTGGAGGATCTGGCCAAGGCATTCTCGGCAACGCCGGAACGCTTCGTCGTAAAAATGATCGGCGAAGGACCGCCGCTCGTGCTCGATCCAAAGCAGGTCGAAGCGGCACGTGACCGAATCAAGACACGTTACAATGTTCTGTCGGAACAAAATCTGGAAGATCAGCCGCCGTCAAAGCCGGCCGAAAATCAAAAGCAAAGTTAATGATGCGCAGATTTGTTACATTTAGCCTTGGCTTGGTTCTTGCGTTCGTTTCGGCAGAGGCGAAAAGACCTGCGCCAATCGTCAAAGCAGTCTCCAGCCCGCAAACTGTCGTAAAGTCGAAACTGGCACTCGTTAGGGTAAATGTAACGGGGCAAGCCTATGATTATTTTCGGCCATGGCAAAAGCGACCGCCGTTTACAAAACGAGCGCTCGGTGCGGTCTTGCCGCGATCGCGTGTTCTCGTAACGGCGGATTTGGTGGCCAATCAGAATTACGTTGAGCTTGAACGCGCGGAGACGGGAGAAAAAACCGCGGCCAACGTTACCGTCGTCGATTACGAAGCGAATCTGGCATTGCTTGAGCCGGTAGATAAGAAATTCCTGGACGGGTTGGAAACGCTCGATCTCGCTCTGGATACGGTCGTGGGCGATCGGCTATCGGCCTGGCAGCTCGAAACTACTGGCGCGCTCGTCGTCACGGAAGGTCTCGTCACGACCATTGGAATGACACAGTATCCCGCCGATATCGGTGAGTTTCTCACTTATCGACTGAGCATTCCGATGCAGTACCGTGAAAACAGTTACACGGTGCCTCTCGTCAAGAAGGATAAACTTGCCGCGCTGCTGTTGCGTTTCGATCCGCGCACGCAGGTGCTCGACGCCATCCCCGCCCCTATCATCGCGCATTTCCTCAAGGATGCCGATACACAAAACTATCGCGGCTTTCCCACGGCCGGCGTGAGTTTCTTCCCCACGCGCGATCCGGACTTGCGCAAGTTCGCCGGACAAACGGGGAATCCAGCGGGCGTCTACATTACTGCTGTGCAACCCAACCTGCCTGCGGCGAAAGCAGGTTTGAAAGTAGGCGACATTGTCACCGCGATCGGAAAAAATGAACTGGATCAAAACGGAAATTATGTTGATCCGCTTTACGGTAAAATTGAGTTCCCTAACCTCATTACTGCCCATGCCTTTGTCGGCGATACGATTCAGTTTCACGTGCAACGCGATGGAAAACCGCTCGACCTGAATGTCACTCTCGAGCATCGCGCCGCGAAAGATTACGTCGTCCCGCCGTACAACATCGATCGACCGCCGGCATATTACGTTTTGGGCGGCCTGATCTTTCAGGAACTATCGCGCCAATATCTGCGCGAATGGGGCGGCAGCTGGCAGAAGGACGCGCCGCAGCGTTTCGTTTATTTCGATCACTATCAGTCGGAATTATTTCCGGAAGCCAATCGGCACATTGTCGTGCTTAGTCAGGTACTCCCGGCCGATAGTACGATTGGTTACGATGACCTGGCCTATCTCACCGTGGAAAAAGTAAACGGTAAGGAAATTAACTCGTTAGGCGATCTGGCCGAAGCGGTGAAGCATCCGATCGACGGTTTCATTAAAGTCGAAACGCAGGAAGATCCAAAACAACTGGAGCTCGACGCCGCGCAGGTGGCGGCGGAAGCGCCGGCGTTACAACAGAATTACGGATTGCCGTCGTTGCAGCGTCTCGACTGATTTGGAGGGACGACCTTCGCGTCGTCCCAATATGCACACTCGATGGACGCGACGGCGCGCGTCCCTCCATGAAGATTCAGTCGCCTGCTGTTGCGCAGCCTGCACGCGCTAAAAATCTCGCGACCTCTTCGTTGTAATCGTTGAAGGGGTCGCCCATGACGAGAAAATCGCGACTATCGCACGCGATCGAATCCCAGTTGATTACGTAAGGATGATGACGCTGCTGGAAGTAAGCAACGGCACGCGCGCGACCTGAAGCGCGAGTGTTAGCGGGTGGAGTAAGCAGCGCTTCCTTGCGGCGCACACTATCGTTCCATTCGCCGATACGCTTCGCCGGCGTGACGCCGAAGAACAGGCCCTTTTCCGGATCGATGTTGTGATATTCGAGATCCAGACTTTGCAACCACGGATCGCCCCAATCGATCTTCTCCTGCTCCATGAAAGTCTCGAGCAACCATTTCTTTGTAATCCAGTCGACGCCGCCGAGTAATGATTCCGGTTTCTTCTGCAGCGCTTCGAGCGTGAACTTCCAGCTCGCCAACAGCCAATCGGTTTCTTCGTTGCTGCCACTCAATTGTCGGAAGGCCAGCTCGTAAAATTGCCACTGGATTTCGAGCGCACCGATCGTCTTTCCATTTTCCAAACGCACGATCCATTTGCCCGTGGTATCCCGGGAAATATCGCGGGTGCTCTGGACGGCATCGGCGAGACTAAGGTTCTTGGGAAGACGGCCGTCTTCCAGGAGCGAAAGCACGCACGCAGTCGTGCCGACTTTCAGCGCCGTGGCGAAGGGGCTCATGTTCGAATCGCCAATAAGTAAATGCAGCCGGCGATATTTCCGATAATCGGCGAGAGGCTCGTCGCGCGCGTTGATGATGGCGCGATTGAATTGCACCCATTGATAAATGTCGTTCACGATGTGGTCCGCGCGCTGACTGATCTGAAAATCGATCTGCGTTTCCGGCGGCGGCATTTCAAAATCGAAAGCGAGCGGATTCGCCTGCCCCACACGCCCCGCGCCCGTGAATAACTGACGCGTGGCTAGAAAAGAGAGAAGCGTCCCGAGCACCGGCGGCGTGAATTGCGCCTCGCGACGCATGAGATAATTCTCATGACATCCGAACGTCGCGCCGGTGTGGTGATCGATGTTGTTCTTGATGAAGGAGACGCGGTCGTTAGCGCCCAATTCAACGAGCGACGTTTGCAGCAGTTCGTCACCGGCGAGGTCATACGTCACGATGTCGCGCAGATGCAGACATTCGGGCGATGCGTACTCGATGTGGCCCATATCGAGATAAAGCCGTCCGCCGTTCAGAAGAAAACCGCCGTTGCCCGGAGGTTCTTCGTAATCGCGATAGTGCAAATCGATCGTCCCGACCTGCGCTTTGCGGAAGAGATAGTTCTTAACTTTGACCGGCCATGCATCGGAGGTTCCCTGCACGTCGCGTCCGCTGAGGAGGCATCCATATTCAGTCTCGAGGCCGACGATCCGATCCATTAAGCCATTAGATAACAAATCAGGCAGTAGTCCAATTGATCAGTGACGCAGCCGCCCAGGTTCGGCCTAACCAGATCCCTTGAAAGTTCAGGAAGAAGTCACAAACTGTCCTTATGACGAAAGACTTAGGCATCCGCAGTCCGTCGGCCAAAGTCGGCGGCTTGTTCTTTTTCGGTCGCACCTTGGACAAGATAAGAATGCACGCCAAAGGGGAACTGCCGGCAGACTACCAGCCGAACCTCGGGATAGGGTTCGACGAACGCGTAGTGAAGCTTTTGGGCGTCAATTACGACGACTTGGTCGAACGCGTGAAACAAGGCGGTAGCGATGAAGAGATTTTGCAATGGTGCTTTAGCAAGGGCCGCAAACCTTCCGAGGAGGAGATCTATGTCTGGAACGAATTCATGCGGAAGTACGGATGGAACGACCAGATTTCCGAGAGGTTGAAGTTCCGGAAGAACGAAGCCGGCATGGCCGACCGTTCGGAAATCGAGACGATGTTTGCCTTCATCGATGCCGATGAAGGGCGCATGTGAGCGCGTCCGTCGCTCTGCGTAGCGGCATGCGCATCACTTTAACTCCACACGCTCCCCGATCTTGTGCGGAGGTGGCGGCGGTCGCATTCGGTAATCGATTACTTTCCAGACGATCGCCACCAGTGCGATAACGATCAGTCCCGCGACGATCATCCGCATGCGCGTCGGCGCGGGTGCCGCGACGCCGGGCTCAGACATCGGCTCGTTATTCTGCGAGCGTATCGATTCGCTCCGCGAGGTTGAAGTCGAGCTCGGTCAGTCCACCCTTGCTGTGCGTGGAAAGAAGGAGGCGAACCTTGTTGTAACGAATATCAATGTCCGGATGATGCTCCTCTTCTTCCGCTACTTCCGCGACTGAGTTCACAAAATCAATCGACTCGGAGAAATCGTCGAACTCGAACGTCCGCTCGATATGTTTCTTCTCCAGCTCCCATTCCGGGATTTTCTTGAGACGGTTTTTCGCCTCATCCGATTTCATCAGGTCAGCCATAACCGGGAACGAGTAACACCCCAAAAATGTTTTGCAACGCCGAATCGTCTGACTTTTTTTGACGCCTTAACGTTCATCAAATGTCGAGGATTCGCCGCAGATTTGCGGCTGCGTCGAATGTTTCGACCGCGCTGCCTCGCGCGGCTTTCGACAGCTTGGGCCAGTTTCCAATCACCTCTCTCACCGCGGCCTCCGCTTCACGCGCGTCCCTCACAAAAAAGAACCCGTTCTCGCGCGGCAGATATTTGGCCGCGCCAGTGTCCTCGGTAACAACGGGTCGGCCGCACGCAAGAAAAGCCGCCGCGCGATCGCTTAGCCAGCCTGTTCGCCAGCTCACATCGACGCCTTTGACCGCGGTAAATTCCGCCGTCGCACTTGCAATGTAACGACGATACGCTCGCGGCGTCCGCGCCACTTTGTGAGGATCGACCAGTTTCCAGCCGCGGTGCGCAAGTCTTGCCCGCTCCGGATCACTCGCGCTGATATTCATTGCTAATTCGAACTGCACCGAAGGTACTCGGCGCGGCAAATCCAGGTAGCGCTCGAAGGCAGACTTCTTCGAAAGATCGGGATATTTGCCGTCAACTTCCACGGCGCCGTCCCAATACCATTGCCCGATCGTGGTAAACTTCGGGGCCACGGGCGGCGCGATTGATCGATATAGCCGCGTATCAACCAGCGGAAAAAATGTTTTCCATTTCAATTTCGATTTTGGCAATCGGCAATCGCGGCCATGGACGTTCAATCCGATCGTCCAAAATTCGTGATGATGCGATTGGCCCAGTTCCAGTTTCGTCATCCAATAAAAAATTTCGCTCGGATCGAGATCGCAAAATATTCTGCGCTCGAACTGCAACAGGAATGGCACATGCAGCGAGTGACTGAGATTGAGCAAAGTGTTCGGACCGGCCAGGCGCGCGAGAAGTTCCCGTTTCGTTAGGCCATAGCAACGCATGTTGCCAAGCTCGTGCACGGCGGATGCCGGCTTTTGGTAGAGCAAACAATAACGACCGCCGAGTCCATGTTCGCGCAGGCGACGCTGAAAACTCACGATGCACGCTTCATCCGCAGGGCGATTTTTCGTCGCCGGCAAAACCTCGAGCCAGATCGCGTCGAGTTTTAAGCGGCGCAGTCCGAGCATCCACTGCAACGGCACGGAAAAATTCCCGCCGCCCTCGCGATATTTCGCCGCAAAACCGCAACCGAGAAAGATCGTCACCAACGGAAATACGGAAGAAAACGTTCAACGTCCAACGTTCAACTTTCAACGTCGAAATCAGAACCGTCTCTTGGCGCGAAAATTGGATTCGCGCTTACGTTCAAGGCGCATCCGGTTTTGGTTCTTTAGCAGGTGTTGCTGAATTTGATCATGAATTCCCTCGAAGCGATGCAGGAAACGTCGGCGGCAAATCGTCGCATCTTGATTTTCACGAATTCATCGGATCGATTGGTGCATGTCAGTGTGCGCGATCGCGGTATAGGCCTGGCGGAAGACGATCCAGACGAGATTTTCTCTCATTCCTTTTCCACCAAACCGAACGGAATGGGCATGGGGCTGAGAATTGTGCGCTCGATTGTGAAACAACATGGTGGTGAACTCGGGTCGGAGAATCTTAAGGACGGAGCGCGCTTTTTCTTTCGCTTGCCGACCGCGTAAAATATTGGCATAGGTTGTTTTCCGAGACTTCGGGGACCTTAACCTGGTGAGCACACCCCAAGAGCTTGTCTGCGTGGTGGATGACGACCAATCGGTCCGTCGAAGCTTGCGGCGCTTGTTTAAGTCAGCCGGCTATGAACCGGAGATGTTCGCTTCTTCCAAAGATTATCTGGCCCGAGGAGTTTTTTCCGGCCCGATTTGTCTCGTGCTCGATGTACGAATGCCGGGCTTGAATGGTTTGGATTTGCAGCGGACGCTTGAGGCTCGTGGCGCGGGTGAACAGATTGTTTTTATCACGGGCCATGGCGATGTGCCGACCTGCAAGCAGGCGATAAAAAACGGCGCTGTCGATTTTCTGACGAAACCCTTCGATGACAACGAGCTCATCGAGGCCGTCACGCGCGCTCTCACACGTGCGAGGGAGTTTTTGCGTCGGCGCGCGGAACGAAGAGATGCCCGGGGTCAGATTGATAAATTAACGCCGCGCGAATTTGAAGTGCTGCGTCTCGTCATTGTTGGTTTGCTCAACAAGCAGATCGCTGCGGAACTGAAGACGGCGGAGAAGACGATCAAAGTTCATCGCGGGCGCGTCATGCAAAAGCTTGGTCTCACATCTGTTCCCGAGCTGGTGCGTTTATCGGAGCGGGCCGGGGTTTCTCCCGCCCGGTCCGACATGGGACTAAAGTCCACTACCGGGCTGGAGCACAAAGTTTAGGCTGCAAGTTGTGTTCGCCGGCAAATCATCGGGCGAAGCGCTCGATCAGACGGCGAACACCCAACCGTAAAACTTGAAACTTCCCGCTTACGTTCTCTACCGTAAGGATCTGGCGCTCCTGCTCTGGAAGCCGCGCGGCATCCTGGATCGACCACTCGTGAATGAAATCGTTGCGTTTGTCGAAGCCGCAGAAGAGAAAGCCATCTTCAATCGCTTCGTCGACTTATCAGCGCTTGATGCATTCGATCTGAACTTCAACTTTGTCTTTCACATCGCGCTCCACCGGCGTCTCTCTTACGCGCCGAATCCGCCTGTAAAGTCCGCCTTCTATGTCACGAGCCCTGCCACCACTCACTACGCAAAATTGCACGCAATGCTTACTGATTATTCGTCCCTCGATGTTGCGTTGTTCACGGATCGCATCGCGGCGGCGAAGTGGCTCGGCATTCCGCTTGAGGCGTTGTCCGAATAAGAGCCGAGGAGGATTAAACGGAAATAGCAGAGATCAAAAGCACTTCCTTATGTTTTTCCCGTTCAAGTTTAGCGGGACCAAGGTCCAATTGTCCCTAGCGGATTCATCTTAAATCATACGACGATGCTGAGCCGCCAATTTCTTCTCATCCTAGTCGTCGTAGTTAGCTCGATCGGTTTACCATTCGCTCACGCGGCCAAGTTCACTAAAGGTCGCGACGTCGCCCCGTTCACGCCTGAGTTCAAACCGGGCGATTACGTCTGGCACCCCGAGGTCTCGCCAGCTGGACCCGTGGTCATCGTAGTCAGCCTGCCGGATCAGGTCATGTACGTCTATCGAAACGGCGTTCGCATCGGACGCTCGACGGTGAGCAGCGGGACCGCTGGGCATCGGACGCCGACTGGTGTTTTCACCGTCCTGCAAAAGAAAGTTGATCACGAATCAAGCATCTATAAAGGCGCGAAGATGCCGAACATGCAAAGACTGACCTGGACCGGCATCGCCATGCACGCGGGACAGTTGCCCGGCTATCCGGCATCGCATGGTTGTGTCCGTCTGCCGGAAGATTTCGCGGCGAAACTTTACTCGATCACGAAACTCGGGACGACGGTTATCATAGCCGATAATAAATCGAGCCCGATCAATACAACAAAGCCGGGTCTTCTTTTTTCGCGCGCGACCAGTGAGCCGCTTCCGATGCCTGCTGGGTTTGCATGGACACCCGAGAAAGCACCAACCGGGCCGGTCTCGATCATCGTCAGCGCAGCCGATCACATCGGGTATGTATTTCGCGCTGGTGTCGAGATTGGACGTGCAGCGATCGGCGGCCTTGAGCGAATTTCCGGCACATACGTTTATTCAGCGCTCGATAAAGTGGATGCGGATGGAAAACGCGAGTGGATTTCTACCGCGAGCGTGGGCGGTCGCGCGCCGAATCTCTCCAGGCTGGCTGACAAGGTGATGATTGCTCCCGAGTTTCTTACCAACGTGCGAGCGCTCATCACTCCGGGCACAACGCTCGTTTTGACGGATGCGCCAGTTAGCGCTCGCACCCAGAGTGGTGTGGGATTCAACATTCTCACCACTCAAACGAAGTAGGAAAATGCGATCGGTGACGCACAATCGACAGCGTCACCTTCAGTTATCTTTTACGAACGCTGTTCGGAATTTACTCTTGGCCAGTTCGTGCCAACATCGCGAGTATCGCGATGAACTGGATCGACTTCCTCTGGCCGATGGTGACCGGCGCCTGCCTGACGCTCGGGTTGATCAATCTGCGCATCGGCTTTACGGAAAAGCCGCGAACGGCGCGCCTGCTGTTTTCGCTCAGTTGTTTCGCTGTTGCCCTCGTTTCCGCGATGGAACTGACGATGATGCGCGCGGACAGCACGACGCGCTATGAAGATTTTCTGGGTTGGGGGAACTTCGCGGCCTGGCTGGCGCTCAGTTCACTAACGGCATTCATCTGGGTCTTCTTCCGCGCCGGGAACAAGTGGCTCGCGTTATCAGGACCTGCCGTCTATGGAGCGGGGCTGCTGTACGATCTGGTTAGCGAACCGAGCCTTGTCTATTTGAAGGTGACCGGCCTCAGAACGGTGGAGACGTATGGTGGCGCGACGTATCGCGTGGCAGAAGGTGTACCGAATCCGTGGAACGCGCTCGCCTACATCGGGGTCTTGCTAATGCTCATTTTCGCGGTCGATGCGTCGGCACGACTGTGGCGCCGTGGGAGCCCCCGCCGTGCCGTCATCGTTGGCGGCAGCCTGGTGTTTTTCATAATCGCGTCCGGCATCCACTCGGGATTGATCGAGCGCGGCATGGTCCGTTCGCCCTATCTAATCAGCTGGTTCTATCTGGCCATCCTGATCGCGATGGGGCATGAGCTGACCAAGGATGTTTTCGCGGCGACGCGACTTGACCACGAGTTGCGCGAGACCACGGAGCGCATGAACCTCGCGGCCAGCGCGGCAAATATGGGGCTGTGGCTTTGGGATATTCCGCGGGACGATATTTGGATAACGGAAAAGGGGAGAGAACTATTCGGCTTCACGCAGTCCGAGCGAATTAATTTTGATCGGTTCTTGCAAACGGTGCAGGAGGAAGATCGGGCAGGGATGCAGCGACTGGTCGGGGACTCACTCGAACATGGCGGTAATTTCGAGAGTGAGTATCGGATTTCGCGCAAGGACGGCAGCACAAACTGGGTCGCGGGTTACGGCCGAGTCGAATTAGACGAGCGCGGCAAAGCCAGCTTTTATCCGCGGTGTAACCCGCGACATCACAAAGCGCAAATTGGCGGAGGAAGCATTGCGCGAGAGCGAAGCGCGTTTTCGCACCGTGGCCGATGTCGCACCGGTAATGATCTGGATGTCGGGTGCGGACAAGCACTGCACTTTTTTCAACAAAGGCTGGCTCGAATTCACCGGCCGCACTCTGGATCAGGAACTAGGCGAGGGATGGACTGAAGCATTTCATCGTGGAGGACCTGGCGCACTCCCTGGAAATTTACGCGACTGCCTTCGACAAGCGAGAACCGTTTACGATGGAGTATCGCCTGCGCCGCCATGACGGCGAATACCGCTGGATGCTCGATACGGGCACGCCGCGTTTCGATCAGAGAGGCGCGTTCCTTGGCTACATCGGCTCCTGCATCGACATTGCCGATCGAAAGCAGGCCGAGCTGGATCATCAGCTCCAGAGCATGGAACTCGCGCGTGTCGGTCGCCTCGCTTTGATGGGCGAGCTGGCGACCTCGCTCGCCCACGAAGTGAATAATCCACTTGGGGCAATGGTGACCAACGCCAGCGCCGGTCAACGCCTTCTCGCTCATGGCGAGCTCGAACCGCAGGAGCTGCACGATTTGCTAGCCGACATTGTGGCAGATGGCCACCGCGCGCGCGAAGTCATCCAAGGCATTCGCAACATGGCGCGAAAAGGCGACACTTCTTATACACTGATCGGAATCGAGGATGTGATTCGCGACTTACTCCGCATCGTGCGCGCCGATGCCGTAGCGAAGAAGATTAATCTAATTGAGGAAGTCGATGCACAGGCAGGCATTGTGATGGGTGATCGGGTTCAGCTCTTGCAGGTGCTTTTGAACCTGACCATGAACGCCTTCGAGGTCCTGACCGTTGTTCCCGCCGATGCGCGCCGCGTCATTATCCACGCTCATCGGGTGCAGGACGAAAAAATCTGCGTAAGCGTGCGCGATGGCGGTCCGGGATTTTCCGGCGCGATCAGCGAACATCTGTTTGAGCCCTTCTTTACGACGAAAGCCGAAGGAACCGGCATGGGCTTGGCGATCGCTCGCAGCATTGTTGAAGCGCATGGTGGAACGCTAACAGGAGAAAACTGCAAAGACGGCGGTGCGCTTTTCACGGTCTCCTTGCCCGAGGCGACCGAGGCGAAATCGCAGGCGGCCTGAATAGAGGGTATCCGCCAACGCTGTCGGGAACGATTCACAAGAACCGGTAGCACCCGAGGCGTGTCGGCGTCGAGGTGGGACCAAGGTCCCATATGCTTCACGGCGTCGCTGTCTCAAAGTGGCCTGCCTCTCTCTATCTATATAATGCCGACTGCATCTCATTCTCCTAAAGTGTCCGCAGAACCGATCCCAATGAAGTGCGGCTCCGACAAGGCCTCGATCTGCGTGCTCGACGACGACCCTTCAATGCTAAAGGCGTTCGAACGATTGTTGCACTCAGAAGGTTTTGAAGTGGACAAATTCAGTATCCCGCAGCCTTCCTTTCGGCGATCGAACAACTTCCTTGTAGCGTTGCGATCCTCGACGTCTGGATGCCGGATATGAATGGCCTGGAAGTGCAAACGACACTCCGAAAGGAATCGCCGGAAACACGCATCATCTTTATTAGCGGACGCGACGACCCATCCGTTCGGCAAGCCGCCTTGGACGCCGGCGCGTTCGGTTTTCTGATCAAACCCTTCGATGACGAGGGTTTGCTCCGACTCGTGCGCCAGGCGGTCGCGGCCTAACGAGTCTTTGCGCGTTGCGGTGTGCGTTTCGGAACCGATCGTCGCTGGATGACAGGCAGCCCGGTCTTGTAAGACTAAGGTCCAATGTTCGACTCCTCGAACTTCGGGAAGAGTTCGGGCCGTGCGACTGAGAAGCCTTTTCGCGACAATTCTGGCCGCCGGCTTTTTCCGTTCCCCATTGTGTCTGGAAGCCGCGGACACGGAAGGCGGCGGCGATGAAGCCGCAGAGCTCGCCAAGCAACTTCAAAACCCGGTTGCCAGTCTGATCAGCGTGCCCTTTCAGAATAATTTTGAGTTCAACCTCGGCCCTAACGACGACGGCTTTAAGTACACGCTGAATTTTCAGCCGGTCATTCCGACTTCCCTAAACAAAGATTACAACCTCATCATCCGCACCATCGTGCCGTTCATCTATCAGGACGACGTTATCCCCAACACCAGTCAAAGTGGACTCGGCGATATTGTGCAGAGCTTCTTCTTCTCACCGAAGAAACCAGTCGGAGGATTGATCCTGGGGTTCGGGCCCGTTTTGCTTTACCCGAGCGCGACCGATTCTCTTCTTGGCAGCGAAAAATGGGGGACCGGCCCGACCGGTCTCGTTCTGAAACAAACCGGCGGCTGGACCTATGGACTGCTCTTCAATCATATTTGGTCCTATGCGGGCGATCATCATCGCAACTACGTTAGTTCGACTTTCCTCCAGCCATTCATTTCCTACACGACCAAGACGAAAACGACCTTCGGCTTGAATACGGAATCAACCTACGACTGGCACAACAGCCAGTGGACTGTACCGATTAACCTTTCGGTCAGCCAACTGACGAGAATCGGCAAAATGCCGATTCAATTCGCGCTTGGCGCGAAAGTGTACGCCGACGGCCAAAGGGGCGCGCCCGACTGGGGCTTGCGCTTCGTTGTCACGCCGCTCTTCCCAACCAGTAAGCCCAAAGCAGGAGCAGTAGCCGGAACATACGCCAAGTAGAATCAAACACCGATCGTTATGAATAGGAAAGTAAGTAACAACACGAACATCAATATGACTACAGAATCAAAACTGAAATATACCCTCGAGCTCTTCATAGCTATCATTGTGATTGCTATAGCACCCGAGCATTTCCGCCAGTCTGACCGGTGAGTCGCGCGCGGCTCTTAATCAGCTCGTCGCGCAAAACGAAGCGGCGGCCAAGGTCTCTGCAAACGCCATGGCCGTTCTCGTCTTTCCGAAGATCGTGAAGGCAGGATTCGTCGTTGGCGCGCAGGGCGGTGAGGGAATTCTCTTCGTTGATGGCAAGCCGGCAGGTCGCTATCGAGCAGTAGCTGGTTCGTATGGATTACAGGCCGGTGTGCAAAAATTTGGCTACGCGCTCTTCTTTATGAATCAGAAGGCAGTCAATTGGGTGAACAAGGCAAACGGCTGTCGGTGGGCTCAGCGCCAAATCTTTGTTGTGGTCGATCAAGGCATGGCCCGGACGATGAGCACCGAGACGCTGCACAGCGGCATCTACGCCTTCACCTTTGGCCAAAAAGGCCTGATGGGCGGGCTAGGTCTCCAGGGATCGAAGATTACTCGGCTCGACTGAAGAATTGCCCTTCATTTAATATGAAACGATCAGCATCCAAGAATCGTTCCATTTTCCAGTTCATTGTCGCCACATTGCTACTGTCGAGTTCAATTGTTCTTGCCGGGTCCCAGAGCTATGACGGCAAGACGGCACCACCGCCATCCAATTCTTGTGAAAGTCCGTCACCGGTCGAGTTTCGCGTATTGGTATTCCCGGTTGGATCACAGGTTTGGAAGGCGATTTCAGGGTCGGTAGCGATCGTTAGTCCGCTGGACGTAAAGTTCACGGACATCCTGGAACGTCTGGATGCAATCGCAGTGCTCTCCGGTTATGTCCGATATCATCGCTGGGAATTCTTCGCTGACGGCCGGTACCTCAAGCTTTCTGACTCAGTAAGATTGCCCGGGATCCTTTTCGATCGCGCCAACGTCGAGGTCGAGTCCGCCTTCATCGAATGGTTCGTCGGTTATCGCGTGATCAACTGCAAACAGGCTTCACTCTCGGTTTTCGTCGGCGGTCGTTACAATTATATGAATGGTGACCTTCAAATCTTCGATGATGGCGACCCGCGGTTCCCCGTCATCCGGGACCGACTCGGAATTCCGGCCAATTTAAGAGTCTCCGGCTCGCAAGCCTGGGTTGATCCAGTTGTAGGTGTCGGCGGGAAGGTGCGCGTGGCGAAACCAGTTATGCTCTACGCCAAGGGCGACATCGGCGGCTTTGGCGCCGCGTCAATTTCACATGGCAAGTGCAGGGCGGCTTCGAATTCCAGATCACGCGCTGCCTCTATTCAAATGTGGGCTGGCGTTACCTGAAGTTCGATTACAGCTCCGGCGGCTTCAGCAACAAGACAGAGATGAACGGCCCGTTTATCGAGACCGGATTGAAGTTCTAGTGTTATACAATGAGAACAAAGCGAGTCTTCGCGGCGAGCTTTATCTCACTTTGCGTGACGCCGCTCGCTTTCGCTCAGGAGGTCAGGGTTACTGCTACCCCGGAAGGTATGGTTTGGATTCCCGGCGGCGAATTTGAAATGGGGGCGGTGGTGAATGGCCATGGAAGTTGCGAGATGGCGATACCTTCGAATGACGCGGAGCCGATTCATCGCGTTCGCGTGGATGGATTTTGGATGGACCAGACGGTCGTGACTAACGAGCAATTTGCGAAGTTTGTGTGGAGCCTACGCTTTTTTCCTTAAGCCCTTTCACGAGACGCCCTTCTCAAAGCCGTTCATGCCGCGCTCCGGGCGGGAAAAACCGCCGGAACGACCGTAATCGGGAATAGGCCTAAGGTCCCATATCCGGCCAGAGCGTTCGGAAAGAATACTCGGAGCACGGATTCTTCGCCTGCTGTCGCAAAATGGGCGGCGCGGAAGCCAACTAACAAAGAAGGCAACCATGAAAACAAAAACCAATCTCGCCCTCGCGTTTGTTTGCGCGCTGGCGCTCGCAACTAACGCCCAACAACCCGAAGAGGTCACAACCGACACGGGCACGATGGACAAGGAAATGGCCGCGAAAGTGTTTCCCGCCAAGCCGCCATACTCGCCTTATGTGGGCCGCAATTTTCCCACGCGCCCATTCTTTGGCGACACGCATCTGCACACTTCGCTTTCATTTGATGCGGGCGCTGCGGGTTGTCGCCTTGGGCCGAAGGAAGCCTATCGCTTCGCCAAAGGGCGAGCAGGTCATGGCCTCCAGCGGACAGCCGGTCAAGCTCTCCCGGCCGCTCGATTTCCTCGTGGTCGCGGATCATTCGGACAACATGGGCTTCTTCACCGACTTCCTCGCGGGCAAGCCGGAGCTGCTCGCCGATCCGACCGGCCGGAAGTGGTACGACATGATCCAGTCCGGCAAACCCGAGCAAGCCCAGCAGGCGTGCTTGGAAATCGTCTTTGGATTCGCCCAGGGGAAATTTCCCAAGGCGCTCATCTACGCTCCCGGCACACCCGGCTTTCGATCGACCTGGCGTGAGATCGTCAAGTCGGCGGATGAAGCCAACGATCCGGGACGTTTCACCGCGTTCATCGGCTACGAATGGACTTCGCTCGTCGCGGGGAACAATTTGCACCGCAATGTCATCTATCGCGACGACGGCACGAAGGCCAGCCTGGTCGAGCCTTACACCACCACGCCGCCGCAGGGCAGTCCGAATCCCCGCGACTTGTGGAAGTGGATGGCCGCTTACGAGGAGAAGACCGGCGGCGAACTGCTCGCCATCGCGCACAACGGCAACCTCGGCAACGGGACGATGTTTCCGATCATCGAATCGTTCACCGGCAAACGGTTGACAGCGAGTATGCCGTGACGCGGGAGAAGTGGGAGCGGCTCTACGAAGCCACGCAGATGAAGGGTGACGGCGAGACGCATCCGTTCCTTTCGCCCAACGACGAGTTCGCCAACTTCGAGCGTTGGGACAAGGGCAACCTCGACTTGAGCGAAAAGAAGAAGCCCGAAATGCTGGAGTTTGAATATGTCCGCTCCGCCTACAAGAACGGCCTCAAGCTGGAAAAGGAGTTCGGCGTGAATCCTTACAAATTCGGCCTGGTCGGCAGCACCGACGCGCACACCGGCCTCTCTACCGCCGACGAGGACAACTACTTCGGCAAGATTTCCGCTTCCGAACCGAATGCGAAGCGGGCAGAGCATCCGTTCATGAACAATCCCAAGCTCGGGCTCAAGATCATGGGCTGGGAGACTTCCGCTTCCGGCTACGCGGCGGTGTGGGCGAAGGAGAACACGCGCGAATCCATCTTCGATGCGATGAAACGCAAGGAAACCTATGCCACCACCGGCCCCCGCATGGTGGTGCGCTTCTTCGGCGGCTTCGATTTCGCGACGGCAGACGCGAACAACCGGATGCCGGCAAAGATCGGCTACACCAAAGGCGTGCCGATGGGCGGCGATCTCCAGCACGCGCCGCAGGAAAGCGCCGACGTTCCTGGTCGCCGCGCTCAAGGACCCGATCGGCGCGAACCTCGACCGCTATCAGATCGTGAAAGGCTGGCTCGATGCGAAGGGCGAAACGCATGAACAAGTCTATGACGTGGCGTGGAGCGGCGACCGCAAGCCCGGCGCCAAACGGGAAAGTTCCATACGTCGGCAACACCGTGGACGTTGCCGAACGCGACATGGACGCAACACCATCGGCGCGCCCGAACTGATCGCGGTCTGGAAAGACCCGGACTTCGATCCTTCGCTCCGCGCCTTCTACTATGGCCGCGTCATCGAAATCCCAACTCCGCGCTGGACCGCCTACGACGCGAAATACTTCGGCATCAAGATGCCCAAGGAAGTCACGATGACCACGACCGAGCGCGCCTACACCTCGCCGATCTGGTACACGCCGGCGAAGTAGTCGTTAGGCGAACAAGCCGAATGAAAAAAATCCTGAGCGAACCGCTGCTGCATTTCCTGCTGCTAGGGACCGCGATTTTCGCGGCCTACGGTTTGGTGTCGAAACGCAACAGCGACGAGCCGGGAAAAATCGTCATTTCGGCGGGGCAGGTCGCATCGATGGCTGAAACTTTCGCGCGCACATGGCGGCGTCCACCTACAAGCGCGGAACTGGAGGGATTGATCCGGGACCGGGTGCAGGAAGAAGTCTATAGCCGCGAGGCGATGGCGCTCGGGCTGGACAAGGACGACACGATCATCCGCCGCCGACTGCGGCAAAAGATGGAGTTCGTCACCGATGACGTCGCCGCGCTCGCGGAGCCGACCGATGACGAGTTGAATGCTTATCTTAAAGCGCACGCCGACACGTTTCGCGTGCAGCGGCAGTTCACGTTCAGCCAGGTCTATCTCAACCCCGAGCGGCACGGCGAGAATCTTGCGCGAGACACTGCGCAATTGCTCGCGCAGTTGCAGCAGGCGGGCGATCAGGCCGATGTTTCGGAGTTGGGCGATTCATTCCTGCTCGAACACAGTTCCACTCTTTGCCGGCCAGCGAAATCGCGAAACAGTTCGGCGAAAAATTCGCGGCGAAGCTAGGCGAGCTCTCGTTAGGCCAATGGCAGGGACCAGTCGAGTCCGGCTACGGCGTGCATCTGGTATGAGTCAGTGAACGCACCGAAGGACGCGTGCCTGCGCTGGCGGAAGTGCGCGACGCCGTGAGGCGTGAATGGGCCAACGCCCGGCGACTGGAAGTCGAATGAGAAATTTTATCAGGAACTGCTCAAGCGTTACGTCGTTACCATCGAGCGCCCTGGTCCCGCGGAGGAGAAACGAATCGCAGCGGCAAGGTAAATGAAGCGCGCGCTCCTGCTCTTCATCTTAGTGGCCGCCTTCGCGTCCGATCTTCCCGCCCACGAGGTCCGTCCGGCTTATCTCGAACTCCGCGAGACGGGACCCGAAACCTACGATGTGTTTTGGAAGGTGCCGGGGCAGGGAGAAAATTTGCGCCTTGGAATCTACGTTGAGCTTCCCGCCGGCTCCACCAATGTCACCGCGCCGCGAGCTTCGATGGCGAACAACGCCTTCACCGAACGCTGGACGATAAGGCGCGCAGGCGGCCTAACGGGCGGCACGATTCATATCGCCGGTCTCACCGCGACGATGACGGACGTGCTGGTGCGTTTGGAGCGTCTCGATGGCTCCGTGCAAGTCACGCGGCTGACGCCGTCCTCTCCCTCGTTCATGGTGGAAGCCGCGCCCGCCGCGCTGGAAGTCGCCCGCACTTATGGTGTGCTGGGCGTCGAACACATTCTGACCGGCATCGATCATCTTCTGTTCATACTCGCGTTGCTCATCATCACGGGCGGCGGATGGAAGCTGGTCAAGACCGTCACCGCCTTCACCATCTCGCACAGCATCACGCTCACTGCCGCCACGCTTGGCTTTGTCCATGTGCCGCAACGACCAGTCGAGGCCGTCATCGCGCTCAGCATCGTCTTTGTCGCGGCGGAAATTGTTCGCCTCCACCGCGGTCTCGAAAGCATCACCTCGCGCGCGCCCTGGCTGGTGGCGTTTACCTTCGGACTCATGCATGGGCTTGGCTTTGCCGGCGGGCTTAGTGAAGCCGGGTTGCCGGCGGGCCATGTTCCGACGGCACTTTTGTTCTTCAGCGGCGGAGTCGAGGCCGGCCACTTCATGTTCATCGGGGTAGTGCTTGCGTTCATTGCACTCGTTAGGCGCATTCGCCTTCCGTTTCCGGGTTGGACCGAGCTCGTCCCGCCCTACGCCATCGGCGGCGTCGCCATGTTCTGGGTCATCCAGCGCCTCGCGGCTTTTTGAACTGAGCAAACAGAACCGGCGCACTACCATGAAGACAAAAATCTTTCTAGCTGCCGCGCTCGTCTTTGGACTGATGCTCACGTGCGCCCGAGCCGCGGATATCACTCCCACCGAAGCCCGCGCCATCGCCAGGGAATCCTACACCTACGGCTACCCGATGGTGGACAGCTACCGCATCCTGAACGCTTACTTCGTGAATCGCGGGAGCCCCGAATTCAAAGCGCCGTGGAACCAGCTCAAAAATATCCCGCGCGTTTTCACGCCGGACGACAAGGCGGTGCAGACGCCCAACTCGGACACGCCCTACTCCATGATCGGCCTGGATCTGCGCGCCGAACCGATTGTGCTCACCGTGCCGACGATCGAGAAGGAGCGGTATTACAGCATCCAAATCATTGACCTCTACACGCACAACCTTGGCTACATCGGCAGCCGCGCCACCGGCAACGAGGCCGGTAGTTTCCTGATTGCCGGGCCGGGTTGGAAAGGCACAACGCCCAAGGGTGTGAAGCAGGTGATCCGCTCGGAGACGGAATTGCTCATCGCCATCTATCGCACCCAAGTTTTCAACCCCGGCGACCTCGACAACGTGAAGAAGATTCAGGCGGGCTACAAAGCGCAGACGCTCTCCGAATTTCTCGGCCAGCCGGAACCCGAGGCTGCACCGGCGATTGATTTCATCAAGCCGCTCACGCCCGAGGAACAAAAGACGTCGCCCGAGTTTTTCAACGTTCTGAGCTTCGTCCTGAAGTTCTGCCCAACCGTCCCGTCCGAGAAAGCACTCATGGCGCGTTTCGCCAACATCGGCATTGGTGCCGGCAAGAACTTCGACGCGAGCAAACTCTCGCCCGAAATGAAGACGGCCATCGAACAAGGCATGGCCGACGCCTGGGCTGACTTGGCGGACTTAAAGAAACGAATTGATGCGAAGGAAGTGACCTCCGGCGACCTCTTCGGCACGCGGGAATATCTGAAGAACAATTATCTTTACCGCATGGCCGCTGCGGTGCTCGGCATTTACGGCAATTCAAAACAGGAGGCGATGTATCCGATTTATGCCGTGGATGCCGACGGACAGAAGCTCGACGCCGCCAATAATCGCTACACCCTGCGCTTTGCGCCGCGCCAGTTGCCGCCCGTCAACGCATTCTGGTCGCTGACAATGTATGAACTGCCGGCAAGCCTGCTCGTGGCCAATCCGCTCAATCGCTATCTGCTCAACTCGCCGATGCTAACGCAGTTCAAACTCGACGCCGACGGTGGGTTGACGCTGTTGATCCAGAACGAATCCCCCGGCAAGGACAAGGAAGCCAACTGGCTGCCGTCACCAAAAGGTCCGTTTTTCATGGCCATGCGCCTCTACTGGCCAAAAGCCGAAGCGATGGAAGGCAAGTGGTCCCCCCCGCCGCTGAAGCGGGCGGAGTAATCAAACCAATCAACCAAAGAAATGAACCACTGCCGGACACCTTAATGAAGAAGCTGCTGACCATCACCGCGATCATTGAAGCTGCCACCGGCCTCGGCCTGCTGGCGGCGCCGGCAGTCGTTGCGCAGCTGCTTCTCGGCGGAACCCTCGACACACCCACTGCGCTGACGGTGGCTCGGGTCGGGGGCACAGCACTGCTAGCCATCGGCGTCGCCTGCTGGCTGAGCCGCGAGAATGGCCGCGCGTTGGTCGTAGCGATGCTGCTCTACAATGTTGTCGCCGTCGCCATCCTCGCACATGCGGCCGTCAGTCTCGCGTTCTCCGGCATCGGCCTCTGGCCAACCATTGGCCTGCACACAGGGCTGGCGGGCTGGTGCGCCGGCACTCTCAAGTGGCGGCTGAAGCGTAGCGGGTAACCAAATTATCGCCCAAGAAGTTCGAGGGCTTTGCGCAACGGTGCATTGGAAACTTTGATCATGCCGTCGAGCGGCTGATACATCTCCAGAATTAGAAACATCGCGCCCGACACCGACAACGCGCTGATTATTAACGCGGAAATCACAGTTGCATTGCGAGCGGCAAGGAGGCCGAATCCGACGTGCAGCATTGTCAACCAGAAGAGAAGCACCACCAGGAACGTCGCCGGGAGCGCGTGTTGCGCCTGGGCGATGAGTAACCAGCGGGCTTCCAGCATTTCGCCGCTGAGTTTCTCCGCCTCGGCACGCAGCTGGCGCTGGACGTCGGTCGTTGGGTTCAGATCGCGTATCTTTGTCTGAAGCTCTTCCATCCCGGTCGACCGCTCGAAGGCCTCCAGGCCCAGTCCCTCAGACTTTTCTTTCGGCCAGAACATCTCGATTCCGGCGGCGATCGTGCGGCGCAATTGTTCGCGGGCCTCGTTGGTTTCCGGGCCGTAGTTTGTCAGCGCGCGATCCAGCAGGATGATTCTTGCACCGCTGTGCGTGATCGCGGTATCGACCGAATCAAAGAAAGTGTTGGCCGAGCTGATGAGGAGGCCCAGAACCAAGGCGGCGAGTGTGGCGATCATTCCCGTCGCCACCTTCACGGTGTCCTTCGACTTATCGCGCAAATGCTCGTCCGGCAGGAGACGGCTGAGCAAGAGTCCTAACAATGCTCCCCCGAAGATGCATCCAGCACTCATCAAGAAAATGATCTGTGAACTCATCATATGGTTGCGCCCGTTGGTTCTCTTCCCGATCTTGAGTCAGGTGGATCGTGCCGGAATTGGAAGCGTTTGGCCAATAAGACCAAGGTCCAATACCTGCGCAGCTCCCGATCGAGATATCACTGGCGACGAAACGCGCGTAAACCACCGCGCCAAAAACCCATGAAAACAAATCATCTGAAATTCGCGGCGCTGGCTTTGTTGCCAGTGGCGCTCCTCATCCTCTCGGCCTGCGCGCCGACCATTCCCGGCGAACAGACGAGCTTCACCAGTACGTCCGATACCAGCACCACCTTCGTGGACACCTTCCGGGCGACCGCGAGAGTGAGCGCGATTGACGCGGCAACGCGAACCCTCAAGCTCACGCTCGAGAATGGGAAGCGCATCACAGTCAAATGCGGACCCGAAGTAGCCAACTTTAATCAGATTCACATTAACGATGTCGTCACCGTGACGGTGACGGAGGAGATGTCGGCGTATCTCGACAAGGGCGGTCGCATGGGAAGATCCGGCGAGACCGCAGGCGAACTCGCGCCCATTGGGGCAAAGCCGGGCGGCGTCATTGCCGACACCATCCAGGAAACGGTTAAGATCACCGCTATCGACACCAAGACGCGCAAGGTGACTTTCCTACGTCCGAACGGCATCTCGATTACAGCCAAGGTTGGCAATCACATAAACCTGGCCAAAGCAAAGGTGGGCGACCACGTCACGATCAGCCACACTCAGGGGATCGCCGTTTCCGTCGAGAAACCTTAAGCCCTACTGGGGTCGGAACTGCGTTTGCCGACCTTCGAAGCGCGATCAATAATGCCCGATGTCGCGGCGGAAGGTTGTCTTTTCGCTCTTCGTTGCACTTCTCGTTGCGAGGAGTGCAACGAGTCGGGCGGGTGAAGACACTCAGCACTGGAGCGAGCTAAAATTGATCGCGAAATGCACGGAGCACGTTGACCTCTTTGCCGCGACGACATTGCGTTTGGCGGATGCCGATCCCACGCTGAACCGCATCTCGGCGCAACTCGGGTTGGACCTTCGACCGATGAAGTGGCTGACCCTTTCGCCGAGCTATCAGGTACATTGTGAACGAGCCGGCGGACGCGGATAGATACGAACATCGCGCCGCTCTGGTCGCGGCGCTGGGCGTTCCGATCGGCTCCGCGCAGGCGACCTTGAGCACGGGCTTCGAATATCGCATACGCGAGAGCAGGGAGGACAGCTGACGTTTACGTCCAAAATTGAAACTGAAGCACGCGCTGGGACCGAAGGACTGGAAGCTGGACGTCTATCTTGCGGACGAACTTTTTTACGATTCGACCGAGGAAGATTTCGTCCGCAACCGGTTCTTCGCCGGCCTGGAGAAGAAGCTGGGCGACGATTGGAGCGCCGACGTCTACTACTGCCGCCAGCATGCGATCCGCAGTCGCGATCCGGATCTCAACATCTTCGGCATCTCGATGACGCTTCTTTTCGATCTTCGAGGCGCCCGTTACATCCCCAACAGTTCGCCGAAATGAGTCCGAACGATTCAGCGCCGCCAGCATAGGCCTAAAGTCCAATATTCAGCGCGAAAGCTGCGAGCGAATCTTCATCAGCCGTTGATAACGGATGTCGTCGACGCGTGTGCCGATGATTCCAACAAATAATCAATCACAATGAAACATATGACTAAGAATACAGCGATACTCGTTGCAATCTGTTGTTTGGTGTGGCTGAGCGGATTTTGCGCTTCGGCCGCCACAGTTCCTGCGGGGATTACGCTTGCCGTGACCACTCTTCAGACAATTTCATCGCAGGACAGAGTCGGAAGAAATTTTGCGGCGAGTCTTGATAAGGATCTCGCGGTCAAAGGAAAGGTCTTGCTTCGCGCAGGAACAAGGTTCTCGGGCAAAGTCGTAGCATCACCGACCAATCCGCGAAGAACCAATCCGCTTACTGTAAGCCTCAACGCAGTTTCTGTTAACGGCCAAGATGTTCGGATAAAAACGAGCGAGTTTGAAGTCCAGAATGAAGCCTGGAAAACGCGGCGCGGCATTAGAGTAGAAGGTTCCAGATTCACTGTTCCAGTCGGGAGCAAAATGGCATTTCAATTGGTTGAACCGCTCAAGCTGTAGGAGCAGCGATCTCAACGTGAGACGACTTCCGGCATTCCTCAAAGCCACAACGCTCGGCGGGCTTTTTGCCGTGCTGCCGATAGTCGTCGTCTTCGCGCTTTTGACAAAGGCGGTTCTTGGCATGCGCGCCACAGTCCAGGCGCTTATGGAAAAGCTGGCCGGCCAAGGATCAAATGCAGCACAATTTCCCATCCTCTTCGCGCTGCTGCTCCTTGTCGCGATTTCTTTTGCACTCGGCCTACTCATGATCTCGCGGCACGGACAGGCGGCCGGGCGGTGGCTCGAACGAATGCTCCTCGTCCCGCTTCCAGGTTACGCTGCCGTGCGTGCGATCGTTGGCGGACTCAGCGATGCGAGCCGCGAAGGCGTGGTCAAGCCGGGTTTGCTTACTGTTCGACCGGGAGTCGAATGCTTTGTGCTCGTGATCGAGGATCATGGCGATGAAGATCTCACCATTTTCATTCCCGGATCCCCGAACCCGGGAAGTGGAAGTGTCCAGATCGTGCGTAAGGATTTCGTCCGAATGCTCAACGTCCGCATCACAGACATCGGCGGCGCACTTCAGCAATGGGGCGTCGGCTTCGCAAAGGTTCTGGACAAACACAACGCAGCTACGCAAGTCAATCCAGCCCTCATCGCAGAGCTAGGCGCAGACATTTGTCGACGTCGTGCCCGTGGCGTCGAGCATGGGACCAAAGTCCAATAGCCGCAGAAGTTCGTCCGCCATATCACTGAGCTAATCGCGCGCGCTGGTTGCGGCGCGGAACTAGGTCTCAGCTTATGAAAAGATCATCCATTCTTTCTTGTGTCATAATTCTAACGCTTACCACAATCGTTGCTCTCGGCGCGAATCCTAACGAGTCGAACAAAGTGTCTTCTGCACTCAGTGACCCTGGTTGGCCGCGCGAATACAGCGCGAACGGGACCAAGTTGATCGTGTATCAACCGCAAGTGGATTCGTGGGACGACTACACGAAACTGCATTACCGCGCAGTTGTTGCGCTGACGCCGGCAGGCAAGAAAGAAGTCTATGGCGTGGCGGAAGGTGACGCTGATACTGCCGTGGACGAGAGCTCGCGCACGGTTGCAATCAATCGCACCGGTTACGAGTTGCGGTTTCCCGGAGCCAGCGAAGAAGATTCCGCCGCTTTTGAGAAAGCCGTCCGCGCGATGATCCCGGAGTCCTCGGCCATGGTAATTTCACTTGATCGAGTGCTCGCCATGCTCGATCCGGCCAAAACAACGGAGCAGCCGCCGGTCGAAGTCAATCTTGATCCGCCAAAGATTCTCTACAGTGCAAAGCCGGCTGTGCTCGTCATGTTCATGGGCTCGCCGCAGATGAAGCCGGTCGAGAAGGAAAAACCCGACCTGATGTTCGCGGTGAACACCAATTGGGATGTCTTCTTCGACACGAGTGACTCGAAGTATTACCTGTTGAATAAGGATAGCTGGCTGACTGCTACTGACCCGATCAAAGGGCCATGGGCTGCGGCAGACAAACTGCCGGCCGACTTGTCAAAACTGCCTCGTAACGAGAATTGGTCTGACGTGCGCAAAGCCATTCCGGGTAAAAAGGCAAAGACCATTCCGGCGGTTTTCGTCACGAGCGAACCTACAGAGATGATCGTAACCGACGGCGAACCGGCTTACGCGCCGGTCAAAGGCACGAAGCTCATGAAAGTGACGAACACTGATAGCACAGTTTTCCGGAACAACGCCGACAAGCAGTTTTACTTCCTGGTCGCTGGCCGCTGGTTTCGCGCGGCGGAGTTGTCCGGTCCTTGGTCGGCCGCGAGCAAGGATTTGCCGCCCGATTTTGCCGCCATTCCTGACGACAGTCCTGTTGCCAACGTTAAGTCGGCCGTTCCGGGGACGGAAGAAGCGAAAGATGCAGTCATGCTTGCCTCGGTCCCGAGGACGACAACGGTAAAGGCTTCGGACGCGAAGCTGGAGGTGGCCTATGCCGGGGAACCGAAATTCGAACCGATCAAAGGAACAACTGGGGTGCAGTATGCGACAAATTCGGCCAACGCGGTGCTACTGGTTAACGGCGGTTATTATGTTTGCGAAAAGGGCGCCTGGTATTGCGGCGGGACAGCAAAAGGGCCATGGGCCTATTGCACAAAGATTCCTAGCGAGATTTATACTATCCCGGCAAAGCATCCGCTGCACAATGTCACTTATGTAAAGATCAAAAGCGTGGATGGCACGACGGTCGTCTATACGCAGACATCTGGTTACAGCGGCGAGTATGTAGCAGCGACTGGCGTCCTAATGTTTGGTGCGGGTCTTTTGGTCGGCGCGGCTATCAATAACAACTGCTACTATTGCTGGCCCGCGCCTTACTATTACTCCTACGGCTGCGGTGCCCACTACCATTACGGCTACGGTGGTTACTACAATGCGGCGCACCACTACGGACCCTATGGGGGGGCTGCCGGAGGATACGCCGCTTACAATCCTTATACGGGCACCTATTCACGCGGCGCCTATGCCTATGGCCCAGCAGGCGGCAGCGCAAGTGTACGCCAGGCATACAATCCTTACACCGATACCTATGCCGCGCGCGCTACTCGTAACACTCCCTACGGATCCTCTGGCCGTTTCTACGCCGAGCAAGGCAACAAGTCAGCCTGGGGCGGGCATGAATCAGGCGCGCGCGGAACGGTGGGTTGGGCGGAAAATAGTAAAGGCGGTCAGGCCGTAGCGTGGGATACGGCACGCGGTCAGGGCGCGGTCGCGAAAGACAAGAATGACAACATGTATGTCGGTAAAGACGGTAATGTCTATAAGCGCGACTCGAACGGTAACTGGTCGAGCCCAACGGGATCAACGCCTGATCGTCCTTCCTCGCCGCAATCGCGAAATAATGCAGCCGCCCGGCAATCGACATCCACAGCGCAGCAAACTCGCAGCAGTGGCACGAGCACCCGCACGCAAACGGCGTCTGCGACTTCCCCGCGCAATTTCGACAACAAGACACTTGATTCATTGGACTCAGCGGCACGCTCGCGTCAGAAGGGCGATCGTCAGACCCAACGTGTCAGTCAGTTTGAGCGCAGTGGCGGTTCCGAGCGTAGCCGCGGCGAACGGACGCGATCAAGCGGCGGAAGACGCAGATAAGGAAGGCACCCTCATTGAAACGAGCCGGGAAACGACGGCTGTGAACTCAAGCTCCTTTGATCGCGAAGCGGAGGCGAAGCCGTGAAGTCGAAGCTGTTGAAATTCCTGTTCTCGGTTTGTGCAATTGTCCTGACCGGCTGCGCCAAGATCGCTGTCGTTTCGGAAAAACCTCCAGCTTCATTCCCTCTTACTTCAGGCCCGAGTCGTCTGGTCGCGGAAACAATTGATCGCGGACAGTCTCTAGAGCGGAGTCAGCCGCTTGTCGCGCTCGGCGCGTATGTCACCGCGGCGCGAGATTCATTGCACGAGCTCAATCGCGATCCCGCGAACATCGAGGCGCGGCGCAGTTACGACTTCGCGGTGGCCCGCATCTTTACCGTGGTTCGCAATGCCAGGCTCGATCCGTGGACTCATCCGTTAGGTGTTGGAGCGAATGGTGAGTTTACTCTCACATGGAAACCCGATCCTCGACCGGAGTGGAACCTTGCGTCCTACAATTTGATTCCGGCTGATGAGATTCGTTTCAAAGGTACCTACGTGGCCGACCATGTAGTCAAGGAAGGACTCGGAGCGCCGCTCGTGGCGAGGCGGACTCTCACAGCAAAGCAAGCGAGCGAGGCCTTTGCTCCGCCGGTCATCTATTATGGCGTTACCGCAATCGCGCAATTCGAAGGTTCGCGTTGCACTATTTCCATCGAAGATCCGCTGGCCAAGGAGACCGTTCGCGTTGGAAGGCACAGCTATCCGCTGGCAGCCGATTTTACCGCTTCCTTTGCATTGTTACTCGCGAATGAACATCCGGAGAGACTGGGCTTGGCGCGGCTCCTGCGGCCCGAGCAATACGCGACTACCGCGCGCGTGGCCCGCCTCGAACCCTACAACCCTAACAAGCGCGTCCTTCTCGTCGTGCACGGCCTCATGGACACGCCGGCAAGCTGGGTGCCGATGCTAAATAACTTGCGCAGCGATCCGGAAATACGGCACGGCTATCAGTTTTGGTTCTACAGCTATCCCAGCGGTTACCCTTATCCCTATTCTGCCGCGATCCTTCGCCAGGAACTCGACGCAATCGAGAAGAAATATCCGCTGCGCAAGCCGATGGTGGTGGTGGGCCATAGCATGGGGGGCTGTATCACGCGCACTTTGATTACCGATAGCGGATTGACTCTTTGGCTTAGCGGATTCGGGCGTCCGCCATCTGAAGTGAAAATGGAACCGCAAAGTAAACGCCTTTTGGAGAACGCGCTTATCTTTCATCGTCGACGCGAAATAGGTCGGGTCATTTTTCTCTCCGCCCCGCATCGCGGAAGTGACCTTGCGAAAAATTGGATTGGTCGCATCGGATCGATGCTGGTGCGTACCCCGGTTCGAATGCTCAACGTCGGCAAGACCTTGCAAGAGGCGCTAACCGCGGACCCGGCTGCGCTGCAACTAAAGCGGTTTCCGAACAGCGTCGATACGCTCGCTCCGAACAATCGTTTTGTTGTCGCCATCAACAAGATTCCCATTTCGCCTGGAATTCCGTATCACACTATCGTCGGCGACCGTGGTCGTAGAGATACACCGAACAGTAGCGATGGTGTGGTGGCTTACTGGAGCAGTCATCTCGATGGCGCCGCGAGCGAATGTGTCGTTCCATCAGATCACAGCACACCTGGCAACCCACAAGCAATCGCGGAAGTTCACCGGATTCTAACGCTAAACGCCCGAGCCAGATAATCGACACGCCTAACGATAGATAACGACAATGACACTTAATTTTTGTCGAAAAATTTTCGCAAACGGTTTGCAATGGTGTCTCGGGTTGTGCGTGGTGTTACCCGCTTGTTCCATCATAGGCCTTCGACGCCAGGTTGAGAAACTGGAAGCTCGTGGCGCAATCACAATTCAAGTGATCCCCGCTCCAAAGGCGATCCCGCCGACGTATGCACTGGCGTGGGTCATGGAAAATGGAGAACGCAAGGCGTCGGCCGGCTTCCAGCGAGTCCGGCCGGATGGCATTGCATCCTTCAGCTTGCTCACCAATCAGACCTATCGAGTGGGCGCTTTTACCGACGAGAATGGCAACCGAGCCTACGATGCGGGAGAGCCGCTCGCGTTTGTGAGGGATCTTAGACCGCTCCGGCTAGACGATCCCAATGTGCAGCCGAAAATCTGGAAGCTGACACTTCGGCGTGATTATGGTTTGCCTCCGGGAACCGTTATCGCAGTTCCTAAAGAGGATCAATCGCTCGGCGGGAAATTGAACATGGCTTTGGGAGATGTGGTATCTCTCGACGAAAAGCGCTTCGCTGAAAAAGAAGGCAGCGGCGGTTTGTGGCGACCGCTGGATTTCCTGAGTGGTAATTCGTTAGGTATTTATTTCCTCGAGCCGTACGATTCAAACCGGATCCCGGTTCTCTTCGTTTATGGCATCGGCGGCAGCCCCCAGGACCTGCGCTACCTCATGGAACATCTCGATAGGAGCAAATACCAGCCATGGTTTTTTCATTATCCAAGTGGGATGCGTTTGGAGCGAGTTGCGCGAGCTTTGGCTACCGGGCTGGACGCGCTCAAACAACGCGATGGCTTTACCAGATGCTACATTGTGGCCCACAGTATGGGTGGGCTTGTCGCACGGGCGGCTCTTGGTCCGGCAGTGCAGAGAGCCGGCGTGAATTTCATTCCCAAGTTCGTCAGCATCTCGACTCCATGGGGTGGCCACAAGGCCGCGGCCTCCGGAATTCGACATCTAAAGAAACCGGTGCCGTCGTGGCTTGATGTCGCGCCGGACAGTGACTTCCTGACTGCACTCTATGCGTCCCCGTTGCCCGAAGGGACGACCTATTATCTTATCTATGGCTCGAACAAAGGCGAGAGTGACGGTGTCGTCACAGTGGAAAGCGAAACTGATCCGCGCATCAAAAGAACGGCTTCCTCCGTTGTCCATTTTCCCTACGAGCACGTCGAAATCCTCAAACAGAACGACACCGTGGCAAAAGTGTCGGAGTTCTTGCGCTGATGATATCCAGTATTCTTAGCCCCGTGATTCCATGTTACAAACTTCGAGGACGACTCGTAGAGAGTAAATCTTACCGCAATTGCACATTGATATGATTGGCATGTCTTAATACAAGAGTTGGCAATCTGGAGTTCGAATATGAAAAGAAAATATCAACGTCTCGGTGTTCTACTTGATCCGAGCAGGCAGTCTCGGCTGTTCCTCGCCGTGGTTGCTGGCCTCATCGTCACTTCCTGCGCCACGAACAAAAATCTGCAACCGGGCGAGGCGACCGCCAGCACGGGTGCCGGTGGTTTCGAAGAAGCTGATGCAAATCACGACGGAAAATTGTCGCGCGATGAAGCGAGCGATTTTCTCGTGAACGAAATCTTCAATTCGCGCGATGCGAATCACGATGGACGCATGACGAAAGAGGAATGGGCTGCGGGCGATCCGAAACGAGCCGCTGATTTTAAAAAGCGCGACGCGAATGGCGATGGAGTGGTCACGAAAGAAGAAGCGATCGAGTATGGCCGTGCGCACGGAATCGCGAACAAGATCTTGCGGGAGGCAGACAAGAATCGCGACGGCGCTCTGGATAAAGCGGAAGTGCAAGCCTACTACGCGAGTCGCGAAGGTCCGTCGCGGTAAGAAGCTTAGATCGCATTCCTTCTGATTCGTGAAGTGAGAAGCTTCGGACGCAGTCTTTTTCTTGCTTCGCTCTGGATTTTTCTATTCGTCCTCACCGTTTGGGTATTCGGTGCGCTTTGGTTTGATTTTCCAATTTCCTTTTTGAGAAAAGCGATAGCGATTGGTTATGCGTTAGCTGTCGTTGCGATTTTCTTCGCAATGAAAAATAGACGGCGCGCGCGGGCCTTGGTCGCAGGCGGATTCGTCGCGGTACTAGCCTGGTGGTTGACGTTGCAGCCTTCGAACAATCGCGAGTGGCAACCCGACGTGGCGCGAACAGCGTCGGCGGAAATCGACGGCGATCGCGTGATGTTGCACAATGTGCGCAACTGCGAATACCGCACCGAGACCGACTATACGCCACGCTGGGAAACGCGAGTCGTTGCCCTGGCAAGACTGCGCGGGATCGATCTAGCGATTATTTACTGGGGTTCGAAATGGATGGCGCATCCAATTTTGAGCTTCCAATTCGATGATGCGCCGCCAATTTGTTTTTCGATCGAAACGAGACTCGAAGTTGGCGAAGAGTTTTCAGCCATCGGCGGACTCTATCGGCGCGCCGAGCTAATCTACGTCTGTGCGGACGAGCGCGATGTTATTCGTGTGCGCAGCAATTTTCGGCCGGGGGAAGACGTTTACCTTTATCGCACAACGGCCACGCCGGCTGCGGTGCGTCAGCGTTTCCTCGAATATCTCGCGACGCTGAACGCATTACATGCGCATCCGCGCTGGTATAATGCCCTAACGACCAATTGCACGACGAGTATTCGCACGCAACGCGCGACATCGCAACGCGAGCCATGGGATTGGCGGATTTTGCTGAATGGTTTTGCCGATGAAATGCTTTACGAGCATGGTGCACTCGATCACACGCTGCCGTTCACAGAACTGAAGCGCCGTAGCCTGATCAATCCGGTCGCGCGTAAATCCGACTACGCTCCAAATTTTTCCCAGTCCATTCGAGTGGGACTTCCCGGTTTTGCGCCCTAGCGCAGACCGCGGATAAGACCAAGGTCCAATGCCCCCGGCCGGCGGCACGCAGCTAAGATCGCGGCGCCGTGAGGAAGGTTCTATGAAAAACTCGTCAATTTCATCTGTCCTATTGTTTCTCTTTTCCCTAACCGCAGTCGTCTGTACTCCGGCGCAGGAAGTATCTACGTCGCCGGTGGCAGCGGAAGCCTACGAAACGCTCCCGGAATTAAAGGCGAGCGAAATCTTACGTCCGGAGTTTCTGCAAGGACCGCATTTCAAGGTCCAGGAAGAGGTCCCGACGTACTCCGGCGCGAACCGTTTCACAATTGAATCGGACTTCGGCGTTTTTGAAGCGGAAGGCAACGAAATGCTCGTTAGGCGAATCAACGAAATCAACGCAATCGCGAAACTGAAGGAGGTTTCACGCACCGATCAGTACAAAGATGCGCTGGTCAAGGCCGCGAAGAGCCCGCTCGCGACGGCCAAACATATCGCCACCGATCCGGTGGGCACTATTCAAAGCGCCCCCAAGGGAATCATGAAATTCATGAAAGGCGCCGGCAATTCGATCAAGAATATCGGAAAGAAGGGCGACGAATCGGATCGCTACGAAGGAAGCAAGATGCAGCAGATGATCGGCTTCTCCGACACAAAGCGAAAAGTTGCGATCAGTCTCGGAGTCGATCCCTATAGCAGCAACACGGTGCTCCAACATGAGCTGGACGGAATTTCATGGGCGTCGTTTGCCGGCGGCGCCACATTCGCGCTCGCGACCATGCCGATCGGCGGCGCAGCTGGCATCGCCCTAACGACTACCGGGATCCAAGAAAAATTGGAGGATGTCTTGCGCGCAAATTCCCCAGCCGACCTGAAAAAGTTGAATCGCAAAGAGCTTATGGCCATGGGAGCGACCGACAAAGAAGCCGCGCGCTTGTTAGGAAATGGCGCTTTCTCTCCGACTGCGCAAACAGCCTTTACCCTGAATCTCAAATCTCTCGACGGCGTCGCGAATCGGCGTGCGTTTATCCGGCTGGCCGGCGAAACCAGCCAGGCCGAATCCGACGCCATCTTCTGCGTTCAGACGGCCGCGCTCATGAGCAAATTACACAACGGCGAGAAGCCTCTCGCTCGCATCACGCTCATCGGCGATTTCCCCGTTTCGGTGGCGAAGGATGGAACCGTCGTCATTGCACTGCAATGGGATTACGCCGCGCGCACGAAAATGGCGGCAGACTTCACCAAAGCGATTCAATCACAATTCAAAGACAAACCGGCCCGTCTTGTTGCGGTAACCGGCGAGGTTTCTCCCGCGCTGAAACAAGATCTCGAGGCGAAGGGTTATACGTTGCAGGAGCGTGTCGTCCCAGGGCCGCTAAAATGAAAATGAAACTTCCCCCCGGACGTCGTGTTTCATCATGGATTTGCAGCTCAGAAGTCTGAAGAGCCGAGATTTCGCTGGGCAAGAGAATTCCTTCGTGTGTTAGGCAAGCTTCTGGAGAAGCTCACGTCATTGCTGCCATCGAACTCGTGGAGCAGTCGATCACATTCGAGTTCCGGTTGACGCTCCAAGCATCCTCCGCAAATTAGGCTCTCTTCAGCGCCCGTAGCTCAACTGGATAGAGCATCTGACTACGGATCAGAAGGTTTGAAGTTCGAATCTTCACGGGCGCGTTTCTCCACTTCAATCGAAGAGCGGCGGCCTGGTTTTCCCGCATCCTTCCGCCGGAGGCCTTTGACGCACGGCAGATTATCGCCTCTTGAATGGACGCGCCGCATCGATCCGACTCGAGCTTGTCTGAACGGCTACTCCGCCGGAGCAGGTGTAAGCACGAAGGCTGTGGCGGGCGCAACAGCGCAATCGTGCGCCGAATGAGCGGCTCGTCCGCTCGAGGCAGCGTCGGGCATCGTCTTACCTAGAATAAGGATCTGACCAACGTTGTTAATCGCATGCGCCTCGGCGAAAACCACGCCCAGACCCGCAGAGGCAGCGCTGTTCAGATCGGTCATACCGCCTTGCTTCGTCCAGATAAACGCATGATCGCCCGATAAAGTCGAAGAACTGCCGACGACATAACCTGCGTCGTTGACACCAAGAGCGCGGCTCGCGTTGCCGCCGGGAAGCGTTCCGATACTTTGCATGCCGGTCGCCGCCGTCCACAAAAATGCGTGCAAACCACCCGCACCTTTTGAGTATCCTACAACCTCGCCGGCATTACTGATCGCAGTAGCTTCACTTGCGATATCTCCGGGCAAGGTACCCAGGTCGCGGATTTGTCCATCGTTCGTCCATAAGACCGCTCGCTTGCCAGCCGGGCCGTCAGACGTGCCGACGACCTGAGCTGAATCGTTAATAGCGCAAGCTCGACTGTAATTGCCTCCCGGCAGAGAACCAAGCTTGCAAATGCCTCCCGTTCGCGTCCACCGAAACGCTCTGGTCCCATTTGCACCGGACGAATATCCGACGACGTCGCCGGATTTATTGATGGCCAATCCCTGGCCGCCGTTATCGCCTGCAAGCAAAGGAATCTGTTGCCAGCCACCTTTTTGACTCCAAACGAATGGGACAACTGACGTGGCGGTATTTGAGAATCCAGTTATTTCTCCCGTATCATTGATCGCCGAGGCGGAACTGTAATCGCCCGCGAGCAAAGCACCCAAACGCTTCGCTTGCATGTTACCGCGCGTCCAGAACATGGCTTGGGCCTGGCCAGACCCTCCTCCTCTTCCAACAACGTCACCAAAATTGTTCAGTCGAATGGGAATTTCGCCAGCGGGAGTAATCTCTACTACGGTGTAGGTAGCGGTTTGCGCTAACGAATTTTGCACCGACAGGATTTCTGCCAGTAACAGCGAAAATGCCAAAACCAGTATGGCATGTAGATGGGACTGACGTATTGATATGAACATCCGTCTCATGGCGTGATGGTCGATCCTGTCTTGAGCCACACTTCTACTCCACTGAGAAAGCCTGTATCGCCTTGGGTATTACACCGGTATTCGATCTGTATAGTCCCATTGCTCACCGTCGTTAAGTACGGCCCCAGGCGGTCCCAGTGTCCGGTGGAGCCGGTGTTGTAACTAGGCAAAACAACGTTTCCATTGATCGACAAAGTGGCGTTCAAAGATTGGTCGTCCTCAAAAGTCCACACGTAGACATCATAGTTGCCATTAGGCACACTGGTCAGATTACACTGCAGATCACCGTTATCCCGAAACGTCCGCAGCATGGTGGCGTGGGCAGCATCCAGGGACGGATTAAAGACGACGTTGGGATCGCTATAAGCCGTGCCGTTCGTGCTGAAATTGACTGTCGTCGACGTATTGGCCTCCCAGTTGTGGCCGTCGATAGTTATGGCCGAACCGTTCAGGTTGATCGCGCGATAAAACGTCTCCGTCGGTGACGGTAGTGGTGTCGGTGTTGGGGTCGCAGTAGGTGTTGGAGTCGAGTCGGTTGGAGTTGGGTTGGTGTAGGCGTGGGGGTTGGTGTTGGGGTCGGTGCGGGAGTTGGCGTTGGTGTAGGTGTTGGCGTGGCCGTCGGTGTTGGCGTGGCCGTCGGTGTCGGCGTTGCCGTTGGTGTTGGAGTCGATGCTGTCTTGAGCCATACTTCTACTCCACTGAGAAAGCCTGTGTCGCCTTGGGTGTTACACCGGTATCCGATCTGTATGGTCCCATTGCTCACCGTCGTTAAGTACGGCCCCAGGCGGTCCCAGTGTCCGGTGGAGCCGGTGTTGTAACTAGGCAAAACAACGTTTCCGTTGACCGACAAAGTGGCGTTCAAAGAGTGGTCGTCCTCAAAAGTCCACACGTAGACATCATAGTTACCATTAGGCACACTGGTCAGATTACACTGCAGATCACCGTTATCGCGAAACGTCCGCAGCATGGTGGCGTGGGCAGCATCCAGGGGCGGATTAAAGACGACGCTGGAATTGCTGTAAGCCGTGCCGTTCGTGCTGAAATTGACTGTCGTCGACGTATTGGCCTCCCAGTTGTGGCCATCGATAGTCATGGCCGGACCGTTCAGGTTGATCGCGCGATAAAACGTCCCCGTCGGTGACGGTAGTGGTGTCGGTGTTGGAATCGGGGTCGGCAGTAGGTGGTTGGAGTCGGAGTAGCGCAGTTGGAGTACGGTGTTGGAGTTGGAGTCGGCGTTGGAGAAGCACTGCTACCGACTTGAACCATCTTCGCCACGGATGGGACGCCGGTGGAATTCAAAATGAACAGCATGTAATAGCCCGGTGGCGCAACGTTGCCGCTGGCAGGGGCCGTCACGTTCAGTCCCCCGCTACCTTGCGAGAACGTCGGCCGGACTATCCGCTGACCCATATTGAAGCCATGGGTAACTGAACCTAACGCGATCATCGTTATCTTCGAGATACTCGTCGCGTCAGGTGTGCCCACGAAGAACGACTGTCCGTAGGCAACGCTTGCCGGGGCAGAGCTAATCGTTGGCCGGGTGCCTTTAAACAGGTAGGGAGGCGAGTAAATTTCTGCGGACGGCCCCCCAAGTTCACCACCTGCTGACAAAACCCGCCCGTCAGGCAGCAAGAGTGCAGTGGAATGGTAGCCTCGGAAAACCGTGAAGCTCGCCATCGTAGACCAGGTGCCGGTTGCCGGATCCCACATCTCGGCGGTATAAGCGGGATTAGTCGATACACTATTGGGATCTTCCTTTCCTCTGCTGCCGCCAGTCACCAGCACTTTCCCGTCCGCCAGCAATGTCGCGTTATGGAGCTTGCGAGCGCCCGCCATCGATGCGGTGTAGCTCCAGGCGGGAGTTCCGCTAGTTAAGGTCAATTATCTCCGCGGTCGCTGTCGGCGATGTAGAGCAACTAGAGTAAGGATCGCAGGGCGTCCCTCCCATGAGCAATATTTTGCCGTTATCGTACATGACGGCTGATCCCCAGTTGCGCGTGCCGAACTTATTATTCCCCACCGAACTCCACGCCCCAGTGCCAGAAACGCTCAAATACCGTGAGAGCCGCGCAGGTCCGGCGCAGAACACCTTGCCATTGGGCGCACCAAACATGAACGGGTAGAAAGGTAATACTAGATGCGCGGCGGTGAGGTTTCGCCAGGAGCCGGTAGCTGTCTGCCATACCTGAGGCTCGACATTGACGCCTACTCCGGTATCAATCCAGCCGCTGACCACCAGAACGTCTCCATTGGCCAGGGTAGTGTTCGTCGGGTACCAGCGGCCATTATTCATATCAGGCAGCCGCGTCCAGACGCCATTCGACGAATTATAAGTATACGCGTTGGGCAAGCCGACCCAGTTGAATATGTGTCCACCGGCCACGAAAAGCTTTCCATCAGCCAGAAAGGAATGGCCGGAACAGAAAACGTTTGCTCCCAAGTGGGGCAATGCCCTGTTCGTGCCTGTCGCAGGATCCCATTCCGTCGGATTATCCCCGTTATCGAACGAAGGCCACCACAGCACCTTGCCGGTAGGAAGAACATGAGCATGCACTGCCAGGTATGGCCAGGTTACCGGGGCCGACCATTGTCCGACGGTCGCAGGCGTCTGCGCCTGTGACGCGGAAATTGGGAGAACGCATGCTACGATAAGCGAGAGCAGCGCAAGCAAACGAGAAATCGGTCGCCTGACGGCGAACCAGCTTCCGATCGCTGCTCGAAAACGTGTTGTAAGGTGTGGAAACGATGGAGCCTTTTACCGCAAGCGCCCTGGTTCAGTCGATCAAAATATTTGTGGTTTACTGGAATTTTCCGTAAAAAGCGTGCCTCGGGTTGTCGGACGACTCCGCATCAATTAAAAAACGGCCGAATCTTCTCGTATTTCTTCGGTCCCGATCCCTTTGACGCGCCGAAGATCATCAGCGCTCTTGAATGGGCGCGCCGCGACGATTCGTCGCTGCGAGAATCTGTCCAATCCCGGGGAGATCGCACCAGTTCCTCCTCGGTCGCTATGTTCACATCCAGTTTCTTTTGAGTAGCGCTCCATATTTTCCGACGATCGGCCGGTATTACGAGACACCGCTGCTCGTACCGAGAAACTCGGGTCCGGCTGTTGCCGGAGGCGTTGGGGTCGGGTGTAGACGCTCGGGATGAAAGAACGCGTCGAAAGAATCGCACGGCGTATTGTTCCTTGCTTTCACCACGCGCGTGTTCAACCGCCCACGTTCACGCCCCATGCGCCAACCTTTTGTTCCTTCGCCGTGCGCTCCAGTTGGTCGAGTTTCCGCCATTCCATTTCCACTCCGACTCATTCCCGGCGGTCGCGTGTCGGTGCCGTGGAACTCTGGCCAGGCCGTTTGCAACCAATTCTTCGCCCAGGTCGTGATGATCGACTTCAACGAAGGCATAGAAGCGTTCCATTTTGCTCCGACCCAGCGCGTCCTGCATGCACGTTCGCACGATAAAGGGATGGGAAAGTTTCGCGCGCACGAAACTCTTCGCCGCTGCTCCCACTTGAACGTTTGCGGAAGCGTGACGCCAAAATATTTGGCCTGCTCGTTCACACGCTCGCCGAATTCCAAGGCGGTTTCTGGTGCATCGACAAAATAAAGGCGGAAGAGATAGTTCTTGCCGGCCGCAGCGGACATGGAAGCTGTCGCCATCGTTCGCATCGTTGGCGAGGTAACGCAATCCGTCAGTGTCACCCAAGGCCCGGTGCGTGAACATTGACAATGAGGAACGCACATAGTGCCGTGAGTATGCGAAGCCATTTCATTGATCCACTTCACTACAACATCTGACTTCGGATCAGAAGATTGAAATTGGAATCTCCACTCGGACGAAACGAGGAAGGTGGATCGGCCGCTCCGCGGGCGATGCTAAAATAACGCGGCTTCGCCGCCACACTAAGATCGGTCCGAGCCGGGCTGGCATTTTCGGAGGAGCTCGATCCGCCCGAGCCGATTCGAATCAATCTTTCCGTCTCCGCGCCGCTTGGACAGGCTCCTACGGTATCCCCGTGATCGAGGTGCCGACGGAACTCCATGCTGTTGCAGGGGAGGACAAGAGTTTGGCGTACGCTTATGGCATACTGTGCACTCGCCTGAAGGTGCAGGTGCAGCGAGCACGAATTGCGACTGACTGGGGATACCATTAGTGAAGACAGTGACCAGTGCGTAGCCAACGGGAAAGCCGCTTGAACTCGTCTGTCATGATGGTGAGGGGCTTGGAAGTGAAAGAGGTGTCCGACCAGCCTGCCATCGTATCCACGGGCAGAAAAAGCGTTTGCTCGTTAGTCAGGCTCAGCAGTTGGACCAGCGGATAGTTGGAGGAAGAGTTCTGCGTGCCGTTGCCGCCGGAAGCTTCGGAGATGCCTTTGAAACGGGAACCGGAAGCTGTCAGCGCGCTACCATTCGGCAGAATTGAGGGCGAGACCGTAGTGAGTAAAGGTTGCCACGCGGGATCAAAGCCAAGGCCCGGGTCATACAGCTCCGCGCTGCTCAAGGTACCAGCCATTACCATTGAATCCTCCCGCCACCAGTACCTTGCCGGAGGCAGCAACGTTGCCGTGTGAAATGGCGCGCAGTGATAAGGTTGCCCGTGCTGCTCCAGCTTCCCGTCGCCGGATCATATAGCTCCGCGCTGTTCAGTTACCGTAACTGTCCTCCGCTACCAGCACCTTGCCCGTGGGCAGCAGCGTCGCCGTGTGATAGACGCGTGCGATCGCCGAGGCTACCGGTGCTGCTCCAGCTTCCCGTCGCCGGGTCATACAGCTCCGCGCTGCTCAAGGTAACATTGTCACCGTATCCTCCCGCCACCAATACCTTGCCGGAGGGCAGCAGCGTCGCCGTGTGAACGTCGCGTGCGGTGTCAAGGCTGCCGGTGCTGCTCCAGTTTCCCGTCGCCGGATCATACAGCTCCGCGCTACTCAAGAATAGCCACTGTCACTGTATCCCACCTGCCACCAGCACCTTGCCTGAGGGCAGCAGCGTCGCCGTGTGATAATAGCGTGCGGTGCTGAGGCTGCCGGTGCTGCTCCAGCTTCCCGTCGCCGGATCATACAGCTCCGCGCTGCTCAAGTAACCATTGAAATTGCTGTCCTCCCGCCACCAGCACCTTGCCGTGAGGGCAGCAGCGTCGCCGTGTGATCGTGCGCGTGCGGTGTCGAGGCTGCCGGTGCTGCTCCAGCTTCCGGTCGCTGGATCATACAGCTCCGCGCTGCTCAAGTAATGCCAGTCGTCACTTCGTCCTCCCGCCACCAGCACCTTGCCGTGAGGCAGCAGCGTCGCCGTGTGAAACGCAGCGTGCGGTGACGAGGCTACCGGTCGCTGCTCCAGCTTCCCGTCGCCGGATCATACAGCTCCGCGCTGCTCAAGAGACCACCGGGCTACTGCCGTATCCTCCCGCCACCAGCACCTTGCCGGAGGGCAGCAACGTCGCCGTGTGATATACGCGTGCGGTGCCGAGGCTGCCGGTGGTGCTCCAGCTTCCCGTTCGCCGGCTCATATAGCTCCGCGCTGCTCAAGCTAACGCTACTGCCAGGTCATTGACTCCTCCCTCCACCAGCACCTTGCCGTGAGGTAGCAGCGTCGCCGTGTGCAATACGCGTCCGGTGTGAGAGGCTGGCAGTGCGACTCCAGCTTCCCGCTCGCCGGATCATAAAGCTCCGCGCTACTCACAGCAGAAGCTGCTACTATTATCCTCCCGCCACCAGCACCTTGCCATTGGGCAGCAATGTCGCCGTGTGCAAGTCGCGTCCGTGTCGCGAGGCTGCCAGTTGCTGCTCCACTTCCCACTCGCCGGGATCATACAGCTCCGCGTTTCTTAAGTAGGAGCCATTACTGAATCCTCCCGCCACCAGCACCTTGCCATTGGGCAGCAACGTCGCCGTGTGCGAATACGCGTCCGGTTAAAAGGCTGCCAGTGGTACTCCAGATCCCGCTCGCCGGGTCATACAGCTCTGCGCTGCGCAAGAAGAAACCATCACCGCTACCGTTACCGGCTCCTCCCGCGACCAGCACTTTGCCGTTGGGCAGCAACGTCGCCGTGTGCAATGTGCGTCCGGTTGAGAGGCTGCCCAGTTGGACTCCAGATCCCGCTCGCCGGATCATACAGCTCTGCACTGCTCAAGATAATCACTATTAAAACCATCCTCCGACGACCAGCACCTTGCCATCGGGCAGCAGCGTCGCCGTGTGACGGTTGCGTGCGGTGTCGAGGCTGCCGGTGATACTCCAGTTTCCCGTCGCCGGATCATACAGCTCCGCGCTGCTCAAGCAGTACCAGTGCTGCTATTCTCGTCCTCCCGCCACCAGCACCTTGCCATTGGGCAGCAGCGTCGCCGTGTGATATTCGCGTGCGGTGTCGAGGCTGCCGGTGACACTCCAGCTTCCCGTCGCCGGATCATACAGCTCCGCGCTGCTCAAGTAACTAGACTCACCGCGCCATTGTTTCCTCCCGCCACCAGCACCTTGCCATTGGGCAGCAGCGTCGCCGTGTGATTAAAGCGTGCGATGCCGAGGCTGCCGGTAACAGTCCACCCGGGACTTGTCTTAACGTTGTCCGTACTCTCACTGCCATCATGCCCGACTCGGTTTCCTCCGGGTGATGCGGCCAGGCTCAGTAAGACCGCCGAGACCAGTATCAGCATCACCGAGATCGTGCTTCGTAGCGCAGTTGCGCCTTGGGAGGTGTTCTGTCGTTTTTTCATAAGGGGATTTTTTGCTCGTTAGTCTGAGGCGCGGTAGAAATCGCCCCGAAATAAATGGAGCGGGGTTCGTTCGATATAAGGGATTGCCATCCCAAAAGGCAAGACTTTACCGGCCCCTTTTGGCGTGTCGGAAAGTCTGCGGCTTTTGGCGTGCAAGCGATATCTTCGCTGGTCTAGTCAATGACAAGGCAGGTGTTTTCTTGCTCCAGGCGGAGGTTTCCTTGGTCCAGACAGGAGCTTCTGGGTTAAGGAAAAGGCTTTCTTGACCAGATTTTCAGCATCCTTGGCCAAAGACCGGCCCTCAGTGACTCAAACCGCAGCTTCCTTGCCCAAATTTTCCGATCCCTGAACCCACGCCATCGTTTCCTTGACCGACGCTATCGTCGCCTTGACCTGATTTTCCGCCTCCCTGGCCGAAGATTCAGCCCAAATACTGAGCGGTTGCAGGGACTATAATAAGGAAGGGGTTGTAGCGGGGCTTGTGCCAAGCGCCGAAAGCCAGGTGAACAGGCGCTTGGCACAAGCGCCTCTACAACGCGCTCGCGACGAACTTTCGAAAAGGACATTACGCGGCCACTTCGATCTGGCTCATGGCGCGGAAAACTTCGTAGCGCTCGTGGATTTCCTCCTTCGTTAGGCTGCGCAGTCGTTCCATGCTGAACGCTTCGACGTTGAAGCTGGCGAGCACGCTGCCGTAAATCATCGCGCGTCGCAGATCGGCAAATTTCACTTCGCCTTTCACATTGCCCGCGAGATAACCGGCCATGCCGCCGGCGAAGGTGTCCCCTGCCCCAGTCGGATCGTGGATGTCTTCCAACGGATAGGCGCCACAACTGAAGAACTCATCCTCGCCGAAGAGTAATGCACCATGTTCGCCTTTTTTGATTGCGACGTATTGCGGTCCCGCTTTGCGAATCTTTCGCCCGGCCTTGATCAGGCTCGTCTCTTTCGTCATCTCGCGCGCTTCGCTGTCGTTAAGAATCAGAAGATCGACTCGCGGCAAGAGCGCATCGAGCGCGGGCCGCGCAATCTCGATCCAGAGATCCATCGTGTCGGCGACGACAAAGCGCGGTTTCTCCATTTGATCGAGCACATGCGATTGCAATTCGGGAGATATGTTCGCGAGCAGGACGAAATCGCTTTTGCGATACGACTTCGGCAAATCGGGCTGAAATTTTTCGAAAACGTTTAGCGCGACCGAGCGCGTCTCGCGCGTGTTCAAGTCCCATGCGTATTCGCCAGACCAGCGAAATGTTTTTCCCGCGACGCGCTGCACGCCTTCCGTTTCGATCTGACGCGATTTCCAAAATTGAAATTCCGATTCCGGAAAATCATCACCGACTACGCCAACCATTTTGACCGGTGTAAAAAAACTCGCGCCCAGTGCCGCGTAGGAAGCCGAGCCGCCTAACAAGTCGGCATGTTCTTCGACGGGAGTCTTAACGGTGTCGAGCGCGATGGAACCAACAACGAGTACGGACATAGAGAATCTTGGTTATTTCGAAAAGCGATTGCGGATTGCGGCAAGAAGGCTCGCTTCGCGGTCTCTGCGTATGCCTGCAATATTGTTTGCTTTGCAAGAGGCCGGAGACGATGACGACGCGTCGTGCGCCCGCGGCGATCACGTGCAGCAGGTTGTCCAGCTTGATTCCGCCGATGCAGAAAATCGGAATCTGCACTGCATCGTGGACCTTGTTTATGGCGCCTAAACCGATAGGCGGATAATCAGGTTTGGTCGGCGTCGCGAATAGTGGACCGAATCCAATGTAATCAGCGTCTTCTTTCTGCGCCGCGACCGCCTGCTCGAAACTGTGTGTGGATTTTCCAACAATTACGTTCCGCCCTGCAATCTCCCGCGCTTCTGCGATTGGCACATCGTCCTGCCCCAGGTGAATGCCTTCGAGGGCGACCCAGCGTGCAATCTCGGCGTGGTCGTTGATAATGAGAGGCACTTCATCTTTCGATGTAATAAAATGCAATTCAGCTGCGAGTGCCGTTAATTTATCAACTTCCTGCGTCTTGCCGCGAAGCTGTATTATATCGACGCCGCCCGCGATCATCGAACGCACAACGTTGGGCGCATCTACGACATCAACATAATTAAGATCCAGGATGCCATAGAGCAGGCGGTCCGTGAGATCCTGAATCTTCATCTCAAAGCCTTTCAAGGAGCGGCGGTTTCCCAACCGCCGAATTTCCCGGCCGGCGCTTTGGAAACCGCCGCTCCCTGGTTACTCATGTATGCGCGGCGCTTTCAGCTCAAAAGTATCGGCGGCCATGACGCGCGCGACAAAGCCGGTGTCGTAGGTGCCGTTGCGAAACTCGGCGCTTCGAAGAATCGCGTTATGAAATGGCACCGTCGTTTTGATTCCGGTAATAAAATATTCATCGAGAGCGCGTCGCATCCGGGCGATCGCTGAATTGCGCGTCGCGCCTACGGTGATCAACTTCGAAATCAACGAATCGTAATACGGCGGCACGGTGTAGCCGGTGTAAACATGCGAATCGATGCGCACGCCTCGTCCGCCGGGCGCATAATAAAAATTAATTCGTCCCGGTGAAGGTTGAAAATTTGCGGCCGGGTCCTCCGCGTTGATGCGACATTGGATCGCGTGCAGCCGCGGCTCCGCGCGCGCGATATGCGGCGAAAGTTTCTCTCCCGACGCGATGCGAATTTGTTCCTTCACCAAATCGCAACCGTAAACTTCCTCTGTGATCGTGTGCTCGACCTGAATGCGCGTGTTCATTTCGATGAAGTAGAAACGACCATCGGCATCGACTAAAAACTCGATCGTGCCTGCATTCTGATAACCGACCGATTGGGCAAGACGCACGGCAGCATTGCCCATCTTCTTTCGCAGCGCTGCCTTCACAAATGGCGACGGACATTCCTCAATGACTTTTTGATTGCGCCGCTGAATGGAACAATCGCGCTCGCCGAGATGGATGGTGTGTCCGTGCTGATCGGCGACAATTTGAAATTCAATGTGATGCGGATTGACGATTAGTTTCTCGATATAAACAGCGCCGTTGCCGAACGCTTTCTCCGCCTCCGAACCCGCGGCGTGAAATCCCTGCACCAGACTCGCGTCATTGTGCGCCGCGCGCATGCCACGGCCGCCGCCGCCCGCGACGGCTTTGACCATCACCGGATAGCCAACTTTTTTCGCGACCTTCATCGCCTCTTGGTCGCTTTCGACGATGCCGTCACTGCCGGGGGTCACGGGAACGCCGGCTTTGCGCGCGCATTCGCGCGCGGAATTCTTGTCGCCCATCGCGTGCATCGCTTTGGCCGGCGGGCCGATGAACTTGATGCGGCAACTTTCGCAGACTTCGGCAAAGTGCGCGTTCTCGGAAAGAAAACCGTAGCCGGGATGAATCGCATCCACGTCGCCCACTTCCGCCGCACTCATAATGCGATCGATTTTCAGATAGCTTTCCGAACTTGCCGCCGCGCCAATACAAATAGCTTCATCCGCCAACTGCACGTGAAGTGAATCGACATCGGCGTCGGAATAAACCGCAAGGGTGCGGACGCCGAGTTCCTTGCAGGCGCGAATCACGCGCAGCGCAATTTCGCCACGATTCGCGATGAGGATTTTTTCAAACATCAATGGTGACGCAAGCGCCTCGTTTGCGAGCTACGACAAACGCTCGCCGCGGCGAGCGCGACATCATCATCGCACACGGAAAAGCGCCTGCCCGAATTGAACTGGCTTTCCGTTTTCCGCAATCACTTCGGCGATGATCCCTTTCGCTTCCGCTTTGATTTCGTTCATCACTTTCATCGCCTCGATGATGCACACGACTGTTTCTTCGTTCACTTCGCTGCCGACATCGACGAAGTGAGGCGAATCGGGCGAAGCCGCACGATAAAATGTTCCCACCATGGGCGAGGTAATTTCCTTAAGCTTCTCTGTGGCCGCTTTCTCTGCGGGAGCAGTCGACGCTGCAGCGACCGGAGTTTGAGCCACAGGCGCCGCAACCGGCATGGCCACGGAAGTAGCCACCGGCGTGAGAACGGTTTTTTCGGTGGTGCCTTTCTGCAGTCTAAGCTTGAAGCCATCCTTCTCCATTTCGAAGACCGAGAGATCGTTCTTCCTCATCAAATCGATGATGGCTTTGATGTCTTTTAGTTCCAAGGCGAGTCCTCCTGGCGAAGCTGCGGCGTTAGGTAAAGCGGTTTTCCGAGCCAGGTCAAGCAAACGAATCGAACCTAACCGGTTGCCATCGCTTCCAGTTTCCGGGCACGGAAATCAAAAATCTTCGCGAGCTGCCGTCGGATAATGATCGCATTAATGATTGCGCCTAACGGGCCGAACGGCGGTGCGTAATGGACGAGATCGCGGACTTCCACGCGTCCATCGCTTAGTTCTCGGAAGAAATGTTCGTGATGCCAGAGTCGATACGGTCCACTGCGCTGTTCATCGGCGAAGTAGCGCGGCCGATCGACCTGGACAATTTCAGTCAGCCAATTGAGCGGCAGGCCGAATAGCGGCGAGACCGTGTATTGAATCATGAGCCCGGGATAAATCTGCGACGGCAATTCTGTCTTGATGCGAAAGCGAAGGGAAGACGGCGTGATCTTTTCAAGATTTCGCGGATCGGAGAAAAAGTCCCAACACTGCATGAGCGGCATTCGAACAATTTGCGTTCGCGACAAAGTGTAAATCGGCATGAGCTTTCTATACTTACGCGAAAAAGATCATGTCGGATGTAATTGTGGAGAAAGAAAAATCGAGAGTGCCGGTGCCGGATTTTTCAGTAATCGCCGAGACCGACGAATATGCAGTCGTTGAAAAGCCTCCGTTCCTGCTGGTGCATCCGACAAAACCGAACGGTCCGCGCACACTCTGGAGTGAGTTGCGGAATCTCTTCGCGTTTGAAATCGCAAATGGCGGACAGGTCTCCATCATCAATCGGCTCGATCGCGAGACGAGTGGATTGATGCTCATAGCGAAAACTTCCGCGGCGGCGCGGCGTTTCGGTTTGTTGATGCAGGAGCAGCGGATCGCAAAAGAATATCTGGCGATTGTCTGGGGCTGGCCGGAGTGGGATTCGCAAACTGTCGATGCGCCGATCGCGCGCGCGGGCGAGTTCGGTCCGTCGCAAGATCTGGTTAAAACAGGCGATTCATCCGCAAGGTGCGCAGGCCGTGACGCGATTTGATGTCGCGGAGCGATTCACTCGCGCGGGCGAATGTTTCGCCATCGTGCGCGCGATTCCGCAAACCGGACGAACGCATCAGATTCGAGTGCATCTTGCATCGGTAGGACATGCCATTGTAGGCGACAAGATTTATGGGCCTGATGAAAACCACTATCTCGGGTTTATTAAGAGTGGCTGGACGCCGGAACTTGAACGCGCACTTCTCTTGCCGAGGCATGCACTACATTCGTCATGCATCGAGATTGAAGGAGTTGGTTCATGGAAGAGCCGCCTGCCGACCGATTTGGCTCAGTGGATTGAAGTGCCCGCCTAACAAATGGGGGTTAGGTTTCTGGGGAGCGCACGCGCCTCGCGTGCTGGCGATCGCGCCCTCGCGATCGCGAACTTCTTCCCGATGGCAGGCAAAAGATTGTTTCGGCGAGGGCGCCGAAACCAGCACGCGAGGCGCGTGCGCTCCCCAGCAATTGCAAATCGAGCCGGCCGCAATATGCTACGCGCTTTCATGAAAAAATTGCTTTGCGTCGCGTTCGTCTTCGCGGGGATCGTTGGGATGGCGCGCGCCGGAAGCGAAGCCGCTTCGACGCGGTTGACGGAGGACCTGGACGCGCCGCGTTTCGAAATCTCAACAGAATCCGCATATCTGCTCGGCATTATCGGAAACCCAAACAGCTACGAGATTGGCGCGCAATTCGTCACCGGCCGCGTTCGCTGGGGCGCTGTGCACAGCGACGGCTGGCTGCGTGGTTTCAATCAGCTCTACTTCCTCGCGATGGCCGAACCGATTTTTCGCGGACCGGAAAATCGTTACTTCGGTATTTCGATTGGCCTGCGTTACAATTTCGTTAGGCCGGGAGCGCGATTGATTCCGTACATCTCGGGCGGCGTTGGTGCGGGGTTCATCGACAGCCGGGCGCAAGTTTTCGGCGCGCAAGGCCAGGATTTTACATTCAATATTCTGACGGCGGCCGGTGTCTCCTACAAAGTGAACGATCACTGGAAAGCGACGGCCGGCATTCTCTATCAACACCTCTCCAACGGCGGCCAGACAGATCCAAACCCGAGTTTGAATCTGCTCGGTCCGCAACTTGGACTGACGTATTCTTTTTAGTTGGCCAAATAGCTGACACCTCCTTTGAGCGATCTCGATGAACAATCCTGACGAAAATATTTTGGTCGTTAGGCGAAGTCTGTTCGACGATCTCGGCAGCTTTCACGGATTGAACTTTGAACCGCAGCGATATCTCAATTCGTTTCTCTCCAGTAAGAACAATTTCTTTTTGCCACGCTCCCAAGCCGAGAATGATCCGACGCACAAGCAGATCATTCCCTATGCGATCATCGCGCATCGGCAACACGGTGCTGTATTACGTTCGCGGGAAGAAAGCGGGTGAGCAGCGTCTCGTTTCGAAAGGATCGATCGGAATCGGCGGCCACATGAATGATACAGACGAATCTCTTTTCGCCTGGGACGAAAATGCTTATCGCGCCGGCGTCGAGCGCGAAGTAAATGAAGAAATCAAAATTGAATCGCCGTTCGAAGATCGCATCGTTGCGCTGTTAAACGATGACACGACAGAAGTTGGTCAAGTCCATCTCGGTATCGTGCACGTGTTCCGATTAGCTGAACCGAAAGTGCAAAAACGGGAGGCAATGATCACCAATCTGGCATTCCTTTCGGCAGACGAATTGAAAGCGCGACGCGATACGCTGGAAACATGGTCGCAGATTTGCGTGGATTCGCTCGATCGCCTGCTCGCGTAAAGAGGGAAAGCGATTGGCTTTATTCGAACGCAACGGCTCGTTTTTTGTCTCACAAAACCTATGAGATCAACGCAGGAAATCACGCATCAAGTCCAGGAGCTGGGTCGCTGGATCCCGGCGTTGCGCGAACAGGTCGGGCATGTCGTTATCGGGCAGAAATATCTGGTTGATCGCCTGTTACTCGGGTTGCTCGCCAACGGCCACATCCTGCTCGAAGGCGTGCCGGGGCTCGCGAAAACGCTAACGGTTAAGACCATGGCGGCGGCCATCCAGACCGGCTTCCAGCGTCTGCAATTCACCCCGGATCTTTTGCCGGCGGATTTGATTGGAACGCTCATTTACAATCCGCGCAGCGGCGAATTCACGACGAAGCTCGGTCCGCTTTTTTCAAATTTAATTCTGGCCGACGAAATCAATCGCGCGCCGGCCAAAGTGCAGAGCGCTTTGCTCGAAGCGATGCAGGAACGCCAGGTCACGATTGGTGAAAAGACGTATCCCCTCTCCGACCCGTTCCTGGTGCTTGCGACGCAAAACCCTCTCGAGCAGGAAGGCACTTATCAACTTCCGGAAGCGCAGCTCGATCGCTTCATGTTGAAGTTGAATGTCGGTTATCCGGAAAAAGCAGAAGAGCGTCAGATTCTCGATTTGATGGCAACGTCTGCGCCTGACCTGACTGTGAACCCAGTGGTCGATCCTCAGCAGATCATCAACGCACGCTCGGTCGTGAACAGCATTTACATCGACGATCGCGTGAAGGATTACATCGTCGATGTTGTGTGGGCGACGCGCGAACCGGCTACCTACAATCTGGCCTTGGAAGGTCTCGTGCGTTACGGCGCATCGCCACGCGCCACGATTTATCTCGCACTTGCGGCGCGAGCGAATGCTTTCCTAAACGGACGCGGGTATGTCACGCCGCAGGATGTGAAAAGCATCGGACCCGATGTGCTGCGGCATCGCATCATTGTCAGTTACGAAGCAGAAGCGGAATCGATCACGAGCGAAACAATCATCGAACGGATTTTTGCAGGACTGCCGGTGCCGTGAGTTGTTTTTATCCCGCGATAAAGCGACGCAGCAAAAATAGCTCTGTCATCCTGAGCGAAGCGAAGGACCTCTCGAATGCACAAAGACGTTCGCGAGGTCCCTCGGTCGCCGCGGCGACCTCGGGATGACCGTGCTAAGAATTCTTATCCTCAATGAGTGAAACACAACAAACTCCCGCCGAGATTCTGAAGAAGATCCGCGCGCTCGAAATCAAGACCAAAGGTTTGGTCCAGACAGCGTTCGCTGGGGATTATCACAGCGTCTTTAAAGGGCGCGGCATGAATTTCGAGGACGTCCGCGAATATCAACCGGGCGATGAAATCCGTGCCATTGATTGGAACGTGACCGCGCGGCTCGGCACCGCTTACGTGAAAAAATTCACTGAAGAACGCGAACTTACTGTCGTTCTCGTCGTCGATGTCAGCGCGTCGGGAAGTTTTGGAAGCGTTTCGCAGTCCAAACGTGAGCTTGCGGCGGAAGTGGCGTGCCTTCTCGCTTTCAGCGCCATCCGCAACAACGATAAGGTCGGGCCTTCTCCTTTTCACCGATCGCGTGGAACTTTTTATTCCGCCGAAGAAAGGCCGTTCACACACGCTGCGCATCATCCGCGAGATTCTGTTTTTCGAACCGGCCGGACGCGGCACCGCGCCGGCGCTCGCGCTCGATTATTTGAACAAAGTCGTGACTCGTCGTTCGGTTGTCTTTTTCATCTCGGACTTTCAAACGGGAGATTTCTCGCGCTCGTTGTCGGTGAGCGGACGACGACACGATTTCATTGCTATTCACGTAGAAGACGAACGGGAGCGGACGATTCCCAATATCGGCATCATCACGCTCGAAGATGCAGAGACGGGCGATCAGCTTGAAATCAACACGGCCGATCGAACTACGCGAAGACGATTCGCCGATCTGGCAGAGGAGAACGAAGCGGAATTAAAGCGCACGTTGCGACGCAACAACATCGATGCGATTTCGCTGCGCACCGGGGACGATTATCTGCCGGCGCTTCGTTCGTTTTTCAAACAACGCGAACGCCGGCTCGCCATTCGATGACGCGTCATGAGAGTTCTTCTTGCCCAGGAATTTCACGACATCGCGCCACCGGTTGATTACTCGTTAGTCCCGCCGTGGGTCGTTTTCGTTGCGGCATTCGCAGCGCTGACGATCGTCGGGCTGATTGTTTGGTGGCTCGTTCGACGGCGCATGCGCAGGCCTGCGTTTGTTCGTTCGCCGCGCGATCTTGCGCTTGAGCGTTTGGAAGCGGCGCGCGTGGAGATCGAGCGGATAACTCCTTATCAATTCAGCATTCGCGTTTCCGACATTTTGCGGCGTTACGTGACCGAGCAATATCAATTTCCCCTGACCCGCCAAACGTCGGTCGAATTTCTCACGGCGCTGGCGCGGCGTTCGGAATTTTCCGCAGACGACAAATCGCTCCTGACCGATTTTCTGAATCGCTGCGATCTGATCAAGTTCGCGCGTTACGAGGCGACGACGGCGGACAGCGAGCTGTTGCTGGAAGAAGCGTTTCGTTTTGTGAAGGGAGGTCAGCTTGCAACTGCCTGATTGGTTCTCGCACGATACCGGTTTTTCTTTCGCGCGACCCTGGATGCTTTGGCTTCTGTTGGCCGTGCCGCTGATTGCCTACCTGCGAGGGCAGCGAGGTCCGGCAGCGGCGCTCATCTTCTCATCCACGTCGGTTCTGCGTGGGATTGGCAAGGCTAGTACTTCGCGCGCGGGAAAAATTTTGCGTGCGTTGATGCTGCTTAGTTTGACTCTGCTTATTGTCGCGCTCGCTCGCCCGCAGCTCGGTAAGAGTTTGAGCCAGGTCCAGGCGAGCGGCATCGATATCATGATCGTGCTCGACGTTTCCGGTTCGATGTTAACGAAAGATTTCACGATCGGCGGCGATCGCGCGACGCGTCTGGATGCGATTCGCGAAGTCACGCGCAAGTTCATCGAAGCCCGGCCTAACGACCGCATTGGATTAATTGCGTTTGGCGGACGGCCGTATGTCGTGAGCCCGATGACGCTCGATCACGATTGGCTTTTGCAGAATCTGGAGCGTGTGCGGATCGGACTTGTTGAAAACAGCACGGCGATCGGTTCGGCGATGGCGGCGGCGGCGAACAGGTTGAACGACAAGAATTCGAAAAGCCGCGCGATTGTCTTACTGACAGACGGAGAAAATAACGCCGGGAAAATTCCACCTAACACCGCCGCGGAAGCGATCAAAGCGTTAAAGATTCATCTTTACGCGATCGGTGCGGGAATCAATGGCATCGCCCCTTATCCGGTGATGGATCCGCGCACGGGAAATCCGGTTACCGATGTGATGGGGAACGTGCTCTACGAAAATACGCGTGTGACTTTCAATGACGCCGGCTTGCGTGAAGTGGCACGTATCGCCAATGGACAATTTTATCGCGCGACCGACACCAAGTCGCTCGAGCAGATTTATGGAGACATCGACAAGATGGAGAAATCGACGGTGACGGTGAACAAATATCAGCAGTACCGCGATCTTTTTCCGGCGTGCATCATGGCTGGCTGCGCGTTGCTGATCGGACAGGTTCTCTTGTCGCAAACGATTTGGAAAAAATTGCCGTGAGTTTCGGGGTGCCAATTTGGTTTTGGGGATTGTTGCTTATCCCGGTTTGCGCTTTGCTTTTTTACCGGGCAGAACGGCGTGCGGCGTTGCGCATGCATGAGTTTGTTTCGCCACGATTGTTTTCGCAGTTGGCGGGAACGGTGAATCGTTTCGCGAGGATGCTGAAATACGCGCTGATACTTGCAGCGCTGAGTTTTGCGCTGATCGCACTGGCTCAACCTCGTTGGGGTTACACCTACGATGAAAGAAAGCGAAAGGGACTCGATTTGATTTTTGCCGTCGATACTTCGCGCAGCATGCTCTCGAACGACGTTCAGCCGAATCGTTTGGAACGCGTAAAACTCGCGACGCAGGATCTGGTAAATGACTTGCAGGGCGATCGCGTGGGTTTGATCGCCTTTGCCGGACGCGCGTTTCTTCAGGCGCCGCTGACAATTGATTACAGCGCGGCGATTGATTCGATCAACGACCTCGACACGAAAACGATTCCGGAAGGCGGAACGAATATTTCCGCGGCGATCAACCTGGCGGTGCAGACTTACGGGAAGAGCGCGGTGGGAAATCGAGCGCTTGTTATCTTTACCGACGGCGAAGAATTGAGCGGCGACGCGGTTAAGTCTGCGAAGGCGGCAGCAGACAGCGGTGTGCGCATTTTCACCATTGGCGTAGGCACGCAGGAAGGATCGCTCATTCCGATCGGCGGCGATGATGGTGGGACAGCATTTGTGAAAGACAGCAAGGGGCAGGTCGTGAAGTCGAGATTGGATGAGACACGTTTGCGGGAAGTGGCGGAGGCAACAGGCGGGTTTTATCTCCATCTCGAGAACGGTCCGCGCACGATGAAGCAGTTGATCGAACAAGGGCTGAGCAAAATGCAGGCGGGTGAAATCGACGCACGTCTGGCCCGCAGACCGATCGAGCGTTACGAATGGCCATTAGGCGCGGCGATTCTCGCACTCGCGGTATCGATGTTGATTAACGACCGAAAGCGACGCGCGCGCTCTTCTTCTTCTGTAGCGGCGGTCTATGACCGTCGCACTTCCGGCGAGAAAGTTAGCGACGGTCATAGACCGCCGCTACAGACAACAATAGCTGGCATCATCGCTTTTCTATTCCTCGCTCACAACGGATACGCGAGCGCTCCCGGACTCGACTTATATCAGCAGCAAAAATTCAACGATGCCTACACGACATTTCAGAAGACGTTGCAGGACCATCCTCAGACGCGCGCGACGGATAAGATCCAATTCGACTCCGGTGCGGCTGCTTACAAAATGAAAGATTACAAGAAAGCATTGGAATCCTTTAGCCAGGCTTTGCTTTCGAAGGATTCCGGCTTGCAAAGCAGCAGTCATTACAACCTCGGCAACACACTTTACCAAAGGGGCGAAAGCGAAAAGGGCGACGACAAGAAGCTAACCGATTGGACGAATGCGTTGCAGCATTACGATCAAACACTCAAACTTCAGCCGCAGAACAAGCAGGCAAAAGATAACTACGAGTTTGTTAAGAAGAAAATCGAAGAGCTGAAGAAAAAGAAGCAGCAGCAACCAACGCCCACGCCGACTCCATCGCCGTCACCTTCGCCGCAATCAGGCAAAGGCAAAGACCAGCAGAATCAACAACAACAGAACAAGGACAAGACAGCAGCAACAAAAGGATCAGCAGGGAAAAAGCGACAAGGACAAGCAGGATCAAAATCAGTCCCAATCAAAAGGAGAAAACAAGGATTCGGGAAAAGATAAGCAAAATCAGCCGCAAAGCGGCGCCTCTCCGTCACCCTCGCCTTCGCCAAACGAATCTCCGTCGCCGTCTCCGGGAGAAGGTCAGCAAGAAAAAGAAAATAAATCTGAACAGGGCGCCTCTCCTTCTCCAAATGAGAATGAGAACGGCAATGCGCAATCGCCGTCACCCACTCCAGGAGAAGGTAATCAGTCGACGGAAGGCGCATCCCCCACTCCGACGCCAGCTAGTTCGCCGGAGAAGAAATTTGCCGGAGACGTCAAAAATACCGGTGAAGAAAAGAACGATCAAAAACCGCAGCAGATTGCTCAAGCAGAGCCGATGAAGGAAGGCGAGATGACTCCGGAACAGGCGATGCGCCTCTTGCAATCGATGAAAGATGAAGAGCAGCGCGTGCAACTTGATGAACGCAGGGCCGTGCGTCCTGTCTATAACGACTGGTAGAGCGCAATGTTTCGAACGCATAAAAAATATCTGGCATTCCTTTTCGGGGCGACCTTGCTCGCGACTTCAGCGTTCGCGGAGGAACCATCCGTAACCGCGGTGCTGACGAGTTCGCGAACTGTGCTCGGACGTCCGGTGCAGTTGCAAATTAAGATCACAGGTTCTCCGAGCGCGAAGCCGCCGGATGTTATCAACGTGGACGGACTGGACATCCGCTATACCGGACAATCGCAGATGATTGAAGGGCGCAATTTTCAATTCAGTTACAGTTTTGTTTACAGTTATACCGTTATGCCGGAACGCACTGGCACGTTCAGAATTCCGCCACAAAAAATTCAGGCAGGCAGCAACGCGCTGCGCACACCTGAGCTGACATTGAGCGTGGCGGATTCTGGTGCGCGAATGCAACAGCGCTCCGCGCGCGGCGCGGCATCCGTCGATGCACGGAAACTGGTGGCAGCCGAACTCGTTCTTACAAAAACCACCGCTTATGTCGGAGAACTAATTCCGGCAGAAGTGCGGCTCTATATCAACTCCCGCACCCGCGCGAACATTAAGGATGGCCCGGAAGTTTCAGGCCAGGGATTTACAATGCAGAAATTGTCGCAGGCAACGCAAAGCCGCGAAAACGTTGGTGGGCAATACTACGATGTCTTCACGTTCAAGACCGCCATCGCCGCAGCACGGACAGGCAAATTCGAAATTGGACCAGTCAAAGCGACGGCAACGGTCCTCGTTCCGCGGGCATCCAGTCCGGGCGGCCGCTCGCCCTTCGATATTTTCAACATGGACGATCCGTTCTCCGATCCATTTTTCGCCGATCCTTTTGGTCACACTCTGGAAAGGCAGGAGATCGATGTGGAAAGCAAGCCGGTAACTTTGGAAGTAAAGCCGCTCCCGCCGAACGCGCCGCCCGAATTTTCCGGCGCCATCGGCACGTTCACCATGCAGGCGGACGCAAAGCCGAAAAATGTGCAGGTAGGCGATCCGATCACGGTGACGGCGACCATTTCCGGCCGTGGCAATTTCGATCGCGTGAGCGCGCCGTTACCGGAGGATGAACACGGATGGCACAAGTATCCGCCGTCTTCGAGTTTCAAGCAGGACGATGATGTTGGAATAAGCGGCGTAAAAACATTTGAAACCGTCCTCACGCCTAACGAGCCAAAGAAAGACGTGCCTCCGTTGGTCTTTTCGTTTTTCGATCCGGTTGACGAAAAATATGTGACGCTTCGAAGCGATGCGATTCCGGTGAAAATCGAAGGAAGTGCAATCGCATCAACGTCGGCGGCAGCGGCTGCTCCTGCTCAAGCAGCGACCCCGAAGCCGGAATCAAAACCCGAGGACATTCTTTACCAGATCAGCAATTGGCCCGGCACAAGGGAATCGTTTGTGCCCATTTACATGCAATCGAAATTCTGGTTCGCGCAGATCGTTCCGCTCGTGGTGCTGCTGGGATTCATTGGGTGGAAATGGCGGCAATCGCGGCTAAGCGATCGCGAAGCGCAACGACGCGCGAACCTGCAACACGAAGCAGCGGAAGTGCAAAGACGTTTGCGGCGAGCGGATACGCCGTCCCAGGAATATTATGCGGAAGCAGCCCGCGCGGTGCAGCTAAAGACTGCGCTGGCGAAAAATGTAAATCCCAACACGGTGGATGCGGGAACGGCTGCGACGGCCTTTCGACTCGACGATGCCATGCGTAACCAGCTCGAAACTTTGTTTAAGCAGAAGGACGAGTTGCGTTACAGCGGAGGTCCGAATGGCGATCACACGGTTTCGCCTAACGAACAACGGGAAGTTTTGGAATTGATCGAGCATCTGCGCGTATGAGATCCGTTTGGCTAACCGCTATTTTTTTCCTGGCGACGGCAGGCGCATTGCTTGCCGATCCCGCGAGCGATTTTGCCGCGGCAAATCGCGAATACGCAGCCGGTCATTTTCAAGCAGCAGGCGAAGGTTATGCGGCGCTCGTTCGTGCCGGTGAATGCAATCCGACTTTGTTCTACAATCTTGCGAACGCTTATTACCGCCGCGGCGATCTGGCGCGTGCGATTCTCAATTACGAGCGCGTGCTTGCGCTCGATCCACACCACGCCGAAGCGACTGCGAACTTGCAACTCGTGCGCGATCAGGCGCGCGCCCTGGAGCTGACTGCGCAACGGCCCGAGCGGTTTCTCCTCTCGATAAGTTCGGCCTCGTACGCCTGGATGGCAGTAATAGGTTTTTGGGTCGGCATTTTTGCACTGGCCATGTTTGCGTTTCGCCGTTCAACCGCGAGAGCACTGGTGATGATTGTGGCTTTCCTTTTTAGTGCTGGCGCTCTCTACGCGCTTTACACAGTCGAAAATGGAAATCGCGGGCAATCGCTCGCCATCGTGACCGGAAAAAATGTCGATGCGCGTCTAGCGACCGCGGACAACGCCAATAGCGTGTTGGCGCTTCCGCCAGGAAGCGAAGTCAACATCTTGAGTACGCGCGGTGATTGGAGCTATGCTGCGCTGCCAAACAATCTGCGCGGCTGGATTCCGACCAAGGGCGCGGAGTTGGTGCGGATGTAAGTGCCGCCGTTGTAGCTGCCGCCGTCTCTGGCGGCAGGATTCCCTCACCCTGCCGCTGACGACAGCGGCAGCTACAATAAGCGGCGGCGGATACAACGCAGCACAGCGTTTGCGACCATCAGAGATCGCCGCTACAGAATTTGTATGAATGCCGAGATGGACATTGGGACCAACAAGAAGGCGTTCCAAATCAATCTCGATACAGATAAGTACGGCACCTTTGCCGAGATCGGAGCCGGACAGGAAGTGGCGCGTCGTTTTTTCCATGTCGGTGGCGCGTCGGGCACGGTCGCCAAGACGATGTCCGCTTACGACATGCGTTTTAGTGACGCGATTTATGGACCGTGCGATCGCTACGTCAGTCGCAAACGTCTGCACACGATGCTCGACCATGAATACAGGTTGTTGCTCGAGCGCTTGGACGAAAAGATGGGAGACGAGCGCACATTTTTTGTTTTTGCCGACACTGTCGCGGCGCGCAGTTTCAAGCAACATCACGAAGCACACGGTTGGCTCGGTGTCCGCTTCCAAACGAAAACGCGGTCCGAACCAAGCGAGATCATCATTCACGTACGCATGCTTGATGAAGAAAACGTTGATCAACAGGAAGCGCTCGGCGTCATTGGCGTGAATTTGCTTTACGGCGCGTTTTATTATCACCAGCCGGAGAAATTGATTTCGTCGCTACACGAAAATCTCGCGCCGAGGCGGCTCGAGGTGGACATGATTAAATTTTCCGGGCCGAGTTACGCGGGCGTCGACAATCGTTTGATGAGCCTGCAGCTGGTTAGTCAGGGACTAACGAATGCGGTCATGTTCACCGCGGAAGGTGAGACGGTGCAGCCTGCGGAGGTTCTGTATAAGAAATCGATTTTGGTCGAGCGCGGCAGTTTTCGCCCGGTCACGTACGCCACCAACGACATGCTCGATGGTGCGCGTCGCAAGGTCTTGACGGAAACAGGTACGCCCGAGACCGATGTGGTGGTTTTGATGGAAATGACGCTGCAGAATCTCCTTTCCGAAGGGCAATTGAACCACGCCGATTTTCTTGCACGCGTCGACATCCTGGGAGCGCTTGGTCGCACGGTCTTGATCTCGAAATTTGGCGAATATTACCGACTCGCTGGATACATCGCGCGCTATACAAACCAGATCGTTGGACTGGTCATGGGTCTGCCGAGCCTCATGGAAATCTTCGACGAAAAATATTATCGCAATTTGGAGGGCGGAATATTGGAAGCGCTTGGGCGAATGTTTAAAGGCAACTTGAAACTGCTTGTTTATCCGATGGTCGATGAAGAAACGCGCCAAATTATCACGGCGACCAAACTGCAGGTAGCACCCAATCTGCAGTCGCTTTACCGCTATTTGATCGATAACAAGTTCATCGTCGAGATCACGGATTTTAACCCGAAATATTTGAGGATTTTTCCGCCGGACGCGCTGGAAAAGCTGCAATCTGGCGACCCCGGCTGGGAAGCCATGGTTCCGCCGGAAGTGAAGCGCATCATCAAAGAGCGCGAATTTTTCGGTTATCGGGCACCAAAAGCCGCCTGAGTTCGGCGTTGGTTTGGCTTTGCCGGACCGTCGGTGGAGGAAGGCTTCACTGTAAAAAGCGCCTACGTCGGCACGTTTCCCGCTACATGGAGTGGAGCATCATGGCCCGGCGTGGAAATTCTGTCATTGGCATCGATTTAGGGAAGCGCAACTTTAAGGGCGTCCTGCTGCAACGAAAGGGCGATGAACGGTTCGTTCTGACCAGTTACGCTTCACGAGAAGTTCCTGAAGCAATTAACAGTAGCGACGAACTCGCGCAGCAAATCAAGCTGCTGGTCAAGGATCTTGGAGGCAGCACAAAAGCCTGCGCAGTCGCGGCTTCGGATCCGGATTCGCTGCTGCGCATCATTGAGCAACCGCATACTCCGGTTGATCTCTTGCGCAATGCTTTGCGCCTGAATGGCCTCGCAGTTCTAAACCAGGAGTGCAAAGATTTCGTGCTCGATTGTGCGCCCGTGGCCGCCAATGGAATTGAAAGCGGACCGGCGAAGGAACCCGAGAGTGGGCAAGGTTATTCGGAGGCGACCATGGTTGCGACGAAAGCCAAATACCTCGTGGGCGGGATGCTTCGACCAGCGGTGAAACAAATTTCCGAAGCAGTCGCCAAGACCCGCATGTCGGCAGAGCTTCTGCAACTCGCGCCGGTCTGCTCATTCAACGCTTTCGAATTCGCCTATCCTGAAATCTTCGCCAATGAGGCGTTTTTGCTTCTCGATATGGGCCACTTGCAGAGCACGGTTTTGATTGGCAGCAAAAAGGAGCTCGTGCTTGTTCGTAGTATCGATTACGGCGGCAAAGCGCTAAACGACGCGCTCACTGCTGACGGCGCTCTCGATGCAAATGCGGCGCGGCTGATGGTTGCGCAAGGCGACGCCGGAATGACCGAAATTTGTCGCGATTCGCTTATGCGTCTCGCAATCGAAGTACGCAATTCGATCGGGTTTTTTGAAGGCCAGCGAGAGGAAAGTATTCATCGCATATTTGTCTCGGGCGGCCTCGCGCGCGTAGAAGCTATCCTGCAAACCTTAAGCGATGAACTCGGGCTCCCCTGCGAGATTTGGGATCCGCTCGAAATGTGTGAAGTGGCGTTGCCGGCAGCAAAACGCCAGGCCTTGCCGAACGAATTCGTTTCCCTCAATGTGGCCTGCGGCGCCGCGTTCGAATACTTGAAGAATTAGCGGGCCATGGCGCTGCATCTTAACCTCCTGCACGAGGAGATCCTGGAACATCGGCAGCGTCAGCGCGACCCGCTGAAAATCGGCACAATGGTGTTGGCCGGAATTGGAGCGCTACTCTTCCTCTATTACATGTGGAATGGGTATCGCACGCTGGAAATAAAGAACCGCCTTTCCGTCGTGAAGGCTGATTGGGCGAAGGTCGAACCAAAAATAACCGCGGCGCAGAAAAGAGCTGACGAACTCAACGGCATCATCAGCACAACGCGTGTCCTGGATGAAATGATCGCGAATCGATTCTATTGGGCGCCTTTTCTCGACCGCGTGGCGCGTTGTGTTGCACCGAATACGCAGCTTACCAGCCTCGACGGCGATGTTGGCACCGACAAGCTCGTACATGTCTCGATCGAAGGTGTGGCCGCAGGCCGTGAGCCACGCGCGGCTGCTGAAGATCTGCGACAACTCGTGCTGGAACAATTGGGAAAAAGCTACAGCGACGTGAAAGTAGAGTTTAAAACGCTGGAAGACCTCGACACGATCGTGAACGTGGCCGGCGCTAACATGCCGATGGCGCGTTTTGTTTTAACCGTGAACTTCGGTGCGCCCGCAGCAAAGTCCGCTGCTACGCCCGCGCCTCTGCGCAAGAAAAGCCCATGAAGAAAATCGATCTAAAGAAATTTAGCAAAGACCAGATCCAAAAGATGGCTCTGAGCCTGATCGGCTTCTTCATTTTGCTCTACGTCTATTTTAATTTTTTTCTGGGTCCGCTGAATCGGAGCCGCGATTCCATGCTCGCTACAATCACTGATTTGCAGGGCAAAATGGGCAATTCCAAGACCGAGCTATTGAAGGTGCAAAATCTGGAGCACCAGGCTACTGCCGCCACAAACCGATTCGCTGCGCTTACGGCACTCAGCCCGGAAGGTGCACCGATTGCCTGGTTCCCACCGCGCATTAAGACATTCTTTGCCAATCAAAATATCGATAAGGCTAATGCGCGCCTGGATACCACCGAAGCTTTCACCCAACCGGAGTTGTCCGGGTGGATTAATGATGGCTGGACGATTGATATTCCAGAAACGGATTTTGCTACGCTCGGGACTGCGATAGCCAAACTCGAAAATACCGAGCCGCTTGTGTCGGTAAAAAAGCTGAGCATTCGCGCTAGTGCGGCCGAACCGCAGTATCAGCAGGTTACGATGGCGGTGGCCACTACTCTGGTAAAACGATGAAAAGATTCATTCTTTTGCTCGCTCTTGTGATTCTGGGACGGGAAACTTTGCGCGCCGCCGATGCGCCTCTGGTCGATGAAAAAAATCAATCGACCTTTACGATGGAACCGAACGATCGGAATCCGTTCTGGCCCATTGGCTGGAAACCGGCCGCGAAAGTAGGTCCAGAAACAGCGGGTCCAGAGATTCCTGCAAGCGTGTTTCTTGTTAGTTCCATTACCATTGGGGAAACGGAACGTTTCGCCATCATCAATGGCAAAGTGATGAAGGAAGGTCAGCAGTTTGGATTGCAGATGGGCAACCAAACCTACCAGATCACCCTGAAGGAAATTCAGGACGGCCAGGTTGTCCTGCTTCGACGCGACGAGCAAATCGTTGTTCCGCTGCGCCGGAAATAGCGAACCGCCATCGCGCTGTCGCTTCCGCGCGCTTCCTACATCGCGCCTCTTACCGGCACGAACTCGCTTTCGTGCAGCACGATTCGCTTGGTTCCGCGGAGCAAGCGCCACCATTCCTGCGCGCAACCAGCCACAATTAGAAATACCAGGACCAGAAAAGCGAGCGCGACGATAGCATCGAACCGCCATACTGAAGCCTGGCGAATTGCATCCGCTGCTTTGGACAAATTCGTCATCGAATCCGCGCTGAGGAGTAACGCCTGTGCGCCACTCAGGAATCCAATCTTAGGATCCGGTGAAAAAACCTTCAGATAACCTGCGGAAAACGTGACCACACACATGAAGGCGAGCGGAACAAGGGTCACGAAAAGGTATTTTGCTTTCTGCATCTTGATCAGAAGCGTCGTGCCGAGACAAAGCGCGATGACCGACAGCAACTGGTTCGCGAGGCCAAAGAGCGGCCAGAGCGTGTTGATGCCGCCGAGCGGATCGATCACGCCCTGATAAAGAAACCAGCCCCAGGCTGCGACAAGCAGAACACTGGAGAAGAAATTGGCGCTCCAGGATTGAGTATTGCCGAGCGGTCGCCACAAATTGCCTAACAAGTCTTGCAGAAGAAAGCGCCCCACCCTCGTCCCGGCATCGATCGTCGTTAAAATAAACAACGCTTCGAACATGATGGCGAAGTGATACCAAAGCGCCAGCGCGGTCGGACTCGACGAAATGCGCGCGAACATATGAGCCATGCCGACTGCGAACGTGGGCGCTCCGCCGGCGCGATTGAACATCGTTTTCTCGCCCAGGTTCGTGGCGAGCTGTTGCATTTCAGTTTCCGAAACGGGAAATCCGGCTGCGCTTACTTTCGCCACGACTTCAGTCGGCGTTCCCTTCGTGTTAATCGCGAAATACTGTCCGGGCTGCAGAACGCAGGCGGCGACCATTGCCATTAGCGCGACCATCATCTCCGTCACCATCGCGCCATAACCGATGTCGCGAATACGCATTTCGCTCGCGAGCATTTTCGGCGTCGTGCCCGAAGCAATGAGAGAATGAAAACCGGAGACCGCGCCGCACGCGATCGTGATGCAAACGAATGGAAAAACTGGACCCGCGAAGACAAGACCGCTTCCGTCGATGAATCGAGTGAGAGCCGGCATTTGCAATGTCGGATGAATCAGGATCACCGCGACTGCGAGCGCAGCGACGGTTCCGAGTTTTAGAAACGTGCTGAGATAATCGCGCGGAGTCAGAAGCATCCAGACCGGCAGGATGCTCGCCGCCAATCCGTAAATCATGATCGCCCATGCGATCCATTTCTGCGTCATGTCGAAACCAGCTCTCGATCGCGGGAAAATGCGCAAGAAATTGTCCGCCCCACACGCCGAACGCCAGGCCCGCTAATCCGAAAATTGTGATCGCTGTCACGTTTACTTTTCCCGTGCGCAACCCGATGCCCATGATGAATGCGATGGGAATTGTCATCGCGATCGTGAATACGCCCCACGGACTTTTCGCGAGCGCCTGCACGACGACGAGCGCCAGCACGGCCATCAAAATGATCATGATCGCGAGCACGCTGATGAGCGCGAGCGAACCGACACCGGCGCCGATTTCTTCCTTCACCATCTGCCCAAGCGTTTTCCCGCGGCGACGGACGGACGCGAAAAGTACGATCATATCGTGCACGCCCCCGCCAAGCGTAGCGCCGATCAGAATCCAAAGCGTTCCGGGCAGGAAACCGAACTGCGCTGCCAGGACAGGTCCAACGAGCGGTCCAGGCCCAGCGATGGCCGCGAAGTGGTGACCGAATACCATCCATCGATTCGTCGGAACAAAGTCTTTTCCGTCGGCTTGGACGACGGCTGGTGTTGCGCGTTCGTCATTGAGCACGAGAACTTTGGTCGCAAGCCATTTGCTGTAAAAGCGGTAGCTGATCGCCATCGCGCACAATCCCGCGACGATGATCCAGAGAGCGCTGATCTGCTCGCCGCGCGACATCGCAAGGACAGCCACCGCGCCAGCGCCGAGAACGCCAACCGCTATCCACAGCAATTTTTTCCAAAGGTTCATCGTTTATTAGCCAGCAATCTTCCTCTTCCGCGCCTCACTCCCTTACTCTCGCTGTCAGCGGACAAAGCGAGAACGCAGATGCAGAGAAAGCGGAAGAGGAAGAACGGGTTTCGAGATTATTATATCAAAGCCACGAATGCGCTACCGGTGTTGACAGCGGCATCCTGTCGAATTACCAACCGGCTCGTTTTCTCATGCGCTTCTCCCACAAAATCGGAAAACTTTTCAGCGGTGCCGCTTTCAAAAGCGCCGGTCATCGGCTGCGTCGATCTCTTTTGAAAAAACGAGCGCCGGAAAATTTCGACGCCGATGCGATCATGAAGACAATCGACCTCGAAAAATTCGAAAAGATTCAGGCTCGTTACCGCGTTGCGAATCCGGGCGATACTCCCGCCAAATATCTCGACCTGCGTACTTGGTTAAACGCCAATTTGCAAAGGGTCCGCGACCTCGAGCTTGATCTTGGCCGCCGCCGCAGCGTGCTCGATATCGGTTCGGGCAGCGGATATTTCCTCTATATCAACGGGCTGCTCGGTCACGATGCCGTCGGTTTGGACCTCGACGACATGCCGATGTTCAACGAAACGATCGCGCTTCTCGGCGTGAAGCGCGTAGTCTGGCGCATCCAAAAATTTGTCCCCCTGCCCGATCTCGGCAAAAAATTCGATCTCATCACCGCGCACATGATTTGTTTTAACAATCACAAAGTGCCGGGTCTTTGGGGCGTGGCCGAATGGGATTTTTTTCTCAACGATATTTCGCGTTTCCTCGCGCCGGGCGGCCGCATCTGGTTCGAACTAAACCGCGAATACGACGGCACCTGCTACACGCCCGAGCTGAAAGCATTCTTTGAATCTCGCGGCGCGCAGGTTCTCAGCCACCGCATCATTTTCAATCAAGCGCCTCGCGCGCGCGCCGCAACTGCGCCAGCCGCTCGGTAAAGTCGGTTTCGCGGCGGCGATGTTCTTCGACCACGTTGGCCGGAGCTTTCTCGGTGAAAGCGGTATTCGATAGTTTCCCTTTCACTGTTTTCAACTCGTTTTCGATTTTCGCGATTTCTTTGTCGAGTCGCTCGCCTTCCAGCTTTCCTGTCGGTGTCCGCGATAACAAGAAACAGCTCGCCCAATGCAGTGGCCGCGACTGGAACACCGGGTTGTGCCTGGTAATTGCGATCCAGCGCTACTTCTTCGGCGTTGAGCAAACGTCCGATTGTCGGCAATTCGTCGCTCAGGGATTCGTTAGGAGTTCGCAAAACGAAACGCACTTTCTTATTTGAGGGAAGCTTCGCATCGGCGCGCAGATTGCGGCCCGCCTGCACGGTTTTGTAAATCGCGGAAACGAGCGCTCCCTTCTTTGCAAGACTTGCGTCCAATTCGACGGCTTGCGGAGGCGCAGCAAATTGGATCGAGTCTTTTCCAAACCCCAGCAACGACCAAAGCTCTTCCGTAATGAACGGCATGAACGGATGCAGCAATCGCAAGGCCGATGAAAGAACAATATCCATCACGGCGAGCGCGGATTTCTTGCGCGCATCATCGTCGCTGAAGATGTCGCTCTTTGAAGCCTCGACGAACCAGTCGCAGTAATCGTTCCAGAAAAAGTCGTAGAGCCGTTGCGCGATGCCGCTGAATTGGTATTGCTGATAGGCAATCTCAACTTCGCCAATTGTTTCATTGAGACGCGCGAGGACTTCGATCGCATAGATGGATAGCGTGAGATTTTCGATGCGTGGAGCGGGATCGCTCGGCCCGTGCATTTGTCGAAAGCGCGCGGCGTTCCAAAGTTTGGTGGCGAAGTTGCGGCCTTCCTCGATCTGCTTCTCCTCGAAATGAATGTCCTGTCCTGTCGGAGCGATTCGCATGAGACCAAAACGCAGGCCATCGGCGCCGAACTTCGCAATCAAATCGAGTGGATCGGGCGAATTGCCTAACGACTTCGACATCTTGCGCCCCTGCTTGTCACGAATCAGCCCCGTGAAGAAGACATCGTGAAACGCGATGTTGTCTTCGATTCGGTCCGATTGGCCGGGCTTGAATTGCAAGCCCGCCACGATCATGCGCGCGACCCAAAAGAAAATGATGTCCGCGGCCGTGACGAGGACACTGGTCGGATAAAATTTCTTCCGCGTCTCCGCATCCATCGTTTCATAAGCCCAAAGCCACGACGAAAACCAGGTGTCGAGTGTGTCAGGATCCTGTGACCATTCTTCGCCGGGAGAATCGACCTGAACGACAACGGCTCCGTCGGGTCCATGCCAGGCTGGAATGCGGTGCCCCCACCAAATCTGCCGGCTGATGCACCAGTCGCGGATGTTCTCGAGCCATTGCGCGTAAACCTTTTCCCAGTGCTGTGGAAAGAAACGGATAAGATGTTCGCGAACAACCTGCAAAGCTTCTTTTGTTTTTGGATAACGTAAAAACCATTGCTCGCTAATTCGAGGCTCGATTGGCACGCCCGCGCGCTCGCTGAAGCCGATATTGTTCTCGTGCGGCTCCTCTTTCACCAGCAGCCCCTGCCCTCTTAACATCTCCGCCGCTTTCTTGCGCGCATCGAACCGATCGAGCCCATCCAACTCCGGAACCGAAGGGCAATTAATGCGACCATCGGGATGCAGAACATCGATCACGGGAAGCTTGTGACGCTCCCCGATCTCGAAGTCGACCTTGTCGTGCGCGGGCGTTACTTTCAAAACACCCGTCCCGAACTTCGGATCGATCGCTTCGTCGGCGACGATCGGAATCTTTTCGCGCGCGAGCGGGCGCCAGGCATTTTTGCCGATCAGATCGCGGTAACGTTTGTCCGTCGGATGAACGGCCACGCCGGTATCGGCCATGATTGTTTCAGGACGCGTCGTCGCGACTTCGAGAAAACGTCCGGGCTCGTCGACGATTTCGTAGCGCACATAATAGAGCGTGCTTTTCTGAGGCGTGGGAATGACTTCCTCATCAGACAGCGCAGTGAGTGCAACCGGGTCCCAGTTGATCATTCGCTTGCCGCGATAAATCAGACCTTCCTTGTAAAGATCGACGAAGACCTGCTGAACCGCGCGAACGTACGCTTCATCGAAAGTGTAACGTTGCCGCGACCAGTCTGCGGAACACCCCAAACGCTTCAGTTGCTCGATGATGATGCCGCCATGTTTGTCCTGCCATTGCAAGACGCGCCGAAGAAATTCTTCGCGACCAAGATCGTGGCGCGTTTTCTTTTCCGTCCGCCACAAATGTTTCTCCACCGCGGTTTGCGTCGCGACGCCGGCGTGATCAACGCCCGGGAGCCAGAGAACCTCGTGACCAGTCATGCGTGCCCGACGCACGAGGATGTCCTGCATCGTGTTGTTCAAAACGTGGCCGAGAGTGAGTACGCCGGTGATATTTGGCGGTGGCATCACGATGGAGAATGCCGGTTTGCTCGAATGCGCATCGGCGCGGAAATCGTTGCGCTCCAACCAGCGCGCGTACCACTTTTGTTCTACACTCGCGGGATCGTAATTTTTCGGAAGCTCCGCCATTGGGATGGAATCATCCGAGAGTCAGAGACGATTGCAACTGATGTGGAGCGCTCGCCGCGCCGAGCGCCGCTACAACTGCTTGCCGCTTTGCGAATGCCCTTGCATTGTTGCGCTGCGTGAATCCTGCACAACTTCCGGCTCGATCAGCGGCGACTTCCAAGTCGCCGAAATCTGTTGCGTCGAGTTCGGACGTCCGACCAATTGGCGTCTTCGATTCCGGGATCGGTGGCCTCACAGTCGTCAGCGCGTTGCACCGACTGTTGCCTAACGAACGGATATTTTATCTCGGCGACACCGCGCGCGTCCCCTACGGCGGGAGAAGCGCTGCCACGGTCGAGCGTTACAGTCTGGAAATCGCTGCCATGTTGTTGGAGGAGAATTGCAAAGCGATTGTCGTTGCCTGCAATACCGCATCGGCCCTTGCGCTCCCGCGTTTGAAAGAAACAGCTCTCCGTTCCCGTGCTCGGCGTGATTTCGCCCGGCGCAGAGGCGGCGGTGGCGGCGACGCGCAACAAACACGTCGGTGTCATCGGCACGCGAGCGACGATAAAGAGTGGGGCCTATGAGCGTGCATTGCGTTCGCTCGATTCCGCAGTGCAGACGACTGCGCTGGCCTGTCCCCTTCTCGTGCCCCTAATCGAAGAAGGCTGGCTGCAAAACGAGATCACCGATCATGTGATCAGACGTTATCTCGATCCGCTCGTGAAAAAGGAAGTCGACACTCTCGTTCTCGGCTGCACGCACTATCCTTTATTGCGTGAGGCGATTCTTCGCTTTCTCGGCGATCGCGTTCGTCTGGTCGATTCCGCGGAAAATTGCGCCATCGCTGTGCAAAGTTTGCTCGAAGAAAAAGGGCTGCGCGCACCCGAAAACAACAATGGTTCGTTGCAAGTTGCCCTCACCGATCCTCCCGATGCTTTCCTGGAAATCGCGCGCGATGCATTGCAGTTAGATCTGGGAGAAATCCAACTGCGCGAAGTCCTGCATCCAGCAAAAACCTCATAGCCATCCCGAGCCCTCAAGGAGCGGCGGTTTTCAACCGCCGATTAAGAAAAAGGCGCTCTAGAAAGCGCCCCTCCCTGATTGCTTCACTTTAACGCGTCGCCTCCAAGCATTCGCGTTTCTTTTTCGGCAAGCTGCGCACGACCAGCTCATACGAATGATCGATCATCTTTCTGATTTCCGCGTTCGGAACGCCGCTATCCAGATCGACCGTGTTCCAATGCTTCTTGTTCATGTGATAACCGGGACGCACCTGCTCGTAGCGATCGCGTAATTCCAAAGCAAGATCTGGATCGCACTTTAGATTCACGGTTGGTCGGCACTTCATCGAGCGAAGCCAGCGCAAACATCTTTCCGCCGACCTTAAATACGACAACTGTTTCACCGAATGGCATTCCTTCAGTGGCGCCATTCTTCGCCAGGCAATATTCGCGGAACGATTCCAGATCCATTTCTTATTCTTCTCTTCTGTAGCGGCGGTCTATGACCGTCGCTCGAAAGTCCCGAGCTAAAAATAGTGCGACGGTCAGAGACCGCCGCTACAAAATCTAGACGATCGCTTCGAGCAATCGATCGCGCAGTTCCGAAATCTTTACTCGCTCTTGCTTCATCGAATCGCGCTCGCGCAACGTCACCGTGTCCGTGAGCGCTGTATCTTTTTCGCCGAGCGTCTCAAAATCCACCGTGACGCCAAACGGCGTGCCGATTTCATCCTGACGGCGATACCGGCGCCCAATCGCGCCACCTTCATCGTAGAAAACATTCATGTGCGGCCGCAGCAGACTGACGATTTCCCGCGCTTTTGCCACAAGCGGTTCCTTGTTTTTCAAAAGCGGAAAGATTGCGCACTTGATCGGTGCCATGCGCGGATGAAAACGGAGCACGATGCGCGTCTCCATTTTTCCTTTGTCATCCGGCGCCTCATCTTCGGAGTAGGCTTCGCAAATCAGTGCGAGCACGGAGCGGTCAACGCCGGCGCTTGGCTCGACCACATGCGGAACAAATTTCTGTTTCGTTTCCTCATCAAAATATTCCAGCGACTTCCCGCTCGCCTTCTGATGCTGCATCAAATCGTAATCAGTCCGGTAGGCCACGCCTTCGAGCTCCTGCCTGCCAAACGGAAATTCGTATTCGATGTCGAAAGTCCCTTTCGAATAAAAGGCGCGTTCTGCCTCCGGCACATCGAGCACATGCAATCGCTCCCGTCCGAGTCCGATGTTTTGATAAAACTGCAATCGTTCCTTCAGCCAGTACGCGAGCAAATCCATCCCCTGCTCCGGTCGGCAAAAATATTCCAGCTCCATCTGCTCAAACTCACGCGAGCGAAAAGTGAAATTGCGCGGATTGATTTCGTTGCGAAATGCTTTCCCGATCTGCGCGATGCCGAACGGCAATTTCTTGCGCGACGTATCGAGCACATTCTTGAATTGCACGAAAATCGACTGCGCCGTTTCCGGTCGCAGATAAGCGATCGATTCCGGATCGGCTGACGCGCCCATCTGCGTCGAAAACATCAGATTGAAACGGCCGCGCCTCCGTTAAATCCTTTCCTCCACAATTCGGGCATTGTTTGACTCCGTTTTTCTCGGGAATCTGATCGGCACGCAGCCGCGCCTTGCATGTCCTGACAATCCACCATCGGATCGCTGAAAGTATCTTCGTGTCCGCTCGCCTTGAGAACGGCGCGCCCGGTCAGAATCGATCCATCGATGCCAACGACGTCGTCACGTTCACGCACCATGACGCGCCACCAATATTGTTTGAGATTATTCTTCAGTTCGACGCCGAGTGGTCCGTAATCCCAAACGCCATTCAATCCGCCGTAAATTTCGCTCGATTGAAAAATGAATCCGCGCCGTTTGCACAGGCTGACAATCTTCTCCATTCGCTGCGGATCGGGCTTGCTGCTCATCAGCAAACACAAAAGGTCCACAGATTTCACAGATTCACACAGATTTTTCGAAGGAAGATTCGTCCACTTCTCGGGTTCTTCGAATCTGTGAAAATCTGCGGAATCTGTGGATAAAAGAATGTGAAACGAGATTATTTCTCGACTGTTACTTCGGTCTTCACCGAATTCGCAATGAAACAGTTCTCGTGGGCGAAGTGGTGCATCTCGTCCAGATCCTTATCCGTCGGTTGATTGTCCCCTGAGAATTTTAATTTCGGGTGCAGCTGCACTTTGGTGATCGCCATTTTTCCTTCCGCATTCTTCTCCATGTGGCCAACGGCTTCGTCGCTGTATTCATCGAGAATAAATTTTTTCTTACATGCCGCGGCAAGAAACGTGAGCATGTGGCAACTGGAAATCGCGGCAACGAACGCTTCTTCCGGATCGACATTTTTCGGATCGCCCAAATACGCTGGTGCGGCGGAGGCAGTCATCTCGTGGCCACCATCAAATTTCCAAGTGTGGTTCCTCGGATATTTCTGATATTCGAAAGCAGCATCGCCGCGTTCCCAACGAAGAGAGACTTTATGTTCGGACATGTCTCTTAATAGAATGCGCTGGGTATCAGAGCAAGCGTGGCCCTCGCTTGACTCTTCGACGGTCACTCGTCACTTATCACTCCTGCAAAACGCGCGATTAGCTCAGTGGTAGAGCGCTTGCTTCACACGCAAGAAGTCGCAGGTTCGAACCCTGCATCGCGCACCATCATTTGTTCTTAAGGATTACCGAGGAGTTACACATTTGAATTCACAGCGAAGATTGTTTTGCTTCGTGATTTCGATTTCGATGTTGTTCGCGCTTGCCGATAAGGCACCGGCGAAAGATGAGAAATCGATCAAGCGCTTCACCGCGGCGATCATCGCGATGTCGCCAACGAGCGTCGATCCGAAGGAAGCGGAGCAAATTTCGGTGACGTCACATCACACATCGCGAGAATTGGCACGCGAATATCGTGTAGTAGGCCCGCCGTTTTTTCAGAATTTTTTGATTCATATTGGCGTGAGGAAACGCGGCTATTGTTATCATTGGGCCTACGATATCGGAAAACGCCTGAGGGAAATCCCGCTAAAAACGCTCGATCTGCACTGGGGCGCTTCAGAAGAAAGCACACGGCTGGAAAGCAATTGCCTGGTAGTGACTGCTCGCGGGCAGCCTTTCAACAGCGGCTACATCATCGATGCCTGGCGCAACGCGGGCCGCTTATGTTGGTGGCCGGTGACAAAGGATAGCGCCTATGTCTGGAAAGAAAACCTCCAACTCACGGCCTGGCTCCAGAATTCCAATCCTGCACAGGAGAAGTCGCACGTGGCGACCGCACAGCGCTGAATTAGAATTGGGACGCTAACGCAACGAATCGACAGCTGTCGTTAGGGCACGCTGGAGCCCGATCGAGATTTTACCTGACTCACATCGGTAGCATTGATCGAACCACTGACGATTACGTCTTCGCGAAAATTCGCCGCGCTAACCGCGACGCCAGATTGTAGCTTGGTCTGCGAAACGTCTGTGGCATTTACGGTCTTGTTTCCGCTGACGTCGCCGATCAGCATGATCGCGCTGACTGCGGCATTCGCCAGAGTCTGACCGAAACTGTCAGTTACGTTGCTCAATGTGACGGTGATCATTTGCACGTCGGTAACTCCGGTCAGATTTACTGTCATCGTGTTGCTGATGCCGCTAAACAGAGGCGCGCCCGACACGCTGCCCGTGCCGCTGGTCACCGCTGCATTGCCGCTCACGATCGGATTATTGAACGTGAAAACGAGCTTGTGATTTCCGCCGCTGCTGCGGCATTCGACCCCAGGCGACCCGGAAAGCGGAAGATTTACATCGAAGGTTCCGGCCCCCGGATGAACCTTGCGCGAAACGGCGGCGGTCAGCGCAAGCGGCATCGGCAGGACATTATAAACGCCGATGTGCGTGGCAATCGCGCCGTTATCCTCTTTGGCCAGCGCGTAAACCGTCTGCGGACCGGGACGCGAATCGGACGGAATCGTTCCCTGCCAGTGAGTGCCGTCACCGCTGCTGAGCGGATTTCCATTGGCAAAGACGTTCGTGATAACGTGGGTCGTCGGCATCCCGAATTGAGGAAGAGCAGTGACCATGACCATGAATGGGTTGGCCCGCCGTGACCGTGGGTGGGTTGATTAGAACGGTATTAGGGATAATCGGGGCATTACCCTCTTCACACTGGTCGATTACAGCGTTGTAGTTTTGATCTTGAGCCGTGCCGTTGGCGATGTCTATAGGGTCTGGAATGCCATTGTTGTCGCAGTCATCGGTTCGCGGCGGACATGCGGTCGTCGGTTGCGAGGTGTCGACATACAAAGCCATGGCGGCGCAAGCGAAAGCCGGCGAACTATCGGCAAAAGTGCCCGAAACGCGCAATGTGCTTTCGATGCAGGAGCCCGATGCGCACATGCCGTAGGATCGGATGTCGCACGAAATCATCACCGAATGAGTCCGGCGGTATCGGCGGAATCGGCTTCATGATTTCCGGTTGAGTGTAGGGATGGCCGGGCAACGGAAGGCAGGGACCCGGATCAAACGCAATCGGAAAATCGTCGCCAAAGGGATTCGCGATGGCAAAAACACCCTGATTTTCGCTTGCGCCCTGCGGCCGCACATGCAACCTGCTTGCCAGTGGCAAAGGCAGTCACTGTTACGGTAGTTTGTCGGATCGTTGTTGGTGACTCGGTACATCGCCTCGTGCTGGTCGCCACCGGCCATGCGCGGGAATGGGCCGGTTATTAGTTGGACATCGAGCCGCGGCACGCTCGGGTTGCCGGGAGCCGGATCGACCAGACAAACCACGGTGGCGCCGCGCTGAGTGATCGACGATCCGTCCGAGAAATTTACCGTTGCTTTCGCGACCGCCTGGTAAGTCCCAGTCGCAGTTCCCGCGGGCACGGTGATGGGCACCGAATAGCCATTAAAGGTTCCCGCAGGCGAGGCCACGGGCAGAATCATTGTGGCGTCGCCCGTGCTGATTGTCGCCGTGGTAATGCTCTGAAGCGAGAGCGACACCAATTCGATATCGATTTTCGACGAAGTGGGACTGACCGGCGACGTGCAAGGGCCGCACCCAGGGGCGGGATTGTTGGCAATCAGGAAAAGATTTATCGGGACGTTGAACATAACCTGAGTCAGCGGCGGCAACAGCACCACGCCAAGGGTCGATTTTGCCATCACCATCGACTTGAGGCAGGTCGTAGTGGTTACCGTGCAAACCGAGCCGCTGCTACCGGAGCAGGCAACAATGCGCTGCGATTCCGGCGCGACCAGTGCGCCGATGCTGAGGAGAACAAACGCGTTGAGAATCCTTGAGTATTTCATGAGGCCTCCGCGGATCCCTTAGAGGATCCTGGTTTTGTGGTTGAGGTTGCAAAGGAATGCGATGGCCGTTCGGTGACCATTGCCCCGTCCTTCGAATACCCGTGACGTCGGAAGCCGCCGGCGCCTTTGCCGCCCGAGGATATATTACGCCCGCGCTTCTACAGTAATAGAGGTGCGGCCAACATGAGAAAGACTCCTTCGGGCAATCCAATTCTCTTCAACGCAGGCAAACGCGGTCAAGCTTTTCTTTCCGGCGAACGCGGCAGCCGTGCGCTGCTTGATGCGTTACAAAATCAAAGCAGGTCGATCCGTCGCCGAGTCACAAACAGCAAGTTGGGAACTTGCGCGCTATTCAGTCACGGCACGCTGGATCCCGAGTGAGATTTCACGAAACTAACATCGGTGGCGTTTATTGAGCCGCTAACGACTACATCTTCGCGAAAATTCGCGGCGGTTACTGCGGCGCCAGATTGGAACTTCGTTTGTGAAACATCCGTGGCGTTCACAGTTTTGTTTCCGTTCGTGTCGCCGGCGAGAACGTTCATGCTTACTGATGTGTCGGGCAAAACCTGGGCCAATGTGTCCGTCGCGCCGCTTAGCATGACAGTGATCTTCTGCGCGTCAGTAACGCCAACCAGATTCACCGTTACTGTATTCGCAGAAACCGCCGGCGTGCCGGAAACAGTGCCCACGCCCGAAGTGACACTTGCGTTCGCGCTCATCATGTTGTTGTCGAAAGTAAAGACGAGCTTGTGAGTTCCTCCGCTGGTGCGGCACTCGACCCCGGGTTCCCCAGTGAGCGGCAGCGGAATATCGAATTCCGTTGCACTATGAACTTTTCGCGACACCGCGCCGGTAAGTAGCAAATGATTAACTGCAGCGAGCACATCGAGACGGCCGTAACCGTAGGTGTTGTTAGGCGAACCAGAACTGCTGCATGCCGTGGAATTGATGTGGAAGGCGGAATCGTTGAGGACCGCTCTCGTCATGGCGATATTGTGGCGCAGGCTCGGACGCTCCGACCAAAGCAAGGCGACCGCACCGGCGACATGCGGCGTCGCCATCGACGTACCGCTAAGACTCGCGTAGGACGTATCGCTGCCATTTGATGCGGATCGCGTGCTTGTACCCGGCGCGCTGATGTCGGGTTTCATGCGATTGCTGCCATCGGCTGTGATGGGTCCGCGACTACTGAAGGATGCGATCGTATCCGTACCAGTGTTCAATGCGCCAACGGTGTAAGCCGCCTCGTAGAGGCCCGGAGGATCGTTGACGGTCGAACACGAAGGACCGGAATTTTGCGCTGCCACCACCATCATGATGCCCGCGTCACGCTGCGCTTCTACTCCAGCCTGCAGAGTCAACGCCGAACATCCTTCTGAGGCAGGACAGCTCCAGGAGTTAGTAGTGATGTCGGGCGATTTGCTTGGGTCGCCCTGAGCTGGAGTGCCGCCTACAGGATAAGGCGCAAGAAAGAATTCGAAGCATTCCATATAACTGGCGGGCGTTCCGTTACCCTGATTCATGTTCCGGCAACCGATCCACTTTGCGCCCGGCGCCATCCCGATCTGATTGCCGGCGCCGTCGTCGCCCACCGTTGTGCCCATGGTGTGAGATCCGTGTCCGTTATCATCGCAAGGCGCAGGAGAATCTGCGCCGCAGACTCCGCCGCCAGAGTGAACGCTGTCATGCCAGTTATAATCGTGACTGGCAGTTACGCCATCCCAGCCGCGATAATGATTCTTGAGAGCATTATGCGTCCACCGATAGCCGGTGTCTGCGCCAGCCACGACGATCCCTTGCCCGGTAAAACCTTGTGCCCAAACCTGCGGCGCGTGGGTGTAGGTTATTCCCGGTTCGACGGTTTGGATGGTTTGGGGCGTACTCGGTGAAGATGTGACTTCGGTCACCGGCAGAGGATGCTGCACATTCCGAATGACTGGGTTGCCTTCGATGCGGGCGACATCAGACCGTGCGGCTAGCTCGAGCGCCAGATCGTAATCGCCTTTCACCCAGATCATGTTCACGATGTAAAAGGAGCGATAGGAAACGCCACGAGCGCGGAGCACTTGCAAAATGGGCTGCTGAGTCCCCTGAGCTTTCTGCCACAAAGCGTCGCGAACAAATTGGCCTTTTTGTTTCTTCGTCGGGAGAGCCCTGGCTGCGCTCAAGTCTGTCTGGTCGGCCAGGATAACGAGAAATTCCGCCTGAGCGCCATTGGCCGTGTGTTCGAATACCCAGGGCGCGATCTTGCTAATTGCGCTTTTCTGATTGGCGCCAGCAACTCTGCTTACGGCGCCCACCGGTCCGATAGTTGCAATTAACGCGACGGCAGCCGCTGTAAAAAGGAGTGTGCATAGAAGCCAACGCAGCGGCCCGATGGTGGATGCGATCTTTCTTTTCATAAAAGTGTGTCTCGTGTAGCGATTTCCAGAAGCTACAACAAGTCTAATCTATCGGCAGCGATATGGGAATAGGCCGCAAAAACTCAAACGAGCTCGAGAACTCTCTTCGCGGCATTATGGCCGGGAATCCCGCTAACGGCCCCGCCGCGCTGGGCGCTCGAGCCGCACAGGAAAACGTTTTCAAAGTCCGTTTCGACGCCCCAGGTGCCGACTTGATCGTTCGCCTGGGCAAATGGGAAGGACGGCGCGTCCTGGAAGATATTGCCGTGATAAAGCCCTAACGAGTCTTCGATGTCCACAGGACTTTTGCTTTCGATGCACAAGCTGCCATCACGCGCGACGGCGAGGCAATCTTCGAGCGGTTCCGCCAGCCAGGCATTCAATCCCTCGACGAATTTCTTTTCGGCGCGTTCCCGCATGGTCTTGTTGTCGCGCGAAAACAAGTTCCACGGCGTGTCGAGACCGAAAAGGGTCAGGGTTTGGAAGCCTTTCTCGCGCAATTCGGGCGAAAGGATGCTGCCGTCGGTCAGCGTATGGCAGTAAACTTCGCCCGGTAACTTGTTAGGCAATTGACCGCGCGAAGCCTCCTGGTAACTCCCATTCATTTCCTCGTAGCCTTCATCGATGTGAAATGTGCCGCAGAAAGCTTCGCTCTCGGCATAACGCGTCGCCTTTAATTTCGGCAACCGGCGCAGGAGCATGTTGATCTTGAAGACCGAACCTTCGTCTATCGCATCCGGTTGATATGGTTTCCCGATGAATTTCGCAAGGATGTTGCGACCGAAATTCACGAGAAGAAAGCGCGCATCGACTGTTTGCTTCTTTCCATCCAACTCAAATTCAACGCTGCGTTGGCCGTTCACATTAAGAGCGCGAAGATTGACTCGCGTGACCATTTCCACGCCGCTCTTTCGCGCCGCCTCCTCCAATTCGCGTGCGACCCGGCCCATTCCGCCGACGGGCACCTTCCATTCGCCCGTCTTATTTCCGATGAGGTGATAAATGAAGCAGCGATTCTGCACGAGCGAGGAATCGTGCGGATGCGTGAAGACGCCAATCTTCCCGTCCGTCAGCACGAGACCGCGTAGTAAATCATTTTTTAAATAACGTTCGATCGCGCGACCGAGCGGCTCCTCTGCCAAACTGCGCCAGGCTTCGCGATGCAGATCATCAACATCAAATCGACGCGCGAAATCCTCCTTCGAGGCCAGCGGCTCGAGCATCGTGTCCCAAATCGTCTCAGCGAAAACGCGCGACAGACCGTAGAACTTTTTCAGTTGCTCGTGTTCGACGTCGGTTCCCGTAAGATTAACGATCGATTGCCGGCTCGTTTCCTCGGAGACATTGCTCAAAAGCAATCCGTCGTGCCGGCCATTTTTTTTGTAAGGCGTGAACGACGCCGTCTCTCTTCTTCGCAATTCCAGATTCAATCCAAGATCGCGAATGATCTTTTCCGGAAACAGACTAACGAGATACGAATAGCGCGAGAGATACGCATCGTAATCGGGGAAAACTTTTTGTGAGGTGGTAGCGCCGCCGATGTAATCGTTCTTCTCCAGCATCAGCACACTCAATCCTGCACGCGCCAGATAAGTCGCGGCGACCAGCCCGTTGTGACCAGCCCCGAGGATGACAACATCGTATTTTGATTTCATTTTGGATCACTCAACTCTTCTCTAGATCGAAAACCTTTCGCAACGACAATTGAGCGCAATGATCATTGTTCACGATCCCAGTTGCACAAAATATTCCCGCCCTGAGCATCCTGAACGTCCCGGAACGAATTCTACAAAGTGCGCCCCTGCTCCGGCGACAACATCCGAAATGGGAATGGCGACAACCAAACGATGCGACGGACGAAATGCTTCTGCGCGCGCACTCGCCGCAACATCTCGCCCGCGTCCGCGAAGCGGCTGACGATTTCGACGTAGATACTCCGGCGTATCCGAAGATCCATGATTATGCGCTACGAGCTGCCGGGGCCGCCGTGGATGTTGCGCGAAATGCAACTGCGGGAAACGCAGCGTTCAGTTTGATGCGACCACCGGGACATCATGCAACGCGCGATCGAGCGATGGGATTCTGCTTTTTCAGCAACATTGCAGTGGCTGCGCTCGACGCGCTGGCAAACGGCGCCGAACGCGTCGCCATCTGGGATTTCGATGCACACCACGGCAATGGCACGGAAGCGATCGTCGCGCGGAATTCGCAAATCGCGTTCGCCTCAATTCATCAATTTCCCGCTTACCCCGGCACGGGCGAACGTTCATTCGACAACGTTCACAATTTTCCAGTCGCGCCATACACGCCGCGCGCCGAGCATGTGCGTGCGGTTGAGCGCGCGCTCCAAACCTTACTTGAGTTCAAGCCGGACCTTCTCCTCGTCTCTGCGGGATTCGACGCTTATTCCGGCGATCCGCTCGTGCAAATGACCTTGGAAACGGAAGACTTCGCGACTTTCGGAAAATGGCTGCGCGAATGTGATGTCCCGGTCGGCGCGATCCTGGAGGGCGGGTACAGCGATCAATTGCCGATCTTGATCGACGCATTTCTCGCGGCTTGGGAAGCATAAAACGCCGGATTCCCGGTTGGCCATTTTTCTTCTCTTAGTGAATAGTGCGCGACATCTCGGGCCGTAGCACAGCTTGGTAGTGCGCTTGAATGGGGTTCAAGAGGTCGCGGGTTCGAATCCCGCCGGCCCGATTCTTCAGATTGGAGGGACGCGCTCTGTCCCGTCCCATAAATTTTGCGACGACACAGAGGCCGTCCCTCCACGATTGCGGCTACACGTCTTCCGCATTAACCTGCGCGCCTTATGCTAAGCGCTGGAATCGTTGGGTTGCCAAATGTGGGCAAATCCACGCTTTTTAACGCAGTCACGCGCACGCGCAAAGCGCAGGCGGCAAATTACCCATTCTGCACGATCGACCCAAATCTTGGAGTGGTCACCGTACCCGATCCGCGACTTGATGTGCTCGCAAAATTATCTCATTCGCAAAAAGTCATCCCGGCTGCGATCGAATTCGTGGACATCGCTGGTTTGGTCAAAGGCGCCAGCGCGGGCGAAGGACTGGGAAATCAATTCCTGAGTCACATCCGCGAAGTGAACGCGATCGTCCAGGTCGTGCGCTGTTTCGAAAATGCCGATATCCATCACGTCAGCGGGACGATTGATCCCATTCGCGATATTGAAGTGATCAACACCGAACTGGTGCTGGCGGATCTCGCTTCGTTGCAGAAACGTCACGATCGTGTGCAGAAGGAAGTGCGCGCGGGATCGAAAACCGCGAAGGCGGAAAGCGTGATCATGGAAAAAATGCTGCCGCATCTCGACGCCGGAAAACCCGCTGTCACTTTTGAAATGACACCGGAAGAAAAAGCAATCGCGCGCGATTTCTTTCTGCTCACATCGAAGCCAACGTTGTTTGCCTGCAACGTTGCCGAATCGGATTTGGGAGCTATCTCAAAGGGCGACGCGACAATGGCGGCGCAGCACGTGAAGTCGGTGGAGGACTATGCGCGCAATCACTTTGCGACCGAAGCCGTGGTCATCAGCGCACAAATCGAAAGCGAACTGGTCGATTTAAGCGAAGCGGACGCTCAGGATTATTTGCGCGATCTCGGCGTCGCAGGGAGCGGAGTCAATGCATTGATTCGCGCCGTATATCATTTGCTTGGGCTGCGCACTTACCTAACGACTGGCGAAAAGGAAACGCGCGCATGGACCATCCACGAAGGCGACAAAGCACCCGCCGCGGCCGGCGTTATTCATTCCGATTTCGAGCGCGGCTTCATCGCCGCCGAAACGGTGCATTATGACGATCTCGTGGCGCTGGGTTCATTCGCGAAAGCGCGCGAAGCCGGCAAGTTGCGGATTGAAGGCAAAGAATACGTTGTGAAAGACGGAGACGTCGTCGAGTTCCGCTTCAACGTGTAGCCGCTCCGCTCTGTCGGGGCGGTTCCCACGGCGACAGAGCACCGTGGCTGCACATTATTCCGCGACGTAAAGAATGCGGCCGCACTGTTCGCAGCTCACAATTTCTTTGCCGGCCTTAACCTGCACCACAGTTTGCGTCGTCACTTTCATGTGACATCCAGTGCAAACTTCATGTTCGAGCGCGACAATGGCTGCATCCCCTTTACTCGCGAACAGCCGTTCGAAGCGATTGAGAACGTCTTCGTCGATTTTCGCCGCAATTTCTCCGCGTTCTGCGCTCAATTCCTCCAGACGCTTTTGCAGCGTCGCACCCTTCGTTTCCAGATCGGCTAACTGGCGATTGATCGATTCCTTCGCCGCGCTTGTCTTTTTTTCTTCAACCGCAATCTCAGCCTTGAGCTTGTCCGTCTGCTCCATCAACTCGAGTTCCTGATCTTCGATCTGTTGAATCTCTTTTTCGTAGCGCTCGATCTCGTGGCCCAACGCCTGGAACTCATCATTCTTACGCGTCTCGTATTGCTGTGTCTTTAGACGCGCGATGCTCGTAGTGCGCGTGCCGACATCGAGCTCCATCTTTTTGCGATCAACCTCGACCTGACGCGCCTTGTGTTTGATCGCTTCAAGATTGGCCGCATTCGCCGCGAGCTGCTCCTCGAGCTGTTTCTTTTGTAACGGAAGCGTTTTGGTTTCGTTCTGGATTTGCCTGATCTTTTGCTGCCGATCTTGCAGCACGAGCAGCTGCTCCAGTTCCGATTGCACGCGCGAATGTTATGGGCTGTCCCCGAACCCGTCAATTGGATCGCCAATAGCGACTTCGCCTTCGTTGAGAACCGCCGCATACAAACCGCCGCGATGGACGAGTCCGCGCAAAGTCGCCGGATGAGTCAAGCGCACCAGATGGGTGCACGGTTCGCATAAGCGCAGCCCTCGCATGCGCACTTCGCCGACTTGAAATTCCTTGCCGACAAGATCGTTCAGGCGCACTCCGCGGGTGAGAACATTCCGTCTGCTTTCCGCCGCGGAGAGCGACGTCCCCGATTCACGCTCAAACGCCTCGATCGCCTCCGATTCGATCAACGACACATCGCGTTGACCTTTATTCTTCGAAAACGTTCCGATGCCAGCAGCATAACGGTCTCCATCCAGGCCGCGTCCTGGCACGGCGCGCACCCGTTCAACCGCGTGAGGTAATTCCTCTGCCTTGGGCGCGATGTAGATCGCGAGCACTGTGCCTGATTCGTTCACGCGCCTTAATACAATTCCACGGGCGATCGTGCCGCATCTTCAACGCTGAGCATCTTCGCCCGCTCTTCACCCAATACGGCCACGCGCAAATCCCAGATCTCGTCATTTATTTTTCGAAACGATTCCTCGGAAAATGGGTCCGGCTTCACCAGTTTCTTTTTGAAAGCATCGACACTTCTAAGAGATCGATCGATTTGCGAACGCGGCAACCTTCTCAGGGTCGCGTGCACTTTGTCGATACCGGCCACGCGATGACAAATCATCGCCAGATCGTTTCCGGCCGCGAGCGCCAGCTCAATTGTTTCATCGAGATCGTATTCATTCAGAATCGCGCCCATATCGAGATCGTCAGTCATAATCAAACCGTCGAAGCCGAATTCTTCGCGCAACAATTTCGTGACGATGCGATGCGAAAGCGATGCCGGCATTTTGCGCGGCTCGAATGTCGGATACCAGCCGTGACAAATCATCATGCTGTCAAGACGCGGCGCGAAGTCCCGAAAGACCGCGAGTTCCTCCGCGTCGAGCTGCGCGCGAGTCCGCTCAATTTTCGGCAGCTCGTGGTGCGCATCGAGCGTCGCAGCGGAATAGCCGGGAAAATGTTTTCCGCAACTCGCTATCCCCTGCTTTCGCATGGCGTCGTTAAATGCGCCGGCCATACGAATGACTTCTTCGACGGTCTTTCCATAGCAACGCCCGCGTAGAGAATTGTCCGCTTCGTCATCGAAAGAAAGATCGAGCACGGGACAAAGATCGAGATTGAATCCAAAAAGCCGGAGAAGACGTCCGGTGATGTCGCCATGTCGCCTAACGAGTTCAACGTCTCCCTTCTCGCGAAGCTGCTGCGCGTTTGGCGGTTCGTTCCCGATCAGGCGCAGGCGCGAAACCCGTCCGCCTTCCTGATCGATCGTAATGATCGGCTCGACCTTGCTCAGGGCGCGCAAATCATCGAGCAACCGGCGCAATTGCGGCGCGCTTTTAATGTTGCGGCCAAAAATGATGTAACCGCCCGGTTGCACGCGACGAAATAAATCGGCGGTCTCGCGATCGAGCTCCGGACCCGGCACGCCGGTAAGGATCAGTTGACCGAGCGAATCGGCATTCATACTGTCGCCAGATTAAATTCGATCATGCACGTCGCACATAAAAAACCCATTTTGCTTTGCCTGACAACTCTCGTCTGCTGCGCAACCGCGCAGGCGAGCGTCAGCCTCGGCATCGATGTGCTGGCACAGCGCGATTACGAAATCCTTCGCGGCAAACGCATCGGACTCATCACGAATCAGACTGGCGTCGATTCGCACGGAGTTCGGACGCGTGTGCTTTTGAAGAAGCATTGCAATCTTGTAGCACTTTACACACCCGAGCATGGATTGGACGGCACGGAGAAAGCCGGGCGTTATGTAAAATCGCGCCGCGATCGCGTTACCGGCTTGATCGCCCATTCGCTTTACGGACCGACGCGGAAACCGACGCCGGAAATGTTGCGCGGAATCGATGTGCTCGTTTTCGACATGCAGGACATCGGTTGTCGCGGCTACACCTACATCAGCACGATGGGCCGCTGCATGGAAGCAGCGGGCGAAAATCATATTCCGTTCGTTGTCCTCGATCGTCCAAATCCAATCGGCGGGAACCGTATCGAAGGTCCTTCGGTCGATCCGCAATGGATTTCATTCGTCGGTCAATTTCCAGTTCCATCCGTTCACGGCATGACCGTGGGCGAACTCGCCAAAATGGTGAACGCCAAAGGCTGGATGGCGGCGCGCTGCGATTTGACGGTCGTCCCGATGCGCGGCTGGTCCCGTAAATATGTCTGGGCAAACACTGGGCTGCGTTGGATTCCGACCTCGCCCAACATTCCGTACGGCACTTCGCCGCTTTATTATGCGGCGACGGGAACCGTAGGCGAATTGAGCGGACCGGAATGCGGGGTGGGCGCATCGCGACCGTTCGAAAGCATTTCGGCGAGATTCTTGAACGCGAAAAGCTTCACCCATTACCTGCAATCTTTGGACATGCCGGGCGTTTCTTTTAGCGAATTTCGCAGCGGCAATTATCAGGGCGCGGCTCTCAAGATTGATCCGAACGCGAACGCTAATCTTACTGGACTGGGGATCTACATGCTCGCCGAAATGAATCGTTATGCGAGGCCGGATCTCTTTCGTCGGACGCCACACAGTAAGCTGGACATTTTCTACAAGGTCTACGGCAGCTCGTCGATTCGATCGCAGATCGAGCGCGGCGTTTCGCCTCAGCGCATTATCAGTTCATGGGACAGCAATGTCCGGAGCTTTCGTCGCGAACGCGGCGCCGTATTTGCTTTATGATTAAGACAACGGAAGCGTTTTCCGGGAAATCTTCGCTTGCGTAAAATTGGCATTTACGGCGGAACGTTCGATCCGATTCATCACGGACATCTGATTCTTGCGCGCGATGCGTGTGAAACGCTCGCGCTGGAAAAAATGATTTTTGTGCCGGCGGCAACGTCGCCGGACAAAATCGATAAGCCGGCGGCTTCGCCTCAAATTCGATTGGAAATGGTGCGCAAGGGAACCGAAGGCGAAGCGCGATTTGAAGTCGATGATTGCGAGCTGCAACGTAACGCACCTTCTTACACGATCGACACCGTGGGAATCATTCGCCAACGCCTGGCCGACGCACAGATTTTTTATTGCCTCGGTGAAGACAATCTCGCTGGCCTAACGAGCTGGCATCGCTTTGGCGAATTACAGCGACTGGTGCAGTTTGTCGTGCTCGATCGCAGAGGATTCGAGAACAAGACGGACTATCCGGTGATTCGCCGACACATCGACATTTCGGCGACGGAAATTCGGAAACGAGTTGCCGAGGGGCATTCTATTCGCTATCTCGTACCGCGGGCGGTTGAGGAAATCATCTGCCGCGAGCAGTTATACCGGGAGCCGAAATAATCGAAGCGGAAAATTTAGCCAAACGTTGCGCCGAGCTGGCCGCGGATAAAAAAGCGGAAGAGATCGTAGTTCTCGATCTTCGCGAGATTTCGACGTTCACAGACTTTTTCGTGATCTGCTCTGCCGCCTCAGAACCGCAGTTAAAGGCGATTGCGGGCGAAATCGAAGCGCGGCTCAAAGAAGAGGATAAAATTCGCCCCGCTGCCGTGGATGGGTTTCCAGCGAGCCAATGGATCGTGATCGATTACCTGCAAGTCGTCGTGCACATTTTTCACCGCGAAAAACGTGCGTTCTACAGCCTGGAAGATTTATGGGGCGACGCGCCACGCCTCGCGTGGGAATCGGCGACTGCGCAGCCTTAATTGCTAGGGCTTGGGTGAAGCAGTCGCAGCAGGCGTTGTGGCTGGTGCCGCGCTCGGAGACGGCGCTGGCTTAATATCGAGCAGTTCCACCTCAAAAATCAGCGTTTCGTTTGGCCCGATATCCTGGCCGGCGCCGCGCTCCCCGTACGCGAGCGAAGCGGGAACGAAGAGTTCATATTTCGAACCTTTCTTCATCATCTGCAAAGCTTCGGTCCAACCTTTGATGACACCGTTCACAGGAAACGTCACGGGTTCGTTGCGCTTGTAGGAGCTGTCGAATTCCGTGCCGTTAATCAAAGTGCCGCGATAGTTTGTCACGACGGTGTCGGTTTCCTTTGGCGAAGGCCCGCTGCCCTCCTTCAAGACTTTATATTGCAGACCGCTCGCCGTTGTTTTTACGCCCGGTTTCTTTTTGTTTTCAGCGAGAAATTTTTCACCCTCAGCCGCATTTTTTTTGGTCGCCTCCTGCGCCGCCGCCTGCTGTTTATCCCGCAGCTCTTTCGAGAAGTTCATCATGGTTTCCTTCATCTCCTCCTCGGTCATTTTAGGCTTTGCCCCGGTCAGCGCGTCTTTCAGCCCGGAAAACAACATGTCCGTATTGACATCAATGTTTTGCTTTTTCAGAGTCGTTCCTATATCCAGACCGATGCTATAGCTCACTTTGTCCTTCGGATCCTTTAACGCCGATTTCTCTTCTGCTGAAACGGCGGTAACAAGAGTAACCGCAATGATGGCAATGATTAGGTTTTTCATAGGTAATACTGGTTGGCTGGAGGCCGCGGAAGCATGCACGCTAGTAGATAAGCGGCAGGCGTCAAGGCGGTCGTACCGGCTACGGTTGACTGGCAAGATTTGCCCTTGTCTCGTTGCGATATTGCTCGTGGGCGCGACTGCCGCCGCCTCTGCTTTGACCCTATCCGAAGCCGATGCTCAACGTATCGGCAAAAAGATCTGGCAGAACGAATGCAACGGCACAGTGACAGGGCTCACCTCGTGGAACGAAGGAGAAAATTTCGCTTCGCTTGGAATCGGTCACTTCATCTGGTATCCCAAAGGCGTGCGCGGTCCATTCGAAGAAAGTTTTCCCAAACTGGTCAGCTTTATTTCGCGCCGTGGCGCCAAATTGCCGACGTTACTTCTCGCGCCTAACGAGTTATCCTGTCCCTGGAAGACGCGCAGGGAATTTATCGCCGCGCAAGACACGCGGGATATGAAACAATTACGCCAGTTTCTCGTTGATACAGTGGATCTCCAGGCGCAATTCATGGTTGCTCGGCTCGAGGAATCGTTACCGAAAATGCTGGCTGACGCGCCGCCCGCGGAGCGCGCCACGATAGAACGCCGCTTTGCCAATCTCGGGGCGACCAGACAGGGTTGTTATGCTTTGGTCGATTACGTGAATTTCAAAGGCGAAGGAATTTTGCCGAGCGAGCGGTATCGCGGGCAGGGATGGGGCTTGCTGCAGGTTCTGGAGGGAATGCAGGATTCGTCGTCCGTCTCCGAGTTTGCCCGTTCGGCGGAACGGGTCCTGCGTCAACGGGTGCAGAATTCACCGCCGCAGCGCCACGAATCGCGATGGCTACCTGGCTGGTTGAATCGGATTCAATCTTATACGACAGAATGAGGGTGCAACTCAGGCTTTTCCGATTTTTCCTGGTGGTGGCTTTCCTTGCAACGGGTTCGCACGAGGCTTTGGCACAGGCGCGCCGGCGGTCTTTCATCACCAAACCTTCTCCAACGCCTCGTCCTGCCGCGCAACCGATGCGCAAGCCATCAGACCTGATTCACAGACAGGATCCGATCCGTATCAATCAGTCGTTACTTGCGCAGGTCACGCCCGATGACACGCACATCTTCGTCTCGATTCCAAAACAGCGCGCCTACTTGATGAAAGGCGAACAAGTCGTGATCGACAGCCCGATCTGCTCTGGAAAGCGCGGTCACTCTTCGCCGACGGGAAAATTTACCGTTCTGGAAAAAGATAAGGACCATCATTCCAGTCTCTACGGTGATTTTCGCGATTCACATGGACGCATCGTTCGCGCTGGCGTGAGTGCGCGGATTGATGCCGCACCGAGCGGCACGCATTTCGTCGGCGCGGCCATGACATGGTTTATGCGTTTAACGGGCGATGGTGTCGGCATGCATGTCGGATTCCTCCCCGGCTATCCTGCATCGCACGGTTGTATTCGCATGCCCTCGCAGGCGGCCGAGCTCTTTTACGCGCACGTAAAAGTCGGGACGCCGGTGGAAGTGCAGCCTCCCTGATTTCAGGCGAGCAATCGTTCGCGCAAAAGATTGAGCGCGGCCTGCGTGGCCAACTGCTTGAATGTCTCGCGATCGCTCGCGAAATTGAAATGCCTAACGAGCGTCGGAGCATCGCTCGATGCGAGCGCAATGTAGACTGTGCCGACTGGTTTCTTTTCGGATCCACCAGTTGGTCCGGCAATTCCCGTAGTTGCTAGTGCATGAACCGCTCCGGTTCGTGCAAGCGCGCCTTCCGCCATGGCTTGCGCCACGGGTTTGCTTACGGAGCCATATTTGCTTATAACGGAGTCGTCGACACCAAGCGCCGCGATCTTCATTTCGTTGGCGTAAACGACAAATCCACCGACAAATACTTCCGACGCGCCGGGAATATTCGTTAGGCGATTTGCCAGCAAACCGCCCGTGCAGGATTCGGCTGTCGCAACGGTTTCGTTCCGCTCCGTTAATAAACCGATGATCACCTGCTCCAGTTCCTCCTTGAGCAGCGAAAAGATCGAATCTCCAAGTGCAGTTTTCAGGATCGATTCCGCTTCTGCCACAGCAGCGGGTTTTCCGATGATGCGCAAATCGACTTCACCCGGACGGGAGCAATAACCCAGTTCGATATCCGGAATTGCCAGAATGCTTTTTCCGACCGCTTCTTCGACGAGAGATTCTCCCATTCCAGTGATGCGATACGTGCGATGCTCGTTTGATGAATCACTCGGATTTATCTCGCGCAAAATCGGCAGAACCGAATCGATAAACATAGGCTGCAGTTCGCGTGGGGGGCCGGGAAGCAAAAACAAATGGGGCGAATGCTTCGCCGGGGCAAAATACAAGCCTGGAGCTGTTCCAAAGGCGTTGGGCAAAATGACCGCACCTCTGGGGACGAGAGCCTGGCGCAAAATGCGATCGGTCAATTTCCAACCGCGGCTCGACAGTCGGTGACGGATTGCGTTTGCGATGGTTTCGTCTTCTTCCAGTTCGAGTCCGAGAAGTTCTGCCGTGGCTTCGCGCGTGACGTCATCGCTGGTTGGCCCCAGGCCTCCGGTCACGAAAACCAAATCGGCGGACAGCGATTCCGCGAGAGCCTCGCCTATTCCACTACCATCGGGCACTGTAACCTGCCGATCGATCCGCAAGCCCAGCGGAAAAATCTCGCGCGCGATGAACCTCAGATGTGTGTTGAGAACATCCCCGAGCAACAACTCCGTTCCGGTATTGATCATGATAGTTCTCATTGTTATTCGAACCTTTAACCGAAATAACCCTGCACGGAAGTGACGGACATTTTTCTGATCAAACTTTTCCTCACGCCGCTGTTTGTTGCCGCCTTAACTCTAATTGGCAGGCGCTGGGGAGCAGCGGCAAGTGGCGCGGTCGCAGGTCTGCCGTTAACCTCCGGTCCCGTTTCTGTCTTTCTCGCACTCGAACAGGGAAAAGCTTTCGCAGCGCATGCCGCAACTGGAACACTTGCCGGATTGATCGCGGTCGCTGCGTTTTGCTTTGCATACGCATTCGTGTCATCGCGAAGAAATTGGATCGCCAGCATTCTGGCAGGTGTCGCGGCATTCTTCGTGTTCGCGTCATTACTTCTTCGCGTGCCGCTTGGTCTGGCGGCGACCTTTATCATCGTCGCCTGCTCCTTGATAACAATCTTGTGGGTAATGCCGAAACCGGCTGGTGCCGAAAGCGTCGTCAACTCAAGACAGCCGAAATGGGACCTTCCCCTGCGCATCGGAATCGCAACGAGCTTGGTATTTCTTCTCACCGCTGTCGCGCCAAAGCTTGGCCCACACACAACAGGATTGGTCTCGCCATTTCCAATCTTCGGCGGAGTCCTTGCAGTCTTCGCACACCGACATGTTGGAGCGGACGCAGCACAGCGTGTCCTACGCAGCTTGGTCATCGCTTCATTAGCGTTCGCTATTTTCTTTCTGGTCGTCGGAATAATGCTGATCCGTGACGGCTGCGCCGCGACGTATTTGATTGCCACCGTCGCCGCGTTGTCGACCAACGCGTTCCTGTTTATGTGGCTACGCCGAAAATCGTAATCGCGAAATCGATTACGCGGCGTCTTTGTCCTGCTTCTTGCGAATGAGCGGGAGTTTCTTGCCCTCGACGACCGCACGATTGATCGTCACCTCCGCGATATCTTCGCGGCTCGGGACGTCATACATGATGTCGAGCATGATGCGCTCGAGCATCGAACGCAGCGCGCGCGCCCCCGTCCCCTTTGTGACCGCTTGAGCAGAAAGCGCACGTAAGGCGTCCTTCGTCACCGTGAGGCGAACACCTTCCATCGAGAAAAGCTTCGTGTATTGCTTCACCATCGCGTTCTTGGTCTCGGTGAGAATCAAAACCATTTCGTCTTCGGTGAGCGCATCCAACGCGCTCACTACCGGCAACCGTCCGATGAATTCCGGAATCATTCCAAAACTGAGCAAATCTTCCGGCTCGACATGGCGAATCGCTTGCTTGGCGAGCGCTTCCTCCACTTCGAGAGTCGGGCTGCTGAAGCCCATCGTTCTTTGTCCGATGCGCTTCTGAATGATTTTATCGAGGCCGACGAACGCGCCACCGCAGATGAACAGAATTTTCTCAGTATTGACTTGAATGTATTCCTGATGCGGATGCTTGCGGCCACCCTGCGGCGGAACGTTGCAAGTGCTGCCTTCGAGAATTTTCAGGAGTGCCTGCTGCACACCTTCGCCAGAAACGTCGCGCGTGATGCTGACATTGTCGGTCTTGCGCCCGATCTTATCGATCTCGTCGATATAAACGATACCGATCTCGGCGCGTTTCACGTCGTAATCGGCATTCTGCAACAACCGCAGGATGATGTTCTCGACATCTTCGCCGACATAACCGGCTTCGGTCAGCGTCGTCGCATCAGCGATACAAAATGGAACATCGAGAATCTTCGCCAGAGTCTTGGCGAGAAGCGTTTTTCCGGAACCGGTCGGCCCGATAAGCAGGATATTGCTCTTCTCGATCTCCACGTCGGCCAATGGATCAGGCTGAAACGCCGAGGAGCTGTCAGTCGGTGTCGCACTCGCTTGGAGAACGCGTTTGAAGTGATTATGAACAGCAACGGAGAGCGTCTTCTTCGCCGTGTCCTGACCAATTACATACTGATCAAGTGATCGCCGGATATCGACCGGCTTCGGAACGCGAATCGTAGAAGACTGCCGGCGCGCATCTTCGTTGAGCTCCTTATCGAGGATGCTTTTGCAAACATTGATGCAACTGTCGCAAATATAGACACCAGGACCAGCGATCAGCTTTCGCACCTCGGCGTGGCTTTTGCCACAGAAGGAACACATTGTCAGGTTCGAGGCGCGTGCCATAGAATTTCGGCCCTTAGGAGCAGGTCTTATTCCTCTAATTTCCTGGGTAAAGCCGCCTCCGCGATAGCTGTCGAGCGATCTGGGACAGCGCCATCGAGTAACTTAATTTCTTTGCGCGATTTGATCACTTCGTCGACCAAGCCGTAGGTCTTCGCCTCGGCCGCTGACATGTAATAATCCCGATCAGAGTCCAAGCGCACTTGTTCTTCCGGTTTGCCGGTATGCTGTGAAATGATTTTTATCAGGCGCTTCTTGAGCTTGAACATGTAATCAACCTGACGCTCGACGTCGCTCGCCTGTCCCTGCGCTCCACCTGACACTTGATGGATCATGATGTCAGAGTTTGGCAGGGCAAAACGCTTCCCTTTCGTTCCCGCACATAGCAACACCGCACCCATGCTCGCCGCCATCCCGAGGCAATACGTTGTCGTATCGCACGTCAGAAACTGCATCGTGTCGTAGATCGCCAGACCCGCCGTCACCGAGCCACCGGGTGAGTTGATGTAAATGCTAATGTCCTTCTTGCCGTCCTCCATTTGCAGGAAAAGCAGCTGCGCAATGACCAGGTTCGCGATGTGATCGTCAATCGGCGTGCCGATGAAAACGATCCGATCCTTCAGCAAGCGCGAGTAAATGTCGTAACTGCGCTCCCCTCGCCCCGTCTGCTCCACTACCATCGGGATAAGCACGGACTGGGACCGATTTTGGTTCGATGTCGTCATGTTTTTTCTTCGGAAGTAACCGTCTCAGCAGGCGATTTTTCCGCCTCTTCGATGGTAACATTCGCCTTTAGGAAATCAAGGGTCTTACCCAGCAAGAGCTGCTCCGCGAGCCCATTAATTCCATCATTTTCTTCAAGTTGTTTGCGCATTTTATCCACCGAGACGTTGTAATGCGCCGCCTGCTCGCGGATGGCTTTGTCGATTTCCTCGCGCGTGATGGCGATCTTCTCCTGCTCCGCGATGCGATGGAGAATGAAGTTGGTTTTCAGACGATGCGCCGCCAGCCCGCCCGCGCCTTCCACCAATTCCTTCTCTTTACTCTTCAGGATTTCGTCCGGAACGCCACGCTCGCGATTGCGCTGCACCAGCTCATTTAATGCGCGGCGCGTCTCGTGCGTCAGCAAGGTCGGCGGAAGATCAAACTGAATGCGTTCGTTCAGAAACTTGACGATTTGGTTTTCCTTCGCTCGCTCGACTTCATGTTCTTTTTCGTGTTCGAGATTGTGCTCAAGCGTGTGTCGTAACTCATCGAGCTTTTTGCCGGGCAGAACCTTTTCGGCAAATGCGTCGTCCAACGCCGGCAAGACTTTGTCTTTGATTTCGCTCACCGTCACGGCGTAGTCCGCGGTTTTCCCAGCCAGTTCCTTTCCCGCAAAATCTTCGGGAAACTTCACTTGAATGAGCAAGGTATCTCCGCGCTTGTGTCCGACCAGCTGTTCGCAAAACCCGGGCAGAAAATTATCCGGCGCGAGTCGCAGCCAAAACTTTTTTCCACCCTGCAAATTCTTGCTCGCCTCCGGCGCTACTTCGGCCACCGGCCTTCCGTCGACCGATCCTTCAAAATCGATCACGACAAAATCTTCCATCTTCAGTTCTCGATCGGGTGCGTCGACAAAGTCGGCAGATTGATCGCGCAATCGTTCCAGGGCCGCGTCGATGTCTTGCTCGGAAACATTTGTATCCGGCAATTGCACTGAAATATTCTTGTATTCCGGCAGATCGAATTCCGGCGCGGTCACGACCGTCGCGCGAAACTTCATGGTGCGATCCTGGGCAAATTCGACGTCTTCGACATTCGTTAGGGAAACAACGCGCAACTGCTTCTCCGCAATCGCCTCGTGATAGCTTTTCGAAACGAGTTTCTTCGTTAGCTCCTCCTGAATTTCCTTTCGAAACTTTGCTTCAATTACACGCTTTGGCGCCTTACCCGGCCGATAACCAGGAATGCGCGCATAACGCGCGTAGTTATTCGCGATCGCGTCCCACTCCTTCGAGACTTGTTCCGCCGGCAACTCGATGCGTAATGTCGCAGTCGACTGCGGCTGATGTTCTACTTCCACCTTCATGAGGGAGCGACGTTAATGGCGCGCATTGCGATGCGCAAATCGCGCGGGGCCTCTTATGCTGCGAAAACGCATTTGCCGCCGATATAAACGGTATGCGTTAGGGAGACGCCAAAGTAATACGCGACTTCGCGATAATCCGCGCAATCGAAGATGGAAAAGTTGGCGCGCTTGCCAGTTTCAAGCGATCCGATTTTGTCGCCGCGATTTAAACTGTATGCAGCGTTGATCGTCGCCGCGCTCAAACTTTCGGCCGGCGACATCTTCATCTGCGTCGACGCAAGCGACAAAATCATTGGCATCGAAGTCGTCGGCGACGAACCAGGATTGAAATCAGTCGCGAGCACAATTGCCAATCCAGCATCGATCATTTCGCGCGCTCGCGGGTAACGATCTTTACCTAACGAATAAACCGAACCCGGAAGCAGAACCGGTTGCACCCCCGCTTCCGCCAGCGCAGAAATGCCGGCAGCGTTAGTTTGTTCCAGGTGATCTGCCGTCTGTGCACCCAATCTTGCGGCGAGAAACGCCCCGCCGGAATCGCTTAGTTGATCCACGTGCATCCGCAGTCGCAGCCCTTCCTTTTTGGCGGCATTCAGAATTTTCTCCGCATCGGCGATGTCGAAGTAACCACGCTCGCAAAAAATATCACAATGCTCGGCGAATTGTCCTTCCGTCACGCGCGGCAACATTTCGTGAATCACCAACGCCACGTATTGCTCCGGTGCACTGCGGAATTCTTCCGGCACAGCGTGTGCACCAAGAAATGTCGGTACAAATTCGATCGGACTTTCCGCATTCAGTCTCCGGATCACGCGCAACAGCTTCAATTCATCTTCCACCGACAATCCGTAGCCGGATTTGGCTTCCACCGTTGTGGTGCCGTTGCGCAAAAACCAATCGGCGTGTTTCAACGCCTGCTGCAAGAGTTCATCTTCGGAAGCCGCGCGCGTCTTACGCACAGTTGAACGGATTCCGCCGCCGCTGGCCGCGATCTCTTCGTAAGTCGCACCCTTCGATCGCTGCTCGAATTCATCGACCCGATTTCCACCAAAGACGGGATGTGTATGCGCGTCGACGAAACCCGGCAAAACCGTTTTTCCTTTCGCATCTACAATTTCGGTGTTCGCGGAAATCTGTTTCTCGATTTCTGCTGACGTGCCAACCGCAACGATTCTCCCTTCATCAATCAGCATCCCGCCGTCGTTGATAATCGAAATGCTCGTTAAGCTCAGACCTGACGCGCGCACGCTGAGGACCTGCCAGCGTAACTAATTGGGATGCGTGAAGAACAGCCAGCATTTGAATTTTTCGCGGCAGCGTCCGGTATGCCGATTCCCACTATCCCAATTTGCCCTCAACGACCGCGCTTATCTTTTCAAATCGCGATTCAGATTCCGCGCTGATTTTCTGAAGTTTGGTCCCCAGGGCCGATTTGAATTTTTCATCTTTCAGCCCCGCCAGGTTAATTCTCACATTCATCCCCGCGCCGTGGACACAGGCGCGCGTAGCAAGAAGACCGACTCCCACATCCGAGATCGACGCCGGATTCCCCTTCTCCGCCATTTCGCCCAACAAGTCGTACGATTTGACCGCTGTCTCCATCACGCGCAGCGGAATTTCCGCAGCGTATTTGTTCGCTTCGTTAATCGCGCCGACGCGCGCGATCTTTTCTTCCGGCGAATCCTTCGGCAAGGCGAACGCTGCCATCACCCTGTTAAACGCTGCCGTATCCTCATCCACCAAAAAAAGCAGCTCATCTTTCAAATTGTTGGGCCTTCACCGCCCAATCGCTGAAAAATTCCAGCTTCTCGTCCCAGCCGCGTTTACCCGCAGAAAGATTTGCGACCATTCCGCCTAACGAAACGCCCAGAGCGCCCATCAACGCCGCCACCGAACCCCCGCCTGGAGCGGGAGAATCGCTCAGCGTTTCGTTGCAAAATTCCCGCACCGTTTGCCTAACGAGCGATTTTTTCGAAGCCGCAGATTCAATCTTGAATTCAATGACTTTCTCTTTCGGATCGAAGGGCTTCAGTTCGCTCAAGCCGAGAGAGCGAATCGCCATATCAATCAATCCCTCCTCGGACGCACCTTCCGACCATTTTTGTTTGCGAAGAAAATATCGTCCAGCGTCCAGCAGCGATTTCTTCGGTACCATTCCAACAATCTCGGAGCCGGTGACGCGCAAGCCTCGCTTGCTCGCCGATTCGATACACGCATCGAATGCTGCATGAAGAGGCGTCTCTTCAATATTCGTTAGGTTGATCGAGACTTGCGCCATTCCATATTCCTCGACATACCAGCCGATGGCTTTCACGTGCTTCAGCATCCCGGGGATGCGGACTGGTTCCCCTTTGTCATCCAGAACTTTTTTCCCCTGAGGTGTGCCGTCTTCCGTCTTAAAGCGCCCCTGCTCTCTCACATCGAATGCGACTGAGTTCGCTCGTCGCACCGCCTTCGTGTTCAGGTTCACGTTGTAAGCGACAAGAAATTCGCGCGCGCCGATTACAGTCCCGCCTGACTTCTCATTGAACACGGGCGCGCCGAAGTCCGGTTTCCAAGCCGGTTGTTTTATTTTTTGGAAAAAGCCTTCGTATTCTCCGGCGCGAATGATCGAAAGATTGGAACGCGACGGATCCTTCGCCGCCTTTTCATAGAGATAGACTGGAATCTTCAGCTCTTCGCCAACGCGCTTTCCTAATTTATTAGCGCACTCTATCGCTTCCTCCCAGCTGATGTTGCTCACCGGGATGAATGGACAGACATCGGTCGCGCCCATCCGAGGGTGCGCGCCGGTGTGCTTGCGCATGTCGATGAGCTCGGCGGCTTTCTGAATTCCGCGGAATGCTGCTTCAACCGCGGCTTCGGGCGTTCCGACGAAAGTTACGACCGTGCGATTCGTACTCGCGCCTGGATCAACGTCCAGTAACGAAACGCCGTCCACCGACTCAATCGCAGCAGTGATCTGTCGAATGACATTTTGATCGCGGCCTTCAGAGAAATTGGGAACGCATTCGATGAGCTTTTGCATGATTTAATCGCGTGCGTGTGGTTGCATCGGAATTCTAATGTCGTGAGCTTTTGCGAAATCGATCGCGCGCGTGTAACCGCAATCCGCGTGCCGAATCACGCCCATTCCAGGATCGCTCGTGAGCACGCGTTCGAGGCGCCGCTTCGAATTATCGCTTCCGTCAGCAACGACAACCATCCCAGCGTGCTGCGAGTAGCCAATCCCGACTCCGCCGCCGTTATGAATGGAAACCCACGACGCTCCGCCGGCGGTGTTGACGAGAGCATTGAGCAACGGCCAGTCGGCGATCGCGTCACTGCCGTCGAGCATCGCTTCCGTTTCGCGAAATGGTGAGGCGACCGAACCCGTGTCCAGATGATCGCGCCCAATCACGATCGGCGCTTTAATTTCGCCGCGCCTAACGAGTTCGTTCATCGCGAGGCCCAATTCCGCGCGCGCTCCGTAACCGAGCCAGCAAATGCGCGCGGGCAGACCTTGGAAATGAATTCGCTCTTTCGCCAGTTTCATCCAGCGCGCGAGAACCTCGTCTTTCGGGAAAAGTTCGAGCGCGAGTGCGTCGGTGCGTGCGATGTCCGCCGGATCACCGCTGAGCGCCGCCCAGCGAAATGGACCTTTCCCTTCGCAAAAGAGCGGCCGGATGTATTCCGGAACGAATCCTGGAATATCGAACGCATTTTCGACGCCCGCTTTTTTAGCCTGCGTGCGAATGTTATTTCCGTAATCGAACGTAATCGCGCCGCGTTGCTGGAGCGCGAGCATCGCTTCGACGTGCACTCCCATCGAACGCATCGATCGCTCGACATATTGGTCGGGATCTTTGACGCGTAGAGCAAGAGCTTCGTCCAACGTCATGCCATGAGGCACATAACCATTAAGCGCGTCGTGCGCGCTGGTTTGGTCGGTGAGAATGTCCGGCACGACATCGCGTTTCACCATTTCCGGCAAAACATCGGCGCAATTACCGACGAGTCCGACCGAGATCGCCTGCTTGGCCGAGCGCGCTTGTTCGATCAAAGCGAGCGCTTCATCGAGCGATGCAGCGATCTTGTCGCAATAACCGCTCTTCAACCTCTTCTCGATTCGCGACCGGTCGACTTCCACGCCGAGAAAAAGTGCGCCATTCATCGTGGCCGCGAGCGGTTGTGCTCCTCCCATGCCGCCGAGCCCACCGGTGACAACAAATTTTCCTTCGAGCGATCCGCCGAAATGCTTTTCGCCTGCAGCGGCGAAGGTTTCGAAAGTTCCCTGCACAATTCCCTGGCTGCCAATGTAGATCCAGGAACCCGCGGTCATCTGGCCGTACATCGTCAGGCCGAGTTTCTCGAGACGATTGAACTCCGGATAGTTCGACCATTGGCCGACCAGATTTGAATTCGCGATCAAGACCCGTGGCGCTTCATCATGTGTCTTGAAAACGCCGACGGGTTTACCGGATTGGACGAGCAGCGTTTCATCGTTCTCAAGCTGTTGAAGCGAACGCACAATTGCGTCGAATGCCTCCCAACTGCGCGCGGCGCGTCCTGTCCCGCCATAGACAATCGAGCTTTCCGGGATTCTCCGCGACGTCAGGATCGAGATTGTTCATCAACATGCGCATCGCCGCTTCCTGATGCCAGCCTTTGCAGCTCAACTGATTCCCGCGCGGTGCGCGCACGACTCTGCTTGTGCTCATGATGTGAATTTTCCTTCGCGAATTGCCGTCGCTACCCGAGCGATATCCCCAGACAAAGCGCGATCTTCTGTTAACGGCGGCGCGATCGAACGCAACACGCCAAACGCTCGCTCAACGCCAACGCCCGCCTTCAACGGGCGCCGATGTTCGATTCCTTCGGCGGCGGCAAGCAATTCAATTGCGATCACGTTCTCTGCGTTCTCCACGATGGTCCGCAACTTTAGCGCTCCCGTCATTCCCATGGAAACATGATCTTCTTTTCCGCCGGAAGTCGGCACGCTATCGACGCTCGCCGGATGCGACAAGACTTTCGCTTCATTCAATAACGATGCGGCCACGACGTGCGCGATCATGAAACCGGATTCGAGTCCAGGTTTTCGCGCAAGAAATGCCGGCAGACCTTCGTTCGAATCGGGGTTAACGAGCCGATCGATCCGTCGTTCGCTGATGCTCATCAGATCGGTCATCGCGATTGCCGCGTAATCCAGCGCAAGCGCGAGCGGAGCGCCATGAAAATTGCCACCAGAAATCACGTCACCACTTTCGGCGAAGACCAATGGATTATCAGTGGCGGAGCCGGATTCCACGCGCAAGACGTTCTCGCAATGATCGAGCGCGCCGCGCACCGCACCGTGCACCTGCGGCATGCAGCGCAGACTGTAGGCATCCTGCACCCGCGGATCATTTTTGAGATGCGATTCGCGAATTTCACTTCCGCTCAAGAGCTCGAGCAAATGCGCGGCGACGGCCTGCTGGCCGGGATGTGGACGCGCGTTATGAATGCGCGCATCAAACGCCGCCGGTGTTCCTTTAAGCGCTTCCAGCGTCATCGCGCCGGCGATATCGGCAATTCTCGCAAGAGACACTGCGCGATGCAATGCGAGTCCGCCGACCGCGTGCATCGCCTGCGTTCCATTCAATAATGCGAGGCCTTCTTTCGCTTCGAGTCGCACGGGCTTCAATCCCGCCTGTTTCAGCGCATCGCTACTCGGCAAACGTTTCTCTTTGTAAAATGCTTCACCTTCGCCGATCAACGCCAGCGCAAGATGCGCGAGCGGAGCAAGATCGCCGCTCGCTCCGACCGAACCTTTTTCCGGCACAACGGGACGCACACCGAGATTAAGCATCTCCGTCAAAAGCTCGATCACCTCAAAACGAATTCCGCTGAAGCCGAGCGTGAGAACATTGGCACGCAACAACATCATCGCGCGCGTTTCGGACGCGGAAAGCGGCGAGCCCACTCCGCACGAGTGACTGCGCACGAGATTCCTTTGCAGATCACGGAGTTGCTCGCGTGGAATGTGAACTTCGGAAAGTTTCCCGAAACCCGTGGTGACGCCGTAAACAACCGCGTCGCGCGCCACGATTTCCTCAACGATATTCCGCGACTTGCCGATTCGCATCCGCGCCGCATCGGCAATTTTCACGCGCTCACAATCGTTAGCCACCGCGGCGATCTCCGCGAGAGAAAGCGCCTGGCCGTTTAGTTCGAGCATCGCATTGTAATACTACTGAGGTGGAAAAAGAAAAGGCCAGGCCGAGTAAACAGCCTGGCCCTTAGGTTAAAGTTGTCCAGAGACGGACGACACAAGTTACTTCGAGTAACCGGTCGTCGCAGTCGTTGTCATCGGGGCTTCTTTCTTCTGTGCGCAAGCGCCCAAGCTCAGGGCACCGGCTAACACCGCCACGATCATGATCGCTTTGAGTAATTTCAATTAACTTTCGCCTCCTTTCTTAGCAAGTTGCTGCCGTCTTTTAGGCGGGGAAGAGCATCGGTGCAACGATTTTTTCTCCACTTTTTCAAGACAAGTAAAACGGGTTCAGGCTTCGATAACCACCGGTGTCTGTTCATCTACCAAATCGAAGAGCTCAATCACATCGGCGTTTGTCATACGAATGCACCCGTGGCTGGCGGGCTCGCCAATCTGGTCCTCGTGGTTCGTGCCATGAATATAAATATACCGATCGCGCGTATTCGCGTTGTGTTCTTCCAGACCATGCAGCCAAAGAATGCGTGACATTACCAAATCATCGTCCGAGAGCTCCTGTCTGGTCTGGTCAATCGGCTGTCGATTTTTGAAAATGGTGCCACTGAGGACTTTGTCTCCAATTTTTTGCCCGATACGGAAATTGCCAAGTCGGCGTTTTCAGGCTCCCTTCTTCCGGACCCGAGGCCGAAGCGCGAGGTCGAAATCGGGTAAGACGCGAATCGGCTCGTCTCCGGCTTTGACCGTAAGGCGCTGATCGCGCACCGAAATGTGCAGGCTTTTGGGCTGCGTTTGCATGAACAACACTCGACGATAAACTGCGGCAGCCGATGAACAAGAGTTACCATATCGCAATTGTGGGCGCGACCGGCGCGGTCGGAGCCGAATTGCTTAGCGTTTTGGAACGGCGCTCCTTTCCAGTCGCGAGCCTGCGACCGCTCGCTTCATCGCGCTCAGTGGGTCGACAGATTGAATTTCAAAATCAAGCCCGTCGCGGTTGAAGAATTATCGGAGCGATCTTTCGATAACATAGACATCGCTTTTTTTAGCGCGGGCGGCGAAATTTCGCGTCGGTTTGTGCCTGCCGCGCGCAAGAGTGGCGCGATCGTGATCGATAATTCGTCGGTTTTCCGCATGGAGCCCGATGTTCCTCTCGTCATTCCCGAGATTAATGGCGACGACGTGCGGCAACATCGTGGATTAATTGCGAACCCGAATTGCACCACTGCAGTTGCATTGATGGCACTTTATCCGCTGCATCGCACGTTTCATGTGCGTCGGATTTTTGCTGCGAGTTACCAGGCGGTTTCGGGAAGTGGCGCGCGCGCCATTGCGGAACTGAAGAGGCAGATCGATTCCAGCACGCAAAATTTACCGATGCTCGCAGAGGTCTTTCCACACCCCATCGCCTTCAACGTGTTGCCACACGTCGATATTTTTCTCGAAGACGGCTACACCAAAGAAGAACGGAAGATGGAAAATGAAGCGCGCAAAATCATGCATCATCCCGATCTTCGCGCTTCGGCCACATGCGTAAGAGTTCCCGTTTATCGCGCACATTCCGTCGCCGTCAGCGCTGAATTTGATCGCCCAATTTCCGTCGAACAGGCGCGTGAAGTTTTGGCCAAGGCGCCGGGCTTGGAGTTGGTGGATGAGCCGCACGCGAACAAGTATCCGATGCCACTCAATGTCGCGGGCAAAGATAATTGCCAGGTCGGACGCGTCCGGCGCGATTGCGCTTTTGATAACGGTCTCGCCTTTTGGGTCTCCGGCGATCAGCTCCTCAAGGGCGCCGCTCTAAACGCAGTCCAGATTGCCGAGCTCCTTTGATTCGTTAGGCGAGACGCGACTTGCTCAAACCACCGTTCTATTGCGGGCGCACGACCACAAACGAACGAGTGCGATGACGGCAAACCGACAAAACCTGGGTCTGATTCGGATCGAGCGAATTCACCATCTTCTTGAAATCGTCAACCGACCGGATCGGTCGTTGATTAATTTCCTCGATGACATCGCCTTTTTGCAGCTCACCGGTGGCGGCATCATTTCTTGTCACGACAACGCCGTGAACGTTATTCGGCAAATCCAGTTGTTGGACCAGCGCCGGCGTTAATTCGCTCACTTCCACTGAACTCAACGCATCGTTTTCATCGGGCTGATCCTCGTTAGGAGGAGGCGTCGCCTGCGGTTGATTCGGAACCGGTATGACGCCCGTCGTCTGGTAATTTTCCGGCTGTTCTTTCAGCGCCGTGGTTAGCTTCAGTGGTTTCCCGTCGCGCTGCACTTCCAGTTCGATCTTCTTATTTACCTGCGCTTGAGAAACCAACGACCGCAGTTCAGGAAAATTTCGTACCTCATGCCCGTCGAAGCGCATGATGATGTCGCCTTTTTGCATTTGCGCTTCCGCTGCGGGTGAACCGGGAATCACATCATCGACCACTACACCTTTTGAGGACGGCTGTGCTTGACCCGGCAGACCCGCACGCGACTGAATTCCGAGATATCCGCGAATAATCCGGCCATTTTTTAGCAAACTCTCCAGCGCAACGCGCACCGTATTCGACGGAATGGCGAATCCGATACCTTGCGAGCCGCCGCTGCGCGAAATGATGGCGGTGTTAATGCCGATTACTTCACCTCTAAGATTTATTAGCGGCCCGCCACTGTTGCCCGGATTGATGGCAGCATTCGTTTGCAGAAAGTCGCCAAAGCCATCTACACGATTCGGCCGCCCTTTGGAACTGATGATCCCATCCGTAACCGTTTCTTCGAAACCAAATGGATTGCCGATCGCAAGCACGAAATCCCCCGCTTGCACCATGTCCGAGTCGCCGAGCTTGAGCGGTTTCACGTCGACACCATCTACTTTTAATACCGCCAGGTCCGCCACGGCATCCGCACCCACAAGGCGCGCTTTCTTCGTGCGTCCATCGCTCAACACTACCTCGATATCATCCACCTGATCGACTACGTGATTATTTGTGATGATGTGGCCCTCGTTCGTCACGATCACGCCTGAGCCTAACGAGTTCTGCACCATCGCTTCATCGTTAGGATTGCGAAATGCGCGGGGATTGCGATTGAAAAACTCAAATGGATCGAGAGCGTATTGCCGGCGGATGGCGATCTTGCGCGAGGTCTTCACGCTCACGACCGATGGGATAACGCTGCTGACAAGAGCACGCCGTTCGCGATCCAGCGAGGCCAGCGTGGGTATCGAATTGGGGTCTACGATTGAATTCGAAGCTAACGTGTATTTTTCCGGCGCCACTCGCGCTAATAAAGGCAGGCGCCCATGCTTAAGTTGATAATCGTAGAGCGCGGAAATTCCGAAGCTCAAAAGCAAAACAAAAATAAAGAATTTTAATAGATTTCTCATTAGCTCACGTGGGAAAAAGTTCGTCCCTCTTGTTCGACAATCAACTTTCGGAAACGTTGATTTTGTGCGGATTCCAGACGCGGATCGTCATCGAAAATTTTGGTCGCGGCAGCTCGGGCGCGTCGCATCAACGCTGCGTCCGTCTTGAGACTGCCAAGCTTAAGAGTTGGCAGCCCACTCTGTGCCGTGCCCAGCAGATCGCCTGGACCGCGCAAATCCCAGTCTGCTTCCGCCACCTCGAAGCCGTTGCTCGTCTTTTCCAACACGCCTAGTTTTGCGTGCGTTTCTTCGGATGCATCATCGCTCAACAAGATACAATAGGACTTGTGTTCCCCTCGCCCGATCCGCCCGCGCAATTGGTGTAGCTGCGCCAACCCAAACCGCTCCGCATTTTCCACGATCATGATGGTGGCGTTCGGTACATCGACTCCGACTTCAATCACCGTGGTGCTAATCAATATACTTGTCTCACCTCGGCGAAACCTTTCCATGATCGCCTGCTTTTCGAGCGATGCGATGCGTCCGTGCAGCAGTTCGCATCGAAACGGCCGCAACCGTTCCCGCCATAACTCGAATTCCGCCGCCGCCGCCTTCACGTCCAGCTTCTCGCTTTCGTCGATCAAGGGATAAATGACGTACGCCTGCCTGCCGGCTTCCAATTCTTTCCGGAGAAATGTCATTACTTCGGGAAGCTTGGTACTTTCCCGCACAGCTGTGACGATTTTTCCACGATGACGCGGCATCTCATCGATAGTCGAAACATCAAGGTCGCCGTAAACCGTCATCGTCAGCGTACGTGGAATTGGCGTGGCCGTCATGACCAGGACATCGGGCGCCGGCTCTCGACTCGTTAGGCGCCCACGCTGGGCGACGCCGAACTTGTGTTGCTCATCAATCACCGCGAGTCCGAGATTCTCGAACTCGACCGACTCGTATAAGAGTGCGTGCGTGCCGATGATGATTTGCGGCGCGTTGCTCTGACTCTGCTCTGGGGAGCGCAGGCTGCCAGCCTGTGCTTCGCGGCAGCTTGCCGCGAAGTCATCTTCGATTTCCGGGAACCAAACCCAGCGGTAATCTTCTGTGGGCTTCGCGACACCGGCATCCCACGGATTCCGCGTGATGTACTGAAATTTTTCGTGCAGATCAGTCTCGGACCGGATCAGACGATCAAACGATTCATTCTCCCACACCGTACCACTTGTCTTGTCGATTTTGTTTATCCGATTAGCTGTAAACGATTTAATGCTGTGAAGGATTTTCGGGAGCGAAAAGAAAATTGTTTTGCCTGTTTCATGTTCATCTTTGATCGCTGGCTCGATCAGGAGATGGACATGATCGGGCATCACACAAGCCGCGAAGAGCTCGTACCGCTTATCCTTCCAATTGAGAATTGATTCGAGAACCACATCTCGCGAATCCGGCGACAGGATGCGTCGCTCACGAGTACTGAAGGTGATCGCATACTTCGCCCACGGTCGCTCGAAATGCGGAAGTCTACGGTGATGATATTGCGCTCCCTCCGTGTCCGGCAAGCTGCCGGACACAACAGGCTGGCAGCCTGCGCTCCCCAGAGCAAACAACGGCAGCGGTCCGCTATCTTCAATGCGCGATCCTGTCCGCAATGCCACGCGAACGCCGAGCGGCTCGAGCCAGCGGCGCAAGACTTCGTAATGTTGATCCGCCAAAATTTGTGTCGGCGCCATTAAGGCCGCTTGAAAGCCGGCTTCCACGGCCAACAGCATCGCGGCAATCGCTACAACGGTCTTCCCCGACCCGACGTCGCCCTGCAGAAGGCGATTCATGGGACGTCGCGATTTGAGATCTTTGCGAAGTTCCTCAATGACGCGCAATTGCGCATCCGTGAGATCAAACGGTAATGCGCGGAGAAATCTCTCGAGCAACTTCCCCGGGCCGCAATGCGCTTGCCCACTTCGCACCGATGATTCGAATCGGCGTGATGCAATCATCATTTGCATCGCGAAGAATTCCGAGAGCACCAGATGTTCACGCGCGTCGGCGAGGGTCTCAAAGCTTGCCGGGAAATGGATCTCACGCAAAGCAATCGCGCGAGATCCGTCATCCAGATCAACTGGCACAATCGAGTCTACCAACGTGTCATCTACTTCTTCGAGCGTTCGATAGATAAGGCTGCGCATCACGCGCTGGGACAATCCTTCTGTTGCCGGATAGATCGGTGTGATCCTGCGAAAATGGATCGAGATCTCCTCATCGTTTTCGATCACCTCAAACTCTGGATGATCGATGCAAATGCGCTTTCCGCGCAGCTTTGGCTTCCCAAAAATTACGAGGCGCTGCCCGGTCGCGATCATCTTTTGCACGTAGTGAAGGTTGAACCACCGACAGACGATCGGCTCGCTCAATGCATTCGCTTGCGATTCTTCCAATGTTGCTTCGAAAATCTTCTTCCAACCGCCGAAACGCATCACTCGAGTCTTTGTTACTTCCCCGCAGAGACAAATCGGTTGAGAAGATTCCTCATGAGGGAAACGCGGGAATTCTCGTCGATCCTCATGTCGCCGCGGGAAATGCGTGAGCAAATCCTCAACGGTTTCGATTTCCAACCGGCGCAGCGGCGTCAGTTTTGCGCGCGGTATCCATTCTAAATCCGCGAGCGGTTGCGAGAGTTCTATCGTCATTCGATCGGCGCCGCCTTACGGATCGCGTGGATGTACAATTGCAAGCGAATCAGTCCCTGGTATTCGTCCGGTTTGATCTGAAAGGCGACGTCCCACGGCGGAGCTGGAAGCTTGTCCGCCGCGCCATCGAAGAAAATTGCGCGTTGTGTTCGGCCATGCTGGCGCAAACGCAGAGCGAGATGTTTCTCTTTCATCACAGTAGGCTCGGATGCGAGCTCAACTTCTCGCGCAAAAAACAGCGGCTGCGGATTTCCGCTCCCGAACGGTTGCAACATCTCGTGCCATCGCAGCAGATCAAAATTCAATTCGGAAAACGACAGTTCATGATCAAGTTGCAAACGCGGCTGGAGATGATCGTCCGAAAGCCTATCGCGCGCGACCCTCCGAAACATCTCAACAAAGGATGGGAAATTCTTTTCGCTAATCGTTAGGCCTGCGGCCATCTCGTGCCCGCCAAATTTTTCCAGCGTTTCGCGGCACTGATCCAGTGCCGCAACCAGAGAAAAGCCTTCGATACTTCTCCCACTTCCCCTGCCAACGCCTGTGTCATCGAAACCGACGATGATTGTCGGGCGATGGTACTTCCGCGCGATTCGCGAAGCGACAATTCCCAGAACGCCAGGATGCCAATCTCGGGCACCAATCACGATAGCCGCATGCGCGACGCGATCGAACTCCGCGCCGATTTGCTTCTCCGCAGCATTGAAGATTTCCTTTTCGACTGACTGTCTCTCGCGATTTTGCGCATCGAGTAATTGCGCCAGTTCTGCTGCTTCATTTTCATCCTCCGTCAAAAGAAGGCGCAGGGCTTTCTCGGCCGTATGCAGCCGCCCTGCGGCGTTCAGGCGCGGGCCAAGCCGAAACCCGATATCTTCCGTCGCGATCGGTGGGCGGACGGAGGCAACCTCCATCAATTTTTGCAAACCCGGCCTCCGCGATTTCGCGATCTGGCGTGCGCCGGCCCTAACGAGTATTCGATTCTCCAATTGAAGCGGGACAATGTCGGCGACCGTTCCTAACGCGACCAGATCGAGGCGGCTCTTTAGATCGAAATCGGGAAGAGGTCGCGTTTTAAGAAGCGCGTGGCATAGCTTGAAAATGATGCCGACACTACACAGATAGGTCGCAGCGTGGTCAGGTGAAATCTTCGGGTTAACGACCGCGACGCAATCGGGTAGTTCGGATTTCGGTTCGTGATGATCGAGAACGAGGACGTCGACGCCGGACTTTTTGAGCGCGGCGATTTCTGGAATCGAAGAAGTACCGCAATCGATCGCAATCAGAAGCTGTGGTCGATGCAGTTCGCAACAGCGCTCCACACTTTCACGGCTCAGCCCATACCCTTCTTCCATTCGCATGGGCAGAAACAATTCCGGCGTGGCGCCGTACGCCCTCAACATTTCTCCCAGCAGCGCCAGTGACGTGACGCCGTCGACATCGTAGTCGCCGAATAGAACGATTCGCTCTCGCAGCATCGACGGCCTTCAGAATTCGGTCTACTGCCGTTCGAAGATTCGGGAGCAGAAATGGATCGCTTAAGGAACTAAGACGCGGTTCCAGAAACGCATTGACCTCATCTGCGTTCGCGAAGCCCTTCCGCATAAGGAGACGAACGATGCATGGCAGATCGCAGATTTCTTTCCATGAAATGGAATTGTTCTGCGGTTCGTTCGCCGCTCTCAGAATCCAACGTTTTTCCACCGATCAACTTATTTCCGTCGATTCGTCGAACGATTCAAGGTGGATCGGCCGCTACGCGGGGCGACGATGGCTTAGCCGCCGAAATCGTGATGGGCGCTTTGGAAACTCCGAAAACTTTCGCAAGCAGGCCGCCCTTTCTTTGAGGCTCGGCGCTTTGGTGCGATCTAAACAAGATTTAGCGCCACTTTGCATTTTGGAGTGAGACTACGCCTTGTGCATAACGCACCGAACGTTTGTAATCCTTTCTTCTCTTTTTCTCCGAAGTTGAATCGCAAGTGCTGGAGAAAATAGCGGTGACAAAATTCCTCATCGAAATTCTGCTCTTCCGCGATCAGTTCTTCAATTTGCCGCAGATTCCGATCACGCAGTGCTCGCAATTGATCGCCGATCGACTTTGCCTCAGCCAATTCTGGCCTAACGAGCCAAAGCGCATAGACGAACGGAAGATCAAAAATTGCCTCTCCATTGTTCGCCCAGGTCCCAGAATTCAAACTCGTTTGCGTGCTTTTCCCGGAAACGAATCGCCTGGTCGCCAATTAACAAAGTCGCGCGACGCTGATCAGAAGCCGGCAAAGTCGATGTACTAACCAGTTTCGGATGAAGCTCGGCTTCAGCTAAAAGACACCGCAGAAGCGCCACGGAACTCAAAGACGCTGGATCGAGTTCGATCTGTTCGACCGCTGAGATCTCTCCGCGATGTGCAACGACCACGCTGTAAACCGGGCCATCTGACGAAATCGAAACGCCGTCGACAATCTGGTAAATTGGATTGCGCAGAAACTCAAAGCTTGAGACCAGCGCGATCTGCAACTCGCCGCGTTGAAGTTGAGCGCTTAGAGCGGCGGGATGATCGAACACGACCTGGCCCGGCCAGCCGCGAATCAGCGGACGAGCGTTAAGATATTTAACGCAACCGAGACGAACCGAGTGCCGTTCCTGCACTCGTTAGGCGAAAGCCAGTTCCGCCTCGGGCGACGATTTTGGTGCGCCTCCAACTTCGGTGCCCGGTGAGATGTGATGATAATGGCTGTCCCGTTGCACCGGGTCGCGGCCAGCTTCACGAATCGCCCGTTCGAGCGAGGCGGCGGTTTGTTGCTGCGGCGTGGTCGCACCCGCCATGTGGAAAATCTTTTCTTCGATGATGGTGCCATGGAGGTCGTCCACGCCGTAATTAAGTGAAACCTGCGCGAGTGGAAGTCCCATGCTCACCCAGTAAGCCGTGAGGTGATCGATATTATCCAAATAAATTCGGCTCACGGCAAGATTGCGTAGCTGCTCGAAAGCCGAGGCGGCCTTGATGTGGGAAAGTATCGTCGTCTGCGGTTCGAACGCGAACGGAACAAAGCCGGTAAAGCCCGCGGTTTCATCCTGCAATTCGCGCAACTGGCGCAAATGATCGACACGGTGTTCCAGAGTCTCGATATGGCCGTAGAGCATGGTGCAGGTGCTGCGGCCTCCCATTTTGTGCCACGTGCGATGAACATTGAGCCATTCCTCGGCGGTCTCTTTTCCGCGACAAATTTGATCGCGCACAGTCGCGTCAAAAATCTCGGCCCCGCCACCGGTTATTGAGCCAAGGCCCGTCTCACGCAGCAATTCGAGGGTGTCGCGAATGGGCATGCGGAAGATCCGTTGCGCCAGATGCCGCACCTCGATGGCGGTGAACGCTTTAATGTGGAGCTTGGGATCGAGCGCGCGAACGCGACGGAGCAGATCGAGATACCAATCACCTTTCAATGTCGGATGCAGACCGCCGACCATATGCACTTCCGTGATCCCAAGCCGGAGCGCCTCATCGACCACGCGAATGATTTCTTCAATGGCATGTTCGAAGGCGTGTGCATCGCGCTTTTTGGCAGCGAAAGCGCAGAACTGGCAGGAGAGAATACAGATGTTGGAATAATTGATGTAACGGTTGTGGATATAGGTGGCGTAGTTGCCGTTTTTCCGCTCACGCACGGCGCTCGCCATGATCCCGAGTGCGTTAAGATCGTTCGAGCGATAGAGTTTCAGAGCATCCGAGTCGGAAATGCGCTGCCGATTTTCGATCTTTTCTGCAATCGCCCGAAGTTCATTCGGGATCAATGAATGATTCATGAAAGAAGGATGGACATGTGAAGCGCGAATTATGATGCACTTGGCGGGCCGAGTTGCAACAAAAACAGCCGGAGTCGCCGGTAAGAGCTCTTGTCTTAGAAAGGCAAAGAGGGCGAACCTCTTGCGAGCGTTCGCCCCCTCTCAACCCCACATTTTCTAAATTTCTTAAAAGTCGCGATCCTTCGCCGTGCTCATGAATCGCACCTTGCGCCCTGTTTCTTCAGGAGCAGGCGGAATGCCGGGTTTCGGATATTCTGCCACTGCCTGCCGTTGCGAAGTTGGCACGAGGCGCACGGCGCCTTTGGCGTTATTGCGCCAGCCGTTCGGATCGGCGTATTCCTCACCACTGTGATGCAAACCGCTTACCTGATCTTCCAGTCCTGTTCCATAACGCTGATCGATGATTGTCGGCGTAACGAAAACCAGGAGGTTGCGCTTGGTCCTCGCGTTTAATCTCTCCTGGAAGAAATATCCTAGAACTGGAATATCGCCGAGTATTGGCACCTTATTGCGAGCCTTGTTGACTTCGTCCTGTATGAGGCCGCCGATCGCCAAAGTGTCGCCGCTTTTGATAAGAACATTCGAATCGAGCGACCGCGTGTCGATAATCGGACTCGCGACGGTAGCCCCCGCAAAAATGAACGTAGCGTCGCCGACCTTGTTACTGATTTCTGGTTTTACTGCCAGAGTGATAAAGCTGTCTTTGTTCACGGACGGAGTCACCAGCAACGTGTTGCCAAACTTCTTGTCCTGAAATCCACCAAAAACCGCGGTCGCAGTTTGCTCATTGAAGTTCAATTGCGGCACCGGCTGCGCGCGACTGATCTCGATTTTAGCTTGTCGATTGTCTGCCGTAACAATACGAGGATTGGCGAGAAATTCGGCGTCCGTGTCCTCATTCAAAGCCCGTAGCGTCAAGGACAATTGCGGAGCCGTGAGGATGGCAAACTGGCCCGTGGCAATCTGCGATAAGCTGTTTCCGATGTGGCTGAAAGCGTTGTTGGTTTGGCCGCCGAGAGCAAAATCGCTCGTGGGAATTGTGGTTCCAGGAGGCGCGGCGGATTGAGGTGTTGTCTGCCCGTATTTGAAAACCATCGGATTTGCCGAACCCCCAACCACTCCCGACCAATTAATTCCGTAACTTTGCTTGGGATTCGCGGTCACTTCTACAAGTCGGGCCTCGATCATGACTTGCTTGGTCGGTTTATCGATTTGAGCCAGCGTCTTGCGGATGTTGTCGATGTTGCTGCGCGTCTCGCGAAAGAAAATCATGTTCGTCCGTTCATCGACCTGCGGCACGTCCTTACTGGCCAATTGCGAAGCGATAAGCGGCGCCACATCCTTTGCGCGCGAGTAGCTGAATTGATAGCTATCGCTCTCAGTCGGCTCCGCTGTGCGCTCCGCCGCAGTCTTGATGTAGAAGACGTTGTCGATCTTATCCATGAAGAGCGATTTCGCTTTTACAATGATCTCGATCGCTTGAAGCGCCGTGACGTCTTCCAAGCGCATCGTGACCGTGCCGGTCACGGCTTCGCTCACAACCATGTTGATTTTCGCCTGGCGCGCTAACAAACGCAGGACCTGGCCAACATCGTCGCCCTGAAATTCGCGTACCCCGACTCCACCACTCTCAGTTGCGCTGGAGTCTTCAGTCGTCGGGCTTCCTGCGGGAGCACCCGGTTTCGCTGGACTCGCAGCGGGAGCCGTGTTTGGCGCAGCTTGCACCAGCACCATCGAATCGTTGGCATTGGCTGTTACTGGCGTCGGCGCGGGGTTGCTTTGCGCCTGCACGACTGTTGGTTGCGTTTCCGTTCCATTTGCGACGGGTGCAGGCGTGCTGACTTGCGCCTCGGCAACGGACAGCCCGCAAACCACCGCCGCTCCGCAGACGACTTGTTTCAACAGATTAGCCATAATTAAAACGAGAGTTGATGAATGCGAGAGGGCTTAAAGCAGGAAGCAGACCAGCCCTTTCCGGACTTTCCCGTCCCGTAGGAACCGCAAGGATCGATGTCTTGTTTTCGATTTGCCCGGAGGGACCTGCTTCTGCAGGTCCGGACGTGCGGAAGCACGTCCCTCCGGTTTCCGTTTTACGCTGCCGTAGCGTAACCGACGCGTTTGGCGAACTTGAGCGAAGGCATATCGTTCACCAACTTGACCAGCCCATCCTGCCATTTGTGGCTGATCTCCTGGAGATACGGATCATCCTCGTCCAGCCGCGTGCGGAGATTCACGCGAAGCGATCCGGTCTCGTAACAAAAAATATCGATCGGTGGACCAACCGAAACATTGCTCTTCATCGTCGCGTCGATCGAAATGACGCCGATCTTGAGAGCATCAGCCAGATCCGTTCTGAAACTGAAACCGCGATCAAGAATGGGTTTGCCGTACTTCGTCTCACCGATCTGCAAAAACGGGCAATCGCGCGTGGCGTGAATGCTGTTTCCCTGCGGATAAATCAAATGGACCTCCGGCGGCGCACCCGCAATCTGGCCTCCAACAATTAGATGAATATTGAAGTCGAAACCGTCGGCTTCTAACGCGGCCCGATCGCGTTTTTCGACTTCGCGCACTTTAGTTCCGACATAACGCACGGTCTCGTAAAGCGTCTGTCGATTGAGAAGATTGGGCTTCTCCGCATCCTTGTCGGCGAGCAAGAGATCGTCATCGATGCGCGCTAATGTCGCTTGCGTGAGCGAAAGATTTCCAGAGCCCATGATACAAATCACGCGGTCATCCGGTTTTTCGAAAATGCGCATTTTGCTGCGCATCGTGATGTTGTCCATTCCGGCACTCGTGCGTGAATCGGAAAGAAAAACGGCTCCATGCTCACAGAGCATCCCCAGGCAATAGGTCATCGATCTTCTCCGGGTTCGATCACGCGGCCAGAGACCTGGCGAATCTGCGTGTGATGTGTGAGCACGTGAACTCGTCCATCACTGCCGCGGAAAAACGCGCTCAGCGCCCAGCTGATAATACTGATTAAGATCGCGCCCCAAAAGGCGCTTCCGAAACTGTCCACGTGAAACCCGCCAACCAGCCCGGAAACCCAGTAGAGCATGAGACCGTTCACAACCAGGATGAAAAGACCGAGCGTCAAAAGGATCAGCGGCGCGCTCAAGATCAGCAGGATTGGGCGAACAAATGCGTTCAGGATTCCAAGAAGAAGCGCCGCCAGTATCAAGGCGCCGGTTGTATCGTAGCGAATCCCTCGGAGCACCGAAGCCGCGATTATCACTGCAATAGTGTTGATCGCCCACCGGAAAAGAAAATGTCGCATCAGAAATACTGGTTAGGCTGTGGTATCTTATGTTTGCAGGGAGAAAACTCCTTGCCAAATTTTTCGGTCACGAGAAATTTGCTTTCAAACTTAGCCTAATCTGTGCCGAAAAAATCCAAAGATGTCCAAACTGAAAGTGCGAACGGTTCCCGCTCGCGTGTGAAGAAAGCCGCTGCAAAGAAGGCGCCAGCCAAGCGTGTTCGCGCACGTAAGAAAACGCTGTCGAAGTCCGGCTTGGCGGCGAAGCCCGCTCCCCCGACGGATGAACAGATTCGTTTGCGCGCATACTTTATCGCGGAGCAACGCGCCCAACGATCGATTTCCGGAGACCACAATAGCGATTGGCTCGAGGCGAAACGGCAGTTGTTCGAAGAAGCAGGTCTGCCTTTGCTCTGACCAACACTCGTTAGGCGAGGCCGTCATGCGATCGATTCGATCTCCGGAACGCATTCCTTCACTTTTTGCAGGAGTCGATTGATCGCAAACGGTTTGGGCAGTAGTCCATGAACGCCGGCTTCGCGCAGGAGTTCTTGCGCTCGTTGGTCATCGCCTCGGGCGGAAACCAACACTAACGGCGGGACTGTCCTGGGTGGTTCGACGTTGGCGTAAACTTTGCCGATGAGGGAAAACAGCATCGCGCCATCGATCATCGGCATGGAAAAATCGAAAATGAACAGGTCGTAATTTTTCTTGAGCGCCAACTCAAAACCGTATTCGGGCGTAGGTGAGGAATCGACTTCGCATCGAAGGAATGAACTGAGCGCTTCGCGCATGACGCGCATAAGCCCGACATCGTCATCGACTACGAGAATGCGCTTCGGATCGCCGCTCACGAGGTCCTGACGCTTGCGCAAAAGGTGCGATAGTTTCAAGCTTTGTTTTTGCCATTATTGCGAATATGAAGGATTCCCTTGTTCAGCTCGCGGAAGCGTTGCGTGAGCGGCTTGCTCTGATTGCAGATGAAGATAGCCGCCGAGATGCGCAAGGGCACATGGAGCGTTTGCGTCGGGTCTCGGATCGTATCTCCGAGCTGGCAGCGGCCTTGCCTCCACCAGTCGACCCACGCCTCGAGCATTACCTCGCGCGTTGCAGCTACAGCAAGGCTCTGGAGTTTCTTGAAGATAGAGGCGATTGACCTCGATCGCTCGGGCGATTCGGTGGATCGCCCCTACCGCGAATACAACTCAACGATCAACTGTTCGTTGACCATCGGCTGCATTTCTTCGCGCGACGGAATGCGCGCAACTTTGCCGCTCAACGCGTCGCGATTCGCGACCAGCCAGTCCGGAACCGGTGCGATCTGCGTTAGCTCAAGATTGCGCAGCACAAGCTGACGTGATTTTGGTTTATCCTTAATCGTCACTTCATCCCCGGCCTTCACGTTAAAGGACGCGATATTGACGTTTCTGCCGTTGACCTGCACGTGTCCGTGCGAAACAAGCTGGCGGGCGGCACTACGCGTATTAGCCAGTCCGAGACGAAAGACCACGTTGTCGAGACGCGTTTCGAGCAATTGCAAGAGTGTCTCACCAGTCACGCCGCGTTTGCGTAGCGCGCTTTGAAAGATGCGGCGAAATTGCTTTTCCAGCAGCCCGTATTGATAGCGGAGCTTCTGCTTTTCTCCCAGCGCGACTGCGTAATCGGATTGCTTGCGGCGCGAACCCTTCGGTCCGTGCATGCCCGGTGGATAGTTTTTGCGCTCGAGTGATTTGGAAGGCCCAAAGAGCGGCACACCGTAACGGCGGCTTACTTTGGTTTTTGGTCCGGTGTATCTGCCCATCTTAAAATCTCAAAGTTAGATGTTGCCTGTTGAACGTTAAACGCGCCGCTGTTTCGGCGGCCTGCAACCATTATGTGGTACTGGCGTCACGTCCCGAATAACGGTCAGGTCGAGACCAATCGCTTGCAGAGCACGAACGGCAGATTCACGTCCAGCACCGGGTCCTTTTACCAAGACCTCAACTTCTTTTAGTCCGTGACCCATGGCCTGACGCGACGCGTCCTGCGCGACCATTTGCGCCGCATAAGCAGTGCTTTTGCGAGACCCTTTGAAGCCAACTTTGCCCGCACTCGACCAACCGATCACATTCCCCTTCAAGTCCGTGATCGTGACGATGGTGTTATTGAAAGTAGAAAGCACATGCGCGATTCCCGAATGAACATTCTTGCTGCCTTTCGCCTTGATGATCTTCGGTTTTTCAACGTCATCGGGGTTGAGCGATAGGTTTTCCTTTGGTGCTTCCGCAGCAGGAGCTTCTTCCTTCTTGGCTTTGGCTGGCTTCTTCTCCGCCTTCGGAGCTTCGGTTGCGGCGGCCTGCGGTGCGGTCGCTTCAGTCGCGACTGGCGCAGCAACTTCTTCCGCCGCGGGGGCAGGAGCCGCTTCGCTATCCTTTGGCTTGCTGGCTTTGGGCTTGGCCGCCGCTTTCGCCGGCTTTTTTGTTTCCTTGTCTGCCATTAGCTAAAATCCGGTTTCTAAATTAGACCTTGCCAGCTTTCGCATCCTTGTTGCGAATCACGCCGACAGTTTTACGCGGGCCCTTGCGCGTCCGTGCATTAGTCGACGTGCGCTGGCCGCGCACCGGCAAACCGCGCCGATGTCGAATGCCGCGATAACAATTGATCGCCTGTAACCGTTTCAGATTGCCCTGCACGTCGCGACGGAGATCGCCTTCGATCTTCATTTTCCCCGCGGTGATCGTCTGAATAATTTCGTTCACCTGCTGCGGCGTAAGATTTTTTGCGCGCAGGTTTGGGTCGATATTGGTTCGCTCCAAAATTCGTTTAGCCGTGCTCGGACCGATTCCGTAAATGTAAGTAAGCGACGCTTCGATGCGTTTATCCGCTGGAATTTCTACTCCAAGTAACCGTGGCATAAAGTTTCTATCCCTGACGCTGTTTATGGCGCGGGTTCTTGCAGATCACGCGTACAACGTTCTTGCGCTTCACGATCTTGCACGCTTCACAAAGTCTCTTAACGGATGGTCGCACTTTCATATTCAACGAAAAACGCGGAGGGTTCTCCGCGCTGTCACTTCTGGCGAAAAGTAATTCGCCCCTTCGACAAATCGTAGGGTGAAACTTCTAGCATAACTTTGTCGCCTGGCAAGATGCGAATGAAATGGAGCCTCATTTTTCCCGAGATGTGAGCGAGCACACGGTGGCCATTGGGCAGCTCCACCCTAAACATGGTATTTGGCAAAAGTTCGACGACCGTGCCCTCTACTTCAATTGCGTCTTTCCGCGCCATGTCAGGATCTCTGGCTTGTCGCCTGTGATGAGAATGGTGTGTTCGAAATGTGCCGATGGCGCTCCGTCCGCAGTGCAAACTGTCCAGCCGTCTTCCAGCAATCTCACGGACGCAGTCCCTAGATTAATCATCGGCTCGATTGCCAGTGTCATGCCGGCACGCAGTTTCGGGCCACTACCGCGTTTGCCGTAATTTGGAACCTGCGGTTCTTCGTGCAGTTTGCGGCCTACGCCGTGACCAACAAATTCGCGAACGACCGAAAAGTGATGCTGCATCGCCTCTTCCTCGATCTCGGCGCACAAATCGCCAAGACGCGAACCTTCGAATGCTACGCTGATCGCGCGTGCCAGCGCCTTCTCCGTGACTCGCATTAGTTGTTCGGTGCGATCGTCAATCACTCCCACTGGCACCGTCGTCGCGGTATCCCCCACCCAGCCATCCTGCACCACACCGATGTCGAGCTTCACGATGTCGCCATATTGAATCCGGCGCTGGCTGCCTATGCCATGCACGATTTCGTCATTGAGCGAGATACAAATATTTCCCGGGAAAACGCGGTGCCCGAGTCGATAGCCAAGAAACGCACTCTTCACGCTTGGCTTCTTCCATGAAGTCTGCCGCGGCCTGATCGACTTCTTTTGTCGTGATTCCGGGTCGAATCAATTCGCTGACGCGATCCAAAATGTCGCTCGCGCTGCGGCACGCACGCCGCATTTTCTCAATCTCTTTTCCGCTCTTGATCGGAATCATGCCGACGGCTGTTGTTCGAGCAAACGGGAGATATCAGCGAAAACTACGTCGCGTTCGCGATTCCCATCAATTCGCCGAAGGGAACTTGTCTTTTGGTAAAATTCGGCCAGCGGCTGGGTCTTGGCGTTGAATTCAGCCAGGCGAGTTTGCAAGACAGACGCATCGTCGTCATTTCGCCTAACGAGTGGTCCATCGCAGTATGGGCAGACAGGTCGCTCCGCGAATTTTGCGCTCGTTACGCTCGTCGTGAATCCACAGCCCTGACATTGCAGCCGGCTGGCAATTCGATTACGCACGGTGTCTTCGGAAACGTCGAGCCAGATCGCCAGATCTAACGACGTGTGCAGTCGTTCCAAAATTTTCTGCAGACTACGCGCCTGCGGCAAAGTGCGCGGAAATCCATCGAAAACGAAACCATAACCTCCGTGCAAGCGCAGCCAGTCCTCGATCAATCCCACGATGATCTTGTCCGAAACAAGTCCGCCGTGTTGCGTCGTCTCTGCCGTTTTCAAACCCAAAGGTGTTCCAAGGTCTCTTTCCCGCCGCAAAATTGCGCCCGGCGAAGTTACCGGAATTCCAAACTGGCGCGTGATCATTTCCGCCTGAGTCCCCTTGCCCGACCCCGGCGCGCCGAGAAGCACAAGTCGTCGTTTCACCTAGCGACCGTAGAGGAAAATCGCGACACCACCGATGACGAGCACGGCGATGCCGACATAAAGCCACATGAGTGTGCCATGCGCTGCCGCGTCGCCGCGATTGTAAGATGCGCGATCAAAACTGCGTCCACGAATCCGGCCTTTGCGCAGAAAACCATCGTAATGTCGCTGGATCAAATGCGTCTCGACTTGCCGCATCGTGTCAAGCATCACGCCGACGATAATGAGCAAACTCGTGCCGCCGAAAAACTGTGCGGTGATTATCGGCACATGCAGACCCTGGCTAAGTAGACTCGGCAGGACGGCGATGAGCGTAAGGAAAATCGCGCCGGCAAAAGTCAGACGCGTCATCGTGTAATCCAGGAAATCTGCCGTCGGTTTTCCGGGACGCACGCCGGGAATGTAGCCTCCGTATTTTTTCAGATCGTCCGCGATCTGCGCCGGCTGAAACTGCGTCGCGACCCAGAAGTAACTGAAGAAGAAAATCATCGCCTGCGAGTACCGACGTAATGCAGCCAGCCCGTCGAAAGCATTTCCGAAATTTGCCGCGCCGTCGGGCTGTTCTTGAAAGCGACGCTCACAATCGTTGTCGGAAAGAGCAAAAGCGCCCACGCGAAAATGATCGGCATCACGCCGGCATAATTCACCTTTAGCGGCATGTATTGTGTTTGCCCGCCGTACATTTTTCGGCCGACCACACGTTTCGCATACTGCACTGTAATTTTTCGCTGACCTTGCGTGACGGCGATCACCGCCGCAATGACGATGAACAGAAACGCGACCATCAAAACAAGAATCGCCGGATTGACCTGACTCGTTCCCGTTTCAGCCGAAGGAACGAAAGTTTTCCATGCTTGCGCCAACGCCGCGGGCAGGCGCGCTACGATGCCAACCGTGATGATAAGCGAGATTCCGTTGCCGATGCCGCGCTCCGTGATCTGATCGCCAAGCCACATCAGGAACAGCGTGCCTGTCGTTAACGAAAGAACCGTGATTAATCGAAACGACAATCCGGGATTATCTACCAGCGGAATTCCGAGCTTCGCCATCGTTTCGGTAATTCCAGGAAGCATCGTGTGATACGACTCGGGATGTTGGAAAGAAACGGCGAGCAAGTATCCCTGGAAAATGCACAAGACAACCGTGGCGTAGCGCGTGTACTGCATGATTTTCTGCCGGCCGCCATCTTCCCGCGCCAGTCGCCCAAGCTTGGGAATTACCGCCGTCAGCAACTGCATCATGATCGACGCGCTAATGTAGGGCATGATGCCTAACGAGAAGATCGCGCAGTTCTCAAGGGCGCCACCACTGAAAAGATTGAAGAGCGCAGCAACGCCACCGCCCGATTTTGTAGTCAGCGAGCTCCGGAACCATTCCTGCAAAACTGCCTGGTTAACGCCGGGGCTCGTAATCGCAGCGCCAAGCCGCACAATGACGATTACTGCGAGCGTGAATAAAATTCGCCGCCGCAGTTCCGGGATTTTAACCGAGTTGAGAAACGCCGAGACCATCAGCTCAATGTCGTTCCCGCGCAGCTAGCGCTTCTTCGCGGATTTCTTTTTGGCGACAGGCGCCTTCTTTTTCGCCGCCGGTTTCCTGGCAGCTGCCTTCTTCGTCACGCGTTTCTTCGATTGGGCTTCTGCAACGGGGGCGCCCTCGGCTTCGTTTGGCGCATTGGTGTCCGGCGCTTGACGCGCTTCGCGCACAGCGATGCTGCCACCGGCTTTCTCGATTTTCACGCGCGCGGACTCGCTGAATTTGTCCGCTTCGATTGTCAGACCATGCTTCAACTCGCCGTCGCCCAAAATTTTTATTCCGACGAAGTTTCCACGAATTAGCTTCGATTCGCGTAGCAACTGTTCGTTCACTGTCGTCCCTGCCTTGAAACTGTTGAGCGAATCGAGATTCACGATGGCGTAATTCTTGTGGAACGCCGCGTTGTTGAAACCGCGTTTCGGCAATCGCCGGATCAGCGGCATCTGGCCGCCTTCGAAACCAAGACGCAGGCTTCCGCCGGAGCGCGCCTTCTGGCCCTTATGACCTTTTCCGCTCGTCTTGCCGTGGCCAGAACTTTCGCCGCTACCGAGTCGTTTGACGCGATGACGCGAACCAGGCCGGGGCCGCAAATTGTGCAACCGAATCATGACTGCTGCTCAGCCTTTCCGTCGTTCGCGCGGATTCCGCGCACTTTCAAAATTTCATCGCGCCGTCTGAGCGAGCGCAGGGCTTCAATCGTAGCCTTTACCACATTCGCGTGATTGCTCGAGCCTAACGACTTCGCGAGCACATCCTTGATGCCAACCGCTTCGACGACCGCGCGCACGCCCCCACCGGCAATCACGCCGGTTCCCGGCGAAGCTGGCCGCAAGTAGAACGCGACCGCCGCCAAAGTTCCCGATCGTTTCATGCGGGATCGTGTTTTCGTGCAGCGAAACTTTCTCCATCCCTTTCCGCGCCGCTTCCGATGCCTTGCGAATCGCTTCGGCAACTTCGTTCGCTTTCCCAAAGCCGACGCCAACGCTGCCATCATGATCGCCCGCTACAATCAGCGCGCTGAAGCTAAAACGTCGTCCGCCTTTCACGACTTTCGCGCAACGATTGATGAAAACGACTTTCTCAGTCGTGTCACCCCTCGCTGCCGGAGTTTTGTCCGTGTTTCGATCTGCGCTGCGTCTGCCGCCGCCGTGAGGTTGTGCCATGGAGTTCTTCCTAAAATTTTAATCCGCCTTCGCGCGCCGCATCGGCGAGAGCTTTAACTTTGCCGTGATAAAGAAAACCGCCGCGATCGAAGATGACTTTGTCGACCTTCTTCGCCAATAACCGTTCCGCGATTGCTTTTCCAATCTGCTCCGCCGTTGCGCGATTTGCCGCTGCTTTTCCTTTGCCGCGTAGGTCTTTTTCTGTCGTGGCGGCCGAAACCAATGTCTTACCCGCGTCGTCATCGACGACTTGAGCGTAAACATGCTTGCCGGAAAAATGCACGGCCAGCCGTGGGCGCTCTGCGGTTCCGCTCACGCGTTTCCTGATCCGCGTGTGAATGCGATGCCGGATTTTCTTTCGATCAGTCGCCGCGATCATTACTGCACCGTCTTTCCTTCCTTGCGGCGAATCTGTTCGCCGGCATAACGAACACCTTTGCCCTTGTAAGGCTCGGGCGGATAATACCGGCGGATATCGGCTGCGACCTGTCCGACCAGTTTCTTATCGATCCCTTGAATCGTGATCTTGGTGTTGTCCGCGACTGTGATTTTGATCTCTTTTGGAATCGAAAACAAAACCGGATGCGAAAATCCGAGGCTGAGATTGAGGTTCTGACCTTGCACCGCCGCTTTGAAACCAACCCCTTCGATCTCGAGATTCTTGGTGAAACCTTCGCTCACGCCCTGCACCATGTTGTGCACGAGACTGCGCGACAGACCATGCAATGCTTTCACGCTGCGTGTCTCCGCTCCACGTGCGAGCGAAACGCGATTGTCCTTCACGCTCCCTTTGATGTTGCGCGGCAAATTCCAACTCAGCTTCCCTTTCGGTCCTTCGACCGCGACGGCGCCATCATCGCTGATGTTCACCTTCACTTTGTCGGGAATCTCGACTGGTTTGTTTCCGATACGTGACATAACTCGTTAGGCGTTACCAAACGTAAGCCAGCAATTCCCCGCCCACATTTTGCTTTTTCGCTTCGCGTCCTGACAGAACACCGCGCGGTGTCGACAGAATCGCAATCCCCATCCCGCCCAGCACGCGTGGAATTTCTTTCGCGCCAACATAACGCCGCAAGCCTGGACGACTCACGCGCTTCAATCCCGTAATAGCGCTCGATTTATTCGCGAACTTATTTGTGATCTTGATACGCGGGTGCGCCTTCTCCGTATCAACCGCGTAATCGGTGATGTAACCTTCCTCTTTCAAAATGCGCGCGACGTCGCTTTTGATTTTGGAATAGGGCAAAAACATCTCCGGCTTCTGCGACGCCGCGGCGTTACGCACACGGGCGAGAAGGTCGGCAATAGGATCGGTAACAGTGCTCATGAAAATCAGGCGGTCGCCGCGGCGGCCGGTTTCTTCGCGCGATCGCTAAATGGCATTCCCATTTCGCTCAGAAGCGATTTCGCTTCCTCGTTCGTCCGCGCGGTGGTGACGATTGTAACATCAAACCCAATGTTGCGCTTGATTTTATCGAGCTCGACTTCCGGGAAAATCGACTGGTCGGAAACACCAAGCGTGTAGTTGCCGTTGCCATCGAAACCCTTCGGCGAGACGCCGCGAAAATCGCGGATGCGAGGCAACGCCGCTTTGATAAAGCGCTCCAAAAATTCGTACATGTGCGCACCGCGCAATGTGACCTTTGCGCCAATCGCCTGGTCTTTGCGCAATTTAAAATTAGAAATGCTTTTCTTGGCGCGCGTCTCCGCCGGCTTCTGTCCGGTGATCAAAGCCAGCTCGGTCTTCGCGTCTTCCAACGCCTGCTTCACGTCCGATTGCGACCCGACTGACGTGTTAATCACGACCTTCTCCACCTTCGGAACCTGATGCAGGTTTTTGTAGCCATGCTGCTGCTGCAGCGCTGGCATCACCCGCTCTTTGTATTCGCGATAAAATTCGTTCTCGGTTTTCACTTACTCTTCTTCTCTTTCTTCGCCTTGGACTCTTCGCTTTTTTTCTTCGCTTTTTCGCCTCGTTCCAGCAACCGCACATTCGAAATATGAATCGGTCCTTCGCGTTCCGCGATTTTCCCCTCTGGATTGTCCTGCGATTTGCGCATGTGGCGCTTGATAATGCGCACTCCTTCGATCAGCACACGTTGCTTGCGCGGCAACACTTCGAGAATCTTTCCCGAAGAACCGCGAAAGTTCCCGGAAATGACTTCGACGTTGTCGCCCTTCTTAACGTGCAGCTTGATTCGATTCATAAAACTTCCGGAGCGAGCGAGACAATTTTCATAAAATTGCGCTCGCGCAACTCGCGCGCGACCGGCCCGAAAATGCGGGTGCCGCGCGGATTCAAATCCTTATCGATAATAACAATGGCGTTGTTGTCGAAGCGCAAAAGCGAACCGTCATCGCGGCGAATCGGGTGTTTGGTTCGCACTAAAACCGCACGCACCACTTCGCCCTTCTTCACCGTGCCGGTCGCGCTCGCTTCTTTGACGTTCGCCGTGATCACATCACCGATACCTGCGCACTGGGCGGTCCCCTGTCCGATCACACCGATCATTGTAGCCATGCGCGCGCCGCTGTTGTCGGCCACATCGAGTCTCGATCTTAGGTAAACCATATATGTGCGTCCTTTGTTCGGCCGGTTACTTCTGCACGACTTCGACCAGGCGCCAGCGTTTCAATTTGCTCAGCGGTCTCGTCTCCATAATGCGCACCGTGTCACCGGTCTTGGCCTTGTTCTCTTCATCGTGCGCGTAAAATTTTTTCATCTGCTTCACGATCTTGCCGAAGCGCGCGTGCGGCACGCGTGTCACTGTCCGCACTACGATCGTCTTGTTCATGCCGCTGGAAATCACTTCGCCGACGCGCGTCTTGCGCGTGCCGCGTGATTCCGCAGGCGCTTCCTGCGTCGCTCCCGCAACTGTTGTTTGAATTTCGTCCGCCATTATTTCTTCGCCGGCTCCTTGCCGCGGTTGGAAAGAATCGTCTCGATGCGCGCGACATCCCGGCGCAACAGGCGCAACCGGCTCGGCTGTTCGAGCTGACCGCTCTGTTGCTGTAAACGCAGATGCAGGCTTTCCTGACGCAAGTCGCGCTTTTTTGTCAGCAACTCGTCCGTGCTCATTTCAACAATTTCTTTGATCTTCATAACTCGTTAGGCTGCCACATGGTGGCGGCTGAGAAACTTCGTGCGCACCGGCAGTTTGTCCGCCGCCAATCGCAACGACTCGCGCGCGACTGACTCCGTCACGCCGTCGAGCTCAAACAGAATATTTCCTGGGCGCACCGTCGCGACCCAGTATTCCGGCTGTCCCTTACCTTTACCCATTCGCGTTTCCGGGGGCCGGCCCGTGACCGACTTGTCTGGAAAAATCCGGATCCACAATTTTCCTTTGCGCTTCATGTTACGAGTCAGCGCGACGCGCGCGGCTTCGATTTGCGTATTCGTAATCCAGGCGCGCTCCAGCGTTTGCAGCCCGAACTCGCCGAAGTCGATTCGCAAATTGCGCGAAGCAGTTCCCTTGCGGCTACCCCGCTGGGTCTTGCGATACTTCACGCGTTTCGGCATTAATGGCATAACAAATCCTCGCTAAAGTCTAAGTCTCGGCTGGTACCTCTGGAGCAGGAGGTGGAGCAGGCGCGGCCGCTTCCGGTGGGGCTTCCTCTTTTTTACAAAGCCAGCACTTTACGCCAATTTTTCCGTAAACTGTGTTGGCTTCGGCAAAGCCATAATCAATTGGCGTTCGCAGCGTATGCAGCGGCACTTTGCCCTCGCGATACCATTCCGAGCGGGAGATTTCGGCGCCGTTCAAACGTCCCGAACTGCGCAGGCGAATCCCCTGGGCCCCAAAATCCATCGCGGTTTGGACTGCCTTCTTCATCGCTCGCCGATAAGCGATACGGCGTTCGATTTGCAGCGCGACATTCTCCGCGACCAACTGCGCGTCGAGCTCAGGCGTCTTGATTTCCTGAATATCGATCTTCACCTGTTTGCCCTGCGCCATCTTCGAAATTTCTTCCGTCATCTTTTCGATCTCGGCGCCTTTACGGCCGATCACGATACCGGGACGCGCCGTGTGAATGGTGACGCGAATGCTGTTCCAGGCACGCTCAATAATGATTTTCGAAACGGCCGCGAATTGCAGTTTCTTCTTCACGTAATCGCGGATCTCAAGATCGCTGTGCAAAAACGCGGGCATGTCCTGCGGCGACGCGTACCAGCGCGAACGCCAGTCACGATTAACGCCGAGGCGAAATCCAATTGGATTAACTTTCTGTCCCATAAATTACTTCTTTGTTTTCGCGTCCTCTTTGGCGACCGGCTTCTTCGGCGCGTCCGAGTGTTTTTCTTCGGGAGCTTTCTCACTCTTTCCCTTAGCACCGCTCTTCTTCGCTTTTTTCTGTTCGGCTTTCCTTTTTTCGCGCGTTTGAATTTCGATTTCGTCCGTCAACACGATTCGAATGTGGCTGGTTCGTTTCAAAATCCGGCTGCCGCTTCCACGGGCTCGTGTCATCATGCGCTTCATCGTCGGTCCCTCGCCCACGATCGCTTCCTTCACGACCAGTCCATCGACGCGGAGATTTGCATTGTTTTCTGCATTTGCGACCGCGCTCTTTAGCGTCTTGTTAATCATCGCCGCCGCCTTCTTCGGGCTGAACGCAACAATATCGAGCGCTGCCGAAACCGGCAGGCCCTGGATCTCACGCGTGACTTCGCGCGCCTTAAACGCCGAAATCTTCGCGTACCGCAATATCGATCTAACTTCCATTTATTTTAAACTCACATCGCGGCGAGCATCGACCTGGAGCCGATCGCCCACCTTTATTTGTTCTTTCTTCGAATCCATTTCCTGAATCACCGCGCCGCAAATTTTCTGTCGCACGTCCACCACGCGCAACGTTGCTACCACCTTGTCATCTCGCATCACGCGCAATGGCATTCCCATTTTCACGCCCTGCTGCTCGCCGATGTTGCCGACCACGAGCGACCATTCTTCCTTCACGCTGATCACGCTGCCATCCATCAAGCTCGGCTGCGCTTCCGTCCCCTCGCCGTCTGACTTCGCGATCAAATCATTGATGCTGCGCAACTGCGCTTCCAAATCCATCCGCGCTTGCGCATCGCTGCTCTCGGCCGTTTTCAGGAAACGCAAAACCGTTTCGCCCAACCGTAACATCTGATCGCGATATTGTTCGCGCTCTTTCTCGAACAACTTCAGATCGCTCACCGCGTTCAACAGTCGCTGCTCGAGTTTCGCCCGGTCTTTATCGGCCGACGCCAGCCCGAGCGCTTCCATGCGCAACTGCAAATCGGCAAACTTTCGGCGAAATAATTCCGCCTCCGCATTCGATTGCGCCAGACTATCGGTCAACGTTCTGACCGATTCCTGCTGCAATGAAAGCTGCCGGCGCAATTCCTCGTTTTGCGACAACAACGCACTCGCGGTCACTTTCGTGTCCGCATCTTTTTTGGATTCTGACAAAGAACTATTCCCCTCTGCCGCCAGCCTTCCGGCGAGCGTTACGCAGCCCAACACTGCAAAAATTTTCTTCAACTACTTGGTCACCTTCGCCGTATGCGAACCGTGTTTCTTAAAGATACGAGTCGGCGAAAACTCGCCCAACTTGTGACCGACCATGTTCTCGGTCACGAACACGGACGTAAACGTCTTGCCGTTATGCACCAAAAACGTGTGGCCAACAAAATCCGGCGTCACCATCGAACGGCGCGACCAGGTTTTCATCGGCTTTTTCGTAGGCGCTGCATTCATCTTATCGATTTTCTCGAGAAGATGCGGTTCGACGAAGGGTCCCTTTTTCAACGATCTTGCCATAAAGTCAAATGCGCCTCGTTAGGCTTTCTTCTTAGATTTGCGGCGCTCCATGATGAAACGATTGCTCGGTTTGTATTTCCGGCGCGTCTTGAACCCTTTCGCGAGCTGTCCCCACGGACTGACCGGGTGATGCCGCCCGCCGCCACCTTTGGATTTGCCCTGGCCGCCGCCCATTGGATGGTCGATCGGATTCATGACCATGCCGCGCACATGCGGGCGCCGGCCCTTCCAGCGCGTGCGTCCTGCTTTGCCACTGGAAACATTCATGTGATCGACGTTGCCGACCTGACCCATCGTTGCGTAAGCCTCTTCGTGAATCCGGCGAATTTCGCCCGAGGGCATTTTCACTAACGCATAACCGCCTTCGCGGTTATTCAACGTCGCCTGCTGCCCCGCGCTGCGCGCAATTTGTCCGCCACGTCCCGGCGTGAGCTCGATGTTGTGAATGTTCGCGCCCAAAGGAATCACGCGCATCGGAAGTGCATTGCCGAGTTCCGGTGGCGCATCTTCGCCCGCCATCACTCGCGCACCGACTCTCAATCCATCCGGCGCGAGAATGTAACTCAACTCGCCATCCTCATATTTAATAAGAGCAATGCGCGCGGAACGATTCGGGTCGTACTCAATCGCAGTCACTTCCGCAGCCACGCCGCGCTTGCGTCTCTTGAAATCAACCTTGCGATATTTCTGTTTATGTCCGCCGCCGATGTGGCGCGAAGTCAGTCGCCCATAATGATTGCGTCCACCGCTTCGCTTCTTCGGTTCGAGCAGACGCTTCGTCGGCTTCGATTTGGTAATCTCATCGAAAGTAGGAAGCGTCTTGAACCGCAGCGTCGGCGTGAGCGGTCGATAATTTCGTAGCGCCATAACCTAAACGAGTTCGATCTTCTCGCCCTCCGCCAAAGTCACGATGGCTTTTTTCCAGTGCGGTTTACGTCCGAAATCGGAGCGACGTTCACGCTTCTTTTTGCCGGCGTAATTGCACGTATTCACGTGCACGACTTTCTTCTGAAATAACTTTTCGATGGCCTGCTTTATCTGAATTTTGTTCGCGCGCGGACTGACGCGAAAAACATATTTGTTCTGCTTTTCGGTCAGCAGCGTCGCCTTCTCGGTAAGTGACGCGCTTTGAATCAAATCGTACGGCTCGTTCATTTCCCGTTCGTCCTTTCCGCCAAATGTTCGAGTGCTTTCGACGTGACGAGAATTTTGTCGAATGCAAGAAGCTCTTCCGCATTCACTTCACGCGCCGTCGCCAATCGAACCGGTTTCACGTTGCGCGCCGATTTGTAAGCGTTGTCATCAAACGAATCTGAAATGACTAAAACCTTCTTCGCGTCCGTCTGTTTTTTGACCAACGCGACGAAGCCCTTCGTTTTGACTTCCTTGACCGCAAAAGAATCAATCGTCAGCACATCGCCCGCGTTGATGCGTTCGCTCAGCGCTTTTTGAAATGCGAGCCGGCGTACGGTCTTTGAAATTTTCTTGGAATAATCACGCGGCTTCGGTCCGAAAACCACACCGCCTTTGCGCCAAATCACCGATGATTTGTAGCCGGCGCGCGCACGACCCGTTCCCTTTTGCCGCCACGGCTTCGCGCCAGAGAAAGCGACTTCCGCTTTCGTCTTAGTATTCGCCGAACCAGAACGACGCGCTGCGCGCATCGCCACGACCGTTTCGTGCAATGCCTGCGTCCCTTTGCCGCCTTCGATCAAATTGATCTTGGCTTCTTTCGCTGCGGCCTTTGTTAAAGCTTTTGCACTCATTCTTATCGGACTCTTATCGCCGGTTTCTTCGCTGCCTCAGCCTCGTCGTGCTTTCGGTGCTCCTCGCGTGCGGCCCGTATCGTTTCCGGATGTTTGATCGCTGGCCTAACGACTACATAACTGCCGTTCGACCCTGGCACCGCACCGCTGATCAAAATGATTTTTTCCGCCTCGCGCACCTGGAGCACCTGAAGATTTTGCACCGTCACGCGTTCGTCACCTAAATGACCCGGCATGCCCATGTTCTTCCAGATACGTCCCGGCGTGGAACGATTGCCGATGGCGCCATTGCGTCGATGCGTCTTCGAACCATGCGCAGCACCCTGACCATGGAAATTGTGCTTCTTCATCACACCCTGAAAACCCTTGCCTTTCGAGCGGCCAATCACGTCAACGAAATCCCCCGGCTGAAATTGCGTAACGCTGAGATTGATTTCGCCTTCCGGCACTTCAGCGATCAGGCGAAATTCGCGCACAAATTTCTTTGGCTCGACGTTGGCTTTCTTAAATCCGCCTAACGAAGCGCGATTCAAACGCGATTCCTTTTGCGTAGCGAACCCGACTTGAATGGCGGAATAACCGTCATTGTCATGCGTTAGGCGACGCACCAGCACATTATCGCCTGCCGCAATCACGGTGACCGGACGCATCTTGCCGTTGGCGTCGTAGACGCTGGTCATGCCGATTTTTTGTCCGAGTAATCCGATGCTCATGATCGTGGGTTCGCAAATTCCGTAGCACTAAATCTTGATCGTGATGTCCACGCCCGCGGGCAGGTTCAACTTCTTTAATTCATCCACCGTCTTCGCGGTCGGCTCGATAATGTCGAGCAGGCGCTTATGCGTGCGGATTTCAAATTGATCCATCGATTTCTTGTCGACGTGCGGAGAACGATTCACCGTAAATTTTTCGATCAGAGTCGGGAGCGGGATCGGCCCAGCCACACGGGCGCCGGTGCGTTTCGCGGTCTCGACGATGTCGACCGCGGATTGATCGAGCATTCGATGATCGAACGCTTTCAAGCGAATACGTATGCGTTGACCATCGGCCATAAATTATTTCGTCTCCTTCTGGTCGAGGATGGCCGCGACGAGATTTTGCGGAACTGCTTCGAAGTGCGACGGCTCCATCGAGTAACTGGATCGACCTTTAGAAAGCGAACGAATGGCGGTGGCGTAACCGAAAAGCTCCGCCAGCGGAACACTCGCGTGAATGATCGTAAGATTTCCGCGCGTCTCGATGCTTTCGATGCTGCCGCGACGACGGCTTAAGTCGCCGCAGATGTCGCCTTGATACTCGTCCGGCGTGATGTTCTCCACCTTCATGATCGGCTCGAGCAGAATTGGTTTGCCCTGCTTAAAGCCGTCTTTCATCGCGAAAATCGCGGCCAGCTTGAAAGCGAGTTCGTTCGAATCGACTTCGTGGAAACTTCCGTAAACAATGTCGACTTCGACATCGACGACTGGATAACCGCCGAGCACGCCGTTGAGCACCGCTTCGTCGATGCCCTTCTTTACCGCGGGGATGTACTCCCGCGGAATAATGCCGCCAACGATTTTGTTCTCGACCACGAGCCCGCTGCTGCGACTGCCGGGGCGCACGTCGACTTCGACGTGACCGTATTGGCCGCGCCCACCTGATTGCTTGATCAGCTTGCCGACGCCATGCGCACTGCTGGTAATCGTTTCGCGATACGCGATCTGTGGTTTACCCGCGTTTGCGTCCACTTTGAATTCGCGGAACATCCGGTCGCGGATGATTTCCAAATGCAACTCGCCCATGCCGGCGATGATCGTCTGGCCTGTGTCTTCGTGCGTGTAAACGCGGAATGTCGGATCCTCTTCCGCGAGACGCTGCAGCGCGATCGCCATTTTTTCCTGATCCAATTTTGTCTTTGGCTCAATCGCCATTGAAATGACGGGATCGGGAAACGTTGGCGGCTCGAGCAGGATAGGATGGTCCTCATCGCACAATGTGTCGCCCGTCGTGATGTTCTTGATGCCGACGATCGCCGCGATGTCGCCCGAGTAACACGTTTCGATGTCTTCGCGTTTGTCCGCTTGAATCTGGATCAAACGCGAGATGCGTTCACGCTTGTTCGTGCGCGGATTATAAACCGTGTCGCCTTTGGAAAGTGCTCCGGAATAGACGCGGAAGAAAACGAGTTTGCCGACGAATGGATCGCTCCAAAGCTTGAAGGCGAGCGAGCAGAAATTTCCGTTGTCGTCCGTCGGCGCCTGCATCGGCTCGTGCGTGTCGGGCTCCATTCCTTTGGCCGGCGGAATGTCGAGCGGGCTCGGCAGATAATCGACCACGGCATCGACCAGGTATTGCACGCCGATGTTCTTCAACGCCGAACCGCCAATAACCGGCACAAATTTATTCGCGATCGTTTGGCGGCGAATGCCAGCCTTGAGAATTTCCGGCGTGACTGGTTTTTCCTCGAGCACGACGTGAGCTACGTCGTCGTCGATATTGGAAATTTGTTCGACCAGATCGTTGTAGGCCTTCTCGACAGCCTCGACATGTTCCTCCGGAATATCGGTCACCTCATAGATCGATCCAAGCTCATCGCTGTCCGAATAGATAATCGCCTTCTTATTAATAACATCGAGCTGGCCTTTGAGCTGATCTTCTCGACCGAGCGGCAACAAGACCGGCCACGCGTTCGCGCCGAGTTTTTTGTGAATGCTATCGACGGACATCGCGAAATCGGCGCCCACGCGATCCATCTTATTAATAAAGGCGAGGCGCGGGACGTTATACTTGGTCGCCTGCCGCCAAACCGTTTCCGATTGCGGCTGCACGCCAGCGACGCCGTCGAACACTGCGATTGCGCCGTCGAGCACTCGCAGTGAACGTTCCACCTCCGCCGTGAAATCAACGTGGCCCGGCGTGTCGATGATATTGATGCGCTGTTTAATTCCTTCGAAAATCTTGTAAACGCCTTCTTCTTTGCGTTGCGCCCACGAGCAGGTCGTCGCCGCCGAGGTGATCGTAATTCCGCGCTCGCGTTCCTGCTCCATCCAGTCCGTGACCGTGGTACCTTCATGCACCTCGCCCATCTTGTGGATCATGCCGGTGTAAAACAGAACGCGCTCGGTAATCGTCGTCTTGCCCGCATCGATGTGCGCCGCGATACCGATGTTGCGCGTGCGCTCGAGCGGAAACTTCCGATCCGGAGAATTCGGATTCGAAGCTGCCTTCTTTGGTTCCATTGTCGCGGTCGCCATATGATTACCAGCGGAAATGCGCAAAGGCCCGGTTCGCCTGCGCCATCTTATGAGTGTCGTCGCGCTTCTTGATTGCGTTGCCCTGACCAGCAGCCGCGTCTTTCAATTCCTGTGCGAGCGCCATCGCCATTGGCATGCCGCGGCGATTGTCCGCGTATTGTACGATCCAGCGCATCGCGAGTGAAACCTGACGTGCCGGCGTTACTTCCATCGGCACCTGATAAGTCGCACCACCGACGCGGCGTGATTTTACTTCGAGACGCGGCCGGACATTTTCCAGCGCCTTGTTAACGACTTCGAGCGGATCGACCGCGTCTGAACCTTCGCGCGATTTATCAATCGCGGTGTAAACGATCCGTTCCGCGAGCGACTTCTTGCCGCGCTTCATCACGGTGGAAATAAGACGCGCGACCGCCGCACTCCCGTAACGGGAATCGACGCGCTCCTCTTTTTTGTAAACTTTCCGCCTCCGTGACATGTGTCGTTCTAATCAAAATGTTATTTCTTAGCTTCCTTCGGAGCAGCCTTCCCTGCTTCACCGCCACCGCCCGCCTTCGGACGTTTTGCGCCGTATTTCGATCGGCTCCGTCTGCGGCCATCTACGCCTAACGAGTCGAGTGTGCCACGCACAATGTGGTAGCGCACACCCGGCAAATCCTTCACTCGCCCGCCGCGCACGAGCACGATCGAATGCTCCTGCAGGTTATGCCCTTCGCCCGGAATGTAGGCAATCACTTCCTGGCCGTTCGTCAACCGCACTTTTGCCACTTTGCGCAGGGCGGAATTCGGCTTTTTCGGCGTGCGCGTCATCACCTGCACGCAAACGCCGCGGCGTTGCGGACAATCGGTCAGCGCCGGTGACTTCGATTTCACCGAAACTTTGCGTCGTCCTTTCCGAATAAGCTGATTGATCGTTGGCATTTTCGTTACTCAAATTGTCACACCGCACCTAAAGTTTTGGGGTGACAAAAAAACCGCACAGGCCGCGCAATAAACTGTCACGCGCCTGCTGCGGTGAGCGCGGAATATAGAAGCAAAATGGCGACCCGCAAAGAATATTTTGCCGCCAAAAGCGACAATCGGATGCCCCGCGTTTCGCTTATTTCCTAGGGTGAAGCGACGTATTTTTTCAATTCGCCGCGTTTCTCCATGTCAATAAAGTTGTCGACTTCCTTAATCTTTATCCCGGGGTTCTTCTTTTGCATTTGCTGATAAATTTGGATTATCTCCGATACGCCAGAGTAGGGATCGTCCTTTTTTTCATTGCGCAAGAATTGAGAATCCACATTGCCGACGACAAAGGCATCCAACAAGAGAGTCCGATCTTCCTTCGGAATCATTATGTTATCGAGGAACGGCACGACTTTAGAGCTGATTTCGACAAGAACGCTTGTATCTTTCTCCGCGAAGCTTCGAACAACCTCGCCAGCAGCGCGTCCGCGCGGTGAGAACGGATCCTGGCGAAATACTGCGATCGCGTTTCGGGCTGTGTCCTTACTGATCGGCACTATCGGATCGGCTGCGCGCGACGAAAATGCGGATAGCACAATAATACTGGCGGTAAGGAGAGATAGCTTGCTCATAAATCAGTGCGATAAACTGTTCTATTAATTGGATAAAGTCGATCAAAAGGCGAGAGAAAGAAATACGCACGGCCGATAGCGGACTCGGGACGAAATCGATTCCGGGACATTTGTCATCCGTGGCGGAGTCGAGAAATCTTTGCTGTGGAAAGAAAATTTGAGCTGCTGGCGCGGGATAGGAAATCAAAAGCGCGGCGTGGAAGACTGACAACCAATCACGGCACTATTGAAACCCCCGTGTTCATGCCGATTGGCACGCAGGGAAGCGTGAAAGGAGTCAGCCCGCGTGAGCTCCATGAGTTGGATGCGCAAATCATTCTTGGAAACACCTATCACCTCTTCGTTAGGCCAGGCCTGGAGGTGATCCGACATTTTGGCGGCTTGCACAGATTCATGAGTTGGAATGGGCCGATTCTAACGGACAGCGGCGGCTACCAGATCTTCTCGCTCGCGAAATTGCGCAAGATTACAGAAGAAGGTGTGCATTTTCAAAATCACCTGGATGGCACCCCGACTTTTATTTCGCCGGAAATCGCGATGGAAGTTCAAGCGACACTCGGCAGCGATATCGCAATGGTCCTTGATGAATGCGCACCGTATCCGTGTGACTACGATTACGCCGCGCGCAGTTTGGAGATGACGACGCGGTGGGCGAGAAGATGCAAGGAGGAAAACGTTCAACACTCAACGTCCAACGCCCAACGTCCAACGTCAGAAGGTCGGCAATTGGTCTTCGGCATCGTGCAGGGCGCGACGTTCGGCGAACTGCGCAAACAAAGTGCGCAAGCTTTAGTCGAGATTGGATTCGATGGATACGCAGTAGGTGGCGTGAGTGTAGGCGAGCCGGAAGAGGAGATGATGCACGCGATCGACGCGAGCGAACCGTTCTTGCCTAACGACAAGCCGCGATATGCCATGGGTCTCGGCACGCCGCCGCAGTTGCTCGAATTAATTGCGCGCGGAATGGACATGTTCGATTGCGTGCTGCCGACGCGCCTAGCGCGCAACGGAACCGCCTTTACCGCCGGCGGTACTCTCAATTTGAAGAACGCGGAATTCACGCTCGACAAAAATCCGATCGAACAGAACTGCGCGTGTCCGGCATGCTCAGAATTCTCGCGTGGATACATTCGGCATCTGGTCAAAGCCGAAGAAATTCTCGGTCTTCGTCTGATTACACTGCACAATCTACACTTCTATCTTGATCTTATGAGACAAGTGCGCGCTGTAATCGAAGATGGAACGTTCGACGAGTTTCGGAAGAATTTTGTCTCGAATTACAAGACACGTGACGTCGGGCAGGCGATGAACTAACATCGGTCTTCCTCTCAGATCGATTCGTTACAATTGAATTGCGGGGCAGACTTTCCCGTTTAAGCTCCGACTCGCTTTATTTTTTGGAATGTTACACACGCTAATTGCTCAAGCACAATCGGCTTCGCCCGCTGCGGGAGGCCCGAATCCGATCACGTCGTTTATCCCGCTGATCCTGATCTTTATTATAATGTACTTCCTTCTGTTTCGTCCGCAGATGCGCAAGCAAAAGGAACAGCAGCGGGTGGTATCGGCGCTAAAGACCGGCGATCGCGTCGTCACCGGGTCGGGGATTCATGGACTAATTTCCAACGTGAAGGAAACGACTGTAATCTTGAAAGTGGCCGACAATGTAAAGATCGAGATCGAGAAATCGGCGGTCGCGAATGTGCTCAAGACAACGGAGAACTGAAATGCGGACTCGCTGGGAAAAATGATACAGACTTCTTTTTACAGCTCTCCGCTTTCCACTTTTTAGAATGAATTCCGTTTTCGAATTTTTCGTCGGCCTCGGCATGTTGGCTCTCTTCGGGTGGTATTTTGCCACCGATGTAGGACCGCGGAAACGCATCCTGGCCGCGCTGCTGGTCGTCCTACTTGTGGTCTTAAGTGTCTGGAGTATCTGGCCGCTGCAGAAAAAGGTGCGGTTGGGCCTGGACATCAAAGGCGGCACGTCCTTTCTCATCCGGCTAAAAGGTGAAGACAAAACAATTAGCAAAGGAATGCTCGACCAGGCGGTCGAAGTAATCCGTAAGCGGGTTGATTACTTCGGGAGCGGTGAGCCGATTATCAGCCCGGTGGGAACTGATCGCATCCTGGTGCAGATTCCCGGACTTGATACCGCGAAGATTCAGGAAGCGCGGGCACAACTTTCGCGGGTCGCGAAGCTGGAATTTCGCCTCGTTTATCCTGACAGCGGAGAACGCTTAAAGGCAATCGACGCCGGCCAACAGGTGATTCCGCCCGAATACCGGATCGAGACTTACACGCCTCACGCGGAAGAGGGCAGCAAGCCCGTACCGGAACGCTTGCTCGTGAAAAAGAAAGCGGATCTCGGCGGCGATCGAGTGAAGGAATCGCATGCCTATTACGGGAATGATGGCTGGACAGTGCAGCTGAAATTTGACGGGGAAGGCGCAAAGCAATTCGGCAAAATAACGGAGCAATACAAAGGTCATCGTTTTGCGATTGTGCTTGATGGTTTGATCCAATCCGCGCCCGTGATTCGTGACGCGATCTATGGTGGTGACGCGGTAATCACGGGTCGATTTTCCGAGGAGGAAGCTCGGGGATTGGCCAGCGTCCTGGAGAACCCGCTGCAAGTTCCAGTGAGTATCGAAGAGGAACGCAGCGTTTCGCCCACGCTCGGCATGGATTCAATCCGCGTGAGCATTGTGGCTGGCCTGATCGGACTCGGCATCACGCTTCTTTTCGTAACGATCTATTACAAATTCGCGGGCTTGGTCGTAAATCTCGCGCTGATTGTTAACCTGATCTTGCTGCTCGGCGCTTTTCAATTAATTCCGGGCGGCGTTGTTCTCACTTTGCCCGGTATTGCCGGTATCATTCTGACGATCGGCATGGCCGTGGACGCGAGCGTTCTGATCTACGAGCGGCTGCGCGAAGAAATGTCGACCGGAAAGTCTCTCCGAGCTGCGTTGCCCGCCGCGTACGACAAAGCATTTAGCTCGATTTTTGATGCCAATGTCACGACGCTCATCACAGCCGCGATCTTGTTCTTCAATGCCAGCGGCCCCGTGAAGGGTTTCGCGATCGTGCTAATGCTGGGAATTCTGGCTTCGCTTTTCACGGCGTTAATTGTGGGACGCAATGCCCTGGGTTGGTTCGTGGAAAGTGGCCGACTTAAACGATTGTCGATGCTGCACTTGATTTCGGCCAAGCACATCAACTTCCTCGGCAAAGGCTTCATCGCCTGCATGTGTTCGCTCGCGCTGATCATTGCGGGAGGGGCGGCCTTTTACGCGCGCGGGGAGAAAAATTTCGGTGTGGACTTTCGCGGGGGCGATTTGGCCACGTTTAGCGCGCCACACAAAGTTGATATCGCACAATTACGTGATGCGCTAAAACCGATTGGCCTTGCCGACGCATTAATCCAGCAGTCGCCGCAGGGAGACAAAAGTTATATCACGATCCGCAGTCCGCTGAACACGAGCGATAAGGTCGAAAATCAAATCATGCACAGCCTTCCGAATGTGGGCTTCAAAGTGGAAGGCTCCGAACGGGTAGGCGCCCTGGTCGGGGGCGAGTTAGCCAGAAGTTCGCTCATTGCGCTCGGGCTCGGCATTCTCGGAATCTTGATTTACGTCACATTGCGTTTCGAACTTTCGTTCGCCGTGGGTGCGATCGTCGCGCTGTTGCACGATGTATTGATCACTGTGGGTATGTTCGCTCTCCTGGGCCGTGAGTTGACGCTGACCATGGTGGGTGCCGTGTTGACCATCGCCGGCTATTCCATCAACGACACAATTGTCGTCTACGATCGAATCCGGGAGGGTTTGGCCAGCGGACGCAAAGGTTCCATCGAGCAGATCATGAACGAGAGCGTCAATCAAACCCTGAGCCGCACAATCCTTACGAGCACGACTACGTTGATCCCAATCTGCTGTCTCTTCTTTCTCGGCGGAGCGGTGCTGCGGGACTTCGCTCTGGCCATCATCATTGGCGTTGTCGTGGGAACCTACTCCTCGGTCTTCATCGCGTCGCCGATCGTGCTGTGGTGGACGCGCGCTAGAGGCGGTAGTGCCACCAGCCTCAGACGCGAGATTATTCAAAAGACAACGACGACAAATCCGGCGGCTTCCTAGAGGGTTGACCGTCGATTCGGAGTCTCGGAAAGGCTGTTTTGAGGAAAGTTATTCACAAAAGTTGACGCCCGCTTCGAGGCCGCGTAGGCTCGCCGGTCGCCGGTGGATTTTTAAACATTTTCCAAGTTAGGAGAAGAATCATGCCAGAAGTAATCGTTCGCAAAGGTGAGCCCGTGGATCGAGCGCTAAAGCGCTTGAAAAACAAGCTCGATGCCGAGGGGATTCTCGAGGAGGTCCGTCGGTTGCGGGCCTTTGAGACGCCCAATCAGAAGAGTCGTCGCAAAGCCAAAGCAAACGCCAAGCGCGGTCGCCCGAAGTTTCGCTTTAATCCCTCGTAATTTACCTGGCCGTCATATCGGCGGCCTTGAGGACATTCTGCCGCTGAGACAGCGGCAGCGGCCACCTACTCGCATTCGCAGACGATTCGGAAACCGAGGTCGTTGCAGCTGTAGTTCGGTGCGTTAGCGCTGCGAGTTGTTGTTCGCAGGCTATTGAAACGGGATTTCCAGCTCCCACCTCGGTAAACACGCTTGGTGCCGTTAGGTGGCCCGTGAGGATTCACCCGCGGCGTTCCGCGATAGGGCTCATAATAATCGAGGCACCATTCCCAGACATTGCCTGCCATGTCTTCCACCCCAAACGGACTTACGCCGACGGGAAACGAGCCAACCGGTGAAGTCTCAGCATATCCATCATCGATCTCACGATCGCTCCAGGCGAAGACAGTGTTGCGATCAGCGAAATTAGCCAGATCGCCGCGCCGACCATAATTTCCCCACGGATATTTTCGCCCGTCGCTTCCGCGCGCGGCATATTCCCATTCTGCTTCGGTCGGCAATCTATATTTGCGTCGCTCGCGGGTGCCGAGCCATTGGCAGAACTTCATCGCATCGAGACTGCTCACGTAAATGACAGGATGCCGGTCGCTGGCGCCGGCGGCGCGTTTGCGTGCGTGCTGGGGATCAAATTGTTCGTACTGCGCGTTGGTGATGAGATGTCGGGATATGAAAAAACGACTCACCATTACTTTCGTGGCGGGGCGTTCGTTAGGCGGTGCATCGAAGGCTTCGCTTCCCATCGTGAATTCGGTACTGGGCACGAAAAGCATCAGGTCGCCGATTGAATTCTCGAAATTGGAGAAACGCGCTCGCTCTGCGGCGACATTGATGACGATTCTTGGAGTCGCGTCGACCTTCTCCGCGGCTGGTGCGTTTGCGGCACCAGCTTTAATGACCTTCCGGACTACGGGCTGTGCCTTGGGCGGATTGGCAAGCGCTTCAATTTCTTCCAGATAAACATCGACCATGTCTTCGGCTTCACCAGCATCGATGCCGAGGTTTTCGGCCATGTTAATAAACGCATCGCGCTGGTCGTCGGTCATGGCATCGCCATCGAGCGCGCTCAACCGGAGCATCCGCATGAAATCTTCCTTCTGATCCAGCGCAGGTTGCCCGTCTGCATTTTTCGCTGCAGCAGCCTGGGCGGCCTTGATTTCTTCTTCGTTGACTCTTTGCGCACCGGAATCGATCAGCTCTGCGTCGATGACTTTCAGCATTTCCTCGTCATCAAGCCCCAGCTCTTTCCCGAAACGTATCAGCGCGGCTTCTTCATCGCTGCGCAGCGCGCCACTGGAGAGTGCGAAGGCGAGATATTTCTGGAATTCTGCGAGCGCTTCTTCGTGCGCGTGTTTCGCCAGCTCGTCGTCCATCTGGCGACGGCGCTCTGGATCGAGCAATTCGACTCGCGCCTGGGTCAGATAACGCGACGATTCCTCAAGCCCCGAACGGAGCATTTGCGCCAGCGGATTGCTGGGTTGGTTCTTGAGCGGAAGTTTCTTTTGCCACCACCGCAGCAACTCGCGGCAGTGCTGCTCTATCAGTTCGTTAGACGGATTGGTGCGCGGATCGAGGCAAAGTCGCTCGTAGAGATTGGTCGACTTGTAGTTGTTCCAACCTTCCCATTTTCTGGGATCGTCCGGTAAGGGAATGGGGAATAGGACGTCGCATTTCGTCATTACTAGGCAACATTCATTTCTCCAATTCCGGCAGCTGCCTTCTCGATCTCGCTCGGGGCAAGACCGGTGTTGCGTTCAATGGTCACCTTCTTTTGGTTGCCCGCCGCGGTCACTCCTACCTCGAGCACCTGATTGGTGTTGTAGGAGTAGCTCAGTTCTACGGGTGATCCTTTTGGAAGAAACGGCGGCAATTCGACATCGCAAATACCGAGAGGCGTGCATTCCCCAGGGACCGTGCTTTCACCTTCCACGATTTTGACAATCACTCGCTGCATGTTTGCGCTGGCCGTGCCGAACGAATTTCGCGCTACCGCCGGAATCGCATTCATTTTTCGGATCATCGGAAAAACATATTCTTCCAGATTCGCCTCGTCCCAAAGCACGACACCGAGAGTGTGCGACGTGATGTTGGTTACCTGGATGAGGCCACCTTCGCGGGAAGAAAATTGCTGTCGCGTATCTTCGGGTAAAACTTTCTGGCCGGAAATTTCTTCCTCGTGCAGCAACGACAGGATCGCCTGCACCGCGGCGCCGATCGCCACCGCTTCGTCCGGATTAACGTCATCGACTAACGGCGCGGAGGACAATTGCGAAATCATTTCGCGCACCATCGGCATGCGTGTCATACCGCCGACGAGCAGGACTTTGTCGAGATCCTGCCAGCCCATTTTCGCTTCCTGCATGACGATTTCACAGATCGTCTTGCATTTTTCGATGAGGTGGCGCGTTTTGGTTTCAAAATCAGTGCGCGTGAGCTCGATCCTTACGCTCTTGCCGTTGTGGTTCGCTACGATCGCGGTCCGATCACGGCTGGAAAGCTGGATCTTGGCGGACAACGCTCGGCTTTGCAGATCCTGGTAGCTCGCCAGATCTAGCAGTGGATTCTCACCGTGTTGGCGATCGAATTCCTCCGCCACCATGTTGACGATGACGTCGTCCCAATCTTTGCCGCCCAGACGATGATCGCCATTTGTCGCGAGCATCTGAATCTTGTGGGCGTGGATCTTCATGATCGTGACGTCGAAGGTTCCACCGCCAAGATCGAAGACAAAAACGGTTTGATCTTCATCGAGCTTATCGAGCCCGTAGGCCAACGCGGCCGCGGTTGGCTCGTTGATGATTTGCAGGACATTCAGTCCGGCAAGCTGGCCCGCGGTAATGGTCGCGGTGCGTTCCGCATCATTAAAATATGCCGGAACTGTAATGACTGCGTCGGTTACTGGTTCCTTGAGATATTTTTCCGCGTCAGCTTTTAGCTTCTTGATGATTAAGGCTGAGAGTTCTTCCGCCGAATAAATCTTGCCGTCGAATTCGCGATGAAATTGCTCTTTTGGCTTGCCGATCTCGCGCTTTACGAAATCCACGATGCGCTCCGCCTCGGCTACCGAGTTGTTTTTCGCCAGAGTCCCGACAATCACACTACCTGAATCGTAAAGAATAACCGATGGGGTAATACGCTCGCTTTCCGAGTTCGGAATGATCTGCGGTTTCCCGTAGGGATCGATGTGGGCAACGACGGAAAACGTCGTTCCGAGGTCGATTCCAACTGCTTTTCGTTGCGTCATAGGCAGGGTGATGAAAATGATTTTTGGAAAACCGCTTCTCTGAGCTTCCCTCTCAGAAGTGCAGTTTCCATGCCCAATGCAGAGGAAATCCGCATGGCGCAAAATCTGCGCGTTTTTGCGTTAGCCATATCGTTTTGCGATCACTTCTTCAGGCCGCAGAACGCCTTCGCGCCAGAAGAATCCGCGCTTCACGCGCATGACAATCCGGCCGTCTTCACCGGCAGATTCCGCGGGTTCGTAGCTGACAACTTTGTGCAGCTTTAGATCCACCTTTTCCTGGGCGGGAATTTCAGTCACCTCGAGGCGATGCAAGATCTCGATCAGAGAATGAATCGTGTTCTCAAGGTTGTCCCCCAGCTGGCGAAAAGCGCTGCGCTTGTTTTCGGTCTTGCCCGCTGACTTTAACTGCGTTGATAGCGCCGTCAGATCGTCGAAAAGCAAAAGGAGATCGCGAATGTACGGCTTCTGCAGGGAGTCTCGCAAAAAATTATCGCGATACTCCTTTAACTCCTGATGCATGGAATCGAAGAGTCGCTGATTCACCCCTTCGGCTCGGCGAATGGAATCCATTTGCGCATCGAGCTTCTTGAAGTGGCGTGCAAAATCGAAAAGCTCAGAGGTAGATCTCGGCCCCGCCAGTTCCTCTAGTTTGTTAACGATGCCGGTCTCGAGATTTTGAATGCGCGCGTTCAGATTGTAGAATTCGCGCACGACCTGCGCCAAAAGAGCAGCCACGGCTGCGTTGACGTTGCGATTCTCCTTTGAGCCTTCGGGTAAAGTTTTCTCTGCTTCCGCACTAAGTTGCTGCATGGCGGAGGCAAACTCGCCAGCAATTGAAGTGTCCACTTCCACGCTCAACCTCCCCTCTTGTAGAAGCTGCGAATTGCATCCACTAACCCAGGGATATCGTGGCGCCGGGCTTCAACATCCACTTGCAGACCGCGATCACGCGCCGTCTTTGAGGTAATCGGACCGATGCTCGCAACTTGCATTCCCGCTGGGCCATTCCAAGCCGAGGGCGAGAAAATTTTCCACCGTCGAGGAACTGGTGAAGGTGATTAAATCGGCGCCTTCTTCCATGAACCGTCCCCGCGCTCCAGTGATGTCGCGCGTTTCGGCCACCGTGCGATAAGCGAAACCTTCGTCCACAATTGCTCCCAAGCTTGAGAGTTGTCTGGGAAGCACGTCTCGCGCCTGCTCTGCGCGAGCCAGGAGAATTCGCAGGTTCTCGATGTTCCCTTCCTTCTGAAAGGCGCGCACAAGTCCCTCGGCGACGAATTCTTCCGGCTCCAAATCCACGTGCAAGTGAAAGTCCTTCACCCGCTGAGCCGTAGCCGGTCCGATCGCAGCAATGCGTGCAGCGCCGATCTCGCGGGCGTCGTCGTATAACTTGTAGAACAAGTCGAAAAATGCCGTCACGCCATTGGGGCTGGTAAACACGATCCAATCGTATCCGTGAGCGTCCTGCACGAGTTCGGCGAACGCGCGCAAGTCAGTCGGCGGTTCAACTCTTATTGTCGGCAATTCAAGAACATCCGCACCGAGTGCGCGGAGTTGTTCCGTGAGCGAACCTGCTTGTGAGCGTGTTCGAGTAACTACGATTCGCTTGCCCGAAAGCTCCTTATCCTCGAACCAATTTAGCTTCTCGCGCAGCGAGACAACTTCTCCAAAAATCGCAACCGCGGGCGCGGTGAAGTTCTTCTCGCGTGCTTGTGCAGCAATGTCATTCAGCGTTCCGACGAGTGTTTGCTGTCGGCCGGTTGTCGCCCAGCGAATCAACGCGACCGGCAGGTCGGCACGCGTTCCATGCGCGATCATTTCACATGTAATTGCTTCCAGTCGCTCCATTCCCATCAGCATCACCTGCGCACCCCCGAGGCGAGCGAGCGCGTGGAAGTCGATCGAGCTCTTTTCTTTACCCGGATCTTCGTGGCCGGTGAAGAACGTAACGTGCGAATTTTTTTCGCGATGCGTGAGCGGGATTCCCGCGTATGCGGGCGCAGCGATAGCCGAGGAAACTCCCGGAACAATTTCAAAGGAAATCCTGGCCGCAGTGAGAGCGAGCGCTTCTTCTGCTCCACGACCAAAAAGAAGTGGATCGCCGCCTTTCAGCCTAACGACTTGTTTCCCCGCCCGTGACTTTTCGACGAGCAGCGCATTGATCTCATCCTGACTCAGCGTGTGCGCGCCGGCCTTCTTCCCGGCAAAAATCAACTCGGCACTGGCCGGCGCCCACTTCAACATTTCCGGATTACACAGGTAATCGTAAACGAGCACATCCGCCTGCTCGATACATTGCTTTGCGCGCAGTGTTACCAGACCCAAATCGCCCGGACCGGCGCCGACCAGGAAACATTTCCCTCTTTTATCTTTGTCCATACATCAACGAATGTAACGCAGCCGCGACTTTAGTTGGTCCGTCGGTTCGGAGGGAAGATTGCACAATTCCAACCTTTGGTTCGGTAGCCGGCGGCTCAAACACTTGCGCTCGCAAGGTCATCGTTTCGGACTCGATCGTTGCAAGAACTCCCACCGGCGAATTGCAATCGGCCTGCAATAAATGCAAAAATTCTCGCTCCGCGTGCAATGCCAGAAGCGTCGTCGCATCGTTGATGGAGCAAACATGATCCTTCGCGATGCTGTCATCGGTTCGTGTTTGAAGAGCGACTATCCCCTGCCCTCCCGCTGGAGGAAATTCGTGCGCAGGCAAGAGTTCAAAAGATAAGGAGCGGCTTTCGAAGGTGAAAGCGTCATCCGCCAAGCCGTAACCGAGCCGATCCAAGCCGGCGCGTGCAAGAACGATCGCGTCCCACTCGCCATCGATTAATTTGCGTAACCGCGTAGGCACATTGCCGCGCAGATCTGCAAAACGGAGATCGGGACGTTTCCAACTCAGCTGATACTGGCGACGAATGCTGCCAGTGGCAACGATCGCGTTGCGCGGGAGTGACTCGAAGTTCGCTTCTTTCTTGAAGATCAATGCATCATCAAACGCAGCACGCGGAAGCGCAGCGCAAATTTCCAAATCATCTGACGCATCGCTCGGCAAATCCTTGGCGCTGTGCACGGCTACATCGATCTCCTCCCGTCGCAACGCCTGTTCGATTTCTCCCGTGAAAACTCCTTTGCGACCAGCGGCAGGATCGAGGGTCTCTTTCGATGAAGAACGTCCTTCGTCGCCACTCGTAGTAATTATTTTCACCGCTAGTTCCAGCTCAGGAAATGCGGCGCGCAGCGCGTTCTCAACCAGACGTGTTTGTGCCCGGGCCAGTTCGCTTCCCCGCGTGCCAAGCACTATTCGCCGTGGTGCGCGCATCGAAGCGATTACGCGCTGCTAGGATTCCAAAACGCGGATCGGACTTTCGGTCATCGGATCGGCCGCGGCACTTTGGCTGAGGACGTTGACGCCGCGCAGCACTCGTTCGCAAAAGTCGGCGACATGATCGGCGATGATCTCTTCGGCGGCGGCCACCTGTTGGCGACGCAACGCGAGCGATTGTTGCGCGATCGATTGCAGCGAATCGATATCGTAGAGATAGACCCCTTCCAATTCGTTAACCTCCGGTGCCACGTCTCGTGGGACGGCGATGTCGATGATGAAAAATGGCCGATCCGGCCGATCGCGAAGAATCGGCGCAAGCTTTGCAGTTGTCAGGAGTGGTTGTTCAGCGGAGGTCGACGCAATCAAAATGTCGATCTCACGGCACTGCTCCAGCCAGTTTTCGAAAGGAATCGCGCGGGCGCCGACGAGTTCAGCCAGGTTGGAAGCACGTTCATCGGAACGATTCGTTAGGCGCAGATCGCTTACGCCGCGAGAGACCAACGCGCGCGCTGTGCGTTCGCTGATCTCGCCTGCGCCGAGAATCAACACCTTACGCCCACTCAGTTCGCCGAAGATTTTCTGTGCAAGATCCACTGCGACCGAACCAACCGAAACGGCGCCGCGCGTAATATCGGTGAAGCTGCGCACGTGTTTGGCCACGCGGAATGCACGCTGAAAGAGACGATGCAAATAAGGACCCGCGCTACCCGATTCGCGCGCGGAGGCATACGCCTTTTTTGCCTGGCCGAGAATTTCCGTTTCTCCCACCACCATCGAATCAAGCCCCGACGTCACCCGGAAAAGATGCTGCACGCATTCCTCCGCTTCATAACGATAAAAGATATCGTCTTCGCAGCGGGTTGATTCACGGGCAAGATAACTGGCGATGGTATCTGTGGACACAGCCGCGGCTGAAGCGGCATAGACTTCTACACGATTGCAGGTCGCGAGCAGAATTGCTTCGGCGCAGCGATTCTGTTCCCGCAGCCCACAATCGATCACGGGACGTGCCGCATAACGCTCACGCGTTTCCACGGTGGCCGTGTGATGACTGATACCGACGCAGAAGAGATTCATCAGACAGGATATTTTTGCGAGACGAACGTAATCCCCCACAGTACCCGAAACAGCGGCGCTGAAAGCAATCACGCAAAGGGCTGCGACGCGTTTTGGTGCAAGACGCCGGAGATGACGCGCCTGCAAAATGGCGGCATACAGGATCCAAACGCCAATGGCCCAGATAATTTTCACGCGCGGCAATGGTTGACCGGTGAAGAATCCACTAGCCAGCCCGATTGTGTAAAGGATGAAGCCCATCCATAACAAGCGCGTGATTGCGGCGAACAAATCCGTCAACGGTGGCAAGTGATAAAAAATCGAATGCAAGTTGTGGGTCTTCAACTGCCGTTCCTGCACCAAATACATAAGTCCGGCCACACAAGCGAGAGCAAACGCGCCAAGAGCGACGATGGAAAGGGAAGCATGCACTTCCAGCCAGGGATTTACCGGCATTCTTGCACGATGCGGTTGATCGATGGGTGTGACGAGCGCGATGAATTGAATAAAGAAAATCAGCGGCGCCGTAAACGCGCCCATGAGAGAAAGCCGATAGGCCGGGCCGATGAGTAGATAGATGAGCGCGACAGACCAACCGAGGAAAATGAAGACCTCGAAGAGATTCGTAATGGGGCAACGACCGATCGCGTGTCCACGCAAATAAAGAAAGGCAGTCTGAAAAACAAACCCGGCAGCTACCGCGAAAAAATTGAAACGTCCTCGACGCCAAACGCCGGCGCGCAGCGTCACAATCGTGCCGGCAAGACCGACCGAGAAACAGCAGGTCGAGAGAACGACAAAGTAGCGATCCATCGCGAGCGTCCAGTGTAAAAGGACACCGCGTTCTTGGCAACCCGCGGTTCACTATCTGCTTTGACGACCAGTGCCGATGCGGCCGGCTTGGAGCAGCGCAGCCCGGCTCGTAGCCGGGGGAAGAACTGCTACGCATGCGTCCGACCGCACCAGCGAACCATCACCTGGGGAATCTTCGAGCTTTTCAGCTTCTTCCCCAGATACCAGTCCTCACCACCAAGAACTACGAGTTTCGAGGAAAGAAGTTCTGAAAAAAGATTCCTGCGCCGGTGCCGGTGGAAGCGTTGACGTTTTCTTGCGACCCATTAGCCTCGGACGTTAATGACCGATATCATCGAGAAATTGCGTGGGGCCGTTCGCGACGTACCGGATTTTCCAAAAGCGGGAATCGTTTTTAAAGACATCACGCCGATTCTGGCAGACGGCGCGCTGTTTCGCGGTTCGATTGACGCGTTTCTCGAACGCTGCGGCGCGATGCGAATCGACAAGATCGTGGGAATTGATGCGCGCGGCTTTCTCTTTGGATCGGCAGTGGCATACGAGTTAGGTGTGGGATTTGTTCCGCTTCGGAAAAAGGGGCGCTTACCGTTCAAGACTGAGAGCGCAAAGTATTCGCTGGAATACGGCGAAGCCGAAATGGAGCTACACATTGACGCCATCACGCCAGGCGAACGGATAGTGTTGGTGGACGACTTGCTTGCAACCGGTGGAACGTCCGCCTCCGCGGCCGCGCTCATAAAGAAAGTCGGCGGAAACTTGCTCGAGGCGCAGTTCCTGATTGAGCTAGAATTCTTACACGGCCGTGAAAAACTCTCGCCAATCCCGGTGGCTTCCTTCTTGAAATATTAAGGCATCGAAACGAGCAGCGCCAAGCCGCAACGCGTTTCAGCGAACAACAGTTTGCGCGGGCCGTTTCTCCTCCGCGACCTGCCGCTGTGATTTACGCGCGTTTAAGACAAAGGTGTTGTTGTTTCCGTAAAGTGCCCAGGGACCACGTGGCACTTCGCTGAATTCAACAAAACGCCAGTCTGTCACATCCGTTTCCTGCAAACCCAGATAGTCTCGCACCGCAGGCGATACATCGAGGCCCGCGCCTCGGTTTAGATTCGGCTTCGGCCGCTCGTTTCCAAAAACATACTGCCAATGGTCGGTGCGAAACGGTCCCGCATCTTCCCATTGCGCATAGACAGTTCGGTTCCCTTTACGAATTGCTATCCAACGATCTTTGCAAACCGAAACACCAGGGCCTCGATACGCTTCCTTGAACCACGGAACCACACGTGGCGCTTCCGGCCGATGTCCCGTGTTCGCCTTGTCGTTGTAAGGCAATGCGCAATAAAATGGGTTTTGTCGCGGCGTAAATCGCACCGGAATATAATTTTCGCGGCGCGCTCGATTTGGGTCGTCGAAGCCGCCATAATTTTCGCCCCAATGTTTATCCCACGAACTTGCATGATTCGGCACGGGGTTGTTGCCGCTTGCATCCTCGCCGATCCAGAAAACCGTGGTTACGATATTATTTTTCCACGGGTAATGCTGGCCATTCTTCGGTCTCATCATGGCATCCAGCGTCGGCGGGGTATAGGCAATGGGATCGACCTTCAGTAAAATATCTTCCGTCAAACGGCTGGTTTTCTTACTCAACTTTATCTTCGTCGCGGGCGCCTGCGCCGGCGCGGTGGCAGCGAAAAGAGACGAAACTGATGACAGCAAGACAGCGATCGTGTGAAGAAAAGTTCCCGGTTTCATGAGTCAGAGATCGCGGCCAAAGGCGGACGCGCCAGAAAAGGATGAGTCAAAATAATAATTCGGTTGAGAGTAATTCATCGCGTGTGCCGCGAGTGCTTTGTCGGTTGAGCCAGAGAACGGCGTGCCTTTTGCAGCAACGTTTTCTTCCCCGGCGGAGGCTTTCTTTTGGTCCAGAACCAAAATTTCAGCGGTGATCACAGCCATCCGCTGCAGCCAATGTGATGCCAGACTATAGCTGGATCGGAGCTTCGCGCAACCGCGACTCGAACGGAGCGATCTTTCCGAACGAACACAAAGGCTTGTAATTTGCTGCAAAAGGTTAATCTCAAAGTCGGTCCACATTTTCGCTTCATGATCGCATCTGACGTCGTTTCGACGCCACAAGCTCTGTCCCGGCGCTCAATCAGTTGGGTCGCGGTTGCGATTATTGGTTTGGTTTGGCTCGAATTGATTTCCCGGCTTCGCCTGGAATGGTCGGTCAATCCGCAATACGGCTATGGTTGGACCGTTCCATTTTTGACGGCGTTCATTTTTGTACGGCGATGGGAGACAGCGCCGCCTCCCGCTGCGAGCAAAACGAAAATCATTCCCGCGTTCGCAATCATAGCGGGCGCTCTGTTGCTCATTCCGGTTCGCTTGATTCAAGAGGCCAATCCCGATTGGCGATTGATGAGCTGGACAATGGCGATGGCGGTCGTTCTCATCAGCGGAAGCGCATTTTATCTTGCCGGAGGAACGCCCTGGCTTCGGCACTTCGCATTTCCCATTTTATTTTTTCTTGTCGCAGTCCCGTGGCCGACGCAATTCGAGCAATTCATCATTCAAGGACTGATGCGGGCCGACACCGCCATCAATGTTGAAGTTCTGAATGCGATCAACGTCCCTGCGGTGCAGATGGGGAACGTGATCGAAATCGGGACCGGCTTCGTCGGCATCGATGAAGCGTGCACCGGCGTGCGCTCGCTTCAGGCCACTTTCATGGTCTCCCTTTTTCTTGGTGAACTTTACGATTTCGGCACAGCGCGAAGATTCCTGCTGATCATTGTCGGCGCTGTTGTCGCATTTGTTTGCAACCTGACTCGTACGTTTCTGCTCGTTCTTCTCGGTGCCCAACAAGGTTCCGATACAATCAAGAAGTGGCATGATCCGGCAGGCCTTTCGATCCTGTTCATCTGCCTCTTTATTCTATGGGGTCTCAGCATCTTTCTCCGGAAGAAGGCGCCTATTGACGCTGCAGTCTCTTCGCACGTCAAAGATTCTTCTCGGATCCCACGCGGTCTTCTTGCGTGGTTGCTCATCGCAACGCTCGCCGCAGAAATCGGAACGCAAATTTGGTATCGCATGCACGAATCGCCTTCCACGCGCCTGCCGGCTTGGGCGATTCATTGGCCATCGCAGGCGCAGGATTTCAAATCCATTCCGGTTGCTGAGCAAGCGCAGGAATTATTGCGTTACAACGAGGGTGGCGGTGGCGCGTGGCGAAGCGACGACGGACATCAATTTGGGATGTATTTCTTCCGATGGTTGCCGGGACGCACCGCCGGGTTGTTCATCAAGAATCATCGACCGGACATTTGTTTGCCCGCGAGCGGGATGAAACAAATCGGCAGCGAATCGCGAAAACTCATCACGGTAAACGGCGTTCCGCTACCCATCCGTTCTTACGTTTTCGAAAACAACGGAACGCCGCTTCACGTCTACTATTGTTATTGGGACGGAACAGTTCCGAACGCGGCGACGATCAACCAGGAAAACTGGACTGCATCGGGGCGCTTGCGTGCTGTGCGCGAAGGCAAGCGTGAAGTCGGAGCGCAAATGCTCGAAATCGTGGCGTGGGGTTACGATCAGGATCAAAACGCAGAACAGGCTGTTCGCAATCAGCTCGAAAATATTATTCGTCCCGGTTAGTCTAATCGAATGGTTCCCCTCCTCCGCTGGATTGTCCCGGCATTCATCGCGGCGACGATTCTCGCACAGGAAGTTCCGTCCCCATCACCTGGCGCCGAAAAAATCGCCGCTCACCGCAGTCTATTGGAACCTTCAATGGTTTCCAGGACGACGCCCGAGCACCACGCGGCGTGAAGAGCTGCGGCAAATAGAATCTGTCCATCGTGATTTTGCGAAGATCGACGCGGACATCATCGGAATGGAAGAAGTGCGCGACTTTGCGCAGGCCAGTGTCGCCGTCGAATCGCTTGCGCGGTTTCAAGGTCGACGTTTGCTCAAACTTTCCGCCGCGCGAAGGCCAGAATGTCGCGCAACAAGTTGCGATCGCGAGTCGATTGCAACCTATCAGCGCATGGGCAGAACAATGGAAATCCGGTAGAGTAATCACGCCGCCGCGGGGTTTTGCGTTCGCTGCCTATCAAATTGCGCCTAACGAATTGCTACTCGTTTACGCTTTGCATTTGAAGAGCAATCGCGGCGGCTTGCGCGAGAACATCGCCGTTCGCGAAGAATCCATCCATCAACTGCTTGCCCACATGCAGGCAATGAAACGCGCCTACGATAAAGTCGGAAATCTTCACTGGATTGTCGGCGGCGATTTCAACACCGCGCCGGGCGACCCGCGATTCAGCAGCGAGAAAACGACGCGCGACTTGTTAGGCCAGGGATTTCACTGGGTATGGCAAAACATTCCTAACAAAACGCGAATCACCTTTCCTCCGAATCGCCTCTATCCCGCGGCGTGCTTCGATCACATCTTTTATCGCGGCGCGACACTGCAGCAAGCCCGCGTCATAAATACTGCGCCGCAATCGAGCGACCATCGCGCAATCGAGGCGACGCTGGTACTCAATCCAGAAACTTCCCCGGATTGAGAATATTGTTCGGATCCAGAGCGCGCTTCAATGACCGATGCAATTCTCGGGAAACATCGCTCGTCGCTTCCGGCCACCAGCGTTTTTTCGCAAGACCAATTCCGTGTTCGCCGGTAATCACTCCGCCCCACGCGAGCACTTGCGCAAAAAGTTCATCGATGGTGCGTTCGACCTTTTCGCGCACCGCGGTATCCCGATTGTAACGGTCCGCCATGATGTTGACGTGAATGTTTCCATCGCCAGCGTGACCGAAGCAGGCGATTGGAAAACCGGACTTTGTGGAAAGCGCTTCGGCAAACTGGATCAGATCAACAAGTCGCCCGCGCGGAACGACAACGTCTTCGTTTAGTTTCGTCAGGCCAGTGGCGCGCAACGAGTTGCTGAATTCGCGACGCAGCGCCCAGAGCTTCTCGCAATCCGATTCGTTCGTCGCGATTTCCAACGCCGTCGGTTTTCTGCTCGCAACCAGTTCGCGCAACTTATTCATTTCAACACCGACTGTTTCTTCCTGGCCATCGAGATCGACGAGCAAATGCGCATTGCCAGCCGGCACATGTCCGGCAGCGGAATCGTGTCGCGCTGCCTCGAGCGTGAAATGGTCCGCAATCTCAAGTGATGATGGCAGAAACCCTGCCGCAAAGATTTTTTGCACGGTTCCGGCAGCTTCCGACATCGTCGAAAAAGACGCGGACAGCGTTGCTCGCGCAGGCGGCAGCGGTAGCAAGCGGACGGTAATTTCTGTGGCGACGCCAAGCATCCCTTCTGAGCCCACAAATAATCCGATCAAATCAAATCCTGTTTTGTTTTTGTGAACGCGCCCGCCCGTGCGCAAGACGTCGCCGTTAGCCAGAACTACTTCGAGTCCGATGATGTAATGCCGCGTCACGCCGTACTTCAGACAACGCGGACCGCCGGCGTTGGTCGCGACGTTTCCACCGATCGTGCAATGGTGCAGGCTCGCCGGGTCCGGCGGGTAGAATAATTTTTGCTCGCGCACTTTCGCCTGCAATTCGCCGGTGATTACGCCTGGTTCGACGATCGCGATTGCATCATCGAAACTGATTTCCTTGATCCGATTCATGCGCGCGAGCGATAGCGCGATGCCACCTTCCGCGGGAACACAGCTGCCCACGTAACCGTAACCGGCGCCACGCGCCGTTACCGGAATCTTTCGTTCGTTCGCGAATTTCAGCAGCGCGCTGACTTGCTCGGTCGATTCTGCGAAGACAACGATATCAGGTTCGTGATGTGCGAACCATTTGTCGCCGTCGTGCGCCACGCGCGTTTCGCTATCATCGGCAACGACATCATTCCCTAACAAGTCTCGTAGTTCGCTGGTTAGGGGCATAAGCAATCAAGGAGGGGCGCTTTCCAAAGCGCCCTTGTTTAAGAACGGCGGCTTGGAAACCGCCGCTCCTTGGTGGCCGAATGTGCAATCATCACATGCCCATGATCTGGTACCCGCCATCGACATAGATGACCTGGCCAGTGATCGCGGCCGCGCCGTCACTTGCGAGAAAAACGCCCGTCGCACCAAGCTCTGCCGGATCGCAACTGCGCTTCAATGGCGCGCGTTCCTGATAGTGCTTCAGCATTTGGGAAAAGCCGCTGATTCCGCGCGCCGCAAGCGTGTTCACTGGGCCGGCGGAAATGCAATTCACACGAATTTTTTTCGGGCCAAGATCGTAGGCAAGATAGCGCGTGCTCGCTTCGAGCGATGCCTTCGCTACGCCCATGACGTTATAATGCGGAACAACTTTCTCCGCGCCGTAATACGTCATCGCGACAACGCTTCCGCCATTCGTCATCATCGGCGCCGCCTCGCGCGTGAGGGCCACTAACGAGTAAGCGCTGATATCATGCGCGGTGCGAAACGCCTCTCGCGTTGTGCTCACAAAATCGCCTTCCAGCGCTTCCTTCGGCGCGAAAGCGACAGAGTGGAGCATTAAATCAAGACGCTCAGTCTCGTTTCGAACTTTGCCAAAAAAATCCGCGATCTCTGCGTCGTTAGAAACATCGCACGGATATAGCGGTGTTCCTTCACCAAACTCGCCTACCAATTCCTCGACGTTCTCTTTCAAGCGCTCGCCCTGGTAATTGAAAATCAATTTCGCGCCTGCGCTCGCCCACGCTTTAGCAATCGCCCATGCGATGCTGCGTTTATTCGCCACGCCGAAAACTACGCCTGTCTTTCCAGCCAAGACTTGTTCCTGCATAAGCGATGATAATACGTTTCGCCAACAATTGCAGCGGCGAGCGCCACTACAAAATTAACACGCTATCGCGTGACGCTGACAAACGCCGGTCAACAACTCCCAGAGTGCATCGAGAACGCGCTGCACGGAGCTATTGACGCCATCCACATTTTTCTCATTCAGATGTGAGGCGAGCATTGTGCGCTCTGCGGCGGCGTGTTCACGATCGGCTTCAATGTGAACGCTGAAATAGCGGTAGTGTTCCGGATCCGTGAATCCGTAATGCTTTTTCAATCCGTCGATCTTCGATTCACACACGGCCGGAATCTGACTCTCGTAGGCGTAAAGCGCCGCCAAACCTTCAGCAGTCGATTGCTCGCGACAGACCGAGCGAAATGTTCCGATCAGATTCGCGGTCTCCGGTTGCTTCTCTGACTGCTGAACTTGTTCGCGCGAAACACCAAGCCCTTCGGCAAACTTGAGCCAGAGTTCCGGATGGTTCGGGGAACCGGCTTCCTCATCGATGAGATTTTTGAGGAGTTCCTTGCGGGTCGGTTGATCGTCACAATGCGCGTGCACGGCGGAGAGATATGTCGGGAACGCAGCGACGTGGTGATAATACTGCTGCGCGTAATCTGCCAGCGCAGTCTTGCTCAATTCACCGCGCGTCCACGCGAGATAAAAAGGATGCGTGAGAAGATGTTTTTCGGAAATCTGACGATCGATTGTTTCAAGCGGAGTGTTCATCGGTTCGCATCCTATTAGTTTATTTCTTTAACGCAACGTTTCCGAGCCAGCCGCCGGTGGCTTGCAACGGCGCGAGTTGTTTCGCGCGCGTAATCCAGATTGCGACTGCCGTTTGCGGAACATCCTGCCCGGTTTTTTCAAGGGCAATATCAGCGTGCGCGATTTCCCCGTCTTTTGTCATCGACATCGCGCGATGGTCGAGGACGACGAAATCGTGTGTCAATTGACGTCCATTATTTTCGCCGCCGCCAATTTTGGAATTAATTCCGCAGCCAAGAAGCGCGACGTTCGCCTCCAAGTCTGATTCGCCTGTCGCACGATATGAAATCGAGAATTTCTTCCCATCGATCGTCGTCGCCGAAAGAATTCCGCCACGAGTGTCGGTCTTCGGCAAGCGCCTGTTCCCAAACCAATCCCGCCATTCGTTGCCGTTAACGACAAATTCCGGCGTATACACAGACTCGCCGCGCAAAAGCGAAGCGTACGCGTATTGGCGCTGCGTCCATCGACTCGCCGCAAATCGATCGCGCCAGCCCAATCGATCCCAGTAGTCCACATGAAATGCGAGCGGGACAAAATCCTTCCACAACCCGGGATCGGATTTCAGTTTGCTCAACCAGGCTTCCGCAGGCGGACAACTGCTGCAGCCTTCGGAGGTGTAAAGTTCAATCACAGCGGTTTGTTTATCGCTGCTTTCAAAACGAACTTCGGCAGCTGTGGCCACAAAGGCCATAAGCGAAAAACATAAGATGGTTAATAGGCGGAGATAAAATTGCATTATTCCAAAGCGCTACACGGAAGATTGGTTAGGCGGATTTCAAAATGTGTTTGATCCCGCGGACCGGGATGACAACCCAACTCGGTCGATGATTAAGCTCATACCCGATTTCGTAAACGGCCTTGTCCAAAAGATAGGCTTTGAGAAGAATCTGAAGTTCCCCTGCACCTTCAGGAATGAAAACGGCGCCGGCCGTCGTGGTGAGATAACTTTGCAAAAACATGCTGCTGATTTGCCGATACCAGAGATCAGCCCAGCGTTCGAGGAATGGAATATCTTCAGGACGCGTCGATGGCTGCCAAAGCGCACTGTAGGCCGCGTATTGAAATGAACGCATCATGCCAGTGACATCGCGCAAGGCGGAACGTTTCAATTTGCGCTCACTCAATGGCCGCGCCGGCTCGCCTTCGAAATCGAGAATGACAAAATCTTTTCCGGTGTAGAGCGCCTGGCCGAGATGATAATCGCCGTGAATCCTGATCTTTGCGGCGCCGGAATGTTGTTCGAGGATGCGCTGTTCCTGCGCGAGAATTTCCGTTTTCCGCTTCCAGAACTTCCTTCGCTTCGTCGCGAAAATTTTCCGGCAGCTCGGGCACTTTCTTTTGCAGCAACGCAAACGCACGTCGCAACGACGCGCGCATATTTTGATAAACGGAACGCTGCGCCATGGCATTGAAACGTTCCGGTGCGAAAGCTGGATCGTCCGCGTCGGAGGCAAGCGCCTGGTGCAATTCGCCCGTGCGCTGACCAAGCAGTTTCGCTTTCTCGGGATAAATCCCGCCGATCAGATCATCCAGCACCACGCCCGTCGGAGTAGCGGCGTTCTGCAATTCAGCTTTCTGCGCAAGGACACGTTCGTAGTAGCGGCCAACGGTATCGAGAGTGAGCGCCCACGCATCGCCTTCGTTTTGCACGGCGCGTTGGACCAAACACGCAACGGTCGGCTCGCCCCTCCCCCGGCGATACTCGACCGCGCCCGCAAACTCCGGGACGTACGGAAACTTGCAGCGCTCTGTGAGAAAGCGCGTGATCTCCACGTCCGGATTCAAACCATTCTCAAGTTTTCGATAAAGTTTTACGAAAAATTTGTTGCCGAAGAGCATCGACGAATTGCTTTGCTCCGCGCTGAGCACCTGTGACTCGAGCACTCTTGTTTCCTCTTCCTGCAAAGGCGAACCCGCGATGCCGCATAATTCGCCGCTGTGACCCTTCAAACACTGTCGCGTTGTGATGGTCCGGAAAAGTTCCTCGCGAAATCGTTGATCCCAAACCGCATCCTGCAACACAAATTGCGCATCACGACTGAACCGGGCAATGACCGCTTGCGGAGTTGTGCGCAGAACCTGGTCGGCCGCCGCGCCTGACGTGATCTGCACGGGGAGCGCATAGTTTTCCGCCATGCCTTCGAGATAATTGACTTCGAGAAACCAAATGCGCGCGGCGTTTGGTTCGCTCGAAATCGGTATCTCTTCGGCAATTCGCACTGAACGGATAGTGCGCGCTTTCGCTCCGAACCAGCGACACGTGCGAATGTAATCAGGCAAAATTTCTCGTTCAAAAAATGCGCGCCGATCATTGGTGATCAAAGTTTCGATATTCGGTTCCATGCGAATCGTCGGCACGACACGTTTGTCGGATGCGTGAGCTGCCGCGGTTTGCGGTCGCACCAAAAACCAGTAGTGCGAGTGCGGTCCGAGCGTGACCGGATAAGGCGTCGCTTTGATCGACGGGAAATAATTTTGACTGAAAACTTCCATAAGGGCGCAACCGGCGAAGCGCGAGAGATCCAATTCCGCAGGTTGCGAGAAACGCGAAAGATTAACGACGACAAGAATGGTTTCGCCTTCAAACTGGCGCAGGAACGCGAGCACCTTTGGATTTTCTGGCAGGAGGAATTCGATGGAGCCGCGCGAGAACGCTTTGAAATTCTTGCGCATCGCGATCACGCGCCGCATCCACCAAAGCAGCGACGATAAATTTTTCTGCTGATTCTCAACATTGATCGCCTCGTAGTGGTATTCCGGATCGATCGTGATCGGCAGATACAATTGTTGCGGATTCGCTTTGGAAAAACCGGCATTGCGATCCGAGCTCCATTGCATCGGCGTGCGGCATCCATTGCGATCGCCGAGATAAAAATTGTCCCCCATCCCGATCTCATCGCCGTAGTAAATCACTGGCGTACCCGGCATGGAAAAAAGGAGGATGTTCAGCAATTCCATCTTGCGCCGGCTATTGGCGAGAAGCGGCGCAAGCCGGCGACGAATACCGAGATTAATGCGCGCTGTCGGATCGGTGGCGTAAACGCGCCACATGTAATCGCGCTCTTCGTCCGTCACCATTTCGAGCGTGAGCTCGTCGTGATTGCGCAGAAACATCGCCCACTGACACGTATCGGGAATCGGCGGCGTTTGCTCGAGGATGTCGATGATCGGGAAACGATCCTCGAGCTGCAGCGACATGAACATGCGCGGCATGAGCGGGAAATGGAAATTCATGTGCGACTCGTCGCCCTTGCCGAAATACGCCACGGCGTCCTCCGGCCATTGATTCGCCTCTGCCAGCAGCATGCGATTCTCGAAGTTGGCGTCGAGATGCGCGCGAAGGTTTCTTAGATAAGCGTGTGTCTCAGGAAGATTTTCGCAGCTCGTTCCTTCGCGCTCATATAAATAAGGCACAGCATCGAGCCGAAGTCCGTCGACTCCCATTCGTAGCCAAAAATCGAGAACCCTCTGCACAGCGTCGTGCACAGCGGGATTGTCGAAATTCAAATCCGGCTGGTGCGAATAGAAGCGGTGCCAGTAGTATGCTTTCGCCACCGGATCCCACGACCAGTTCGACGTTTCGAAATCTTTGAAAATGATTCGCGCGTCCTTGTATCGTTCCGGCGAATCGCTCCAGACATACATTTCGCGCTCCGGCGATCCCGGCGCGGCGCGGCGCGATTTCTGAAACCACGGATTTTGATCCGAGGTATGATTGATCACCAACTCGGTGATGACGTGCAAGCCGCGTTCGTGAGCGGCATCAAGAAACGCGCGAAAATCCTCGAGCCTCCCGAAGCTGGGATTAACATCGAGATAATCTGCGATGTCGTAGCCATCATCGCGCAAGGGCGACGGGTAGAACGGCAAAAGCCAGATTGCCGTGATTCCGAGTTCACGAAGATAATCGAGCTTCTCGATTGCGCCGCGAAAGTCCCCAATCCCATCGCAATCGCTGTCGTGAAACGTTTTGACGTGCAGCTCGTAGATGATCGCGTCTTTGTACCAGAGCGGATCGGTGTTCGTTTCGGTCTCCGACTCCTGGTGCATGTGGATAACTCTTGGCGCACAAATCGGTGAGGCGCAATTGCGTCCTTATGAAACCGGGACGCCTAACGAGTCGACGACTATTATCGCGAGACCAGCATCGACTGGCTGGCGACGCAACGCCATTCGCCCTCGCGCTCGACCCATGTGTCGGTGAAGCGATAGTTGTGTTCGATTACCTGGCCCGCGCTGTTCCTGTCGATCTGTCTGGCGGCTCCCGTAACGATCGCGATGTCAGCTGTGGCAAAATGCACATCCAAATCCCGTGCGAGCGTTTTTGGCGGTGGGCTCGTGTTTTCTTTTGCTTCGCGCAGAAGCGCCTTTTTCGTCATGATTTTCCCGGCGGGCGATGTCCCAACAAAGTTGTCTGCCAGGAATTTCTCGATCACAGCCGGGTCGTTGAATGAAGCTTCCCATTCCTTTTCCATCGCCTTCAATTTTCCGGCGATGGCCCGCATCTCTCGGCGAGAACGTGGCGTCGGTTCCGGCGTAGGTTCGGTTTGCTGTTCCGTAAACCTTTTTCTAGCGTGCAGTCGCCGTGTTACTGGAGTTGCAGTTGGAGTCGGTGTCTCGGCAGCGGGTGACTCCTCGGTTTTCACCGGTGTCTCTTCGGGAGTTGACGTCGGAGAAGGAGGCTGACTCGCTTCGGGTGTTGCAGACGGGCTTGGCTTCGGAGGGGACAAATCCATTCTGTGCGGAGTCGCTCGCGGCGTGGGTGCCGGGGTCGGAGTGGAACTGGATTTCGGCAACGGCGTCGGCTCAATGTCCAGCCCCGGATCTTTAAGCGGACGACTCGGTGCGTCCTGGGCGCGCAGCGTTATCGGCAAAAGCAAGCCGAGGATCATTAAGGTGCAGAGGTTTTTTTTCATCCGATTCCGCCGAGGGGGTAACAGCCCAAACGCGAGCCGGAATATTTTTCGGGCCGCCCCCTCAGTCAAGCGAGCATTAGACATCCGAATACGATGGACGAATCATGGCGTTCACACTAAACCTTTGTCAGCAGCATGAACTCACCTGGGAACGATGTCGAGACCGAGGGGGAAGTCGAAGAACCAACGCGTTTGAGGGCGGTTGCTCCGGAACCGGAGCCGGGAGCAGCAAGTGACCTGGAACTAATGCAGGCGATTCAAGCCGAAGATCCGGAAGCCCTCTCGCAACTATACGATCGCTACAACGGAATACTAAAAGCCTTGATCCTGCGCGTCATTCATAACGAAGCAGAGGCAGAAGACTTGCTTCAGGAAATTTTCATGGAGATCTGGAATCAGGCGAAAAACTTCTCCGCGCAGAAGGGCAAGCCGCTCGGTTGGATGGTCACCCTGGCTCGACGCCGCGCAATCGACGGTTTGCGGAAAAAGCAAGCTTACGCACGCGCGGAGGAGCGTTTACAAGCCGAGACCGAACAGCAGCCGGAGGCTTGGGTCCACAACTCCACGGAGGAGGAAATCACCTTCTCCGACACCCGCATTATCGTTCGTAACGTGATCAATTCGCTGCCGCCCGCGCAGCAGCAGGCCATCGATCTCGCATTTTTTCGTGGCATGAGCCAGCGCGAAATCGCCACTAATACGAATACACCATTGGGGACGGTGAAAACCCGGCTTGAGTTAGGTTTGAAAAAAATATATGACGGCCTCAAGGAGTTGAAGGATGAGCTTTGAAGAATTCCAGAACCGCGCGCGACTCTACGTAATCGGCGCGCTGGAACCGGACGAGACTGAAGAGTTCGAACAGGCTCGGCGGGAATTCGGTCAGAAGGCCGAGGAGGCGATCAGCCAATGTTATGCGTTGCATGAGGCTTTCGCGCTCAGTTTGCGGCCGGCAAAAACTTCCACCGCTTTGAAAGACCGCCTGATGCAAATGGTGCGGGAACGAAAAGGCGCTGACGGCGTGGCATCCTAAGCGCCTTCCGTTTCGCGCAGGATAAACTCCTGCAGGAATCCGTAAAAATTTATCTGGAAAAGGCTAAGATCACGACGCGAGCCAATCGGTGATCGATAGTGATCGCAAAGCTCGCTCTCATCAAAATTGTTTTTCGCGGCAATGACGAGACGCGCCTGATTAAGTGCATTCAGCCAGGCATCTGCGTGCTCGGTCGGAATTCGCAGCGTGCAATTGGCGAACGGTTTCTCGCTCCCGTTTAGTTGCTGCAAGTCCGTCGCTACGGTTTCGGTTGCGGATTGAAAGAGACGGCGAAGTTCGGGCTGCACGTAAACTTTCCACTCCGCGCAGATTTCCTTCTCGTTAGGTTGGGCCGGTTCGCTGAAGATGCGTCGCTCGGCTTCGACAGCATCGTCATACTTTGTGCTGGCTGGAACTTGCCGCAGAAGCTCCGCTAAGAAAGGATCGAGATCGGAAAGCTCCAGAACGTCGTCCTTGCGGCGGAACTCCATATCAACTTACCCGCTCGATCGTGGCGAGGAGCAGGTAGCCGTGCAACTGCTGCACGTAAAGTTCTGCACGCTCTCGCATGCCACTCCACAGAATGGAACGGCCCTGTTGATGCACTTCGAGCATGTGGCGCTCCGCCTTTTCGCGCGGATAACCGAACACCTTTTGAAAAACCATCGTCACGTACGTCATCAGGTTGACTGGATCGTTATGCACTACGACTTGCCAGGGGACATCGACCGCTGTTTCGGTTCCGGTTTCTTCTTCGAGTTCGGGATTTTTGACCGCCGACTTCATTTGCTCTGGCGCGAATGTGATCCCCTGCCCTAACCGCCAGCTCATGAACCGGAAAGTAACATACGATGGTGTTTGATGAAAGCATTCTGAGTGCTCATCCTACCAAAGCGCCTCAAGGAGGGGCGCTTTTTAAAGCGCCCATTTTATAGTCGGCGGGCTGGAGCCCGCCGCTCCTTGGAGGCTTCACGTGCGATCCTCGCTTGTCTCGCACGCATGATTCGCGCGTTCGATGGAATCTTATCGTCGTATCCGCGTAGATGCAGCAATCCATGCACGAGATACAAGTGCAGCTCCTTGTTCAAGGAAGTCCGAAATGCGCGAGCCTGTCGTCGCGCAGTTTCGACGCTGATAAAAACCTCGCCATGCTGAAATGTGATCACATCGGTCGACCCTTCGATCTGCATGAATCGTCGATGCAATTCACTCATTCGACGATCGGATATCAAAATCACATCAAAGTGCGCTAACTTCTGGGAGCGGATTTTTCTGGCGCGCGACTTCAGCGACAACTCCAATGCGCGCTCGGCAAAACCTTGCAGCTCAGCGATGTCGATCTTGATCACTCGCTGCCGATTATGAACCGCGATCGACGCCGACATCGGTCAATTCGTTAGGCGCGAAGTCAGTTCCGCGCGGTTTTGCAGATCGAGTTCGCGGAGTTGCGCGTAAAGTATTTCGAGCCGCGGCATCTTCGCGCCAGCACCGATGCGAAAATTCGGTAATCTGTAGCGTTGGCGTGTCATCAATTAGGTTCACCGCAGAGGACGCGGTTCGTCAGGCGGGCGGGCGCATTTCCGCCTGGAAGTTTCGCGTTATCAGTCGCGCGCCTTTGTTGAAACTAATGTAGGCCCAGGCCCATTGCAGCACGACCATGAGGCGATTTCGAAAACCGATGAGGAAAAAAATGTGCACGAATAGCCACGCCAACCAGGCAGGAAAACCGCTGATGTGAGCGAAGTTCAAATCGGCGACGGCTTTGTTGCGACCGATCGTCGCCATGTTGCCTTTGTCCCAATACCAAAAACGTTGCGGCTTTCGGTGATCGATCATGGCGAGGATGTTGCTCGCGGCATGACGTCCCTGCTGCATCGCCACAGGGGAAACTCCCGGAAGCGGCGAACCGGTTTGATACGGAAAATTTGCGAGATCGCCAATGACCTGCACCTCGGGATGGCCGGGAATCGTTAGATCGTTGTTAACCATCACGCGGCCAACCCGGTCCACCGCTACGCCTAACGACCTTCCGACAAACGACGCCACATTTCCCGCCGCCCAGATTTTTACCCGACAGGGAATGAATTCGTCTCCGACGTTGAGCCCCGCATCGGTGACATTCGTCGCGTGAACGCCGGTACGAACTTCGACGCCGAAATCACGCAGCTGCTCCATCGCCTTTTCTGACAAATCCTCCGGGAAACCTGGGAGCACGCGCGGCTCACCCTGAATCAAAATGATGCGCGCACTTGATGGATCGATGTGCCGAAAATCTTTTTCCAGCGTGTAACGCGAGATCTCGGCGATCGCGCCCGCCATTTCCACGCCGGTCGGACCTCCTCCGATAATCACGAATGTCAGCGCGGCACGGCGCGCAGCTTCATCCGAAATCTTCTCCGCGTATTCAAACGCCATCAAAATACGCCGCCGAATTTCGATCGCGTCCTCGAGGCTCTTTAAACCGGGCGCTAGCCTCTCATACTCGTCGTGACCAAAGTAAGAATGACGCGAACCGGTCGCGAGGATCAGATAATCGTAGGTAAATTCAGCATCTGTCGTGATGACTTTCTTCGCCCACACATCGATGGAGCGAACTTCCGAAAGGACCACCTCCATGTTGGGGCATTTGCTCACGATCGCACGGATAGGCGCTGCAATATCTGCCGGCGAAAGAGCTGCTGTCGCCACTTGATAAAGCAGTGGCTGGAAAAGATGATAGTTCGTGCGGTCGATCACCGTCACACGCACAGGCTTGCATTCGAGTTTCTTTGCTGCTTCCAACCCACCAAAGCCAGCGCCGACGATGATGACGTGCGGTTCCTTTTCTTCTGCGCCTTCCATGCCGCGTAATCTTCGAGAGGAAAAACTACGATGCCAGACATTTGTTGCGTGCGCGGCAGCTGCAACCCACCTGCGATCACTAACTAAACAAAGCAGTTGTCAGAACGCGTCGTGCAACTATCTTTCGCGCCCTATGCCAAAATCCATCGCGCGCAGCAAAACTCGCAAGGCGGTCTCGAAACGTTTCAAGATCACCGGGACTGGCAAAATCCTGCGCGCCCATGCCTCGCGACGGCATTTGCTCTCGTCGAAAAACGCCAAGCGCAAACGTCAGCTCAGCAAGGCCGGCCTCGTCGACAAGACGGATATGGCGCGGGTCAAGGCGAACCTCCCGTTTGCCTAACAAGCGATCGCTTCGACTACGACTCGTTGTTTCGTTCCGCCATCCGGTCCGTGAAGCGACCGAGCCAGCTTCCGTTAGGTTTAGAACCGCGACTCTCCCACCCCGAACGCAACTGATTGCCGCTCGCTGAGTTTGCCGGGCGCGGCAGAAGACGATTAACGAGCTTCATCGCGTATCCGGTCAAATTGGGGAACAACGCGTTGCCCACAATTCCGATTCTTGCCGGAAACGGCATAATTAGTGAAGGCCGGCCCGCGCGACATGCGTCAATGATTTTTGTCGCCGCACTTTCGTCGCTGATAGATCCAATCGGCAGCGAAGCAGAAACCGAAAACCACGCATACTCCGCGGAGTGATCGCCTTTGAATTTTGCATTCACATGCGAACCGGTGCGCATGAGTCCTGGTGTGACCGTGGTTACATGAATGTTATCGAGCGCGAGCTCGGCGCGCATGGAATCCGACAAGCCAACGAGCGCAAATTTTCCGGCGCAATACGGCGCGAGATGCGGCACTGCGAGTTTACCGCCGATTGAACTAATATTGACGATGCGACCGCCCCCGGCGCGTCGCATGTGCGGAACAACCTTGCGCATCAAATTGAAGGGCGCCCAAAAATGAATATTTATCGAGCGCTCGAAATCTTCGCGCTGCATGTGCGCCAGCGGTCCGACTTCGATCACGCCCGCGTTGTTGATCAGCACATCGACCGCGCCGAAGCGATTGATCACTTTTTCGACCGCGCCTTCGGTTTGCGCGCGATCCAGCAGGTCGCACACGATGGTGATCGCTTCTCCACCCGCCTGGGTTAATTCTTCGCGGGCGCGCGCAAGTTCGTTCCCATCGCGCGCGAGCAACGCGACGCGGCCGCCTTCGGCACAAATGTGTCGTGCAATCACCAGGCCTAAACCTCGCGATCCGCCGGTGATAAGCACCGACTTTCCGTCGAAGGAAAAGCTTTTGCGCAACGCGCGCGAAATAGCCCAGCCCGTCAATGCAATGCCGCCAATGAGCAAAAGCCATGAACGCCTTGTGCCATCATCATTCATTAGAATCTATCATCCGTGCTTTCGATTAAAGCGCGCGACCTCGCGCTCGGTCTCACGATCCGTCGCCTTTTTCTTCAGATCGGCTCGCTTATCATGCGCCACTTTTCCCTGTGCCACACCGATCTCCGTTTTCAATCGGCCATTTTTCCAATATAACTTTAGAACGACAAGGGTGCGGCCCCCCACATTCGTCAGGCCGTAAAGCTTGTCGATTTCGGCGCGATGCAGCAAAAGTTTCCGCACGCGCTTGGCCGCCGGAATTTCATGGCTGGCGCGCTCGTAGGGTTGAATGTCCGCGCCGTAGAGAAAGGCCTCGCCATTTTCGATGCGCGCAAAGGCGTCGCTGATATTTGCCTTGCCGGCGCGGATCGATTTGACCTCGCTCCCTTTCAACTCGATGCCCGCTTCGTAGCGCTCGAGAATGTGGAAATCGCGCAGCGCTTTGCGATTTATAATCGACTCGGCCGCCATGGCCAGCGTTCCCGATCTAGGAACGAACTACTCGCCGTCCTTCGCTTCCTCGATCTTCTCGAAGGTCAACTTACCGGCAATGATTTCCTTCAGCGCAATGTCGGTCAGCGAGGCACGCGGACTCGCTTCAACCAGGGGGCGATGCCCAAGGCCGAGCTGACGCACGCGCCTGGAGACGACGTTAATCAGGAGTTGCTGATTCGGGATCACTAGGGCCGCTTCTTGAAGGAGTTGAGTCGTCATATTGCGCAGGGTACGGACGGCGCGAATCGCCTCCGTGGGGAAGTGAAGAATTGTCGGCGAGTCGCCTGCGAGTGGTAAAGGAGCGAGACGTGAGGCGAGCATCGTGGACAAAAAGCGAATTGTGACTTTGCGAGTCAGGACCGCCCTTGTCAAACGGTTTGTCAATCCACCCGGGACTATGCACTTCGCAAATATCAGCGATTTGCAACGCAGGACTGGGTGTGAACGACGCGCCAAACCGGACAAAACGGTGCCAAAAACTCGGCGGCGGGAAAGTCAGCGACGTAATATTGTGGTGAAGTCTCCTGACCGCGTTTGGCGAAGGACACGGGGGATATTTGTGATCAGGATGCTTCCCAATTCATTGGCTTCGCGATACGATCGCCGGCCAAAGCAGAGGAGCGAGCCCGCCGACCGCGTGCTCTGCGGGATCAATAGTGGGAAACAAGCGGAAAAAATCAGCGACGGAGCCGGGGACCTCAACGCGACGGGACTTAACCGGAATCGTCAGCGCGGAAGAACCGTGCGCGCCTGTTTCTCACGGATGGCTAGCTTTCTTTGTTTTCCTGGCAGCAATCACAATTGCCTACTTACCGGCGCTCAACGGCCAGCAGATTTGGGACGATGATGCATATTTAACGAGTCCCGACCTCCGCTCTTTTCACGGATTGGCACGAATCTGGACTCACTCTGAGACGAGCCAACAGTATTATCCGTTAGTCTATACTGCGTTTTGGTTGGAGCAGAAACTTTGGGGGGACACGCCGCTCCCTTATCACTTACTCAACGTTTTTCTGCACGCTATTTCTGCCGTGCTGCTGCTGCGAATTCTGCAACGCCTTAAGGTGCCCGGCGCGTGGTTTATTGCCGGCCTCTTCGCACTTCACCCGGTGCAGGTCGAATCCGTAGCGTGGATTTCCGAACAAAAGAACACGTTATCGGGAGTATTTTTTCTCTCCGCAGCGCTGCTCTATCTCCGCTTTGACAACACCAGAAGGCGGTCATTCTACTTCCTTGCCTTCGCACTCTTTGTTGCCGGCCTGTTATGCAAAACCGTGATCGCCACATTGCCTGCCGCCTTGTTGGTTGTCCTGTGGTGGCAACGCGGCAGACTTTCTTCAAAGCGCGATGTCTGGCCACTCATTCCATTTTTCGTGGCTGGAATGGCAACCGGGATCTTTACCGCCTGGGTCGAACGGAGCACCATCGGTGCAGAAGGTGCCGACTTTAACCTTTCTTTCCTCGAACGTTGTCTTATCGCAGGTCGCGCCTTTTGGTTTTATCTGAGCAAGCTTTTCTGGCCGCGCGATCTCATTTTCATCTACCCGCATTGGAATGTCAGCCAGTCGGTTTGGTGGCAATACTTGTTTCCCCTCGCTGCGTTACTACTTCTCGCCCTGCTCTGGATGTGGAGGAGGAAACAGCGAGCACCTTTGGCGAGTTTTCTGTTGTTCGCAGGAATGCTTTTCCCGGCGCTCGGTTTCCTCAATGTCTATCCTTTCGTATATTCCTTCGTTGCCGATCATTTTCAGTATCTGGCGAGCATCGGAATCTTCGCGTTGGCAGGTGCGGGCTTTACGCTTTTGTTCCACCACTGGGGAAAGCGATACCGGCGCGCCGGACTGACAATCTCCCTAATAGTATTAGGTCTCCTGGGAACGCTGACTTATCGCCAATCGCGAATGTATGTTAACGCGGAAACTCTTTACCGCGTAACATTGAAACAAAATCCGAGCTGCTGGATGGCTCATGATAACCTCGGCGTAATTCTCGTCGCGCAAGGTCAACTGGACGAAGCCATCAATCATTATCATGAAGCGATAAAGTTACGACCTAGAAAACCCGCGATCCCATTACGATCTCGCGATAGCACTTCGTCAAAAAGGCCAAACCGATGACGCGATTCACGAATACCGCGAAGCTCTGCAACTGCGACCGAACTATCAAAAGGCGCATAACAACCTTGCCAACATTCTCCTCCAAACGGGAAAAATTGACGAAGCGATTGACCACCTCAGAATAGCCCTGGATCTGCAACCCGATTATGCCGAAGCGCACAACAACCTCGGGAATGCTCTTATGCAAAAACAGTCGGTGGACGAGGCGATTTCACATTACGAACGGGCATTGGAAATAAGACCACAGTATCGTGAAGCGCATTTCAATCTCGGCGGCGCTCTTGTCAGAGTTGGGAAGCTCGACGAAGGGATAAGCCATTACCGCGAAGCGCTGAAGTTGGGATCTAATCCCCCCGAGGCTTACCTGTGCCTGGGCGAGGCACTACAACGAAAAGGCCAACCTGCAGATGCGCTCATCCAATTCCAGGCTGCTTTAGGCCTTGCTTCAGACCAGGGAAATGAGTCCCTCGCGGCACAAATCCGAAGTGAAATTACGCAGGTACGCGCACAACTCACGACGCACTCTCAGTAAATGGGCAAAACGCAGAAAACGGAAGCAATTGGCCGCGGCTGAGCAAAAGGAGCCGACTCGCAATCTTTGGCTTTTTGCTTCCATTCTAATCGCAGCCGTAACGCTGAGCTACTCTCCTGCCTGGAACGGACGGCCGGTTTGGGATGACGATGCTTATATAACAAAGCTCGAACTGCGTCCGCTTGAAGGTCTGGCCAACATTTGGATACGCCCGGGAACAACACTGCAGTATTATCCGTTAGTTTATAGCGTTTTTTGGGTCGAATACAAAATCTGGCAAGATACCACCTGGCCTTATCACCTCGTTAACATCGTCCTACATGCGTTCTCCGCATTCTTATTGTGGCGCATTCTACGGCGGCTGAAGATACCCGGAGCATGGCTGGCGGCAGGAATCTTCGCCCTTCATCCCGTGATGGTCGAATCGGTCGCCTGGATCTCCGAGCTAAAGAACACGCTCTCTGGCGTCCTTGTTCTATCTTCCGCGTTGCTCTACCTCGGATTCGACGAACGCAGGAAGCGTAGCGAATACGCGGGCGCACTAGCGTTGTTCGCGCTTGCCTTGCTGAGCAAGAGCGTAGTAGCGACGTTGCCAGCCGCGTTGCTGGTAATCTTCTGGTGGAAGCGTGGCAAACTTGGCTGGAAGAATGACGTCATTCCGCTCTTACCTTTCTTTGTACTTGGTATTGCGGCGGGAACACTCAGCGCCTGGATGGAACATAGCCGCGTCGGGGCGCAGGGCAGTCACTTCGCGCTCTCATTTCTCGACCGATGCCTCATTGCGGGTCGTGCGTTTTGGTTCTACATCGCCAAACTGCTGTGGCCGACGGATCTGACATTTATTTATCCTCGTTGGCATGTAAGCCGGCTCATTTGGTGGCAATACCTATTCCCCCTTTCGGCTTTAGCCCTACTGGTCTTTGCGTGGAAGTTCCGAAACCGCTCGCGCGGTCCGCTGGCCGCGATCCTGTTATTTGCCGGGATCCTTTCTCCAGCGCTCGGGTTTCTTAACGTCTATCCGTTCGTTTACTCCTATGTGGCGGATCATTTCCAATACATGGCATGCATTGCCATCATAACCCTCGCTGCAGCAGGAATAACTCTTTTGCTCGAGAAGTTTCCGGAACACTGGCGGCCATTTATGCGTTATGCCATTCCCAGTGCGGTTCTCATAGCGCTCGGAATACTAACCTGGCGACAGGCAGGCATGTATCGTGACGCCGAGACGCTCTACCTCACAACTCTGCAACGAAACCCGGATTGCTGGCTCGCTCATAACAATCTTTGCAGCATCTTCCTCGCTAAAGGGAAAACGGACGAAGCACTGCACCATGCAGAGGAAGCTCTGCGACTTCGTCCGGAAGACGTTCAACCTCATATAGCGGTCGGGGACACTTTATTGCGTAAGCGAGAACTAACTGAAGCTATCGCTCAATACAAGAAAGCATTGGCGATCCAACCTGATTATGCTGACGGTTACAGCCACCTCGGCAGCGCCTATCTACTTTCGCAACGCTTTAGTGAGGCGATAACTCAATATCGAAAAGCATTGCACCTCGCTCCACGATCGATCGCGGCGCACAACAACCTGGCCTGGTTACTTTCCACATGTTCGGACGGCTCGTTGCGTAACGGAGAAGAAGCTGTCACCCTGGCCGAACAGGCAGACCAGTTATCAGGTGGAAACCATCCGTTGATCCTTCACACCCTCGCTGCTGCTTACGCCGAAAGCGGACAGGCTGTTAGAGCCATCGAAACTGCCCGGCATGCCAAACAATTAGCAGACGCTCAGGGCAACCAGGGCCTCGCTCAGATGCTGGAGAAAGAGATCGGACTGTATGAATCCCGCCTTTCGTTGTCGAGACCCGCGAACTAGAAACGATTGATTTGATATTCTGCCAGACAGTTTCCGGATAATTTGCGCAGGAATTCCGGGCATGATTTTGCTGGCTGAGCGTTAAAGCATATCCGATCGATTCGCATCCGCGCGAAGGCTAAAAAATCTTGCGAATCATGAAATGATTTTGTAAAAACGGGAAATCACTTGCGGCCCGTAGGCGTGGCCCCAGTTCCCCAGTTATGCGCAAAATACTAATCTTCTGCCTCACGGGCCTGGCAACAGGAGGCTTTCATGTTGAAATCAGCCGCGGGGGCAGCGCAACGTGGAATCAAAATCCCGGAAGCAATAACTGGAATGCGGCGACAAACTGGACGCCAGCCACTGTGCCGAACGGAGCGTCGGACATCGCGACCTTCGGTGTATCAACGATTACCAACCCTTCGATTTCGTCTATTACCGAAGTCAACGAGATGTTCTTCGGTGTTAATGCAAGCGCATACACGATCAACTCGACAAGTCAGATTCTAACCATCAGCGGAGTTGGCATTGTCAATAATTCAGGAACAACACAGACCTTTGTTTCGGGAACGGACGTCGGTGCCCAGAGTGGAATCATACGCTTCTTCACTGGCGCCAGTGCGGGAAGCTCCACACTCTACATCGCGAGAGGGTCCGTCGCTTCCGGAACGCCTTCTGCAGATGTCGATCTTCGTGGAGGATCTACGGCCGATCACGCAATGTTTGTCGCAGAAGCTGGCGGGGTCTCCCAGGCGAATGGCGGCACGACTACCGTCCGCGAGACTTCCACGGCGGCCAACGGCACTTTCACAGCGGAAGGAGCATCTGTCTTCGGCGCGTATGGCGGGGTGATCTTCGTCCTCAGCGGCAGCGCTGGAAACGCATCCTTCACCAACAATGGTGCAGCAGCGGCTGGCCAACCCACGACTGGTGGTGGCGAAACAGATTTGAACACCGCGACTGCTGACGGCGCTACTTTCACAAATAACGGCGGTAGCGGCAACGGCGCAGCCGGCGGGAAAACGGATATCTTTTCCTCAACGCTAGGTCACAGCACTGTTGTAAATAATCCGGCTTTGGCTGTCGGAGCATCAGCAGGCTCAACAACACTCGAAAACTTTTCGAGCGCGGAGCACTCCGCGTTTACCAATAACGGTGCGACTATGGCGGGCGCGGCCGCCGGCTTCACCGAGTTTCTCGCCAACGCAACCGCAGGTGATGCCACCTTTCTTAACAACGGTGGCACAGTCGTCGGTGCAACTGGGGCTTATACCCAATTCTTTGTTAACTCCGATGCAGGTAACGGGATGTTCACAACGAACCCCGGTGCTGCCGATGGCGCCTCGGGCGGTTTCATAAATTTTCTAGAAACATCCAGCGCCGCAAACGGTTCCTTCATAGTGAACGGCGGGCAATCGAGTGGTGATGACAGAGGCTTCATACAATTCCTGGATACATCGATAGCTGGCACCGGTCAGTTCGTGATTAACGGCGGCACGGGCATTGAAGGACAAGCTGGCATCGTATCTTTCCGCAATAGTTCTTCAGCTGACCACGGGGTTTTTACGGCGAGTGGATCTGCGGTCGATTTCTCCAACGCGATAAATGGAGGAACTGTACAGTTCCGCGAGAACTCCACGGCAGGCAACGGAACCTTCACCGCTGAAGGAGGGCTGGCCACACAAGCATTCGGCGGCTTGCTGCAATTTGTCGATAATTCGAGCGCCGGCAATGGCATATTCGTCATCGATCATGGCGCGATCGACGATTCTTTCGGAGGCCGGGCCGAATTCCTGAATAACTCCACTGCGGGCAACGGAACTTTTGTCATCAGTCAAAATATAGTTGCTGATGTTCGGCGCGGAGTATGGCTGGATAAATCGTCCCGGCGCTTGAGTCCTGACTTGCCGAGCGAGGCCGAGGCCATACCCGGCGGAGCTTTATACTTTAACGACGACTCCAACGCAGGTAGCGCAAATATCACCGCTTATGGTAGTGCGGTTCCATTTACCTCTGGCGGGCGCATTTCGTTTGTAAATTTTTCGACGGCAGCTAGTGCTACGCTTACGACAAAAGCTGGAGAAGTGAGCAGTGCCTTCGGCGCTGATACGAACTTTCAAGATAACTCGACTGCGGGCAACGCTACGTTCGTCACAGAAGGCGGCGCCTTTAGCGGTGTTGGCGGTCTCATCACCTTCCTCGATAACGCAAGCGCCGATAACGCCACCTTTCATAATACAAGTGGCGCGCGCCTGAATTTTTTCGGAAAAGCTAAAGCTGGAACTGCTCACTTTACCTTTGATGGACCCAGCGCTCAAAATCCTGTGCGCAGCATCACTCAATTTTTTGACAACACCAGCGCGGACCATAGCACGTTAGTTTTGGGCGGTGGCTCGTTCAACAATAGCAGCCCGACGTACTTGCTCTTTGAGTCCTCTGCCGGGAACGCGCAGGTCGCACTCAACGGCGGAACAGTAAGTGGCGCAGCTGGCGCGGAAACCCTTTTTAACCTGCAGGCCACGGCCGAGAACAGCACGTTCGTCCTTAACGGCGGCACAACAGACGGCGCGGTGGGGGGATTGTTGGAATTCATAGAGTCTTCCACAGCCGGAAGCGCGACCCTAATTGCAAATACCGGCGCTCCCGGGCCTCGCGGTGGTGGACGGATTTACTTGATTGACGATTCCACCGGTGGCACAGCCACGTTCGAAATCTTCGGCATCGGGAAGCTAGACCTGAGCGAGCACAGCCCTGCAAGCGTGCCCGTAGGTTCGGTTGAAGGTGATGGAAACGTTTTTCTGGGCAGCTGCAACCTCGCGGTCGGCGGTAACAATTCTACAACTACATTTTCGGGCGTGATCCAGGACGGTGGCAATAATGGCGGCATCGGCGGCAGCCTAACGAAGGTCGGAAGTGGAACTCTTTCGCTCAGTAACGCGAATACCTATACGGGCGGAACTTCGGTTTCATCAGCCACGCTTGTCGCTGCGCATGATGGCGCGCTCGGAACGGGTGACGTTACCGTTGCTGCTGGAGCAGCACTAACGTTGCAAGGTGGGACCAACACTAACTACATGGCAGATACCGCTGCTTTAAGTATCGTTAATGATTCAACTGTTAATCTTAACTTTAGCGGAAACCCCGAGGTTGTCGGCTTCTTGAAGGTTAACGGTGTTTCACAACCCGGTGGTTTATACGGAAGTGCTGCCAGCGGCGCGCCAAACCAACTGCCCCAGTTCACCGGAAACGGAACTATTCTTGTCGTAAATCCGCAGGCGTTCTCTCGAAAAGTGCAGGGAGCGGGAATATTCGAAATTAACCTCCCATTTAACACAACAGGAGCGATCGAGTGTCGCAGTGGCGGTGTAAATGGTGACTATCAGCTAGTGGTAACGTTCTCCAGGCCAGTCTCGTTGACGAGCGCGGCGGTAACTTTCGGTACGGGATCTGTGCAGAGTACGTCCGGCAATAATTCGCCAGCCTTAACCATTAATCTGACCGGCGTCACTAACGCGCAGAGACTTGCGGTGAGCTTGACCGGTATTAACTACGGCGGAAATACCGGCGATTTGGTTGTCCCGATCGCCATTCTTATCGGCGACACGAGCGGCAACGGAACCGTAAACGCGACCGATCTTAGTCAGACAAAAACGCAAACGGGTCACCCGGTTGGCAGCACGAACTTCCGCGAAGACGTTACGGCTAACGGCTCCATCAATGGCTCCGACGTTTCCACCGTCAAGTTGTCGTCGGGCACGGCTCTGCCTTGAAATCACGCGAGCGGTAATTCTTGCTACGGCCCTCAAAATACGCGAAGTAGTTGCGCTTCGGTTCGGGCTGTGGCTCAGCTTGGTAGAGCGCCTGCCTCGGGTGCAGGAGGTCCAGGGTTCAAATCCCTGCAGCCCGATTTTCTTCGTTCGGCGATTTGTTGAGTTAGCGATTGGCAACACTGCACCCGTCGCCACATTGTCGCTGAAATGAACGAGGCGGTCTTAACGACAATCGCAATCACCGGCTTCGGCGTCGCCTTTTTTCATGCGGCGATTCCGACGCATTGGCTGCCGTTTGTTCTGACCGCGCGAGCCCAGCGCTGGAGCCATGCGCGCACACTTGCGATTACCGCACTCGCGGGCAGCGGACACGTTTTGTTCACCGCGTTGCTCGGCTTGTTCATCGCCTGGTTTGGAATCGTCTTGAACGAAAAAATCGGCGACTGGTTTCCGCGAATCGCGGGTGTGGCTCTGGTGTCGTTAGGCGCTTTCTACATCTATCGGCAAATCGTTACCAAAGGCGTGCCACATCATCACTTGTTCGGAGACCATCCGCACGCTCAGACACTCGAGCACGGACACTCGTCGTCGCAAGTCCACGGCGTGGCGGGCGAGCATGAGCATGAACATGAGAGAGCAGCGCGCGCTCAGCATGTCTCGGATCGCACGGCGGTGTTGAGTTTGCTGGCGCTTCTGACTTTTTCGCCGTGTGAAGCCTTTCTTCCGATTTATGCTTCTGGCGTTCGTTACGGTTGGGTGGGATACGCGTTGCTCACCGCGATTCTTTCGATCGGCGCCGTCGCCGGAATGGTTCTCTTTACATGGCTAACGCTGCACGGCGTGAAGAGCATCCGGCTTGGTTTACTGGAAAAATATGAGCGCGGTTTGATCGGCGGATTGCTTTGCGTGGTCGGAGTTTTGATTATTTTGTTCGAGAAATGACGCACGGAAAGCACGATTGTTCGATGGGGCACAGCGCGGCGAACGCTTCGTTCACGACAGCGTTTGCCGTCGGCGTCGTATTGAATTCGGCGTTTGTTCTTCTGGAAGTTGTCTTCGGATTTATTGCGCATTCCCTCGCACTAATCGCGGACGCCGGACACAATATGAGTGACGTTTTGGGATTGTTGCTCGCGTGGGGCGCGGCCGCGCTCTCACGCCGCGCGCCGACTGCGAAGCGCACATACGGTTGGAAGAGTTCCTCCATTCTCGCTGCACTCTTCAACGGAATTCTCCTTTTGGTTTCAGTCGGCGCAATCGCGTGGGAAGCAGTTCGCCGTTTGCACAATCCGCCGGATGTCGCGGGCCAAACAATCATCTGGGTCTCGGCCATTGGCATTGTCATCAACACCGCAACCGCGCTCATGTTTTTCTCCGGACGAAAACACGACCTGAACATTCGTGGCGCGTTCATGCATATGGCGGCCGATGCGGCCGTTTCGCTTGGCGTTGTCCTCGCAGGCTGGGCGATTCTCGTTACCGGATTGCGATGGATCGATCCGGCAGTCAGTCTGGTAATTGCCGCCGTGATCATTTGGGGAACGTGGAGCTTGCTGCGCGATTCCATTAATCTCGCGCTGCATGGCGTGCCGGAAGGAATCGAAATCGCCGAAGTGCGCGCGTATCTCGTGAGTTTGCCGCATGTGACCGCGGTGCACGACCTGCACGTCTGGCCCATGAGCACGACAGAAACGGCGTTGACCGCGCATCTTGTTCGCGATGTCGACGATTGCGATTGCGGCTTACTCGACAAAGCCGGCAAAGATCTGCTTGTGCAATTTCAAATTCATCACGCTACGCTCCAATTCGAAACCATCGAGCACGAGTGCAGCCTTGCCTCGGAGGAAACCGTTTGATGAAAAATAGGGAAGCGAAATCTGATCAACTGAATATTGGCGATCGCGCACCGGATTTTAGCGCGACGGCGGTAGGTGGAAAATTCGGAGGCGGCCGTGAGGTTACGCTCGCAGATTTTCGCGGCGCACCCCTTGTTCTTTATTTTTATCCAAAGGACGATACGCCTGGCTGCACGGCGCAAGCATGCGGATTGCGCGATGCCTGGAGCGACATTGATGGATCGGTAGCAATCTTTGGCGTCAGCATCGACCCGGTTGTCAGCCACGAGAAATTTATCGCGAAATACCGGTTGCCGTTCCCGCTGCTTTCCGATCCTGAACGTAAGATTGTCGAAGCATACGGCGTTTGGGTTGAGAAAAGCATGTATGGGAAAAAATACATGGGCACGGAAAGAACCACCTTTGTGATCGACGCCGAGGGCCGAATCGCGAACATTTTTCGCCGAGTCAAGCCGGACGAGCATGTTGCGCTTTTGCAGAAAGCGCTACACGAATTGAAGAAGTAAGTTGCAGTTTGTGCTGACCAGTGCTTGCATTGCGCTCCGCTAGAACGGTTCAACGCGCATGGGATCCCTAAAAAAACGTCGCAAAGCGAAAATCTCCAAACATAAGCGTCGCAAACGCATGAAGGAGAATCGTCACAAGAAGCGTTTACGTTACAAGTCGTAATTTCAGGCGACGCATTTGTCGTTAGGCTAGAATCGATGCCGCGTTCGTGGTTTGCGCGTTTCTTTTCGTCCCGTTACACTGCGGGCGTGAAAAGGGACCGGTTTTTGAACGCCTGCGGCGTGGCTCTGTTCGCGGCCGTTTTGCTCTTGCCGGTAGCTCACCGGACTGGCGCGGAAGCCGGTCAAAAATCCGCCCAAACTCCCCTCGCCCGTTCCTGCAAAAAAGATGGAGCGGCAGGACGATTCGATTGTTCGCGTTCCGCCGAAGGATTTGCTTTTGGAGCCGGCAGGCGCTCGAAAAGCGGATGCGCTCGCGCAGTTTGTCGAGGGCGAACGCTGGGAAGACCTCGGCGAAATGCAGAAGGCGCTCGATGCGTTTCAGAAAGTTCTCAACGTCGATCCTGGTCAGGTTGACCTGGCCATGCACGTGGCCGCGCTCCTGACGCGTCAGGATGATTACCCGCTCGCGATCGATGTCCTAAAAGATGCGATCAAAGCGAATCCGAAAGAGCCGGCGCCTTATCTGCAATTGGCTTCCATCTATTCGAAACAGCTAAAGAAAATGGATCAGGCCATGAAATACGCGGAACAAGCGCTCGCCTTGGATCCGCAAAATATCGAGGTCTATCAGCGGTTTTATGAAATCGAGATGGCCGTTGGCCAACCGGAGAAAGCGCTCGCGGCACTGGATCGTGCGCTCAAGGTGCAGAGCAAGGATCCGACTTTCTGGGTGCAGCTTGGAAAACTTTTCGCATCTCTGATTTTCAAGGCGGATACAACGCCGAAGCCCGAAGAGCTGGCGCGAGTAAATTCCATTTTCATGAAAGCCGCGGAATTGGGCGCCGACGATCCGAATGTGCTGAAAGAGGTGGCCGATTATTTCGCCAGTTCACAGCAGATCAAGGAAGCGCTTCCCTATTACATGAAGGTTCTGGAGCAAGCGCCAGACGACGCTAATGCGCGCGAAAAACTGGCGACTGGTTTTGTCCTGACTAATCAGTGGCCGCAAGCCATTCAAATTCTCGAGCAGATCATCAAGTTGCATCCGGAAAAGTGGCAAGCGTACGAATTGCTTGCCGGCGTCTACGAAGATGAAGCGCGAGCCGACGATCGGAACAATCAGGAGGACAAGGCGAAGGCGGAATTTGCCAAGGCCGCGCAAAACTACGAGCAAAGCCTGCTCATTAATGCAAACCGCCCCACGAATTATCTGCGCCTCGCCGAGCTGTTGTTGGGCCGATTAAGGGAAAACGAGCGCGCCGTCCGTGTTTTGCGCGATGGGCGTCGCCATTTCCCCGATCTGCCGGAGATGACTTACTATCTCGCGATCGCATTACGTGAAGCGAAACAACCACAGGCCGCCGTCGCAACTTTCCAGGAGGCACTGAATGAAGCGGAACTGTCTTCCTCGGAAATCGTGAACGCTCGATTTTATTTCGATTACGGTGCGACGGCGGATCAGGCCGGCCTTTACGATAAAGCTGCCGATCTTTTCAAGAAATCGATTGCGATCGATCCGGCCAACTGCGGCCGACGCTTACAATTATCTTGGCTACATGTGGGCCGAGCACAACATGCATCTCGAAGAAGCGGAACAGATGATCAAACGCGCTCTCGCGATCGATCCAAACAACGGCGCGTATCTCGACAGCATGGGCTGGCTCCTTTTTCGCGAAACAAAATATGATGATGCTTTGGACTATTTGTTACGCGCGATGAAAAATGTGCCGAAACCTGATGCCACGGTTTTTGTCCACGTCGGCGATACGTATTCCAAACTGAATAATATCGCGCAGGCGCTCGAGTATTGGCAGAAGGCAATTCTGCTCGAGCCGGGGGACAAGGCTGTCGCCGCCAAAATCGAAAGCGCGAAAACGAAGTTGAGCAAAGGGCCGCCGCCGGCGAACAAATCGCTCCAGTAAATTTGTGCCAGAAAGAGAAACGTCTCGTTTGAAAAAGTATCCGACGCCCTGGCAGCGGAAGATCATGTGGGCGGCGCTGACCGCGCTGTTCGTTGTCTTCATTGTCGTGGTCGTTGTCTCGGTCATCTGGCTGACTTCTACCGTGATCGGATTTCTTCAACCGATCCTGATCCCTGTCGCGATCGCGGCGATCCTCGCTTACCTCCTCGATCCAGTAGTTAGTTACCTCGTCCGGCGCAGCCGCCTCGGAAGAACCAAGGCAACCCTACTTCTTTTCGTCGTCGCTTTTTTGGCGATTGCCGGATTGCTCGCGTGGCTGGTGCCGGTGATCTCGATGCAGAGTGCCAGTGTGGCGAAAGAACTGCCGGCATACACACAGCGCGCGCGAGACAGCGTGGTCGATCTGATTTATAAATACGATCGTAATTTCGGGATGCCCGGCGGAACGAAGACGAAGTCCACTGCTGCAACAAGTTTTGTCGATTGGATCCTGGGCTCGCCTTCGCGTTCCTCGCCGACACCCAAACCAGTCGCGTCACCAGAGCCGGCCAACGGCAATTCATCCGCGAAAATTGAGGAGATCAAGGCTGCTCCGGCCGGAATAAGTTCCGCGGAACGCCAACGCATTCAGGAATGGGTGCAACGACAATTGCCGAATCTGCAAAGTCAGATTCCGAACTTGAGCGATAAGATTTGGCGGATAGTGCAAACAAGTATCGGCGGATTTCTTGGAGCAACCGGATTTCTCCTCAGTCTGATCATGGTTCCGATCTATTTGTTTTTTCTGTTGAAGGAGCGGCCCGATATCGCGCGACGCTGGAAGGAATATCTCCCGCTGCGCGACTCCGCGCTGAAAGATGAGGTCGCCGATTGTCTCGCGCAGATCAACAGCTACGTCATCGCTTATTTTCGCGGGCAGCTGCTCGTCTGTCTCGTCGACGGCCTTCTCATTGGCATTTCGCTTTTTGCTTTCGGATTAAATTTCGCGCCGCTAATCGGTTGTCTCGTCGTCGTGCTCACGATGATTCCGTATGTCGGAATTGTTCTCTGCTGGATTCCGTCGGTGCTCATTGCTGCGGCGCAATGGGGCGATTGGACACACCCGCTCATCGTTACCGCAATTTTCATCATCGTCCAAAATCTCGAAGGCATGTTTTACGCGCCGCGCATCGTCGGCAATTCCGTCGGCCTGCATCCGATGACGGTCATCGTTTCAATCTTTGTCTGGGGTTTGTTGATCGGTGGACTGCTCGGTCCGATTCTCGCGATCCCGCTCACTGCCACGATAAAAGTTCTGCTCGCTCGTTATGTCTGGGGTCGTCGCTTGCGCGAAGAAGTCATGGATACGATGGAAGAAGTCCCGGTTGTAGAAGAAGCCGAACAAGCCGCCGAGGCTTAGCTCTCGGCCTTGCACGGCAGTTGCAATCTCGCAGCCCGCGCATAGAAGACGGGAATGGCCAGGACCGGCAAACGCATTCGCCGCAAGCGCGTTCGGTCTTCACGGGGTTCCAAATCGGGCTCGCGGCCGAAGCGAATTATTTTCGTGTTGGGCGCCGTTCTGGTTGGCGTCGCCGTCGCCGTCCTGCTTATTGTTTACGCGCCGGCGGCATACAACAGTTGGCGCGAAACGCGATTGCTCAAGCAAGCGAACGAGATGTTGCGCGAGGAAGACTTTTCCGGAGCGACACGCGTCGCGCACGAAGTGTTGAAAATGAAAGGCGATTCGCTGCCTGCGTTCACAATTCTGGCGGAAGCAACCGAGAAGGAGAACCAACAGGAAACTGTCGCATGGCGTGCGCAAATCGCGCGGATGCTTCCGCACGATCTCGACAGCCACCTCAATCTGGTCTCAGCCGCTTTGCGTTTCGGCCAGCTCGATGTCGCGCGCAAAGCGTTGGAGACAAGTTTCGCCTAACGACCGCGATAAAGCGGCATATCACGTCGTGGCTGGTTGGCTGGCGCGCGCGCAGGGCAATGAAGAAGACGTTGAAAAACATTTCGCCGCCGCTGTGGCAAAGGAACCGAATAACGATCTCTACCAGTTCAACCTTGCCGTTACTCAAATCCGTTCATCGGATGAAAAGAAAAACAGCGCGGCCAGAACTACGCTCCGGCGTCTGACCAAGGTGAGCAAATTTCGCGCGGGCGCGTTGCGCGCGTTACTCAGCGATGCTGTGCAAAATAACGATCTCAAGGCAGCGGATGAGTTCGCGCAGGAATTGCAGATGAGCCAGGAAGTTACCTTCGGCGATTACCTTCTTTGCCTCGAGTTTTACCAAAAGCTCGATGCCAAGAAATTCGGCGCGATTCTTGAGAAGGTGAAACCGGTCGCGGCGCGCAACGCGGATGATCTCGCGAAATTAATGGACTGGATGAATCATCATTCGTCTTTCCGCAGACGTGCTGAAATGGGAGGAAAAATTAAAGTCCGACGAAACGACTCGGCCGCCGGCAGCGATCGCCATTGCCGAAGCGTTCGCTAACGTCAAAAACTGGTCGCGCCTAAAGCGATGGACGCGCAACGGCGATTGGGGCGATTCAGAATATTTGCGCCTGGGCTATCAGGCGTACGCTGAGCGCCATTTACGCGCCTCCTCCGCAGATGCCGAGTTCGAATCGCTCTGGAACTCAGCCGAACACGCGGCGATAAATAATCCCGAACGCCAGGCTGGTTTGGCACGCCTGGCAACAAAGTGGGGCCTGATGCCTGAAGCCGAGGAACTCTGGCTGCAAGTTTCGAAGAATCCCCCGTTGCGCCGGGAAGCGCTCGACGCGCTCATCAAAATTTATCGTGAGAAAAACGATTTGCCGAATCTCTATCTTGTCATGCAGCGGTTGCATGAAAGTTCGCCTAACGAGTTCAGTGCGACTGCGGATTACGCGCGCCTCGGACTGCTGATCGATCGCAACGCCGCTGAAGCGCATCGCCTCGCGAAAGAAGCGTATGAAAAAGCGCCTAACGATGTGGACTGCGCGGTGACCTACGCGTTTTCGCTTTATAGCCAGGGCCGCACCGGGGAAGGAATCGAGATCTTGAAAAAGATTAAGCCGGAGCAATTGCTCGATCCGCATGCTGCGGTTTTTACGGCCGTTCTTTTACTCGACGAAAATCAGGCGGATGCAGCCAAAGAGTACATCGACGCGGCGCAAAAGGGCCCGATTTATCCGGAGGAAAAGCGGTTGTTGGAAGATGCCCGAGCCAAGGAGACTGCGACGCCATCGCCGGCGGCAACAATTTCTCCAACTCCAGTCGTCAGCCCCACACCGCAATCCTAACGTAACGCAAATGAGCGGCCGCCAGGAACGTTCCCGCTTGGGGAGCGCACGCGCCTCGCGTGCTGATTGCGGCGCCCTCGCCGCAATGAACTTTCGCAGTGATGGCCAAACGTATCTTCCTAACCGGCTCCTCAAAGTTCGCGATGACGAGGGCGTCATCGCCAGCACGCGAGGGCGCGTGCGCTCCCCAGATAGCCGCCCAGCCTATGCCTGATTCCATACCGCCCTTCCCTAAAATTGGAAGTAGATGAAGTCCGATCTCGTCACGCTACGTGCGACGAGAATGCCGAAGAAGAGAAAAACTGCGATTGAGGTTTCCAAAGCGAATCGTCCGGTATCCGGCAGCCACTTAGTCGGATTCCACCGCAGCGGGACAATGCCGGTGCCAACCATGTGGATGATGAGCGGCAGGCTGTAAAAGAGAACGAGCGCCACGAGATAAATACCGATCTGCCAATGATCAATCGGCGCGGCGAAGGGCGACTGTGAAAGATCGAGCACGATTTGGTGCAGATTGCGTTCGCGGAAAAGCAGCCAACCCGCGCACGTTAGAGCGAAGGTGATCGCAACTTTCGCGAACCAGGGAATTCGCTGGACGACGCCGAGCGAGCCGAGAAAACGTTGCATCAGAATCAACAAACCCCAATACACGCCCCAAAGGACATAGTTCCATGAAGCGCCGTGCCAAAGTCCGCTGATCGTAAACGTTGCCATCAAATTAAAAGACGTGCGTGCGACGCTGCAGCGATTGCCGCCGAGCGGAATGTAAATGAAATCGCGCATCCAGGTGGAGAGCGAGATATGCCAGCGTCGCCAAAAATCTGCGGGCGAACTCGCCAGATACGGGTGATTGAAATTCTTCATCAAATCGATTCCCATCAACCGAGCCGTGCCGCGTGCGATATCGGTGTAACCGGAAAAATCCGCGTAGATTTGCACAGCGAAGGCGAACACGCCGGCCCAAACCATGGGAAAGGTTGGATCGGTCAGGGCGAAAACTTTGTTGGCAACGACCGCAACGTTGTCCGCGATCACGACTTTCTTGAAGAAACCCCAGAGCATCAGGCCAAATCCCGCGCGCCATTGCGTTGAATCAAAAACGCGAACGCTGCCGTACTGCGGCAACATGTGCGCGGCGCGTTCGATCGGGCCGGCGACGAGTTGCGGGAAGAACGAAACGTAAAGCGCGTAGTCGAGCACGTTGCGAACAGCGCGCACCCGCCCGCGATAAACATCGATGATGTATCCAACCGATTGGAAAGTGTAAAACGACAAGCCTGCCGGCAGGACGAGTCGCATCGTGGCCTGCACAGGATTGGCGCCAAAACTCGTCAGGAGTCCGTTCAGATTTTCAATGAAGAAACCGGCGTACTTGAACGTGGAGAGAAGCGCGATGCTCGCCGCGACGCTGCCAATGAGAAACCATCGCCGCCGATTCGGAAACCGTTCCATTCCCCGCGCGCAGCTGTAATCGACAATAGTCGACGCCCAAAGTGGCAGGAGGAACCACGGATGTTCCCATCCGTAGAACACGTAGCTCGCGATCAGAACCAGAATGTTTTGTCCGCGCCGCGGCAGCGCCCAGTAAAGCGCCAGCACCAACGCCAGAAAGACAAGGTAAGTGAGCGAATGAAAAATCATGGCGCGAGAAGCGGGCGCAATTTCTCCGCGTAAATTTCAGTCGAACGCTTTTTCGCCCACGGTCCGATGTGATCGTCTTTCGCCTTCAAATACATATCCGGCGTGAACGACGGATCGTCTGTATCGTCGATTAGAACGCAGCCGTGACTTTCGAGCCACGCGCGCAGGTCGCGAATATAAAGACGGAGTTCTTCCGATTCCGGCCTCTGCCCGTTTGGATCGGGATGCCGTTTCACGCGCACGAAACAAAGTGGAATCTTCGCCTGCGCCGCTGTCTCGACCATGTATGGCAGAAAGCTTTTTCTCGGGCTCGGATCGAACGGCTTTGCCACCGTCTCGCTCACATCGCTTGCTTCCGCCATCACTTCGCCGCGCATTTTCGCTACGTCGAAAGTCTTGTTCACCAGACGTTCCAGTTTCTTTGCATCGTGCCGACGTGGCGCCGCCACGCCAAACATCATGTGGCCGATTGCTTCCTGATAAACATGCCGGCGAGCGTTGAGCGGATAGAGCCATGTCGTTAGCCGCTCCAAACCCTTCTCATCCGGCGAAATCCTCTTTCCGAGGACAGTGCGAACTGCGGGTTCGTCGTCGTGCATCAGAGATTCGAAATAGGATCGAAAAATCCCGCCGGTTCGAAATGAAGGATCGGTCAGGAGCCGATCGCGGAAAAAAATGCAGCATCGCTTCGGATGAATTTCTGATGCGACGACATAATTCTTCAGCATCAAGTACCAGCAGGCGGATGCAGCACCACCATTCCACAAAATCTCAACGCGGTGATCGTCGCCTAACCGATCTACCAGCAAACCCGCATCGATACGGCTATCGAGCATGGAATCGCCGATCAAAACCACATCGGGCTTTTCTGCCTTAAGCGAGGCGATCGGCTCAGCATCGAAATGCCTCTTCGTCGGTACAAACTGGCTAACGATGGCCGGCAGGCCGAGAACGATCAGGACAAAAAGCCATAACCGTTTCGCTTCTTTCGCTTTGATTGAAAGCTCGTTTGTCACCGGCTTGAGAGCGTGACAAATCAGACAGGTTTTCGCGAGTGGCAAACTCGAATGGCGATTTGGGGCGGCTAGTCCTTTTGCTTCGCCGCTTCAGCCATTGCATTTTCGACAATTATCGCCGCCAATGTTTGCGTTGCGTTATCGAGCGTGTCGTTTGCTTCCTTCAATCGTTTCGTTTCGCGCGTCGCTAGCGCATCACGAACCGCGCTCGCAGATTGCAAAATGATTTCCTTTTCCGCACTCGATATCTGATCGCCCGCAAGGCTCAGAGCGGAATCCACCGCGCGCAATAATTCCTCCGATTTCAGCCGCGTTTCAGTCCAGACGCGTTCGCTCATGTCCTCGAATGCGTGATCGAGCGATTCGGAAAGCATCGCTTCCACCGCCTCATCCGAAACATCCACTGCGCTCTTGAGCTCGAGAATTTTCTCGGCGCCGGTTTTCGTATCGCGCGCAAGAACATGCAGGATCCCGTTAGCATCAATGGCAAATTGCACGCCGACACGCGGCACGCCTTTCGGCGCGGGTTCGAATTCGATTTCGAATTGTCCAAGAGGCCAATTGTCCCGAGCCATCTCCCGCTCGCCTTGCAGGACCTTTATCTGCATTGCTCTTTGGTTATGGACCGCGGTCGTGAACATTTCCCCCGCCTTGGTTGGGATCGTTGAGTTGCGCGGAATAATCACATTCATCAAACCGCCAAAGGTCTCGATCCCTAACGAAAGCGGCGTAACGTCGAGCAAGACGACGTCGCTCACCGCGCCCGAAAGAATTCCCGCCTGAATCGTCGCACCGATCGCAACTGCTTCGTCCGGATTTTGCGATGTGTTCGGTTCGCGATCAAAAATCTCCCTAACGAGTTGTCGCACGATTGGCATTCGCGTTACGCCGCCGACAAGGATTACATCGTCCAAATCGCGCGGCGAAATTTTCGCATCAGCGAGAACGCGCAAGCAATGGGCGCGTGTTCGCTCGACGATCGGCCGCGCGATCCGCTCCAGCTCTTGGCGCGTAAGTTTTCGTGAAAGACTCCCTTCCCCATCGAAGAACGGAACGCTGATGATGGAATCGTCTTCGATCGACAGTTTGTGCTTTGCGATCACCAATTCTTCACGCAATCGCTCTCTCTGGGGAGCGCGGGCTGCCAGCCCGTTGTCGCCGGCAGCTTGCCGGCGAATCTGAGCGTTCGGCAGGCTGCCGAACGCAGCAGGCTGGCAGCCTGCGCTCCCCAGAAAATTATTGAGCAATGCCGCATCGATGTCATCGCCGCCCAAACGCGTATTACCATTCGTCGCGAGCACCTCAAAAACACCGCCGTTCAATTCCAGAATCGAAACATCGAAAGTGCCGCCGCCAAAATCGTAGACGGCGATTTTGGCGCGCGTTTTCAGTTTATCGAGGCCATAGGCAAGCGCCGCCGCCGTAGGTTCGTTCACGATTCTTTCCACGCTTAACCCGGCCAGCTCACCTGCTCTCTTCGTCGCACTACGTTGCGCGTCGTTGAAATAAGCCGGCACTGTGATGACGGCGCGCGATATTGTTTTTCCCAGTGCGCGTTCGGCGTCGTGTTTCAATTTCGCCAGGACATGCGCCGAAACTTCCTCCGGCAAAAGCTCGCCACCGGCCGCGCGAATCCGAACAGCTTTCCCTCGTTGCCTGACGAGTGAATAAGCGACATCAATTTCGTCGTCCGTGATTTCTTCGCTGCGCCGCCCGATAAAGCGCTTAACGGAATAAATGGTTTCGTTAGGCTGAATCGCACGCATGCGCGCCGCCGGCGCGCCGACAACAATATCTCCTTCAGCTGGAAAGTGGACGACAGAAGGCGTGAGGCGTTCCCCATTCGCATCCGCGAGCAAAATCGGAAAGCCGGCTTCCATCACTCCGATAAGTGAATTGGTTGTGCCAAGATCAATGCCAACGATGTCGTCCATCTTTTGACTGTAGCGGCGGTCTCTGACCGTCGCATTATTCTCTCTGGCAGAAAGTGCGACGGTCAGAGACCGCCGCTACAAGAAAGAAGAATCAATCTTTATAGGGATCGACAATATTGCGACCGGCCATGGCAACTCCAAGCGGACGCAAGATGTGAAGCACACGAATCGTCCCGGCATGCGCGCGCAACACTTCCGACAATCGGCGGTATGCTTGCGGAGCTTCATCCACATCGCCGCCGCGCAGTTCGACGCCTTTGTCCTTGATCCACTGCATCATCGCATCGTGCCTAACGAGTCCATCCTGGCGAATCCGTTTACCATCCACTTTTACGAATCTCCCCTTCGCAGCGGTTCGCGACATGATGCGGCCGGCGCCGTGCACGCTCGAAAATAAAGCCTCGCGCGATTCCGGCGAATCGATCCCTTCGATGATGACCGCATCGTCGCCCATGCTGCCGCCGACAAACCCGCGTTGACCGGCGAAAGCGGGCGTCGCCCCCTTGCGCACCACCCAAAGCTTTTCGCCGTCGTGCTCCTCCTGCCAGGCGAAGTTGTGATGATTGTGCACTTCCTCGACGATGTTCGCGCGCAAGATTTCCCTAACGACATGACGGGCGACAGCTTCACGGCCGGCGTACGCGTAGCGTCCCGCCAGATGCATTCCCGCCAGATAGTCCTGACCAATTTCCGATTTCTCTTCCACCACTGTCGGCGGAACGTCCATGCCATCTTTTCCGCCGGCGGCTTTCAGAAAATGCGTCGCCGTCTTGTGCCCGAGTCCGCGCGATCCGAAATGCACGCCAACCCAGATGCGATCCTGCTCGTCCGCGAAGATATCGACGTAATGATTCCCGCCGCCAACCGTGCCGAGTTGTTCCGCTGCCGTTGTTTTCAACTGCTGCAGCGGTTTCAGCTTCCACGCTTCGTCTTCGAACAGCTCGTGATCGATTCGTGTTTTGCTTGTGCGCCCAATGCCGAATGAAATATCGCGCACGACATCATCCATAATCTGCTTCATCGCCGGTGCGATTTGCACCGCCGTTGTGTCCGTTAAGATCGCGAGATTGCCGCAGGCGATATCGAAGCCGACGCCGGACAGTGAAATTTTCTCCTTGTAGGCAACGACACCGCCGATCGGTTGCGCGTAGCCTTTGTGCCCATCCGCGCAAAGCACTCCGCGCTCACCGCCCGCCGCGACGCACGTCTCGATTTGTTTAATCGTGGCAGCGTCGTGTTCGCCGAAGATTTTGATCGCTGGCTCCACTACGCGCGCTACCCGGACAATTTCTTCGTCACGATCGTGCGCCACGACTTTACGTCAGCCGGCACTTCCATCGGCGAACTGCACTTGATCGCTTTGATCGAATCGAAAGTAACTTCCTCGAATGGAAGTCGAATCGTTGTCGCCAACTCCTTCTTCGCAGATCTCGGCATAGTTTTGTAAAGCAAACTCACATGCGGATCGCGCAATATTCCCTTCGAAACCTTCGCCGCACGCCGCATTCTTGCGTTCAGATCGTCAAGCGCCGCATTCCGCTCGAAGCGAACGAAAAGCGTTTTCGTGAACGCGTCCGAAAACGAGATGCCCTTGATCCGCAGGCGAATCCGAGAAGAAGACATTTGTTTTATAACGTCACGCGCGGCTGCCGTATCGGAGCTGACGCAAATCGAAAGATGCGGTTCAAACGGCACGGCATCCAATTCTTCCGCGAGAATGCGGATGATCTCGGCGAACAAATCGCGTTCGGGTCGCGCGAGAGTGAGCCAGTACGCGATCAGTATTTTTTTTCGTTCAGCCGGCATGTTCCTCTAAAACTTCTCTACAGAGGATTAACGGAAATGAGCGGCGTGGGCGAGCAAACAAGTTTTAAAGATGCAACTTGCTCGTCTGCATCAAAAGCGATGCTATTTTTTGTCATGCCGACAAACGTTCTTGGAACCGAACTGAAATGCTGTTGCCGCGATCCCATGACGGGATTTTTCCGTGATGGTTACTGCCGCACCGGTCCGGAGGATAAGGGACTGCACACGGTTTGCGTGCAGGTCACTGAGGAATTTTTGGATTTCTCGGTGCTGGATGGAAACGATCTCGTCACGCCGCATCCGGAATGGGGATTTCCCGGATTGAAGCCCGGCGACAAATGGTGCGTCTGCGTGACGCGCTGGGTAGAAGCGCTACGGCGGGGACGCGCCGCGCCGATTGATCTCGAAGCGACACACTCTTCCGCGCTGGAGTTCGTTTCGCTGGAAGAGCTGAAAGCGAACGCGATCGCGGCGAGCTGATTATTCGTTAGGCGACGACGCTCTCAGGCGCCGCTGCATAAACAGGCAATTCGAAGTCGTCAGTTATAAAACGGCGCATTAACCAATCGGCGACGAAAGGTAGCGCGCATAAACGCAGCACCACGTCGCGCACGACAATGCCGAAGCGCGTCCGCGGTGTGAAACTTCCGGCAAAGCTTTCCGCCGATTTCTGCTTCGCGACAATAAAGTCGCGGAAGCGGTTTTCATACTTTTGAAATGCGTTTGCGGAAACGCCGTTCACGCGCTCCAGCTCGCCCGCCAGGATATAGGCCCCGGCCATCGCAAATGACGCTCCTTCTCCCGCCAGCAATGAGGGGCAATATGCGGCATCGCCAACGAGCGCAATGCGACCCTTCGACCAGCCCGGCATTCGAATCTGACTAACGGAATCAAAATAAACCTCCGTCGCCTCCTCCAGCCGCGCGAGTATTTCCGGCGTCTCAATCCAATCGGTGGCGCGAAATCGTTCTGACAAGGATTTTCTTCGCCTCTTCGGTCGAGATTTCGCCGGCAAATTTCTTATCGCGCGTAAAGACAAACAGAAACGCCGTCCGATCGCCTCGCAACGCGTAGCGACTAATCTGGGAGCCCGGCGCGGTAAAGCTGACATACTTTTTCGTGTCCCGATGCGAATAACGATCCGTGATGAAGGAGGCGACGTAGTAACCGAGATATTTCTCGAAACGATCTTCCGGTCCGAAGATCTCGTTCCGCACCGCGGAGTGCAGTCCGTCGCATCCGATGACCAAATCGAAGCGACGGGTCGAAGTGTTTTGAAACGTCACTTTTACGCCAACCGCATCTTCTTGCAGACCCTTGATGCTGTCGCCGAAGATGATTTCGATCTTGTCCGCGACCATATCAAAAATCGCTTTCGCCAGATCACCACGCGGCACGCTGATGAATCGATCCTTTACCGACTGGTAAATGGTATTCGCATCTAGCGAACTTCGAACCTTGCCGTTGCGGCCGACGAATTTGAGTTCGTCGATTTTGTAGCCAACTTCGCGTAATCGGGGCAGCAAACCCATTCGCTCGGCCACTTTGAATCCAGGACCCCAGAAATCGATCATGTAGCCACCTTGGCGAAATGCGGAGGCGCGCTCGACAATGACGGGTTCGTGACCTTGTTGAAGAAGCCAGTAAGCGAGCGTCGATCCAGCGATGCCCGCTCCGGAGATAAGAATGCGCATTATATATTGCGACCAATGCAGGCGCCCGCGCGTTCGAAATCTTTTGGCGACCGCCAGCGTTCGGAGATCGAGCTTATTTCTTCCGCTTAAATTCGAAGCGCGATGTTTCCTTCTTGTCGTCCTTCAGAAAGGTCCACTCCTGGATGTGATGGTTTGGGCGGTCGAAGATGAAAGCGACCTGATGCATGTAGCCGACTTCCGGTTTGATATTCGTGCCATCCTTGAAAACAAAAACGAGACGATTGCGATCGCCATCCATTACAAGGACCATGCGCGGCTGATTGTGCGCGGCGCAATAATGCGTGGCCATGAGCGTGTCGCCGTCCATGTGAAACATCGTGACCATTTCGTAAGGCGTACCTCGCCCAGCCAGCCGGCAAGAACTGATCCGTCGGAGATCGTCTGGAAGCGCGCGGTCGCGGGAAGATCTTTGCCCGCTTCCTTCATCGTTCCTTCCCATGAGCCGACTAAAGTTTTCATCTTGTCGAACGCTTCGGTCTTTTCGCTCTTTGATTCTTGTTTGGATTTTTCCTGCGCTTCCTCCGCGGCAGACGCAAGGCAGCAGCCGAGCATCAGTGTGATGAGTGGAAAGACGATTCGTGTTTGCATGAGACCTCCTGATGATTGCGCGAAGCTTGAGCGGGATCTGCAAAAACGTCGAGCGTTTACGCCGATCCAAATTGTTTGTGTCGGCAGGGCGGTAGAAGCATCGATCCGGAGGGACGTGCTTCCGCACGTGCTCGTAATTCCAGCAATCAATAAAATATTTGGACGTGCGGAAGCACGTCCCTCCGGGTGAAATTTTCCCTTCTGGAAAACCTCTCGAATCGCAGCCACGGTAGCGGCGATTTGAAACTGCCGTTCAGTCTTTTCCTCGCGCTCCGCTATCTCAAACCGAAGCGAACATTTCTTTCCATCATCACGTTGATCTCGGTCATCGGCGTGACGCTTGGCGTAACCGTGCTCATCCTCGTCATCTCGGTCATGACGGGATTCGACCGCGAGCTGCAGCGAAAAGTCATCGACTTCGACGCGCACATTCTCGTCAGCACCGAAGATGTGATGCGCAATTGGCGCGAGCTAACCGTGAAATTGAACAATACGCCCGGCGTTGTCGCGACGGCGCCATTCATTCAAGGGCCCGTGATTGTCGAATTTCAAAATCGCCGCCTCGCTCCGATGATCCGCGGGATCGCTCCGCAGGAAGAAGAAGCGGTCATCCCTTTGAAGAAATTCATCGTGCGCGGCAAGCTCGATCTGGAAGGTGATTCGACCGTGCTCGGCATCGAGCTGGCGCGAAAACTCGGGATCGATGTCGGCGATAAGCTGACGGTGTATTCGCCGGGAAATCTGAATGAAATCCTCAACGGCATTAAGAAGCTCGAGAACGCAAAGGGCGACAAAGAAAAAGAAGCGATCGATGAATTGCGCGATGTAATTTTGCCGAAGGAATTAACCGTGACCGGTATCTACGAAACCGGACATTACCTGCACGACTCCGAATTCCTTCTCGTGCCGATCTATGTCGGACAGGAATTGTACGGACTCGGCGATGCGTTGCACGGCATCACGGTGAAAACGAGCGATCCATTTCGCGCGGCCGAAGTGAAAGCGCGAATTCAAAAATTCCTGGAGCCACCCGAGTACGTGCAGACATGGCAGGACATGAACAAACAATATTTCGAAGCGATCCGGCTGGAGCGAAACGTCATGTTCTTTCTTTTGTTCTTCATCGTCGTCGTCGCGGCGTTCGGAATCATGAGCACGCTCATTACCGTCACGGTGCAGAAGCGGCGCGAGATCGGCATCATGAAAGCGATCGGCGCCAACATCTGGCAGATCGTGTGGGTGTTTCTCGGGCAGGGAATTGTTGTCGGCTTATTTGGAACACTCACCGGACTTGGTCTTGGCATGACGCTGATCCGGTATCGGAACGAGTTCAGTCACTGGCTTGCGACCGTGCTGCATGTCGAAATTTTCCCGCGCGAAGTTTACCAATTCTCATCCATTCCCGCGGAAGTGATACCGATCGATGTCGTGAAGATTTGCATCAGCGCTTTCATCATCTGCTCCCTCGCGGCGCTCATTCCCGCCTATTTCGCTGCGCGCCTCGATCCAGTGAAAGCCTTGCGCTACGAATAATCACCGCAGAGGCCGCGGAGAACGCAGAGAGAAAGCCAATGAAATTTTCTCCGCGCTCTCTGCGCTCTCTGCGGTAAAGTTCGTCATGATCCGAACGAATGTCGCTACTTTGATCACCGCAATCGTACTCGCGGAAATTCCTGTCGCGTCCGCGCAGATCGATCGCATCACGGGAAAAAATTTCGCCACGCGTTCCGAAGTTCTTGCGCGTCACGGAATGGTTTGCACAAGCGTGCCGGCAGCGACTCAAGTCGGTCTCGATATTTTGAAACGCGGCGGGAGCGCGGTCGATGCCGCGATTGCTGCGAACGCAACACTTGGCCTGATGGAGCCGGTCTCGAATGGAGTCGGCGGCGATTTGTTCGCGATCGTTTACAGCGCGAAGGAAAATAAACTTTACGGCATCAACGGCAGCGGACGCTCACCGCTCGGCTTGAGCTACGAGCAAATGAAAGCGGAGCTGGCGAAGTTGAAGCGCGAGAGCATTCCGCCCACCGGCATGTTGCCGATCAGTGTGCCGGGAACGGTCGACGCGTGGGCCGAGCTGCACAAGAAATTCGGCAAACTCAAACTCAGCGACGATCTCGCGCCGGCGATTCATTACGCGGAGGAAGGTTTCCCCGTCACGGAATTGATCGCGTATTACTGGTCGTTCGGTCCGCGGATATATAAAGGGTTGCCCGGCGGTTTTCTCGAAACCTACACGCTCGACGGCAAAGGGCGCACGCCGGCGAAAGGCGACATCTTCAAGAATCCCGCGCTCGCAAACACGCTGCGCCTGATCGGCGAGAAAGGGCGCGACGTTTTCTACAAGGGCGAGATCGCGGACAAGATCGACGCGTTCATGAAAGCGAACGGCGGCTATCTCCGCAAAACGGATTTCGAAAAACACACGAGCACATGGGTCGATCCGGTTTCGACGAACTATCGCGGCTACGATGTTTTCGAATTGCCGCCGAATGGTCAGGGCATCGCGACGCTACAGATTCTGAACATCCTCGAAGGTTTCGATCTCAAAGCGTGGGGCCGCAACTCACCCGAAACACTCCACGCCATGATCGAAGCGAAGAAGATCGCGTGGGCCGATCGCGCGAAATTTTATGCCGATCCGGCTTTCGCGAAAATTCCGCTGAAAGGTTTGCTCTCGAAAAGTTACGCCGCCGAACGGCGCAAGCTCATCGATCCGAATCACGCCGCGAAAAAAGTCGCGCCGGGAATCCCGCGGATGGAGGTCAGGCTTCCAGCCTGACTCGGCCGACAGACTTCCAGTCTGTCGCTTCAAGTAAACAGGCTGGAAGCCTGTTCGCCGAGACCGGCAAGGATGCCGATCTTCCAGACGGCGACACCATTTATATGTGCACCGCCGATGATGAAGGCAACATGGTCTCGCTCATTCAAAGCAACTATCGCGGGATGGGCAGCGGCATTGTCGTGCCCGGTCTCGGATTCATGTTTCAGGATCGCGGCGAACTTTTCTCGATGGAACCCGGTCACGCGAATGTTTACGCGCCCGGCAAACGACCCTTCCACACCATCATCCCCGGCTTCGTCATGAAAGATGGGAAACCCTGGGAAGCATTCGGCGTCATGGGCGGCGGCATGCAACCGCAAGGTCACGTGCAAGTCCTCACCAACCAGATCGATTTCGGATTGAACGTGCAGGAAGCCGGCGACGCTTCACGCTGGCAACACGAAGGTGACAACGAACCGACCGGCGAAAAAATGACCGCAAGCGGCGGCTACGTCGAAGTCGAAAGCGGCGTTCCGTACGAGACCGTGCGCGAACTGCGCAAGAAAGGTCACGACATGCGCTTCGATGTCGGCGGTTACGGCGGATATCAGGCGATCAAAGTCGAGATGCACGATGGCCAGCGCGTCTATGTCGGCGCCAGCGAATCGCGCAAGGACGGACAAGCCGCGGGTTACTAATCTGGAGCGGCGGTCTATGACCGTCGCATTTCTTCTTCCGACCTGTCCCGCCTAACGACGACTTTCCTTCGAGCCGATTTCGATTAGATAACCGACGCTAGCCGTTCTTAGCGAACTGCGTCTTCGCCCAGCCTGCCATGAAGTCCAGGTAATCCTGGCGGACATGGCCATCTGGCGTTTGGATGTCATGCGAAGCGCCATCAAAAACTTTGATCTCGTAAGCGGTCCCCGACTTCTGCAAAACCGGTTCGATCACGGCGCGCGATCGTTTGATCGGCACCAGTTCGTCGGCCGATCCGTAAATGATGAGTGTTGGCAGCGTCAATGCCTCATAAACCGGACCGTAATCTTCAAAGGAAGATGCAGAGCGATAAAGCTCGAAAGCGTCAGGACGTTTCACCAGCAGCGTCGGCCAACTCGGCGGGCGTGAGGAGGCGGCCCTCCGGCGTCATCTCATCCCAAAAAGGATGCGTCACCACTTTCTTAAACCACGGCTCCGTCTTGTGACTATCTACTTCGGCTTGCGCCTTGGAATGGTCCAGGCGTCCGGCATAATAAAGCGCCGTCGCCAGATGCATCGCATCGGTCTTTGCGACATCAGCGTCTGAAAGGCCCCAGCTCTTGGCTTGGTTGTGCATGAAGAACGCCACCTGTTCGTGCGGATTAACTCCGGCTGGACTAACGAGAATGGCAAAGTCGGTCCCGGGCTTTTCGCGAAGCGCGTAAGGAATCACCCACCCCGCCTGACTGATCCCCCAGATCCCAACGCCTTTGACGTTACTCAACTGGTGCGCGTAACGGACAACTGAAGCCGCGTCAGCGCCCAGCGCTTTGAAGTCCGAGCCCGTGAATTTGCCGGTCGATTTCCCCGTCCCACGCTTGTCGTAGGCCAGAGCGCCGATGCCTTCTTTCGCGAATGCCTTGGCTATCACCTGCGTATAAACTTCTCCCAGTACCGATTCGTTTCCCGAACCAGTCACGAGCACCACCACTGGAAACTCCTTTTTACCCGGGGGCGCGTAGAGCCGCGCTGAAAGTTGAACATCGCCCGATTGAATCTGATAATCTTTGGCCGTGAACGGTGGCGCGGTTTGTCCGCGTGTCATGGCGAGAGCGGACGCCAACAACGCGATGATGAAGAAGCGGATAGGCAGAGTGATCATATGTTTGGGTCGATGATGCATTTCCATATAGATGCGACTCGGAGAGGTCCTGGATTCACATTTCTTCGGCGACGCTTAATGTTTTTCGGTAAAGAACCGTACCTGACGCGCGACAGAGCGACGAGCTGCGGGAAGGCGGCATAGCACGCGATCTCTGGCCGAAAATCGAAATGGGTCTAATCGAAAGAGCCGAAAAGAAAATCTCAGTCCGTCAATGACGCCCCCTGTAGCGGCGGTCTCCGACCGTCGCATAATATCCGCCTGCTCAAGCAAGTTGGAAAAATGGGAAGGCGCCTTTGACCGATAACCAATCCCTTCTCCCTTCATGTTTTCCAAACCCGACATCACTGAGATAGCCCTTCGATTCGCTCGCGCGCTCGATCGCGAAGACTACGAAGCCGCCGAAGCTATGCTCGCGGCCAATTGCCGTTACGAAGCTCGAACGGATACTCTTCTCGGACCGGACGCCATCATTTCCTCCTATCGCAGTAACGGCACGACAGCGCGGCACCTCTTCGACTCCATCGAGTACCGTAGCGAGGCGATAGAAACCGGCGCTGACACAGCCTGCATTTCCTTCTTCGATCGCCTCTCAAAGGGCGACAAAACTCACACCTATCAATGCCGGCAGCGTTTGTATTTCGCGCCCGATGGACTCATCAACGCCATCAAGCACGAAGAATTGCCCGAAGAACACGAGCGTCTCCTCGAGTTTTGCGCCGCATGCGGCGTTACTCTGGGCAAAGCGCCAAACGACTCGTAACCTCTCGCCATCCCCGCCTCCACCGTGGCGAGCGCGCCCGACGGACCGGCCGATCCACCTTGCACAATCGCGCGCCACCATTCAGATTGCTGCAGTGCGTTATCGCGGGTTCCCCTCCAAATTGCATCACCAAGTCCCTCATTGGGTTGAGTCAGGAGCGCTCTTTCACATTCGTATAGCGCTAAGTCGAAAGCGTGAACAACAGGCGTTAACTGATCTCTGCACTTGCATCAGTATTGTTGCAGTCTGCGCGACACTACGAGACAACACAACGCTGGCACATCACGCTGTTTCTCCTCATGCCCGACCATCTGCACGCACTTGTTTCATTTGCGCGGGATGAAGCGATGAGCAAAGTCATCGGCGATTGGAAGCATTTTCAAACCCGACAACACGGCATCATCTGGCAGCAAGGCTACTTCGATCATCGTTTGCGCGATGACGAACACGGCGAACAATTGTCTGTAAAGATGAACTACATTCGGCAAAATCCAGTCGTCGCTGGTTTGTGCGAACGCGCAGAAGATTGGCCCTGGTCGATCGAGCCCTTAGCAGGTGGATCGAGCAGTCCCTTGCTCGATGTTAACTAAGCGGCAAAGCCGCATTCACATCTTCTTAATTCCACGCAGCCGAAGGCTGCCACATTTTAGCATCGCCCGAGGAGACCGGCCGATCCACCTGCTTAACTCATCGCCGAGCGCGCAGACACTCAGTGAATAGTTGATGCGCTGCGTGATTTCACCAGTGAAATATCCGTGCTGTTGATCGTACCATTTGCCACCACGTCTTCGCGGAAGTTGGCATTGGTCACTGGCAGCCCCGATTGACTCTTCGTTTGCGACACGTCGGAAGAATTCACTGTTTGGTCCGCCGTCGTATCACCAATCAGTATGTTTACACTCACCGCCGTATCGGCTAGCACTTGAGAGAAGCTGTCGGTTACGGCGCTTAAAGTAACCGTAATTTGCTGCGCATCCGCAACGCCGGTCAGATCCACCGCAATGGTGTTACCGGAAACCACCGGCGCTCCGGAGACGCTGCCGATGCCACTGGAGACACTGGCGTTTCCACTCGTTAGGTTATTACTGAACGTGAACACCAGCGTGTAGTTACCGGCGGCGCCGCCGCTGCGACATTCCACACCGGTCTTTCCAGAGAGCGATAGCGGAATGTCGAACGTGCCCGCGCTGCCGTGGGTCTTGCGCGAAACAACCGACCCCAGTTGCAGCGTCGGCACCATCGCATACGCGTGAGTATCGCCATTATGAACGCCGGTGCCGACGATCACGTTGTTATCACTGATGCCGAGAGCGGACGACGACGTGTTCATGGATAAGTCCCAACCCGATCCCGCGGGGATGAGGTCCGCAAGACGATAGGTCGTTGTTCCGTCATAGAGGAAGGGAATTGAGAACGCCGAGGAATCGTTGCCCACCACCCAACCAGCCGAGTTCACCGCCCGCGCCGAGCCCTGGCTCGTGCCGCTGGCGAGAGGTATCGCTACTATTCCACCCGCATCCGACCAGATAAAGGGCAGGCCCGATCCCTGATTCAACATGCTCGATCCCACGACATAGCCAGTGTTACTCACAGCGAAAGCGAGCGCTCCGTTAAGACCGGGTAGCGCGTTAACCTCGAAAGCCGCGCCCGCTCCCATGTCGTAAACGATTCCTACGTTACGCGCCGCGTTATTCGGATCGATACCCTGCCCTACGATTCGGCCCGAATCATTGATGCCGAACGCAGTGAGAAAGTAACATCCTATCGGCGTCGTCTGCGTGATAATCGTCGCGCTCGCGCCATTATAGATCACGCCGCGCTGCGAGATGCCGGCATCGACCGAACCTACGGCGACGCCCGAAGCATTCACATGGTTCGCGTCACCCAAAGTCTGACCGGCGGGAAGTGGAAGCTGCGAAACCACACCATTCTGCCACACGATCGGCAGACGACCCGAGCCGAACGGCGTCGTCGCCCCGGTGCCCACGACAATTCCGTTATCGTTCGCGCTATTCGAAAGGCAATAGCTGCGGCCGGCCAGATTCGGCAGACCTACGATGCCTGTGGCGAGAGTCCACGTAAATGCCTCGGTCCCGCTGCTGCCAAACGATCGGCCCACCGCGATGCCCCCAGTCGATGCCCCAAAACCCTGCGAGGCAGAGTCGCCCATCAGCACAATACCGATATCGTAAATTTGATAGGAAGGATCGGCCGTAGCCATTGCCGCGACGACGACCGATGCGATAAAGGCAGAAAGAATGGTAAACGTTCGCATGGGGACGAGACTTCACCCCTGCGAGCCGGAAGGCAATACCAAATTTTCCCCTATGTGGAGGCAGTCCTGCCCGTGATCTGTAGCGTCAATCTGTCCCGACAGTTCGCGATCGCTCTCCGATTGAACAGATGATCGGTCGCATTCTTCGACTCGATGCGACGGTCAGAGACCGCCGCTACAGAAGAAGGTGTCGCCAGCTCGATCTGGTTTAACATCGCCCAACCTGGATCGGCCCGATCCACTGAGACCGCGCCCTAATCCATACCCACACTGCGCGCTGCGTCCTCAGCGCGATTTAACAAACCAAACAAAGCCGGATGTTCGAAAATAACAGCATTCGCGTACGCCTGCACCGCCGCGGCGGCGTCGCCGAGCTCGGCAAACCTGCCCTCCGGCCCTCCCGTTACTACCCTCTTTAAGTCCTTCGCTACTTCTTTGCCGATCTCCTTTCGTGTCGCCGTCCTTTCTTCATCCCTCAAATATTCGACAATCGAGTCGAACTCTCCACGGTCCAGCCACATGCCATGACAATCCGGGCACCAGTCCATAACAACAGACGAGTGCCCGAAGATAACCGAGACTAACTTGCTCGCGCTGCACTTGGGACAGGCGCGATGAGATGCTATCACACTTGTCTTTTCGATGTTGTCGATCTCATCGTTAAGCCAGTGCAACTGCCCATCGTTAAATTTGTTCTTTAGTTTCCGCAGCTCGTCTTTGACCAGCCACATCCCATGACACTTTGGGCACCCTTCAAATTCCATCCCGTGAATCGAGTAAAGATCGAGTGTCGCTGCGCACGCAGGACACTTATCATTAGTCGCGCCCTTGTGTTTGGCGCCTTTTATCGGTTCCGCGACTACCTTAAAATCCGTCTCGCTACTCTTGTGCTTGATTCGCTTGTACCAGAACGGCACATGGACATGGTTCACGAAATCGGAAAAACCGTGACCGCTCACCGGCATTATTTTCGCAAGCTCGCTATCGATCAGGTTCAACTCCCCGCCATCGAGCCAGAAGCCGCCGCAATTCCGGCAATGTTCCAGAACGATATCCGTCTCGCCGAGAAACTTCACTCGCGCGAGATCGACAGTCTCGCAGCGCGGACATTTCCTGACACCTTTCCCGGAAGTCTTGACCTCCTCCTCGGAACAGAACTCGATGCTTCCCTTTACCTGGAACGCCATCTTATCCAACTCGCCCGCATCCAGCCAGAGGCTGCCGCATTTCTCGCACACGTCGTACGACAACTCCGTGTTCTTGGTCGTAACGTCGTAATTGACCATTTCAACGTTACAATTCAGGCAGCGCATGTGTGATTTCTTTCCGGACTTGTTTGCGAACCGACGCCGCCAACCATAGCAGCGCTTTGCCTCTTGTCAGTTCGCTATTGGACTCGCCATATCAAATGGTCTATTTGCGTCCTGGTCATCCCGATGAACGGCGGCCTGTCGAACTCACTCCTCGCGCCAGCTTGAGCCGGAGGACGCGGGCCCGCCGGTTGATGCGTGGCGCAGCCAGTGAGCGCCAGCGCCAGCAAAACAATGAGTGTTATTCGTTTCACGATTCTACGAAACTCAAATAGTGACCGGCCTCGCCGTCAACTGCGGCGTTATCTAATCTAGCGCGCTCGCCGAGCGCGCCGAAGAAAGGTGGATCGAGCCCTTAGGCCGGTGGATCGACCAGTCCCTTGGTCGATGTTAAACCAAGCGGCGAAGCCGCATTCGCGCCTCCGGTGGATCGAGCAGTCCCTTGCTCGATGTACTATGCGCTCACGCACTCATCTCACCGGTGGATCGACCAGTCCCTTGTCCGCCAGCCGGACGGACTCGTCCCATGGCGAGGTCGATGTTAAAACTAAGCGCGCCCCCGGCGCCATTTATACAGCCCAATCCCCAAATGAATTAACCCTTGCCTCGCTCCGCCCGCCTCTATAGCCTCGCCCTTGGAATGGTCCCCCTCTCCACGTGCGGCAGCTTGAAAGCGCCCGCCTCTTCATCGGACAACCACATTCCGCCTCCCAAACTTCTCGGTCGCGTCCGTTTCGAATGCCACTTCTGTCGCGACTCGACCGTTAATCCAATGGACTCTTCACACCTAATGCCCGGCTTATTGAGCACATGCGTGTAAATCATCGTCGTGCTCACGTCCTTGTGGCCCAGCAACTCCTGCACTGTGCGAATGTCATAGCCATTCTCGAGCAGATGCGTCGCGAATGAATGACGGAGCGTGTGACAGGTCGCGGCCTTGGCGATAGCCGAATCGCGGACCGCTTGCTTCACCGCCACTTGGAGCACATTTTCATCCACGTGATGTCGGCCACGCTCACCACTGCGTGGATCGAGAGAAATCCGAGAAGAAGGGAATACCCATTGCCAGGCCCACTCACGCGGCGCGTTCGGATATTTCCGCGCCAAAGCATCGGGCAGATAAACTCGCCCCACCCCAGCTTCCGAATCCTCTTCGTGCTGCACCTTCACCTTTTGCAGATGCCGTTCTAGACTGGCGGCCAGGTTCACCGGCAACATCGTCACCCGATCCTTTCCTCCCTTGCCGTCGCGCACCGTGATGCGGGCATAGCCGAAATCCACATCCTTCACGCGCAACCGCACGCATTCCATCAGTCGCAGACCGCTCCCATAAAGCAGGCCCGCCATCAGTCGCGGCATACCGTGCAAATGTGCAAAAACCTTATGAACCTCGTCGCGCGTAAGCACCACCGGGAGCCGCTTCGGCTTGCTCGCCCGCTCCACGCCATCCAGCCAGCCCATCTCCTCCCTCAGCACTTCTTTATAAAGGAAAAGCAGGGCGCTAAGAGCCTGATTTTGGGTGGAGGCGGCCACATTTCCCTCCCGTGCCAGATAGGTGAGAAAGGCCGTCACCTCTGCTTCGGCCATCTCACGCGGGTGCCTCTTACCATGGAAACGGATAAAACGAACGATCCAATCGCAATAGCAGCGCTCCGTGCGAATACTGTAATGCCGCAGGCGCATCAAATCGCGCACTTCATCAAGGAGCTTTTTGGGCTTGCCCTGTACGGTTAAGTCGTTCAAAGTGGGGAACATGAGCCGCGTTATAAAGGGCGGCAGCCCCAGAAGCAAGCGGATTATACAGATTTTATCTGCCTTTAAAGGCAGATTTTTGGGGCCGAATACTCGTTAGATGACTCCGCGCATCATCGTTCTCGCCGCTATAGGGCTCTCACTCGCCAGTGCACGCGCAATCGATCTGAACAAGCTGCCACCGATGAATGAGACCAAAATGTCGCCAGACGTCGAGCTGAAGGGCCGTGAGATCGAAGCGATTGAGGTGGCATTACGGCAATTCCGCGAAGATCGCTTTTCGAAGTCTGGTGACCTAAAGCATTTTACAGTTGAGCTGCGTCGAGAGGCAGGAAACCTGTTTGTTTCCTTCTCTCCCGAGTACCACGAGCGCAGCAGTCGAGGGCTTCCGGGCCGAAACAAGTATGGCACTTACGTCACATATGCGGTGTCCTTGCGCACACTGAAGATCATCGGGTACCACTTCGAGCGTGACTAAGTCATCTAACCAATCACTGCAGCGAACCGCTGGCCGCTCCGACGCCTCGCTTCACTTTATGAAAACACCTCCATTGCAATCCACGCCCGCTCCCGCCAGCGGTCGCTGAGTTCATTCTCGTTAGATCCCTCGCATACCATGAATCAATTGACACTTAGGCAGGCAGCGCTTCTTCTCGTCCGATTTTTTGGATTCTACCTTCTGTTTTACGCCGCAATCGATCTGCTCTATGCACCGGGATATTGGATGCGGTCTACCTTTTCACATACCCATTCAGTCGCTCACTCGGTGTTGGATTCATCGTTCGATGTTAATCTCCTGACGTATTATTTGCGGGAAGCTGCACATTTCCTGATCGGCCTATACCTTTTTCGCAAACCGTGGAAGTTGGCAGAAATTCTGACGAAGCCATTTGCCACCACGCCGGAATCTAACCAATCGCTCCAGCCAACCGCTGGCCGTTCCGATGTCTAGCTTTCGTATGACTTCAACATCAAACTCCGTAGCAAAGCTCGCTCTCGCCAGCGGTGGCTGAGCTTGTGTCTCGTTAGGTCTATGCGACGCCGCTGGTTCCAAATAGCATCAATCACAGTCTTGCCGTGTGCAGTGCGCGCAGTAGCGACTTTCGTCAAACATCGTGAATTTGACCTTGACGCTGAATCTCTCCTTGAACTCGCTGGATTCGGACTTCTCAATGCGCTCACTTTCGCGCTGCCGCAACTTCTTTGGCTCTCAGCTACACTGATTTTCCAGCTAACTTCCCGCGTCTCCGACGCCGGCTTGGTTGCAGCTGACATTCTGCTTATTGCATTTGGATTCGCCCTTGCCACCGCGACAGACCCAGCAGCTGGTGGGTGGCTATGGCTGATCTATGTGCCCGTCGCCACCATCGTCGCCGTCTTGACCGGCGTTGTTGCACATATATCAAAGGCAAAAGACCTAACCAGACGATGCAGCTAACGCCTACCCGCTGTTCGCTCCACACTTTTATGACTAGAGTCCTTCAACTCCGACTGACGCTCGCCCCAGGTAGGCGTAGCTGATCTTGTTCTCGTTAGGCCTATGCGTTGCGCATTGATAGCGTTGGTTGTGATCGTGCCGATATGCGCTTTTGCCCGTGAGCGCAAGCTTGACACTAGCAAGCGTGCACAATCTGACGAAACGGTTAAACTGCCCGCAACAGAAACTGAATTCCGGAACATGCAGCGCCGCTATCGGTCGAGTGATTACGCTAAATACAGGAAGAAGCTGCTCCTGCTGCACGCGGGAATGACCGAAAAAGAAGTGATGGACGCTCTCGGCCCGACGAAGGTTACTTTCCCGGCGACATCTAACGATGTCTATCTTGAGTTCATTGTTCTTAACGACGCGTATTTCGCTGCCGCCGCGTTCGACAAAAGAAAGCGATTGCTGTATCTGAGCGGGCCTAACGCTGTGATTTATGAGACAAAAGCCGTTCACAAGAACCCGCCGAGGACCTAACCAATCGCTGGAGCCAACCGCTGGCCGCTGTGAAGTTCACATTTGATTTTATGAAACAGTTTCCATGTTTGCCACACTCGCTCCCGCCAGCGGTGGCTCAGCTCTGTCTCGTTAGATCTTATGAGCACGGCTAGGTTTGATTGTGGCGATCGCGTCCGTGTAGCCGCCGACTACCATTGGGCGCAAGACGCTACAGGAACGATCCAACCGCATCCCGACCGTGAAGCAGTCGGTTGCGCGCGTGAGGCGAAGTCGCTTGAAGGAATGCGGACCTGCTATTGGGTGCACTTCGATAAACCACAGACCGATGCGGAAGGCGACAGCTGCATACAAGCAGAGATCGATGAGCGATACCTACGTGAGCAACCACAGGCTTAGGCTCAACTTTGAAGTGCAACATTTGCTAGGTCTGAAGGAAGCATTGATTGGGTGTTTTGTAGCCATGTCTTTTTCGCGGTCGGTTGTTAAGGTGTTTTCTGTTCCCCTCGAACCAGCGTTTGGGTATTTCAAGGGTAGCTTTTTAGGAGATCGCAGCTTGGCCTCGATGAAGGCGCTCCTACTTTCATAGCTGTTGGGTTGTATTGTTGTTTACCACTCCCATCGAAAGAAAATCGAAAACTCCGGCCTCGCCTCCCGCCCAGCTCTAATGCTTTCACCAAGCACATTCCCTCAGCTGATTTGTCGGAAAAGTGAAAACTCCGATTTTGTACTTGTCACGCGCGCCCGGGATCGTTTCTAATGCCTCTACCGCTCTACGCGAATTAATTAGGAGGATAATCGTTATGATCGAGACCCTGCTTCGAATCGTCACGGGTATCGCTGCACTCGCCCTTGCAGTCGCCCCGGCATCCGCACAAACCACTTTGCCCGCCAACGGTACCGCAGATAATGGCGGAAGCTGCCGGCTGGGGTATCTTCTTCGATCTCAGCGCTGCTGGCAGCGCGGTCATGATCACAGAAATGACGACGGCCAGCACGGCGCTCGCGGGAGGAATGTATACCATCGAGATATTTACTCGCCTGGGCAGTGCCCTCGGCGGCCCGGTTGGTTCCGGGCCCGGCAGCTCGCCTGCGGGATGGACCTCGCTCGGCACAGCCATGGTAACACAGGGCGCGACCTCCAGCGGCATATCATTGCCAATCGACATTCCCGATTTCACTATCGCGGACGGGCAGACAATCGGCGTGGCAGTCGTCTTCTCCCTGCAGGGTCCGCGCTATTTCGGGACGGGCAGTCCACCGATTCAGCACTTCACTGACGGGACACTCACGCTCGACACCGGCGACTCCCGCACGGCACCGTTCACGCCCACAGGAAGCTTCTTCAGCTCGCGCGGACTAACCGGCTCGATCACTTACATGGTGGTCCCCGAACCTTCGGTGCTCGCTCTCATAGGGGCCGCCGGGGTCGGTTTAGTCCTTCAGCGGCGGCGGCGTGCCCGCGCGAGCAACAAAGCCCAGGCGCTTCCAGGGCATCCAGCACCAGATCGCTCTTAGGCGCGCCGATACAGGTGAGACGGGTGCCGGGATTCGTCTCGTAGTCGGATTTCTCGATGTAATCTCGCTTGCTCGACCTCTCGACCTCGAAGCACCGGGGAGGCGAGTGGTTCGCCCTGGCTTTCTGCGATCTTCGTCTCCGCTCTGTGGGGTGTTTGGCACTTACCCACCCTTTCGATTCCTAGCGTACCGGCATTTGCAGCGGCAATTCCCGCTCTGATCATTGTTCACACCTTAGTCGGAGTGCCTCTTTCCTTTTGCTGGCGAGCCAGCGGTAATTTAGTTTTGCCAGCAGCCGCCCATGCTCTGATTGACGCCTAGCGCAATGCCCTCCTGTGACACGACCAGTCTAACCCCTATGATGCAGCCAATGACTTATTCACTCCCGTTCGTTCGGCCTTTCGGCTTGCCCATCCATCTCGCTCGCGTTCCCGCGGCTCCATTCGCTACCCGTCCTTATGCCTAGTTTTGAGAGTATGCGAATATCACTTCTAACTAGCGCAGCCGCTGATCTTGAGTCTCGTTAGATGGTATGATAGCGCAACATAGCGAGTGATGTTTCGTGGCGCCGCTTACAGTTATTTCGGTTTGCTAGTACTGGCCGGGTTTGCCTTCTGGCCGCTGTATCTTTCGCGATTGGGCACTGGCGTCGATCCCTACACACACTGGCATGCAATTCTGGCGGTCTGTTGGTGCACGCTGCTCATCGCCCAACCGCTACTTATACCCAGACACCGGCAGGCGCATCGCCGTATAGGCACAGTCTCGTATGCACTGGCACCAGCTTTTGCGATCGCGTCGCTTCTCTTAGCTCACGCGCGCTTCCGCGCGATGGATGAGGCCAAGTTCCAGCATGAGGCGGCGAATCTGTTTTTGCCTCTTTCCGCCGTGTTCCTCTTTGCTGTTTCGTATGCTCTTGCGCTTTATTACCGACACACCCTGCCGCTGCATGCTCGCTTCATGATCTTTACCGGCCTGCCAATGATCGATCCCGTTCTTGGCCGGATCCTATTTTTCTATGGTCCTTCTCTTTCGAATCCACTTTTCTATCAGGCGATTACGTTCGGGTTGACTGACCTTATCGTTGTCGGGCTCCTGCTTTGGCCTCGATTGTCCAATCGATTGCGGACAGTGTATGTGGTCCCGGCCGCTCTCTTCCCTGCTGCACACCTTGGGTGGTTTACTTTTGCTCAGAGCTCCGGATGGCTGCCACTCGCCTCCTGGTTTCGCAGCTTACCGTTACTTTGAGGTGACACTTAATGCCATCTAACCCGTCGGTGGAACTACCCGCGAGCCGATTCAGTTTCATATGACGCTAGCCTCACTGGATCCCACGAGAGAAGGACTAACCTTCCTGGCACATCAAGGCTTCAGTTACGCTCGACGTACAGATATCGTATTGTTGAGTGCCCTGAGGACTTGAGAACGGCAACTACCCGCGCTAAAAGGTGCCGGGGATCAAAGCAAGCATGGCCGAGAAGAAAAATTTTCCGCACGGATCGAATCTGCTCCACGATCCGGTTTTGAATAAAGGGAGCGCTTTTACCGCCACCGAGCGCGATGCGCTTGGCTTGCGCGGGTTGTTGCCGCCTCGCGCCCAGACCCAGGCCGAACAGGTCGAGCGCGTGCTCGGCCATCTGGCGCGCAAATCGACGGACCTGGAACGCTACATCGCGCTCATCGCGCTGGCGGGACGAAACCAGACGCTCTTTTACCGGGTTCTGATCGATCATATCGAGCAGCTGATGCCGATCGTTTACACGCCGACGGTCGGCGAAGCGTGCCAGCAGTATGATCGAATTTTCCGGCGTCCGGGCGGGCTCTACATTTCCGTGGAAGATCGGGGCCGCGTGGCGGAGGTCTTGCGCAACTGGCCGGTGCGCGATGTGCGCGTGACCGTGGTGACGGATGGCGAGCGCATCCTCGGCCTCGGCGATCTGGGCAGCGATGGCATGGGGATACCGGTCGGCAAACTCATGTTGTACACGGCTTGCGCCGGCGTGCATCCGTCCCAGTGCCTGCCGGTGACGATCGATGCGGGCACCAACAATGCCGAGCTGCTGGTCGATCCACTTTACTTCGGCCTGCGCCAGCGGCGTCTGCGTGGTCCGGAATACGACGCGCTGATTGACGAGTTCGTCGTCGCCGCGAACGAACTCTTTCCGCGGCTACTGATTCAGTTCGAAGATTTCGGAAACGAGAACGCCTTTCGCTTGTTGGAAAGATATCAGGAGCGCATCTGCACTTTTAATGACGACATCCAGGGCACAGCGGCGGTCGCGCTCGCGGGTCTCTACGGCGCGCTGCGCATCACGGGGGAAAGTCTGCGCGATCAGCGAGTCTTATTTTTCGGCGCGGGCGAAGCCGGCATCGGCATCGCAAACCTTTTCGTTAGGGCGTTAATGGAAGCCGGGGTGACGCAAGACGAAGCCCGCGCTCGCTGCTGGTTTGTGGATTCGAAGGGCCTCGTGGTGCGGAGCCGACACGATCTTTCCAGCCACAAGCTCGTCTTTGCGCAGGATCACGCGCCGCTGACCGACATGGTGGCGATTGTCGAAAGCGTGCGACCGAGCGTGTTGATCGGAGTTTCCGGAAAGCCAGGTGTGTTCTCGCGCGCCGTGCTCGAAGCGGCCGGCCGCCAGGTGGCGCGGCCGATCGTCTTTGCTTTGTCGAATCCTACCTCTCTCGTCGAATGCACCGCCGAGGAAGCGTATCGCTGGACCGAAGGACGCGCGATCTTTGCCAGCGGCAGCCCGTTCGATCCGGTGTCGTTATTCGGACGTCGCTTCGTGCCGGGCCAGGGGAACAATGCCTACATCTTTCCCGGCGTCGGCCTGGGCGTGATCGCATGCGCGAGCCGGTTGGTAACTGATGACATGTTCCTAGCGGCCGCGCGCGCGCTGGCGCACCAGGTTTCGCAGGCGGAATTGGAAGAGGGCAGAGTCTATCCGCGCCTTACCCATATCCGTGACGTTTCTCGCGCCGTAGCCGTCGCCGTGATCCGAGTTGCGTTTGAGAAAGGATTAGCCGGTATAGCAGTGCCGGCCGATCTCGACGCCTACGTCCGATCGCTGATGTATGAGCCGGAATACCGCAGCTACGCCTAACGTTTCCGGGTTTCGCGCTTTGGCTCGCGCTGACGTTTCTCCCAAGTGTCCCGAAACCCGCGGCGGAACCGCCCGCTCGCGACAGCTCACCTTGTTCTCGTTAGGCATGGTCCCATGGACGGCCATGGAAATTAATGGTGCGAGATGAGTAGTATGATGTTCGCCATCAAAGCTGAGGTTAGCGATCCGTGGGCGGAGACTTTCGCGTTCAACGCGCAGAAGACGATGTATGGCGGCAAGCACATCGCCAAAGGCGATACGATCTTCGTCTTCGCGAGCGAGAACGAAGGCGGGCCAGGTCTCATCGCGAGCGGCATCGTCACCTCGGCCAAAGCGATCGCCAGGAAACGCGGGATCGCCCGGCAGACGCCGCGTGTGAGCATCACCATCAGACGCACCGCGCTCGTAAAGCGGCGCCTTGGGCGGAGCGAGCTCAAACTTTTTTCCGACTGGAACGACGGTCGACCCGAGACCGAGCTCAATTTCAAATTCTATCGTCAGGCAACGAACAAGATTGTCGGCATCTCGGATGAAGCGGCGGCGTTCCTTCGCAGGTTCTTTTGACGAGAATATTTCGATATGAACACGATATGGCCTGACCAAAGCGCTGGAGCGAAGGCGTCCAATTTTCTGTTACGACTTGCGTGAACAAGAATCTTGTTGAGTTCCGCGGCGACTTAAGAGAGAAGATCAACTAACACAACAAAAAACAACCCATGGCTATTCGATTGGGCGATATCGCACCAAATTTTACGGCGCAAACCACCGAAGGTACAGTGGATTTCCACCAATGGCTGGGAGACGGTTGGGGCGTACTCTTCTCTCACCCCGCTGATTTTACGCCGGTCTGCACGACCGAGTTGGGCATGGTGGCCAAGATCAAAGACGAGTTTGCCAAACGCAATGTGAAGGTGCTGGCCATCAGCGTGGATCCGCTTGAATCGCACCACAGCTGGATCAAGGACATCAATGAAACCCAGTCCTGTAGCATGAATTTCCCAATCATCGCCGATCCGGAGCGGAAAGTAGCCATGGCCTACGACATGATCCATCCCAACGCAGATGACAAAGCAACCGTGCGTTCGGTTTTTGTCATCGGGCCGGACAAAAAGGTCAAGCTGACCATCACCTATCCGGCCAGCACCGGGCGCAACTTCCTCGAGATCTTGCGTGTCATTGACTCACTTCAACTCACCGCCAAATACAAGGTGGCGACACCGGTGGATTGGAAGGATGGGGAGGATTGCATCGTAGTGCCCGCTGTCTCTGATGAGGATGCCACCAAGCTATTTCCCAAAGGAGTGCGAAAAATAAAGCCTTACCTGCGATACACGCCTCAGCCGAACCGATAACGGCAGCAGAGAAGAAAGAGCGTGGCCAAACAGCCGCGCTCGCAGAGGATGATCTGTGTCTGGTTGAGATGCTAATATCGGCTGAAGATCTTGACGAATTGTAGCATCCAACTCACGTGCTCGACCTTTCGACTTACCCATTCATGTCGGCGCTCCCGCACCTCCCTTCGTTCTGTTATAGATTAAGGAGAAGCAATGGAACCTGGTCCAGTCCTCGATCTGAAGGCGTTTGTCCCGGCTAAAAATTACGATGTTGCCAAGGAGTTCTACTCCGACCTCGGGTTCAAGCTGAACTGGAGCAACGACCAAATAGCCGAGTTTCAGATCGGAAGCTTTCGGTTTCTTCTTCAGAACTTCTACGTCGAACAGTACGCCTCGAACTTCATGATGCATCTGATGGTGGACGACGCGGATGCATGGTGGAAACACATCGAGGAGCTGAGGCTCACGGAGAAATACGCCTCCGTTACCGCCAAGCCGCCGGCATTGCAGCCGTGGGGCCTGCGTGTTCTTTATTTGACCGACCCGAGCGGAGTTCTGTGGCACATCGCGGACCGACGCAATGCATAACTAAATTCAATTCAATAAGATGAAACCGAAAAAGACCAACCGATCACGCACTGCAAAAGCAGCCAAAACCAAAACCCCCGATGCTTACCTCGCGGCAGTAAGTGCTGACAAACGAGCAGCGCTCGAAACGCTGCGGAAGAACATCAAAGCTGCGGCTCCGCAAGCTGAAGAATGCATCAGCTACGGGCTCCCCGCTTTCCGCCTTAACGGAAAGTTTCTTGTGGCTTACGGCGCGGCCGCGGATCATTGCGCTTTCTATCCCGGTTCTGTGGTGCAGACGCTTAAGAACGAACTCAAGAGCTACGATACGAGCAAAGGCACGATTCGCTTCCAGTCGGACAAGCCTCTCTCGTCCGCGCTGGTGCGGAAGCTGGTAAAGCTCCGGATTGCACAGAACCGCGGCTGACTTGTGGCAAACGGATTGCTAAACGTCGATACGTCTCAGCGCCTACCCCGATCTGTCAGGAGCGAGTAGCCTTCGGCGCGGGCAACGTACGTGGCAGCGGTAACATCGCCGGCGACGTTCACAGTCGTCCGGCACATATCGAGAAGACGATCGACGCCGATGACGATGGCGATCAAAGCCGGATTGATTCCGACAGTAGCGAGGACCGCGATGATGAAAGGAATCGATCCGGACGGGACACCAGCGGTGCCGATGCTGCCCAGAATGGCGAGATAAACAACCGCGATTTGTGAGCCTAACGAGAGATGCATGCCTGCCAGTTGCGCGAGAAAGAGAACCGTCACGCCCTCGTAAATCGCAGTCCCGTTTTGATTGGCGGTCGCACCGACGGTAAGAACGAAGCTGTTAATCGCGCGCGGGACACCGAGATTTTCCTCGGTCACGCGCAAGGCCGTCGGCAGCGTGGCATTGGAGGATGAAGTCGAAAACGCGGTGAGGATGATCGTCTTGATGCGCCGGAAAAAATCGGGCGGCGAGATGCGAGAAAGGAAATAGACCGAGAGCGAGTAGACGCCGAACATCTGCAGGCTAAGACCGATAATTACGGTGGCGATATACCACACAAGGGCGCTGAGCAAATCGAGGCCGAAACGCGCGGTATTATTAAAGAGCAAACAAGCCACGGCATACGGCGCGAATTTCATCGCGATATCGATGATCTTGGCGGTGATCTCGTAAAGTGCCTGCAGACCGCGCAAGAAAGGCGCCGCGACAGACGTCGGCACGAGTGTTGTCGCAATACCGAGCACGAGCGCAAAAAACATGACCTGCAAAATGTTGGGCGGATCGCTGGCGATTGCGGCGATCGGATTCGACGGCACGATCGATTTGATCACCTGCAAAATGGCTGAGTCTTTGTTCGCGGCAGCGGTTTTGCCGGCTTCTTCGACTTGCTTGCTCGCCGCGAATGAATAGCGCTCCTCGATCCTGGCGCGGCTCGCCGTATCGACGCGATCTCCCGGGCGAATGACGTTGGCGAGAGTGATGCCGATTACGACAGAGATCGTCGAAATGACTAACGAGTAGAGTATCGAACGCACGCCGATGCGTCCGATTTTTCGAATGTCGCCCAAGCCTGCGATTCCGACCACGAGCGAAGAAAGGACAAGTGGAACAACGATCATCAGGAGCACACGCAGAAAGAGCTGCCCGACCGGCTCGGTGATATTCGCGATCACCCATTGCACGCGCGGGTCGTCGCCGCCGAACAAGGTATCGGCAAGAAGGCCAGCGCCGATGCCGACACCGAGGCCGATCAGGATTCGCGTGTGAAGCGGCAGACCTCTTGGCTTGTCGGGAGTCTTGTCGTCGAGATCGGTCGTCGTTTCTCTTTCGAAATAGATCGGGTGAGGGATCGAGGCGCTCGCCATTTGGATCGTCCGTTTGCATCGCGATTGATCAGCAAATCAGAACGCCCACTTTTTGGGGAGCTTCTGTTTGAGCGTCTCCATGGGCTGAAAGAGATCATCCTGCTTTTCCACTCGCGCTAAAACTTGATCGGAAGTGAACGTAAGGAGCTTTGCATTCTTTTTCTTCAGAGTGATTTCTACTTCCTTCCAGTTCACCGGCGTCGAGACGGTGGGCCGCTCCTTCGCGCGCAACGAGTAGACACAAATCGTTGTCTTGTGTTCGTCGTTTTGGCTCCAATCGACGAGGACTTTTCCTTTACGCAACGCCTTCGCCATTTTCGAAACGACGAGGTTAGGATGCTCGCGCTCCAAGTGTTCCGCCAAAGCACGCGAAAGCTCTTTGGTTTGGTCGAAAGTGACAGGCGTATTGAGCGGGCAATAGACTTGAAGACCCTTCGAACCGCTCGTTTTCGCGAACGATTTCAATTTCATTTCGCCCAGCAAATCCCGTAGCCAGATTCCTACCTGGCAGCATTGCACGATGTCCGCCGGCGCGCCGGGATCGAGATCGAATACCATCATAGTCGGGCGGGCGACGTTGCCTTTGCGCGCGAGCGACGTGTGCAATTCGAGATCGGCGAGGTTCGCCGCCCAGACGAGCGTGGGGAGATCGTTCGCGAGGCAATAGTCCATATTGCGATTGTTGCCTTCGCTCCACACCTTCGCTGTGCGCACCCATTTCGGCCGATGCGCCGGGCAATTCTTTTCGTAGAAGAATTCGCCCTCCACTCCATTCGGATAGCGTTTCATGGTCAGCGGACGGTCTTTCAAATGCGGCAGGAGCACCGGCGCGATGCGGATGTAGTAATCGATCACCTGCCCCTTGGTGAAGCCGGCCTTCGGATAAAGAACCTTGTCCAGGTTCGAAACCGCGAGCTTTTTCCCATCAACGATCAGTTCCGCTTTTTGAGCCATACAAAAAAAGATTGCCGCGGATCACGCGGATTTCGCTGATGCAGAGATAACATGGTTCAATTTATCTGCGTTATCCGCGCGATCCGCGGTTCGTCAACTCTGACTCACGAGAAAAATCTTTCCGGCGTGAGCATTGGTTGCGGCTGGCAAATGCGGGCAACGAAATGGTCCCAGCTTTCGTGGCCGCTCAGAATCTCGATCTCCACCCGCAGGAAATAAATCGGGACCTGCACATTCGTTAGGCGCGGAAAACGCACGGCATCTTTTTCCGTGGTCACGATCATCTCGAGATCGCGCCGGATGCAGCGACTGATGAAACTTTGCAGCTCGGCTTCGCTGTAACGGTGATGATCGAGGTAACGCTTTGCCAGCTCGATGCGCGCGCCGAGTTTGCGGAGTCCTTCTTCGAAACTGTCGGGCGCCGCGATGCCGCAAATCGAACCGATGTAGGTGTCGCGCAAACGATCGAGCGACAATCGCTCTCCCGTGACCACGTTTTGCAGATGCAGCGGCCGATGCGCGCACTCGATAACCTCAGCGGTACGATTGTAGCGACGGATGCGCTTGAACAGCTCGTCGTTAGGCTCGCCCGTGCTCTTGGTGATAAAAATGTAGCTCGCTCGTCGCAAGTTACGCGGCGGCTCACGCAGGGTGCCGCGTGGAAGGAGGAATTCATTTCCGAACGGCGCTTGTCGATCGATCAGGACAATGTCGAGGCGATGTTTGAGATGAAGATATTGCAAACCGTCATCGAGGAGCAGCGTGTCCGCCTGCATCTCGCCGATCGCGTGCAGGCCGCTCTTCACGCGATCCTTGTCCACGAGGACGATCACATCCTTCAGATTGTTCGCGAGCATGTAGGGCTCGTCGCCCGCCGTAAGCGAATCGAGCAGAAGCGATTTGCCATCGGAGACAACGCGCGGTGGTCCGGGATCCCGACGTCGCAACCGATCCAGCAAACTTCTTTTTCTCGGTCGCGGGACACTCTTGTATCCGCGGCTTAGAATGGCGACGCTCCGACCGCCACTGCGCAAAGCGCGCGCAATTTTTTCTACGATCGGCGTTTTACCAGTTCCTCCGACAGTTAAGATTCCCAATGCTGATGACGAGACAACCGAGCGTGCGCTCGCGAAAGATTCGCTTCCGGTAAAGGAACAGGCGCAGCTGCACGATGCGTTCGTAGATAAACGAAAGAGCGTAGAGGAGACTGCGGAGAAGCGTGGCGCGGACGCCATGACGACGCTCGAGGATTACGTCGATGGCGAACTGTTCGAGATTTTCGAGCGAACGACTCATCCTAATGCGATGCGGATTGCGGATTGCGAAGATGCAATGCGCGCGCCGCGATTATCAGCCATCGCGACCAATGTGCGCGCGTTTGTTAGGCGAGAAGCGCGCAACATCGCAGCGGCAACTTTCTCTGACGAATCGAGTGTAAGGCAAATGATAGTCGAACCTGATCCGCTCAAAAATCCGCCGAGCGCACCTGCTTTCTCACCAGCCTTAATAACATCGTCGAGAAAGGGAATCAGCTTCCTGCGATAGGGCTGGTGCAAATGATCGACGAAAGCGCCCCGAAGCTTCTCGTAATCGCGAGACACCATTGCAGCCGTGATTTTGCAGGCAGCGGCACAAGATCTTACCGCATCGGAATGAGGGATTCGGTTTGGCAGCAGCCGACGCGCATCGCGTGTCGAGATTTCCAGATCTGGAATTAACAGAACGAATTTAAGTCGCGGGGACACAACGAAGCGTTGCAATCCCGATGCGGCGCCGACAGTAAAACCACCGAATTCCGCGGGAGCAGCATTATCCGGATGGCCTTCCAATCGAGCCGCGAGTTCGAAAATCTGCTGCCGATCAAGAGGTTTGCCGCAAAGCAAATTGAGACCGTGTAAAACGCCCAACCTGACAGTAGCGCTGCCGCCGAGACCGCGGCATTCCGGAACATCGCCAGTCACGGAACAGGAAAATAGAAAATGGTTTATGTTGCGCGTGACGAAAAAATAAACGGGCTGCTTCACGGACGATCGGATCAGCCGGGCCCTTTTGGTTTCGCGTGACAGTTACAAGATTGTAAAGTCGAAGGGCGACACCGAGGCAATCGAATCCCGGTCCGAGGTTTGAGGTGCTGGCGGAAACACGAAAAGTAACTTGTCGCATGGATTGGTGTGCAATGAATGACGCCGCTACGCCGGGCCAATACTACTGCGCGTCATTAAGCGGGCAAGACGCCGAACGTTGTTTCCCGCCTCGAAGTTTCGCCTAACTTGTCCACTTCCGTGAAGACATCCATTTGGATCAATCGCGACGAGCTGCGGGCATTCGCTGAGGAAGGGACCGATGCGCATCGCCTTTGCACCTACGGCGATGGATGGGTGGAACGCTACGCCGCCGATGTTCTCGTTTCCTATCAGAACGAGACCGCGAAGGAGCGCCTAACGACTGAGCTTTGTCTTTGGGCCCTCGATTCTGAGTTCAAACTCGGCCGGATTTTCGGACGTTATCTTCCCAAACGAAATGCGGAGCGAAATCCGCCGGTTCTTCTGATGGGCGACGCCACCACCAATCTGCAAAGCATCGCGACCGAATGCTTGCTCCGTTACGGGATCGATTTCTCGGTCGGCTACTCCGTCGGTCTTTTTATCGATCAACGTGCGAATCGCCAGTTTGTCCGGCGCAGTGCACCGAAAAAATTCCTCAATTGCTTTGCTTACACCTGTTCGTTCGGCGTGGCGGCGGCAAGCGCGGGCGCGACCACGGTTAATATCGATCTCTCGAAGAAATCGCTCGCCCGCGGTAAAGAGAATTTCGCGCTCAACAGTTTGCCAACCAACGATCATCGTTTTCTTGCCGATGATGTTTTTGAAGTTCTTCCGCGACTGGCACGCCGCGGCGAAAAATTCGACATGATCATTCTCGATCCCCCAACCTTCTCACGCTCCTGGCGCGGGAAAACCTTCCGGGTAGAACAAGATTTCGAAACTGTGTTGTCGATGGCTTTGGAACTGGCGGAAAGGGAAAGCCGAATCCTGATTTCCACTAACTGCACCAGTCTGAATGAGCGCGCGCTTGAAGTGATGGCTCGGTTTTGTCTCAAGAGCGCGCGCCGTGCGGGAAGTTTTCATCGCGAGCCGCCGTTGCCGGATTTTCCACCGCGAACAGGAGCGACCACGATCTGGCTGACTTTGCGTTGAATTTTTCGGGACGCGCGCGTAGAGGTTGGAATCCGAAGTCTAAGTAACATGGATAAAGAGTTTTCAGCCATCCCCGACGATATTGCGGAGCGCACGCTTCGTTACACCAAAGGTGAATTTGAGCGCGTGCTCCAGCAGACCGAGGAATACGTGCGAGAAAAGCCGGTGCAGTCGGTACTCTATGCGCTGCTCGCCGGATTCATTCTTAACAGGCTACCGATCGGGCGGATTCTCGGCGGGATGGTGCGTCTGTTATTGATCGCGTTCAAACCCGCGATTTTGATTTACGGCGCGACCAAGCTCTATCAGGCATCGCAGAACGAAGATTGATTTTCTGTAGCGGCGGTCTCTGACCGTCGCACTTTTTTTCGGAGGGACGTGCTTCCGCAGGTCCCAAATATTTCATTGGCTTACAAGAATCACGAGGACGTGCAGAAGCACGTCCCTCCGGGAGAACAAGTGCGACGGTCACAGACCGCCGCTACAGAAGAACATCAGGACTCGAGCGTGAATCCGATGTTCACCGTGACCTGCCAATGGTCGACCTTGTCGTTCTCGATGTAGCCTCGCGTTTCGGTCACCTCGAACCAACGCATATTGCGAACAGTTTTTGCCGCTCGAGCCAGCGCGTTTGTCACTGCATCTTCGATGCCTTTGGGCGAGGAACCGACCAACTCGATCTTTTTGTAAACATGATCACTCATGGCTCATTCTCTGGCGATCATGTCCGAGAATACAACTGAAAAGACGGACAAGTTCCTTGAGCAACCGTCTGCGATGGCTAGCGTCACCAATCCCATGGAAACCAACATCGAGTCGCATCTGGTCGAGACGCGTGTTTTTGAGCCCGACAAATCTTTCGCCAAAAAGGCAGAGATCAAAAGTCTGGCGAAATACCGGAAGATGTATCGCAAATCGATCGAAAGCCCGGCCAAGTTTTGGGCGAAAGAAGCGTGCGAACTGGAATGGCAACAGCGCTGGAAGAAAGTTTTTACCTGGCGCGCTCCGTACGCGAAATGGTTTGTCGGCGGCAAATTGAATGTTTCGGAAAATTGTCTCGATCGACATTTGAAAGGTCGCAACCGAAACAAAGCGGCGATCATTTGGGAAGGCGAACCGGGCGACAAGCGCACGATTACCTATCAGCAACTGCATCGCGATGTTTGCCGATTCGCGAATGTGCTGAAGCGAAATGAAATTCGCAAAGGCCAGCGCGTCATCATTTACATGCCGTCGATTCCGGAAGCGGCCATTGCGATGCTGGCGTGCGCGCGCATCGGCGCGGTGCACTCGGTTGTTTTCGGCGGCTTCAGCGCGGATAGCATTCGCGATCGCATCGCGGACTGCGGTGCCGTGGCAGTAATCACCGCAGATGGCGGCTACCGACGCGGAGCGATTGTTCCCTTAAAGAAAAACGTCGACGACGCGCTACGCGGCGAGACGACGATCAAACGCGTCATCGTTTTCCGCCGCGCCGGAAATGACGTTCACATAGAAGAAGGTCGCGACGTCTGGTGGCATCGAGAACTCGAATACGTCGATGCGAATTGCCCGCCAACGCCAGTGGATAGCGAGCATCCTCTTTACATTCTCTACACGAGCGGATCGACCGGAAAACCGAAAGGAATTCTGCACACGACCGGCGGCTATTTGGTCGGGATTTATGCGACGACGAAATATGTTTTCGATCTTCGCGATCGCGATATTTTTTGGTGCACGGCGGATATCGGCTGGGTGACCGGACACAGCTATGTGGTTTACGGTCCGCTCGCGAATGGCGCGACGACGCTGATGTATGAAGGCGCGCCGAATTGGCCGGAACCGGATCGCTTCTGGCGCATCATCGAGGAATACGGCGTTAACATTCTCTACACGGCGCCGACGGCGATTCGCGCGTTTATTCGCTGGGGCGACCAGTGGGTGAAGAAACACGACCTGTCTTCGTTGCGATTGCTCGGCACCGTCGGCGAACCGATTAATCCCGAAGCGTGGATGTGGTATCACGAGAAAATTGGCGGCGGCCGCTGCCCGATTGTGGATACGTGGTGGCAGACCGAAACCGGCGCGATCATGATCACACCGTTACCGGGCGCAACGCCGACAAAACCGGGAAGCGCGACGCTACCGTTTTTCGGTGTGGATGCGGCGGTCGTCGATGATAACGGGAAACGAAGTCGGTCCGAACGTCGGCGGAAAATTGATCATACGACGTCCCTGGCCATCCATGTTGCGCACGATTTACGGCGATAAGAAACGTTATCAGCAACAATATTGGAGCCAGTTCAAAGGACGATACTTCACCGGTGATGGCGCGCGCCGCGATGAAGATGGATATTTCTGGATCGTCGGACGCATTGACGACGTGCTCAATGTTTCCGGGCACCGCCTGGGCACTTCGGAAATCGAAAGTGCACTCGTTAGTCACGCGCAAGTCGCGGAAGCAGCGGTTGTCGGTCGGCCCGATGAAATCAAAGGGCAGGCGGTGGTCGCGTTTGTGACGTTGAAGACCGGCGTGGAACCGCACTCGTCGTTGAAGACGGATTTGCGCGATCACGTCGGCGTGCACATCGGAGCGATCGCCAAGCCGGACGAAGTGCGTTTTGCCGAAGCGCTGCCGAAAACGCGCAGCGGAAAAATCATGCGACGCTTGCTTAAGGAAATTGCGGGCGGGAAGACTGTCACTGGTGATACGACCACGCTCGAAGATTTCAGTGTGCTCGCGAAGTTGAGCCAGAACGAGGAATGATTTTCTGTAGCAAAACAGATAGCCTTATCCCGTGAATTTCATTCGCACTGGCCTGCGCGAAATTGGCCTTAAGATTCGGCGACAAAGAACACGCATGGCGTTGCGCCATGAGAAGCGGCATTTGCAGAAAAGCGAGATCGCTCTCGGCCGCGAAGGTTGCTCGCAAGCAGTCAATTTTCCCGAAGTGCGCAATGAAATTGTCGCGCTGAAGAAACTCGAGCAGGAACAAAAAGAAGTCACATCCCGCATCGAGCAATTGGAAGAGGGAATCAAGCAAATCGAAGCGCAGCGGCAGGAAAACGCGCGCGAGCAAAGCGCGGCCATCGCCAAACTTGAAGAAGAAAAGAAACCGATCCTGCAACGGAGAAACGAAGCGAAAGCAGCGGCCGATGTTTGCGATCGCGAACTGGCGAGCGTCGACAAGCGCTTGCAGGAAAACGACGCAGCCGATCGCGAGCTCGCAAAAAAAATCGCGGATCTGCAAGCGCAAGTGCCGCCGCCGGCTGATCTGGAAACGCAAATCGCCAATCTCGGTGCTCGCCGCGCACAATTGCCGACGGAGCGCGAAGAAATTTCACGGGCGCGATTGGGCAGCGCGGAGGCCTGTCGCAACGCGAAGGAAACTCTCAACGCCGCCCAAACGGAACTTGATGCGGCGGACAAGGAAATCGCACGCGTCCGCGGCGAGTTCGAAGCTCGCGATCGCGCATTGAACGAAAACAGTCGCGCGCAACAGGACGCGATTCGCGAAGCGCGCGAGCATCATCAAACGGTCGAGGAGCGGAAAAACCCGGCCTATCTGAATATCGGCCGCCATCTCGCTTCGCAGGGGATCGCGCCACCCAGCGCTCCGCATCTGTTAAAAGATGTGCATCGCCATCGCGAAGGTGTTGATCGCCACCTCGCCCACACTTCCGAACTGGCGCGGGTCTCCAGCCAAATCGACAAACAAGAATTGCGGAAGTTTTATTTCTCGATCGTGTCGGTGCTCGTCTTGCTCGCGATCATCTTACCGCTTGTATTTCAAACTCCTTCGCGGCGCGAGTGGCTACCGCGCGAAACAGAAGCAATTCTGTCTCTCAACATCGATCAGTTCGAGCATGCCGAACTGCCACAGCGTTGGCGAAAAGACCGAGCGGCAACCTGGCCGAATCTTTGGTCCTCCCTTCTTGGTAAGGCGGCAAAAACTCCGGTGCTCAATTTGTCCAAAGATGTTCTGCGCGTGACGCGCGCCATGGCGCCGACGAATGCGGCTGCGATCAATGAATTTGTGCTCGTAGAAGCGCGCACCGATCTCTCGCGCGCGGTTCGTTCACTCGAGCGCGATCAAAGTTTTGCGAAGCGCACCATCAGTGGGCTTCCGTTTTGGCAGAAAGATGGATTGGCGGTTGCGCGTGTCGGGCCACGAACGATCGCAGTCGGCGGACCGGAGGAAGTGGACGAACTTGTGCAGGTGCGGCTCGGTTTGAAACAGGATCTGAAAATCACGGGCCAGCTCTTCGATCGTTTTCAGGCATTGGATCAGGAAAGCGCGCTGCGATTAATTTCGCGCGACCCGCCAAATCTCGCTCGCATTTTTCATCCGGTCTTTGCACAGGAACTTCTGGAGGCGTCGCAGTTGCTCGGGCTCTCGCTTACGCTCAAGCAACCAGCAAAAGCGCGGTTGCTCATCCATTCAAACACTTCGGCGCAGGCGACCGAACTCGCGCAACGATTGCACGATGAACCGCAACGCTGGCTGCACCTTCAGGATTCCGATCTGCTCTTGTACGAACAGCCTCCCGAGGTCAACCGGCAGAATGAAGATCTCGAATTGCGCTTCACCGTACCGGAAAACAGCGCGCTTCTACTTCTGGAACGATTGGGAAAAACTGATGCTGCTGCCGTCACGGCCGCACGCTGAGATTATTGACTATCCGTGTCACGCGATTTGCTTTTCTTACACGCATTGAAATCTGCCCTATCTCGATTCACTTCTGCTGTTGTTCTTCTGAGCGTGACTTTCTCCCTTGTTGCATCACGGGCCGATCCCGTTCCGACGCCGGTTCCCGTCAGTAAAGAAGAATTGGTCGACATCAAGAAAGTTGATCCGTCGATTCTGGTGGAGCTGCGTTACGCCGGTTCGAAAAATGCCGCCGGTCGACCGCTTTATCCGCCAAATATGCCGGCACTCGTTAGGGCGAGTGTCGCGCAACGTTTGGTCAAGGCGCAGGCTTATCTACAGCAAAGTCACTATGGATTAAAAATCTGGGACGCCTATCGGCCTCCAACTGCGCAGGCACAGTTGTGGGAACTTTTCCATAACGCCTCATTTGTGGCCAATCCGGCGGATGGTCGTGGATCGTTGCATACCTGGGGAGTTGCGGTTGATGCAACCCTTGTCGATGACAAGGGAAACGATCTGGCGATGCCAACCGATTTCGATGCCTTCACTCCTGCCGCGGATCTTCATTATACAGGGAACGATCCGAAAGTAGCGCTGCACCTGAGAATCCTACAGGCCGCGATGAAGCGCGGGGGGTTCTACGGTTTGCGGACCGAGTGGTGGCATTTCATCGCCTACAATTGGAAAAAGTTTGGACCGATCCACGAAACAAAATTTTCTTCGCGGTAGCTCTGCATGTTACAAAACTTTCTCCGAGACTTGCAGCAGCCGGAATACGTTCACGTGCTGCTTAATCCGTTGCCGGTTTACGGATTGGCAGTCGGTGCGATTGGACTAACCATCGCGTTATGTCTGCGCAGCCGCCATGCGCAGATAACAGCACTTGTTTTGATCTTGATCGCAGCCGCTTCGGTATGGCCGGTCGTGCATTACGGTGAAGAAGCTTACGATCGCGTGCTCTCCATGGCGGATAGCGACGGCGAGGCATGGCTTAAAGCACACGAGCATCGGGCGCAAAAACTGGAATATGTTTTTTACGCGCTCGCTTTGATCGCAGTCGCGGCAATTTTCCTGCCGAAAAAATGGCCGGCTACTGCGACGCTGCTTGCAGTGGTCACGCTTGTTGTTGCGCTGGTCTCGTTAGGCGCCGGCGGATATATCGCCTACGCCGGCGGCAAAATCCGCCATCGCGAATTTCGCACGGGACCACCACCGCACGCGGAAGCGCACGAAGATCCGTAAACTGCCCGGGCACATTTACGGGCGTTAGACCTATCTTTCTGTAGCGGCGGTCTCTGACCGTCGCTCGAAATCGCAGACAGAAGTGCGACGGTCAGAGACCGCCGCTACAGAAGACAAGATTTCTCTTTTGCCGCTACGACTGCGCCAACTACATTGAGCGCTTATGGCTTACAAAGATATCAAGCCGCCAACTGGCGAAAAAATTTCGAGAACCGACAAATTAGACGTTCCAGATCATCCGATCATTCCGTTCATTCGTGGAGACGGAACTGGTCCGGATATCTGGGCCGCGAGCGTGCGCGTCATGGATGCCGCCGTGGAAAAAGCATACGGCGGCAAGAAGAAAATTTCGTGGTTCGAAGTTTTTGCCGGTCAGACTGCGAAAGACAAATTCGATAGCTGGTTGCCGAACGACACGGTCGAAGCTTTTCGCGAATATCTCGTCGGAATCAAAGGCCCCCTAACGACTCCCGTTGGTGGCGGAATTCGTTCGCTCAACGTCGCGCTCCGCCAGTTGCTCGATCTCTTCGTCTGTCTGCGGCCGGTGCAATATTTCAAGGGCGTCCCCTCACCCGTAAAGCGTCCGGAAAAAGTGAACATGATTATCTTCCGCGAGAACACCGAGGACATTTATGCCGGAATCGAATGGGCGGCAGGCACACCCGATTCGCAAAAAGTTCTCGATTTTATTGCGAAGGAATTTCCAAAGGATTTCGACAAGATCCGCTTCGGGACGAAAGAAAAAGCGGCGGAGTTTTGGAAAAAAGTGGGCGCACCGGAAAAGGCGGACGTCATGGTGGGTATCGGCATCAAAGCGGTCAGTCGGGCGGGCACTGTCCGTCTCATTCACAGTGCGATTTCCTACGCCATCCAGAATCAGCGCAAAAGCGTGACTCTCGTGCACAAGGGCAACATCATGAAGTTTACCGAAGGCGCTTTTCGCGATTGGGGTTATGAGGTTGCGAAACAATATTTCGGCGCGGAGGAAATCGACGGTGGGCCATGGTGCAAAATCCCCATGGGAAAACCGGGCGCCGGAATTGTGATCAAGGACGCAATCGCCGACATCACGCTGCAACAAGTGCTGACGCGTCCGGAAGATTTCGATGTCATCGCGACGTTAAATCTAAACGGCGATTACCTGAGTGACGCGCTCGCCGCGCAAGTCGGCGGCATCGGGATCGCGCCCGGTGGGAACATTAACTACATCACCGGACACGCGGTCTTCGAAGCGACGCACGGCACCGCACCGAAATACGCCAATCTGGACAAGGTCAATCCGGGCTCGGTCATTCTTTCCGGAGAGATGATGTTTCGTTACATGGGTTGGAACGAAGCAGCCGATTTGATTCTGAAAGGATTGAACGCTGCCATCGCTAGCAAGAACGTCACGTACGACTTTGCGCGGTTGATGGAAGGCGCAACCGAAATCAAGTGCTCGGAATTTGGCGATAATGTCATCGCGCACATGTAAATCATGCGCGCGTTAATATTCGTCGCGTTTTTCGTTGCGACTCTCGGTGGCGCCTCTGCACAGAAACGCAACATCACTGAGAAAGATCTTTTCGATTTTGTCTGGATCGGTGATCCGCAAATCTCGCCGGATGGCGCGCGCGTCGCCTTTGTGCGCATAACGGTGAATGAGAAGAAGGACGGTTACGATACTTCAATCTGGACGATCTCGGCTGCAGGCGACGATCAACCGCACCAGCTAACCAATGGCAAGCACGACAGCGCTCCGCGTTGGTCGCCGGACGGGAAATTTCTCGTTTTCCTTCGTGCGACAGAAAAGGACGGTAAGCCGGAGCCGCCGCAGCTGAGCATGCTTTCTCTGGCGGGCGGCGATTCCTTCCCGTTTACGGATCTGCCGAAAGGCGCGAGCGGTCCGCAATGGTCGCCTGACGGCAGGACGATCGTTTTTTCGAGCAGCACAAACGCTGACGATCTTGCGAAACAAGAAAAGAAAAAGCGCAAAGAAGAAGAGGAAAAGAAAGCCGCTGCTGCGGCTTCGCCGGCCACCGATAAAAAAAGAAAGCAGGAAGCCCAGGCGTCGCCGTCGCCCGAGAAATCCGACAGCGACTCAGATCACGAGAGCGACATTCATGTCATTACGCGCGCTGTTTATCGCTCGAATGATGAAGGTTATCTTGATCCGAAACATCCAGATCACCTCTGGATTGTGGCCGCGCCACATAGTGCAGAGGAAAAAGTGCAGCCGAAACAGATCACCTTCGGCCGCTTCGACGAACACAACCCGTTTTGGGCAAAGGATGGTTCGAAGATTTACTTCACTTCGCTGCATGTCGACGAGCCGTATTACGACCTGCCGAAGACAGAACTTTATTCGATTCCAGGAAACGGCGGCGAAGCAACGAAACTCACAACCTTCGACATGGACGTCCACGGACTTTCGCTCAAACCAGATGGCAAACAGGTCGCGTTTGTTGCATCGACCGCGCAGCCTGTTAATTCCTACACACAGCCCGATCTTTGGGTTTGCGATCTCGCCACAGAAGCAAAGCCGCGCAACCTAACCGCGGCGTTTGACTACGTTATAGGCAGCGGTGTTTTCGGCGATAACGAACCTCCACGCGCCGCCGGCAGAAACATGCCGCTATGGACTCCGGATGGGAAAAGTCTCATCGAAGTCTACGGAAAAGAAGGCCGCACGATTCTCGCGCGTTTCGATGCGACGAGCGGTTCTGCGACTGACCTAACGAATGGTAATCAGGCCGTGGTGCATTTCCGCGCATCGCATGATGGAACGCGAATTGTTTACACACTTTCCACACCGACTCGCATCAATGACCTTTTTGCCATCAACAATGTCGGACGCGAGCTGCGTCAGCTAACGCACCTCAACGACAAACTTTTCTCGCAATTAAACCTGAGCGAGCCGGAAGAAATTTCGTATCAGAGTTTTGATGGCAAAAAAATCCAGGCCTGGATCCAGAAACCTGCAGATTTCGATAGCGGAAAAAAATATCCGCTTATTCTCGATATTCACGGCGGGCCGCACGCGGCCTACGGTTATATTTTCGAACACGAATTCCAATGGATGGCGGCCAGAGGTTACGTCGTGCTTTACCCGAATCCGCGCGGCAGCACGACTTACGGGCAGGAATTTGGAAACATTATTCAGTACCATTATCCGGGCGACGATTACAAAGATCTGATGCTCGGCGTGGATGAAGTCGTTAGGCGCGGCTACATCGACGACAAGAAACTTGGCGTGACCGGCGGCAGCGGCGGTGGACTGCTGACCGATTGGGTCGTCGGACAAACTACTCGCTTCGCCGCGGCCGTAGCGCAGCGCGACATCGCAAGCTGGGCCGATTGGTGGTACACGGCCGATTTCACGCTCTTCCAACCGAAGTGGTTCAAAGCGCCGCCGTTCCGCGACGAACCGGATTTCAGAGCGCGGTCACCGATCACTTACATCAAGAATGTGCAGACACCGATGATGTTTATTCTCGGCGAAAAAGATTATCGCACACCACCTGATGCGGGCGGCGAACAAATGTTTCGCGCATTGAAGTTCCGGAAAATTCCGACGGTGATGGTGAGTTTCCCAGATGAAACGCACGAACTGTCGCGTTCCGGTCAGCCGTGGCACCGGGTGGAACGGTTGCAACATATTGTCGGTTGGTTCGATCAATGGCTCATGGGACATTGCGAAACCCGAATACGATGTCGCGCCTGCCAAACCGCTGGCAAAACCTAACGAGACGATGCCTCCCATGTAGGGACGCTTCTCCGAAACGTCCCGCAAATTTCAAGGGACGACACGGCAGGTCGTCCTTCCAGTGCAGGCAAACTTCCTCTCCCTGATGGAGAGGACTGAGGTGAGGGTCTTCACGCCGCCTTCTTATGTATGCGTCGTCGTGCGCTTCGCTCTTGATTTCTTTCTTCGTGCCCTTGTTCTCTTCCAAACTTTTCTGCAACACCGCGACCAGATCGATCACCTTGCTCGGCGTCTTTTTCGGTTTCGGTTTCTCTTCGATCTCTTTCCCGCCCGATTCCACTTTCTCCTCGATCACATCCATGAGCGCCTCACGATAATCGTCCTTGTACTTCTCCGGATTCCATTTCGAGCTCATGCTATCGATGAGCGATTTCGCCATATCCATTTCGCGCTTACCCGGCTCACTCTTCTTCGGCACCTTCAACTTGCTGGCGTCGGCCAGCTCCTCGGCAAAATGCATCAGCTCGAGAACAAGCACGCCGTCCTCCGCTTTTACGCCAGCGAGATATTGCCGCGTCTTGATCACGACTTTCGCAATGCCAACCTTGTTGCTCTTCTTCAACGCATCGCGCAAAAGCACATAAGCTTTGTCTCCGCCCTTTTGCGGCTCCAGGTAATACGGCTTGTAGAAATACATCGGATCGATCTCTTCGATCTCCACGAAGTCCTGGATGTCGACAGTCTGCGTCGCCTCCAGATCGACGCGTTGGAAGTCTTCATCCTTGAGCACGACATACTTCCCCTTCTCGTACTCGTAGCCCTTCACGATCTCGTCCCACGGCACTTCCTTTCCGTCCTTTTCCGCCACGCGTTTGTAATTAATCGGACTCAAATCCTTCTCGCGCAGCATGCGAAACTTGAGTTCCTCCCTCCGCGTCGCCGGATAAAGAGCGATGGGGATATTAACAAACCAAAACTGATACTGCCTTTCCAAATTGCACGCATTAATGCTGCGGCTTCGAGTTGCGCGCGGGTGATGCCTCCGGCGATAACTTGCGAAACAACGGCGCTCGGAGATCGCTTCCACCTCGCACTTAGATGCGAGTTCGAGCTGGCGCGGGTGATCCCGCGCAACTCGAAAAGACGCAGCAGCGTTTCTTCGATTAGGTTGTTGGGCACGAAGCGCCGGCGGTGATGCCGACTACGACGGCCCGGCAGGCAACCAGATGGGAAATTACTTCCCGTTTTTCGTGCAGATTGTAGTGAAGAATTTCCTTGTCGGATAACAAGCGAGACGCATTGAGCACGAAATAAGTCGGCAATTTTTCTTCGCCCATCTCCGCGAGATGCGATGTGTTCGAGCTGTTGTAGCCGCCGACGACGAGCAGCAGATTCAGCGGGACATTGAGCAATTCGCGCAAAGCGTCCTGGCGTTCCTGTGTCGCGCCGCAAATGGTGTCGAAGAAGCGAAAGTTTCTTTGCGGCTAATTCCGGGCCGTCGCGATCGATGAATGGCCTGGCGGATGCGGCGCTGCACTTCTTCCGTCTCGCCGCGCAGCATAGTTGTTTGGTTGGCGACGCCGACTGTCTTCAAATGCAACATCCGGATCGAAGCCGGGCGAATGCGCGTCGCGGAATTTTTCGAGAAATGCCTGCTTATCGCCGCCGTGCCGGATGTAATCGCAAACGTAATCGGTATCCGCGAGCGTGAGGACGACGAGATAATGTCCTTTCCCGTCGCCGAGTGCGCGCGAGCTTGTCGCCTTGGTTTCTTCGTGTTCGGCTTTGCCGTGGATGATGGAAGTGGCCGACTCGCTCGCGTATTTGCGCACGCGCTTCCAAACACTCATGACGTCGCCGCAGGTAGTATCGACAATCTGGCATCCGATATTTTTGATTTGCTGCAAAGTCGAAAGCTCGGTGCCAAACGCGGGAACAATCACGACATCGTCCGGTCCCAAATCTTCGATATTGGCCTGTCTGTTTTCGCCGAGCAGGTTCTTGATGCCTAACGAGGAGATTTGTTCGTTTACCTCCGGGTTGTGAATGATCTCGCCGACAATGAAGAGCCGCCGATCTTTGAAAACTTTGCGCGCGGCATAAGCGAGATCGATCGCGCGCTCGACTCCGTAACAAAATCCAAATTGCTTCGCGAGCCGCACCGTGACATCGCCGACGCGGATCAAACCGCCGCTCCGCCGAACCTTGTCCACAATCTCGCTGAGATAGTGCGACTCGACCTGTTGCTGCACCGCCGCCATGACGTCGGGCGTACGCAAGTTTACTTTTTCGCGCGCCGTCGTGCCGCTGGAGATCAGATTCGTGCTCACAATTACGCGGAGTTTACTCCGCGAATGGCCGCTATTCCAGCAAAGGTCCGCTCGGTTTCTCGAAGGCCTTGGAACTAACCATGAGACGCGGATCCGGATCGGGCGTTTTCGAATCGTCCACGCGTTTCACCATTTTCCCAAAGGTCTCATCCTCCGGCTGGGTCGTCGCGATGTTGACCGGCGTCCCGATTTTCACGAGAGCAAAAAACTTCGGTGCGGCTTCGCCTTTCAAACGCAGACAACCGTGCGTGCGCGGATACAGATGAACGAATCCCTGATGAAATCCGTAGGCCGGAGAAAATTCGCACCAGTACCCCATCGGATATCCGACGTAGCGGCCCGGAATGGATTTGTCCGCTTCGGCGGGAATCACGCGATCACCCTGCACACGGAAACCGTACGAGCCCGAGCGTTTTTCTTCCTGTTTGGAATAGATCGTAAAATTTCCCTTCGGTGTGGGCTTGGACGGAATGCCCACGCACGTTGCGGCTGCCATCAAAAGACGGTCGCCTTCCATCACGTAAACGTTTTGCTTCGAGAGAGAAACTTTTACTCGCACTTTCGAAGGATCGTGCGGTTTGTAAGCGGTGACATGGTAGGGGCCGGTGCCCATCGGCGCGATGCTGCAACTGGTAAAGACAATCGCAACGGCCAAAAGAACAAGAGTGAAAATACTTCGCATAGTTAGAGTATTGCAGAAGCGCATGCGGTGCCGTTTGTCAACCGGACACAGAGGCTGCGGCGTAGGTGGCACGCACTTCTTTCATCTCTTCTACACTGCGCATGAGTAATTGATCGAAGTAGTAGGAAGTCTGCGCGTAAAATGGATACGCTCGTTTCGTTTGCGAAGGCCTGTAGCGCCATTGTTTATACATCCAAAGCCATTGCCCGGGATTCTTGCGAATGAGCGATTCGTAACGATCCCAGCATGCCTGCGCGATTTCGGTTTCGGTTGCATCGGCGGGAATCTCGAGCTTCGGCTGCATGACGAAACGACACCTGCCGCCCGGAAGGTGTTCGCAGTAAACCGGGACGATCGGCGCGCCAGTTTTTTTGTGCAGCCATGCGTGGGCAAAAGTCACACAGGTCTTCATGCCGAAGCAATCGATTGCTACACTTGGCTGTGTGGGACGCAGGGTGAGATCGCTCAAAAACCCGATGTGCTGGCCGCGCTTGAGCGCTTTGTAGAGACGAATGATTCCCCCTTCGCGACCCATGATCTCATGGCCTGAGTGTCGACGAAGCGCCGCCACGATCGGATCGAGCAACGGGTTCTTAAACTCCTGCATGAGTATGCGCATCGATATGCCGGAGAAGCCGAGTCCTTTCGCGGCCCATTCGAAGTTGCCGTAGTGGATCGTAGGAAACATTCCGCTTTGCTTTGGATCCAGTGTCGCCATGACTTCATCGACGCCCTCGACTTTGAACCAGCGTTTGAAATTTTTTGTCGTTAGGCGCGGCGACCACGCGAGGTCGACAATGGTGCGGGCGAGATAACGATATGATTGCTTCGCGATTTCTTCGCGCTCGACCGGAGAAAATTTATCGCCGAACGCGCACTCGAGATTGTTGCGCGCAACCTTGCGGCCGGAAAAATCGAGTTTCGCCCAAAGTCCACCCAATGCATTGGCCAGATGACAACAAACACTGCGCGGCAGAAGCGGAATGATCTTTGCCGTGGCAACGACCCAAAACCATTCGTAGCGATGACGAAACCTTTTCCAACGAGAACGCACGCCGGAATTCTATTCAGCTTCGGACAAGTCGCGAATGATTGGGAGGCGAGGAATCGTCAGCTCGGGTGCGATCCCCGCAGCGCTGTCATTCTGAGCGAAGCGAAGAATCTCGCGAGAAATGCCAGGGCTGTTTCCAAAGCACGCGCCAACTTACCCGCGAGGTCCCTCGCTTTCGCTCGGGATGACGGCGGGCCAGGTTAAATCGTCTCTAGTGCAAGCTTCGCCATGTTTGCATTCAGCCGCGCCTCGAATTTTGGACCGATTTCTGCGTAAAATGGATAGGGCCTGGCCGAGCCGGCGAGTCGGTAGCGCCAGTGCTTGTACATCCAAACCCATGGCGACGGATTTTGCCTAACGAGTGGTTCGATCTGGTCCCAGCAGGCTTGAGTAATTTGTATAACGGAAGTGCCTTTTTCGAACTGAAGCTGCGGATAAACCTGAATGCGATATTTTCCGCCTGGTAGCGGTTCGCAAAAAATCGGCACGATTGGCGCGCCGGTGCGTTGATGGAGCCAGGCATGCGCGTAAGTGACACACTTCTTCATGCCAAAACAATTAATCGCCACGCTCGGATCCCACGGCTTAAGCGTGAGATCCGTTAATATCGCAACATGATGGCCGCGCTTGAGCGCTTTGTACATGCGAATAGTCCCACCTTCGCGTGAGGCTAAGTCGTTGCCTGAAAGTTTGCGCAGTTTCGCGACGATCGGCTCAAGCAGCGGATTCTTGAATTCCTGAGTCAGTGTCATCCCATGAAGTCCGCGCAGGCCCATGACCAGCGCAGCCCAGTCGAAATTCCCGTAGTGGAAAGTGGTAAAAATGATTCCGCGCCCCGGACCAATGTCGTCTAGAACTTCATCCAGACCGATAACTTCGATCCATTCGGTAAAATTCTGCCTGGTAAGGCGCGGCGACCAAAACAAATCGAGCATCGCGCCGATGAAGAGCTGGTAAGATTCGCGCGCGATAGAAACCCGGCGGCCCCGAGAGAGCTCGTTTCCCAGGGCGGCCTCGAGATTGCTGAGAGCGATGCGGCGACCGGAACGATCAACTATCGCTGCGCAGGCGCCGATGCATTGACTGATTCGATAACAGGTTTGCCGGGAAAAAAGAGGGACAGTCCTGGCGACGATGGTAAGTGCGAACCATTCGACCCAATAACGAATCTTCTTTAGCGAAAAGCTCATCGCGGTTGCTACGATTTGATCATGCTCCCAAAGTTCGGCAAGCCGATGCTGCTCGCGTTGACTTGCTGAGGTTTAATTTTAAGTTCTCGGACCGGGCGCGAGCGCACCCGAAATTGTGAAAAGCGTCCTCTTCGTTTGCACCGGAAACATATGCCGAAGCCCAATGGCAGAAGGGCTTTTTCGCCTGCTTCTTGGCAACCGGAAGGACATCGAAGCAGCGTCCGCCGGCGTCAATGCCGTCCGCGGACAGCCGCCTAGTTTGCATGCGGTCGCCGCGCTGCAAGCCGAAGGCGTGGACATTAGCGCGTTGCGAAGCCAGCCGTTGACCACGGCGCTGATCGATCGCGCGACTCATATTTTTGCCATGACCGGCGCGCATCTGGAAACGATCCACATGCTGTTTCCAAACGGGATCGAGAAAACATTTCTTCTGCGCGAGTTCGAGGAACCGGGCACGACGGTTTGGCGCGATGTCCCCGATCCGATTGGCATGAGTCGCGACACATACTTGATCTGCGCGGAGACGATTAAAAACGCTTTACCGAGTGTGCTCGCCTTCGTAGAACAAGGCGAACTCGTCGTTCCGGGCAGTGCACGTCTCGGCGGCGGTTCGTTTTATTCCATGCAAAATCGGCCATCAAACATTTCGACTGGTTCGTCCGGCGCGCCCCCGAGCACCGGCAGTCTGCGCAAAACCGATCCGGCAATTTTTGATGCGATCGCGGCCGAAGAAAAACGGCAGCGCGAAAATATCGAACTGATCGCTTCAGAAAATTTCACCAGCCGCGCGGTCATGGAAGCGCAGGGCTCCTGCCTAACGAATAAATACGCGGAAGGTTATCCGGGAAAACGCTGGTACGGCGGTTGCGAGAATGTTGATATCGTTGAGGAGCTGGCGATCGAGCGCGCGAAACGACTCTTCGGCGCGGAACACGTCAATGTGCAACCGCACAGCGGATCGCAGGCGAACATGGCGGTTTATTTCGCCGCGATTAAACCGGGCGACAAGATTCTCACCATGAATCTCGCGCATGGCGGTCATCTTACCCATGGCCATCCAGCGAATTTCTCGGGCAAGTTTTATCAAGTCTCGCAGTACGGCGTAGACGAAAAGACCGAACAAATCGATTACGACGCGCTGCAGAAACAAGCGGAAGAAGTTCGCCCGGCAATGATCACGGCCGGCGCATCGGCCTATCCGCGAACAATCGATTTTCCACGGCTGCGGCAAATCGCTGATTCGGTTAATGCGCTTCTCTTTGTCGACATGGCGCACATCGCCGGGCTGGTTGCGGGCGGACAACATCCGACGCCGATCCCGCACGCACAGTTTGTCACGACCACCACGCACAAAAGTTTGCGCGGACCGCGCGGCGGCATCGTCATGTGCGAACAGCGGTTCGCCAAAGACGTCGATTCCATCACGTTTCCCGGAATTCAAGGCGGCCCGCTCATGCATGTCATCGCTGCGAAAGCGGTCTGCTTTCACGAAGCGCTTCAGCCGCAGTTTCGGGATTATCAGCGGCAGGTTGTCATCAACGCGAAGGCGCTCGCTGCCGGCATGAGCAAACACGGTTACCGCATCGTCTCCGGAGGAACCGACAATCATCTCATGCTCGTTGATCTGCGACCGAAGGAAATTAACGGACGACAGGCGCAGGAAGTTCTCGATCGCGCCGGCATCACGGTGAACAAGAACGCGATCCCATTCGACACCTATCCCATTTTCAAACCGGGTGGGATTCGCATCGGCACTCCGGCGGTTACGACACGCGGAATGAAAGAAGAGGAGATGCTCGAGATCGCCGATTTAATCAACGAAGCGCTGATCGGCCGCGATGATGCCTCAGCGCTGGAACGTGTCCGCGGAAAAGTGCGCGAGCTGACGCGCAATTTTCCCCTGCCCTCTTAATTTCGGAGACTGCGATTTTTCGAACTCCGTTGCGCGATGAAACAACCGACGGATAAACCTCAAAGCAATCCGCTCCGCGAAGGTTTGTCCACTCGCGCCGTTCCGCAGCCGTGTAGCGTCGTCATTTTCGGTGCCACCGGCGATCTCACTCATCGCAAACTTGTTCCGGCGCTCTATAACATCGCCGCTGGAGGAGAATTGCCGCCCGCGGTGACTGTCACTGGTTTCGCGCGCCGCGAAAAAACCGATAAAGAATTTCGCGACGAACTTGAGGAAGCTGCGCGGAAGTATTCACGACAAACGGTGCGCGACGATTTGTGGGAAGGATTCGCGAAATCCATTTTTTATCATCGCGGCGAATTCCACGATCTCGCTGCTTACAAGAGTTTAGCCGAACGACTCGAGAAATTTGATCAGGAGCGCGGCACGCGCGGTAATCGCCTTTTTTATCTCGCCGCCGGTCCCGATCAATTCGAAAGCATTCTCAAAAACTTAAAGGCCGCGGGATTAAACAAGGCGCGCGAAGGAAGCTGGGCGCGCGTAGTGGTGGAAAAACCGTTCGGTCGCGATCTTGCGACGGCGCGCGAGCTCAATCGGATCGTCAGCAATTCCTTCTCGGAAGATCAGACTTATCGGATCGATCACTTTCTGGGGAAAGAAACGGCGCAAAACATTTTGGTACTGCGTTTCGCAAACGCGATTTTCGAACCGATCTGGAATTCGCGCTACATCGATCACGTTCAGATCACGGCTGCGGAAACGCTCGGCGTAGAAGGCCGCGCCGGTTACTACGAAACGGCCGGGGCGTTGCGCGACATGGTGCAGAATCATCTGCTGCAACTTCTGTGTCTCGTGGCGATGGAACCGCCGACGGATCTTGGGGCCAACAGCATTCGCGATGAGAAGGTGAAAGTTGTGCGGTCGCTGCAGCATTTCGATCCTGAGGAAGTGGCGAAGAACGTCGTGCGCGCGCAATACCGCGCGGGCGCGATCAATGGCAATCCAGTTCCCGGATATCGCGAAGAAACGAAGGTTGATCCGAATTCAAGAACCGAAACGTACGTCGCGTTGCGGCTGCGCGTTGATAACTGGCGCTGGTCGGAGGTGCCGTTTTATGTGCGCGTCGGAAAGCGATTGCCGAAATCGGCGACGGAGATTTCCGTGCACTTCAAAAAAGCGCCACTCGTTCTTTTTAACAAGGAATCGATGTTGCACGATCAAAATGCGCTCGTCATTCGCATTCAACCTGATGAAGGAATCGCGTTGCGGATGCAGGCAAAAATTCCCGGAAACAATTTGCGGATTGAGCCGGTGAAGATGGATTTCCATTACGGAACTTCTTTTGGCAAAGCCAGCCCCGAAGCGTACGAGCGTCTTCTGCTCGATGCCATGAGCGGCGATCCGACTCTCTTCGCGCGGCGCGACGAGGTCGAACAAGCATGGAGTTTCATCGATCCGATCGAGAGCGCATGGACTGACGAGAAGAATTCGCCGGAACTTTGTTTCTACGATGCCGGTTCATGGGGACCCGATGCTGCGGACGAATTGCTCGCGCGCGATGGCCGCACGTGGCGACGACTTTAAGAAAGAATGCCGGCGACTACCGCCATCGCGAATATCGGAATGCCGGTCGAGCTCGGCCAAATGGAATGCGAGCTCAAAAAACTTTGGCAACAAAATGCGCAGACGTCGACCCGCGCGTCGCTCGTCAATCTGGCGGTCTACAGCGAAGAACCTGGTTCGCTCCTGCGCAATACGGAATTCGTTTCAAGGATTACGGAAGATCACGCCTGTCGCGCCATTGTCATTTGCGCAAATCCCGGCACGAAAGAAAATCACGTGGAGGCGTGGATTAACGCGCATTGCCACGTCGCTCGCGCGGGCACGAAGCAAATCTGCTCCGAGCAATTGTCGTTTTCATTGGAAGGCCCGTGCGTTCGGCTGCTGCCGAGTATTGTCTTTTCGCATCTCGATTCCGATCTTCCATTTTATCTTTGGTGGCAGGGCGAATTTTCCGATCCAGTGGATTCGCAGCTTTCAGCGTGGGTCGATCGTCTCATCTACGACAGCCAGTCGTGGCACAATGTTGCTCCACAACTGCGGCTGGTCGAAAAACTGCATGCTGATGCCAAAGATCGCGTGGTTCTTTGCGACTTAAATTGGACGCGCATTGTCCATCTGCGTTTCGCTCTCGCGCAATTTTTCGATCATCCGGCCTCCCACCATCATTTTGCCAAGATCAAGCATGTCGAAATTGATTTTGCTCCTGACTATCGATCCACCGCAGTCCTGCTCGCCGGTTGGATCGCCGCGCAACTCCAGTGGCAACGGACCGATGAACTACATTTTGAAACACCATCAGAGGAAGAGGCCGAAGTCGTGTTGAGCGAAAAAGCGGGCGAACCGATCAGTCGCTGCCTCTTGCGCAGCGAAGGGAAGGAATTTCGCGTGCTGCATCCACCGAACACCGACATGCTTGAAGTCTCGTTAGGCGCGCCAGGAGAAACCAGCATGTACCAACTGATGCCTGCCGGCAAAAATGATCCTGTCGCATTGATCAACGAAGAGTTGATCCGCGGTGGCGCGCGACGCGTTTTCCTGCGCGCGCTCGATCGCGTGCGTGATCTTCTTTAGCGCAAAATAGCGCTGTCGTTCTGAGCGCAGCGAATAACCTCGCAATTTACATCGAGCGTTACTTGGGAGGTCCCTCGCTTCACTCGGGATGACATGTTTTCTTGCGTGACTTCAGGCTGGACCACCCGCCGAGGGAAATAAGGCCAGCAAATTCTTGACGCTCGTTTCGATCGAAAATTTCTCGCGCGCGACCGCAAGGCCTCTGTCGCCCAACGGGCGTGCTCGCGCGGGATCAGTGATGATCTGCTCTATTGCGCGCGCAAGTTCTTGCGGGGCGTCGGGCGGAACAAGCTCGCCCGTTATATCGGGCAGCACCATTTCGGGAATGCCCGCGAGTGCGGTCGAAACCACAGGTAAACCCGTGGCCATCGCTTCCATGATCACAGTGGGGAGGTTGTCGCTCCCGCCGCTCGCGTCCTTTTTGCAAGCAAGGACAAACACGTGCGCGGCGGCGAGCAGGCGTTTTATTTCCGCCTGAGATTGCGCACCAGCGAGAGTGACCTTTTCTCGCAGACCGTCGCTTTCAATTTGCGCGCGCAACTCATTTTCCAGAGGACCTTCGCCGATTATCTCGCAGCGAAAGTTGCATCCCGATTCAGCAAGCACTCGGCACGCTTCGATCAAATCTGAAAATCCCTTTTTCTCGATCAGGCGACCAACTGAAACGATTAAGGGAATGGACGCCGCAAAATCTGCACGCGGAAAACTCGAAAGATCGAGACCATTGTAAACGCATTGAATTTTTGCTGCGCTTTGCGGGAAGCGCGTTTTCAAATAGTTCGCCGCGTATTCGCTTTCTGTAACGACTGCACTCGACGTGTCGATGAGACGATCAAGTCCAATGGCAAAAGAACGCGGAACAAAAATGTCGTTGGCGTGAGCGGTGAAGCTGAATGGAATTCCGAAGAATTGATTAATCCAGTAGGCCGTTCGGGCCGCCATCCCGGCAAAGTGTGCGTGCAGGTGAGTGGCCTCCGGCAAGCGCGCGCCGATATAGGCGGCTTGGTAGAGGCGTAAAAAATCCGTCTGTCGCCCCCAATCTTCGATCGCTTTGACTGCGCCGTCCGGAAAGTTCGCGCCGTCGGATGCTACTTTGCACCTCCTGCAGCAGCGCTTTTTCTTCGGGAAGATAATTGATCTGCCTAACGAGTCCCGTATCCCAATTTTCCGTCGGCCCCTCCTCCGGAGATCGAATGGAAAAAACCGTCGGCGCGCACCCCTGCCGTCGCAATTCCACGACCTCGCGGTAGCAGAAAGTTTGCGTAAAAGACGGGAAACGCTCGAAAAGGTAAGCGAGTTTGATCATCCCTCGGATAATTAACTTGGTCTTGAACGTGCTTGTAAAGGTTTCACCCGTTCTCCTGCACGACTCCTGCTCTAGGAAGGTCATGGCGGATAGGGATTTCTTTTCCTTTTGCACCTCACTTAAGCCCGTGGAGCTCAAAGCGATGGGCGAATTGTCCAGCGTCGTCCACATGGGCGAAGGCGAGGTGGTTTACTCGGCCGAGGAGCCCGCCGACGCCCTTTACATCATTAGCCGCGGCGTAGTCGAGCTCGTGCCGGACCATTCTTTGCGTGGAACGCCCAGCACTTACCTTTCACGCGGCGATATTTTTGGGGACTGCGAAGTATTGAGCGGTTTGCCCCGCACGCATATGATGCGCACACGCGAGAAAGTCAGCCTGCAATGCATCCGGAGCAGCGATTTCACGGAGCTGGCCAAGCGAGTGCCTTCCTTCTTTCGCTACCTTTGCGAACAATTGGCCAGTCGGCTTTTGCAAAGGTATCAGTCATCGCTCTCGAAAAGTCACTGTATCGAACTAAGCGGGAATCTGAGCAACTTCGACCTGGTCACAATCTATCAAACCATTCTCAGTTCCGTTCAGACGGGCGAACTCTCTGTCCTGGACGAAGGCCACCAGCGGATGGCCACATTTTTCTTCGAAAAAGGCCGCCCTCAATCCGGACAATTCCAACATCTCACCGGAGAGGAAGCTTTCTGGCAGTTGTTTTTAAGCGAATCGCTGGCCGGGACTTTTTCTTTTTCCTCTCGCGACGAGCCGTTGGGCAAATGTGTGCAGGGAACCGAGATGAAGCGAGACGCAGGCGATCTGCTAATCTGTGCGATACGAAACCGCGATGAATTTCAGGCACTCAAGACGAGATACCCGGACAAGAGTATGAAATTGGTGCGACGAAAGCTCAATTTCGTCTGGCCAGGCGACGCGAATACGGCGTTGCAACCGATCGCCGAACAAGTTTGGCAACTCGCCTACACGACGCCGCTTTCGCTTTTGACTTTGTACCAGAAATGTTCCGTGTGTGAGTTGAAAATTCTCGAGGTGATCGATCAACTTATGAAAGCGGAATTGTTTCGACTCGTTCCGGCAGATGAGAAACAACCTTTGGAAGAATTAGTCATCGAAACCGCGCACGCATGAAATCCAAATTCATTGTTCTCGTTCTCCTCTGCAGCCTAACGAGCTGTTCGTACCTTACAAAACGCGGCCGCCAGGAGCACGCGTACCGGAGTTACGTTCGTAAATCGAGTTTCGCTCGCGCGAAACGGCAGCGGAAATTTAAGTTCCGCACACCCCCGGTAGCCATTCGGCGGGATGCACCCGCCATGACTGCTGAGCCGGAATCGCCACAATCCGTGTCCTCCTCGCCGGAGGCGCAGCAGACGCCATCGCCGCCCCCGAATTAGTTTTCCCGCTTTACCGGAATCGGCTTTCCGTTCTGATCGACGGCGACGTAGATGAAAACCGCGCGCGTCACGCGGATTTCTTCGCCGGTCATGTAGCGCTGCACCCAGACCTCCACCGGAATCGTCATCGATGTCCTTCCGATTTTTTCCACCCATGCGTAACAGGCCACAGTATCGCCGACGCGCACCGGCTGGAGAAATGCCATCGCTTCGATCGCAGCCGTGGTTACTCGCGCCTTGGCGACTTTGGCCGCAAGAATCGCACTTCCCAAATCCATTTGTGCAACCAGCCAGCCGCCGAAGATATCGCCATCACGATTAGTATCTTTCGGCATCGCGATCGTTTGAATCACGAGCTCGCCTTTGGGTTTCTCAGTCATTGCAACGCAGGTTAACGATCAGACGATAAGCATGCAATCGCCGTAGCTGTAAAAGCGATAGTTCTCTCGAATCGCTTCTTCATACGCAGCGAGGACAAATTCGCGACCGGCGAATGCGCTCACCAGCATGAGAAGAGTCGAGCGCGGCAGATGAAAATTCGTCAGCAACGAATCGACCGCGCGGAAATCGTAAGGCGGATAGATGAAAAGATCGGTCTCACCGTCTTGCGCTACGATCTTTCCGGCATCGCGCCGCGCCGATTCGAGCACACGCAGCGACGTCGTTCCGACTGCAATAATGCGGTTCGCTTGATTTATCGCTCGCGCACTCGCGTCGCAAATCTCAAAGCGTTCCGCGTGCATTCGATGATCTGCCACGTTCTCCGTTTGCACCGGGCGAAATGTTCCCACGCCCACATGAAGCGTGACGAAGACATGCGGAATCTCGCGCAAAATTTCAGGAGTGAAATGCAAACCGGCCGTTGGAGCGGCGAGCGCGCCGGGCGCTGCGGCAAACACCGTTTGATATCGCGTTTCATCTTCAGCGTCGCTTTGTCTTCCGATGTATGGCGGCAAAGGCAAATGACCGCCCTCATGCACATCAATTTCATTTTCGAAGGCGATGATGCGCTCGCCGTCGGAACAAATTTCTGCAACGTGTCCGCTTATTCCGCCGACACGCACCGTAGCGCCAACGCGCATCTTCTTTCCTGGCCTAACGAGACATTTCCACTGCTTCGGATTGAGTCGTTCCAGGAAAAGGAATTCGATTTTGCCGTCATCGGAAAATCGCCGCGCCGCGATAACGCGCGTGTTATTCAGGACAAAAAGATCTCCGGGCCGCACAAATTCCTTCAGCTCGACGAATTTCCGGTGTTCGATCCGTTGTTCCTTCCGATACAAAACCAGCATGCGCGCGTCTTCGCGTCGTGGCAGCGGCCGCGTCGCGATGAGCTCTCGCGGCAGGCGGTAATCGTAGTCAGATAAACGATCGCTCATTTGCGAGCATCAAAGGGATTGCGGCCGCGCGCAAAATTTGGAAACTAAATTCATGACGCAATTTCCTTCAGCGCTCGAGACAGTTCTCGGCGCGCTCGAGCGAATGCGTGACAGCGAGCGCCCTCCCCGCGCCTCGCGCAACGCGTTGCGTCAACTCTGGAGTCTGCCGCCCAACAAACAACAACTTCTCGCGCCGCTGCAGGAACAGGTTCGGGTTTGCACAAAATGTCCGCATCTTGCCAAGAGTCGCACACAAACTGTCTTCGGCGTCGGCAACGCGGACGCCGATCTCATGTTCATCGGGGAAGCGCCGGGCGCGGATGAAGATGCGAGGGGCGAACCATTCGTCGGACGCGCCGGACAATTGCTGACAAAGAATCATCGAGACGATGGGCTTCACGCGTGCCGATGTTTACATCGCGAATGTTTTGAAATGCAGGCCTGACATGCCGCCAGGTAGTTCCGGCAATCGTCCACCTACGCCGCAAGAAATGCAGACATGCCTGCCGTATCTCGCGGCCCAGATTGAAATCATCCGGCCCAAAGTTTTGGTCGCGCTGGGCGCGACCGCGGTGGAAGGCCTGCTCGGATTTCGCGGCACGATGCGCGATTTGCGCGGCCGATGGCATTCCTACGAAAACACGCCGCTCATGATTACGTATCACCCGTCCTATTTGCTGCGCAATCAATCGCCCTCCGAGAAGCGCAAAGTTTGGGAGGATATGCTGCAAGTGCTCGAACGATTGGAGCGACCGATCTCGGAAAAGCAACGCAGATATTTTGCTTAATTCTGTAGCGGCGGTCTATGACCGTCGCTGAATCGATCTCATAGAGTGCGACGGTCAGAGACCGCCGCTACAGGTTCTAGCGCGATAATCGCTCGAAGCGTTTTTCGCAACGCGCGCGGCGAAGCCAGGCTCAGAGTGGTGGATGACATAATTGAGCGCACTTCGCTGCGCGGAACTTTTATTTTTTTCTGCAACGCTTCCACACCGGCTTCGCGCAGCAACGCCAGCGTCCGCGCACCGATTAGCGCAGGCAACGCCGTGGCGAAGCGAACGCGAGCCGGTCGAATCGCGCAGCTGTATTCCATTCCGGCAGCGACTCCTTCTTCTGCTCTTTGTCGCCATTTGTTGAAAATCGGCGCGATTTCGGACCGACAAGAAATCATTTCGTCAGGCGAAACTCCGCGAGCCCTCAATTCCTCCTCGGGAAAATAGCAACGCCCATTCGCGAAATCCGAACCGGCATCGCGCAAAATATTTATCAGCTGTAATCCCTTTCCGTACTCGCGACCGAGATTTCGCATTTCCTCCGGAGACCGTTTCGAGAAATCCCGCACGTGACGAAAGCAGATCTGCGTCCAGAATTCACCTACGCATCCGGCGACGAGATAAGTGTATTCATCCAGATCGTTTTCTGTCGCGAGCGCGCGAACTTCCGTCGTCTCACCAAACCGGCGGACATCGAGCAGTTGTCCGGCATTAATGTGTTTCAGAACTGCACGGACATCGTCGCGATCGCTTTCCTGCAAATGTTCGAGCCAACCAAGGCAGGATGGCAACGCTTCAACGAGAGCGCGCTCGGCCGCGTTCTTTTGCAATGGCGCAAAGGATTCGCGCAAACCAGAGACTTCGTTTTCAGAAAGACTCCCTTGGATGGCGTGAGCTAGCTTCTGCAGGCTTTTATCTCGCAACGTGGCGCTCGCTTCCGCGGTGTCGGCAAGCGTATCGGTCGCGCGCGCGAGCAGGTAAGCGAGCGCGATCGGGTCACGCAGCTGCGACGGAAGTAAACGAATCGAAAGATAAAACGAGCGCGAGACCGACCGCAGGATTGGGCCGCGCAGATTATCAATGCTGGAACGTGCGCGCTTCAACGGCCTACCGTTCTTACTTCGATCTGACGGGGATCGGCTTTCCCCAAGCCGTATTGAACAGCGATAGGCAAGTAAGACGCAATCTCCTTCGATGGAGGAAGTTTTTCCCTAACCCGCCACTCGTCGATCTGCCGGAGCGCGATCGAATCAATCGCCACCGGATCCTTGCTCGCCATCAACGTCGCGTAATGGATAGCGTAGTTCGGTTCGGAGCGCGGACCGGCAGCATATTGCGCGATCAATCCATCCATCAGGTTAAGGACAACTTTTTTGGCAATGATCGGATTGGCATAAATTTCGGCGATCGTGGAACTGCCGATGTGAGTGGAATCGCTGAAGCGCCGCCAATTATCGATGTTCGGAATCGCCATGTTGTAAAGACATCCCGCCAGACCATTTTCTTCGCTGCTGCTCATCACGGGAACGTTGATGATTTTCGTCACCTGGCTGGAAACGATCCGGGAAAAATGGCTGATGTCGCTCGTGTTTTCGGTTTCGGAAAGAATTGGAACGATCAGTCTTGAGCTCTGGAACTCCAGGTCGCCCCACACCAGATTGCCGAGTAACGGCGCGGAAAAAAATGCCTTTGGATCGTAACCATCGCGAGGCGGGATCGAGAGCAGGCGATATCCTTCCGCATTGGGTCGATAACCGGCGTCTTTGATTCCACCAAGCTCGCGATCCCAAACAATAATACTTTCGCGGGGATGACCCGCTGCGGCCAGGCCGTTCACGATCGCGTTAACCACGTCGCGATGAGTTGTGAAAAGTTCTCCGCCGGCAGCCGAAATCTTGATGCCAATCTTGTCGTTAGGCGCGACGAGCGAGGACCACGCTTTTGCGATATCGGGCTGTCGTGTGACGGCAAGAATAAGCCGATTGACCATGGCGTGCACGACTGCGGGATCCGTGTGGTAGTGATTGATTGCCGCGGGATCGCGCGCAGAGTAAACGACTGAGGGAGTCGCGGTCGGCCTGGCGTTCTGTGCCAGAGCGGAAGCGCTGCACAAAAAGAGAACTGCAAATCGAATCGGCAAACTAATCAGCGGACTGTATGAACAACGGCGCGATAAACAAGTACGCGACAGCGCAGGAGGCGATCGGGCACATCTATGTGCACATTCCGTTCTGCGCGCGGATCTGTCCGTATTGCGCCTTTTACAAAGAGCGCGCCGACCCTTCAAAGACGCAACGCTTTTGTGAAGCGATCTTGCACGAGCTCGATGGAGCGCGCACGCAATTCCCTCTCCAACCACAAACTATCTTTTTCGGCGGCGGAACGCCGACTGCACTAACATCTTCGCAACTGGAGTTTCTTTTAAGCGGCTTCGATGACCGGCTAGATCTTTCTAAACTGCAGGAATGGACGCTCGAAGCGAATCCGGGGAGTGTTTCTGCGCGCAAAGCAAAGGTACTCCGCAGCAGCGGCGTCAATCGCATCAGTCTTGGCGTGCAGTCGTGGGACGACCGGCTGTTGAAAATTCTCGGCCGCGAACACAACGCGGCGCAGGCAGCAGAGTCTTTCCACATCCTGCGCGATGCGGGTTTCGACAATTTGAACATTGATTTGATGTTCGGTCTGCCGGGACAATCTCTCCACGATTGGCAGACGACGCTTGAGCGAACGATCGCTCTGCATCCCGAACATGTTTCCACTTACTGTCTGACCTACGAAGAGGATACGGAATTTTTCCTGCGTCACTCCAAAGGGGAACTGCGCTCCGATTCCGATGCCGATGCGAAGTTCTTCGAGACTGCAATGCAAATGCTGGGCGAGGCGGGATATGAGCAGTACGAAATATCGAATCATGCGCGGCCGGGTTATTCTTCAGTGCACAATCGCGCGTACTGGGCGGGCGAAAATTATCTTGGCATTGGGCCAAGCGCGTTTTCCACGATCGGAATGAAACGCTGGCAAAATGTTGCCGATTACCGCGAGTATTCCGATCGCGTTCTGAGCGGTGAGTCTGCCATTACGTCCATGGAAGAATTGAGCGACGAGATGAAGAGAGGCGAAACAATCGCGCTTTCGTTGCGCACACCAACCGGCGTCCCGGCCGCGTGGTTGCAGACGTGGCCTAACGAGCGAGACGAATTCGTCGCGTTGGGACTATTGCATCAGCGCGACAGTAATTTTGTTTTGACGCAGAAAGGAAAACTGCTCGCCGATACCGTGGCCGAAGCTTTTGTCTAGACGGCGCCGTAACGCCGCTGGCGCCGGCCGAATTCTTCCACGGCGGCGAACAAATCCTTCTTTGTGAAGTCAGGCCACAACTTTGGCGTGACGTACATCTCTGTGTAGGAAAGTTGCCAGAGCAAGAAATTCGACAGGCGCATTTCACCTGAAGTGCGAATCAGCAAATCCGGATCGGGATAATAACGCGTGTAGAGATGTTTGCTGAACATCTCAACATCGATCATGCCCTTATCAATATGACCGGACTCGATCTGGCGCAGCAGACTCTTGATTCCGTCGATAATTTCAAGCCGTCCGCCGTAACTCAGCGCGAGGATGAGCGTCAACCCATTGTTCTTGGAAGTGCGTTCGATCGTTTCGTGCAATTGGCGCTGGCACGCATCTGGAAGGTCGGTTAAACGTCCGATCGCTTGCAGCCGAACATTCTTCTCCACCAGCTCCGGAGTTTTTTCTTTCAGGAACCGTTCGAGCAGCCGCATTAAGGCAAACACTTCGCTTTTCGGGCGCTGCCAGTTCTCGGCGGAAAATGCGTAGAGAGTGAGGTATTCAATTTTTAGGTCACCGCATCCTTCCACGCATTCGCGCACGGCTTGCGCGCCCTGCTCATGACCTTTTATGCGCGGCAGTCCGCGTTCCTTTGCCCAGCGTCCGTTGCCGTCCATAATGATGGCGACGTGACGCGGAATGATTTTGCCAGGCGCTGCGGCCATGAAAACTAAAGGACGATGGTTTGCGCGCGTTCCGGACCCACGCTCACCATCTTGAGTCGCGCGCCGGTTAGCTCAGCGATGAACTTTATGTAATTCCTTGCCGATATTGGTAGATCCGTAAGTCTTCTTGCTGATTGCGTGGATCGTTTCCAGCCCGGCATCTGTTTGTAGATGGGCTCGCAGCTTTGCAATTGCGCCGCATCGCACGGCGGAACAGTCAGCCGTTTTCCGTTCAGACGATAAGCAACGCAAACGCGAATACGATCGACATCATCGAGTCCGTCCAAGTTGGTAATCGCCAGCTGATCGATGCCGTTGATCATCGTCGCGTAACGTGTCGCCACTGCATCAAACCAGCCGCAGCGCCGCGCGCGACCGGTAGTCGCTCCGAATTCGCGTCCCATTTTGTGAAGCATCTCGGTGAAATCGAAATCTTCTGTCGGCAGCGCGCCCTCGCCCACGCGCGTGGTGTAGGCTTTCATCACGCCAAGAACCAAATCCATTCGGTGTGGCGGCACGCCCGAACCGGTGCAAGCGCCGCCGGCCGTCGTGTTCGAGGACGTAACGTAAGGATATGTGCCGTGATCGATATCGAGAAATGTTCCCTGCGCGCCTTCGAAAAGAATCTCTTTCCCGCGCTGCAACGCCTGATGCAAATAAACAACTGTGTTGGTGACAAATGGCCGCAGAAATTCTCCGGCAGCGAGATAAGTCTTGTTCGTCGAATCGAAATCGATCGGTCGCGCGCCGAGCGCTCGCAGAATCTTGTTGTTTTCCTGAATCTTAATTTCGAGTTTCTTTGAAAACAGCCGCGGCTGCATCAGGTCGGAGATGCGCAGACCGGTCCGCGCCGCCTTATCTCCATAGGCCGGTCCGATCCCGCGCTTCGTCGTGCCGATTTTGGCGATGCCTTTGCGCAATTCACGCTGCTCATCCAACACGCGATGATAAGGAAGAACAAGATGAGCGCAGTTACTGATGAGCAAATTCTTGCTGATGGTGACACCGGCATTACGCAGCCCTGTGATCTCGGCGACCAGCGCAACGGGATCGATGACAACGCCGTTGCCGATGACGCAAATTTTTCCACGTCGCAAAATTCCCGAGGGGATCAGATGCAGGACGTATTTGAGTCCGCGATGAATTACGGTGTGCCCGGCGTTGTTCCCTCCCTGGCTGCGCACGACAATATTCGCCGCGCCTGTGAGAACGTCGATGATCTTACCCTTCCCTTCGTCGCCCCATTGCGCACCGATCAGGATTGTGTTCGCCATTTTATTCGAAGATTAACGGGCAAAAAATTTTCCCGACGCATCCGGCAAGACGCAGTCGGGACTTGCCGACGAACGATAGGAAGCACGCGTTGCTTTTCAAACGCAATCTGATCGGCGAAATGGATGTTCGTTTCATTCGATTGTGCTGCAAACCTGTCTCAGGTCATTCCAAGCGCAGCGAGGGACCTCACGAAATATTCTTTGTTAAATGACGGCCAAATCGTCGGAAGATAAGAATTGCTACTCTGACGCGTGGGCAAGTAGCTTCCGGCCATGCGCACAATTCTCCTTATCATTTTGATTCTTCTCTTGATCGGATCGTTGCCTGCATGGCCGTACGCCGGTGGCTGGGGCTACTACCCGGGCGGTGGACTGCTCATCCTGATTATTTTGATCTTGCTGCTCTGGCGAGGGTAGCGCCGACGCAGAGACAACAGATGTAGGGGCGCTTGCACGAAGCGCCGAGCTGCGGCTGCTTAGCCGTTGGAACTTTTCCGTCAGCGCGTGACAACCGGCACTGCAGAAATCAACGCCTCGACGCCAACGCTCTCTTCAACGCCGCGGCCGATTGCGATGTGCTTCGCGAACGGCGATGGAAATTCCGGAGACCATCGACGTTGTATTTCGCGTCGTGCGCGAAGGTATTCATTGCGATCGGATAAGTCGTTCGCGCGGTTTTCAGTCGGCGATGCGTTAGAAGAAATTTGCTGGGATCGTAGTAGTTGCTGAAATCGCGGCGGAAGGCAGCACGGTTCATCCCGATCTCAATATTCTTCCGAATCTCGAAATGCAGATGCGCGTCGTACGCGCCGTGCGCCGTGCCGATCGTCGCGAGCTGCTGTCCGCGCATCACGCGCTGCCCGACGCGAACGAGAATGTTGTTCAGATGTCCGTAGAGAGCATCAATATTCCGAAGCGCACCCGCTTCCCGAAAAACGTGACGCACGATGACCACGTTCCCCCAACCCAAATGCACGTCGCGCGCAAAAACCACGACGCCGTCACCAATGCTGTAAACCGGGTCGCGCAGATCCGTGTTGCCACCGCCGAGTCCGTCCCAATCTTCGCCGAGATGTCCGTTGGGCCGAAAGCCTCGCGCTTTGTAGTAGCCTCGTCCGTCAGGCTTACCGATTGGAAAATCGAAACCGTCAGCTAATCGGGTAAAGGCCGTTTGCGCTTGCGCTTCCGCCTGCGCGCTGAAAATGATGCCCACAAGAAGTGCGCTGAGAAGAAACTTTTTCAGCATGGGCGGCAGCGGTTGTATCGAACTTGACGCCCAGAATCAAGCCAATAATTACGGAACTTATGGTAAACCCTATTGGTCTACGCTTTTTTGACTTGCACGACCGGCAAGGGAAACCGCAGCCGCAGTTCTTCTCCCAGAAAAATTTCCACATGGTGCAAACCATATTGCTGAAATTGCACGCCACCGAAATAATGGACGTTCGTCGCGTGGCCTTCCATCTCTTTCAGTTCGAATGCGACCTCGGCCTGAGCGATCACCTGTTGTTCGTCTACTCCGACGATTCGCGATTTCTGCCGAAACTTCCCCATGCCGCCGCACCAACGCGTCCAGATGCAAAGCCGCATGTAATTAATCGGTAGTTGCGGCGTGGGAATAACGTTGAGCACGCCGACAAGCGTTTGCATGCCGTTGAATTCGCAGCGCACGTCTTCGCAAAGCACACAGCTTTGCAGGTCGGGCAGGATCGATTCGGATTCCATGTTGGTTACAAGAAACCCCGCACCGTCAACACAAGCAAAATAATTCCAAGCGCAATCCGATAAATCGCAAACGGCGTAAAGCCGCGCGTGCGCACCCAGCGCATGAACCAGGCAATGACAACCAGCGCGACAACGAACGACATGAGAAAACCGATCGCCAGCACCATCCAGTCGTGATTGTTCATAACAAGCGGCGCAATGGCGGCGTCTGCGGCGGAGTGATGATGCGGCACGACGGTTTTCAAAAAATCGTAACCGGTCGCAACCAGCATGGTCGGAATCGACAGAAAGAAAGAAAATTCAAGCGCCGCGGAGCGTGATAATCCACCCAATTGGCCGGCGGCAATGGTGCACATGGAACGCGAAGTCCCGGGAAAAACTGCGGAAAGGATTTGCGCTGCGCCGATGAATGTCGCTTGAGGAAGCGTCACCCTTTCCGTCTCCAGAACGCTCGGCCGATTGCAGAACGCATCGACTACCCACATGATCACGCCGCCCAACAATAACGCCCAGGCAATCAAAAAAAGATTTTCCAAATTGTGGCCGATCTGTTTTTTCAGCGCCCACGAAGGCAATGCGGTAATGACAAACGCAATCAAGACCAGGCTCACCGGATGAGTTAGCACCGTTCGATCGCCACGTTCGCCGCTCGGAAAGGTGCGGAGAAACTTGGCGATCCGATGACGAAAGAAAATTGGCACCGCCAAAATCGCTCCGAGCTGGATTACGATCGTATACATTTTCCAAAAGCTGCTGTGCAGATCGAGGCGAAACAATGCCTCGACGATGCGCAGATGCGCCGTTGAGCTGACCGGCAGGAACTCTGTTAATCCCTCCACCACGCCGAGCAGAACAGAAAGCAGGTAATCGTTCACGATTTGCAACAAGCTCGTCTCGTGCCTTGTAGTATCGAATCCGATTCCCGGTTTCGATCACACCGCTTCGGCGTCGCGTTCTCCCGTGCGAATCCGAATGGCCTGCTCCACCTCGCTCACGAAAACCTTCCCGTCGCCGATCTTTCCGGTTTTGGCGGCGCCCAGGATGGCGTTGACCGCAAGCTGCGCGCGATCGTCGACGATGACGATTTCGAATTTCACTTTCGGCAGAAAATCGACGGTGTATTCGGTCCCGCGATAAATTTCGCTGTGCCCCTTTTGTCGTCCGAAACCCTTCACCTCGGTCAGCGTCATTCCTTCCACGCCGATTTCGGCGAGCGCTTCTTTCACATTCTCCATTTTAAAGGGCTTAATGACCGCCTCGATCTTTTTCACGGCTGGATATTAGAACTCGCTGATTAAAGCGCAAGCCATGTGTCCCAGTGTTGTAGCCGCGGTCTCCGACCGTCGCATTTTCTTACCCTGTTGCGCATCGGAGTTAGTGGATGTCAGTCCAGCTGCACGTAAATCTGAAGCGCGAGTGAGTGACATCGCGCGGATTATGTGACGGTCAGAGACCGCCGCTACAGATTCGCCAGCTCTGCTTCCACCATTTCGCGGACCAATTGCGAAAAGTTCTTTGAAGGCTTCCAGCCGAGCGTTTGCTCAATCTTTTTCGCGTTACCGACGAGCATCGTCGGGTCCGCAATGCGATCGAAAGAAGAATCGCGTTTGACGAATTTTTCCCACGGCAGATTTACGGCGCGCGAAAGCAGCTTCAGCAAAATCGCGCACCGAATGCGTCTCACCCGTCGCCACAATGTAATCGTCGGGCTTATCGTGTTGCAGCATCAGCCACATTGCGCGGACGTAATCCTGCGCATGGCCCCAATCGCGCCGCCCTTCCAAATTTCCGAGCACCAATTCGCGATCGAGTCCGCGCGAAATGCGTGCAGCCCCGCGCGCGATTTTGCGCGTGACGAAGTTTTCGCCGCGCCGCGGTGATTCGTGATTGTAGAGGATGCCGTTGCAAACAAACAGGTTGTAGGAACGCCGATAAAGTTGCGCCAGTTGCGTCGCAAATGCCTTGGCGCATCCGTACGGGCTCGCCGGCCGCAAAGCTGTTTCTTCCGTCTGCGGTGTTTCAGACGCGTGACCGAAAATCTCCGAGCTTGAAGCGTGATAAAATCTGATCGGCTGCGGTTGATCGCGGGTTATCTCGAGCAATCGCAGCGTCGCCATTCCAACTTCCTCGCATGTCGATTCCGGAATTTCGAAGCTGAGGCCGACGTGGCTTTGACCGGCAAGATGGTAAACTTCATCCGGCCGCGCTCCCGCGAAAATTCTTCGCAACGTCGTCCCGTCAGAAAGATCGCCGTAGTGCAAAAACAATCGATGCTCGTAGATATTTTTGTCGCGCCGCAGATGCTCGATGCGCGAGCGCAGGAGATTGCTTGTTCGCCTAACGACACCGTGGACCCTGTAACCTTTTTCCAGGAGCAACTCGGCCAGGTAGGAACCATCCTGACCGGTAATGCCCGTGATCAATGCAACCTTTGGTTCGTCGTTGGCCGTTGTCATTGATCGTTTCAGCATGCAACGGAGGTCGCACTCCGCACAAGGTCGAATGATATAGCGGCGTTTATGCCAGGCGCCGCATCAGCCACGGCCGCGATATCTCGCGCTTTCCTGGGGGCGCCATTGTGCCATGGCTGGATTGTTGCTACAATCGCACCTGCAATGTCCACCGAAGCCACTGAGCTCATCATCGAAGCCGGCCACACCGAGCGCAATTACTGGCGCGATCTGTTCCGGTATCGCGAGCTCTTTTATTTTCTGGCCTGGCGCGACGTTCTTGTTCGCTACAAACAAACGGTCATCGGCATTCTCTGGGCCGTCTTGCGCCCCCTGCTCACGATGGTTGTTTTTACTTTCGTCTTCAGTCGCGTCGCGAAGTTGCCGGCGGAAGGCGTGCCTTATCCGGTGATGGTGTTTGCGGCGATGCTCCCATGGCAGCTGTTCGCCACGTCGCTCACGGAAGGCAGCGGCAGCCTTATCAACAATTCAAATCTCATTTCGAAGGTTTATTTTCCGCGCCTCATTGTTCCCGCGAGCTCCGTCATTGTTTCCTTTGTCGATTTCGCCATATCCATGGTGTTGCTCGCCATCTTGATGGCGATCTACCACGTGTGGCCCGGCTGGACCCTCTTCACCCTTCCGATTTTCACGGTCCTCGCTCTGCTCGCTTCCGCTGGCGCCGGTATCTGGCTCGCCGCGCTTAACGTGAAGTATCGCGACTTTCGCTACGTCGTTCCATTTTTCGTGCAGTTCGGTCTCTACGTTTCACCCGTGGGTTTCAGCAGCTCCATCGTCCCCGTGAAATGGCGTTTCCTTTATTCGTTCAACCCGATGGTGGGCGTGATCGATGGTTTCCGCTGGGCCATTTCTGGTGGCAACACGGTGTTTCCCGCGCAAAGCCTCGAGCTCTCGCTCATTACCATTGCGGTGCTTCTCTTCACCGGCATCTGGTATTTCCGCAAAACCGAACGCACCTTTGCGGATGTGATCTAATCTATCTGCGATTTCGCAGAGGAAGATTTCCTGGTGAGCGATTCCTTTATCTGACCGGCGGTTCCGTGTCTTCCGGAATTGCAGTGCCAGTCAAAGATTCGACCAAGGCAACATCGGTAATATTAATCATGCCGTTCGCCGTAACGTCGTCACGATAATTGGCCGCCGTCACAAAGTGGGCTAATTCCGTTTTGATTTTGCTAATATCCGAGGAATTGACCGAACCGTTGGTCGCGCTGTCACCTACCAACACGGTCATCGGAACCGAAACGGTATCGCTCGTCACGCCATCGGTCAGACCAACGAGATTCACCGTTATGGTTTGCGCGTTACTTACATCGCTCAAATTAACCGTAACTTCACTGCCCCGCGCAATCGGCGGGCCCGAAACGGTGGCGTGCTTGCCGGGTTCAGGTATTACCGTCGCACTCGCCGCTATCACCGAAGTTGGGAAGGTGAAAACGACCTGGTATTGACCATCCGCTCCGCCCGATCGGCATTCGATTCCCGGCTTTCCGCTTAGAGGCAACGGAAGATCGAATGTGCCAGCCGTTCCGTGCACTTTTCGCGAGACCGCGCTCAGAGGAACGATCGTAGTGAATTGCATGCCGTCCAGGTGCACCGGAATGGCATTCCACGCTGTATCACAATTGACGTGGTCGCGTACCGATAATCAAACACTGTTGCTCCCGATGAACTAAGGCCCAGAAGTTCCATGAATTGCGTGGACCCAAGATTTGTAATGATGGCGTAATCGATCAGGTAGTTATTTGGTGAGTCCTCGTAGATGCTCGAACAATACGGACTGAAGAGGGATTGGCTATTTGGATAATTCCAAACTTCCGTCGCCACTCTGGCCGCCAGATCAATATCGTATTTGCGCGGCGCGCTGTAGGTGCGGCTGATTCCGGGCGGCATCTGGTTCAGGCTGTTTTGCCCATCGTCGAAGAGCAACAGCTTGTCGTCGTCGGTAAAGGAGACTGCGTGCTGGCCGATGGGAGGCAGAGTGTTGACGCCGGGCGTTAGCGCAAATTTTCTGAGGGAAGGAAATTCGTACCATTGCTTCGTGGGATCGCCGAGAATCCACTTGATCGCTCCCGTATCGTAATCAATACAAATCACAAAGTTTTCCCGACTCGAAATCACCAGCGAGTTATCGGATTTGCGATAAGCGACAGCGTTGTTGTGAAACCAATCGATCAGTGGATGGACAAAAAGCGTTGGATCGTCACCTCCAGCCATCATCTCACCGGAAATGATGGCCACCAGGTCCCAGGTTTTGAGGATGTTGCCCTCAGCATCTACCTCGACATTCGTGGCTTCGACACTGCCCGGAACATCCTCGTCCAAAATGATTCCACTTTTCCCGTGGTCGATATTGTGATGGAAATTAACGCCGGCGTAGTCGGAGACGACGGAGACTTCGCCATCGAATTCCATTCGCCAGAGTGATGCGACGTTGCCGAGATAAATGGCATTTTGGAAGAGGGTCGATGGATAGTCAACGATACCAGCCGTCCCGACCCAGCGAATCTCCCCGTCCGTATCCAGAATCGTGGGTGAGAACGTGCCACACCGATTTTTTAACAACATGTAATCGTAACTCAGGTCCCTCGTATCTGTCCGGGCCTGGAGGACCGTGCGGTTGTTAAATCCGCACGGATCGCTGAACGCGATTGTCGGCACGAGAACAGTCTGTCGCTGCGTGGAACCGTCCGAGAATGAATAGGTCAGAACCACCGTGTTAAGATAGTTGGCATAAAGACCAAACACGGGCAGCATGATCTCGGGGACTATTCCGCTTATGAAACCGCGGTTTTCGAGGTAACTCCTGGAATAGGTAATCGACACAGGTCGAGTGACTGAGCCGGGTTTGGGAACAATCGTGAACTCTATGCGCGTAATTTGTGCCGATAGATCAGGAGTTAAAAAAAGGAAACTGATGAATGGAGTAGGACCTGCTTGCACCGATCGGACGACCACTCTTCCCGGCGGGGCCGCGGAGCAAAATGGGCTCGTCAACAACGTTGACAGAAATATCGTGACGTAAACAATTCGACTTAGAGGTTTCATAGAAGGGTAAGTTTTCGCCGAAGCAATTTGCAGGCCTCGGCCAATTTTCCATCCAAAAATTTCCATAGCGCACACCATGAGTGAACGGACTATAATTTCAATGAAGAATCGTGCCGCGATCAGGTTGCGCGCGGGATTTTTGTCCATTGCATGAAATTCGATTTTCTTATCGTTGGTGCGGGTTTCGCCGGCTCCGTCCTGGCCGAGCGCATTGCCGGCCAGCTCGGGAAAACGTGTCTCGTTGTCGAAAGACGTAACCACATTGGTGGAAACGCCTACGACCATTGCGACAAGGCCGGCGTGCTGCTCCACGATTACGGACCGCACTACTTCCGCACCAATTCTCAACGCATTGTCGATTATCTCAGCCAATTCACACAATGGCACCCGGTGCAATACAGGATTCTCTCCTGGACCCAGGGCCGATATTGGCAATTCCCGATCAATCTAAACACCTTCGAACAGCTGATTGGGAAGCCGTCGACCAGCGAAGAAATGGAAGCACAGCTTGCCAAATGGCGAGTTCCGATCGAGTCCCCGAAAAATTCCGAGGAAGTAATTGTCTCTCAGGTCGGATGGAAATTGTACGACATGTTCTTCAAGAACTACACGCGCAAACAATGGCAGCGCGATGCTAAAGACCTGGATGCCAGCGTCTGCGCGCGTATCCCGATCCGCACGAACCGCGATGACCGCTATCTCTCGGAACGCTTTCAAGCTCTGCCCACGCCCGGTTACACTGCGATGTTTGAAAAAATGCTCGCTCATCCAAAGATCAAGGTCCTGCTCAACACCGATTATCGCGAAGCGCGCACACAGGTTGAATTCAAACACTTGATATACACCGGCCCCATCGATGAGTACTACGATCACTGTTTCGGCAACCTGCCGTATCGCTCACTCCGCTTTGAGCCCGAGACCTTGAGCCAGGAGTATTTCCAGCCGGCCATGCAGGTCAATTACCCCAACGATCACGATTTTACCCGCATCGTCGAAATCAAACACGCCACCGGCCAGCAGCTTCCGGCTACAACAATCGTCCGCGAATACCCGCAAAATTTCGGTCCCGGGCGCGAGCCCTATTATCCGATTCCCGCGCCCGACGCCAAAGCGCTTTATGCGAAGTATGCCGATCGCGCCGCGCTGGAAAAAAATGTTAGCTTCGTCGGTCGCCTCGCCACCTATCGTTACTACAACATGGACCAAATAGTCGGAATGGCCCTGGCCGAGTTCGATCGATTACGGGATCAAATCAGTAAGAAAACAAGTTTGGGAACGGAATGAGCCGACGTTTGATCTGGGTGTTGCTTATCGCGGCCTTTCCAGGGGGAATCACCGCCCGAGAGTTTGTTGTCGATCAGAAGAATGCCAAAGCATCTGATAGCAACGCGGGGACTCTCGAGAAACCCTTGAAGACTATCTCGGCCGCAGCGTTGAAAGTTCACGCTGGCGATAAAGTAATAATTCACGCTGGCCAATACCGCGAAACTGTAATTATTAACGCTTCAGGTACGGCTGAGGTTCCGATCGTTTTCGCAGCCGCTCCCGGTGAAACCGTCGTCATCAAAGGCTCCGACGTGATCAAGCATTGGACACGCGAAAATGGTGAGATCTGGAAAGCCGCCTTGCCTCCGGTTCTGTACCGATCCACTGATCCCAAGAGTCCTTCTTTCTGGCGGACGAACGACGTGAGATTGGTATTCGCCAGGGATGGTGTTCTTCTCGATGCCGAACACCTGCGCCGTGTCACTAAGAAAGATCAACTCCAAGCGGGAGCTTTCTTTTGTGATGTAGCGAAGAATCAGCTTTTTGTCTGGCTACCGGATTCAACTGATCCAAACGCAAAAACAATGGAAGTCGCGCTACGTGGAGCATGGCTCTATGTCAATGGCAGCAATATCATCATTCGTAATCTCCAAATGCGGCACTCGAGCACGCTTGGCATCGTTAACTGGCCTGCTTGCGTGTTATACGGCAATAATGACACCCTGGAATCCTGTAGCATCAGCTGGTCTGACTTCGTAGGTGTCAGCCTGGGAGGAAATAACGATAAGCTTCTCCGCTGCACGATAGCATGTAACGGCAGCACGGGCATTGGCGGCACTGGCGAAGGCCACGTCATTGAAGGATGCCGCGTTATCTACAACAATATCGATCGGTATTACTTTCAACTGGCACTGCGGCGGCGCCAAGCTCATCCCTGCCTTTACTCATGGCCGCGTAAGTCATAACGAATTCGCATACAACATCGGCCCGGGCCTTTGGCTCGATGGAGGCTGTAACGATAACCTCATCGAAGGCAATCTTTGTCACGACAACGAAGGCCCGGGAATTGAAGTGGAGATTTCTGCAGGCAACCGTGTCTTTAACAACATCTCTTATGCTAATCGAAATCCTTTGCAGGCTGATTATCTTGTCCCAGATGAGGAAGCGGCACGACGCGGCAAGGTTAGTACTTTTCGATCGGAGCGCCACGGCGGCGAATCGCTGGCGCAGCCGCTCTATCATGCGGGCGAGGCGCGTGGCATTTACGTCTCTTCAGCCCCGGAAACGAAGGTCTTTCATAATACTTGCTATTTGAATGAAGCGGAGGGTATTTGTGTAGAAGGACCATTGCGCGAGGGTGAGGGTACTTCCTGGTCCACCCATGGCTGTATTGTCATGAATAACATTTCCGTTTACAACAAAGGGACGCAGCTTGTCGT